>NZ_JBVKBU010000059.1:0-1057 GCF_055638955.1 Streptomyces sp. NPDC111507 | reverse complement strand
GGCTGCCTTCAGTGCCGGCCCCAGTGCACTCGGACTACTGGTTCGGGGTGATGGGTGGTTGGTCGTTGTTTGAGAACTGCACAGTGGACGCGAGCATCTGTGGCCAAGTTTTTAAGGGCGCACGGTGGATGCCTTGGCACCAGGAACCGATGAAGGACGTGGGAGGCCACGATAGTCCCCGGGGAGTCGTCAACCAGGCTTTGATCCGGGGGTTTCCGAATGGGGAAACCCGGCAGTCGTCATGGGCTGTCACCCATACCTGAACACATAGGGTATGTGGAGGGAACGCGGGGAAGTGAAACATCTCAGTACCCGCAGGAAGAGAAAACAACCGTGATTCCGGGAGTAGTGGCGAGCGAAACTGGATGAGGCCAAACCATATGCGTGTGAGACCCGGCAGGGGTTGCGTATGTGGGGTTGTGGGATTTCTCTTTCACGGTCTGCCGGCCGTGAGACGAGTCAGAAACCGTTGATGTAGGCGAAGGACATGCGAAAGGTCCGGCGTAGAGGGTAAGACCCCCGTAGTCGAAACGTCAACGGCTCGTTTGAGAAACACCCAAGTAGCACGGGGCCCGAGAAATCCCGTGTGAATCTGGCGGGACCACCCGCTAAGCCTAAATATTCCCTGGTGACCGATAGCGGATAGTACCGTGAGGGAATGGTGAAAAGTACCGCGGGAGCGGAGTGAAATAGTACCTGAAACCGTGTGCCTACAAGCCGTGGGAGCGTCGGACATCAAGCTTGCTTGGTGTCTCGTGACTGCGTGCCTTTTGAAGAATGAGCCTGCGAGTTTGCGGTGTGTTGCGAGGTTAACCCGTGTGGGGAAGCCGTAGCGAAAGCGAGTCCGAATAGGGCGATTTAGTAGCGCGCTCAAGACCCGAAGCGGAGTGATCTAGCCATGGGCAGGTTGAAGCGGCTGTAAGAGGTCGTGGAGGACCGAACCCACCAGGGTTGAAAACCTGGGGGATGACCTGTGGTTAGGGGTGAAAGGCCAATCAAACTCCGTGATAGCTGGTTCTCCCCGAAATGCATTTAGGTGCAGCGTCGTGTGTTTCTT
>NZ_JBVKBU010000058.1:0-1159 GCF_055638955.1 Streptomyces sp. NPDC111507 | reverse complement strand
GCTGAGGTTGAAAGGGTGGGGTGACGGGGTTACGGGGGCTCCAGTCGCAGTCCGGTCTCGGTGATGAAGCCGTCGAGCGCTTCGGGGCGGCGTTGGATGTCGTGTAGACGGTTCTTCACGAGTGGGGTGAGGTCTTCGATCGCGTGGGGTGCGAGGTTGGCCAGGGACTTCTTCAGATGGGCCCATACGCCTTCGACGGGGTTGAGGTCGGGCGCGTAGGGCGGGAGATTGACGATGGTCAGCCAGTCGCTGTTGCGGTCGCAGAACTCCCGCAGGGCCTTGGCGTGATGAGTGCTGGCGTTGTCCCACACCACGATCAGCGGGGCACCGCCGAGTTGCCGACGGGCGGACGTCAGCAGGTCCGCGAATTCTCGCGCGCGGAAACCCTTCTTCTCGCCGGTTCGGCCCCGGTACGTCTGCGTCCGGTAGATCAGCCTGGTTGCACGCCCCGGCCTGAGGCAGATCATCCCGGCCATCAGGACACGACCTGAGCCCTTGCCTGTCACCTTGACCAGCGGCGTCCGGCCCCGCCGCGACCAGGTCCGGCCCTTCCCGGGCTTCAGGTCCTGTCCGGCCTCGTCCTCGAAAGCTATCCACGCGCCCAGGAGCTGGGCCGTCCTCTTACCCGTGACCACTGCTCCGTCCGCCACAGCTCGACGGCCTGCTCGTCCCGCTCGACGGCTCTGTGTGCGGGGACCTGCGGTGACCAGCCCAGCCTATGCAGCAGATACGACACCCCGCGCGGGGTGTACCGGTGCCCGAACAGTCGGTGAATCAGCTCCGCGACCCTCGCCAGGGTCCACCGCTGGTCCTCCATCCAGCCATGCGCCGCCGGGCCGGCCTCCAGCTCGGTCTGCAACCGCTCCGTCTCGGCATCGCTGAGCCGGCACGGAAAGCCACCGGCTCCCCTGGACTCCAGGGCAGCCCTGCCACCCTGACGCCACTCTGCGTGCCAGGCATACGCCGACTTCCGCGTCACCCGTAACCTGCGGGCCACCTCCGGCGGCCGCACCCCTTGCTCGAACATCTCCGCAGCCTCGAAGCGCACGGCCTCACGCTTCGCCCGCCCCACGGCGGTCAGACCACCGCTATCCGCGTACCTCATGACGAGGATGTAGCACCGCCAACGCCGACTGTCACCCCACCCTTTCAACCTCAG
>NZ_JBVKBU010000057.1:0-1241 GCF_055638955.1 Streptomyces sp. NPDC111507 | reverse complement strand
GCCGGGCGCGCCCGGTACACCTACCGGCTTCGCGTGTCGTCGAGTGCCCGTACCGCGCTGGAGGCGGAGTGGGCACGGTGCCGGTGGATCTGGAACGAGTGCGTCGCCAAGTCCAAGGCGGTCCACCTGCACAACAAGACCACGGGAGAGAAGCGGACCTGTGGCCCGGCGCAGCTCGACCGGATGCTGACCGGGGCGCGGGAGCGTACGCCGTGGCTGCGTGAGGGCAGCTCAGTTCCTCAGCAGCAGCTGATCCGGGACTTCGGCAGGTCCCGCGCGAAGGCGCTCAAGGACATCCGGGAACGGCTGCCTCAGCGGCAGCGGGCCGGTATGCCGGGGTGGAAGAAGAAGCGCGAGGCGTTGCCGACGCTGAACTACACCCGGCGCGGGTTCCGGCTGAAGGACGGCCGCCTGCATGTGGCGGGTGGGATCGTGCTGAGGGTGGTGTGGTCGCGCGACCTGCCGGGCGAACCCTCTTCGGTGCGCGTGTACCGGGACAGCGTCGGGCACTGGTACGCATCGTTCGTGGTCCCCACCGAGGTGCGGCCGTTGCCAAAGACCGGCCGGGTGCTCGGCGTGGACTGGGGCGTGAAGGAGACCGCGACCACCACCTCCGACGCCCACGACCTGCCGCACGCCCAGCACGGCCGTAAGGCGCAGGCTGGGCTGACGCGTTACGACCGGATGATGGCCCGCCGCCGGCCGAAGAAGGGGCAGGCCGCCTCGAAGGGCTACCGCGAGGCGAAGAAGTGGCGGGCGAAGACCTACGCGAAGATCGCCCGGCAGCGGCAGGACACCGGCCGCAAGTGGGCGAAGAAGGTGGTGGCCGACCACGACGCCATCGCCGTCGAGGACTTCCAGCCGAAGTTCCTCGCCCAGTCCTCGATGGCGCGCAAGGCGGCGGACGCCGCGATCGGCGCCACGAAGAAGGCCCTGATCGAGATGGGCCGCAAGCACGGACGCGACATCCGTCTCGTGCATCCCGCACACACCACCATGGACTGCGCATCGTGCGGAGCGAGAACCAAGCACGCACTGCCGTTGTCCGAGCGCACCTACACCTGCACCGCGTGCAAAGTCGTCTCGCCCAGAGACAAGAACTCCGCCCGCGTGATGCTCGTCCGGGCAGGTCTGAACCCGGCTGGTGTTGAGGGCGTAAGACCACCGGGAGCGCTGCTCCCAGAGGCAGCCTGAGCCAGGAATCCCCGCTCAGCCCTGAAGGAAGGAATCCCCTCCCTTCA
>NZ_JBVKBU010000056.1:0-1410 GCF_055638955.1 Streptomyces sp. NPDC111507 | reverse complement strand
ATTGACTTGCTCCTCGGGCTGAAGCCCGAGGGTTCTGGCCTTCTCGTCCGCCCTGTGCCGCTACGCGGCACGGGGTTCGGGCGGGATTCCGTGGCTTCCTGTTTCTTCGCGCTGTGCCGGGATTGCTCCTGGTCTTACCGGCGCTCCGCAGGCCGATACCGCCAGTCCGGCGGCCGTCTTCACGTTGATCGCGGCATTGTGGTCCCGGTCGTGGACGGTGCCGCAGGCACTACACGTCCATTCCCGGACGTTCAGGGGTTTGGGGCCGTCCTTGACGCCGCAGGTGGAGCAGGTCTGGGAGGTGGGCTCGAACCGGCCGATCCTGACCAGCCTCCGCCCGTACCGGGCGGCCTTGTACTCCAGCATGCTGAGGAACGATGACCATCCGGCGTCGTGCACGGACTTGGCCGGCTTCGTACGGGCCAGTCCCGCCACCGACAGGTCCTCCACACCGATCCCTTGGTTCTCGGAGATCAGCTTCGTGGAGAGCTGGTGGTGGAACTCACGGCGTGCGTCGGCCACCTTGGCGTGGGCGCGAGCGACCTTCAGGCGGGCCTTGGCCCGGTTCCTGGATCCCTTCTGCTTGCGGGACAGCTCCCGCTGGGCCTTCTTCAGTTTCTTCTCCGCGCGCCGCAGGAATCGCGGGGAGTCGATTTTCGTGCCGTCGGACAGGACCGCGAAGTGAGTGAGGCCGAGATCGATGCCGATGGTGCGGTCGGTTTCGGGCATCCGTGCCTGGTCGGCGGCGGGGTCGGTGTCGATGACGAAGGAGGCGAAGTACCGCCCGGCCGCGTCCTTGATGACGGTGACGGAGGAGGGGGTAGTGGGCAGCGTGCGGGACCACTTCACCTTCACCGCACCGATCTTCGGGAGATTCAGACGGCCGTCGGTGATGTTCCAGCGGGCGTTGGCGGTGAACCGGATCGACTGCCGCGCGTCCTTGCGGGACCTGAACCGGGGCGCACCAGTCTTCGCTCCCTTCCGCTCGCCCTTGAGGGACGCGAAGAAGTTGCGGTACGCGGTCTCGGCGTCCCGCAGGGACTGCTGGAGGACGACGGCGGAGACCTCGGCCAGCCAGGACCGCTCGGGTGTCCGCTTGGCCTGGGTGATCAGGCGCGTGGACAGCTCCCCGGCCTTCGGGAACGGCTGTTCGGCCTTGCGGGCGTCTTCACGGGCGCGGACCGCGTCGTTGAACACGACGCGGGCGCACCCGAACGCCTTCGCCAGCGCGGTCTGCTGGCCGGTGTCCGGGTACACCCTGAAGGCGTACCGAAGCTGCATGCGGTGATCGTACGAACGAGCACCCACCACCAGAGGGAACATATGAACGGTCGATACCCCTCTTGAACCGGGGAGCGGAACAGGCCGAACGCAGGAGGAGGCGTTGCCCGACTTCGCCGGATCGGGCCC
>NZ_JBVKBU010000055.1:0-1431 GCF_055638955.1 Streptomyces sp. NPDC111507 | reverse complement strand
GGTGGGGGTTGTGGATGTTGCTGCCGCCGTAGCGGGCGGCGTCGGTGTTGAGGACTTCGTGCCAGGCGGGGATGGATTCGGGGATGCCGAGGCGGTAGTCGTGGCGGACGGCGGGGGAGAAGTGGGAGACGGCGAGGAGGGGGGTGCCGTCGGTGTCGTGGCGGAGGAAGGCGAGGACGTTGTCGTCGGCGGCGTCGCCGGCGATCCAGGTGAAGCCGGCGGGGTCGGTGTCGCGTTGCCAGAGGGCGGGTTCGTGGCGGTAGAGGGTGTTGAGGTCGCGGACGAGGTCGCGGATGCCGCGGTGGTCGGGTTCGGCGGGGTAGGCGGGGTCCAGGAGCCACCAGTCGGGGCCGTGGGTTTCGGACCATTCGGCGCCCTGGGCGAATTCCTGGCCCATGAAGAGGAGTTGTTTGCCGGGGTGGGCCCACATGAAGCCGAGGTAGGCGCGGGTGGTGGCGCGTTGCTGCCACCAGTCGCCGGGCATTTTCGACACGAGTGAGCGTTTGCCGTGGACGACCTCGTCGTGGGAGATGGGCAGGACGTAGTTCTCGCTGTAGGCGTACACCATCGAGAACGTCATCTCGTTGTGGTGGTACTTGCGATGGACCGGCTCGTGCTGCACATAGCTCAACGAGTCGTGCATCCACCCCATGTTCCACTTCAGCCCGAACCCCAGCCCCCCGAACCCGCCGGGCCCGGTGTGATGGGTGGCCCGCGTGACTCCGTCCCAGGCCGTGGATTCCTCGGCGATCGTCATGACGCCGGGTGCGCGGCGGTAGACGGTGGCGTTCATCTCCTGGAGGAAGGCGACGGCGTCGAGGTTCTCCCGGCCGCCGTGTTCGTTGGGGGTCCACTGTCCTGGTTCGCGTGAGTAGTCGAGGTAGAGCATCGAGGCGACGGCGTCGACGCGCAGGCCGTCGATGTGGAACTCCTCGCACCAGTACACGGCGTTGGCGACGAGGAAGTTGCGTACCTCGCGGCGTCCGAAGTCGAATTCGAGGGTGCCCCAGTCGGGGTGGGCGGCGCGCTGGGGGTCGGCGTGTTCGTAGAGGGGGCGTCCGTCGAATTCGGCGAGGGCCCAGGCGTCGCGTGGGAAGTGGGCCGGTACCCAGTCCATGAGGACGCCGATCCCGGCCTGGTGCAGGGCGTCGACGAGGTGTTTGAAGTCGTCGGGGGTGCCCAGGCGTGCGGTGGGGGCGTAGAAGCCGGTGACCTGGTAGCCCCAGGAGCCGCCGAAGGGGTGCTCGGCGACCGGCATCAGCTCGACATGGGTGAAGCCGAGGTCGCGGACGTAGGCGGGCAGTTGCTCGGCCAGTTGGCGGTAGGTCAGGCCGGGGCGCCACGAGGGGAGGTGGACCTCGTAGACGGACAGCGGTGCCTCGTGCACCGGACGGGCACCCCGCCCCGCCATCCACTCCTCGTCCGTCCACA
>NZ_JBVKBU010000053.1:0-1838 GCF_055638955.1 Streptomyces sp. NPDC111507 | reverse complement strand
GGAACGACGCGACGACATCCACGAAGCATTCCTCGGACTCGCCGTCTGCCTGATCACCCACCGCCACGTACAGCGGCTTTGTTAGGACCAGTAAGCCCCTGACCGGTTGCATGACATCCGGCCGGTTGAACATGCGCTGGGCATGGCGAGCGTGAGCCGTTGCAGGGCCACGTTCACAGAGTATCCGGGGCCACCGGCGGAACCCCGGACCCCGGTTCCATCGCGCTCTTGCTCTGCTGGATGACCTCCTGGACGTGAAGCTCGATCTCCTGCGGATTCAGGCCGAGCGCCTTGCCTATGTGCACCGCCCAGACCTCGGCGCGAACATTGGTCTCGAAATCCAGATCGGCCCGGACGTCCTCACGAGCGGCTTGCCGATTCTGACTCACCATGACGAATGTGGACAGGAAGATGGCCTCCAGGCTCACGATCATGGTGAGCAGCCCGAACGGATAGGGGTCGAAGACCGCTGCGGAGCCGAACAGCTTGAGGTTGAGGGCGATCCACACCGCAAACCAGACGGCATGGACGTACACGAAGCCCATCGTGCCCGCGAAGGCTGTGATCGCGTCTGCGAACCGGTCCTGCGACGTGCGCAACCTGGCGAACACCAGCCGCTCGTGGCGCAAGCGGGGGTCGAGGCGATGAGTACCGCCGGAAGCAGAGCTCGGCCGGAAGGCTCCGCCTCCGGGGTGAACGGTCATTCCCACTTACTGCCTCATTCCCTCGCCGGGGACGCCACCGCCCCCAGCCATCGATGGCCCCCCAGTTTGCCTGCTGGGAACCGCTGCACGTGTGCTTCGCCGTGGAGGTGACATCGCGCACAGTGCAAGGTCTCGACACGACCCGCCGGGCAACCGGGTCACTGCGTTCGCCTCGGGCAGCGCCGGCTCCCGGCAGGCGTTCTCGGGACAGGAGGGCGAGCCGTTCGTCGTCGCCGCCTTCAGCATTAGCAAAGTATTCGGCGTTGATGGTCGTGTACTGCGCCCAGTGCTCTGGGACATCCTCTTCGTAGGACACGGCCTCGACCGGACAGACGGGTTCGTACGCATGACAGTCCACGCACTCGGAAGGGTTGATGTGGAGTGTCCCGTTGCCCTCGCAGACGCAGTCCGCGGAGCACTCGATGCGGCAAGCTCCGTCCTGGGCGTCAACGCAAGGCTGTGCAATGACGTAGGGCATCTTCCGCTCCTCCGCCCGACGGAGATGATCAGTGGCCGGCCGGCACGCGAGGGCAGTGTTCGGCTGGAGGTATGACCATGAAGCCCACGAGGTTGTGACGGCTGGCGCCTGACCCGCCCAGGTCGTCGCTGGGGTTGTCAGGGAATCACTGGGGTTGTCAGGGAATCAAAGGCTGAGCGGTCTGACGGGTGACCTTCCCCACGTGACTCGCCTCGCTGTCGAGGCACTGCGGGAGCGCGGTCACAGCGGCCCGCTGACGAAGAAGCACGCGCTGGCAGGCACGAGTGTCAACGTGAGGGACGTCATCGACCCGATCCGCTCCCTGATCACCTCGGGATCGCACATCGACGACGTGCTCTTTTCCAACCCCGCCATATCCCTGGACCGCATCCTGCCGTAACTCCCCGTCAGGAGCGGGAGTGGGCCGGATTGCACATCGTCTCTCGCTCACGTCGATGTCAGTGGACGCCACCCGCCACGGGAGTGTCCACGACAGGTGTCACAGATTCCGGGACATCCTGGTCCTACTGAGTGACAATCCCTCGGCGATCGGAGTAGATGGTGGCTATCACCGAACAACGTATTTCCACCATGGTGCTGGTGATCGGCACCGGAGGAGCCGGGCTGCGAGCGGCGATCGAGCTGGCCGAGGCCGG
>NZ_JBVKBU010000052.1:0-2188 GCF_055638955.1 Streptomyces sp. NPDC111507 | reverse complement strand
ACACAGTGGACGCGAGCAACTGAGGACAAGCCCTCGGCCTATTAGTACCGGTCACCTCCAGCGGTTACCCGCCTTCCAGATCCGGCCTATCAACCCAGTCGTCTACTGGGAGCCTTAACCCCTCAAAGGGGGTGGGAATACTCATCTCGAAGCAGGCTTCCCGCTTAGATGCTTTCAGCGGTTATCCCTCCCGAACGTAGCCAACCAGCCATGCCCTTGGCAGGACAACTGGCACACCAGAGGTTCGTCCGTCCCGGTCCTCTCGTACTAGGGACAGCCCTTCTCAATATTCCTACGCGCACAGCGGATAGGGACCGAACTGTCTCACGACGTTCTAAACCCAGCTCGCGTACCGCTTTAATGGGCGAACAGCCCAACCCTTGGGACCGACTCCAGCCCCAGGATGCGACGAGCCGACATCGAGGTGCCAAACCATCCCGTCGATATGGACTCTTGGGGAAGATCAGCCTGTTATCCCCGGGGTACCTTTTATCCGTTGAGCGACGGCGCTTCCACAAGCCACCGCCGGATCACTAGTCCCGACTTTCGTCCCTGCTCGACCCGTCGGTCTCACAGTCAAGCTCCCTTGTGCACTTACACTCAACACCTGATTACCAACCAGGCTGAGGGAACCTTTGGGCGCCTCCGTTACTCTTTAGGAGGCAACCGCCCCAGTTAAACTACCCATCAGACACTGTCCCTGATCCGGATCACGGACCCAGGTTAGACATCCAGCACGACCAGAGTGGTATTTCAACGACGACTCCCCCTGAGCTGGCGCTCAGAGTTCAAAGTCTCCCACCTATCCTACACAAGCCGAACCGAACACCAATATCAAACTGTAGTAAAGGTCCCGGGGTCTTTCCGTCCTGCTGCGCGAAACGAGCATCTTTACTCGTAGTGCAATTTCACCGGGCCTATGGTTGAGACAGTCGAGAAGTCGTTACGCCATTCGTGCAGGTCGGAACTTACCCGACAAGGAATTTCGCTACCTTAGGATGGTTATAGTTACCACCGCCGTTTACTGGCGCTTAAGTTCTCAGCTTCGCCACCCCGAAGAGTGACTAACCGGTCCCCTTAACGTTCCAGCACCGGGCAGGCGTCAGTCCGTATACATCGCCTTACGGCTTCGCACGGACCTGTGTTTTTAGTAAACAGTCGCTTCTCGCTGGTCTCTGCGGCCACCCCCAGCTCAGAGTGCAAGACTCATCACCAGTGATGGCCCCCCTTCTCCCGAAGTTACGGGGGCATTTTGCCGAGTTCCTTAACCATAGTTCACCCGAACGCCTCGGTATTCTCTACCTGACCACCTGAGTCGGTTTAGGGTACGGGCCGCCATGAAACTCGCTAGAGGCTTTTCTCGACAGCATAGGATCATCCACTTCACCACAATCGGCTCGGCATCAGGTCTCAGCCTTGATGTGCGACGGATTTACCTATCACACGGCCTACACCCTTACCCCGGGACAACCACCGCCCGGGATGGACTACCTTCCTGCGTCACCCCATCACTCACCTACTGCAGGTCTGGTCCGTCGGCTCCACCACTCCCCTTTGCCCGAAGGCTCCGGGGCGGCTTCACGGACTTAGCATCGCCTGGTTCAATGTTTGACGCTTCACAGCGGGTACCGGAATATCAACCGGTTATCCATCGACTACGCCTGTCGGCCTCGCCTTAGGTCCCGACTTACCCTGGGCAGATCAGCTTGACCCAGGAACCCTTAGTCAATCGGCGCACACGTTTCTCACGTGTGTATCGCTACTCATGCCTGCATTCTCACTCGTGAACCGTCCACCACTGCCTTCCGGCGCGGCTTCACCCGGCACACGACGCTCCCCTACCCATCACAGCCGCCGTTGGGCGTATTGCTGCAATGACACGACTTCGGCGGTACGCTTGAGCCCCGCTACATTGTCGGCGCGGAATCACTAGACCAGTGAGCTATTACGCACTCTTTCAAGGGTGGCTGCTTCTAAGCCAACCTCCTGGTTGTCTCTGCGACTCCACATCCTTTCCCACTTAGCGTACGCTTAGGGGCCTTAGTCGATGCTCTGGGCTGTTTCCCTCTCGACCATGGAGCTTATCCCCCACAGTCTCACTGCCGCGCTCTCACTTACCGGCATTCGGAGTTTGGCTAAGGTCAGTAACCCGGTAGGGCCCATCGCCTATCCAGTGCTCTACCTCCGG
>NZ_JBVKBU010000051.1:0-2531 GCF_055638955.1 Streptomyces sp. NPDC111507 | reverse complement strand
CCGGTCGAACTCATCGGCGGGGTGCGATTCCCGGCCATCGGAGAGCTGCCGTACTTGCTCACCCTCGCGGGCCACGGCTTCTACTGGTTCCGGCTGCGACGCGCGATCAACCCCGGCACCGCCAGGCGATCCTGACCGCACGTGATCGCACGTGATCGTGTGCCCATCGAAGATCGCTTGCCTCTGAAAGGACGTGTCGCCATGCCGAAGACCGCGTTGCACCGTCCGGGCAGCCATGCCCCCGCCGCACTGCTCACCTCGCTCGCCGAACTGCTGCGGCAATGGCTGCCGCGGCAGCGCTGGTTCGCGGGCAAGGGCCACCCCGTCACCGGTCTGAGCGTGGTGTCGTCGACCGAGCTGTACCCGGGCTGCCTGCATCTCCTGATACGCACCGAACACCTCGGCGGCTCCGACCCCGAAGGTCCCGGCACTCCCCCGCCCGACGACTGCTACCAGCTCCTGCTCGGCGCGCGCGAGGTCCTCCCACCCCGGCTCGCCCCCGCCTTCATAGGCCGTCCGAGCGCGGGCCCCCTGGCCGACCTCAGCGTGTACGACGCCTTCCACGATCCCGACGCGGCGGGTCTGCTCCTGGAACGGCTGCGCACGCCCGGGGCTGCGGGACCGCTGCTCTTCGAGCGGGATCCCCAGGTGACGGTCCCCTGCGGTCTCGCCCCCCGGCTCCTCGACACCGAGCAGTCGAACTCCTCGCTCGTGTACGGGAACTCCTTCATCCTGAAGGTCTTCCGCCGCGTCCAGCCGGGCATCAACCCCGACCTGGAGGTGCCCTGGGCGCTGGCCCGGCAGGGCTGCACCCGCGTACCCGCCCCCGCGGCGTGGTTCGGCACCTCGCAGCCGCGGGAGGCCACACTCGGGGTGCTCCAGCCGTTCCTGCGCGACGCCTCCGACGGCTGGACCCTGGCACTCCACTCACTCACCTCCGGCGGGGAGTTCACCGAAGAGGCATACGAACTCGGCCGGGCCACCGCCGAGATACATGTGGCGCTGGCGGCGGCGTTCCCCGTACGAGCGCCCAGTCCGTTGCAGCACCGGCAACTCGCGGCCGCGATGAGTGAACGGCTCGACACCACGGCCCGATCCGTGCCCCAACTCCGGCCGCACGCGGACGGGTTGCGCTCGGCCTTCGACGCGCTCGCGGCGCTCGACGCGGCAATTCGGCCGGCCCAGCGGATTCACGGCGACCTCCACCTGGGGCAGGTGCTGCGGGCCGGGCGGCAGTGGTCCGTCATCGACTTCGAGGGCGAGCCGGCCCGTCCGCTCACCGAGCGCCGGCGCCTCCAGTCCCCCGTACGCGATGTCGCGGGCATGCTGCGCTCCTTCGACTACGCCGCGCGCTCCCGCCGGCCATGGCGCCCCGAGTGGGCGCAGCGCTGCCGGGAGGCCTTCTGCGCGGGGTACGCCGCCGCGGCCGCGTGGGACCCACGCGAGGAGCCCGAACTGCTGCGCGCGTACGAGACCGACAGGGCCGTGTACGAGGTGCTGTACGAGGCGAGGCACCGGCCCGACTGGCTGCCTGTCCCGATGGCGGCGGTCGGTCGCCTCGCCGAAGGCGCGGGGGAACAGCATGGCGCACACCCCACCCAGCGCCCTGCCCCACGTCCAGCCGACCATCGCGTCGAGCATCACGCCGAACACCGCGTCGAACGTCCAGCTGAACGCCTGTGACGACGACCCGGAGCCCAGGATCCATCCGCCCCACCGCTTTCCCCGAGGAGGCTGAAGCCGTGGCAGTTCCCACCACCGCCGTTGGCACCAGGCCGGTAGCCGCGCTGGACGCGACGGACCGCGCGCGCCTGTTGTCGGGCGCCCACCACGATCCGCACGCGCTGCTCGGCGCACACCCGATACCGGGCGGCGTCGTGTTCCGCGTGCTACGACCGTACGCCGAGGCCGTCGCGGTGGTGGTGGACGGCCGCCGCACGGAGCTACGGGGGGTCGGTGACGGCCTCTTCTCGGGTGTCCTGCCGCTCGGCACGATCCCCGAGTACGTGCTGTCGGTGACGTACGCGGGCCACGCGTACGAGGTGCATGACCCGTACCGCTTCCTGCCCGCGCTGGGCGAGGTCGATCTGCATCTGATCGGCGAGGGACGCCACGAGGAGCTGTGGCGGGCCCTCGGGGCTCATCCCATGACCCACCAGGACGTGACCGGCACCCGCTTCACGGTCTGGGCACCCAATGCCCAGGGGGTGAGGGTCTGCGGGGACTTCTGCCACTGGGACGGCACCGCCTACCCCATGCGGTCGCTCGGTTCCTCGGGTGTCTGGGAGCTGTTCCTGCCGGGCATCGGCGAGGGAACACCGTACAAGTTCGACATCACCCGGCCCGACGGTACGCACACGATGCGCGCCGACCCGATGGCCCGCCGCACCGAAGTGCCTCCGGCGACCGCCTCGATCGTCACGGAGTCGACCCATATGTGGACGGACGAGGAGTGGATGGCGGGGCGGGGTGCCCGTCCGGTGCACGAGGCACCGCTGTCCGTCTACGAGGTCCACCTCCCCTCGTGGCGC
>NZ_JBVKBU010000050.1:0-2766 GCF_055638955.1 Streptomyces sp. NPDC111507 | reverse complement strand
ACACGGGCCCAGAGTTGCCAGTGATGCCCTAGTGCTGTAATCTAGTACTTGTCGGAAAGGGGAACGGCACCCCGGACCGACACCACCAACACCCACCGAAAGGAACCGACGTGACCACGTTGGAACTCGACATGAACAACCCGGCCGAACTGGAAATGTTCATCAGGCTGGCGTTCATCGCCGAGCAGGCGTACGACCCCGCCCGCTCGCTGTCTGCCCGGCTCGCCACCACCGTGTTGACCCACGGCCCGGACACCGCCCGAGCGGATGCGCAGTACGAGGCCGGCGAGGCCGGCGCCCGGGTGGTCGAGCGCGTGATCTCGTACATGGCCGCCATCCGAACCGCCCGCGTTCGGTACTGGTCGGTCAGCTACGTGGAGCACGGCCACGAGCGCAGGGGCTCGATGATCGAGAGCCCCGAGACGACCCGCGCGCAGTACGGATGGGCGGCCGAGCGGTTCGGCGCCGACCTCGTACGCATCACCGAGTACACCGACACGCGGACGAGCGTTCCCGTGGACCCGGACGCGCTGCCGCGCGACGACCGCCACCATGCCCCGGCCGTGCTCGGCGCGCACCTGGTGACCCGCTTCTACGCGTTCGACGGCCAGGGCCCCGCCGCGATCCCGGACGCCGCCGCCGTCGCACTCGCCCGGAAGCACCTCCGGGGCATCCGCCGCCAGCGGTTCGCGCTGCCGCCGGTACTGCTGGACACCGTGCGCGTTGTGATGGCCCGCGAAGTCACCGCCGCCGAGGTTGCCCGACCCGTCGACCAGGCCCGAGCCGGCCGATAAGCCAAGCGCCCCGGGGGTGGGAACGGCACCCGCCCCCGGGGTCAGCCCCCACCAGCACCCCACCGAAAAGAGCCACCCCGTGATCTTGCTGTATCTGCTGATCGGACTTCTGATCAGCACCTCTTACAACGTCATGCCCACGGACGGCCTGACGGACCTGCAAGCCGATCCGACCCGCCAGCCGTCCCACGGCGAACTCGCCGGCGCCGTCACGGTGTGGGTCGTCGCCGTCGCCGTGTGGCCCCTGATGATCGTCTTCAGGGCCCTGACCGCCGTACGCGACCGGTCCGACACCCGCAGGACCGAACGGCGCGACGAGCGCGCCGGGTTGGCCATCCCGGGCCAGCGTCAGCCCGCCGAGCCGGCCAAGGCTCCGGTTCCGGCCCCGCGCCGACCGGAGTAAGGCCCCGCCGGTTGACCTCGGGCAGAGCGCCAGCGGCCCCGTCCTGAGTGCAGGGCGGGAGCCGCCGCGCGGTTCGCATGTACACGCTAAAAGATCTTGGAAGTTCTTCGGGTTGCGCTTCTGACCTGCGACTACGTCAAGTCAGGGCAGGCGGAAGCCTTGCCCGTGATGCTCTGTTGCTGTAATCTAGTTCTTGTCGGGAAGGGGAACGGCACCCCGGCCCGGCGACCACCAACACCCACCGAAGGAGAACGTCACCATGAGCGCTGCCAACGAGCCGGCCACCGTGCAGAAGTGCACCGAGGACTACGCCAACCGCACCGCGGCCAACCCGAACCCGTACGTCCGGGCCGAGGTGCAGAACCCCGGCCAGATCACCGGGAACAACGGCATCACCCCGCAGACGGGCGGCGCCGCTACGGCGCGTTGAGGGACACCGGGCGGGCGCCACCTCGGCGGCCGCCCGGACACGACAGAGGGCCGGTGGTAGACCTCCGAGGAGGTCACGGCATCCACCGGCCCTTTTGCTTCCACCAACACCCGGCCCGAAGGCCGAAGTAAGAAGCGGCCCCAGTCTAGACAGCCTCGGCGGACGCCGGCACCCAGCGGGCCGACACCCCCGCCGAGGCCGAGGATGCACCACCCACCACGGCGCCGGCCCGTAAGCCGCGGAGCCGTAGCCTCATAACCAGCGACGACGCCCCGCCCACGCGGAGGCCCGAACCCCAGGAGAGCCCGACGTGATCCCCCGAGGCCGACCAACACTCGACCTTGCCGACGTGGCCCAGCTCGCCGGCGTCTCGCTTGCGACGTGGCGCCGCCGACACCACGGCGCGTTCGTGGCCGCAGTGCACCCCCTCCCGGGGTCTCAGCGTCCAGTTATCTACGACGCCGCCCAGGTCGAAGCCCACCTAGCTGGAGAGCAGGTGCCGACCCTGGCCGCCCTCATCACGGCCGAGGACGCGGTGAGCGGTGAGGACCAGGCGGCCGCCCCCGTTGAGGACGAGCAGCCGGACGAGGAAGACGAGCGCGGGACGACGTTGCCGCCGCACCCCTCCGACTTGCTGACCGACCAGGAGGCCGGCGCCGTCGCCAAGGTGAGCGCGTCGACCATCAGGGCCGACGCGGCCGCCGGCCGGATGGACGCGGGCATGGAGCGTCACGGCCGCCGATGGTGGACCCGGGCCGCCGCCGAGGCGCGAGCCGACCGCCAGCCGCAGTACAAGGGCCGCACGGTCGGTAGCAAGGACAAGGCCCCACGCAGCCGGCCGGACCACCGCGTGGCCGAGGTGGCCACCGAACTGGCGGCCGCCGAAGCCGGGCGCCGCGCACCCGTGACCGCCGCCGAACTCGCCGAGCTGTACGAGGTGAGCGAGCGGACCGCCGAGCGCATCATGGCCCGAGCCCGCGCGGCCGCCACCTCGGCGCCAGCCGCCGAGTAGCCGCCGTGGCCGAGCCCCGTGCCGACTGCCCGGCATCTCTCCCGTTGGTTCGGCGGCCGCGGGTGTGTGGGTGGTGATGTGGGGGCTCTGCCCCCACGCCCCCGGCCACCTTCCAGAGGGGCCCCCT
>NZ_JBVKBU010000049.1:0-2802 GCF_055638955.1 Streptomyces sp. NPDC111507 | reverse complement strand
GCGCCACGAGGGGAGGTGGACCTCGTAGACGGACAGCGGTGCCTCGTGCACCGGACGGGCACCCCGCCCCGCCATCCACTCCTCGTCCGTCCACACATGGTGCGAGACGTGCACGATCGACGATGTGCGCGGCGGGACCTCGGTGCGCCGGGCCATCGGGTCGGCCCGCAGGGTGCGGGACCCGTCCGGGCGGGTGATCTCGAACTTGTAGAGCTCGCCCTCGCCGATCGCCGGCACGAACAGCTCCCACACCCCGGAGGAGCCGAGCGACCGCATCGGGAACCCGGTGCCGTCCCAGAAGTTGAAGGTGCCGGCGAGGCGCACCCCGCGCGCGTTCGGCGCCCAGACCGTGAAGCGGGTGCCGGTCACCCCCTGGTGCACCATCGGCTCCGCACCCAGGGCGCGCCACAGCTCCTCGTGGCGTCCCTCGCCGAGCAGATGGAGATCGAACTCCCCGAGCGCGGGCAGGAAGCGGTACGCGTCCTCGGTGTCCTGAACCGTCCCCTCGTACGCGACGAGCAGCCGGTACGCCTCCGGGACCGCGCGCAGCGGCACCAGCGCCGAGAAGAATCCGTCCCCGTCGTCGTGCAGCTCGGCCCGCAGGTCGTCCGTCACGACGGTCACCCCGAGCGCGTACGGACGGAAGGCCAGGAAGGCCACGCCGCCGGGCACCGGATGGGCGCCGAGCACCCCGTGCGGATCGTGGTGCGTGCCGGAGAGCAGCCGCTCGCGGTCACCGGGTGCGACTCCGGCGAAGACGGGAGCGCTGTCGACGACGGCGGGCTCGCACACTCCGGCCACGGGCTCGGCGCCCTTCGGTTCGGCAGCACGCGGTTCGGGAACCCTGGCCCCGGCCCCCTTCTTCGCGACCTTGGAGACCCCCGAGACCTTCGCATCCTTCGCGGCCTTGCTCCCGGCAGGCTTCTGAGCAGCGGCCTTCTTGACGGCAGCCTTCTTGACCGTCGCCTTCTCGGCCGTCGCTTTCTTCACCGCCGTCTTCTTGGCGGCAGCCGGCTTCTTGGCACCGTTCTTCTTCGGACTGTCGTCGGACGGGGGACGGGGCGTCACGGGCAGGGCCTCCTCGGCGGGGTGAGGTGGGGAAGGTCAGGGGGATGCGGCGAGTCGGCGTATCGCCGCCATCGGTACCGGCAGCCAGTCGGGCCGGTGCCGGGCCTCGTACAGGACTTCGTAGATCGCCTTGTCGGTCTCATAAGCGCGCAGGAGTACGGGATCGGCGCGCGGGTCGCGGCCGGCGACCTCCGCGTAGCCGGCGCAGTACGCGGCCCGGCAGAGGTCGGCCCAGTCGGGCACCGCCTGGACGGCTCCCGCTCGTGCGGAGCCTGGGGCCCCGGGGACGGAGTGGGCCGCGTAGTCGAAGGAGCGGAGCATCCCCGCTATGTCCCGCAGGGGCGGCTGGGGCATGCGGCGCTCGGCGAGCGGTTTCGAGGGCTCGCCCTCGAAGTCTATGAGCGACCACTCCCCGGAGGGCGCGCGCAGGCACTGGCCGAGGTGCAGATCCCCGTGTATGCGCTGGGCGGTCCAGGTCTGCCCCTCGGTGGCCAGGTCGGCCAGCGCCTCGAAGGCGGTGCGCAGACCGGCTGCGTACGGTCGCAGCGCGGGCACCGCCTGCGCTGCCGCGGCCAGCCGCTCGGTCATGCCGCCGACGAGCAGTTCCCTCTGCACGTGCCCCAGCGTGACCGTGGGCAGGGCCCGGGCGAGGGCTGTGTGCACCTCGGCGGTGGCCCGGCCCAGCGCCCGCGCCTCCCCGGTGAAGCCCTCGCCGGCGCGACAGCCGTCCTCGGCCGGTTCGCTCTGTTTGGCCAGTTCGCTCAGCGCCAGCTCCCAACCGTCCACCGCGCCCTGGACATAGGGTTGCAGCACTCCCAGGACGTACGTCTCCTCGTCCAGGTCGGCGACCATCCACGCCGTCGGTGCCGGCACCCGCGGGCAGCCCTCCCGGGACAGCATCAGCGGCAGCTCCAGATCGGGGTTCACCCCCGGAACCACGCGGCGCAACAACTTCAGGATGAACGTATCTCCGAAGACCAGGGACGAGTTGGACTGTTCCGCGGTGATCAGGCGCGGCACCAGATCGCCCCGCATCTCCTGGCGTCGGTCGCGTTCGAAGCGCAGCTCGCCGACGCGGGCCTGGGTGCGCAGGGCTTCCAGGAGTACGTCGGCGGGACGCGGGTCGTGCAGTGCCTCGTAGACCGTGCGCCCCGCCAGCGGCCCCTCCTCCACGTGTCCGATCAGCGCGGGCGCCAGGTGCGGCGGGAGTGCCTCGCGTACGCCGATGAGCAGTTGGTAGCAGTCGCCGGGCTGGGTGCCGGCTCCCTGGGCGGGGGTGAGCGGCTGGTGCGCCCGGACCAGCAGGTGGAGCAGGCCGAGCTGAGCCGTCGAGGGCAGCAGTTCATTGGCCGTCACCAGGGAGAATCCGGTCACCGGACGCCCCTTGCCCGCGAACCAGCGCTGCCGTGGCAGCCATTCCCGTAGGAGCGGATCGAGCGACGCGAGTAACTCGGGGCGTGCGACGGGGGCCGTGACAGAGTGGATTGCGGCTTCCGACATGACGTCGCGTCCTTTCCCCAGGGGCCCGGAGACCGGGCGAGTCGGGGTGTTACTGATGCGTGCCCAGGGCGGGACGGAGGAAACCGCCCCGCCGACCGGGTTCTGGAGTCTGTCCTTGGATCAGACGGCGTCCTTGCGGAGCCGGAACCAGTAGAAGCCGTGGCCCGCGAGGGTGAGCAAGTACGGCAGCTCTCCGATGGCCGGGAATCGCACCCCGCCGATGAGTTCGACCGG
>NZ_JBVKBU010000048.1:0-3126 GCF_055638955.1 Streptomyces sp. NPDC111507 | reverse complement strand
ACCTCCAGTTCGACCGGCCCGACGTCTGTCAGTACCGTCTTGCGTGACGTCCCGTTGCGTGAATTCCCCGAGCCCGCCCCGGTCTTGTCACCCTTCTCGTAGCCGAGGTGTTCACTCATCTCAGCCTCCAGGGCGCCCTCCACGACCAGCTTGACCAGGCCGGACAACAACCCGCCCTCGCCCATCAGATTCAGCCCCTCACGCCGGGCCCGCTCCACCAACTGCGCGGCCATGTCCCGATCCAGCTCGGCTGCTCTCGCCAACTCAGCCCCCGTTCGTACGATGCTCTCGCGGGGCGACTCGCCCTTGATCCCCATCGGTGATCCTTCCGGGCAGAGGCCGCACCTCACGCCATCTGGGTCACACCAGGGCATACACAATCTTTAGGACAGTCCCGCCAGGATGGGCAGGTATGGAAATGCTGAGGTCTCCTGGAGTCTAAATCCTGACGGCATAAACAATGGGGCCAAGAATGCAGGTGCGATAGCTAGGTCTATGGGTAGTTATCGCGGCGCGCCACCGGGGCTTCCAGGGTTCGAGTGGATAGGCAACTGCCCGCGAGGTGAGCGATCCGCCTGCCGAATAAGATTAGGGCTTGACCTGCAGTGCGAGGCAGGTCAAGCCCTACCGCGTTCCGAGAGGAAGTAGTGCCACATGCACCGTGATGTCACACCCACGTTTGAAGAGTGCCTCACGGCCCCCCTGGCGCAGATGGTTAGTTGGGGGCTTCCGTCCTCTCGCCTGAGTGGCGAGCAGCGGTGGAACATTGCTGAAGACGACGCTCTTGCCCTCAGGGAATACGGAGTCGCCGTCTTTGAGGATGGCGGCGGCCGTGGGGGGATTCAGCTGGTCGGGTCTCTCCAGTCGGGGAATGTTCCTATGATTCGGCGTCGCGAAGTTGAGGCGTATTCACTGGGCTCGTACTGGCGCCGAGAGATCGGTGTCGTCGCAGATAGTGGGGAAGTGGTAGGAGTTCCCGATGCCGGGGCCCTGGATGTGAGCTTCATTAGTACCTCTGCTGCTCTATTTGTTGATATCTCGTGGAGGTGGGCGTTTGTGAGAAAACTCCTCCTTGATGTTGAGGACTATGAGTATCTTTATGATTCGCTAGGGCGGTTTCAGGAGTATGCCCAGGCCATCGACTTGGCCATTCGAGATGATTCTCGCTTCGCTTGGTGGAATGGCGTAATTGAAGGTTGGTGAGTTGATTGGTCGTTTGGGTGGGAATTCGCGATTGGTCTGTAGAATTCAGAACTTACCCCTGCGTGCGCGCCGGCCACATCAGCGTCGCCGACGGCTGGGAGCCCGGCCCGGCATACGAGAACGTTGCCGTAGATGCCGGTGGGGCTCGAGGTGTTGTTCGAGGGTGGTACTCGGGCGGGGCGAGTCGTCGGACTGCGTCTCGTGCGGCCACAACGCACACGCGGACATGGGGGGGCGCCCTCAACGTTCTACGGGCCGGGCTGGTCCGTCGCGAAGCCCAACCGGCATAGCGAGAAACCCCCACCTCCAGGTGGAGGAGGAGTCACGCAGGCCTGGAGGTGGAGAGAAAGACCGTTGCGGCCCGCTGAACCGAGCATCCCCGAGATTCTGGCTGGCTGCCAGATATCGTGAAGGGGGTCGGAGGGGGCGGCGGCAGTCCTGGCGGGGTTGCAGTCGGTCGAGGGACCGTCGTGTGGTGGAACTTCATCGGCCGGTCGCAGGAGGAAATCGAAGGAGCGCGAAGGGACTGGATGGAGGAGTCCCGCTTCGGTGAGGTGAAGGGGTACGACGGGGATCGACTGTCTGCTCCCCAACTGCCGCCGGTGGCGCTGAAACCGCGGGGAAGAGCGCGCTGAACTGCGGTGATGGGCTCTGGGTGCATCGCCGTTGGGTGCCTTCTCCGTCGCCCTCGGCTGAGCCGGCTGAGAGGGTGGGCGTACCTGGCGGTGATCAGCTCGGGTGCGAGTGGCGACTTGCAGGTGTTGGCGTCTGTGACCAGGTCTGATCGGACACTTGCTGACCTTTACTGACTCTACTGACAAGTAGTTAGATCTCGAGGGTGCGGTCTGTGAGGGGACTGAGCCGTCTGTCGGTCACCTCCAGGCGGCCCGCCGTTGTATCGGCGTGTCCGGGTGAAATGCCGATGGCAGGCGAAGTCTGGGTGACGTGATTCGAATGCCTTGTCCTGGCCGGGTGGCGTGCCTGGACCGGGTGGGTTCCGAGAAATTCCCTTCGACCCCAGTCCGTGTGCCAGACAGCCTCTTCGCGCATCTCGGCTGGCAACACGCCCTCCGTCGGCTATCGTCCGTCACCCGCCGAGCAACGCGTCTTCTGTGCGCGGAGATTTTTTTCTGGACTTTGAGATCCGTAACCGGTTGCGCAGTCCATTCTCCTCAACGTTCCCGAGCATCGCCCCGAACTCCCCACATTCTCTAGAGGGGAAGCCGATGTCGCGATAAGAGCGAGGTGGTGTTGATTCTCGTCGGGTGAGCTGCGGAAGAACTACGGAGGGCGGGGCGCTGGGAGTGTGTCAGGAGGTTCTTGGTCTGCTGGTGGTACAGCAGTTGCACCAAGCTGACTAGGAGAAACAGTAGCTGGTGCGGCTCTCTGGCGGGGTGCTGGTCCGGAAATGGTCCGGATCTTGGTCCGTATCGGCTTGCGCAATGTGTTGCTGCTGGGCGGGGCCTCCTCGGACCGGCGCTGTGATCGGCAGTGCGACGAGCTGGATTCCGCCGGGGACCTCCCCCGTTTGCCGAGCACGGCCGGCGGGTTCAGACGTCCGGGCGGCGGCGCCGGGTAGGCCGTTGAGGAAGTCGGTCGCCTCGTGGCCTTCGGCGGTCGACGAGTCGCAGCGGAACCGTTCGGACGCTGCGGAGGCGGAAGCAGGAGCGACAGCGAGGAGCACGGCGTGCCAACCCCGGGGGGACGACGCAGCACGCCGCAGGGGAGGAGCGGCCAGGGTCACTAGGCGTTGCTCCACCCGGTTGTGCTGGAATACGAGTCCAGCAGGTCCACCACGAAGACCAGGGTTGAGCCCGCCGGGATCAAAGGCGAAGGTGACTGATTGCCGTAGCCGAGACGCGGGGGAACGATGATCTCGCGCCGACCGCCGACCTTCATCCCCCTCACCCCCCGGTCCCAGCC
>NZ_JBVKBU010000047.1:0-5634 GCF_055638955.1 Streptomyces sp. NPDC111507 | reverse complement strand
CAGGGCGGCGCGATCGCCCTCGGTCACCCCCTCGGCGCCTCCGGCGCCCGCCTCGCCGGCACCGTCGCCCACCAACTCGCCCGCAAGGGCACCGGAACCGGCATCGCCACCCTCTGCATCGGCGTCGGCCAGGGCCTCGCCCTCGTCCTCGAACGCTGACACGAATTCGCCCGCATCGGCGTCGGTCCCGGCTGCGACAGCTCCACCACTGCCTGCAGACCAGCGAACTGTTCGACGGACACATCACATTCCCCCCAACTGGCCCCAGCAGCTTGCCGACTTGACGCCATGAGACGTCTCAGCGAGCAGCGGCGACCGGGCGCGGACAGTGACGGTGCCGTGAGGGTCGAAGAGCACGGGGACTGGTCGTTCTTCGCCCTGGAGTACAGGGGCAGCGAAAGAGGTGACGGGCCCTGCAGCCGGGCCTCCCGCGCGGGGCCGGCCTGTGCGGACGTAGGGTGCTGGTATGTGCGCCATACGGGAAGACGGCGCCGCACAGCCCTACGGGTCCAGCCCCCCTTCGCCCGCCGAGTCGGTACGCCGGGCCGCGCTGGACCGGCTGCTGGAACTCACCGTGCGCGACACGGGCGTGCATGCGGGAGCGGTCTTCCTGCTGGCGCCCGACCGGCAGGCGCTGCGGCTGGAGGTGACCGCGGGCATCCCGGCGGAGTACCTCGCGCCCTGGTTCGGAATGGCGCTGTCCAGTCCCGTTCCGGTGGCCGAGGCGGTGCGCGAACGGAGGTTGGTCTGGCTCGGCGACCCCCAGGAGCTCGCCCGTCGATACCCGCGCACGGCGATCGCCCTGCCGTACCACCATGCGGTGGCAGCGGCGCCGATCCTCACCGGCACCACAGCCTGGGGCACGCTGCTGCTGATCTGGCCCGGCTCCGACACCGCCGGGCCCTCCGGTCCGAGCCCCGAGCGGGTCCGTGCCGCCGGTCGGCGCCTGGGGCGCTTGCTGCGTGACGCCGCCGGCACCGGCCACGCCGTCAGTCCCGGACCGGCACCACGCAGTCTGCCGCAGCCGCCCGCCCGCAAACGGAGGCCGGCCCAGGCGCAGGCCGCGGCGGACTTCGTCGAACGGCTGCCAGAGGGCAGCTGCTCCCTCGACCTCGAAGGCAGGTTCACCTACGTCAGCGCCACCGCCGCCGCCCTCCTCGGCGGCAGCGTCCCCGATCTGATCGGCACGCGCCCCTGGCAGTCCTTGCCCTGGTGCGCCGACCCGGCCTTCGAGGACCACTACCGCGCCGCCGTGGTCAGTCGGGAGCCCGGCTACTACACCGCCATGCCCGCGCCGGACCGGTGGCTCGCATTCGAGCTCTACCCCGACGGATCCGGAGTGAGCGTCCGTATCTCGCCGACCGACCCGGGCGGGGCCTCGCAGGCTGCGCCCGCCAGGACGGGGACGCCCCAGGGCGAGCCGATCCGCCTGGGCGAGGTCTACCGGGTGCTGCACCTGGCCGCCGCCCTCTCCGAAGCCGTGGGCGTGGGCGACGTGGTCGATCTGATCACCGAAGAGATGCTTCCGGCCTTCGGGGCCCGGACCGTGGCCCTGCTCGCGGCCGAGGACGGCCGCATGCGTGTCATCGGATGCCGCGGATACCACCCCCGGCTCCTGAAGCAATTCGAGGGAGCGCCACTGACCTGCCCGGCCCCCGCGGTCCAGGTCCTCGCCACCGGCGTGCCCAGCTTCTTCGCCACCTCCGAGGAGCTGTCCCGGACCTATCCGTCCGTCCCCCGCCAGGACGGTCTGCACGCCTGGGCCTTTCTGCCGCTGATCGCCTCCGGGCGCCCGGTGGGCTCGTGCATGCTCGCCTTCGACCGCCCCCGCCCTTTCCCCGCCCAGCAGCGGGTCGTCTTCACCGCACTCGCGGGACTGATCGCGCAGGCGCTGGAACGGGCCCGCCTGTACGACACCAGCAAGGAGCTCGCGCAGACCCTGCAGGCAGCCCTGCTCCCCGACTCGCTGCCCGACCTTCCGGGACTGGATGCGGCCGCCCGTTATCTGCCCAGCGTCCGCGGCATGGACATCGGCGGCGACTTCTACGACCTGGTCCGGGTGGACGACACCACCGCGGCCGCAGTCATCGGCGACGTCCAGGGTCACAACGCCACCGCCGCCGCGCTTGTGGGCCGAATCCACCCCGCCATCCGCTCCCAGGCCCTCGCCGGGGCCACGCCGGCGCATGCCCTCACGCAGGCCAACCGCCTGCTGGTCGACATGGACCCGGGCCGCTTCGTCAGCTGCCTGTACGCCCATCTCGACCTCGCACGCCGCCGGGCCGTCCTGGCCACTGCCGGGCATCCCCCGCCGGTTGTGCGCCACCCGGACGGACACGCCGCGGTCCTGGACCTGCCGCCCGGGCTGCTGCTCGGCATCGATCCCGACGCGGCCTATCCCTCCACCGGGATCCCGCTGGCGCCCGGCACCGTCCTCGCCCTGTACACCGACGGGCTCGTCGAGACTCCCGGGGTCGACCTGGACGACGCCATGAGCGGGCTCGCCGCCCAACTCGCCCGGGCCGCCTGGCCCCAGCCCATGGACCGACTCGCCACAGCCCTGATCGACCATGCGCGGCAGACCGCCACCCGGACGGACGACATCGCCCTGCTGCTCATCGGGCTCGCCACCGCCGGATAGGACACCCACAGGTCCGGCAGCCGCGGTGCCGCCGGGGCAAGGCTGCAGATCGACGCCGGGACGAGTGGTCGCCGAGCTGTGCGCCGTCCTGCGAGCCGGCATGGCCGGCAGCCGCAGGACATGCGGCCGGCGTCGATCACCCTCGTCGGCCCACCCGTGCGATCCGCTCCGGCCACGCAGTTCCGCACGCCCGGCATGCCTTGACAGCGGAGGGGCAGGAAGCCAGCATGGAAACTATGGAAACTAAAACAGTTTCGAAAGTTTCCGAGTCTGACGGGCAGCGTGCCGACGTGATCGTGGAGGCGGCCGGCCGGCTGTTCTTCGCGCCGGAGTTCGCGCGGGTGAGCATGGACGATCTCGCCCGTGAGCTCGGGATGAGCAAGAAAACGATCTACCGTCATTTCCCGGACAAACGCAGCCTGCTGACCGCGATGCTGGACCGGCAGTTCGCGGCGGTGGAGCGCACGCTGGCGGCGGCCCAGGACGCACAGGGGCAGCCGTTCGGTGTGCGGGTCCAGCGGTTTCTGATCGCGGCGGGCAGTGAACTCGGGCGGATCGGCGCGGCTCAGCTCGCGGCGGGACGGGGCGATGCGGTGCTGCGCCAGTACGTGGAGCAGCGCGTGGACACGGTGGTCTACCGGCGGCTCGACGAACTGTTTCGGGACGGGCACCAGCAGGGACTGCTGTCGGCGCCGCCCGAGCTGCTGAGTGAGATCACCCGCGGCGCGCTGGAGCGGCTGCTCACCTCGCAGCTGCCGCGCGAACTCGACCGGACCGCGGCCGATCTGCTGCGGGCGAGCGTCGACACCGTGCTCTACGGGGCGATCCGCCCCGCACACCCCGCACACCCCGGCCTCGGCGATGAACAACTCCGCGCGGTCATGCCGAGAGCCCGCGACGAGGAGCAGGAGGTGGGCCCATGACCGGGACAAGCGGCAGGGTGGCCTTGGTGACAGGGGCCAGCAGCGGAATCGGTGCGGCCACCGCGCGGCTGCTGGCCGCCCGGGGGATGCGCGTGGTGGTCAACTACCTCCGCAGCGGCACGGCGGCCGGGGAGATCGTGGCCGGCATCGAGGCCGCGGGCGGCCAGGCCATGGCCGTACAGGCCGACGTGCGCGAGGCGGCGGCGGTCGAGAGCATGGTCGGGCAGGTCCAGGCGGCGTGGGGCGGCGTCGACGTGCTCGTGCACAACGCGCTCATCCCGTATGTGGTCAAGTCGTTCCAGGACATGACGTGGGAAGAACTGGGCGGCAAGCTCGACGCCGAGATGCATGCGGCGTTCGCGGTCACCAAAGCCGTCCTGCCCGCCATGACCGAACAGGGCTGGGGACGCATCATCTACATCGGTACCGGCCTCAGCCGCCGGCCCCGGGAGCACATGATCGCGCTGGGCACCTCCAAGGCCGCACTGGAGCAGTTCGCCCGCTACCTCGCCCAGGAACTGGGCCCGCAGGGCATCACGGTCAACATCGTCGCGCCCGGCCCGGTGGAAGACACCCGCATGGCCCACATGACGGATGTGTTCGACGACGCCCACAAGCAGCGCCAGGTGGCCGCCACCCCGCTGGGCCGCCTGGCACACCCGGACGACGTCGCCCAGGCGGTCGCCTTCTACGCCGGCGAGGACAACGCCTTCATGACCGGCACCACGGCCGCGGTCAACGGCGGCATGTCCATGTACTGACGCCCCGCCGCCCTGTGACACGGGGCCATACCGTCCGGGTCCGGCCGTCGGCCGCACCGCTTTCCGGCACACCGTCACCTCAGCACCATGGGCCGCAGCGCCCTGCACGGGCACAGGGCGGCGACACGATCAAGGAAAGACATTCATGTACACGATCGATCTCGCCTACGTCGGGCGGGGCCTGCACGAGGAACTGGTCGCCCACATCGCCGACCAGCAGGGCTACTACGCCGACGAGGGCGTCCACGTCGCGCTGCGCGACGGCTGCTCCTGGGACGAGGAGCGGCTGCGCCGCGGCGCCACCATCGGGCTCGGCCGGGCACTGCTGTCCCGGCTGACCGACGGCATCCCCTGGGTCGCACTCCATGTCAACACCACCCGCCCGCTGTTCTGGTTCCTCGCCCGCCCCGGCCTGACCTCCCTGGCCGACCTGGCCGGCCGGCGGCTGGCGGTACACGCCCCCCGCACCGCACCCGGGTGCTTCACCAGGATCGTGCTGCGCCGGGCCGGCCTCGACCCGGACCGCGACATCCACACCGTCGTCCGCCCGCCCGGCGACTACGGCATGGACCTGCGCCGGCTGCACGAGGGCAGCATCGACGCCGCCCTGGTGGGCAGCACCATGGCACCGGAGGCGCTAGCCGCCGAGCACGGCTGGCAGGTACTGGCCTGGATCGGCGACCACTTCCAGATCCCCACCGTGGGCGTGGCCGTCGACCCCACCTACACCAAGCCGGACGACCCCGGGATCCAGGCCGTCGTACGAGCCCACCGGCGCGCCCTGCAGGTGATCCACGACGAACCCGACACCACGGTGCGGCACATGCAGACCTTCCTCGGCCGGCACACCGCGGACGAGGTCCGGGCCCACTACGAGACGTTCATCGCGCCGTACTTCACCACCGGCGGCCAGGCCGACCCCGCCGTCGGCGCCGGCGCGATCACCGCGGTCGCCACCGAACTCGGTGTCCCCGCCACCGTCACCGCAGCCGAGTTCTACCGCACCGCAGCCACCACACCCTAGGAGGCCGTCCGATGGGTCGCATGACTCGGCCCATCAGCACTCCGCAGGTGCTCGCTCCCGGTCAATGGGGCGACACCCCGCAGTTGGCCCTTGTGCCACGGGCCGCCACTGGCGCCCGCGGCAATGCAGAACAGTCAGTTCTGCACAAATCCTTAAAGAAGAGACAGGTAGGTACCTACCGAGTCGCACAATTGACTTGCTCCTCGGGCTGAAGCCCGAGGGTTCTGGCCTTCTCGTCCGCCCTGTGCCGCTACGCGGCACGGGGTTCGGGCGGGATTCCGTGGC
>NZ_JBVKBU010000046.1:0-5639 GCF_055638955.1 Streptomyces sp. NPDC111507 | reverse complement strand
CGGCCGTGGACGGATCTGTTGGGTCTCGACGGTCCCGCGCTCGTCAACATGTACGGCATCACCGAGACCACCGTCCACACCACCTACCACAAGGTGGACGGTGTGGACCTGGCCCGTCCGGCGACCAGCCGGGTCGGGCATCCGCTCTCCGACCTCTCGGTCCTGCTGCTCGATGCGGACGGCCGGCCGGTGCCGGTCGGTGTACCGGGTGAGATCCATGTGGCGGGTCCGGGTGTGGCGCGCGGTTACCTCGGACGTCCGGGCCTGACCGCGGAGCGGTTCGTGCCGAACCCGTTCGGCCCGGCCGGCGGCCGGATGTACCGAAGCGGCGACGTGGCCAAGCGGCTGGCCGACGGAGGCCTGGAAGTCCTGGGCCGTATCGACGACCAGGTCAAGATCCGCGGCTACCGCATCGAACTGGGCGAGATCGCCGCCGCGCTCGCCGCCGAGCCGTCCATTGCCCAGGCCGTCGTGGTCGTCCGCGAGGACACCCCCGGCGACAAGCAGCTCGTGGCGTACGCGGTGCCCGCCGAGGGCGGACTCGCCGATCCGCGCACGCTGCGTGAGAGCCTGGGCCGCGCACTGCCGGACTACATGGTCCCGGCCCTCTTCGTGGCGCTCGACACCATTCCGCTCACCACCAACGGCAAGCTCGACAAGCGCGCCCTGCCCGCGCCGGACCGCTCCGACCTGGCGGTGGCGGCCGGCTCGGTCGCCCCGCGCACCCCGCAGGAGCAGCGGCTCGCGCTGATCTGGGCCGACGCCCTCGGTCTGGACTCGGTCGGCGTCGAGGACGCGTTCTTCGACCTCGGCGGCGACTCGATCCGCGCCGTCGCGCTGGTCGGCGCGATGCGCGCGGCCGGTCTCGACGTGTCCGTCCGGGACGTCTTCGAGCGGCGCACCATCGCCTCGGTCGCCGAGCTGCTCGCGGGCCGCACCGCCCCGGTCGAGGAGTTCCGCACGGTCGAGCCGTTCGCGATGATCAGTGCGGCGGACCGGGCGCTGCTGCCGGTCGGCGTGGTCGACGCGTACCCGCTGACCCAGGTGCAGACCGGCATGCTCGTCGAGATGGTGGCCGGTTCGCGGGACGGCGCCCCGGCGGCGTACCACTCGACCGCGAGCTACAAGGTCCGCGACGAGCAGCCGTTCGACGCGGACGCGCTCCGCGCGGCGGTGCGCACCGTCACGGCCCGGCACGAGGTGCTGCGCACCTCCTTCGACCTGTCCACGGCCTCCCGGCCACTGCAGCTCGTGCACGCCTCGGCCGGGACCCCGGTCGCGGTGCACGACCTGAGCGACCTGAACGCGGCGGGCGTCGACGCGGCGCTGCGAGCCCACCAGGCCGCGGAGCGGGCCGAGTTGCTCGACCCGGCGGTCGCTCCGCAGCTGAGGGTCGCGGCACATGTCGTGGGTGACGGGTGGTGGCTGGGGCTCACACAGTCCCACATGATCACCGAGGGCTGGTCGCAGCACGCGATGCTGATGGAGATCATCGCCTGCTACCGGGCGTTCGCGGCGGGCCGCGCGCCCGAGACGTACCAGGCGCCGGACGTCCGCTTCGCGGACACCGTGGCCGCCGAGCTGGCCTCCCTGGCGTCGGCCGAGGACCGCGCGCACTGGCAGGGCGTGGTGCAGGGGTACACGCCGTTCGTGCTGCCCGCCGACTGGGCGGACCGCACGGGCGCGGCCGAGGACTACGCGGTCACCGTGGAGCTGATGGACCTGGAGGCGCCGCTGCGCGCCTTCGCCGCCAGGGCCGGGGTCTCCGTCAAGAGTGTGCTGCTCGCCGCCCACCTCAAGGTGCTCGGCCAGCTCACCGACGAGCCCGCCTTCCACACGGGGCTGATCTGCGACACGCGCACCGAAGTCCTCGGCTCCGACCGGGTGTTCGGCATGTACGTCAACACCTTGCCGTTCCCGCACACCCGTACCGCCCGCACCTGGCGGGAGCTGGTGCGCCAGGTCTTCGACCGCGAGGTCGCGCTCTGGCCGCACCGCCGCTTCCCGCTGCCGGAGATCCAGCGCACCGCCGGCACGGCCGGGCGCCTCATCGAGGTGATCTTCAACTACCAGGACTTCCACAACCTGGACGGCCGGCAGCTCGATCTCGCGGCCGGGCTCGGCTCGGGCTCCACCGAGTTCGCCCTGGAGGTCTCGACCTCCGGCGGGGGTCTCACCCTGAAGACCGACACCTCGGTGCTGCGCCGGGACGCGGCGGACCGCCTGGCCGCGATGTACCGGTCGGTCCTGGAGGCGATGGCCGCCGAGGGCGTCGACGGCGATGCCCGCACGACCCGTCTGTGCGCCGCCGACGCGGAACTGCTCGACTCCTGGACGGACACGGCCCGTACGCCGTCCTGGATCAGCATCGAGAGGGAGTTCGAGCGGTATGCCGCCAAGTACCCCGACCGGCTGGCGATCTCCGACGACACCACCGCGCTCAGCTACGCCGCCGCCAACGCGGAGGCCAACCGGCTCGCCCGCCACCTGCGCGGCCTCGGCGTCGGCCCCGACACGGTGGTCGGCATCAGCGCCGACCGTTCCCCCAAGACCGTCCTCGCCGTCCTCGCGGTGCTCAAGGCGGGCGGCGCCTACCTGCCGCTCGACCCGGGCTATCCGGCGTCCCGGCTCGCCTTCATGGCCGCCGACACGCAGGTGAAGGTGCTGATCACCCAGGGCTCGTACGCCGACGCCCTGGCCGGGATCGACGCCGCCGCGGTGCTGCTCGACGAGCCGGCCGACTGGGCCGCGCAGGACGCCACCGATCTGCCGGAGACCGCCCACCCCGACGACCTGGCGTACGTCATCTACACCTCCGGCTCCACCGGCAGGCCCAAGGGCGTCCACGTCCACCGGCACGGCATGGCCAACCACCTGCTCGCCAAGGTCGAGGACCTGGAACTGACCGCCGCCGACAGCATCGTGCAGAACGCGTCGATGGCCTTCGACATCTCGGTGTGGCAGATGCTCGCCGCGTTCGCGGTCGGCGGCCGGGTCCGGGTGGCCGACGCGGACACCGCCCTCGACCCACTGTCCTTGTTCCCGCGCACCGCCGACGAGCACATCACCGTCCTCGAGGTCGTACCGTCGCTGCTGCGCGCCGCGCTCGACGCGATGGACGCGGGCGCCCTCGACGTCCGGCTCCCGTCCCTGCGCTGGATGGTGGTGACCGGCGAGGCGCTGCCGCCGGACCTGTGCCGCCGCTGGTTCGACCGCTTCCCGCACGTGCCGATGGTCAACGCCTACGGCCCGACCGAGTGCTCCGACGACATCACACACGCCCTGATCCGGGCCGGTGACGAGATCGGCGACACCCGCGTCACCATCGGAAAGCCGGTCCGCAACTTCCGGCTGTACGTACTGGACGAGCACCTGGCCCCGGTCCCGGTCGGTGTCCCCGGCGAGCTCTACGCGGGTGGCGTCGGCGTCGCCCGCGGCTACGGTGGCCGCCCCGGTCTGACGGCCGAGCGGTTCGTGCCCGACCCGTACGGCCCGGCCGGCTCCCGCCTGTACCGGACCGGTGACGTCGTCGCCTGGAACCGGGACGGCGACGTCGAGTTCCTGGGCCGCGTCGACCACCAGGTGAAGATCCGCGGCCAGCGCATCGAACTCGGCGAGATCGAGGCCGTGCTCGTCGACCGCCCCGAGGTCGCCGACGCCGCCGCGATCGTCCGTGAGGACACCCCCGGCGTCCAGCTCCTGGTCGCCTACCTGGTGCCCGCCGAGGACGACACGCTCGACGTGGCCGCGCTACGCGCCGAACTCACCGAGCAGCTGCCGCCGGCGATGGTCCCCAGCGCCTACGTCACCCTGGACGCCTTGCCGCTCACCCCGAACGGCAAGGTCGACCGGCGCGGCCTGCCGGTCCCCGAGGCGGAGGCGGACGCCGACGCGGCGTATGCCGAGCCCGCCACCGAGGCCGAGCGCGCGATCGCCGAGGTCTGGGAGCAAGCCCTCGGGGCCCGCCGGATCGGTGCCCAGGACGGCTTCTTCGACCGGGGCGGCGACTCGATCCGCGCCGTCACCGTCGTCGGAGCGCTGCGCGGCCGGGGCTACGACGTGTCCGTGCGGGACGTCTTCGAGCACCGCACGGTCGCGGCCCTGGCCGAACTGGCGGCCGGGCGCGACAAGTTGAGCGTCCAGGCCGGTGCGGTCCGCCCGTTCTCCCTGATCGGCGCGGCCGACCGGGCGCTGCTGCCCGCCGACGCCGTCGACGCCTACCCGCTCGGCCAGGTCCAGCTCGGCATGGTCGCCGAACTGCTCTCCGAGAACGGCCGCAACAACTACCACACGGTGGTCTCCAAGCGGATCCGCGACGACCGGCCCTTCGACGCCGACGCGCTGCGCGCCGCCGTCCGCACCGTCACCGCCCGCCACGACGTGCTGCGCACCTCGGTGCACATCACCGGCTACGGCGTACCGATGCAGGTGGTGCACGCGACGGCCGAAGTGCCCGTCCGGATCGACGACTTGAGGGGGACCGGCCCGGTCGACGGCGAGCGCGAACTGCTCGCGTACGTCGCCGCCGAGCGCGCCGACCTGTTCGACTTCCGTGTCGCCCCGCTGCTGCGCGTCGCCATCCACCTGGAGAGCGATGACGCCTGGTGGCTGACCCTGACCCAGTCCCACGTGATCGTCGAGGGCTGGAGCCAGCACACCCTGGAGATGGAGCTTGTGAACGCCTACCGGGAGTTCCGCGACTCGGGCGAGTCCGCCCCGTACCAGGCCCCGCCGGTGCGCTTCGCGGACTTCGTCGCGGGGGAACTCGACTCGCTGGACAGCGCCGCCGATCGCGCCTACTGGGAGCGGATCGTCAAGGAGCACGTCCGGCTCGCCCCGCCCGCCGCCTGGGCCGGCGACCCGGCCACCGCGGAGCCGTACGGCATCGACGTGCCGCTGGACTCGCTCGCCGAGGCCCTGCGCGCGCGGGCCGCCGAGGCGGACGTGCCGCTCAAGACCGTGCTGCTCACCGCCCACCTGACCGTCATGGGCCGTCTCACGGACGCCGCGGCCTTCCACACCGGTGTGGTCTTCCACGCCCGGCCCGAGGCCGTCGGCGCCGACCGGGTGATCGGCATGCACCTCAACACGCTGCCGTTCGCCCACGAGCGCGGGGCACGCTCCTGGCGCGAGGCGATCGTCCAGGTGTTCCGCCGCGAGACGGAGATCTGGGCCCACCGCCGCTACCCGCTGCCCGCCATCCAGCGTGCCTGGGGCGGCCGGCGGCGCCTGCTCGACGTCCACTTCAACTACATCGACTTCCACCAGACCGACACCGACCTGGTGGACACCGGGACGGGCATCAGCGAGGCGCCGACCGAGTTCGGGCTCTCCGTGCACGCGCACGGCGACCGCAAGATCGGCATCCACAGCGACACCGGCCTGATCACCCGCGCCAACGGCGAGCTCCTGGCCCAGATGTACCGCGAGGTTCTGGAGTCGATCGCGAACGGGCTCGACGGAGAGATCGGGCTCGACGAGTTCGGGCTCGACGAGTTCGGGACCACGGAACCAGTACAGGGGGAGGCTGAAGTGGGCGCTCTTGCTCATGAGTTGTTCGAGGCGTGGGTGGTGGAGGCGCCGGGGTCGGTGGCGGTGGTGGCGGGTGGGTTGTCGTTGTCGTATGCGGAGGTGAATGA
>NZ_JBVKBU010000045.1:0-5864 GCF_055638955.1 Streptomyces sp. NPDC111507 | reverse complement strand
CATGGTGGGCGGCTGGTGGTGGTGCCGCAGGCGGTGACGCGTGCGCCGGAGGAGTTCTTGGATCTGCTGGTCGGGGAGGAGGTGTCGGTTCTTTCCCAGACGCCGACTGCTTTCCGGTCCCTGGTCGCGGCCGCCGCCTCCGGTGATCCGCGTGTTCACGGGCTTTCCCTGCGTGCTGTCGTCTTCGCGGGGGAGAAGCTGGAGGTCTCCGAACTTCGGCCGTGGACGGATCTGTTGGGTCTCGACGGTCCCGCGCTCGTCAACATGTACGGCATCACCGAGACCACCGTCCACACCACCTACCACAAGGTCGAGGAACAGGACATTGACGGCCTGGCGGCGAATCGCGTGGGCTACCCGCTCAGCGACCTTTCGATCTATCTGCTGGACGCCTCGGGCTCGCTCGCGCCCGTCGGTGTACCGGGTGAGATCCATGTGGCGGGCCCGGGTGTGGCGCGCGGTTACCTCGGACGTCCGGACCTGACCGCGGAGCGGTTCGTGCCGAACCCGTTCGGCCCGGCCGGCGGCCGGATGTACCGCAGTGGTGACCTCGCCCGCCGCCGTGAGGACGGCAGCCTCGAGTTCCTGGGCCGTATCGACGACCAGGTCAAGATCCGCGGCTACCGCATCGAACTGGGCGAGATCTCGGCCGCGTTGACGGCGCACGAGGACATCGCCCAGGCCGTCGTGGTCGTCCGCGAGGACACCCCCGGCGACAAGCGACTCGTCGGCTACCTCGTCCCGGCGCGGTCCGGTGCCGGGCTGCCCGTCGCCGAGATCCGCGCGGCCCTCGCCCGCGAGCTGCCCGAGTACATGGTCCCGGCCGCTTTCGTGGCGCTCGACACCATTCCGCTCACCACCAACGGCAAGCTCGACAAGCGCGCCCTGCCCGCCCCCGACGCCGCCCTCCAGCTGCGCGCCGCGGGCGAGTTCACCGCGCCGCGCACCCCGGACGAGGAGTCCGTCGCCGCCGTCTGGCGTTCGGTGCTCGACGTCGAGCGGGTCGGCGTCCACGACAGCTTCTTCGAGCTGGGCGGTGACTCGATCCGCGCCGTCGCCCTGGTCGGCGAGCTCCGCGAGGCCGGCCACGAGGTCGCGGTCCGCGACGTCTTCGACTGCCGTACCGTCGCCCGCCTCACCGAGTTGGCCACCGGCCGCCCCGCCGCCACGGCCGCCGCCGAGCGCCGCGTCGCCCCCTTCGAGCTGATCGGCGACGAGGACCGGGCCGTCCTGCCCGCCGACGTCGTCGACGCGTACCCGCTGGGCCAGAACCAGCTGGGCATGGTCATCGAGATGCTGATGGACGACGGCCGGAACCACTACCACAACGTCTCCACCTTCCGGATCCGTGACGAGCATCCCTTCTCGCGCGACGCCCTCGTCGAGGCCGGCCGTATCGTCACCGCCAGGCACGAGGTGCTCCGCACGTCCATCGATCTGGCGTCCTACTCGCGACCCCTCCAGCTCGTCCACGCCACCGCCGAACTGCCCATCACCGCACAGGATCTGGCCGGCCGCGACGCCGAGCAGGTGGAGGCCGCGCTGCGCGCCTTCACCGTCGCTGAGCGGGCCCGCCTCTTCGACCTGGCGGTGCCGTCGCTGATGCGCTTCCACGCGCACACCACGGATGACGGCGGCTGGTGGATCTCCGTCACCGAGTGCCACCCCATCCTGGAAGGCTGGAGTCACCACTCCCTCCTGATGGAGCTGTTGACGACCTATCAGGCTCTACGTGACGGCCGCGACCCGGGGCCGACGGAGCTGCCCTCGCTGCGCTTCGCGGACTTCATCGCGGGCGAGCTCGCCGCCCTCGACTCGGCCGACGACCAGGCGTACTGGTCCGAAGTCACCGAGAACCACGCCAAGTTCGTCCTGCCCACCACCTGGGGCGAGCCAGGGGCGGCGCACACCACCTTCCAGACCGGCATCTCCTGGCAGGACCTGGAGCCGGGCCTGCGCGCGCTGGCCACGGCCGCCGACGCCTCCCTCAAGAGCGTCATGATCGCCGCCCACCTCAAGGTGCTCGGCCAGCTCACTCACGAGCAGGCCTTCCACACCGGCCTGGTCTGCGACGCGCGCCCCGAGGAGACGGGCGCCGACCGCGTCTACGGCATGTACCTCAACACGCTGCCGTTCCCGCACACCAAGGGCGCCCGCACCTGGCGTGAGCTGGTGGGCCGGACCTTCGCGGCCGAGGTCGAGCTGTGGGGTCACCGCCGTTACCCGCTGCCCGCCGTCCAGCGCGACTGGGGCGGCACCGGCCGCCTCATGGACGTCTACTTCAACTACCAGGACTTCCGGCAGATCGACACGGACCTGGTGGACGAGCTGGCCGGCATCGACGACAGCCCCACCGAGTTCCCGCTCAGCGTCTCCTCGCGCGCCGGGCATGTCATCCTGACCGCCGACACCCGCGCCGTCACCCCGGCCCACGCCGAGCGGCTCGCCGAGATGTACCGGTCGGTCCTGGAGGCCATGGCCGCCGACGCGGACGGCGACGCCACCCGCACCTTCCTGCCGGAGGGCGAGCGGGCCGCCCTGTTCGCCGCCGCCGAGGGCCCTGCCACCGAGCCGGTCAGCCGCACCGCGCTCGACGCGATCGTGGCCACCGCGGCCCGTACGCCCGGCGCGGTCGCCGTCCGCGACGCCTCGGGTTCCCTCGACTACGCGGGGCTGTCCGCCCGTTCGGAGGCCCTGGCCCGCCGCGTTCGCGCGGTCGGCGCGGGTCCCGAATCCGTGGTCGGTGTGCTTCTCGACCCGACCGTCGACCTGCCGGTCGCCCTCCTCGCGGTGTGGCGGGCCGGCGCGGCGTACGTCCCGATGGACAGCTCCTGGCCGGCCGAGCGCATCGCGACCGTCGTCGCCGACGCCGGCTGCCCCGCCGTCGTCACCCAGGCCGAGTACGCCGATCGCTTCGCCGGATTCGGCGGCCGGGTCCTGCTCGTCGATGAGGACGCCGGCGTCCGGGGTACCGGTGAGGGTGCGGAGGTCCTGGACCCGACCCCGCTGCCCGGGGCCGACCCCGAGCAGCTCGCCTATGTCATCTACACCTCCGGCTCCACCGGCAGGCCCAAGGGCGTCCAGATCACCCATCGCTCGCTCGCCGGCTATCTGGACTGGGCGGTCGCCGACTACTTCGGCGGCGTTCCCGGCGACACCGCGCTGTTCTCGTCCGTCGCCTTCGACCTGGTCGTGCCGACGCTGTACGCCCCGCTGATGACCGGCGGCGCGCTGAACCTGTTCGGCTCCGAGCGCGACCTGTCCGAGCTCGGCGACTGGCTGTCCGAGTCGGGCCCGTACGGCTTCCTCAAGCTGACCCCCGGCCATCTGGAGATGCTGGGCCAGCAGTTCGACGGCGAGCGCGCGCACGGCCTCGCGCCGGTGCTCGTCGTCGGCGGCGAGGCCCTGCTCAGCCGCACCGCGGAGCGCTGGCTCGACCTCGTCGGCGGCGGCCGTGTCGTCAACGAGTACGGCCCGACCGAGATCACCGTCGGCAACAGCGTCCACGACGTCACCGGTCCCCAGGCCACCGAGATCGTGCCCGTGGGCCGTCCGCTGCCGGGCACCACGATGCATGTCCTCGACGACAACCTCCAGCCGGTACCGGTCGGCGGCACCGGCGAGCTGTACGTCGGCGGCCACGGCCTCGCCCGCGGCTATGCGGGCCGCCCGGCCCAGACGGCGGCGTCCTTCCTGCCCGACCCGTTCGGCCCGGCCGGCGCCCGCCTCTATCGCACCGGCGACCTCGCCCGGGTCCTCGCCGACGGCACGGTCGACTTCCTCGGCCGTATCGACGGACAGGTCAAGATCCGCGGCTACCGCGTCGAGCCCGGCGAGATCGAGGCCGTTCTCGGCGGCCACCCGGCGATCGGCGAGGCCCGCGTCCGCGTCCATGAGAGCGCCACCGGCAAGCAGCTTGTCGCCTACGTCGTTCCCGTCGTCCCGGAGGGCGAACTGCCCTCGCACGCCGAGCTCGACGCGTACGTCGCCGACCGGCTGCCCCCGTACCTGCTGCCCTCCGCCTACCTGGCGCTGGAGCGCATCCCGCTGACCGCCAACGGCAAGCTGGACCAGCGCGCCCTGCCCGCCCCTGACGCCGCCGCCTTCGACGCGGCCCCGCACGTCGCGCCACGCACCCCCGCCGAGGAGCGGATGGCCGCTGTCTGGGCCGAGCACCTGGGCCTGGAGCGGGTCGGCGTCCTCGACAGCTTCTTCCAGCTGGGCGGCGACTCGATCCGCGCGGTCGGCCTGGTCGGCGCGTTGCGCGCGGCGGGGTTCGAGGTCGGCGTCCGTGAGGTCTTCGAGAAGGCCACCGTCGCCGCGCTCTGCGAGTCCGTCACCGGGCGCCCCGCGCCCACCGCGCAGGTCACCGCCGTCGAGCCGTTCGCGCTGCTCTCGGACGCGGACCGGGCGCTGCTGCCCGAGGGCCTGAGCGACGCCTACCCGCTGTCGCAGAACCAGACCGGCATGCTCGTCGAGACCCTCGCGTCGGAGGGCCGCAACAACTATCACGACCTGACCTCCTTCCTGGTCCGTGACGGCGCGCCGTTCGACTTCGGCGCCCTTCAGCGGGCCGTGGAGGTTGTCGGTGCCCGTCACGACATCCTGCGCACCTCGGTCGACCTGACCGGGTACAGCGTGCCGATGCAACTGGTGCACAGCGAGGTCGCCATCCCGCTGGACCGGGCCGACGTTCGCCACCTCGACGAGGACCGACTGGCGGCGGAGCTGGCGGAATTCGCCGCCACCGAGCGGGCCACCCTCTTCGACATGACGTCGTCCGCGCCACTGCTGCGGATCTTCGTCCACGTCCAGAGCGACGCGGCCTGGCGGCTGACCTTCACCAAGAGCCACGCCATGCTGGAGGGCTGGAGCTACCACACCCTGCTCAACGAATTGGTCGAGGTCTACCGGGCGCTGCGCGACGGCGCCGAGCCCGCCCCGTACGTGGCGCCGCCCGTGCGCTTCGCGGACACCGTCGCCGCCGAGCTCGCGTCCCTCGACGACGCCGAGGACCGCGCCTACTGGCAGGGCATCGTGGACACCCACACGCCGTTCGCGCTGCCCGCCGACTGGCACGGCGACCGCACCGCACCCCCCGAGACGGTAGGGGCCGGCTTCTCCTTCCGCGACCTGGAGCCCGCGCTGCGCGGCCTCGCGACCAAGGCGGGAGTGCCGATCAAGGCGGTGCTGCACGCGGCCCACCTGAAGGTGATGTCGCAGCTGACCGACGAGAAGCGTTTCTTCACCGGCATCGTCGGCCACCAGAGGCCCGAAGTCCCCGGCTCCGAGCGCCTGTTGGGCATGTATCTCAACACCATGCCGCACGCCCACGACCGGTCCTCCCGGACCTGGGGTGGGCTGGTGAGGCAGGCCTTCGACGGTGAGGTCGCGGCCTGGCCGCACCGGAACTTCCCGCTGCCGGCCATCGAGAGCGGCAGCCGACGCCTGATCGACGTCTACTTCGTCTACCTCGACTTCCACCTCGTCGGGGAGGACCAGGTGGTCGACGAGGGCAACGGCATCAACAGCAGCTCCACCGAGTTCGGCCTCGGCGTCACCGCCATCGGCGGCTTCATCAGCCTCCGCGCCAGTTCGCACGTCCTGTCCGCCGAGAACGTGGAGCGCGTCGCGGGCATGTACCGCTCGGTCCTGGAGGCGATGGCCGCCGAGGGCATCGACGGCGACGCCGGCGCGGTTCGGGTGACGGCCGGGGAGTACGACCTACTCGTACGTGACGCCCGGACCCCGGGCTCCGAAGTCACCTCTCTCGCTCATGAGTTGTTCGAGGCGTGGGTGGTGGAGGCGCCGGGGTCGGTGGCGGTGGTGGCGGGTGGGTTGTCGTTGTCGTATGCGGAGGTGAA
>NZ_JBVKBU010000044.1:0-5949 GCF_055638955.1 Streptomyces sp. NPDC111507 | reverse complement strand
TTGTGAACGGGGTTTGTGTCTGACCGTTGACCGCATCGGCGTCAGCGGAGGCGAGTGACTGTTTGCTGGGCTTCGAGTGCCTCTCGGAAGCGGACGTTCTCGAGGGTGACGTACTGGATCTGGGCGGTGGCGAGGGCGAGGGCAGCGGTGAGTTCGCGGTTGCGGCGCCGAAGTTTCGCGTTGCGGGCGATCAGGACGTCCAGGGCGGATGGCTCCTGTACTTGCTCCTCGGAGGGGGCCGTTCGGCGGGTGGTGATCTCCTGGACGAGGTCGGGGTAGCGGCGTCGGAAGGTCGTGTTGCTGATGCCCAGGCTGCGGGCGAACGCGAGGACACTCGGCCGGCGGTTGGAGTCGCGGCAGGCGGCCAGCATCTCCTCCATGCGCTTGCGGACGAGAGCGCCGGGAAGATCATGGTGCATGTCGTTCATGAGCTGATCACCGGGATTCCGTTGCTGACCAGGAAATCCGTGATCTCGGCCCGGCGTCCGTTGAGCCGGTGAAGCAGCAGCGGGGGCAACAAAGGACGCCCTGCGAGGCGACGCTCGATCCGCGCGAGTTCGCGCTGCCATGCTTGCGTGTTCTCGATGGTCAGGGCGACGTTCCGGCAGGCCAGCGGCAGGCAGCCGCCGTGCTCGGGAAGTCCTTCGCCGCGGCCCCGCCGGGCCTTCTCGCAGAGTGCCTTGGCGGGGTCGTGGACGCAGGTGATGTAGGTGCCTGGATAGACCGCTGGATCGTTGCGTTTCATGATCCTCTTGAGCCGGTTCCTGTCGAGTGCCAACTGCCCCTGGAACTGGGCGCGTTCGCCGAAGTCCTGGAGCCGGGTGGCTGCTTCCTCCGTTGAAGGTCCCTTGAAGTCGGTGTGCTCGTGGGCATCGATCTTCTCGGCGTAGAACTCTCCGCGGCTCAGGGCCTGCTCGCTCTCCACCTCCGCCCGGAAGCCGGACGCGCTGGTGCCTGCATAGCCTTCGAACATCTGGATGCTTGTGTGCCGGTATTGCAGGGCGCCCGCGATGACGCCGCCGGGCCGGCGGGCGATGAACCAGGCGAGGGTGCGGCGGAAGACGCTGGTCTTCAGAGGGAAGACCATCTTGTTGACCTTGGGGATGACGTCGGGCCGCCCGGTGTCCGCGCAGTAGTCGTTGATCCAGGTGACGAAACGGGCGAGCTGGGTGTTCGTCGCCCCGCTGGTCAACGCGGCGAACGTACCCTTCTGTGCTGCGGGTCCGTGGCCGAGCCGGGAGAAGAGGTAGTCCACGTCCGGCAGCTGGAGGGACTCCATCACTTTGATCGCGCGGGCGACGGGTTCCCCGACGACCCAGGTCGCCGGGACTCCCGCGGTGTCGCGTTCGCCTTTGAAGGCGAGGCTGCGGACCTTCCAGCGGTAGGGGTTGCCGTCCTCGTCGCACTGAATCTGCAGGCAGCCGCGTCGCAGGTGCTTGACCTCCGAGTCCCGCATCCCGCTGAGGAAGGCGATCACGATGTAGCACGCGGCCTGGAGGTGCCGCGCGAGGTGGGCGAGGCTCGTGGGGGCCAGATGGAAGGTGGCGATGCCGTCGATCCACGGCTCGCCGTCCAGCCGCGCGGTGATCTCGGTGTCGAAGTAGCTGAACGGTGCGATGCCGACGACAGCAGCGGCGGCTTCGATCATGTCGGCGTATCTGTCGACCGACTTGCGTCCGCAGCCCAGCGTCCGCGCGATGTGCTCGACGTTCGGACGTCCGTTGTAGCCGGGCAAGGGACGCTTCTGTGCGAGATGCTCGTCGAGCATCTGCCGCAGCCGCGCCTGGATGGCGCCCTTGCGCCGTTTGCGAGTGACCTTGTGCAGCCGCATCTGCCGCCAGCAGTGATCAGCGCGCAGGATGTCTGCCGAGAACGCGTCGACGAACCGGAACGCCCAGCCCAGCAGGGGTCCGAGGACTTGCTCGGGCATCCGGTCGGTGGCGTTCTCGGCCCGCTTCTCGGACTTGCTCTCGCTCCAGCCGTCGAGCCGCAGAGGGTCGAACCGCAGGGCCTCGCTCCCCAGTCGGGTCCGCCAGCGCCACAAGATCCGGATGGTCCTGCGGTGCCGGACCCGGGCGCTGGTTGACGCGGGGTAGGTGGCCAGCAGGTGGCGGCTGTAGTCCTCCAGGTCCCGGGGCGTCACCTCGCTCAGAGTGACGCGGTCCGGCGGCCACCGCTCGTCCAGCCAGAGGATCAGCGCCTTGAGGTCGCCGAAGTACGCCCTGATGCAGTGGAGGCTGATCTGGTCCTCGCCGTCCGGCGGGTCGGCCGACAGCAGGGTGTGGAACACCCTCTTGGCCGCGGGCCGGAACCGGTCCGGCAGGACGGGGAAGTTCAGGATGTAGGCGCGCTCGTGCTCCTTGAGCATGGCCTGCTTGAACCGCCAGATCTCATCGCCGTAGCGGCTGGTCTGGCTCAGGTGGACGCCCGGCCGCAGCGGGCGGGTCCGCAAGACGAAGGGACCCGCGGCGGTGCGGCCGGCGGGTGCCAGGGCGGTGATGCTCATAGGTGCTCCCAGGGAGGTTCGACGAGATCGAGCAGGGCGTCCGCGGGGTGCTGTGCGCGGGCGTCGGCGATCTCGGCGGGGTCGAACTTGGCGAGGATGTCCCGCTTGACCGCCATCCAGGCCGGCCCGTAGCGCTTCCACCAGTCCAGTTCGCTGATCTGCTGGCGCCGTTCGCCCAGTGCGTCGAGCAGGGCGACGAGCCGGGGCAGATGGTCGCGGGTGACCAGGCAGTTCCCGCAGTGGAAGCAGTCCAGGAAGGAGTCGCCGCAGACGGTGCCGGTGGCCGGGTGCCGGTCGTGGTCGGCGCATGCCGTCCAGGCCGTGTCCAGGTCGCCGCTGTGCAGGTCCTTGGCGGTTTCCTCGTCAAGGCCGGCCTCGCCCAGCCGCTCGGGGGAAGCGGGGCCGGGGACAACGGTCGGCGCCCCGCCCCTGGACTGCATCGCCGCCTGGTGAGCCTGGACTGCGGCCTGTTCGGCGTCGACGAGTGCCTCGGCCATGACCTCCTCGGCCCAGGTGCGGGTGGCCTCGTCCGCGGCCAGGTAGTTGGTGAACAGCACCTGCGCGGTGTTCGTCTTCGCCGCCGACGGCAGGTGCCCGCCCATCTGCTTGGTCCGCCGCGCGTCGGCGGTGGTCTTGATCCGGTTGAAGTTGACCTGCAGGGTCCGCGGCTCGTCCTGGTCATCGTCCGCGTCGGCCAGCAGAGGTCGGTTCTTCGCCCACCCGCGCAGGTCGATGCTGGCGGCCAGGCGCAGATCGAGTTCGAATGGCGCCCAGTGCTCCTCCTGCGTGACGGCGATGCCGGAGCTATGGCCGTTGCGCCAGAAGCAGATCGCCGAGGAGGATCCGCAGAACTCACGGCTGCGCGCCGTCAGCTCCAGCAACAGCAGATAGGCACCACCCGCGGTGTGAAGCTCCCGGTTCGGCGGGCCGATCTCCCACGTCGCGGTCTGGAACCAGTGCCTGGACCCGCGGCGGCGCTTGATGACCTCCAGCTCGACAGCGCGGCCCTCCACGATGCGGTGCTTGGCGGGCAGTTCCTTCAAGGTCTCGCCGTTGCGGGCCGTCAAGATTCCCAGCAGGACCAGCGGCGGGGCCAGGTCCTGCCAGGTCAGGAACAACTGCGACGCCAAGAGCCGCCGTTCGTGATCGCCGGGGAACCCGCTGAAGGCGGGGACCACGCCGGTGGATGCCATGGCATCCAGCACCTCGCCGCGGGATCTCTCCTCGGCGCTCAGCTCTCCGGGCGCTGTACGAAATCTCCGCAGCAGATCCTCGGCGGCCCGGACCCTCTTCGCGATCCGGGCGGTGTCCGCGCGGGCCGCCGCGGCCAGCCGGTCCCACTCTCCGTTCGAGTAACCGCCCGTCGGCGTGCCGGGAGGCTTGGGGATCACGCGGGTGAGGGCATTCATGGCCGGCTCGGGAATCCGGCCGGCCAGCCGCCGGTCCGAGAACAGCGTACGAATCGCCGTCTGCAGCCCGTAGCGGGCGATGCGCGTGCCCTCCGTATCGTCGAAGAACGCCCTCACGTGCTCCTGTGACAACTTCTCCGGCGTGTCCGCCGACTCCCCCAGGCCCTGGATGATGTGCGTCCACTGCACGATGTGCCGCCAGCAGTTCAACGCGCTCGCCAGGGTCCGCAGCCCGCCGCTGGGACCGATCCTCAATGCGAACGCCTCCGCGAGGAACTCGTGCCAGCCCTCCGCGGGCAGCCGACTGAGATCGAAGCTCTCGCGCCGGCCGTCGTCCCCGGCGAACTCCACCACCAGGCCGCCCTCCCACTGCCGGACCGCCGGAGGCGCCGCGTAGTCCCCGTCCGGCCGGACCGACACGCGCCCCGGGCCCGTGCTGCCCCGCCCCCGGCGGCTCACCCCTCCCCTCCCGCCGCTGCCAGATCCGCCGGGGGGTCCTCGCCGCCGAGCTCCTCGACGGCGGTCTCCCGCACGTCCTCCCAGGTGTCCGGCACCAACGCCATCCGCGTCTCCATTTCCAGTTCCTGCAAGGCATGCAGATAGATCAAGGTGCTGAGCACCGAGGCATGGCGCAGCCGTCGGCGGACCCAGTCCAGCGGGTCGCCGAAGATCCGGACGTAGTGCAGCCGCTGGTCCGGATTGAGGTCCCCCAGCGCGGCGATGTGCCCGCGCTGCAGCTGTTCGAGCGTGACGACGGCAAACGAGTGGCGCAGCAGGTGGGCGTGAGCTCTCACCTCCAGGCCCAGGTCAGCGCACCTCTGATTGGCGGCGGTGAACATGTCCTTCCAGGTGGACACCGCCAGCGGCATGCCGCTCTCGCCGAGCCAGAACAGGGCTGGCTCCAGACCCGCGTCCGTCTCCACCAGCAGCCGGCGCCTCTCGGCCGGGCCGAGAAGCCGGACATCCACCCGCCGCCCGGCCATCGCCCCCGTCGTGTAGCGGGCGGTGTTCGCTCTGCCGCGGTCCTCGACGACCAGCGGACGACGGATCTTGGCATAGCGGCCCTCCGCCTGTGCCTCCTCCACCACGGCGGCGCGATCGTGCAAGGCGTAGTCCGTCAGATCCCGCCGTACTGACGCCGGAACGTAGATCCAGCCCGCCGACTGCCGCTTGGCGATCGCCCCCGGCAGCCAGAACCTGCTGTAGCCCGTAGGCCCGGGACCGGTGGGCACCTCCCACTCGACCAGATGCGCCTGCTCAGACAGACGCAGTCCGGTGCGGACCATCAAATCGGTGAAGGCCGAATTACGTTCGCTCCACCGCCCCCGAAACCCTCTCCGGGGGCGCCCATCGGCCCCGTAGCCGCGTACCCCCACGTCCCGCCAGCGCCGATAGGACACGGCTGGCAGCCACTCGATGCGATCGCCGCCCTCGTCGTGGGCGTAGGTCGCGGGCACGGTGTCGCTGGTCGCTCTCCGTGGTCGAGGCACCTGGTGCCCTGACCACTCCATCCGCGACCGCTGCGGGATGGGCACCTCGCCCACCCATTTCTTGGACACGGCGTGCAGGTAGAACTGCTGCAGGTGGGAGACCTCCTGACTCCAGGTGCCGCCGTCAACCCTGGGGCCACGAGGGTCTCGACGACGCCAGTGGTGATAAGCGAGGTGATCTTCCTCTGTGGCCTCGCGCCAGCCCTTCCCACCGCGGTTCCGGTGCAGGAAGTTCAGGTGCCGCTCCAGCGCGGACGCCCTGTTGATCTGGCTGTTCAGCGGCCCCGCCAGGAAGTCCACCCGATGGAAGTAGGAGTTCAACTCCACGTCGTAGACGAAGCTCGGCGAGAGCAGGTACGGAGTGCCGTCGGGAAGTCCCAGGTCATCCAGCCATCGCTCCCACTCATCGGGACGAAGGCGCAGGTGGCCTGCCGCTTCCACCGAGTCAGGCAGATCTCGCGACGTGAAGTGGGCTGACCAGGTGCCAAGGCGTAACATCCGCGGACCGTACGGCATCCCGGTCAATGACCGAGCGCACACAAGC
>NZ_JBVKBU010000043.1:0-11969 GCF_055638955.1 Streptomyces sp. NPDC111507 | reverse complement strand
GGCGCCGCGGTCGGAAGCCGGTTCGGCGCAGAGGGGCCTGTTTGCCATGTACAGGCTCGGCGAGTTCGGCGTAGGCACGCTCCGCCCAGTCCTCCGTGAGCTGGTCGTAGTCGGGCTCGGCGAGATAGTCGGTGGCGGCGTCGGTAAGGAAAACTTGCGGCAGGTGGAGGCCAACGCCGAGGCGGCGCGCGTCCATTGCTGCATTTAGCACGGCTTGTGCGGTCGGGCTGCCCTGATGGTGGCGGCGCAACAGCTCTGGGGCGCCAGCTAGCGGTGGTTTGTTGACGGCGGGTCAGGGCCGGAGTAGGCCGGTAGTAGAGGAACGTCGCCTGGGAGCTGTGATGACCCGCCGTGTGCCGTGTCCGCCCGCTCCGGGCCCGCTGGAAGCCTACGCCGCACGCTTCGAGGACCTGTTCTCCACGCTGGCACAGCGCCGCGGGTTCCGCGAGTACCTCGCGGGGCTGCTGCTGCCGCGAGACCGCAACAAGACGCTGACCTGCCTGGCCGGTACCGAACCCATCGTAGGTGCCCAACATGCTTCGGTGCAGCCGCTGCAGTTCTTCCTGTCCGAGTCGACGTGGAACCACGAGCAGGTCAACGCCCACTGGGTGGCACTGCTGCTGGCCGATCCCGGGACCACGCCGCACCCTGGCGTGGTGCTGGTGATCGACGACTCGGGAGGCCGCAAGGACGGAAAGGCGACCGCGCACATCGGCTGGCAGTGGCTGGGCCGGCTGGGCAAGACCGACAACGGCATCGTCACCGTGACCACCTGCTGGGCCGACGAGAACCTCTACTACCCGCTGCACGCCGTGCCCTACAGCCCTGCCCATCACTTCCCCAAGGGTAAGAGCGACCCCGATTTCCGCACGAAACTGCAGATCGCCGCCGAACTGGCCCGCACAGCCAAGGCCGCCGGAGCGACCTTCCGAGCCGTGGCCGCCGACTGCGCCTACGGCGACCAGGACGGCTTCCGTAGACAACTCGCTGCGGCGGGACTGCCGTTCGACATGGCCCTCAAGCCGAGCCACGGTACCTGGTCCTACGGCAAGGACGCCTACACCCCCGCCGACGCCGCCGGTGCCCTGACCTGGACGGACCCCGAGCGCCCAGGCGACTGGACCGCCGTCGAGCGGACCTTCCGCGACGGGCACACCGAGACCTGGTGGGCCACCGACGCCCGCCTCGGCTGGTGGGGACCCGACGGAAACGTACGCCTGGTCGTGGCCACAGCGGACCCGGACACACTGCCCGCGCAGGCCACCTGGTACCTGGCCACCCACCTGCCCCGCCCCGGCGGCCCCCGCGAGGCCGACAGTCCCGAACCCGCTGCCGACCTGCACGAAGTCGTACGGATCTACGGCATCCGACACTGGATCGAGCAGAGCTACAAGCAGGTCAAGGACGAACTCGGGTGTGCCGACTTCCAGGTCCGTTCCGACACCGCGATCCGCCGCCACCAGACCCTGGTCACCTGCGCGTTCTCGTCTGCTGGGACACCTGGTTCGCCCGGCCCCCAGACCGTGGGCCCGTCGTCGTCCCAGCAGTCCCGCCGGCTGCCACGCCGACAGCGGGACCGGCTGAGAGGGGGCCCAAGCGGAACCCACCAGCCCCATCCGGCCAGCTGGCCCAAGGCGATCCGCGCCGTCCGGGCCTGGCTCGCCCCCTGGACCACCCTCCAACGTTGCTGGCGAGCCTGGACGAACGCACCCCCGCCACCCGAACTCCAAGCCCTGATCAACGCCGTCGGCGCAGGCCACCCACTTGATCTCTACTCCCCGGTCTAACAAACCACCGCTAGATCCAGCCCCTCTTGGCCGCCTCGGCCCCCACCTGGAAGCGCGTGTCGAGGCCGAGCCCGGACGCGATCGCCGCGATGCGGCGGGTCACGGTGCGCGGGCTCGTCCCCAACTGCCGGGCGATGGCCTGGTCCTTGTAACCCGCCTGCATCATCTTCAGCAGCAGGAGATCCTGCGCGCTCGGCCCGTCGGGTGTCGCCGGAGCGGTCGCGACGAGGGACTGCCCACGCTGCCAGTAGGAGTCGAACAACTCGAGGAGCGCGTCGAGCAGGCCCGACCGGTGGACTACGGCGATCCTGTCGTAGCGGCCCGGGACCAGCGCGACCAGCGCGACGCGTCGGTCCATGATGCGGAGTCTGAACGGCAGGGCCGGCAGGATGCGGGCCTGCTCGCCGATCCGGGCCAGGTGGGTGATCAGCTCGAAGCGCTCCGGCTGCGCCAGTGCCTCCGGGGTGTAGACCGACCGTATGTCGACGCCGCGGCCCAGCAGGTCCATTGTCAGCTCCTCCTCCAACTCGGTGCTGTAGGGACCGAGATAGGGGGGCCGATCCAGCACCCAGAAGTGGGTGCGGACCGACTGCATCAGTTCGGCGACGCGCAGGGTGATCTCCGCCTCACCGGTGATCACCTCCACCAGTCCGGTCGGATCCTCCTGCAGCCGACGGGCGCGGTATTCGTCCGCCAGATCGTCGACGGTGCCCCACACCGCGGTGAACGCCGCCTCGGTCTCGACTCGGCGTCTGGCCAGCAGTGCCCTCAGCGCGGTGTGCGGGCTGACCGGGCGGTACTGGCCGTGCCCTTCCCTTCTCAGCATTCCCAGCTCCACCAACCGGGAGACCGTGCGCCTGACCCGGCTGGGAGTGGTGCCCAGGCTCTCGGCGATCTCGGCGGCCGTCCGGTCCGACTTGGTCAGATAGAGGCGGTAGACCCGTTCGTCGAACTCGCTGATCCCCAGGGCGCTCAGCACCGGACGTCCTCCCAGCGATCACCGCCCGGCGAGCCGTCGGGACGGTCGTGACGCGAATCGCCAAGTGGCGATGTTCGACACAAGTTTGATCTAGACATTCCTCGTTCACAAGCTTTCACTCTGAACGTTCACGCCACCTGTGGAAGGGCTCCGAGCATCCCCGATGCCGACGAGCGGTCAGGCGGCGCCACTTGGACGGCAGAGGACGACCGTGCTCTGCCCGACTGCAGAGCCGGGAGAGACCTTGTGAACGCGCACCACCGCAGACGCTGGAGTGTGCCGGTTGCCGCCGGTGCTCTGGTACTCGCGCTGGCCGGCCCCTACCAAGCCACGGCCTCGGCGCCCTCAGCAGCCCGTTCCGACGCCGCCGACTCCCCGACCACCGCATCCGCGTCCGACCGGGTGCCCGCCGGAGACCACTCCGTCACACTGATCACCGGTGACGTGGTCACCACCCGACGGAGCCCCGGCACCGACGGCAGGACCGGAGGCACGGTCAGCGTCCGAGGCGCCGACGGACGCCCGGTACAGACCCACATCCTGACGTCGGGCGACGACCTCTACGTGTTCCCCGAGTCCGTGCTGCCCTTCGTGGCCAAGGGCACCCTGGACCGGCAACTGTTCAACATCACGTCCATGATCGCCGACAGGTACGACGACGCGCACCGTGACCGGCTGCCGCTCATTGTCTCCTACACGCACCCCGCCGACGCGCGCGGCAAGGCCGCCGCTCTCCCCGCAGGGGCGACCCAGGTCCGTACCCTCGACGGCATCGACGGCGTCGCCCTCACCGCGGACCGCTCGCACGCCGCGGACTTCTGGAAGTCCGTGGCCGGGACGGCGACGACCGACGGAGGCCGCAAGCAGACCGCCGCACCGGCCTTCGCCTGCGGGATCGCGCACATCTGGCTGGACGGCCTCGTCCACGCCGACCTCGCCGACAGCACCACGCAGATCGGCGCTCCCCAGGTCTGGGCGGACGGCAACACCGGACAGGGCGTGGACGTGGCCGTCCTCGACACCGGCGTCGACGCGGGACACCCGGACCTCACCGACCGCGTCGCGGGCCGGCAGAGCTTCGTACCGGACGAGAACACGGACGACCACTTCGGGCACGGCACACATGTCGCGTCCATCATCGCCGGAACCGGCGCGGCCTCCAACGGCAGGGAGAAGGGTGTCGCGCCCGGCGCCCGCCTCGACATCGGCAAGGTGCTGGACGACACCGGGTCCGGACAGACCTCATGGGTCCTGGCCGGCATGGAATGGGCCGCGGTCGACCAGCACGCCAAGGTCATCAACATGAGCCTCGGCGACGGCCAGCCGTCCGACGGAACCGACCCCCTCAGCCAGGCCGTCGACAAGCTCAGCGCCCAGACCGGTGCGCTGTTCGTCGTCGCCGCCGGCAACGGGGGCGCACCGAGCACCATCAGCGCACCAGGCGCGGCGAGCGAAGCGCTGACCGTGGGTGCCGTCGACGCCGTCGACGCCGTGGCCGAGTTCTCCAGCCAGGGTCCCCGCGTGGACGGCGCCCTGAAGCCGGAGATCACCGCCCCCGGGGTCGGCATCCTCGCGGCCAACTCCCAGTTCGACGGCAACGGCGAGGGCGCCTACCAGACCATGAGCGGCACCTCGATGGCTACGCCCCACGTGGCCGGCGCCGCCGCGTTGATGGCCGCCGCTCATCCTGACTTCACCGGAAGTCAGCTGAAGGATCTGCTGGCCAGTAGTTCCCGGCAGACCCCGCGGTACGACGCCTTCCAGGCGGGCAGCGGCCGCCTCGACGTCGCCGCGGCCTCGCACGCCGGAGTCTTCGCCACGGCGACCGCGTACGCCGCGCAGGTTGCGCAGAATCCCGCCGGCGGCGTGCGGCGCCCGGTGACGTACACCAACACCACGGAGACGCCCGTCACCCTAGCGCTGACCGTCGAGGCGGCACACGCCCCCGCCGGAGTGTTCCGGCTCTCTGCCCCCCAGGTGGTCGTGCCCGCACACGGTACAGCCGGTGTCACCGTGACGATCGACGGCTCGGGCGTCACCACCGACGGTCGGTACACCGGCCAGGTCGTCGCGAAGACCGCGGACGGCAACGTCGCCGCGCACACCGCAGTCTCCCTCGGAGACGTCGAGCACAAACTGACCATGGAGTTCAAGGACGCCCAGGGGCGGCCCATGTCCGGCGTGGTCGAACTGCTCAGGTCCGGTGACGACTCCCCGGCGTTCGTCGTGATCGACGACTCCGGCACGGCGCAGATGTACCTGCCCAACGACGTTTACTCGGTGCTGTCCTTCAAGACGGTGCAGGGCGTCCATGGCCCCCACTCGTGGGGCATGTCGCTGCTGGGCGACCCGGACGTCCGACTGGACCGCGACACCACCGTCACGCTCGACGCGTCCAAGATCGACCGCATCGACATGACGACCCCTCAGCGGACCGAGACGACCTACCAGCGACTGGACTACACCCGCCTGATGGGCGGCCAGGTCTGGCGGGACTACATGGAGACCCAGACCAACTACGACAGCCTGTGGGCCCAGCCGACCACCCACAAGGTCACCCACGGCGACTTCTACCTGGCGGCACGCTGGCGCAAGGAGCAGCCCGCACTGGCCGTCTCCACCCGGACCACCGATTTCACCGACGTGCTGCGCCAGGATGGCGTCACCCCCCTGCCCACGGGCAGCGTCAAGCTCCCGCTGGTCTTCGCAAGCCAGGGCGCGAGCACCGACTACGCTCACCTCGACGTGCACGGCAAGGCCGTGGTGGTACGCCGCAACGACGACGTCTCCGACAGGGTCCAGGCGGCCGCCGCGATCGCCGCCGGCGCCAAGCTCATGCTGGTCGTGAACAACGTGGACGGCCGCGGCTTCCGCCGCTACAACGCGCCGTTCGGTTCGACGCCCGTACCGCTCGACGTGGGCCTGCTCAGCACCGACGAGGGCGAGAAGCTCGTCCGGCAGGCCCAGGCCCGCGGCGCTTCGGTCACGGTCGGGTCCGCGCCCGTGAGCCCGTACGTCTACGACCTCGACCAGACCTGGCACAACGAGATCCCCCACCACATGGTGGTGCAAGGCAGTTCCAAGAACCTCGCCCGGGTCGACGAGACCTTCGACAGCCCGGCCCCGGGAAGCACCGGCGGCGAGTTCCGGTTCGACTGGCCCGCCTACAACGACTGGGCCATCGGCGGAATGATGCCGGAGCCGGTGCGGGGAAAGCGCACCGACTGGGTCTCCACCGGGGGCTTCAACAGCTGGAGCCAGAGCGCGTACGCGGACGGCCTGGTCTTCGAAGCCGGGGCCAAGACCTCCTACCGGGCGGCCAGCACACAGTCCGAGGAGTGGTTCAAGCCGATCGAACGGCCCTACCTGAACGACGTCTACAGCATGCCCACGCGCAAGGGCGACCACCTGTACATCGACACCCCGGCCTGGGGCAGCCACGGCCACGTCGGCATGAGCCAGATGGACGCCGGAGCAGAGCAGCGGCAGACCCTGTACCAGGGCACCACCGAGCTGGGCACAGGAACCTTCACGAACGTCTCGGGCGACGCACCCGGTGCAGGCAAGCTGCCGTACCGGCTGGTCGTCACCAGCAAGCGCGACGTGGCGTTCACCCCGTACTCCTCCAGCACGCGCACCGAGTGGGACTTCACCTCTAAGGCGACGGCGGACGGTTCCGACGCGGTGCTGCCCCTGGTACAGGTCGACTACGAGGTCGGCACCGACTCGGACGGGCGGGCAGGACGGCACGACACCCTGTCCGTCACCGCCGGTCAGCTGCCAGGGGCCGTCGGCGCCGGCAGGGTCGGCGCGGTCACCCTGGAGATGTCCTACGACGGCGGCACGACGTGGCACCGGGCCGTGCGTGATCACGACGGGCGGTACCGCCTGGACGCGCCGAAGAAGGCGTCGTACGTGTCGCTCAGGGCGAGCGTCGAGGACTCGGCGGGCAACGCGGTGCACCAGACGGTGATCCGGGCGTTCGGCCTGCGCTGACGCACAGTTGCGGATCGCGTGCGTGAAGAACGGTCCGTCCGGGGTCTCACGACCCCGGACGGACCGCGGCCGTTCTCCACGGACGGAGACGTTCAGCGGGTGCGCGCCCGGGGTCCCGGGACCCGTCGGGCCGTCCTCGTCGTCATCGTGGCTTTGCTCACCGCAGCAGGAGCAGGGAAGCTCGCCCGCCTCGACGGCGCGACCTACCCCGCTGCCGTCACACGGGCTGCGGCAACCTTCGCCGCCGTGCTGGCCGTCGCCGCCGCCGTGACTGCGGCGCTGGCCCCGTTCTTCTCCTGATCCACCGACATGCTGGCAGGGATTTTCGGTGGTCGCTGCCCCTTCGAGAGGCCGCCATCGATGGCGCGGCGAGTGCCGCCAACGCCATGCGCATCACCAGCTATTCGCAGGCGACGGAACCACCGCGGGCCGTAGGAAGGGGGAGTCGGACGAGGATCCTTCTCAGCTACTCATCGATAGCGGCCATCGCATGATCTTCAGTCTTCACACACCGATGATCAACGGTGATCGCACCCGTTCCCGCACCGGCCCCCACCAGCACGAACGCGACTCGCCGCCAGAGCACTGACGGCTCACGAATCGAACCAGCGCAGCCAGATGGGCACGTCCTTCCCGGCGTGCCAGCGGTCGTTTGCCGCACGACGCAGTTCCGGGGTTGTCAGCGGTTCCTCGTGGGTGAGCCAGTCCAGGTACCACTCGGCGAAGGTGGCGGGCTGTCCGTCGTCGTTCAAGAGCGGGTTGAGGCGATCGCAGGTCGCGCGTCCGTCGAACCACATGGCGCCACGCATGGGTCCGCTGACCACGAGCAGGGTGTAGAAGCCGCAGCCGTCATCGCAGAGAGGGACGGCCCCGGAAGTCCGCGCGTCCTCGGCGGCATCGGCCATCTTCCGCCACGCGTCATGATCGGCTTGGTAGCCCGCAGCGGAGGCGTAGTCCCCCTCCTGGGGTTCGGTCAGCCAAAGATCTTCGCTCGCTGCGAGAGCAGCGTCGTGGTCCGGGAAAGGAACATGCAGGGTCGCACGGTTTGAAGGCTGGTCGCCGTCCCAGCGCCAGCCACTCTGATCGGCCCGGAGCGTGCGCACCCGTCCGCCGGCACTGACGCGCAGCAGGTACTGGCGATAGTCGTCGGGGAACACCACACCGAACTGTTCCTCGGCCTGACGCACCTGAGCCTCACTGAGGACCGGCGGGAGAACGGCACCGGCCCTCGATCCCCGCCGTGCATAGTGAGCGACGGTCCGCTCCCGGACATCGCTCCAGTTCACCGTCTGCATGCACCGCAAGATAGCCCGCCGACCAAGGACCGTTCAGGCGGCCCTGCGCAAATGCGCCGAGTTACAGCACGGGTGTCCCACAGTTGATCTGCAATCTCCCAGCGGCAAGCGGCTCAAGCGGCTCAAGCCTGAAGAACACCATCTACAACTGGAGTACTAGGCCGGGGACCATGCCCAGTCCGACCAGCCCCGCATGGGCTGCGAGCAGGCTGGAGGAGGCCGGCGGATCGTCAGTGCTCCGTTCCTAACCGGTCGCCGAATCCGGGGTGTCCAAAGTGGTCTCGACCTGCTGTCGGCGTTGCCAATACGTGGCCAACATCTTGTCGAACCTCGGCAACGCGCATCCCTGTCCCCGAGGGTTGACACTGATGGTTTCCATGGCCTCCAGCACGTCATGCACGTCGTTGATGAAGGCGGTGACCGCTCCGTGCTCGCGAGCCAGGGTCTCTGATGGATCAGCGTGGTCTTTCCGACGCCACCCACATCGTGCACATGGAACAGAAACTGATGATCGTCGTCTGCGAGCGGATCGCGAGCGAGGTCTCACGGAACATCGCCAGCTCACCACGCCGCCCCACGAAACCTCCGGGCCTACCGCTCCGGCGTCGCTGGATGAGCTCCGACCGCGACAGCCTTGACGACTCGGCCACACCACATCACCCCTTGGAAAAGGGCCTGTTCCGACAGGACTGAAGAACAGCCTCGTAGACAGGGTCCAGCCCTACCGACACGCCATCCCCAAGACCACAGGCGAACCATCCCGGTCCTCAACGTACCAGCCCTTGACTCTGCGGCGGACGGCATGCACCGGCCCGCAGACCATCGGCACCCCAACCAACCGCCCCTGCCTGGACGGCAGCTGAGACGTATTTTCACCGCGACGTTGTACAGACTGAATGACGTCCGGGGAAGAGATGGGCACACTGTACGCCTACGCACCGACACGGGCCCGGGGGACTCGATGGAACTGCTCGACATACGCCTGCGGTTCATAGCAGATGAGACGACAGCCAAGGAAATCGTCCAATTCCAGCGGCAGTTGGACAGTGAACCGGAGCTGCGCGGCCGGCTCCGACGCATCACAGCCGACGACGCGCCCACCGACCCCGAAGGGCACATGGGCAACGGCCTGGCGGAGTTGCTCGTTGTATCGCTGAGCAGCGGCGGCGCCGTCAGCGCCCTCGTCACCGTACTGCCCTCCCTACTGCGAGCCCGCCGGACCGACACCACCGTCGAGGTCACCCTCTCAGACGGTCGCAGCGCCAAAATCACAGCAGGGTCCGCGGAAGACGCCCGGATACTGCTGGAATCAGCGCTACGCGAGCACAACAGCCAGGAGTAAAGACATGCGGCTGCCGGAGCCGCGGGGATCACGGGCGATCCTCATCGGCACCTCGGTGTATGACAGCGAAGAACTGGGCCCGCTGCTCGCCGTGCGCAATAACCTCGACGTCCTGCGAGACATCCTCACAGCCGACCGGACCGGCGGGTTTCTACCCGGACGCTGCACGATCATCCAGGACGCCACCGACCCGCGTGAGGTCTGCCGCAGCCTGCGCGAAGCCGCCACCGACACACCGGACACGCTGCTGGTCTACTTCACCGGCCACGGCATCCTGAACAGCGACCTCACAGAACTCCACCTCGCCCTGACCGGAACCGACCAAAACGACCTGCGCTGGACGTCCGTTCCCTTCCAAGCCATACGAGAGATCCTCGACAACGCAGACTGCCGCAACAAGATCCTCGTCCTCGACTGCTGTCACAGCGGCTGGGCCCTGGACGAAATGATGGGACCAGGCCCCAACGCCCGAATCGACCTCGACATCCGCGGTGTCCACGTGCTTGCCTCCGCATCCCGCGACGAAGCCTCCATCGCCCCACCAGGCGAGCGCTACACCGCATTCACCGGCGAATTGATCCGCCTGCTGCGCGACGGCGTCCCAGCCGCAGCCGATCCCCTACCACTGACGGCCCTGTACACACCGCTGACACAAGCCCTCAAGGAACGAGGCTACCCCCGGCCCAAGCAGCAAGGATCCGACCATTACGGCGAATTGGGCCTCGTCCGCAACCGTGCCTCCACCACCGCGCCGATGAACGCCCCGCACGCACCAGCGCATGACGAGGCGCCACAGAAGAAAGAGATTCGCTTCACTGCCAACCGCCAGTTCGCCAGACGGCGCTTCTGGGCACTGCTGCTGCCCACCGAAGCACTCCTGATCACGCTCGTACTGGCCACCCTGCCCACAGGGGACGAATCCCTCTTCGCCGAATCCCCACGCGGAGCTGAACTCGCAGCCGGCATAGCCGGCGCACTCTTCCTCATCTGGTGGACAAGCACTCTCTACCCCACCGGCTACTGCCTGGTCGTCAGGTCCGACGGCATCGACCTACGCTGCACCCCCTCACGCCACTTCTACTACCCCTGGCACGCGATCGCTCGCGTATGGATCCGCCCGCGCACACGCCGACTGCGCCGACACCCCCGCTACGAAGTGACGGTGCGATTGAAACCCGGCGTCCTCGTCTCCGAAGCAGCCTTCGCCACAGCCGGCCCGCACAACGACCGGACCGCCGGAGCACTGCGCTTCGCAGACCTACGCAGAATCGAAGCCCGCCCCGAAGAAGTCGACCTGGCCCTGTCCCAGTGCGCCGACCTGGCCTGGACACCGTGCCCCGAACTGGCGTCCTCGCCGCGCCGACAGGCCCCCACCTCCGTCACCTTCACCAGCCGTCGCATCAACCTGGCCGCTATCGCACTCGTCTGCGGAGCCTCGGCGCTCAACCAGCTCGCACGAGGCCTGCTACTGACCGAGGCGTGGACACACCTGACCGGCCTGACGATCTGCGCCACGGAACTCGCAGCCTGCAGCTTCGCGGTGATGCGCGTGCGGCATCCCGCACGCCTCACCATCAACGGAGCAGGCATCGAATTCGCCTGCGGAGAAACGGCCCTCGCCTACGCCTGGTCAGAGATCAGCCGTATCGGCGTGGTTCCCTGGCCTCCCGGAAGCGGCAGAAACGGCGTGCTGGCCATACGCCCGGCCACACAAGCCGAGAACCCCATAGACCGAACAAACCCCCTGCTGCCCCGACTGACCGCAGGGACAGTCACCATCTGCCCACTGTACGAAATCACCGCACACACGAACGCCATCGAGGAGGCCCTGGAAAACTTCGGCAGCGACGAACAGGTCGCTTTCGACGCGAGCACCTGGATGCGCACCTCCTTGGGCGAAGACGGCAACGTCTTCCGGGGACGACTGCCTAGGGTCTGGGCAAGCGCAGCCTTTGTCCTGGTCGCGTTGCCCACCCTTGCCATGGGAAGCCCCTACACGTCCATCCCCTGGGTGGTCGTGCTCAGAAACACGATCTTTCTTCCCCTCCTCTTCATCGGAGGACCGCTGTACGTGTTCAAGGGCGCGGACCAAGTACTCTTCCGCGTCACCGCCGCAGGATTCGACCTGCAGTTCCTGCAGCACCGCGTACACGTCCCATGGCGCGACATCGAACGCATCGGCCTGGTCGTCAGACACGAGCCATTAGACGAATCGGTCATGGTGTGGCTGCGTCCCGGAGCAAAGATCCCGAAACCCCGGTGGTCGTGTCTAACCCGCAAACACGGTGGACTGCGCGTCCTGTCCCTGCAACAGTGCCGCGTCGACGCTGACGCCGCGGACATCGACCAAGCCATCGCCCGCTACGCCGGCCGCAAATACTCACGCATCATGTACATCCGCGACGACGAGCCCGGAACACGCCCGGATACAGAACCCGGCCTGCTGTAACCTTTCCGATCGATCCGCACCCCCCATGTCTTTTTCTTTGTGTAAGCCCGGTGCTCGTACCTGTTCTTACTGGTCGGTGACGCGGTCGCCGTAGTAGCCGGCGAGGGTATTGATGGCTTCC
>NZ_JBVKBU010000042.1:0-14088 GCF_055638955.1 Streptomyces sp. NPDC111507 | reverse complement strand
GTCCGCTTCCGAGAGGCACTCGAAGCCCAGCAAACAGTCACTCGCCTCCGCTGACGCCGATGCGGTCAACGGTCAGACACAAACCCCGTTCACAACCTGCATGCCCACGCCGCGGGACTGCCTGTCACCGCCACCACCCTGCACCTGGTCTGGGTTGCCTCCGGCGCCGGGTTGCTGGCTTTCTCGTTCCTCACCGGGGCCTTCGGAGCACGGCTCACCTGGATCCTGTGGGGTGCCGCCACCACCGTCATGGTGTGGTCGGGAACAGCCGGTCCCGCACGACAGGTTGCCGCCGGACTTGCCGTCATCGGCTGGGGCATCGCCTCCATCGCAGGCCTGCGCGGCCTCGTCCTGCGTCCCGAACTGAGCCACAACGTCACCGTGAACAACAACAGCGACTGATGCGGATGATGGGCCTTCGGTAGGGCGGGGTGAGGTGTCGGCAGCTGGTGGTATGAGTGGGCGATGACCGACACGACTTCGGCGATAGCCCTGTTGCAGGCGGCGATTCCTGCTGAGGTACGGCGACAGCCTCTGGGCAGGCACTTCGTACCTGGGAGGAACGACAAGGTGTCGTGCTGCCCGAGCCGTACCGCACCTTCGTAGCCGAGATCTCGAACGGTGCCTATGCCGGTCCGCCCGAAGACGACGGTTTGCTTTTGCCGGCGTCGATGCCCTGGCTAGTCTCGGCCGTTTGCCCCGGCTGATCGCGTCGGCGCCCGCCCGCGCACGGCGCGCCCCGACGGGTCTGCGAGGATGTCCGGCGGCGTCCGCACCGGGCCCCGCAGCGCTGCGCGGGTCCGGAAATGCGCAGGCGGCGACGGGTGGACGGGGTGAGGCCCGGCGGGCGGGAGAGCGGAGTGGTGGGGGACGTGCCGGAGCACCCGGAGTACCTTGCTGCGGCGGTGTTCGCCGTGGGCGGCGTCGTCCATGCCGTGCTGGCGCCGCACCGGTTCTCCACCGCTGTCCTGTTCTGCCTCGCGGTGACATCGGCCGGGCTTGGCGAGGCCGCCCGCAGTGCGGAGACTCACCCCACCGTCGTGACCGTGCTCGCCGTCGCTGCCCTGCTCCTGATGCTCGCGCTGGGCCTGCTCCTGCTGGTCGACGGCATCGTCCTGGTCCGGCGCTACGGACCGCAGGCGTCCCTGCTGGCCACCGGCGCCGCCGGCTGCGCCCTGCTGGCGGTGCTCGGCCTCGACGCGGTCGTCCAGACAGTCGGGGGCGAGGTGGCGGGTGCCCTCATGGTGGCGGTGAACGCGGCCGCCGGATACCTCAGCCTGCTCTTCCTCGCCTTCACCGTCTACGTGTTCGTCCGGGGCCGCAGCACCCCGCCGCCGGGGACCACCCATGTCGTCGTCCTGGGCGCCGGGCTCAAGGGCGACCGGCCCGGTCCGCTGCTGCGCCGCAGGCTGGAGCGGGCCCTCGCGGTCGACGGCGCCGGCGCACCGGATGCAGACGGTGTGGTGTTCGTCGTCTCGGGCGGCCAGGGCGGCGACGAGGTGCGCTCCGAGGCGGACGCCATGGCCGACTACCTGCGTGCACGCGGGGTGGCTGCCGGCCGGATCGTGCGGGAGGACCGTTCCGCGAACACCGGGCAGAACCTCCGCTTCAGCGCGGCTCTCATGGACCGCACTGCTTCCGGGTACCGTGCCACGGTGGTCACCAGCGGCTTCCACGTCTACCGCACGGCCCTGCTGGCCCGTCGCGCCGGCGTCGTTGTCCACGTCGTGGGGGCGCCGACCTCTCCCGCGTACTGGCTCTCCGCGACCCTGCGTGAGTTCGCCGCCGTCCTGTGGTTGGACCGGCTGCCCCTGATCGGGCTCAGCCTGCTGCTGGCGGTGCCCGTGGCGACAGCGGTCTTCCAGCGCTGAGGCACCCGTCGCGCGTGCCGCCCCGGGCAGCAGGGTCGGCGTGGCTTCGCCAGCAACCCGCGCCCGCGCCGAACAGCGGGGGTGGCCGCTGGCTGACGGAGCTTGCAGGTCACAGCGCGAGCGGATGGTATCTGAGAGTTTCGTGGACGATCTACTCAGGCGAGGCCTCCAGCAGTCCGGCCGGGGGGTGAAAGATCAGGTCGCCGGCCCTGGGATGCGTCACGTTGGGCTTCGAGGAGCCGCAGGTAGTGGTCAGTCTGCGGTCGCCGGCCGGGATTCTGCGGACGGTCTCGGTGAGTTCCTCCGTGGTGACGTCCGCGATCCGAGGTCGGGCCGGCCGGCATGCAACGCGAACTTGGCGGCGCGGTGAGGATCGCCCGGTAGCGGCCCGCGCGGAGCTGTCCCGCGATCTCCCGGTCGCTGAACCGCCGGTTGAGCTCCTCGGCGGCCTTCCAGGTCCACCTGTCGTACTCCCTGCGCACAGCCCGAATGTCGGCCTCGGCATTTGCGCCCGTCTCCATCCGGTGAGGGAGCTGGAGGGAGACATCGTTGAGCCCCGCCGCGAGATCGTTATCCAGGAAATTGATCGCGTCGGTACAGGTTGTTCCGGCTCTCAGCATGCCTGCGCCCTCTTCCCCCGACGGGGCTCGGTGCGCCTCGTCGGGCCCATCCTGCCAGCGGCTGGTACCCCGAACCCACAGCGGACCTTGAACGTTCTCACCGGAGTCTGGTGGTGGGCGTGATTCTCATCGGTGAGCGGTCAGACTGTGCCGTGGGAACGGCGCATTGATCCAGCCGGAGGGGAAATGACATCGATCGCTCTGTACTACCCGTGGATGCACTTTCAGGACAGCGGCTGGCTCAAGCTTGCGCTGCTGTCCTGGGCGAGGGTCGTCAGACTCCGTCCGCGCGCGGTCGATGATCGCGACAGTGAGGTGGTTCGTGAGATCCGCGAGGAATGCGATCTGCTGCAGGAGATCACTCCGAGCAGGCACGATCTGGAGACGGTGGCTGACGCGTTCTTCGAGCTTCTCGGGGAGGGTGGGGCTTCGGGGTGGGGCGCCAGAGCGCTACGAGCGGCAGATCCCGTACTCGACGTGTATGCGGGCGCGGATGAGGGACTGTTCGCGCTTCCGGACAGCAATCGACCCGGCATGTTGCCTCCGCCCAGCCAAAGGGCACCTGAGCCCGCTCACGATCGGACACTGCTGTGGATCTACTGCGGCGGCGCCGGCACCAAGATGTCCCGTGAGCTGCGGCACCACCTGGTCGAGGCAGGCCTGGCCCGCCAGGTCGACGCACGGGACCCGTGGGTTGGCCTACATCCCAAGCTGGGCACCGTCTATCTGACTGCCCTGGCCGACACCGTCGCACGTCACAACGCACTGTCACCCGTAACCGACGACCCGCGAATGCACCACGCGGTGGGTGCCCTCGACCGCCTTGCTGATCTGCTCGGCCGCCCCGTTGCTCCAGCCTTGCAGGACACTCGGGCCGCCTATCTCCATATCTCGCTCCGCGCGGTTATCCGCCCCGAGAGGATCGCCTCCGTGCCTGTTTCCCGGCTGGTGGGCTTTCGGCAGCGGTACGCGCCAGAACTCGCGGCCTTCCACGCGCATATCGACTCTCTGGCAGCCGAACTGGAACAGATCGCCGCTGTCGAGAACGCCGAGATCGCCCAAGCGCATCTGCAGGCGCTCTACGAGCGTGCCACCAAGCCGCAACTGGATGAACTCCGCCGGGCGTTGCGCGCCTTCGGTGTCGAATCGACGGTGGGCCTGCTGGGACTGAAGGTAGACCTTGGAACCGTCTCCGGTACGGCGTTAGGTGCCCTGGCTGTTTCCGGAGGCCACCTGGCAGTTGGGACAGCGGCGGTCACGCTCACCGTCCTTCCCTACGTCGCCGGCCGTGTGAAGGCCCGCCAGCAGCAACGCACCGACTCGCCCGCGGCCTACCTGCTGGCCGCGGAACGAATGTAGAAGCGTTCACCGCTGGACTTCCTCACCTGATCACCACGTCGACGTCCGCTGCACGGAACGCAGCCACAGGTGCCGGGGCTACGCCACGAACCAGGCCGCTACCACGGCTCACGTCCTGCCCGGGTACTTACGGTGCGTTGCCGCCACCGGCGGAGCGGGGGAGGGGGGTGGTGCGGCGATGAGCCGCTCGACGACCTTGCGGACCTCGGCGGTGGTGTGAGCGGAGGGGCTCAGCGCAGCCGTCGCGCATGCAGCACCAGGTCGTCGGCATGGTGCGCGCCGGCGCCGCCGTTGGGTGCCACGCGTGGTCGTTGCTCGTTCACCTCCACCTTCCAGTCGTCGGTGAGCTGGGCGGCGACCATTGAGGGCCAGACGTAGTCAGCCGGGTCGAAGCCGCTGTCGTGCGCCTGCTGGGTGTCCATCCCCGCGTGGTGTACGAGCAGCAGCACGCCGCCGGGCGCGACGGCCGCGAGCAGCGCTCGCTCGGCTGCGGCGTCGGGGGTGCGCAGCAGGGCTGGATACTGCGCGGAGACCAGGTCGAAGGAGGCTGGCGGGAGCGCCGCTTCCGTCAGCGCGGCATGTACCCAGCGGACGGCGACGCCTGCGTCCCGCGCGTGCCCGGCCGCCCGCTCCAATGCCACGCCCGAGACCTCGAGCGCGGTCACGTCCCAGCCGCCGCGCGCGAGCCAGACGGCGTCCGCGCCCTCGCCGCAGCCGACGTCGAGCACCCGCCCAGGCGTGAGCCCGGCGACCTCGGCCACGAGCGCACCGTTGGGCTGGCCGCTCCACAACTGTTGTCGGTCGGCGTATCGGTTATCCCACTCCGCCCGCACCGCGGGGTCTCCGACGTATCCGTCGTCAGGCAAAGAAGTGTCAGATGCGGGCGATCCCGCCGTGATGTTGTCGGTCACGGGCCCAACGTCACCCATCGCGGCCCGGTCACGCCACTCCTGTTGCCGCTCCGGCAAAACGGCGTCCAAGGGGCGGCCGCCGCCGGGGGTCCTGGCCTCCGCCCAGGCCGCGCGGACGGCGCCGAGAACGCCGTCCGCGCGGACGACGAAGGTCTGGGTGTCCGCGTACTCGTCGGAGTGCTCAGGCAGGTACGGACGAACGTGCTCAGCTCGACGTTCAGTATCGCGGGGGGCTTGGAGGATTTCGGGAGGCCGCGAGGTGCGACAATCTGGCCGTGTCTGAGGAGTTGTCGCGCTGGTATCGAGGCCGCCTGGTCGTGGGGCCGTTCAGGCGGTTCGAAGTCCGTGAAGTTGAAGGTCTCGAACGGGAGATCGGGCTGCCACTGCCGCGTTCCTATCGCTCGTTCCTGGAGACGGCGGGCGGGGAGTGCCTCACCTACTCTGTCCGACTGTCGGCTTGCGACCCGGAGCCGCTCCAGAGTTTCGACGACCTCTATCAGCTCGGCCGTGACGATGATGGCGCATACGGCTGGGGCACCCTTCTGGGCGAGTACCGCCGCAGCCGTGATGGGTGGCTCGCCCATGAGGTCTCACTGGCCGGCCTTCTCCCGATCGCCCGCAACGGCGGGAGCGACACCCTGTTCCTGGACCTGAACCCGGCCACCCATGGCCAGCTCCATGCGTTCGTGCATGGCATCCCTCACCCGGGATACCTGTCGAAGGGGGTCTTCACCAAAGTCGCTGACGACTTCGACGCCTACCTCGACAGCCTCGTCGTCGATCCCGACGTCGCTGAAGACACCTGGGCCGATGTCGTCGGCACTGACTCCACCGACCCTTGGCGGCGGACCGTCGAGGAATGGCTGGATAGAGAACTGCCGGGCTGGCGTGCTGAGCCGTGGGCGGCGGCCTGAGTGTCCGGGCTGGGCGATTGATCAAGCGACGTTGGTGTCGCGTTCGATCGCGGCGAGCCGGTTCTTCAGCCGGTAGCTCGGACCGTTGATGGAGACGACGTCCTCGTCCGCCTGGACGAGGGCATTCACTTCGCGATGTTTCGCTGCGCCGAGCGCGACCACCAGTTCCAGACCAGTAACCATATGTCATCTTAACGTCGCTGACCGCTACTCCAGGGTCCGAACGGCGGATCAGCTCTTCGACCGGATCCGTTCCGCCGTTACCTCGTCCACCACGAGGCAACGCAGATCACGGACAGCGTTCTCGCAACGAGACAGGCTGAGTTGACGAACCAAGCCGACGCCTACGCCTCCGGCGCACCCCGCTCAGCTCGACGAATCGTGGCAGACCGCCTAGTTGGTGCTGGCCGCACCGATGGCACAGCGGACGGCCCACCACGGCCGACACCGCCAACTCCAGCGCAGCGCACGACGGTTCGCGGAACGCGCCGTCGCACGCTCCGGGCAGAAAGAGGGCGGACATGGCGCGGCCTGAGAAGGAGATCGAATCCGGGGCATCCCTGAGCGACCTTGCCCGGCATGTCGAGGGTGACCGGCAGCTCCGGCGCCGCCCGATGGACACGACCGTCACGTCCGCCGGCGGCTGGGCGATGACCCGGTTTGCGGCCACGGGAGCCGGCGCGGGATCCGTCTGGACCAGCTCTGCCGGACGCCGCAGCGCCCGGGTGACACGGACGCCGACGGGCCGACGGGGCAGAGGGGGTTGTTCCCGGTGTCTTCGCTGCTGCTGCGGGCCGCATCCCGGCACGCCGCGCGGTGCATGCGCTTCCACCGCTCCAGGGTCCCCGCGTAGCCGCAGCCCCGCTTCGTCCTGGACGGCATCTGGCGCTCACTCACCGGGCACCCCCTCGACGACGGGACCGAGCACGAACTGGCCGCCGTGGCAGCCGTGGCGACCGCCCTCCCGACCCTGCCCGCTGATGCCACCGACGCCCAGGACGCCGTCGCCGCCGATCTCGCCCGGATCGATGCGATGGCCCAGGGAGCCGAGATCATCATGCTGGCCACTTCTGCGCTGATGCCGGCGGATGCCTGGGTGGATGCTCGCGTGCAGGACGGGAGCGCCGTACCGGGGGGCCTCCGTGGAACGTCGAGTCGGATCACTCGTGTGCCTGGGAGTAGTAGCCGGTGATCCCCAGCTCGGGGGAGCCCACGAGCAGAGCCCGGTCGAGCAGGATGTTGTTCAGCTCGCAGCTGGTCTCTGGGAGCAGGACGCATGCGTGGCACGCGGCGAGGTTGAGTCCGTCCGCGCCGCTGGCGTCGGTGCGGGCAGCGTCGCGGCCGTCGCTCGGCTCGGGAGAGGTTGCTGCGGCAATCAGCTCGGCGGCGGACAGTCCTGTAGTGGGAATGCCCTGCCGCACCGCCTTCTGATGAGGGGTGTCCATGGCGGCAGCCGGGAGGTCAACCCCGCCGACTGCAGCGGTGAGCAGCGCGCTGCGGATCTCGCCGCGGGTCTCAGCGTGCTTGGCCCTCAACTGCGACGGCGACGGCTCGACGAGGACCTTGGCCGTCCTGCGCAGGCTGGGGATGTCGCTGGGGAAAACCACCCGGTCGACCAGCCGGACGAGCTCCACCACGGCCTCGCGCGGATCGTCATGCAGGTACGCGGCCGGGCTGGTGCCGGCTCCAACTCCGTGATCGCGTTGTCGGCGTACGCGCGGTCGACCAGCTTCCGACCGGGCCCTTTCCGGGCCGGCACGGGACCAACCCCGCACGCGCGGGGTTGGTCTCGCGGCGTGCCCGCGCACGTCCGCCGAGCTGAGCTGCTCCCCGAATGCACGGGGAGCGGTAAGCGGTGGCGACGACTGCCCCGATGAACTTGGGACCATTCCTGCATGCACAGGGACCAGAACTCTGCGACGAACGAGAGATCGCACTTGTAGGGACCCGGCGGCTCGGGTGCGGCCACGTTTCTCACCACAGACAGACAATGCAGCGGATGAAGTGAGTGTCCTGAGCCGCCAGGGCGCCTGCAGACTCGTCCTGTTCGGGACGGGCCGGCTGCTGGCTGAGCACGCCAACGCACATTCGCCTTTCAGAGGCGCTGGCTCCCGCGGGTGTATCGCCCTCTCCGCTTTTGTGTCGTGACTTGTATCACCTGGTGGCCGGTTTCGGGAAGTTGTCGGAGACTTCAGCGTTCATTCCGTTTCACAGGAATCGCACAGGTCCCGCATGGGATGTGCACGTGAACGACGTATTCCGGAACGGGTGTCGTCTCCCCGGAGCGGTGTGTGCGTGTGCCTTTAGGCCCTGAATTTTCCCTGTTCTGTTCACGTGTTCTGTGTCTATGGTGAGCGCCGCGTGCGGTGGATCTTGACCAGTCCGGACACACGCGTCTGTCATTCGGCGACCGGGGGAACACCGTCGCCCACGGGGAGGGGCTGCTTCGCCATGCCGTCACACCGGCCGTCCGCGCACGCTGGTCCAGCCCGCGCTGTGCGCCCATGACTCCCGCTCAGGACCGCTGTTCTCCCCTTGTCTTCGACCGGGCCTGACTACGCCCGCCCCCCTTGAACGAAGAAGGAGATGCTCTGTTGCGCCCCAGACCGTGGTTGCGTATGCCCGGATCACGAAGATCCAGATTCTTCACTCCCGTCGTCACGTCCGTGGCCGCGCTGGCCGTCCTCGGCGGCCTGGCGGTCCAGCCCGACCTGCTCGGCCGTGGAGCGGACACCGACCCGGCGGCTGCCTCCTACGACTGGAATGTGGACACGGCTGCCGAGCAGCTGCGGCAGGACCAGTGCCTCATGGCCGATGTACTGCGGCTGGGCGGCCCGTCCATGGCCACGACCGCGCAGGACGGCCTGAACCAGCCCGCGGACAAGCTTCATACGCTGGCCGACCGGAAGAACTGGGAGAAGACCCCGCTCGCCACCGCATACCAGACGGACCGGGACGCGGCGGGCAAGGAACTGGACGCCCTCCATGCTCTCCGGGACGGATGGCGGAAGCCGCTCGAGGGTCTGACGAACCCGGCCGGTTTCACCGACACCGACTTCCACTGGCCTCCGGGGTCCCCGGGGGACGGGCAGGAGGACTTCTACGGCCAGACCGGTCTGACGAAGTGGACCGCCGACCGGTTCTGGAAGAGCGACGGCGACTTCTACGCCGACTCCACGCCCAAGGCGGACGCGGCGACCCTCAAGGCCGTTGACGACCTGGGCAGCCCTCTCTACGGCAAGGACCCCGACCCCGCCGGGCTGCCGGCCGACGAGTGGAACCGGGCCCTCGCCGAGCGGGACGCGTTCAAGTGGCTGCACGGGGCTCCCGGGGAGAACGCGGGCGCGGACAACGCCCGTATGTTCCTGGCGTCCGGGGGATTCCCCCGTAGCGCCCCGCAGCCAGGCACGGCGGAGTACCGCATCGCGGTCGAGGACCTGAAGTCCCGGTTCGCCGCGTGCGCGTGGCGTGACCCGATCGATCCGGACAACGTGCTGGGCTCCGTCTCCGGCACGGCCGCCACGGAGTGGCAGCAGGAGATCGCCGCTCAGGCCACGCAGCGCAACCAGATACTGAATGCCAGCAAGGACGCCACCAAGTCGCTGGCGGCCGGTGCCAAAGCGCTGGGTGACCTGCTCGGGTACTCGTGGGTCGCCGACCACCTCGCGCGCTGGCAGGACTACTGGTCCGCGGGCGGGGCCGGCTGGGTCGGCGACGCCCCGGCGGTGATCGAGGTGCACGCCGCGCAGGGCAAGTGCCTCGACGTCGAGGGCGCGAAGAAGGACAACGGCACCCCCGTCCAGCTGTACACGTGCAACGGTTCGGCGGCGCAGGAGTGGAAGGTCTACGGCGACGACCGGGGACTGCATCTGCAGAACGTCAACTCTCTGAAGTGCCTGGACGTTTCGAACAACAACCCGGCCAACGGCACGAAGATCCAGATCTGGACGTGCAGCGGCTCTCCGGCGCAGACGTGGGAGTTCAACCTCCGCGCCACCGGCAGCCTGCGCAACGTCGGCACCGACAAGTGCCTTGACCTGCACGAGTACACCAACGGCTACAACTCGTGGCTGTACACGTGCAACGGCAGCGGGCCGCAGCAGTTCGACGTCACGCCCTCCGGGCACACCGGCACCGTGCCGCCCAAGGCCCAGTTCGACAAGGCCAAGGCCGGCATCACGGCCGCCCAGACGGCGGCGAAGAAGCAGCTCGACGTCCTCAAGACCCAGCTCGCCGCCGTGAAGAAGGCCGCCACCGCCTCGGACACCGCCGAGCAGGCCTCCTACACCATCGCCGACACAGGCGGCGCGCCGCGGGGGCGCGGTCTGCTGGTCGGGCAGCAGAAGGCACAGGTCACCCAGGGTGCGGCGGCCGCGCTTGAGGCGATGGTGAAGGCCGGCGAGACCGCCGAGGCCGCCACCCGCGCCTCCGGCGGAGACAGCCAGACCATCGCCGAGCGCGCGCTCGCGCAGGCCGCGCAGGTGAAGGCGGAGTTCCGCAAGAAGGCCGCGGAGGAGGCCGAGTTGCAGGCCAAGGCCGCGGCCGACGCCGCGAAGGTGCACCGCGACAACGCCAAGAAGGACAAGGAGACCGCGGAGGCCAAGCTCACCGACGCGCTGAAGGCCGAAGGGGATGCGAAGGCGGCCGCCGCCGACGCGCACGCCAAGCGGCTCGCGGCTGAGGCCGAGGAGAAGACGGCCAAGGCGGAGAAGGAGAACGCCGCCGTCAAACGGGCCGAGGCAGCCGAGCACCGCAAGAACGCCGAGTCCCAGGCGACGAAGGCGAAGGACGCCAAGGACAAGGCGGAAGCCTCCGAGAAGACCGCAGGGGACCGGCGCGACGACGCGGTCAAGGCGAAGGACCACGCCAAGTCCCTGCGGGACGACGCCTGGGACGCCGAGCAGAAGGCCGACGCGGCCCGCGCCAAGGCCGACGCCAAGAACGCCTACGCCGACTCCCTCGACTCCGGTGACGCGGCGACCGCAGCCCGCACCGCCGCCAACGACGCCGACAAGGCGGCCGACGACGCCGAAACGGCAGCGACCAGGGCGCGCTCCGAGGCCGACGCCGCCACCCAGGCGGCAGCCGACGCGGACGCCGCAGCCACCCGCGCCGAGGCCGCCGCCAAACGGGCCCGTTCCGACGCGGACGCCGCCCAGGCGGACAAGCTGAAGGCCGACGCGGCGGTACGGACCGCGACCAGCGCGGTCGCCGACGCCATCAAGGCCTCCCAGGACGCCTCCGCCGAGGCCAAGGCCGCGGTCAAGCTCGCCGACGAGGCCCAACAGCACGCCAAGGACGCCAAGACCCAGGCCAACGCCGCCAACACAGAAGCGGGCAAGGCACTCGCGGCCGCGGCGAAGGCCGCCGGCTACGCCCACGTCACCGCCCAGGCCGCCGTCGACGCCGGCGCAGCCGCCAAACAGGTCGCCGACCCGGCCAACGACGCCATCCAGCTCGGCTCCCCCTACGCCGACAACGACTCCGCCGCCGGCCTCGTCGTCCTGACCGGACAGAACTCCAAGACGATCGCCGACCAGCAGCGGGCCGTCGCCGACGCCCACGCCAAGAACGCCGCCGCCGAGGCCCAGGCCGCCAAGAACCTCGCCGACCAGGCCAAGGGCGACGCCAAGGAGGCCTACCAGCACGCGGCCAACGCCGCCCAGTACGCCGCCGACGCCCGCACCTACTCCAAGGACGCCCTCGGCTACGCCGCCGACGCCGCCACCGCCGCAGCGGCAGCCTCAGCGTCCCTGGCCCGCACCATCGACTACGACCAGCAGGCCACCACCGACGCAGCCGCCGCCGACAAGGCCGCAGGCAACGCCGAGGGCTACGCCAAGGACGCCCGCGACAGCGCCGACGCCGCCGAACTCGACGCCTCCGCCGCCCGCTCCGCCGCCACCCAGGCCGAACAGGACGCCAAGGACGCCCGCGCCGCCGCCACCCGCGCCGACACGGCCGCAACCGAAGCCGAACAAGCCGCCAAGGACGCCGACAAATACGCCAAGGAAGCCCAGGACGCCGCCGATCGCACCGAACGGGAGGAAGCCAACAAGGAGGCATCCCAGGGGGCCGGTACGGGCATTCCCGGTGTGTTCCCCGTTCCGGACGAGTCCACCGTCGAGATCGTCAGCAGCAAGCAGATCGGCACCTGCCCGGGGATGCCGGAAGCGGCCTTCCAGGGCTGCAACGCGAAGTACGACCTGGTCGTCACCTACGAGGCCGACTTCTACCTGTGCACCGACGAGAAGGCCCAGGCCACGGCGGAGGGGTGCCCGAAGGCGGCGTGGCAGTTCCTGAAGCGGGCGACGCTGAAGAACGTCGAGATCGACGGCTGGGCACATCACTTCTCCGGCAAGGACATCGTCCGCGCCGGATGGCAGAACCTCTTTGGTGACGTGGCCGGATCGATCCTGTTCTCCGTCTTCGCCGAAGACCTGATGGACTGCTGGCACGGCGACAAGACCGCCTGCGCCTGGAGCATCGCCGCGTACCTTCCGCTCGAGAAGCCTCTGGCCGCACTCGCCGACGCCGTCAAAGCAGTCGACGCCGCCGAAAGAACCGGTATCGGCTTCACCGACGCGTGGAAAGGCCTGCGCGCCGTCGACCTCTCCGACGAGGCCATTGCCGGTATCGCCAGGAGAGCCAGCGAAGCTCTTGCCAAGACATGCGAACGCAATAGCTTCCCCGGCACCACGCGCGTACTGATGGGTGACGGCACGACCAAGCCGATCGAGGACGTTCGGATCGGTGATGTGGCTCTAGCCACTGACCCTGAAACGGGTCGTACCGAAGGCCACACCGTCACCCGCACCATCTATACGCCGGACGACACCGACTTCGCCGACATCACGATAAACATCGGCAAAGCACAGATCACCGCCACCCAGCACCACCCCTTCTGGTCACCCAGCGCCCACCGATGGATCGACGCCGGCGATCTCAAACCCGGCCAGACCCTGCGCACCAACAACGGCGAGACCGTCACCGTGGTCCGCGTCCATCACTTTCACCGCCTCCACTCCGCCTACAACCTCACGATCGACAACCTCCACACGTACTATGTGGTCGCGGGCGACACGCCCGTGCTGGTCCATAACACGAACTGTACCGATGTGGCACTCGGTGCGCAGGATATGGGGACTGTCGAGTGGGCCCTTGACAAGGGTTTCACCCACTACATGGGCAAGCTCCCAGACGGGGGAACTTGGCAAGAGTCGGTCATGGCGGCTATCGACAACCCCAATATTCACATTCACGTCAATACCAAGGGATTCGCTGGCGGCTTTACCGGTTCCGCACTGAGAGGGATGTCGACGGGATCGAAAGCGACCGAGCAGGAGATGGCATGGCTTGCAAAGTCGGTGGTCTCAGGGAAACGGTCATGGAAGTCGATAACCCTCTACGATGCAAACGGAGACGTGCTGCCGTTGGACGAGCCAGCCTGGTCGACAGACCCCGCCCTTTCCAAGATGTGGCTACTGTGGGGTCCCTGATGAATCGTAACCAACAGCGTGGAGAGGCCTGAGAGCCGTGGATATGTCGATGGCTAGCTTCGCTGAAGCTCCAGACGCAAAGTACTACCCAGAGCTAGTGGCGTATGGTGGTCTGTCTCAGGCGCTTCGGCGCCTTGAGGAAGACCGTGGTCTCGACCTTGGAGACGTACGACCTGCCTCGGATCGAGGGCTCAGCGTGTATCGCACTGCCGAGGCTGCTTCGAGTCGTGGACTCATCAGAATTAGCACGGTCCTGAACCGGAGAGCCTTTTCAATCTCCATGGACAGTGCCGAGGGTGATTTCGTCTGGGCAAACGGGAGCACGACCGCTCTGGGAGACGTTGCAGAAGTTATCGACGCATGGCGGAGCGGTGTACTTCTTGCGCCTCTGCGTGAGCGCTTTCCATTCATCGAGTTTTCCAAAATGGCTGAAGGTTACGAGTGCGGCGAACCTGCGGAAACCGCTTGGGGTATCCTTTTGGCGGATGATAACCGCATCTCTCATCGTGAGATGCTGGCCGCGCTGCGGTCAAACTCTCGCTTGAGTGGCATGTTTCCGTTCTTCTCTCACGACGTCTTGCGGTTGGCTATTGATCCCTTTAAGAGGGATGCTGGTGAGATATGCATCGAACCGCAGGGTAACGGTCGCTTTTCTGTGCAATCATCGTCTGATGGTGAGATTCTGGCTGATGTCGAATTGGCTGATCTTGCCGACACGGCTTCATCGTTTTTCGATTCCCGTGGTGAGCTGCGATCGTAAACCTGCACAGCGCAATTGGTCGCTCGGGAAACAGTACGGTTGTGGCTGTGCAGTCGCGTTGCCGCTGAGGTTGAAAGGGTGGGGTGACGGGGTTACGGGGGCTCCAGTCGCAGTCCGGTCTCGGTGATGAAGCCGTCGAGCGCTTCGGGGCGGC
>NZ_JBVKBU010000041.1:0-15002 GCF_055638955.1 Streptomyces sp. NPDC111507 | reverse complement strand
GGGAACGAGATCGGCCCCACCGCGGTCGTACCCCCGCGCTCCTGACTGCGGGACACGGTCTCGTCCGCACTCGCCACCGCGAAATACGGCGTCCATGCGACGGCCGTGTTCACTCCGAAGTTCACTTTCGAGATCCCTGCGACCGGGACCCGCTGCACGCTCGCGACGCGGTACTGGTCGCCGATCGTGCTGCTCGTGCGCCACTCCCAGCCCAGCACGGCTCGATAGAAGTCCTCCGCCGTCTGCAGATCGCGCGTGGTCAGACTCGCCCAGCAGGGTGCTCCGAACACCGAGTGACTGGCGGTGACCTCACCATGCAGTGCTGCGTCGCTCTTCATCGTCGTACCGCCTGACCTGCCTGACACCACTGTCATCATGGAGCGTGGATCGACCCCGGACTCGGTGATCGTCCAAGAGCCGGGTGCCCCTTCGAACGCGCGGCAACCGCTGTTCCGCACGCACCGAGCAGCGACCGACACCAGACGAGTCGAACTGCCTGCCATGGCGCGCGACAGACCGAGGCGGTCGGGCCTGTCCCGACCGCCTCGAATCGGCTCACGCAGCCAAACCGCAGGTGGTGCCGACCTACGAGGTCTTCGGACTCGGCGTTCGCTCGGCTCGGTGTGGCCCGTCGAATGCGTCGCCGGAGCGAGCAGTCCTACCGGCCGGTCCTCTTCGCACGGTCTGCCGCCTTTTCCGCGGTCTCCTGCGTCTTACCGACGATCTGCTCACCACGGCCCTCGGCCTGCATGCCCTGGTCGTCCATGGCCTTGCCAGTGGTCTCTTTCATCTTTCCTTTGACCTGCTTGGCCTTTGCCTTCGCCTTGCTCATGACTCGTTGCCCTCCAATGAGGATCGAATTGGTGCTTAAACCATGCGCTGGGCACGACGGCTCCGCAACCGAGCCACAATGCGGTCGCGCAGCCGTGCCCGCGCAATGTGGCAGCACCAAGAAATGCCAGGACGAAACAGATCAAGGGCGATATGAGGGAGACCCCTCGGCAAAGTCCTGGGCTACCAAAATCCGTGCAGCGGTCAGGCCGGCGAACAGCTTCGCGGAAAGGACCAGGAGACGGGGTGGAAGTGTTCTCGCCCGGCGGAGATGGGTCACTTCTGCTGGAGTGGTGTGTCCACGGCCACTCGGTGATCTCGTTTTGAGGCTGTGCAGTGGGTTCGGTGGGTAGGGCGGTCTCGTCTGTTTCTGACCCGATCGGGCGGAGGCGGGCCTTGGTCAGCAGGTCGAGTTCCGTGGAGCGGCGCGCCTCGGTCTACGCGGTGCGCAGCCCGTCCTTCTCCCACTCCCATGTCGCCGTGTCTCGAGCGCCCGGTGGGCGGTGCCGGTGTGCGGATTGAGCTGCCTTGTGTGTGCCGACATGGTGCCCAGGCCACGCGCCAGGGAATCGGCTCCGGTGGACTGTCGGTAGACGGGCCCATCGCTCACCCAGGTGCGTACACCCATGACATGTCCTCTCGGGCCGCCGGACTCCTGTCACCCGTCGCAGGCATCTCTCCCAGCGCCACCTGCCGGGGCTCCCGCGGCACGCGGAGCGTCAGGCGGGCGGTTCGTCGGGCACGGGATGCTCCGGACGTCGGCTGCCGGAACGCGGAGCGCCCTTCCGGCCGGTGCCGGCCTCGTCCGTATCGGGGATCTCCAGGTCTGGCTCCTCCTCGATGACAGCCTGTTTCGGGACGCCGACGGCATCCCAGGGGTCCTCGTCGGCGGTGGCCTGCTGATCGGGCGGATCCCTGGGCACCGGCTTCGGCATCGGCTTCCCGCTGGTCCCAGGGGCTTCCGGGCGGCGCTCACTCACGGTGTTCTCGCTTCCTCGGGCAGGGGGTGGTGTGAGTCGCAGGTACCCCGGGGGCCGACGATGATGCCGATGTTCGAGGCTCCGCCCCGAGGCTGGTCGTCGGCCGCGCAGAGCGTTGACGAGTTCCCCCTCGGTCGTGCGCGTCCCCCCTCTCGATCCCGACGTTCTTCCACCTTTACGGGGAGGTGCCCCTTGGTGCGCTCCCCGAGCGAGCCGGCCGGGGAAGGGGGCACAGCAGTCGCCGGGGTCCCGAGCGATGATGCCGCGATGGGGCGTCGATCGCCATCGTCGAGGTGCGGCTGTGACAGCAGGACTCTCCACAGCCAGGATACGAAGTGTCGCTGCTCGAAGGGCAGTTCGGGTGAGCCCCGACTCGTGCTTGCGCATCGCGTCGTTGACAGAGGTCTTCACCTGCACTGCGCTCGTGAAGACCATGCGCGACAACTCCATCCCTCTGGGCGCGCCCGTCATCGAGTTGCTTCCTGACCTCGCACCTGACTGGCGAGCCGACGTGCGCCTCACCGTCGAGCAGATCCTCGGGCAGGTCTCGGGGCTACACGAGTCTGTGGACTCGACCGCCCTGGCCCCTCTGGGCGACGGACCGCATGCGCTCCAAGAGGCGGCCCAGCTCGTCGTCGGCACAGGGAGCGAACACGAGCCCGGAACCCGCTGGTCCTACTACGACGGCAACTACATCCTGGCCGGTGCGGTCCTCGCCGCCCTCAATGACACTTCGTACGAGAGGGCGTTGGAGAAGACGGTGCTCGGCCCATGGAATCTCTCTCGAACGAGCTTCGACGCACCGCGCGATGCGACCACCGGTTGGGACGGACCGACCAAGCTTCCGCTACTCGGCTATCCGCGTTCGCGCCGCCCCGGCGGAGGCTTGTGGTCGTCCGTCACCGACCTCCTGGCCGTGGGCCCAGGGCTGCTCGCCGATCGGGCCCTTCTGGACGACGTCCGCCGGCCCCGCACCACGCCGGACGATCCCGTGGTCTACGATGCGAAATGATCTTTGCGTGGCCCCTTTCGAAGCAGCAGCCGACGTTCAACGACGTCGGGCTCTCCCCCGCCCTGCGCTCCGGCATCTACTGGGCGGCGAGTCACGTAGGCGCAGACCGACGCTGGAGACTCCAGTGAGCCGTCACCACACCTCAGGGCCGCCGCCGTACCACTCGATGACCGGTGAGTCCGCCACATCGATCTCATCCAAGCCCACCCAGCCCGCCCGCCGCATGATCTCGGCCAAGCCACACAGGCTGGATGCCGCCCCCACAGGCTCCCCGTCCACGCGTACTTGGCGTCCCTCCCCCTTGACGGGCGGGCAAACGGTCACGGAACGCTCGGTCATTCGGCAAGCATCGCCCGCAACCACACGCCGCGCATCCGGACGTAGCACGCGGTGCTGTGCCGGACGCCGTGCCGCTGCAGGAGGGGTACAGGTTCGTCTGGACACACCTCCATGCTGTCCCGGGCGAGAGACGTCTTTCGGCGACGGTCTCGGCACGCGCGTCCGGCAGACGCGACGCTCTTGCTCCTGTTTCCTCCAGGGCCCGGCTCAGCTTGGACGGACTACTCGCACGGTCGATGCCCTTCTTGCGCAGCGCCTTGTCCACGAGGCCGAGCAGCAAGGGATCGGCGTTCTCGGCGAGTTCGACTTCCATCTCCATCCATGAGGCCCGTTTGGTCGTGGCCAGAAGGGACTCCGCGCGGACCTTGTCGAGGCTCAGTTCGGCGAGGACCGCGCCGTCGAAATCGACGAGGTGCCGCGTGCTGCGTGTGGACCGGATACGGACGACTGGCCTCAGCTCTGCCCCCCGGGTGCGAGAGAGGGCGAGGTCACGCAGGGCGTCCGGAACCGTGTCGGACAACGGGACCTGCACCTCCTCCCGGGTGTCTCCGGACATGGGCAGTTTGAGGTGCCGGCCCGCATCAGCCCCACCGGTCCTTCGCCGGAGCGTTGCCGACGTTCCGACCAGGCGCAGGCCATATGTGTCGTAGTGCACGGCGTCCAGTTCGTCGAGACCCTTTCCCACGACCGATGCGATGCCGTTCACGCTGGTGAGGTCCGGCAGCCACGAGGTGTCCTTGGCCGACGGGGCTTGGTACTTTCGCTCTGTTTCTCGCTTCGAATGGGTCATACCGGGCGCGTGCACGCCTCAGCGCCGCTCAAACACTCGTGAGGCAACATATGCGGCCTCCGACAGGAGGCCCGGCCGAGGACCGCACCGAAGGGCATGGTCGTGAAGGGCGTTCGCCGGTGCTCGCGGCGCTCATGTCGTGGCGAGTCGGGCGGCGATACGCGTCACCGTGACCGCGACGGTGACCGGTCCCGCGACGCCGTGCGTGGCGAGGTAAGAGCTGGCGGCGGTCCGAACCCGGTCGTGGACGTTCCTTGCGGTGTCCAGGGTTCGGTGGCCCTCGGCCAGGACGCAGCGCACCTCGATGCGCCATCCCGAACCGTCCGGCGCCCGGTCGGCGCGGATGCCCGTCTCGGGCGGCATGCGGTGTGGTGCGGTGTCCGTCCGGACAGGCGCGGCGACTGCCGCAAGGCAGTGGGCCAGGCGGGGCTGCAGGCCGGCCACGCCGGGAACCGCGAGGGCTGCCTCTGCTGCGACGCCCAGGAGCATGGTCGTGCCGGTGGTGGTCATCACGTGTCACCGCCTGTGGGGTGACCGGGACTCAGGGGTGGCCACGGCTCCAGAACATCGACCACGACAATGTCGACGGTCGTCACTGCCAGCCCCAGGTCCCGTTCTGCCGAGTGGAGGATCGATTGGCGTACCTGATCAACCCGGTCGGGCAGCGGGCGGTCGAGGGCAGCGGCCAGTTCCATGGTCACCCGCACGTCGGTACCCTCGCCCGCGGGTACGAGCCGGCAGGTCGCGGCCCTCACACCGGGGACCGTGTCCGCGGCCTGCCGCAGTACCTTCGCGGCAGCGCTCTCGGCGATTCGCAGATCCCGGTCCGGGTCGGCCAGGGGCAGCAGCCGACCGAGCCGGATCTCTGCCCTGACGACGTTCATGACACGGTCGGTGAGCGCCTGCAGGCCGGGAGGGTCTTGCTCACGCAGCGCCTGGGCGGCCGCGTTCACCGTGGCCAGTCCCTCGACCGCCTCGCGGCAGTGAGGACAGGACACCGTGTGCGGGTCCGCGACCGGCGCAGCGTCCTGCGCCTGTTCCCAGACCCGGCTGAGCAGGCGGCCGCACGGCAGTACCTCATCACCCTCGAACGGGGGCAGGCCGGCGGCGGTTGAGCTGGGGCGGGGCCCGTCGGCGCGGGGCGGCTCGGGAGGCCAGGCGTGCGGGTCGTCTAGCGCCATGGACCCATCGCCTCCTGCAGGGATCGGCGTGCTCTGAACAGTCTGCCGCGCACCGTCTGCTCACTGGTCCGTGTCACCTGGGCGATCTCGTTGTAGTGCAGGCCCTGCAGTTCACGCAGGATCCAGCAGATACGCTGGCCGGCGTCCAGCTCGGCGAGCGCGCGAGACAGCGCCTCGGTGGCCGCGTCCTGCTCGGCGGACCGGGCGGGCTGGCTCCTCGCGTCGCCCGTCGCGGGTTCGGCGACGGTGTCCAGGGGGAGGGGCGGCGGTCGGCGCCGCCGTCGCATGGTCAAGCAGCGGTTGATGGTGATCCGGTACATCCAGGTGCTGAACTCCGCACTGTGACGGTACTCCGGTAGCCGCCGCCAGGCGCTGACGAAGGCGTCCTGCACGGCCTCTTCGGCGTCCTGGGGGTTGCCCAGCATGCTACGGGCCAGGGTCAGGAGGGACCGGTTGTGCCGCTGGACGAGAACGGCGAAGGAGTCTTCGTCTCCCTCGGCCGCCCGCACGGCAAGCACTCCGTCCGGCAGGTCACATCCCAGCCGTGGGGAAGCAATACGTTGAATCATGACGCTCTCGCAGGGGGCTCGGAAAGAGCGTGTACCCCCGCCACACCCGTGTGATGCACATCACATGTCATGTCTGTGAGAGGTACGCCGCCCCGGGTGTCCAACCTCTTGAGAGACACCACGCAGGTGTCACACCGAGCCACTCGAGGCGACCGCCATGACGGACAACATCACCAGCGTCGGCGGGGGCAGCCGGCCCGGCACGGGCGTGAGCGCGCTGAAGGGCCGTACCGGGGCCGGAGCACCGGCCGAGACACGGGGGAAGACCACCATCGCGGACGGCGTGGTGGCCAAGATCGCGGGCATGGCCACACGCGAGGTACCGGGCATCCACAGCATGGGAGCGGGGATGGCCCGCGCCCTCGGTGCCATGCGGGAACGCGTCCCCGGCGGAGGCGGAGGCGTCACGCGCGGAGTGAAGGTCGAGGTCGGCGAGCGCCAGGCCGCGGTGGACTTGGACGTCGTCGTCGAGTACGGCGTCTCCATCGTCGACGTCGCCGGCGCCGTACGCACCAACGTGATCAGCGCCCTGGAACGCATGACGGGACTGGAGGTCGTCGAGGTGAACATCGCCGTCGACGACGTCCACCTCCCCGACGAGGAGGAAGAGGCCGAACGGGACGAGGGCCGCGTGCGGTGACCGACCGCCGTGACCACCGCCATGCCCTGAGCATGAGCGGGCGCTCACAGGGGCGATCACGTTCGCGAGACGGGTGAGTGGATGATGAACACAGCGACGACGGGCCTCGCGGCCGGCATGGCCCTGGGCTTCGCCGGATACTTCGGAGGCTTCTGGGCATTCCTGCTCGTTCTGGTTCTGGGTGCGGCTGGACTGATCGTCGGCCTCGTCGTGCAGGGCGATCTCGACCTCCATAGGCGGAGGCAGCGGTGAGTACCCGGCCCGGTTCCCAACCCCCTGGCGAAGGGGCCGGCCCACCGGGGCGATCCGCCGAGCTGCCGCCTCCGGCCGAACGGGGCGCCACCGTCATCCCAGAAAGGGTGGTCGCCCGTATCGCCGCAAGGGCCGCACGCACAGCCCAGTCCCGGCGCGCGGCCATACCGCCCGACCGGAGCAGCCCGGCGGCGCCCAGCGCCTCCGCAGCCGTCCGTACCGGAACGGCGCGCCTGCACCTGGCCATGGACCTGCCCTACCCCACCGACATCCCCCACGTCTGCGAGCGGATCCAGCACGACGTCGCCGAACGGGTGACTCAGCTGACCGGCTTGGAGGTGGGAGAGGTCACCCTCACCGTCCGGCGGCTGGTGACCGCCGCCGACGCGAGCCGGGGACGGGTCCGATGAGGCGCCACGCGGCCCGGGCCGCCGGGCACGCCGCGCAGAAAGGAGGACCGGAATGACACCCGACCCGGACCCTCCCGCACGCAGCTCCACGCCATCCGCACGCCGTGTCACCGTGCCGATGACGAAGGAGCCGGAGGAGCTGAGAGAGCCGACAGAGCCCGGTCCACCCGAACACGAGGCGCCGCTTCCGCCGGACTTGGTGACGGGCGAGCACGACAGAGGGCACCGGACCCACCGCCCGTGGTCCGCGCGCCGCATTCCGGCCGCGCTGGTCGCCTCGGTGATTCTCGTGGCGGCGGCCGCGGCGCTGTTCGACGTCGTCGCCGTACGGGCCGGACGCCCTGCGGCAGCCTGGCGACGGCACCTGGCCGACGAATTGGCCACCCGCCCCTTGGGCGACGTGTGGGTGCTCACGGGGGCCGCCGTGGCCGCCGCGCTCGGCATCTGGTTGATCGTCCTGGCCCTCACCCCCGGCCTACGCCACTGGCTGTCCCTGCGCTCCCCCGCGCCCGGGCTGAGGGCCTCCCTGGACCGCGACGGCGCCGCCGACCTGCTGCGCGACGCCGCCATGCGGGTCCCGGGAGTCAGCACGGCTCGCGTCCGGGTGCGCCGCCACCGTGTCAAGGCCCACGCGGACGTCCGCTTCCGCGACCCCCAGCAGGTGAAGGACGACCTCACCGCCGTCCTCGACGAGGAGCGCGACCAGCTCGTCCTCGCCCGCCCTCCCCGCATCGTCGTACGAGTGCGGCAACGCACCGACTGAGCGAAACCCCCCACACCGGAGCCCACACCATGACGCCGCGAACCGTACTCAACCGCAGTCTGCTGGCCCTCGCCGGACTGATACTGCTCGGCGGCGGTCTGCTGATTCTCTTCGCCGGGCTCGACGTCTACCGGCGACACGATCTCGTCCCGCCCGTCGGCTGGCCCCTGACCACCCCGCACGACGTCCTGCTCGGGTCCGCCGACCGGGCCCGCTGGAGCAGTCAGGGCTGGTGGTGGCCCGCGGTCATCGCCGCCCTCACGATCGTCGCCCTGCTCGCCCTGTGGTGGCTGCTCGCCCAACTGCACCGACGCCGCCCCGGAGCGCTGCCCGTCGGCGGCACACCTCCGCAGGAAGGCGTCGAACTGCGCGACCACGCGCTCAGCGACGCGATCGCCGCCGAAGCCGGGGCCCTGCCGGGGGTTGAGCACGCGACCGTGCACATCACTGGCCGGCCTGCCCACCCCCGCACCCACATCACGCTTGCTCTCGTCCCCCAGGGTGCACCCCGCGCCGCCCTCGACGCCCTGTGCGAAGGCCCGCTCAGTACCGCTCGTCGGTCCACCGGCTCCGACAGCACCGCCCACATGCACACCGACGTCCGCCTACAGGTCGTCCACGACAAACCGCACCGCGCACAGTAGAGCAGGAGACCGACGGCCTGCCTCGGCAGTGGATCCCGCTTGCAAGCACGAGGTGCTCCCAGTTGCCGAGCCCCGCGGGCAGGCGCACGGTGAACAAAGATGTGTCGGCCCTGAACGGGCCGCGTTACCCAAGCGTCTTCGAGAGGACGGCGATTGCGATGGCCAAGGCCAAGGGCAATGCGAAGGTGCATCAGATCAAGGGCAAGATGAAGGAGACTCTCGGCAAGGCCCTGGGGGACTCATCAATGCAGCAAGCCGGGCGTGGGGAACAACTGCGCGCCAAGGCACATGAGATGACGGAAAAGGCGGCAGGCCACCTCCATAAGCGGAGCGGGCACTGATCGAGGACGTACGTACGGCTGGTCCGCTCTTCGGGGGCTGGTGTCGTCGACGTCGATACCGTGCCGGACGCGGGTGATCGCGCACTGGTTCCAGCGCCGAGCCCGCGCCCGTCCGATGGCTTCTCCAACCGGTCGCGGCCACTCCGGCCAGACGACGAGACTCTGAGAGTCCAGGAACGCCGGCCGACTCACTCTCGGAGCGGGTCACGCCGAGCCTAGGGGAATCGCACGGCTCGGGCCGCGTCAGCCCTCGTCCTGCTCGTCCTCCTCCTCGTACTCGTCCTCTGGCCCCTCTTCGTCGTACTCCTCTTCTTCCTCCTCTTCGTCGGGCGCCTCTTCGTCGTACTCCTCCTGCTCCTCGTCCTCCCCTGCCGCTTCCTCCTCTTCCAGTGCCTCCTCGTGGCTGCGGATCACCTCGCCGTCGCGGATCTCTCCGCGCCAGCCCTCGACTTCCTCGTCGGCGAACGTGACGTAGCGTTGGAAGTTCTTGAAGTCCAGCCGCAAACGGCGTCCTTGGGCCCGCCACAGGTTGCCCGTCTTCTCGAAGAGACCCGAGGGGTAGTACTCGACGACAAGCACGATCCGCGTCAGGTCGGGCGTGAGTTCGTGGAAACTGACACAGCCGTGAGTAGTGCCCTTCGCGCCTTCGGAACTCCACACGATTCGCTCGTCCGGCACCTGTTCCTGAACCGTAGCCTTCCAGCCGCGAGTCGAGGGGCCGACCTTCACCTTCCAGTCACTGGCTTTCTCGTCGTTGCGGGACACGCTCCGTACGCCTTTGGTGAAGTCGCTGAACTCCTCGTACTGGGTCCAGTAGTTGTACGCAACGCGGATCGGCACACCGACGTCCAGTACTTCAATGATGTTCATCACCTTGGTACTGCCGGACTTGCCTCCGCGTCCCCCGCCGAAGACGTTCTTGACCTTGTCCATCACATTGTCTTTGAGGCCCTTGGCCTTCTCGCCGACGAACGCCTTCAAGGGGGAATCACCCTGGACGATGCGTCCGCCGATGCCGAGAAGAGATCCGCCGTTCTCGGCCGTGTCGAGGAGTTGGTCGGTGACATCCTCCAACTTTTCCCCGGCCTTGTCGACGAGATGTTCGACCTGAGCACCGAGGAAGTCGGTCAGTTCGTCGCGCAGCATTTCGAGGCCGGAGCCCTCTCCCCGGCCGGAGTCACGCTCTTTGTCGGCCATGACCTACCTCCGCCGCGCGGGAGTCTTCTTGGCAGTCGTCTTCTTCGCGGGGGCCGCCTTCTTGGCCGGGGCCTTCTTCGCGGACGCGCTCCTCGTCGGTGCCCTCTTCGCCGCCGCCTTCTTGGCCGGGGGCGGAGACTTCTTCGCGGTCCTCTTCGCCGGCGCCGACTTCTTGGCGGCAGTCTTCTTGGCCGCGGGCCTCTGCGCCGTCGGCTTCTTGGCCGGGGGCCTCCGCGCCGCGGTCTTCTTAGCGGGGGCCTTCTTCTCGGGAGTCCTCCTCGCAGGAGTCCTCTTCCTCGCAGGAGCGGCTTCCTTGGCGGCTGCCCTACGGGGAGAGGGTTTGGCCGCGTGCTTCTTTCCCGCTATGGGGCGGCGACGACGCCGTGGCGGCTGCTCTTCAGCCTCTTGCTCTGGTTCTTCTTCCTCCTCCGGTTCCTCTTCCTCTTCTTCCTCCGCCTCTGCCTCCGGTTCTTCTTCCTCTGGTTCTTCCTCCTCCTCTTCTTCTTCGAATTCCCCCTCAGGCTCTTCCTCTTCTTCCTCCTCCGGTTCCTCCTCGTCTTCGTAGCGCTCCTCGCCCTCCTCCGGCTCTTCCTCCCCCTCTTCCTCCTCGCCCTTCTCCTCACCGATGCGCAGCGTGCGCTCGTGGAGAGAGTCGGCGAGGTCGGCGAGGCGCCGGTCGGCGGTGGCGGCCAGGGCTTTGCGTCCGGCGTCCAGCAGCTCGCCGCGCACCTGCTCGTTCAGCTCGGCGACTCCAGGAACGTCTCCGAGTTTCTGCAGGCCTGTCGTCAACAGTTGCTGCGGGTCGAGCCCAAATCGGCGACCTGCTAGGTAGGTTGCCAGCCCGAAGGCGAAACGGGCTTTCTTCGTACGTCCGAGCACATAGCCAGCTGCGACCGCGGCGGCGAGGCCGATCTTGGTCGTGTCGTTCATAAGCCGGTTCCCTTCGGAAAGGGGAGGTGAACACACTCGAATACGGGCCAACATCCCCTGCTCAACCAGTGATTGAGACAGAAGCGGATCGCACGCGACGCGTCCCTCGGCCCACTGAGAGCACCCCGGACACGCCTTGCGGCCCCACCGGGACAGGCCGTGACCCCACCGGGCAGGTTCGCTCCAAGCCATCCATGCCCGACCATATGTACCCCTATATGATGGAATTATAGTGTTCGTGCGTGGAGTATGGCGCGCGCTCCGACCATCGGAGAGACCATGGCCGCAGCAGAACCCCGGCGGCGATCCAGCAGCAGTGGCCGCAGCACGGACCGGGGGCCCACAGATGGCCCCCGGCGACGCTCCGGCAAGGGCAACGCAGCCTGGGCCATTCGTTCCGCAGTCGAACAACTTCAGGAGTTGCTCGGGCGGGCCCCCGAGTCCGTCTCGGCACTGAAATCCACCGAGGCCGGTTGGGAGGCCGACGTGGAGGTACTCGAACTGGAACGTGTCCCCGAAACCACCAGCGTGATGGCCACCTACCGAGTGACGCTGGACGAGGAAGGCGACCTGGTGGAGTACCGAAGGACGCGTCGCTACAGCCGCGGCCAGATCGACCGGCTGGGCTGAGGCCGCAACGGCCATGAAGGGAGGCGCCATGACGGTGGTGCCGCAGAGTGGAGGCGCTGTCGCACGCGGTGGTGGCGGTGGCACCAGCCTCTACGACGTCTTGGAACTCATTCTGGATCGCGGGCTTGTCATCGACGTCTTCGTCCGCGTGTCGCTGGTGGGGATCGAAATCCTCAAGATCGACGCTCGTATCGTCGTGGCCAGCGTCGACACCTACTTGCGTTTCGCCGAGGCATGCAACCGTCTCGACCTCGAGACCGGGAGGAAGGCACCCGCCCAGTTGACCGACATCGTCGGAGAAACGGTGGAGAGCGGGGCCAAGGGCAAATCCAAGGGGGCCCTGTCCGGCGCGGCGGAAGCGGTCACCGATTCCCTCAAGGGGATCACCGGCCGTGACGACGAAGAGGAGGAGGCCGAGGAAGAAGACGAGGACAAGGAAAAGGAACCCGTGGAGAGGCGACGGCGGCCGGCGCGGCGCACCTCCCGACGTGAGCGCGCATAAGGCTCGCCCGGCGAGAATTGGAATGAGCCATGGCCGTATACATCTACTCCATCACCGGCAAGCAGCACCCGCTCCGCCTCGACGGTCTCAGCGGAGTCGGTGAGTCACCGGTGGCCTTGCGGACAGTGACGGCGGGACCGCTGTGCGCTGTGGTCAGCGACGCGCCACAGGACCTACGCCCCAAGCGCCGCGACATCATCGCCCACCAGGAAGTGCAGAAGCGCCTCATGGCTGACGGCACGGTGCTCCCCATGCGGTTCGGCCTCATCGCCGAGAACGACGAGGCCATCCTGCTGGCTCTGGAGCAGAATGCCGCGGACTATACGGACAGGCTTCAGGTGCTGGAGGGGTGCACCGAGTACCACCTCAAAGCATCGCAGGACGAAGACGCGCTGCTGCGGCAGATCCTGCACGAGTCGGACGTGGCGCGAGAACTCAATGAAGGAATCCGCGGCGGCACCGCCGACCCCGATGCATCGCTGCAACTCGGTGAGCTGGTCGCCCAAGAGGTGCAGGCGCGGCAAGAGGCGCTGGCGGCGGGTGTGGTCGAAGCACTGCGCCCCTTCGCCCGGACGCTCGAAACATCCCAGCCGACGGGTTCGGACTTTCTCAATGTGTCATTCCTGGTGACCGAGGCCCAGGAAGAGGTATTCGTCACCTCGGAGTTGAGCGTCGCCCACCAGATGGGCGACGACTTCGACTTCCGGCTCAACGGCCCCCTGCCCCCCTACAGCTTCGTCTGAGGAGTTCTCATGGGCCTGCTCACACAGCTCGTCACCCTTCCCCTGGCGCCCGTGCGTGGCGTCGTATGGGTAGTTGAGCGCGTCCGGGAGGAAGCCGAGAACCAGTACTACGACCCCGCGCCGGTGCACCGCGAACTCGCTGAGCTCGAACGTCTCCTCGTCGCAGGGGACATCGACGAGGAGACGTTCGACCAGCGCGAGGACGAACTGCTCGACCGGCTGGAGGAGATCCGTGCCTATCGGCAGGGCTGACACTCCTGACCCGGCCCAAGGGAATACGAGGCCGCAACCGTGACTGAACCCCTGGCCAACAGGCTTGGTTCCTATCCGTCCCGAGCAGCGCCCCCCTACGGGCAGGGATCCTCCGCGAATCTCGCCGACATCCTTGAACGGGTTCTCGACAAGGGCATCGTCATCGCAGGCGACATACAGATCAACCTTCTCGACATCGAGCTGTTGACCATAAAGCTGCGCCTCCTGGTCGCCTCCGTCGACAAAGCGAAAGAAATGGGCATCGACTGGTGGGAGCACGACCCCTCGCTGTCCTCTCGGAGCAGAGGTGAACAGTCACTGGCCGAGGAGAACCGCCGGTTGCGGGCCGAGATCGATGCCATCCGCCAGGGCAACGCCCTCCCCGCTAAGGAGGAAGCGCCCCGGGACACGGGCAGCCGTCGCCGGGGAAGTGCTCGCGATGAGTGACCTGCTGACATACGCGTATGCGGTGGTACGCAACGCCCAGGGACTGCGGGAGGCAACCGCGCCGCTCCGAGGCGTCGCCGACTCTCCGGTCAGCCTCGTCACCGACTCCGGTGACGATCAACTGGGGCTCGTCGTGAGCCATGTGTCCGGACAGGACTTCCAGGAGGACGCTCTCAAACAGCATCTCGAGGACCTGGAGTGGCTGGAGGCGGTGGCCCGTGCTCACCACGGCGTCATCGAGGCCTTGGGCGGGCGCACCACCGTCCTTCCGCTGCGCCTGGCAACCGTCTACCTCGACGACAACCGGGCGCGGGAGGTACTGGAAGCCGGGCGGACCATGTTCGCGGAGCGCCTGGCCCAGCTCTCCGAACATGTCGAATGGGGGGTCAAAATCTATGTCGAATCGTCTGCGGTCCCCGCGGCGCCGACTGTTGCCGAGGCAGACCTGACTCCCGGGCGCGCCTATCTGCGTAACCGCCGACAACAGCAGAGTGTTCGCGACACGGTGTACCAGGCGGCGCAGAAGGCCGCCGAGCGGATGGAGACCGCGGGCCGCAAGCACGCCTCCGACCGTGTCCGGCATCGCGTACAGCAGGGTCTTCTCGCCGACGCGGCCGGTGCCGTCGGCGAGAACGTCGTCAATGACGCGTACCTTGTGCCCCTGACGCGTTGCGACGATTTCCTTGCCGAGGTGACGCATGCCGCTGACGGGCTGGACGGGGTGCGGGTCGAGGCCACCGGCCCCTGGGCTCCGTACTCCTTCGCGATGCCACTCGGTGAATCCGGCGGTGCTGCAGCTGCAGAGGGAGAACCCCCGTGATCACGCCTGGCCGTGCGCCCGAGGCGGAGCGTCTGCCTCAACGGCAGGTCGCTCTCATCGATCTGTTGGACCGACTTCTGAACGGTGGGGTCGTCCTCACCGGTGACGTTGTGCTGTCCATCGCGGACATCGATCTGGTACGTATCTCACTGCGTGCCCTGATCGTTTCCATCAGCGAGCAGAGCCCCTCGCCATGGACGAGGACGAATCCGCCACGAGGCGGCGACCATGACAGCTGAGGGAGAGGGTCGGCCGCCACGCCGCGCCGACGAGGTCGCCGAGGCCGCCGCACGCGCCTTCCGGCTGCTGCCCGCCGCCGCACACGACCTGGACCTGCCGGCCGGCAAGGGCCCGCGTTCCCCGGCCCGGCGGATCAGCTCCGACCGCGACACCGTCGAGCGGGACCTCATGAAGCTCGTCCTCACTCTCGTGGAACTGCTGCGCCAGCTCATGGAACGACAGGCCCTGCACCGCGTCGACCAAGGAGACCTCACCGACGAACAGGAAGAACGCCTGGGAGCGACCCTCATGCTCCTCCACGACCGCATGAGCGACCTGTGCGCCCAGTACGGGCTGACCATGGAGGACCTCAACCTCGACCTCGGGCCGCTGGGCACCCTGCTGCCACCCTCCGACTTAGAGATCATCTCAATTGGTGGGTTGGGTAGTCTGTCGGTGTGCTGATGGTGGAGCGTCTGGTGCCGGACGGGTTGTGGGAGTTGTTCCAGC
>NZ_JBVKBU010000040.1:0-16207 GCF_055638955.1 Streptomyces sp. NPDC111507 | reverse complement strand
CCCCGGACCAGCCTGATCCGGGTCCAGCAAAGCGGCTGCTGGGGGCGGGCCGATGTTCCGGCTCGCTGACTATCTGGAGCAACATGGCCGCACCAGCCGTCATCTCGTATGCCCACCCGCGTCCTTCTGGCATGCCGCCCACGCCCACCTCACCCGGCCTGACGACCTGAACAATCTCGCCATGGCTGCTCAGGACCGCTACCGGCTGCAATGGGCCCACCACCTTCATTACCGTGCCGCGGCCGCTGGCAGTGCGCACGCCTTGGTCCAGTTGGCTGAGTATGGGGACGTGGCGAGCCGTGCACGGGGCACTGACAGGCGTCGGCTCAGCCGCTCGTGGGGAAGCTCGCAGCGCTCATCGGGCACCGGGGCGGTCGCGTCGCGGCAGCCGCTCGGCGACCAGGTCGTAGGAATTCTCGACCGCGTCGGTGATCAGCCGCTCGGTGATGCCGGGACCCGGCCCCAGTGAGCTCCAGTGCCTCTTGTCGAGATAGCGGCCGGGGGTGATCGAGGCGTAGCCGCGCTCCAGTGCCCGCGCGTGCTCGGGTTCGCACTTGACCGTGATGATCGTCCGGGTCGTCGGTGACGATCAGGAACACCTTGCCCGCGACCTTGTACACGTCGAGTCTGGGGGTGAAGGGGTAGCCGTGGCTGACGTCGGGGAGGGCCAGGGCCGCCTGGCGGGCGGTGTCCTGGAGCCGGTCACCGGCCGCGCTCACCTGGCCGCCCGCGTGCCGGTGCCGTAGGTGTGCGGGTCGACGGGCCACTCGGCCTTGGGCAGGTGGGCGACGACGAGCCGGTAGGAGTCGGTGACGAGCTCCCTGACGAGCTCCTTGTCGACACCTTCTCCGCTCTCCAGGGTGATCCAGTGCTTCTTGTTCATGTGGTAGCCGGGGGTGATGTGGCTGTACTGCTCCCGCAGGGCCTGGGCCTCGCCGGGGTCCGCCTTGAGGATCACGACGGGCCGCCCAGGGACTTCGGTCATCAGCATGAACACCTTGCCGCGCACCTTGAAGACCTCCCAGTCGGGGCCGAAGGGGTGCTCCAGCTGGGCCCCGGGGAGTTCCTCCGCGCAGTCGGCGGCGGTCTTGTGCAGGGCCGGTCCGTTCATGGGGCGTTGCCTTCCTCAGGTGGTGACGGGGTGCGGCATCGAAGGACGCGGAGGGCACGCGCGCGGTCGAGGCGGCACGTCTCATCCTTCCCTCGAAGCCGACAAAGAGGGCGGTAGACTGCGGACACGTGATGGTCGACAAGCGACACTCCGGGCCGAGCGGGCAGGCCGGACCGACTGCGGTTCCGCTGTACGGTTTCCAGCCCCCGGTCGGTACTCCCTACGGCCTTGAGGTGAGTACCGTCGAGGACTTCTTCGACCAGCACGACGACTGGCCGTGGAACCCGCCCCGTCCGGGCCGTGCCACCTTCCACTACCTCATCGCCGTCACCGAGGGCGAGCTGCTGCACGACGTCGACCACGTCACGCGGACCATCGCCCCCGGCCAGTGGCTGTGGGTGCGTCCCGGGCACGCGCAGTGCTGGCATCCGCCCGGCGCGGCCCGCGGCACATTCATCCTCTTCGAACCGGACGTGCTGAGGCCCGACCTCGCCCGTCTCCTGGCCCCGCTCACCGCGCACGAGGCCCCCGCCGTGCTCACACCGCACCCCGACGACACCGCCTGGCTCCAGCAGACGGCACTCCAGCTCCTGGACGAACACCGCGCACTGGGACGCCGCCCCCTCGACATCCACCACGCCCTGCGCCGCAGCCTGCTCGAATCGGTGCTGCTGCGCCTGGCCAACTCCCCGGGCATCGCCCCCACCAGCACGACTACGGCCAGCACGGGCCACGCCGACCGGTACGGACGCTTTCTGGACGCCTTGGAGCTGCACTTTCGCGAGCTGCACCAGGCCGCGGACTACGCCGAGCTGCTCGACTGCTCGGTCCGCACCCTCAGCCGTGCCGCCCGGAACGCCACCGGCAAGGGGGTACGTGAACTCATCGACGAGCGGCGCCTCCTGGAAGCCCGGCGCCTGCTCGGAGATGCCCGGTGGGACGCCCGGGCCGTGGCCGCTCACCTCGGCTTCACCGACCCGGCAAACTTCGGCCGCTTCTTCCGCGACCGCACCGGCCTCACCCCGGCCGCCTTCGCCGCCCGCGCAGCGAGCGCTCACGTGTAACGGAAACGCGGCGCAGGCCCCGTGCCCGTCGGAGGCGACCCCCGTCGCGATCTGCTTGAAGGCCCGATGGGAGCACGGGTGGAGTGCCGGTGTTCGAGAGCTGCAGTATTCGTCCGCAGGGCGAGTGTCGAGTCGGCACCCACCATGTCCCAGTCGATCTGCCCGGACGAATTACAGGATCCCCGCCCGCGCCCGGAAGAGAACTGCGTTGATCGCTCTCCGGTGAACAGCCCACCGCTCTCCTCGGAGCCCACTTACGGGCGGGTGCGGCTCCGGACGGTGCCACTCCTCATCCGTCAGATCTCCACGCTCCAGGACCGACTGCACGGCTGACGACGCTCTGCGCAGCGGCGCCGCCGTTCTTCCACTGCCTACCCGCAGCACGCCCGCGCCGTCCTGAATCCGACACCGCCCCCGGAGGCGTCCAGCGTGCGAAAGGACGCTGGGCGTGGCGCGCAGCCAACTACCGATGATCAACTGTTCATCAAGCCGTGCGTGCCGGCGGCATCCCGGCTCCCGCCCTTGTCGCGTCGGTGCCCCAGCTGGCCAGCAGTCGTAGTGCCTCCGCGGACGGGGAACCGGGTTCGGCGTGGTACGTCGCCAGCATCTGTTCGTGGTCGTCGGCCAGGTGGAACGACTCGAGGCGGAGTTCGAGTTCGCCGACGAGCGGGTGGTGCAGGCGCTGGATGCCGTGACACTTGTCCTTGACGTCGTGGGCGGCCCACAACCGCCTGAACTCCTCGCTCTTCACGGAGAGTTCGCCCACCAGAGCGGACAGCCGGGGGTCGTTGGGATGGGAGCCGGCGTCCATGCGAAGCTGAGAGACGACGTCGTTCGCTTTTTGCTCCCAGTCCACGAACAGGTCGCGGTACTCGGGCCTGAGGAACACCAGCCGCGCCCAGTTCCGCTCGTGCGCGGGCAGCTCGGCCCAGTCACCGAAGACCGCCGCGGCCATCCGGTTCCAGGCGAGGATGTCCGAGCGCCGCCCCACGAGGATCGCCGGGCCGCCTTCCATGGTGTCCAGCAGCGTCCGCAGGGGGCCCCGCACCTGCTGGGTGCGGCCGGCCGGCTTCTTCTGCTGTTTCGGCTTCGCCAGGTGTGTGAGGTGGGCGTGCTCGGCGTCGCTCAGCCTGAGCGCGCGGGCGATGGCGTCGAGGACCTCCGCCGACACGTACTGCCCGTTGCCCTGCTCCAGGCGCGTGTAGTACCCCACCGACACCCCGGCCAGCTGCGCCAGCTCCTCGCGGCGCAGCCCCGGCACCCGCCGGTGCCGCCCGAAGTCCGGCAGGCCCACGTCCTCCGGCTTCAGCCGGGCCCGCCGGGTGCGCAGGAACTCACTGAGCTCGGCACGCGGGTCCAGAGCGCCGTCGGCGGCCTCGTGCACCGGTTGGGGGTATTCGTCCATGCCTCCGAGTATCCACGGTCGGACGCACACCAGCCTGCACCAGCCAGTGGTAGGCACAGCGGATGTACACAAAGCCGTGACCTGGGTGAATACCGGATCGTCCAGCACGCTGGGGACCATGCCCGGCTGGAAGGCAGCCGGGGCGTGGCTTGCATCAAGAACGGAGCACACCCCATGACCGCAACACAGGGGACCAAGTCGAGGACGCGCCAGAGCGACACGGCCGCGGAGGTGGTCGGCCGCCTTCGTGCGACGTTCAACACCGGCGTCACCCGCCCACTGGACTGGCGCATCGACCAGCTGCAGCGGCTGCGGGCCCTGCTGGTCGAGAACGAGCAGGAACTGATCGAAGCGCTCTGGGCGGATCTGAGGAAGAACCCCGCCGAGGCGAAGACGCAGGAGATCGACTTCACCGTCGCCGACATCGACGAGACGCTGGCGAATCTCGAGAGCTGGCTTCAGCCTCGCCCGGTGGAGGTTCCCGCCCACTTCGGTCCCACGACAACGGCCTACACCACGTACGACCCGCTCGGGGTCGTCCTGGTGATCGCTCCGTGGAATTTCCCGCTGCACCTTCTCATCGACCCCATCATCGGCGCGCTGGCCGCCGGGAACACCGTGGTGGCCAAGCCGAGCGAGGTCTCGGTGCACACCTCGGCGGTGGCTTCACGCCTGCTGCGCAAGTACTTCGACGCCGACGTGCTCACCGTGGTCGAGGGGGGAGCCGAGGAGACCACGGCCCTCATGGCGCAGCGTTTCGACCACATCTTCTACACCGGCAATGGCACCGTCGGCCGGATCGTCATGGCTGCAGCCGCCAAGAACCTCACCCCGGTCACGCTCGAACTCGGGGGCAAGTCGCCGGTCTTCGTGGCACCCGACGCCGACGTGGACGAGACCGCGAAGCGGCTGGTCGGCGCCAAGTTCGGCAACGCGGGGCAGCAGTGCATAGCCCCCGACTACGTCCTGGCCGATCCTGCCACCGCCGCCGAACTGGTCCCCGCCCTCCGTGCGGCGGTCGATGCCCAGTTCGGCACCAGCCCGCAGACCTCGGCCGACTTCGGCCGGATCATCAACGAGCGGCACTTCGACCGGCTCACCCGTCTGCTGGACTCCGGCCAGGCGGCGGTGGGAGGCCAGCACGACCGTGACGACCTGTTCATCGCACCGACCGTGCTCACCGATGTCGACCCCGCATCGCCAGTCATGCAGGAGGAGATCTTCGGTCCGATCATCGCCGTCGTCGAAGTCGAAGACCTCGATGCCGCTATCGCCTTCATCAACGAACGCGACAAGCCCCTCGCGCTCTACGCCTTCACCGAGTCCGAGGCCACCAAGTCGCGCCTGGTGAACGAGACGTCCTCCGGCGGCGTCGCCTGGGGCCAGCCGGTGATGCAACTGCTCATGACCGGCCTGCCTTTCGGTGGCGTGGGCGAGAGCGGCATGGGCCGGTACCACGGCCGGTATTCCCTGGAGACGTTCAGCCACCTCAAGGGTGTTGCGGACGTCCCGCTCAGCTAGCCTCGCGCCTCGTGAAGCAGGCTGTCCGATGGGCGATCGGCCGGCGGAAGTGCCTCAGGGCGGTGGGAGTGAGGATCGCTGAGATCGCCGTTCCCGCCACCGCCGCAATCGCGTTCCGGGTGAAGCCGTGTATCGGTCCTCTTCGCGGGGGTGCGTCGAGGTAGTCGGTCGCGGCACGGCCTGCAGACACCGATCCGTACCGACTCCGGCGGCGGCACCCATGACTTCGTCACCTGGCTGACTGCTGATCGTACGCAAGGAGCGAACGCCCTACTCCTGCGGGCAGTTGCGCTTGACCGGCGTCGACGCCGACGGCATGCGGCTCTCACCGCGTTCGCCGCCAACACCACCCTCTGCGTCGCAGACCTTCATCCCGTATTCCTCCGTATTGCAGAAAGAAAGAAACCCATGACTGTCAATATTTCAGAAGTTTCTCCCGTTCCATCGCTTTTCTCCCCCATCTCCCTCGGGAAGATCGAGCTCGCCAACCGCATCGTCATGGCACCGATCACCCGGGTCCGGGCCGGTTCCTCCGGCATTCCCGGGGACCTGATGGTCGAGTACTACCGGCAGCGGGCGAGCGTCGGAATGATCACCACCGAGGGCACCTACCCCGACCACGCGTCGCAGGGGTATGTCGGTGAGCCGGGCATCGCCAACGACGAGCAGGCGGCCGGCTGGCAACGAGTGTTCGAGGCGGTACACGCCGAGGGCGGCCGCATCGTCCTGCAGATCATGCACGCCGGCCGCGGCACCCACCCCGACATCAACGGCGGCCGCCGCATCCTCGCCCCCAGCGCGATCGCCATCGACAATAAGACGTTCACCGAGAAGGGTGAGCAGCCCTACCCCGTACCGGAAGCGATGACCACCGCAGAGATCCGGGCAGCCCTGGAGGACTTCGTCACCGCGGCCCGCCGGGCCATCGACGCGGGAGCGGACGGCGTGGAAATCCACGGCGCCAACGGCTACCTGCTCCAGGAGTTCCTCTCCCCGGCGGCCAACCAGCGCACCGATGGATACGGCGGCTCGCCGCAGAACCGCGCCCGCTTCGTCGTCGAGGTCGTCACGGCGGTCGCCCAGGCCGTCGGTGCCGAGCGGGTCGGGCTGCGGATCTCGCCGGAGGTCGACCTCGGGGACGTCTTCGAGACCGACCGGGACGACGTCCTGGCCACCTACGGCACCCTGCTCGACCAACTGCGCCCGCTGAGCCTGGCCTACCTCTCCGTACTGCACATCGAGCCGGGCGGCGACCTGGTACAGGAGCTGCGGCGGCGCTTCGACGGCAAGCTGATCGTCAACAACGGCCCCTTCGGGGGGCAGACCACCCGCGAGCAGGCCCTTCAGCACATCGAGGCCGACCACGCCGACGCCGTGGTCGTGGGCCGGGCCCTCATCGCCAACCCCGACCTGGTCGAGCGCTGGCAGGACGGCCACCCGGAGAACGAGCCGCGACCGGAACTGTTCTACGGGCCAGGCGCCGAAGGCTACACCGACTACCCCTTCCTCGAAACGGCTTGACGCCCACGGTCACGCCTGTCCATGCGGCAGCCCCACTCACCCATGGACAGGCGCCCGACCGGCGACACTGTGCCCGCCCTTTTGAGCCCGCGGTCACACCGGCGATCACCGGCCCGAGGACCGTCGGGCCCGGACTTCTCCAACTCCAGGATGGTCGCGCTGCCGGGGTCTCGGTTGCCCGGGTCTCAAGGGACTGGGTCTCAGTCATCCAGGACCACGACGTGCTTGCCCGGCGTGGCGCCGGATTCGAGGTCGGCCTGGGCGTCGCGGACCTGTTCCAGGCCGTGGTAGGCCTTCGCGACCGGGGCGTTGAGACGTCCGGCGGCGATGGCCTGGAGCTGGTGGGCGAGGACGTCGGCCGGGAGATCGGCGGCCTCACTGCCGTAGGAGGTCAGCCGCACCCCGCCCGGGATCATGAACGGACTGAAGTCGGGGATCGTCCACTGGCCCGCCAGGGCTCCGGTGAAGCAGACCGTGCCGTGCCGGCGGACGGTGCGCAGGGTGTCGGGGAGGACCGAGCAGCCGACCAGTTCCAGGGCCGCGTCGACGCCGTCCGGGATCAGCTCGCGCACCTGGTCGGCAATCGCCCCGCTGTCGACGAGGGGGTGGTCGACGCCCGCGGCCGTCAGTTCCCCTGACCTCGACTCACTGCGGGTGGTGGACAGCACGGTCGCTCCGAGGTCCTTCGCGATCGTGGCCGCGCTCAGCCCGACCGTGGAGGTGCCGCCGCGGATCAGCAGCGTCTGCCCGGCCTTGAGGTCCAGGCCGCGGGTCAGGGACCCGTAGGCAGTCTGGAACATCTCCGGCAGCGCGCCGACCACGTCCCACGGCAGGCTGGTCTCGAACGGGATGACCTGTGCCGCGGGTACGGTCACGTACTGGGCGTACGCGCCGTCGTAGGCGCGGCCCATGCCGCCCATCATCGTGGCCACCTGCTGTCCCGGCCGCAGACCGCTGTCCTGGTCGGCCTCGTCGACCACGCCGACGCCCTCGATGCCGGGCACCCGCGGATAGGTGACCTCCGCGTCCGACTCTCCCTTGCGGGTGGTGACCTTGGACTCGTTGACGCCGAACGCCTTGACCTTGATCCGCACCCAGCCGGGCTTGCGGACGGGCACCGGGAAGTCCTTGATCTCCAGCGCCTCCAGGCCGCCGGGCCGGGTGACAACGACGGCCCTCATCGTCGCCGGTGCGGCGTCGCCGGCTGCTGTCGGTTGACTCATGTCGAGTACCTCTCCGCGTTGTCCCCTGCGTTGTCCGTATCGCCCGCCGGCCGTCAGGGGCGGTCGATGCCTTCCCACAGGTCGAGGACCTGCTGGTAGTGGGCGGTGCCCTCAAAGGGAGAGTTACCGACGGTTTCCGAGGTGGGCTTGTCCGTGACCGCGGGCCACAGACGGGAGTGCTCGCCGGTGGCGAAGTCGAGCACGATGTCGCGGATACGCGTGTCACGGCTGGCCTGCTCCTCGCTACGACCCGGCCTTTCCTGACCGACCAGGGCGTACATCTCGGTGCCGTGCACGGCGGGCGCGCCCTCGGCGGGGCCGATCAGGAGGAGGTGGGCGTTGCCGCCGGCGGCGGCGTGGGCCAGAGCACCGCGAGCCGCGGGGATCGCGAAGAGGTAGTCCGCCATGACCGCGGCGCGGACCTCGGCCGGGGTACGGCCGTCCCGGTCGTAGGCGTCGACGATCTTCTGCGCGCGGGAGCGGGAGATACGCCACCCCGCGACCTCGTCGACGACGCGGTCGACGGTGCCCGGGTCGAACCGGTCGAGATCGTTCGTCACCCACCAGCCCATGTCGTCGCTGGCCATGCTCAGCATGATGTCGACGTCGCGGTGCGCGCCCGAGGCGAGGACGTCCATGGGGTGGGCGTGCACCACCGCGCCGGGCTGCCCGATGTCCAGGACGACGCCGGTGGCCTTGTTGTCCACCCCGCCGCGGACTCCGAGGTCCGTCGGGACGACCTTGCGCAGGGCGTCCCGCAGGGAGAGCGGGTCGAGGTCCAGCAGCTTCTCCGGGTTGTCCGCGACGCCGAGTTCAGTGACGAACCGGTGCGCGAGCTCCTCGGCCCACCAGGCCGGGATGCTGCGGGCGGGCCCGCCGGAAAACCCGGCCAAGCGCCGGTACAGGCCGTCGGCAGAGGAGGCGCCGAGCAGCCCGAAGGTGGAGTAGGCGCCGCCGCTGTGGCCGTAGACGGTGACGTTGTCGGGGTCGCCGCCGAAGCGGGCGATGTTCCGCTGGACCCAGGTGAGCGCGGCGATGATGTCCTGGAGGAAGAGGTTGCTGGCCTCGGCGAGCTTCCCGCCGTACTGCGAGAGCGAGAGCGGGCCCAGGGCGCCGAGCCGGTAGTTGATGGACACGCCCACCACGCGCCCCGTCGCGGCGAGACCGGCGGCGTTCGAGGTGATCTGTGTGTTCGCGATCCGCCGCCGTGGATGTAAACGGTCACCGGGAGCGCCTTGTCGGCCGACCGCTCGGGGGCCCACACGTTCAGGTTCAGGCAGTCCTCGCCCATCCCGCTGTCCGCTTCGAGCCAGTCGCCGCTGTCGGGCTGGATCGCGACGACGCCCTTCCGGTCGTACGGGAGGCTCGGATCGAAGTCCGCGACCACGGGGCGGCGGTACCGCTCGGCGGTGGCGTACGGGATTCCCCACCAGGACCGCACCCCTGGTGCAGTCGGAGCCTTGGGCGCGGTCTCGGTCATGGCGTGAGATTCCTTCCGATGCGGTTCAGGTGCTTCACACGGCGTATCGGCGGCCTTCGCTCGCGGTGACGCTCTCCAAGCATTCCCTGCACTCCGGCAAATCGCCCGGAGGACAGCGGTCACCTGGTGGTCACCAGGTGACACTTCGGCCACAAGATTTCGGTGCGGGCCATGAACTTCTCCTACGTGGCCGACGGCCGGATCGTCGGCGAACGGCGCCAGCTCGACCTCCTCCGGGTGAAGCGGCAGATCGATGCCGTACCGGCCGGTGCCGTGAACCTCGTAACGCCGGGTGAGCCTTCTGTCGTGCGGGATAGCCGCTGCCGGGAAGGGCCCGTACGGCGCGGTGGCAGAGGACGAGGGCCCGCACCGGAGCGCGGGCGCCGGCGCTGGTTCACCGCAAGAGGTCGGTCTCTCCTTCTTGATCCGGCGTCTTCGCGCAGACAGGACAGCACCCGCTGCGGTGAGAGCTGTACGCCTTGTCGCGAGCGGATGAAGGCCAGGCAGCGGAAGCCGTCCATCTCGACCTACATCCCCGTCTTCGGCCTGCACTCCACCCATTGGTGAAGAGGCGGTGTTCCGTGTGCACCGTCGCTGCGCTGCCTCCGTGTGCACCGTCGCTGCGCTGCCTAGGAAAATTCCTTCCCATTGTCCGTTTCGGCGGCAAGGCGGACGCTCGTGGTGTCGCTGCGTACAGCGGTGTCGCTCGCGGAGGCGTACGAGCGGGAGCGCAAGATCAACGACGCTTCCGCGGCGCCGTGATCCCCGTTACGACCTCACAAAGTAAGGCAGGTAAGGACGCCCCATGACCGTTCCCCCCGCGCCCCATCGCCCCAGGTCCCGTGTTACGCGGCGGGGCCTGATCGGCGCCGCAGGCGCGGTCGCGGTAGGCGCCGCACTCACCCCCGCCGCGATGGCGACCACCAGCTCCAAGTCCACCGATGCCGACAACTCGAAGGCGCAAACAACCGTGAACCGCAAGATCAGCTTCGATCGTGAGGGTCTGACTCTGGTGGGTGACCTGTTCACCCCCGAAGGCTTCGACGAGAGCGGGCACTACCAGGCGCTCATCGTGCAGGGATCGCTCACATCCGTGAAGGAGCAGATGCCCAACGCCTACGCGCAGAGGTTCGCCAAGCAGGGCTTTGTCGCGCTGGCCTTCGACTACGCCCACTACGGAGAGAGCGCCGGCGAGCCGCGTCAGTTCGAGTCTCCGGCCGAGAAGCTGAGCGATCTTCAGGCCGCCGTCACGTACCTCAGCGAGCAGCCGTACGTGGATGCCGTGGGCATGGTCGGTGTGTGCACCTCGGCCAGCAACGGCGCCTACCTCTCCGCGCAGGACCCGCGCGTGAAGGGCTTCGCGACGATCGCCGCCTTCCTGACCGACGAGGACACGTTCAAGCTGACCTACGGCGAGGACGGGATCGCCCAGCGTCTCGCGGACGCGGACGCCGGCCGCCGCACGTTCGAGCGGACGGGCGAAGCGACGATCATCCCGGTGTACAGCGAAACCGACCGGCGGGCCGCCAACTACAACCCGACGCCCGGTGCATACGACTACTACACCAACCCGGCACGAGGAAACGTCCCCGAGTACAAGAACGAATTCGACGTCACGTCCTGGGACAGCTGGATCTCCCTCGACGCGCTCAGCCAGGCCCCGAAGATCACAACGCCGACGATGGTGGTCCACTCCGACGGCTCCGCCTTCCCGGACCACGCGAAGAGGCTCTACGACAGCGTCCAGGGCGAGAAGGAACTCGTGTGGGCTGACGGAACCCACTACGACTACTACGACTCGCCCGCGCAGATGGACAACGCCGTCGCGAACGTGACGCGGTTCTTGCGCACCCACCTGGTCTAGGCGCTCGCCACAAGCCCCATCCGACTTCGTTCTGCCAGAGCCGCGCCCGGGTCCTTCTGCCCTGGGCGCGGTTCTGTGCAGGCGTGACAATGAAAGACGTGAGCGTGAGCGCGAAGAACCCGCATCTGGAGGAGCTCGGCCAGTTCCTGAAGGCCCGCCGCAGCGAACTCAGCCCGACCGCGCTCGGCCTGCCGCCGGGAGACCCTGGCACGCGGCGCGTGAGCGGCCTGCGGCGGCAAGAAGTCGCTGCGCAGGCCGCGATCAGCCATGACTACTACAGCCGCATCGAGCAGGGACGTCTGGCACCCTCCCCGCCGGTACTCGACGCCCTCGCGCACACGCTGCGCCTCACACCGGTTGAGCGCGCCTACGTCGAAGGGCTCGCCCGACAGGCCGATCGACGCACCTCACCCAGGCGTCGGCCGGCGCCGGTACGGCCGCAGATTCAGCGGCTCCTGGACCAGCTGACGCTCACTCCCGCGTTCGTGGTGGGGAAGTACCTCGACTTCATCGCCTGGAACCCGCTCGCCGCGGCGCTGCTCATCGACATCGACAAGATGGCCCCGCACGAGCGCAACTACGTCCGCATGCTGTTCGCCGACCCTCGCATGAAGGACTTCTATGACGACTGGGAGGGCATGGCCCGCACCGGCGTCGCGCTCTTGCGCATGCAGGTCGTCGACAACCCCAGCGACCCACGGCTCGCGAACCTGGTCGGCGAACTCTCGGTCGGCTATCCCCTCTTCCGGCAGTGGTGGGCGAGCCGCCATGTCGCCAGCCAGAACTTCGGCAGCAAGACCATCCACCACCCGGAACTCGGCGAACTCACCCTCGACTGGGACAGCTTCTACTGGAGCGGAGACCCTGACCAGCACATCACTGTCTGGTCACCCGCCCCCGGCTCCCCCAGCGAAGAGAAACTGCGGATCCTCAGCTCGTGGATCCAGCAATCAGCGACTACCAACGACGTCACCACCAGACGAAACGGATCATGACAGGGACTGCCGCATGGTGGTTGCGGTGTCTGACGAGCCGCTGACAGACGGTTTCGCCGGGTCAGGAGGGGGTCGGGCTTGCCCCGCGGCATCGGCGACGGCGCCGCGCAGCGGATCACCGTGACCGGAGAGCACGATGTCCGCTCCAGTGAAGCCAACACCTCCAGGGACGTCCGCGCCTGTGCCATGTCGTGCGTGAACACCGGGGGCACATGAATACCGCAGGTTTGGAATACCGACACTTCGCCAGTGCCTGTACCCGGGCGGCGACCCCGCAGTACTCATCCCCCGCATCCCGCGCGCAGTCCTGACGTGGGGCGTGTTCTTACGGCACCCTCACCCTGACCACGAATGCGGATGCGAGTGGGACGACACCTGGCGCATGGTCTGGGCACCCCACACCGAGCCCGGGGCTGTTCCCGTCACCGCCATGCGCCACCCCGCTGCCGCGGTGGCTGCCGCAGGCATCCCGAATCCCGACCGGGGCAAGTTCGCGACGTGGGCAGCCTGACGCACAACTGGCTACTAGGAGCAGCCGGGTACGGTGCTGGGGCTGCCACAGTTGTTGGGCTGGTTGCCGAGGACAGGACTGGCGACCAGCGTCACCGTGCCGCTGGCGTTGAAGATGCCGCCACCGGTTGCACCCGTTCCCAGCGCCCGGTTGTTGGTCACCGGGTTACGGGTGAGAATCACCGTGCCGCCGCCCGTATTGAAGATGCCGCCGCCGCGGGAGTTCGTACCGTTGGCGGTGTTGCCGGTGACCGTGCCCCCCGTCATCGTCATGGTTCCGGCTTGCGCGATGCCGCCGCCCTGCGGGTTGGTGCCGGTGACGTCGTTGCCAGCGACTTGGGTGCTGGTCAGCGTTGTCGTGGTGCCGACGGCGGCGGCGATCCCGCCGGCCAGGATCCTTGCGTGGTTGCCGGTGATCGTGCTTGCGGCGAAGGTCGCCGTGCCGGAACCCCCGAACGGGCTGACGAACACCGCCCCGCCAGCACTCCCCGTGTTGTTGCGGAGCGTGCTCCTGTTGACGCTCACCGCGCCGTTGTCGTTGTCGATGGCCCCACCGAAGCTGTCCGCGGTGTTGGAGATGAGGTTGGCGTCATTCAGCGTCAGTGCGGGACCGCCGCCGCTGAGCCAGACGGCACCGCCCCGGCCGTTGCCGAGGCCGGAGGACGCATGGCCGTTGCTGAGGGTCAGGATGTTGAGAGTGAGGTTTCCATTGGGACCGTCGACTTCGAAGAAGCGGAAATTGGCCGCGGTTGCGGCTCGTGTGATGGTGTCGCCGCTTCCGTTGATCGTGACGTTGCTCATGATGACGGGCAGTCCGTTGTCGTCGTTGGGCGGTACGGCGTCGGTGAGGGTGTAGGTGCAGCCGGGCCTGAGGTTGACCGTTCCGCCCACTGTGGCGACGGCGCCGATCGCGGCTTGCAGGTCGCTCTCGCTGCAGCTGGTCACGTTCACGGTCAGCGCCCGTCTGGTGTCACGGGTGGTTCTGCTCGCCTCGGCGGAGGGAGCGCCGAGCACGGGTTTGGCAGGCGCAGTAGCCGACTGCGCCACGCCGAGTACGTCCGGACCCGGTGTGGCGGCTTGTGCGGTAGCGGGCAGCGCAACGACGCCAAAAACGGGGGTGAGTCCCATGAGGACGGGGGCGATACGAGAGATACTCAGACGCATCGGGGCTCCTTCGGGCGGATCGCGAGTGTCGTTCCCGTAAGCAGTATCGAAATACCGACAGAAATGATTCATATCGGATTAATCCTCGGGAGGGTGCCACGCCCGGCAACCGAGAGATCTCGCCTGATCAGTCGTAGGTGGCAAACCGCACGCGCACGCACGGCCCCGAAGCGACAGCAGCATCCACCCCGCCGGAGCAGCAGGCGTCAGCCGGGCGTTCGTGCCGACCTCGCCGGCCTCGTGTACACCAGCACCTGCACCCTGAACCCGACCACCGCGAGCGCCTCCAGCACCGACAGGGCGACGAGCAACCCGCTCCCGTCCCCGCTCGCCCAGAACACCACCAGTGCCGCCAGCGGCACCGCGCAGAACGCCGTCAGATCGATCACGGCTTGGATCGTCTTGCGGGTCCGCCGACGGCCGTCGGTCCGGTGGTACGCCGCCCAGCCAAAGGTCGCGAAATCCCCGTCCGCGGAGGCCAGTTGCGCAAGCCACGGCCCCAGCTCATCCCGCACGTAGTGCCCGATCGCCGTGATCTTGTCGCTGGTCAGCGTGGACTCGACCACGGTCCGGGCCCATCATGATGCTGCCGGGATGATCGTGGAGCCCGAGATCCTGAACGCGCTGGAGAAGGCCGCCGCGGAAAAAGGGGCGCCGGCCAGGACCAAGACGGGCAACTGGACCCGGAGCGGGAAGAACGACGACGCGTGAGGCGTCGCCGCAGGGCCCGACTCGCCGCTGCTGACCTGGGACGTTCCCGCGGCGGACTGACCACCAAGACGCACCTGTCCTGTGTGCCGCAATGCCTGCCCCTCTCGCTCAGGATCACTGCGGGGCAAGCCGGAGACAGTCCGCAGTTCATCCCCGTCCTGAACAAGATCCGCGTCCCCGGCCCGGTCGGCCGGCCCCGCACCCGGCCCGACGCAGTCGCGGGCGATAAGGCGTACTCGTCCCGCCAGAACCGTTTCCACCTGCGCAAACGTGAGATCAAAGCGGTCATCCCCGAGAAGAAGGATCAGGCCGCCCACCGCAAGAACCGCGGCTCACGCGGCGGACGGCCCGTCAACTGGGACAAGCAGCTGTACAAGCTCCGCAACAGCGTCGAGCGCACCATCAACAAGATCAAGGACTGGCGCGGTCTCGCTGTCCGCTACGACAAAAAGCCTGAAAGCTACCAGGCCGGACTCGAATTATGTGCCGGTCTCCTCTGGATCCGACACCTCGGATCAGAACCTTGATCACAACTCCGCACAGGTCCTAAAGGGCCCGGATCCTGCCGTCCCAGAATCCGGGCCCTTTTGCGTTGCAGAGGCTTGATGCGAGTGTCGCGTACCCCAGTCGGGATGCGTCCACTGTGCGCTTCTCACGATCACGGAGGAGCGCGTCGCACACCTTGTCGCGTTCTTCCGGCGACATCTTGAACAAGATCAGCGTCGCTGCTTCGACGCCGTCGTGGTACGGGAACATCTTTGGTGACCGCCCCTCAGGGTCGTCACCAGAGATGGCTTCTCGCGGCTCGGGAATGGACTCTTTCGGGCGTCCCTGACCGTCGGCTGCGGCTGATGGACCGCGCTTCTCGTCGGCCGTTACCGATCCGTGATTATTCACGCCGTGAAAATCCGCTGGTTCAGCAGCGGGCTTGTGACGGGCCTGCGCCCTCTGCCGTGAGGCTGCCGCCCGCTCGTCAGCCTTCGCCTTCTGAGCTTCCGGGGACAGCTTGCTCAGATTGCGGACATGCTCGGCTTTGCGCTCGCCCGTCATCAACTCCTTCTGCAACTCAGGTGAGAGCTTCAGGAGAGACAGCTTGCTAGAGAGCGTGGACGCGGACATCGACAGCCGCTTGCACGCCTTGGTCTGCGAGCCGCCGTAGTAGTCAACCAGTTGCTTGAGAGCGTTGGCTTCCTCGAGGTCGGTCATCCCCTCCCGGTGGTAGTTCGCGATGAACGCGGACTCCAGAAGCTTCTCGTCATTACTCAGCCGAGCGTCATCGACCCGCACCGGGATGGTCGCCAGCCCGACGCGACGGGCCGACTCAAGACGCCTGTGACCATCGACGACAACGTACTGAGTGCCCGCATCCAGATCGCCGGCGCGGTCTGGCCCACTCCGGACACAGGCGTCAACCGTGCCAACCACGATCGGCAGGATGACGCCGACCTCACGAACCGACGCGACGGTGTCGCCCTCGCTACCCGCTGACCCGCCCCACCCAGTAGCACCCACCCCCGAGCGTCGCGCCCGACCTTCCCGGCCGGGCGCGACGCTCCGTCGTTCCCGTCTTCACCACGTACCTGGAGGCATCTTCGTGCACCCGATCCGCCTGATCTCGTTCGGCTACCTGCACCTTCC
>NZ_JBVKBU010000039.1:0-17263 GCF_055638955.1 Streptomyces sp. NPDC111507 | reverse complement strand
CGGCTCCGCGACCCCGCGGCAGCCCGCGACATCCTCGACCTGGACGGCCTCGATCCCCGCGTCCAGGACGTCGTCCTGAACACTCCCGGCGCCCGGGAACTCATCGCCAACCTCGCCGACTACGCCGGCCTGCCCGCCGGTCCCCGCCGCATCGCGATCGGTTGCGCAGGCGGACGTCACAGAGTTGTTGACCGGACTAGCGGGCGACACGCCGGGTGCGAGTGCATCCCCCGCATGGCCTAGTCGGTAGACGTTGCGCATCCGAACGATGAAGGAGCGCAACAGAGTTGACTGCAGCATCTCGTGACATCCAGTTGATCACCCTGCCGCGCTGGGGGCGGGTGTGACCTGGAGCCACAACCCACTCCGACGAGCAACCGAAAACCCCCGGAACCGTAGAACCCGGCGCTCACCCGACGCGACAGTCAGGCCCTCAACATCCCCAGAATTCGCCCGAACCGGCGGACCGTCACGAAAGATCGAGGCTAGGGCTGGGGTCTTATGGCTTACCGATCCCCGCCCTAGCCTGGTGTGCTCGGCGTGATCAGCACTCAGAGATTTTGGGGTCCCGGTTGACGCTATGGGCGTTGTTGTCGGCGTACCCGGCGAAGACGTACGCGGTGGGGATGCTCACCCACCCCTGGCCTTCGTTGTAGTCCACGTCGTGCACCTGGTACCAGGTGTTGCCCCAGTTGCCGATCTGCTGGCCGCGGGTCCAGCAGTGGACCCAGAGCCTGCCGCCCGGAGGAACGTCGCCGTTTATGATCTTGCCGTGCGTGGTGTCGGGGGCGATGTAAAGGCCGACCCAGTTGCTGGTGGTGAGCGGGACGGTATCGTCGGCGGAGGCGGTCCCCGTCATCACGGTGAGCGCGCCGACGCTCAGCGCCGCGGCGGTGGCGACCATCGCCACCCGGCGTCCGAACATGAAGCTCATGAAGTGTTCCCCCTGAGATCGGCCCCGGAGCCCATAGTCCTGGCAACCGGAAGCTGTGCGGCGCCGTCCCGCTGACAGGCGCTCGCGATGCGGGTGAAGCTACCGGTGCGGATCCTTCATCCGTCCTATATCCGTCCTTCCGCCAGGTCAACGCGGGGCGGTAAGGCCGACTCCTCGCAGATGCATCAACCCGGTCACTGCCCACCTGGAGAACCCGGCGTGCGAGACCCTGCCCAACACCGTGGCGGAGGCCCTCGTCCTGGCAGCTGCCCACAGGCGCCTCGGTAGTCCGGTAAAGGGCAAGCGGCCTCACCGAAATCCTTGCCCGCGCACTCCGCGACCGAGGCCGAGAGGTCGAAGTCGAGCACCTCCACGTCCACTTGCCGCGCGTGCTCAAGACACCCGCCAACGACACCCCCCACCCCAGCCCCACGCAGGAGGCCACCCGATGAATCGCCGTATCTTCCTCCGATGCGGCCACGCGCCCGGCGCCCTCAGCCCCGAGGACCAGGCCGCCGTCGACCAATTCAGCGCGCTGCTCGCCGCCCTGCGCGACCCCGAGCACTGGACCCCCGGGCAGTGCCAGGACCTCGCCGTCCGGGTCGGCCCGCTCGTAGAGCGTGCCCACCCGCGCACCGGCGACGACCACGGACCCGACATCATCGCCGTCGCCCTGCAACACCCCGGCGGCTCGTACACGCCCTACGGCGCCCGCTACCGGAAGCTGGGCTGGCTGCGCTGCGAGACGGACAAGATCCTCGGTGCGTGGAAGCCGGCCTACGAGCCGCTCACCCACGCCGCAGCGGGCCTGGACCTCCCCGACGACGTCGGCATGGCCCCGGCCAACTACGGCGTCCACGTCGAAGCACGCCGCAGCGACGGCACCGGGTACACACTGCTCCGCCTCGGCCCCTACTTCCAGACCTGGCTCGCCGGCCACGACGCCGACCGCCTCAACACCGAACTGGCGGGCAAGACGGCCACCGCCGTCCCCGGGTTCACGGCCACCGCGAAGGCCGCGCCGTTCGACGTCAGCGACCACGAGAGCTACGCCGACCCGTACGCGGCCGACGCCACTGTGCTCCTGGCGGCCGCCATCGCCCGAGAGGTGCCGGCGTGACCACGGCCCTGTATGAGATCGAGACCAGCGAGGCCGACGACGGCACGACGGTCCCCGCCGAAGGCATCTGGACCCCCGAGGGCAAGGACGCGGCCGACAACGGGTTCGTCGTCTACAGCGGTCCGCCTGGTCGAACTGACCACTGACAGGTTCGAACGCACTGGGGACGACGCCTACCTCACCATCGAACGCAACCCCGTCCTCCTGCCGCCCAAACTGGCACTGCTCATCGAGCATCAGATCGCACGACCGACGGTCCGCTCCATGCTCCGCCCGCCACAGGACAGCCGCCCTATCTACTTGCTTCCGGGCGTGCCAGCTCACCGCCCGATCACGGCGCAGAGAATCGTGAACAAGCTCCGGAAGCACGGCCTGGAAGTCATCAGCGCCCGCAACACCGCCATGCTCGAAGCCGTGGCCGACCTGCCTCCCATCGTGATCAGTGACCTCTTCGGCGTCAGCGCAGGCAGCGCCCACAGGTGGGCTCGGTTCGCCCAGGACAGCTGGACCGACTACCTCGCTGCCTGCACGAATGACAACGCGAAGCCGTCGGAGAGATCTTGAAGGACCAGTGACGGGACCATCCGCGAGAAATGCTGCGACACCTCGATGTGGCAGGCCCGACAATCGTTCGATGACTGCCAAGAAGCGTTGCCTCACCCTCCACATTGTCGTTCCTGATCTTCCGCAGAGGGGCGCAAGCGTGGAGGTCCGACCGCTGGTCGACAATGAGGACATCTTGGCTGAGGTATTCACAGAAGAGCCGGGCGAAGATCCCAAGTACCTCTTGCTGCCAAACGGCCCTCTCACGGCTGGTCCTGAGCCGCACGAGGTGCGGCTGGCCGAGGCAACGTGCACCGAAGGGTGCTGCGGCGCTCTCTACGTGACCATCCGGCGCGACGGCGACCACGTGATCTGGAGCGCGTGGCGCAACCCCGACGAGGACAACGTTGACCTGCCTGAGTTCTGGTTCGATGCTCAGGAGTACCAGACAGAGGTAGAGCGAGCCGTTGCGGACCGCAGCTGGGAGTGGCCAGCACGCGCCGTTGCCCGGCTGCTGGAGCTGGACCTCAGAGAGCGCGCCGGCTGGCTTGCACGATGGGAATGTGAACTCGGCGGTGTGTCCGCCTGGCTTTGGGAGCCCGACCAGATCAACCTCTTCCTCTTCCATCCGGGCCGCTCGGCCATCTGGGAAGACCGCCCATGGCTGCAGTTCCAGATGGTGCTTGACGTCTCCAATGACGACCCTGAAAGTCAGGCCGAGAGACTTGCTGAGCAACTCGTGGCGGGTGACCCACGTCAGACAGCCGAGGTCTGCGGCGGATCTCCGGAGTACGCCAGACAGCTTGGTTACCCGTGGCCGCAGCGGCGGAGGACCTGAACGCGAGGAACACCGCACCCCGACAGGAACAGTGCAGGGTTGGAACACTGCCTCTTCACCAGTCCGCCCACCGAGCCCGGCGCCGTCCCGATCACCGCCATGCGGCACCCCGCCGCTCCGGCGACAGCCGCTGGCATCCCCAGCCCCGACCACGACGCGGCACCCGCGACCTGGGCGGCCTGACACGCACGACCGACACGGCAAAGGCCCGTGCTCCCTGCGAACGCAGCAGGGAGCACGGGCCTTTTGTGTTTTCGCCCGCTGTCAGGCCGGCTGCTGCTCCTGCTGGCTCAGTTCGAGCAGCAGTTCGCGGTACTCCGCAGGGTGCTGGTCGCGCAGGACGGTCATCCACACGCGTGCGCCTTGGACGAAGTCGGCGGAGGCCATTTTGACGTGCAGGTGTTGGACGATGAGGGTGGCGTCGTCGTACGGCAACCGCCTCGGCTGGCCCCCGTCACCCTGCTCCGAGCTGCCTGCTTCGGCGTCAGAGGGGGCTGCTGGAGTCGCGCCTTCGACGGGGGTATTAACGGCGTTAACGGTGGGGGCGTTGCTTCCCGTCTCCGCGGGCGGCTTGCCCCGACGCTGGCGCGGGGGCTTAACGGCGTTATTAGTCTTCTGCGCCTCTGCCGCCTGTTGTTCCTTGGGGAGTCGGCCGATGCGGCGGGCGGGCTCCACCTTCAACTCGCCCGTCTCCATCTTCTCCTGAAGATCCGGAGTGAGCTCCAGCAATGCCAGACGCTGAGATACCCACGCCGGTGTCTTCCCCAGCCGCTTGGCGACCTGCCCTTGGGAACCGTGGACCTTCACGAGCTCCTGGATTGCCCTCACTCAGCGGCCCGCATAGGAGAACGGCGTGTTCAACGACTGGCGGCAGGCCCTCGAAGCCGAATCGCTCCCGCTCAACCCCAGCCCCTGCAGGAGATCGCCGCCGCGAGCCGCGTCACCGCACGAAGCGCCTGCGACAAGGGCGACCTCGCCGAACTCCTGGACGCCCTCGCGGCACCCACCGACGAAGACACCCTCACCACGCTCCTCCCGCTCCTGCCCTCCCCCGACACCACCGAGACCGGAGACGACACGATGACGGCCAACGCCTTCACTGCCACCGCCGCTTCCATGCTCAACAACGGCGACAGCCCCGACCACGTCCGCGACACCCTCGGACTGTCGGAGAGCGAACTCGCCGAAGCCCTCCACTACACCGGCCAGCAGGCACCGGACGACGACACCCCCACCCCGGCCGCCGACGCCGACACCCCTGAGGCGGCCGGTCCCGAGCTCGACGGCGCGGCGGGCAGTGACGGGATCGAAGCTCTGCTGTCCTGGGCGAAGATCCACCCGGCCGCCGGGATCCGCCACAAGGCCGCCCGCATCCGCAGCGACTTCTACGAGCTGACCGTGCGATGTGCCGCCGACGACGCCCAGCGGGAGGCCGAAGAACGCGCTGCCAAACTCAAGGCGGAGCTGGAGCAGGCGCAGGAGACGCTGCGTGTGGTGAAAGCCGGCGGCCGCCCCGTAGCCCCCACCGTCACTCCCGTACCGAACGGCACCAAGCGCAGCAAGGAGCAGTTGGCCGCGATCCGGACGTGGACGCGCGCCCACGGCCACCAGGTCGCCGGCGCCGGGATGATCCGGAAGTCGGTGGTAGACGCCTACGACGCCGCGCACCGCACCATCACCCTGACGGAGGTGAGCTGATGGACGCCAAGCCCCTCACCGTCTACGGTTTCCTCGACGCCGTCCCCATACCTGGCGACGCGCCGTACACCGTCCGGTTCCAGCTGGTCGTCTCGCCCACCGACGGCGTCACGGACGACGTGGTGTGGTCCTGCACCACCGGCAACCCCCGGATCGCGCACGTGCTGCTCACCGAGATCCAGCCCGGCGACCTGGTGCGGGTCTCCGGCGTCATCACCCAGCCCGACAGCGCGGCGGAGTCCGTCCGGCTCGCCGTCGATGCCCTGGAGGTTCTCGCCACCGCACCGGCGCGGGCTATTGGTAACTCCGGTTATTGGACGTTGCGGAATAGGCACGATGGTCTTCCTTGGCCTGGCGCGACTGTCCTTGCTTACGGTCTGACTGGCGTTAGCCCGCCTCCCCCAGGTAGCTCAGGGCTTCGCGGAAGTCATCGAGGGCGGGACCGAACTCGCGAGCGGCGGTGTGGAAGGTCGATCGGTCTGTGAGGATCTGGGCCAGTACTGGGGCTCCGCATCTTGGATGGTGCTGGACCAGCCGGCGAGCCAGGCCCACCCCGTCATCGAACAGGGAGCGCACTTGCTCCACGAACAGATGGGTGCGGTGCTCCCAGTAGACAGCGGAGCGGACGGTAAGTACCCGGTGCAGCCGGACCAATTCGGCCAGGTGTCGCTCCGGATCTTCGGCGGCTCGCGCAGCAAGGGCGTCCACCGCTTCGCGCAGAGTGGTGCGGCTGTCGAAGTAGCGTCGTCTGGCATCAGGGGACCACTGCAGAGGCGTAGTTCCCGAAGGCGGACGCGGCCCGCTAGCCGTCGGTGGCTCACTGAAGGCGCCGGAGCAGGACAGCAGAACCGCCCAGTAGGACGCCTGATAGCCGCTCCAGGACTTGCGCTCACCGGTGGCGGCCAGCTCCGTCAGCAAGCCGAGCGCCTCTTGCCGTACGATTGCTGCCCGTTCGCCTCGGCCACAGGTGTCGAGCATCTGCGCGTACCCGATCAGCGAGTAGAGGTGGCAGGCCATCGGGCCGCGGTCGTTCGCGGCCTCGACCGCTTCCATGCTGACGAGTGTCCCGAAGGCGGCGAGTGCTTCGCCAGACCGGCCTGCGTCATCGAGTGCGGCGATCCACTGCAGGAGTGACCAGCCGAGACTCCCACCGTCGGGCCCGTTGGGCAGGATCGCCGCGACCCATTCGGTCAGGGCATCGGCAGCCTCGGCATACCGGCCTTCCTCGGAGAGACCGGCAGCCCAGTCACGCAGCCCCTGGACCGCGGGGCCTCCGGACAGTTCGGCCTGCGCACGGCCGATGGAGAGCATCTCGGCGCGCATGGCGAGCCCTTCGGCGCGTCGGCCGAGCGTGTACAGCTCTCTCTGGCACGTGTCGAGTGCCTCGTACAGAAGATCCGCACGGGCAGGTTCGGCCGGATCGATGTCCCGCGCCGCGGCCACTGCCTCCTCGCGCAGCGCGAGACAGGACGCATGCTGTTGGCCGGAGCTGGAGTCGTAACTCAGGCGCTGCAATGCCTTGACCAGGCGGGGCAGGTAGGAGGCGGGACTGACCTGGGCGAGCACCCGGTATGCGTCGACTTCCTCGCGTGGAGTGCGGCGTCCTGACGCAAGCAGTATGTTCCGCGCCCGCATGATGTCGTCCTGATCCACTTTTCCCGAGTGATTCATGACGGAGATTCTGGGCGTCTCGGAGAAGGCCGAACAACCCTGGTGACCTGTGCCGTTCGTCCTACAGAAACAGCCTCTGACCTGTCATGATGGGTGTGTCGTAACCTCCCCCCAGACTGCGGGAGATGGTCCTCGACAGGTACGGCGACTACGTCGTGGTCTTCGACACCGACGCCGTCCCCGTCGTCACCGCCCTCGGGCAGTGGGTTGGCATGGCTGAGAGTCCCGACACCATCAGCACGCTGATCGAGATCCACGAGCGCGTCAACGGCGGCGAAGCGTGATGCCCACGACCACCACCCGGACCCGCACCGCCGCCGTCGTGTGGAGCGAGGAACCGTCCCCCGAACCGGGCCACCTCGAGCGTGCGACCGAGGCTCTGGCGCAGACGGCCGGAGTGCAGCAACCGCTCACCGTGATCGTCGGCGCTGCCACTTCGTGGGTGTGGCTGCCCGGACCCGCCGCACCCGACACCGGCCTGCTCAGCCAGCTCCTCGACCCGCTGCCGGGCGTCCGCATCGCCGTGGGCCCGCCCGCCGGGGGCAGAGACGGCTTCCGGCGCAGCCACCTCGCCGCGCTGACCACCCAGCGCATGCTCGCCAGGCTCCGTTCACCGCGTCGCGTCGCCGGTTTCGACGACGTCCAGCTCAGCAGCCTGATCAGCCAGGACATCGAACAGGCCGACGACTTCGTCAAGACCACCCCTCTACACCCACCGCAACACCCTGCTCCGGCAGCTCGACCGAGCCGGCCAACTGCTCCCGAAGCCACTCGAGGACAACACCGTCAAGGTCGCCGTCGCCCTCGATCTGCTCCAGTGGCGTGGCAGCGACTGAGGACCACGGGCCGGGATCGTGGGCAGCCGGACGACGACGTCACCCCACTCCGGTGCGTTCAGACGGCGTGCAGGAAGAGTTGCGGCGACCACGCCGTGCAGGTGCCGGGACCCGGGCCGTCGATCGTTCTGGCGCAGGCCCGCACCTTGAAATTCCAGTCGCCGTGAGCGGGCGCGCGGAGCGTCGCGACCCTGTTCGGCCCCATCTGCATCTGCCAGCTGAACCAGCCGAGCTGTGACGGATAGGTGTAGCGGATGTCGTAGTAGGCGTAACGGGGGCTGGAAAAGCCGCCGTAGTACACCTTGAGCGTGTTGGTGCAGCCGTCGAAGCGGGCGCCGACGTACGGGCTGCCCGTATGCCGGTACCGATTCGGGGCACCTCCGATGTTGGTGCCGCCGGCGGGCGGGAATGCGTCACGGTACGTGCACAGGGTCGCCGGAGCAGAGGCCCGGGCCGCCTGTGCCTCGGCCGCGGTCCCCACGCCCCCCGCAGAAGCGACGGAGACCAGGAGGACTGCGGCAGTAGTCATAGTAGTGAGCGGATGCCTCATCGCCCTTACCTCCAGCGAGATATGCCGCCAGTACCACCATGCGCCTCCGCCTCACCCGTCGCATCCGGGCGGAGGGATGCGTGACTGCTGGTCCGAGCTTGGTCGTGTTCCGCTGGGGAGATCCTGGCGGATGCGGCAGGGCACCATGGCTGTGACGATCTGCCGCCGGACCGCGCCGGCCCCATCGAGCAGCGCGACGACCACGGGCGGGTTCACGGGCAGGGACGTCGGCAACCACACATCCTCGGCGGGGTCGAACTCGCGGGACGCTGCGCCCGCATGACCGCCGACGCGATGGCTTCGTACAACTGCCGATCCGGCCGTCGCGCACGGCCCGTACGGCCTCGTCCCGGGACAGGTGACGCACCTGGAGATCCGCTTCCCCGGCCGGGACACCCGCCGGCGCGTCGCGGAACCGGGCCATCCGCGGGCGGGTCCGCAGCACGGTGAGCAGCGCCCGTCCGGCCTCGACCGTCGGCTGCCTCGCGCCACTTGGCCGACGGCAGGATGTCGGTCAGGTCGATCCAGGCGGTGAACCCCTTGTCGGCGAGTTGTTCCTTGAGCCGTTGGACGTCCTCACGGTCCTGGCGCGAAGAGCAGAGGAACACATGCTCTCCGGGATCGGCCGCGGGGCCAACTCGCCTGAGCAGACGCACACTTCAGCATGTCGGTCCGGAGCGGACATCGGCGGCCCGAGGAGGAGACACTCGCTCATGAGCGTATGCGGGCACGGCCGTCGTACCTTTGCCGGCCGCGGCCGGGAGACCGAGGACCATGGTGAGTCCGCCGCCCGGTGTGTCCTCGGCGTTCAGTGTGCCGCCCATCGCCTCGGCGAAGCCGCGGGCGACCGCGAGGCCGAGGCCGACGCCCGCGCCGCGGGGAGCGTCGCCGTAGCGCTGGAAGGGCGCGAAGATGCGGTCCTTGGCCTCGTCGGGGACTCCCGGGCCGCGGTCCACCACCCGTACCTCCACCCGGTCGGCCATGGCACTCGCCGCGACCAGGACCGGTGCTCGGGCCGGGCTGTACTTCACCGCGTTCTCCACGAGGTTGGCGACCGCGCGTTCCAGCAGACCGGGATCGACGACGACCATGGGCAGCGTCTCGGGGATGTCCAGTTCCACGCTGTCCTCCGGTACGCCGCCCAGCGCCATCGGGACCACCTCGTCGAGGTCGATCTCGCGGATCAGCGGGGTGACCGTGCCGGTCTGCAGGCGGGACATGTCGAGCAGGTTGCCCACGAGGTGGTCGAGCCGGTCGGCGCCCTCCTCGATGCCCTCCAGCAACTCGGCCCGGTCCTCCTCCGACCACGCCACGTCGTCCGACCGCAGCGAGGACACGGCGGCCTTGATCCCGGCCAGCGGGGTCCGCAGGTCGTGGCTCACGGCGGCGAGCAGCGCGGTGCGGATGCGGTTGCCCTCGGCCAGCTCCTTGGCCTGGTCGGCCTCGTGCTGGAGGCGCTGGCGGTCCAGGACCACCGCGGCCTGAGCGGCGAACGCGGCGAGCACCCTGCGGTCCTCCGCCGGCAGGACCCGTCCGGACAGCGCGAGCGCCATCCGGTCCCCCACCGGCATGTCCACGTCCGCGTCCTCCGGCCGCTCCAACGTTCTCCCCGTGCCCACCCGGCCCGCGCAGGTCCACGGCGTCACGTCGCTCTCCCGCTCCAGGAGCGCGACCGACTCCATGCCGAAGGTCTCCCGGACCCGTTCCAGGAGGGCCTCCAGGCTGGTCTCGCCGCGCAGCACGCTGCCCGCGAGGAAGGAGAGGATCTCCGACTCGGCGCGCAGCCGGGCCGCCTGGTGCGTACGCCGGGCCGCCAGGTCCACCACCGACGCCACCGACACCGCGACCCCGACGAAGATCGCGATGGCGACGATGTTCTTCGGGTCGGCGATCGTCAGGGTGTGGACGGGCGGGGTGAAGAACCAGTTCAGCAGCAGGGAGCCGACCAACGCCGAGGCCAGGGCGGGATACAGCCCGCCCAGCAGGGCTGCGGCCACCGTCAGCGCCAGGTACAGCAACATGTCGTTGGCCAGGCCGACTTCGGGCGCGACGCCGGTCAGCAGCAGCGTGAGCAGCGCCGGCCCGGCCACGCCGGTCAACCAGCCCCAGACGACCCGAAGGCGGCCGAGCCGTGCGCTCCGGGCCACCGGCAGTCCGCGCCCCTTGCCCGCCTCGCCGTGCGTGATCAGGTGGACGTCGAGGTCGGGACCCGAGTCGCGGGCCACCGTCGCCCCGACGCCCGGCCCGAAGACGTACTGCCAGGTCTTGCGCCGGGACACCCCGAGGACGATCTGGGTGGCGTTCACCCCGCGCGCGAAGTCGAGCAGCGCGACCGGTATGTCGTCCCCGACGACGTGGTGGAAGGTGCCGCCCAGGTCCTCCACCAGCGTGCGCTGGACCGCCAGTTCCTTCGGTGACGCGGAGGTCAGTCCGTCGCTGCGGGCTATGTAGACGGCCATGACCTCGCCGCCCGCGCCCTTCTCCGCGAGCCGCGCGGCCCGGCGGATCAGTGTGCGCCCCTCGGGACCGCCGGTCAGCCCGACCACGATCCGCTCCCGCGAACCCCAGATCTTCGAGACCCGGTGCTCACTGCGGTACTCGGTCAGGTACTCGTCGACCCGGTCGGCCACCCACAGCAGGGCGAGCTCACGCAGCGCGGTCAGATTGCCGGGCCGGAAGTAGTTGGACAGGGCCGCGTCGACCTTGTCCGGCTTGTAGATGTTGCCGTGCGCCATACGGCGGCGCAGCGCGGGCGGTGACATGTCGACCAGTTCGATCTGGTCGGCCCGGCGTACGACCTCGTCCGGGACGGTCTCCTGCTGCCGGATGCCGGTGATGGACTCGACGATGTCGCCCAGTGACTCCAGGTGCTGGATGTTGACGGTGGAGACGACGTCGATCCCGGCGGCGAGCAGTTCCTCGACGTCCTGCCAGCGCTTGGCGTTGCGGGAGCCGGGGATGTTCGTGTGGGGCAGCTCGTCGACCAGGGCCACCTGGGGGCGGCGGGCCAGCACCGCATCGATGTCCATCTCGCCGAACGTGGTGCCGCGGTACTCCAACTCCTTGCGGGGCACCTGCTCCAGGCCGTGCAGCATCACCTCGGTGCGCGGCCGGTCGTGGTGCTCCACGAAGGCGACGACGCAGTCGGTGCCCCGCTCGACCCGGCGGTGCGCCTCGGAGAGCATCGCGTACGTCTTGCCGACCCCCGGTGCCGCACCGAGGTAGATCCGAAGCTTGCCGCGTGCCATCTTCTCTTCTCTTCGTCGGTTTCGTACGCACGCTTCAGCTCTCGAAGCGGTATCCCATGCCCGGCTCGGTGATCAGATAGCGGGGGTGGGCGGGGTCCGCTTCCAGTTTGCGGCGGAGCTGAGCCATGTAGACCCGCAGGTAGTTGGTCTTATTGCTCTGGTTGACTCCCCACACCTCCGCCAGCAGGTGCTTCTGTGTGATGAGCCGGCCGGGGTTGGTGATCAGGATCTCCAGCAGATGCCACTCGGTGGGTGTGAGGCGTACGTCGTGCCCCGCGCGGGTGGCCTTCTTGGCGAGCAGGTCGATGGTGAAGCCGTCCGTCATGACGAGCGTCGTCTCGGGGGTCAGCGGAACGTCGTCCGTGCGGCGGACGGCGGCGCGCAGCCGGGCGAGGAGTTCGTCCATGCTGAACGGTTTGGTGATGTAGTCGTCGGCGCCCGCGTCCAGCGCCGCGACCTTCTCGTCGGAGGCCCGGCGGGCGGACAGGACGAGGATCGGTACGCGGGTCCAGCCGCGCAGGGCCCTGATGACGTCCGTGCCGTCCATGTCGGGCAGGCCGAGGTCGAGCAGGACCACGTCGGGCTGCCGGGCGGCGGCGATGCGCAGGGCAGTGGTGCCGTCGGGGGCCGGGTCCACTCCGTACCTGCGGGCCTGCAGGTTGATCACGAGGGCCCGGACGAGCTGAGGGTCGTCCTCCACCACCAGTACCCGGGTCATCGGTGTGCGCCTTTCCTGTTGTACGGCGGGCCGGAACCCGCGGAACCGGCTTCGTGAACGCGGGAGTTGACGAACCGGTTCGTTCCCCGTCCGCCAACTCCCGCGCGGTGCGCCTCAGCCCATCAGCTCTTCGCCACAAGTCCCTTGAGCGCGATGTTGAGCTCCAGCACGTTGACGCGGGGCTCGCCCATGAAGCCGAGGGTGCGGCCGTCGGTGTGCTCGTCGACCAGCTTCTGCACCTGGGCGACGGACAGGCCGTTCTTCTCCGCGATCCGGTGCACCTGGATGTCGGCGTACTTCGGGGAGATGTCCGGGTCCAGGCCCGAGCCGGACGAGGTGACCGCGTCGGCGGGCACGTCGGACGGCTTGACCGTGTAGCCGTTCACCGAGTTGTCCTTGATGACGGCCGCCTTGGCGTCCTTGACCCACTTGATCAGGTCGGCGTTGTCACCGGAACGGTTGGTGGCGCCCGACAGGATCAGCTTGTACTGGGTGTTGACGCTGTTGGCGCCCAACCCGTTCGCGGGGCGGCCCTGGAACCACTTCAGGTCGGCATCCGGTGTCTCCTGGCCCTTCTTCAGCGGCAGGTTGTAGGACTGGCCGATCAGCGAGGAGCCGACGACCTTGCCGTTCGCCTTGATCTCCGAGCCGTTCGCCTGATCGGAGAACAGGCCCTGGGCGACGCCGGTGATGGCCAGCGGATACAGCACACCGCAGATGACGGTCAGGACCAGCAGGGCCCGCAGGCCCGCCCAGAGCAACCGGGCGGTGTTGGTAACCGAGTTGTTCATGGGGATCAGCCGATTCCGGGGATGAGGGAGATGAGCAGGTCGATGATCTTGATGCCGATGAAGGGGGCGATCAGGCCGCCGATGCCGTAGATCCCGAGGTTGCGCCGCAGCATCTTGTCGGCGCTCACCGGCCGGTACTGCACACCCCGCAGGGCGAGCGGCACCAGCGCGATGATGATCAGCGCGTTGAAGATGACCGCCGACAGGATCGCCGAGTCGGGCGAGGACAGGTGCATGATGTTCAGCTTGTCCAGGCCCGGGTAGACCGCCGCGAACAGCGCCGGGATGATCGCGAAGTACTTCGCGACGTCGTTGGCGATCGAGAACGTCGTGAGCGCGCCCCGGGTGATGAGGAGCTGCTTGCCGATCTCGACGATCTCGATGAGCTTGGTCGGGTTCGAGTCGAGGTCGACCATGTTGCCGGCCTCCTTGGCGGCCGACGTACCCGTGTTCATCGCCACGCCCACGTCCGCCTGCGCGAGGGCCGGGGCGTCGTTCGTGCCGTCACCGGTCATCGCGACGAGCTTGCCGCCCGCCTGCTCGCGCTTGATGAGCGCCATCTTGTCCTCGGGAGTCGCCTCCGCGAGGAAGTCGTCGACGCCGGCCTCGTCCGCGATCGCCTTGGCCGTCAGCGGGTTGTCACCCGTGATCATGATGGTCTTGATGCCCATCCGGCGCAGCTCGTCGAACCGCTCGCGCATGCCGTCCTTGACGACGTCCTTCAGGTGGATGACTCCGAGGACGCGCGCGCCGTCGGTGTCCTCGACGGCCACCAGCAGCGGCGTGCCGCCCGCTTCGGAGATCCGGTTGGAGAGGGTGTCGGCGTCGGCTGACACCTCGCCGCCCCGCTCCTGGACCCAGGCGATGACCGAACCGGCCGCGCCCTTGCGGATCTTGCGTCCGTCGACGTCCACACCGGACATACGGGTCTGGGCGGTGAAGGCGATCCACTCGGCCCCGGACAGCTCGCCCTGGTGCCGCTCGCGCAGCCCGTACTTCTCCTTCGCCAGTACGACGATGGAGCGGCCCTCGGGCGTCTCGTCGGCCAGCGACGACAGCTGGGCGGCGTCGGCCACCTCGGCCTCGGTGGTGCCGGACACCGGCACGAACTCGGAGGCCTGACGGTTGCCGAGGGTGATGGTGCCGGTCTTGTCGAGCAGCAGCGTGGAGACGTCACCGGCGGCCTCGACCGCGCGGCCGGACATGGCCAGCACGTTGCGCTGGACCAGCCGGTCCATGCCCGCGATGCCGATCGCGGAGAGGAGTGCGCCGATCGTCGTCGGGATCAGGCAGACCAGCAGGGCCACCAGGACGACCATCGTGAGGTGTGTGCCCGCGTAGTTGGCGAACGGCGGCAGCGTCGCCACCGCCAGCAGGAACACGATGGTGAGGGACGCGAGCAGGATGTTCAGCGCGATCTCGTTCGGCGTCTTCTGCCGGGCCGCGCCCTCGACCAGAGCGATCATCCGGTCGATGAAGGTCTCGCCGGGCTTCGTCGTGATCTTGATGACGATCCGGTCGGAGAGCACCTTCGTACCGCCCGTGACGGCGCTGCGGTCGCCGCCGGACTCGCGGATGACCGGGGCCGACTCACCGGTGATGGCCGACTCGTCGACGCTCGCCACACCCTCGACGACGTCACCGTCGCCGGGGATGATGTCGCCCGCCTCGCAGACGACCAGGTCGCCGACGCGCAGTTCGGTGCCGGGCACCTGTTCTTCGACGGAGCCGGTCAGGCGACGGGCCACCGTGTCGGTCTTGGCCTTGCGCAGGGTGTCCGCCTGGGCCTTGCCGCGGCCCTCGGCCACCGCCTCGGCCAGGTTGGCGAAGATCACGGTCAGCCACAGCCAGGCACTGATCGCCCAGCCGAACCAGTCGCCCGGGTCCTTGAAGGAGAAGACCGTCGTCAGGACCGAGCCGACCAGCACCACGAACATGACGGGCGACTTGATCATCACCCGCGGGTCGAGCTTGCGGAAGGCGTCCGGCAGCGACCTCAGCAGCTGCTTCGGGTCGAACAGACCCGCGCCGACCTTTCCTTCGTCCTTGTGACCGGTCGGCACATCGCTGTGCGGCGCCCGGGTCGGAGTGGCTGTGGACATCGAGTCCTCTTCTGAAGGCGAATCTGTGCGAGTGATCATGACGCCAGCCCCTCGGCCAGCGGACCCAGCGCGAGCGCCGGGAAGTAGGTCAGACCGGTGATGATCAGGATGGCGCCCACCAGCAGGCCCACGAAGAGCGGCTTATTGGTGCGCAGGGTGCCCGCGGTCTCCGGAACGGGCCGCTGCTCGGCGAGCGAACCGGCCAGCGCCAGCACGAACACCATCGGCAGGAAACGGCCCAGCAGCATCGCGATGCCGATCGTGCTGTTGAACCACTGCGTGTCCGCGTTCAGACCCGCGAACGCCGAACCGTTGTTGTTGGCACCCGACGTGTACGCGTACAGGATCTCGGAGAAGCCGTGCGCCCCGCTGTTGGTCATGGAGTGGCCCGGAGTGGGCAGGGCCATCGCCGCGGCGGTGAAGACGAGCACCAGCGCCGGGGTGATGAGGATGTAGCAGGCCGCGAACTTCATCTCGCGGGTGCCGATCTTCTTGCCCAGGTACTCGGGGGTGCGGCCGACCATCAGACCGGCGATGAACACCGCGATGACCGCCATGATCAGCATGCCGTAGAGACCGGAGCCGGTACCACCGGGTGCGATCTCACCCAGCTGCATGCCCAGGATGGTGATACCACCGCCGAGGCCGGTGAACGAGGAGTGGAAGGAGTCCACCGCACCCGTCGAGGTCAGCGTGGTCGACACCGCGAAGATCGACGAGGCGCCGACACCGATCCGCTGCTCCTTGCCCTCCATCGCGCCGCCCGCGATCTGGAACGCCGGACCGTGGTGGGCGAACTCGGTCCACATCATCAGGGCGATGAAGCCCAGCCAGATCGTGGCCATCGTGGCGAGGATCGCGTAGCCCTGCTTCAGGCTGCCGACCATGCGGCCGAAGGTGCGGGTCAGCGCGAACGGGATGACCAGCAGCAGGAAGATCTCGAAGAGGTTCGAGAACGGGGTGGGGTTCTCGAAGGGGTGGGCGGAGTTGGCGTTGAAGTAGCCGCCGCCGTTGGTGCCCAGCTCCTTGATCGCCTCCTGCGAGGCGACCGCACCGCCGTTCCACTGCTGCGAGCCGCCCATGAACTGGCCCACGGAGTGGATCCCGGCAAAGTTCTGGATCGCGCCACAGGCGACCAGGATGATCGCGGCGACGACCGAGAGCGGCAGCAGGATACGGATCGTGCCGCGCACCAGGTCGGCCCAGAAGTTGCCCAGCTCACCGGTGCGGGAGCGGGAGAAGCCGCGCACCAGCGCCACGGCGACAGCGATGCCGACCGCGGCCGAGACGAAGTTCTGCACCGCCAGGCCACCGGTCTGCACGACGTGGCCCATGGCCTGCTCGCCGTAGTACGACTGCCAGTTGGTGTTCGACACGAACGACGCGGCGGTGTTGAACGCCTGGTCCGGGTCGATGGCGGAGAAGCCGAGCGAGCCGGGCAGATGGCCCTGCAGACGCTGCAGCAGGTAGAGGAAGAGGACGCCGACCGCGGAGAAGGCTAGGACACCGCGCAGGTACGCGGGCCAGCGCATCTCCGTGTTCGGATTGGCACCGATGCCCTTGTAGATCCACTTCTCCACACGCCAGTGCTTGTCGGAGGAGTAGACCTTGGCCATGTAGTCGCCAAGGGGGACGTAGGCGAGGGCCAGTGCCGCTATGAGCGCGAGCAGCTGGAGCACGCCGGCAAGAACGGGACTCATGGCGCTCTCAGAACCTCTCCGGGAAGATCAGGGCGAGGACGAGATAGCCCAGCAGGGCGACGGCCACGACCAGGCCGACAATGTTCTCGGCGGTCACAGCTTCGTCACCCCCTTGGCGACAAGGGCCACCAGCGCGAACACCGCGATCGTGGTGACGACGAAGGCCAGATCGGCCATCGCGAACTCCTAGATGAGGTTCAGAAATGAAGCGGACGGTTAGAGGTAACCGCCTCTCTGGCCGGATCTGGCCGCCGTTGACACCTCCCATACGGCCGCCGGTCCGCCTTTGACGGAACCCTTACGGGCGACTGCTCAACGTGCGGCAACGGGTCACGCCGTCCGGAGCAGGGCGTCGGAGCAGGGCGTCGGAGCAGGGCGTCGGAGGGGGCGTCAAAGGACTCATTGACTGCTCCCCTCCCTGAAGGGAGGGGATTCCTTCCTTCAGGGCTGAGCGGGGATTCCTGGCTCAGGCTGCCTCTGGGAGCAGCGCTCCCGGTGGTCTTACGCCCTCAAC
>NZ_JBVKBU010000038.1:0-23575 GCF_055638955.1 Streptomyces sp. NPDC111507 | reverse complement strand
CCTCCACCTCCTGGAGGTCGCCCTCACCGCTCCCCGGCCGGACGCCGGATCACCCAGCGGCGATCCGGCTTCCCCTGCCCCGCTCCGCGGGAAACCGGATTCCTCCCCGGCCTGAAGGCCAGGGCATCCTCCGGGAATCCCGGTGAAGCCGTGGCCGTGCGCGCCCGCCGCCGCCAGCACCAGGACGATGGCCTCGGGCCCGTACGCCACCGAGGCCATCGCGTCCAGCGACAGGGCGGCCAGACCCGTGAGTGCGGTGAGGCGATGCGCGGGTGCGCCCAGGTTCTGTCCGTCCCCGATTGCTTCGATCATTCCTTGTGCCTTCTTCGCGTCGAAGCCCCGGACCTTGACGACCGTGTGCACCGCACGACTCCCGCGCGGCTCCAGCTCGGCTGCGCTCAGTGACTCTGCGGGTACCTACCGCCCGGCCGTGTCGAGGGCTGCGCCCGTCTGGTCGGCGAGGGTGACCGCCACCAGACGGGCCTGGAGCGGCGGTACGGGGCCCGGGCCGGGGGTGAGCATGAAGCGGCCCAGGTAGTGGCCGTTGCCGTAGGTGCGCAGTTCGATCTCGCCGTCCGGCCAGCCGCAGGCGTCGACGTCCCGGCGCCGGTGGCCGACCGCGACGTTTCCGTCCTGCTCGAGCCGGGGCGGCTGCCCCAGCAGGGTGCCGTACTCGTAGCGGCAGCCGCGCAGGCCGAGCAGCTCGGTGAGCTGACCGCGGACGTGGTCGACCACGGTGTCGGAGGACTTGGCTGACTGGGCGAGCTCGGCGGTCTCGTGGACGCGGGCGAGATAGTCCGCCTCCGTCACCGTGATGACCTCCAGGCGGCGGGCCCGGGCCGCGAGCTGGGACACGATCACGCCGACGACGAGCAGCAGCACCGCCGTCTCGATGTCGGCCGAGGTATGGATGTCGAACGTCTCGTACGGGCGGGTGAGGAAGAAGTCGAACCAGGCCGCCGCGGACAGTGCCGCAAGCGCCCCCGCCGTGCGGCTGCCGAGGGCGGCGACCGCGACCACCACCACGACCAGGATCAGCGCCGCGTTCGTACGCGACAGATCCGTGCGGAAGGGCACCAGGACGAGCGCCACCAAGAAGGGGCCCACCAGGCCCGCCACCAGGGCGAGCCGGTCCCGGAGCGAATAGCCGGTCATCACACCGTCACCTCCTGCGGTTGCCACGGCGACCTCGGGCCCGAGCCCTGGTACGCCGCTTTCACGACTCGTACGCCCCCGCTCATACGCCGCCTCCTACGCTCTGCGTATCACTGGGAAGATCGACCCGCTCGGCGAAGGGCAGCGACAGCACCATCGTCAGACCGCCGCCGGGAGTGTCCTCCGGGGTGAGGGTGCCGTCCATCGCCTCGGTCAGCCCCCGGGACAGGGCCAGGCCAAGGCCGAGGCCCGTGGTGTTGTCGGTGTCGCCGAGGCGCTGGAAGGGCTCGAAGAGCCGGTCGTGGGCGGGGGTGCCGCCCTGCTCGGGCGCAGCCGAGAGCTTGAGGGACGGCGGCAGGCCGGGGCCGCGGTCGACGACACGGACTTCGACGCGGCCCGCGTGTGTGCTCGCGGTCAGCAGCACCTTGCGGTCCGCGGGGCTGTGGCGGGCCGCGTTGCCGACGAGGTTGGCGATCACGCGTTCCAGAAGCGGCGGATCGGCCAGCACGGCCGGGATCTCCTCCAGGTCCCCGACCACCACCTCGGGGGTGTCCGCGAGCGCCGCCGGAAGGACCTCCTCCAGTGTGGTGGCCCGCAGGTTCAGCGTGAGCGCGCCCGCCTGAAGGCGGCTGAGGTCGAGGAGGTTCTCGACCAGGCGGTTGAGCTTGGCCATGGACTCGTCCGCGGTCGCGAGAAGTTCGTCCCGGTCCTCGTCGGAGAAGTCGACATCCCGGCTGCGCAGCGAGGAGACCGCGGCCCAGCCCGCCGCGAGAGGCGTGCGCAGGTCGTGGCCGACCGCGCGCAGCAGCGCCGTACGCATCCGGTCGGCGGCCCTGACCGGTTCGACCTCGGCGGCGGCCTCCGCGAGCCTGGCGCGTTCGACGGCGGATCCCACGTGGGCGGCGAAGGCGGCGAGCACGCGCCGCTCGGAGGAGGGCAGGGGGCGCCCGCGCAGGACGAGGAAGGCGCCGGGGCCCGCGGGCACGACCGTCGCGTCGTTGCCTACGGGCGGCTCGTCGACCAGTTCCGCCGAGTCCATGCCGAAGGTCTCGCGTGTGCGTTCCACCAGCGCCGGGATCGTGGCGCCGCCCCGCACGATGCTGCCGGCGAGCGAGGACATGGTCTCGGCCTCGGCGGTGGCGCGGGCCGAGCGCCGCGACAGGCGCAGGGACCGGTCGACGACACCGGCGACCACGGCGGCGACCACCGCGAAGACCGCCAGGGCCAGCAGCGCGTTGGGATCGTCGAGCGTGAACTGCCCGACGGGCGGGATGAACCAGTAGTTGAGCAGCAAGGACGCCGTCACCGAGGCGATCACCGCCGAGACGACCCCTCCTATGCAGGCCACGCCCACCACGGTGAGCAGAAACAGGAGCGCCTCGCTGGTGAGGTTGAGTCTGTCGCGGGCCGTGTCCGGATTCAGCAGGAAGGTGAGCGCCACGGGCAGCAGCAGCCCGGCGACCGGGCCCGCGATCCGGCGCGCGGTCGACAGGGTGCGCCGCCGCGAGGGCAGCAGCGTGCCGCGTCCGGCGCGCTCGTGCGTGACCGTGTGGATGTCGATGTCGCCGGAGAGTTCGACGACCGTCTCGCCGGTGCCTCGTCCCGTGAGGAAACGCTCGATGCGGCCGCGGCGGCTGGTACCGAGGACGAGTTGGGTGGCGTTCTCGGCGCGGGCGAAGTCGACAAGGGCGGACGGCACGTCGTCGCCGACGACCGAGTGGTAGCTCCCGCCCAGGTCCTCGACCAGCCGCCGCTGCCGGGCGAGTGAGGCGTGCGAGGTGCCGGTGGCGAGACCGTCGCTGCGGGTCACATGCACGGCGAGCAGGTCACCGCCCGCCGACCGGTCGGCGATCCGGGCGGCCCGCCGGATGAGGGTGCCCCCCTCGGGCCCGCCGGTGAGGGCGACCACGACCCGCTCCCGGATCTCCCACACCCCGCCGATGCCGTGCTCCGAGCGGTACGACTGCAGTGCCTCGTCGACCCGGTCGGCCACCCACAGCAGGGCCAGTTGGCGCAGCGCGGTCAGATTGCCGGGCCGGAAGTAGTCGGCCAGGGCCGCGTCGATCTTCTCGGGGGCGTAGATGTTGCCGTGCGCCATCCGACGACGCAGTCCCTCCGGCGTGATGTCGACGAACTCGATCTGCTGCGCCCGTCGTACGACCTCGTCGGGCACCGTCTCGCGCTGCGGCATCCGCGTGATCTTCTCGACGACGTCGTTGAGGGACTCCAGATGCTGGATGTTGAGGGCCGTGATGACGTCGATCCCGGCGGCGAGCAGTTCCTCGACGTCCTGCCCACGTTTGGCGTTGCGGCCGTCGCCGGGGACGTTGGTGTGGGCCAGCTCGTCGACGATCGCGATCTGCGGCCGGCGCTCGAGGACCGCGGCGAGGTCCATCTCCTCGAACTCCCCGCCGCGGTGGGCGCAGCGGGCACGCGGTACGACCTCCAGACCGTCGAGCAGTGCCTCCGTGCCCGGGCGGCCGTAGCACTCCACAAACCCCACCACCACGTCGGCGCCGCGTGCCGCCCGGCGGCGCGCCTCGTCGAGCATGCGGTAGGTCTTGCCGACCCCCGGGGCCGCCCCCAGATAGACCTTCAGCCGACCGGGCCGTACGTCACCCACGGCGGTCCGTACCTCACCCCCGCCGGTCCGCACATCACTCATCTCGGTCGGTCCGTCATTCATCGCAGCCGACGCGCTCCGCTCACTGAAGATCAACTCTCCGACGGGAAGGGGTACTTCCCCCCACCGAAGCCCCTCCGTGAGTCGTCCGGCACGACCCTTGACGCATCCTTGGCGCCGGTCACGTGGACGTTGACACCGCCTTGACGTGCCCTGGCCCGACCGGGTGAAGGACGCCCCGCCGTCCGGAACCCTGCCCCCACGACGGCACACCCCACTCCCTTTCGATATGGTCGGAAAGCCAGTCGATACTGTCGGACAGCCGGTCCGCAGCGATCACAGACGGAGACTGCCGACGTGCACGTGAACCGATACGTACGGGCGGGAGGGGCCTACGGGCACCTGCTGCTCGTCGTCGTTCTCGCGCTGGGCGTGTTCGTCATGCACACCGTGGGACACCCCGACCAGCCGCCCGGCGACGGCATGAGCCCCGCGGCCCAGGTCTCGACAATGTCCACGGTGGTGGCCGCCCACGACCCCATGGGGGCTCCGGCATCACCGGAGCGGGGCAGCGCCGCGCACTCCACGCACACGTCCTCCAAGGACAGACCGGCCATGGCGATGGACATGGTCTCGCTGTGCGTGGCGGTGATGTTCGGTGCGTGGGTACTCACCGCACTGCTGAGGAAGGCCCTCGCCCGCCGTCCGGACTGGCTGGCGAAGCTCCTCGCCCAGGCGCCCGTCATGCTGCGGCCCAATCCCCCACCCCGCGGCCCTGATCTCACCGAGTTGTCGGTCCTGCGGCTGTAGGCCGAACCGCCCTCGCGGACGCGCACCACGCGCGCTCCCGCGACGACGCGTACGCCCACACAGCCAGAACCAACACACGAGGTGAGTTCACGATGACTGCCTTCACACGCGCCTTTCACGGCAAACACCTCCACCGCAAGCCCGTCCGCCGTATCGCGGCCGTCGGCGTCGTAGCCGCGGGGGCCCTGATGCTCTCCGCCTGCGGCAGCGACGGCGACGGCGCGAGCGGCATGAGCGGCATGGACCACGGCGGCAGCAAGAGCTCGGCCACAGCGACGGCGGCCGCCGAGGCCGGTGACGCCGACCAGGCGGACGTCACGTTCGCGCAGATGATGATCCCCCACCACGAGCAGGCCGTGGCGATGGCCGAACTGGCCGACGGCCGCGCTTCCGACGCGGAGATCAAGGACCTGGCCGCGAAGATCGAGAAGGCTCAGGATCCCGAGATCAAGACCATGACGGGCTGGCTCAAGTCCTGGGGCAAGCCCACCGCCACGGGCGACACGCCCGGGATGGACATGGGCGGCGACGGCATGATGTCCGACAAGGACATGAAGGAACTCAAGGCCATGCAGGGCAAGGAGTTCGACAAGATGTTCGCCCAGATGATGATCGACCACCACGACGGCGCGATCGCCATGGCGAAGACCGAGCAGAAGAGCGGCCGGCACGCCGACGCCAAGAAGATGGCCGACGCCATCGTCACGGGCCAGTCCGCCGAGGTCAAGCAACTCCGGAGCATCCTCGACCGGCTCTGATCCGCGGTACCCGTTGACCGTTCCGGGCTCCCTCGGCCGCCGAGGGGCGCCTGGAGCGGTCACGCCCCGCCCTGGCGTCACCGCCGTCGGGGCCGGGCACGTCCTGCTTCCACCCCACCCTGACCAGCAGCCGGATCACGTGGCGCCGACGCGGGTGTCAGCCGCCCTTGGATGCCCTACCGATGGATGCCCTGCCGAGGCGGACGGCGAAGCGGCCCAGGCCGATGCGTACGGTGATCTTCACCAGGACAACGGCCAGGACGAGGCTCGCCACCCAGCCGGTCCACCGCCAGTGGGCGAACAGGACCGCGCCCGGCCCGAGGTGCACGGCAACGGTCAGTACGCCGACCGCCGCGACAGCCGTCGTCCTGGCGGCCCATCGACGCCTGGTGACTCCCCCGCCGGTCGCGGAAACCGCCCCCGCGCTCGTGGAAGCCGCACCACGGGCCGGGCTGCCGGAAACAGCCGTCGAGGCCTGGCCACCTCGCCACTCCACCTTCAACCGCTCGCGCCTCCCGAACCTCTCGACATGCCCGCCCACGAGTTCCTGGAGCCGCCGCAGGTTCTCCTCGTCGGCGGCCTCCACCCGCACCGCCAGCGCCCCCGGGCGAGCCAGCAGCGCACACCGCCCCCAGGGAAGAACGACGGTCCCCTCGGACTCGGACCACTCGACCTCGGCCTGGGCGGCCACCTCCCGCGTCTCCTTGAGCGCCGCCGCGTCGCCGTCACCGTCGTGAGCGCCCGGCCGATGCCCCAGGTGTCGGCCCTTGTTGTCGAAGTGCTTGCAGAGTTGGACGAGGTACCGACTCGGACGCCCGGTCTCGACGCGGGCTTCGGCACTGACCATGAACTTCCCTTCGCTGTGCGCGGAGCCGTCGACCGGCCGCCCAGGAGCCGTCGGCCGGCTCGCTGCATGGTGCTGCCGCGCGGGCGCTTCAGTGCACATGCGGACCGCCGGTCGTCCGTGGCCTGCCGCGCGGTACGAGGAACAGGGCGACGCCCGCGCTCACGGCGGCCACGACGGCGCTGAGCGTGAACGCGTCCGTGAATCCGTCGATCGCGCCGTGCTCGACGCCCGCGGCGGCGACGGTGGACAGGACGGCCACGCCGATCGAACCCCCCACCTCGTGGAAGGTGTTGACGACGCCCGAGGCGAGCCCGGCCTCCTCGTGGGCGACCATGGCAAGCGCCGTGGTGGTGGCGGTGACGAAGACCGCCCCGAGGCCGAGTGAGGCGACGGCGAGGCCCGGCAGCAGGCCGGCGTACACGCTGCCGTCGTGCGACAGCCGGGTCAGCGGCGCGGTGCCCGCCGCCGCGATCAGCATGCCTCCCACGGCGGTCGCCCTGCTGCCGATCCGGCCGACCAGCCGGGATCCGAGGTGGGCGCCGACGGCGGTGGCGACGGCCACGGGCAGGAACACGAGGCCGGTCCCGAGCGGGCTGAAGCCGCGTACGTGCTGCAGGTAGACCGAGCCGAGGAAGAAGAACGCGATCAGCAGCGCGGTGGCGATCAGCAGCAGGAACGCGCCCGCGACCACGGGACGGCGGGTGAGCATGCGGAGGTCCATCAGCGGAGCGCCGCCGACCCGTTCGGCCGCGGCGAACGCCCCGTACAGCACGACCGCGGCGAGCAGCGACAGGAGTGTGGCGGCTCCGCTCCAGCCCGTGTCGCCCGCCTTGACCAGGCCGTAGATGAGCGACCCGGTGCCCGCGGTGACCAGCAGCGCGCCCGGTAGATCGAGCCGGGCCGGCCGCGGCGGACGGGCCGGGAGCAGGCCCGGCAGCGTGACGAGGGCGAGGACACCGACGGGCACGTTGATGTAGAAGACCCACTGCCAGCCGGGCCCGTCGGTCAGCGCCCCGCCCAGCAGCACTCCGATGGCGGATCCGGCGCCGCCGACGGCGGCCCAGACGCCGAGTGCCTTGTTGCGTTCCGCGCCGTGGAAGCAGGCGGTGACGATCGAGAGGGCGGCCGGGGAGAGCAGGGCGGCTCCGATGCCCTGGGACATCCGCCCGCCGAGCAGCATGGGCGCGCCCGTGGCGAGCCCGGTGACCAGGGACGCGGCGGTGAACAGCGCGATCCCGGCGAGGACGGTGCGATGGGCGCCGAACACGTCGGCGAGGCGCCCGCCGAGCAGCATCAGCCCGCCGAAGCACAGGGTGTACGAGGTCACCACCCAGGTCAGCGCCTGCCTGCCGAGGTCGAGGTCGGAGGCCATGTCGGGCAGGGCGACGTTCACGACGGTGACGTCCAGGATGAGCATGAACTGGGCCAGGCAGAGCAGGACGAGCATCAGCCAGCGGCGCGGGTCGGCCGGGGGGTGCGAAGCGGACGCGTGGTGCGCGTCAGCGGTGCTGTGCGTCACGACGACTCCTCCAAGCGTGCGATACGGAAGGGGGAAGTGCGGCCGGGCCACGACGAGCTCGGTACGAGCCCGGCCAAGTGAACTGTACGGCTCAGTTCATATGAACTCAACCGTTCAGTTCACATGTAGGTAGACTCGTCGCATGAGCACGAAGGACGTCAAGCGGCCCCCCGCCGGACCGCGCGCCGAGGCCAAGCGACTGGCCATCCTCAAAGCGGCCCGCGAGCTCTTCCTGCGTGAGGGCTTCGACGTGAGTGTCGATCTCATCGCCGCCGAGGCGGGCGTGTCCAAGGTGACGGTCTACAACCACTTCGGCAGCAAGGAAGCCCTGTTCATCGGGGTCGTCAAGGACTCGCTCGACGCCCCGCTCGGCGGCACCCTCGCCGGCGCCGTCGCCCGCCTCGCCGACTCGGACGACCTGCGTCAGTCGCTCATCGCCGCCGCCCGCGCCTGGGTGGCCGGAATCCGCGCCGACCCGGAGATCCTCGCGTTGCGGAACGTCGTCGCCCGCGAACTGCACCGCTTCCCCGAACTCGGCAGGGGCTGGCACGACGCCGGACCCGAGCGCCACCACCCCGCCGTCGCGGGAGCACTCCGGCAACTGGTCGCACAGGGCCGGCTCGACGTCCCCGACATCGAGGTGGCCGTGCTCCAGCTCTACTCCCTGCTGGTCTTCCCCTACCTGGTCTTCAGTGCCTACGGCACCGACATCGACGACGATCTCACCGACCGTCTGATCACGGGTGGGGCCGACATGTTCCTGGGCCACTACGCCCCGCGTCACACCGAGCCGTAACCGAGCCGTAAGGGGAACCGCCTTGCCCGATCCCAGCGCATACGAGGTCCGCCCCGGCGTCCCGTCGGTGGCGGACTACCGCCGGCTCCGCACCCACTCCGGCCTCAGCGACAAGTCCGCCGAGGGCGCGGCGGTGGGGCTGGCCCACACCTGGTACGGGGTGGTGGCCGTCCACGATGGCGATCCGATCGGCATGGGCCGCATCATCGGTGACGGAGGATGCTTCTTCCAGATCGTCGACATCTGCGTCCTGCCCGAGCACCAGGGCCGTGGACTCGGCCGCCGCATCATGCAGGCCCTGAACGACGAGTTGGAACGCCGCGCACCGGCTCTCTCGTACGTCTCCCTCATCGCCGACGGCGACGCCCACCATCTCTACCGGAAGTTCGGGTTCACCGACAGGGCGCCCAAGTCCATCGGGATGGCCCGCTTCATCCGGGCCGACTGAAGGGCACCGCCGTCCGGCGCCGTCCCGGAACCCTCGGCCGGTGGCCCCGCTCTTCGTACGGCAGGCTCATCGATCCTGACGTGTCGCGCAGCCGAGTCCCGGCTGCGCGCCCCACGCATCCCGTCACCGTCACCGCCACGGCCGGGTGCGGAAGCGTCCCCTGTCAGGCCGCCGCGGGCTGGGGCTCGACCATGTCCGGCACGCGGCTCACGGCCTCGCGTCGGAAGACGTCCTTGAGGTAGAGCACGGCGGCAGCGCCCAGCACCCACAGCGGGAGGATCACCAGGGCGCGGGCCAGGCCGTCATCCTGGAATCGGGAGAGCCCCTGCATGGCGCGGACGCCGACCCCGACGGGCAGGATCTCGGACAGCGGGCGCAGCCAGGCGGGGAGGTAGGCGGCGGGCATGATGCCGCCGCTGCTGCTGTTGCCGAGGATCAGCAGCAGGATCGAGGCGAGACTGACGCCGGCCGAGCCGAACAGGCGCAGCAGCACCATGGTCGTGGCGCCGACCGCGGCGCCCATCAGCGCGACGACGAGGGCGAGGGGCAGGAAGGGGCCGGGCAGGGCGCCGAAGCCGGTGCTTCCGGCGATGACGGAGACCAGTACGCCGCCGGCCACGCCGAACAGCGCCAGGCTGGCCATCCGCCAGCGGTACTGGAGGCGGGGGGCGAGCTGGTAGGTGGTCATACCGAAGAGGTATCCCGCCAGTACCAGGCCGAACGCCGCGTAGAAGACCGACAGCCCCCGGGTGTCCCCCGCCGACGCCGGGGCGACGTCCTCGACGGAGAGGCGGTGGTGTTCCGCGCGGGCCACGGAGCCGAACGCGGTGGTCACGGTGCCGGTGACGGCGGCTCCGTTGGCACTGCCATAGAGCAGATCCCCCTTGCCGAGGTAGGCCGCGTAGACAGACCGGTCCTGGACGGCACGCCGGGCGGCGGATTCGTCGGGGTAGGTCTCCAGGGTGAAGCCGTCCGGGACGGCGCGTGCCAGGTCCTGGCGCAGGCTTGCCTGATGGGTGCCGATCTCCGTGGTACCCACCCGCAGCTCGTGGGGGCGCGGCGCGTGGAAGGCGGCGAGGTAGACGCTGACGAACACGGTGCCGATCAGCAGGACGACCGCCACGGGCACCAGGACGGCGCGCGGGGTCCCGGGGCGCGGCGGCGCATGGGCCACGTCCAGGGCGTGCTTGTGGTGCTGTCGGGTGGAGGCGTGCTGGGACATCAGAGGCAGGATCCTCGAAGGATAGGAAGAATAGAAGTCAGCTGATAATCTGTTGTACACCACAATCAGCTGCCTTACAAAAGGGGTCCGCCACGTGAAACATCCCGACCGGCGTACGGGCTATGTGGCCTGGCAGATCGGCCAGATCATGGCGACCCGGATCGAGCGCAGCCTGCGCCCCTTCCAGCTGACCCGCGCCCAGAACAGCGCCCTGGTGCAGGCCGCCTTCGACCCGGGCGTCACCAGCGCGACCGCCGCGCGCCGGGCGGCGATCACCCCCCAGTCCATGGGAACCGCCGTCAACGGGCTGGTCGAGCGGGGGCTCCTGGAACGGCGGACCGCTCCCGGCGACAGACGCACTCACCGTTTGCACGCCACCGAGGCCGGCCTGCGGCTCGCGGCCGAGGCCGGCGCCGCCGTGGACGCCGCCCACGCCGAAGCCCTGGAAGTACTCACACCGACGGAGCAGGAACAGGCCCACTCACTGCTCCTGAAACTCCTGGCGTCACTGAACCCGGCGGCCATGGACGTCGACAGCGCACCCTGAGGAGCCACCGAGCCGAGCAGGTCGCTCTCCCCCTGTACAGCGAGCCCGATCGCACGCGGACGTTCGACGCCCCGCTCGTCCGGGGACATCAGCCCGCCGGGTGATCCCCTCTCAGGCGCACGTCGTCGACCCGCCAGCGGAAGTCGGTTGACGGCAGTGGCGCCCAGGATGTGTGGGGGCAGGCGCAGTTCGTCACGAACGTGGCGTCGGGATCCACCAGATGCCCGAACCCCCGCATCAGCCGGACATGTTGCTGTGCGCGTACGCCCTGGACGCGGACCTCGCCTGGGAGTTCGCCGACGTCATCGACAAGACCGGAACAGTCGCTGTCACCTTGGTGGCCTTCAGGTCACCACAGCGGCTACGTTCAGCAATGGTCCCGGGACACAAGACCAGCCCCCGTCGCCACCTGGTTCTGTGCGTCACCTAGGGATTCGCCCCGATGCCCGCACCGAGGTCGCTCGCCTACCGTCATGAGTACTGCTGAACTTCCGGTCAGCCGATCCCATCCACATCGAACTCGTATGCCGTGGAGGCCCGATGAAGGCGATCGCCCAGGACCGGTACGGCTCACCTGACGTCTTGGAACTCAGGGAGGTCGACAAGCCGGTCGTCGCCGACCATGACGTACTGGTTCGAGTCCACGCGGCCGCGGTCAACGCCCGCGACTGGCACCTCATGCGGGGCGACCCGTACCTGGCGCGCCTGGTGCTCGGGTTGAGCCGCCCAAAGACGAAGATCCGGGGCACGGACTTCGCGGGTCGGGTGGAAGCGGTGGGCAGGAACGTGAAGCGGTTCCGTCCCGGTGACGAGGTATTCGGTGAAGTCGACGGGGCATTTGCCGAGTACGTGTGTGCCCAGGACAACGTGGTGGAGCCGAAACCAGCCGGCCTGTCGTTCGAGCAGGCGGCCGCGGTGCCGCTGGCGGGGAACACCGCACTGATGGGCCTGCGCGACCTGGGACAGGTACAGCCGGGACAGCAGGTACTGGTCAATGGTGCGTCAGGTGGTGTAGGCACCTTCGCCGTACAGATCGCCAAAGCGTTCGGCGCGGAAGTGACCGGCGTGTGCAGTACGAGAAACACAGAACTGATCCGGTCGATGGGCGCGGATCACCTCATCGACTACACCCGGGAAGACTTCACCCGGAACGGACGGCGGTACGACGTCGTGTTCGACCTGGTGGGGAACCATTCGCTGACCGAGTGCCGCCGCGCCCTGACACCCACGGGGAGGCTCGTTCTCTCCGGTGGGGGCGTATCCGAAGGCGGGAGTCTTATCGGGCCGATGGGTCTCATCCTCAAGGGGCAAGTGATGTCTCACTTTGTCCACCAGCGGCTGCTCATCCTCACGGCGACGCCGAGCAAGGAAAACTTGGCAGCGCTGAGAGAACTCGCCGAGTCTGGGAAACTCACCCCAGTCATCGACCGGACCTACCCGCTGAGTGAAGTACCCGAGGCCATTCGGTACCTCGAAGTGGAGCACGCGCGCTCGAAGGTCGTCATCACCGTGTGACGGCCCGCTGAGGCCCAGCATGTAGCCGAGCCCACCCCCTCTTCCTCACTCCTCCCGATACCTGGACCGGTCAGCGGACAGCCATGCGACAGGTACGCATCGAGCGCGGATGTCCGTGCTTCCACAACAACTCGAATGCGCCCCCGGACGGTGGATGAGCTACCGGTTGAGGGTGACCGAGTTGTAGGGCGTCAGGTTGAAGCTTCCGATTTCCTGCACCTTGAGCGCCACGTGGCAGCCAACGCCGTTGTAGCCGGTGCACAGGCTCATGCTGGCGCCGCCGTACTGGTTGTTGAAGACGTAATGGTCGCCATACTGATTGCTCAGGTTGTGGGCGCCGTAGCTCCAGTACACGTTGGTCGGGTGGGGGTCGAGGTACGGGTTGCGGTCCTGGCCCCAGATACAGACGGCCCCGTACGGGCAACCATTCCAGTCGCCTTCAGCGGGCTTCGCCTCCGCCGCGCCGCACATCGCCACGACGGCGGTCGCCGCGGTCGCCAACGCGGCGACCCCGCGCAAGATTTTGCGCACGTCATTCCCCCTATGTCTGAACCGGTCGACGGAAAGGACATAACTATCGGCTGCGCGCCGCCGCTTTGACCATCGTTTCGACGGTGCCCGAAAGGGGTTTAGGTCGGCAATGCCGTAGGAGGAAGGTCGCGAAGTCGCAGGCCGGGCAACGCACTGTCCTCCAGCCGACGGGTGAGCAACGGCGCAGGCCTACTGGCTGGAGACGACGCTACGGGCGGCATCAGCGTGAGGGGACGGGAAGAAGGTGGGCGGGCGCAAGCGGCACGTCGTGGTGGACTGCCTGGGACTGCCGCTGGTCGTGATGGTCACTGCGGCCGGTGCTGTCCGGCATGCAGGCGTGCCCTCCGTTCCTCGGACGGAGTGTCTGCCGTCCGGTCGCCTGCTGGCCCCGGCCCGCCCTCTCGAGATTGTCTCGTGCACCGAGCTCCAGCGCCTCCAGTGTCTCGCCGACGGCCCAACCGGCTCATCGCGACAACCGGCTCTCAGGGCCGTGTCCCTCATCAGCTGGAAACCCCGACGCCACTCACCCAAGTGGCGGTACCGCCACCCCTTGCAGACAGTAAGAGATATGAACCGTCACCGACGCTCATCCCGTCGAGCCCCTTGGATCGCGGGCGGTGCCGCCGTGCTGGTCGCCGGTGGCATCGGCGTCGGCGTGTGGGCGACAGTGACGCCCGACCATGAAGCCGCTCGGCCCACGCCGTCGCACGTAACACTGCCCACGTCTACACGCACCCCGAAGCCCAAGCCGACACCCACGGCTCATCCCCGCCCATCGGCACCCTCGAGCAACCGGCCTCAGCCGACGCCCCACCAGACGGCGACGGCCCCCACGTCCGGGCCGAAACCGAAGCCACCAGCAACACGGCTCCCCATGCCCAAACCGTCGGCAACAGCAGTGCCGAAGCCCACGCCGAAACCGCCTGCACCGTCCCTGCCCAAGCCCACCCCCACGCCCTCGCCCACCTCCACGCAGCCTCCATCACCCAAACCACCGACAACAGCAACAGCAACAGCAAAGCCCACACCCACACTGGGCGCGCCGCTCCCGCCCGGGCCCACACCGATACGGCCTTCTGCGCCCAAGCCGCCGACGACAACACCGAAGCCGGCACCAACGCCGCCTACGCCCAAGTCCACGCCACCCCCGCCGCCGTCGCCGTCGCCCGTGCCGCCGTCGCCGTCCGTGTCGCCCGTGCCGCCGTCGCCGTCCGTGTCGCCCGTGCCGCCGTCGCCGTCCGTGTCGCCCGCGTCGTCCCCGCCGCCTGTGCCGCCTGTGCCGCCCGTGCCATCGGTATCGCCCCCGCCCCCCGTGCCGCCGTCGCCGTCACCCTCGCCGACACGGTGGTACACGAGCGCGGCAGCGACGGCCGCTGCTCAGCGCATGGCCGCCGCAGGAGTAGTCGGCAATCCTGCCTGTTCACTGGCGGCCGTCGGCGAGCCGGACCCGGCGCAGCTTCCAACGGGCCTCACATCGGTCGGCACTGGGCAGGCCGGCAACTACTGGTGCCTGATCTGGTAGCGCCCTTGGGTCCGGACCGCTCGAGTCGGCGTTCTCGCGCGGCTGGCGCCTCACGCAGCAGGACAATCGACCGCGCTGCTCCGACTGACCTGTCTGGGCGTGGTGAACGCGTCGCCACGCTGCGCCTGCTGCCGATGAGGGATCGTGACAACGGCGCGAAAATCCTCGCCCCGCGCCATCGGACCGCGGTGCTGGAGCGCCAACTCGGCGCAGGAAAGGTGCGGTTCACTCCGAGCGACCGGACGTTCCCGGCGGCGCTGCTGTGCCCGCTGCCCTTGGACGTCGCGCGGAGGTGGCGGCTGCTGGTGCGCCCGGACACGGTGCTGCGTCGGCACCGCGACCCGGTCAGACGTCGGTACGCGCAGACGTCCAGGCCGAAGCGCCCAGGCCGGCCGCGCACCGGGCGCTCCTCGCACCTGAGCGGACTTCCCCCACGCTCCCAGGCCGAGGCCCTGCTGCCGTGCGACTTCTTCGAAACGGTCACATCGCCTGGGGCACGGAGAGAGATGCGGGGATCGAGGTCGTGCTCGGCGGCCTCGGGATGCCGCGGATGAACTCACTCAAGGAGAAGCGGGTGCACACCTGCCGCCGCGAGATGCTGAACCGGACCTTGATCTGGAACCAGCGCCATCTGCTCCACGCGCTGCGGGAGTTCGAAAGCTTCCACAACGGCCGTCGGCGACATCCGGACAGCCCTGAATGGGATCGTGTGAAAGTTCCATCAAACCGCCGGAGCCCGAAAACCCGTGGTGAACGCGGTTCCCCGGGATGCACAACAGCGAAATCTGGAGCAGCATCGAATCAGGGGCATTGGTTCGACCGGGATTCGCCGACTGTAATCACCCGTCGAACGTTTCAGAATCCTACGCCAGGTCAGGAATGGCCTTTCAACGGTCAATAGCTCTCGACCCGGCCGCGTACCGGGAAATGCCGGCATCAGCAGAAACGATGGGGTGTTTCGCTATGTCCAACAATCAACCGACGAGTGTCCCGGCACCGCTCCAGAGCTTCGAGCCAGCTGTCGAACCGCTCCAGGAGGCAACGGAGAAGGACGTCTGGAGCGGGCCCGACTCGACAGTCCATGAAGACGGGAGCCCGGCGGCCGTGACGCCAATGCCGCGGCGGCGCAGCCGCCTCCCGTCGTGTCGTACCCGTTCGACTCCTGCCTGGGTATCGACTCGACCGGTGCCTGGAAGACGGTGACGATGCGCCAGCACGACCAGTACGCCTGTCCCGATGGCGTGAACGTGAACGTGGACGCGTGAGCCCCCGCCCCTCGCCCCCCGCCACAAGCAACTAAGTCAGGAACATCACCATGACTGCTCAGCAGGAAAAGGACGCTCAGCGGTACTGCGCCCAACCTCCGCAGAGAATACCCGTGCTGCCCTCGGACCTCAGTCTTCCGCGGACCAGGGCGATACTGGCCAATCATGCGAAGTGGGTGAACGGCACTCAACTGCGCTACAGCTTCCTCGACGGCGCCGACGACGGTGTGCCGAAGGCGTGGTTGACCGAGGTCCACAACGGTTTCGAGGAGTGGGAGCGTCTTGGCATCGGATTGCAGTTCCGTCCCGAGGACAGCCCTGCGGACTCGGAGATCCGGATCGCCTTTGCCGACGACGGATCCTGGTCGTACGTCGGCACGGACTGTCTCGGCATCAGCGCCGAAGAAGCCACGATGAACTTCGGGTGGGACCCGACGTCGCCCTACGGGAAGGCCACGGTCAGGCACGAGATAGGGCATGCGATCGGTTTCTGCCATGAGCACCAGAATCCGTTCGCCGGCATCGAGTGGGACGAGGAGAAGGTCTACGCGTACATGGCCGGTTCGCCCAATTTCTGGCCACCGGAGACGACCTACCAAAACATCATCCGCAAACTTTCCACGGACCAGGTGAGCGGTTCACAGTGGGACGTAAAGTCGATCATGGAATACGGGTTCGGGCCCGGCCTGATCAAGCGACCGGAGGCTTATCAGAACGGCATTCCTTCCCCGCTCAAACTGTCCGATCAGGACAAAGAGTACGTGAACACGTGGTATCCGCCGCTCGCTCCTCACATGGACGAGTTGAAGCCGTTCCAATCGGCTGTCCTCAGCCTCGGCTCAGGAAAGCAGGCCGATTATGAGGTGATCCCGGAGAAGAGCCAGAAGTACCAGTTCAGCACCTTCGGGGACGCCGATGTGAAGATGGTCCTCTTCGAGGAAGCCGACGGTGAGAACCTGCACTACGTCACCGGCGAGGACGACAGCGGCGCGGACCGCAACGGCCGCTTCGAGGTCAAACTCTTCAAGCAACGCCGGTATGTCCTCCGTGTCCGGATGTACTCCACGTGGGGTTCCGGGAACGCGTCGGTCATGTACTGGTGACCGTCAGCCGATCGGCGAGTGCGGGGGCGCCAGTGCGACTCTGCAGTCGCCCGTCATCCAGCCGTGGGTAGCCCGGCGGTGCCCGCCCCACCCCGCCCCCCGCACGTGGGCGGACACCGCTGACCGATCGGTCACCATCTCGGTCCCGCGACGGCGTAGGCCGCGGTGCCGGCCACCGAGAGGACCAGGGCCGTCCAGGTGCCCGCTGCCGTGCCGGGCGGCAGCAGCATCCAGCTCGCCACCCGCATCGGCGCACTCGTCGGGGGCGGGGCAAAGAACGAGAACGAGAGCCAGGCGAACGGCAGCGTCCAGGCGTACTGGCCGCCCGAGAGCGCCGCGCCCAGGGCGACCAGTCCCATCAGGCCCGCGCTGTCCCGGACGACGAACGCGGTAGCGGCCATGTCCTCGCCCATCGCCTGCACTGTCAGCAGCACCGCGCCCACGACCGCGCCGCAGAGCAGCACGTGTGCCGCCCTGCGGGGCACCCAGCGGATCGCGGCCGTCCGGTCCAGCGCGAGGTCCTGCCCGCTGAGCCCGATCGAGGCCGCCATCGCCCCCGTAGCGAGGGCGAGCACGGGCAGCCGCGGATCACCGATCACCCCGCTGCCGTCCCGGGCGAGTGCCCACACCGCCACCGCGCTGATCACCACCGCGGCGAGCGACGCGGGTACCTGACGCGAGCGCGCGTACAGCGTCAGCCATCTCACCGGGACGCACCGCCTTTCAGCGCGGCGAACGCGTCGCCCTTGCAGGAGAGCGCGGCGGCGCGCATCGCGTTGATCCGCGAGAGCTGCTCGGCCCTTGGCAGCGCCTTGAGTTTCTTCCACACCGGGCGGGTCTCGGCGTCGACCTCGCGGCGCATACTCGCTGACCAGGTGCCGGGAAGCGGTCCGAGGTCCCCGAGGACCCAGCCCACCGCGACGGTCTGCGCGAATTCATCTCCTCCGAAACTGCTCCAGCCGACGGGGGCGCACCCTGGCACCATGCCTTTGGCGATCAGGGCCCAGGTCAGCTCCTCGCCCTTCGCGGCGGCGATGATGTCGTCGTCGAAGTCGAAGAGCACGGTCTTGCGGGACCACTGCCGTGTGGAGCCTTGCGGCAGTACGGCGGTGTTCTCCCGGACCGAGACCGGCGCCTGGCTGCCCAGGGCCCCGTGCAGCAGGCGCAGCGCCTCCTTGCCGGGACCGGCGAGGTCGGCGAGTCGTGCCTGCTGCGTCTTCGTCACGCACACCGGGCCGTCGCACACCAGCTCCGCGGCGGCCTGGTCGACGACGTACATCCGGCGCGGGTCGGAGGGGAGGACGAGCAGAGCGATCACCGCGCCCGCCAGGACGGGCGTCAGGGCGAGCATCCGGGCGCGCGGGGTCGCGGCGACCAGCAGCGCGAAGCCGGTCGCGGCCATGGCGAGCAGCCAGATCGTCTGCCCGACGTGAACGGAGGCGGAGAGCGTGACGAGTGTGTCGCGCACCTCGCCCACCGCCGGTGACAGCAGGGAGACCTGGTTCGGCTCCGTGCTCGAGAGTCCCGTCGCCGTGGTCGTCTCCGTCCGGCCCAACGACATCTGCATGAGGGCTGTGAACACGAAGGCGCCCATGGCCAGCGCGGGCGGGGTGAGCACGGACGGCAGGGCCCGCCCGGCCCCCATGCCCAGCACGGCCCCCGCGACGAGAGAGAGTGCCCCTACCAGCGAGATCGGCAGCCACCCGAGGTGGGTGTACTCGGTGTGGGCGACCACCTGGACCGCGCCCACGAGGACGAGAAGCGCGAAGGCCGAGGTCAGCGTGATCGCCGTCGCGCCGGCCAGCGTGGCCGCACGGTGCCGGGCGGGCCGCGGCGTGCTCGTCAGCAGCTCGGACATCTTCGAGCGGTGGTCGCGCAGGCCCTGCAGCGCCCCGAGCCCCACGGCCAGCGGCCACAGGTAGAACAACAGGGAGCGGGTCCCCAGGGCCATGGACGTCCACTGGGCTGTCCACGCCGTGGTGCCCGTCCACCACGATCCGGGAATCAGGTACAGGAACGCCAGCGCCGGCGCCAGGACCATCGCGCCGGCCCACGGGGCGACGGAGCGCTTCAGCTCGATACGCAGGACGCGGACGTTCACCAGGTGCCCCTTCCCTGCTCCGGGTTGAGCAGCAGCGCCGAGTAGCCGCGCTCCAGGGGGCTGTCCCCCACGTGCTCGGGGCCGCCCACCGAGGCCAGCTCGTCCGGAGGGCCCTGGAAGACCAGCCGCCCCTCGGCGATGAGCACCACGTCGGTGCAGGCGGCGGCGACGTCCTCCACCAGATGGGTCGAGACGACCACGCAGGTGTCCGTACCCAACTCCTGCAGCAGCTCGCGGAAACGCAGCCGCTGCGCCGGGTCCAGGCCGACCGTCGGCTCGTCCAGGAGCAGGATCGTCGGGTCGTTGACGATGGCCTGGGCGATGCCGGCCCTGCGCACCATGCCGCCCGACAGGGCCTTCATCCTCTCGTCGGCGCGGTCCGCCAGACCCACTCTCTCCACGGCGCGCTGCACGGCGGCGGGGATGTCCGCCTTGGGCACCTCCTTCAGCCACGCCATGTACTCGACGAACTCGCGCACCGTGAAGCGCTTGTAGTAGCCAAACTCCTGCGGCAGGTAGCCGATACGGCGGCGCAGCGCACGATGCTCACCCATGCCGCCCGCGGACTCGCCGAGCAGCTCCAGGGTGCCCTCGGTGGGGCGCAGTACGGTGGCCAGCGTCCGGATGAGGGTGGTCTTGCCCGCCCCGTTGGGGCCGAGGAGGCCGTGCACGCCGGTGCCCAGCGACAGGTCGAGCCCGTCGACGGCCATCCGGTTCCTGCCGACCTTGACCTTCAGCCCGGTGGCCTGGATCTGCCAGGCGTAGGCCGTCGGTGCGATGTCGGCCGCGTTTGCCGCGGACATGGTGTGGTGTTCCTTTCCGATGGTCATCGATGAGCTCCCAGCACGGAGTACGCGCCCCTGCGTGCGATCACGACAGCGGTGCCGAGCGCGAGGAGCAGTCCCCACACGGGCAGGCTGCCCGTCTGCAGGGTGAAGGCCGTGCGGCTGGTGGCCAGGGTCGGCGCCAGGACCGCCGCGACCCACACGGCAGCCAGCGCGACAGCGGCGCGGGTCACGCCGACGAGACCGCCGAGCGCCAGGGTCGTCGAGGTGAAGGCAAGACAGGGCAGCAGCCACTGCCCGGCCGTCACACCGGTCGTCCACCCGGCCACCAGCAGCGCGGGGACGACCACGGCGAGCACGGACGCGGTGCGCCGCAGCACCAGGTAAAGCCCCGCCCTCGGCGCGGAGGCCGTCAGCTCGTACGCCGGGTCCAGGCCGCGCGACCACGACGCCGCGACGCCGAGGACGGGCAGGATCGGGGCGAGCAGCAGCACCAGCGACACCTCGCCGAAGCCGGTGTCGACCAGGTCGAGCAGGAGCGCGAGCAGTGTCACGCTCACGACCATGGCCAGCCACGGCACCATCGTGGGCGTCATCCACCTCGACAACCACGCCGACCGGCGCCGTCGGTGCGGCATCGTGGCGGTGGCGGCCAGCTGGGGTTCGAGGTGGGACCACACGGTACCGACCAGCGCCGCCACGGCGGGCACCTCGAAGGTGACGGCGGCCGACAGCCGGTCACGACACACCCCGCACGCCTCCAGATGGGCCTCCAGGGCCCAGACCTCGTCGGCGGCGAGGTCCGTGCCGCCGCGTGCGTAACCGTCGATGATCCGCGTCGACGCGTGTTCCCCGCTCATGCCAGCGCCTTCCGCATCTCGATACGGGCCCGGCGGGCACGGGTCTTGACCGTGCCCTCGGGCAGTCCGAGCAGGACCGCGGTCTCCCGGACGGAAAGCCCGTCGAGCACCATGGCCTGCAGTACCTGTCTGAGTTCTGGCGCGAGGTGCCGCAGCGCGTCGCCGACGTCACCGCCGACGGTCGTCGCGAGTGCCTCCTCCTCGGCGGCGGGCGCCGCGTCGGGGAGAGCGGCGGCCGCCGGCGGCTCGGCGTGGTGGGCTCTGCGCCGGAAGGCGTCCACGAGGCGGCGCGCCGCGATCGTCCACAGCCATCCGGTTGCCGTCCCGCCCGTCGAGGACCCCGCGAACGCCCCCGCCGCGCGCCACACCGCCAGGTACGTCTCCTGCATGACCTCGGCGACGATCTGTTCGTCGGCGCAGCGACGGCGCAGCCGCAAGGCCATCCACGGCGCGGTACGCCGGTACAACTCCTCGAACGCCGCGCGGTCACCCCTCGCCACCAGCCGGACGAGCTGTTCCTCGTCCAGCGCGCGCGGTGCCTTCCTGACTGATCTCACACCGGCTAGACGCCCGAGTCGCGCCGCAGGTTTTCCCCCCGACGTGATCCGCGCCACATGCAGGAAGGCCCGTGGGCTCCATTTCCAGCGAAAGAACAACGCCAAGCGGTTGACCTTGGAGGGCCGCGCGTCAGGGGAGACGGCCCTTGAGGTCCTCGGATCGCCGGCCCGGCTCGTCCGCGGCTGCCGTCACAGGCTCAGCAGCAGGTCCCGGACCGCGGCGGGCTGGGACAGGAACGGGTGGTGGCCGGCGTCGAGTTCGACGACGCTGCCGGCCCGGCGGGCGAACTCGCGCTGCAGGCGCGGCGGGGTGCCCCGGTCCTGAGCGCAGACGAGGTACGTCGAGGGCACCTGCCGCCATGCGGCCGCCCCGACCGACTGCCCGGTCACCTGGACGCTCTGCCGGGCGAGGTGGTCCGCCGCCTGCGCCTGGACCTCGGGGTCGCAGTCCTGCAGGAACGTGTCCACGAGCAGCTCGGGGCGGACCCCGAACGTGCCGGCGTCGGGGTCGACGTCGAGGAACGGGGCGGGGCCGCCGTCCCCGAACTCCGACAGGCTCTGCCCGACCTCGGGCAGGTAGCTGGAAACCAGCAGCAGGTGGCGCACCGACCCGATTCCCGCGGCGGCTTCCGCGGTGACGATGCCGCCGTAGCTGTGGGCGACCACGACGGTCGGCTCGTCGCCGGCCTGCAGCACCTGCCGCACCGCGGCAACATCCTCGGACAGCCCCAGACCGCCGACGCCGCCGGGCAGGCCCGCCTCGCCGCAGCTCGGCAGCGCCGGGGCCACGCTCGACACCCCTCGCTCCTGCAGCAGATCGGCGGTGCGGTGCCACCACCACGACCCGTCCCGCACGCACGCCCCATGCACGAACACGACCCTCATCGCTACCTCCACGGCTGCCTCGACTGCCTTTCGATCAACGGTAGACGTAGCTGCTGTTACGTGAAAAAGTCGCGCCGTGGGCAGACGACCGCAACCGCACATCAAGGAGAGGCTGCTCGATGCCTGCGCTGATCACGCCCTGGCGCACGGCCTCCCCGACCGGCTCGAGCCGCTGGCCACCGCCACCGGCACCTCGGCCCGCATGCTGATTTATCACTTCGGCACCCGCGACGCCCTGCTGCGGGCCGTCCTCGGGCGCGCGCGGCAACGCCAACTCGACACATTCGGCGCCCTCCTGCGGGTGCAACCCGACGAGCCCTACACGGCCACCCTTGATCACGCCTGGACCTCCATCACCGGCCCGGACGGACGGCCGTACCTACGGATGTTCGGTCAGCTGCGCGAGAGCGCGGAGCAGCAGTTGTGGCCCGACTTCCGGCGCACCGCGACGACCGACTGGCTCGGGCCGCTCGAGGACGGCCTGCGCAGCATCGGTCGACCGGATCTCGCGACGCTCGTCCTCGCTGTCATCCGTGGTCTCCTCATGGACCTCGACGCCACCGGCGACACCACCCGCACCGACCGGGCCTTCCGCGACTTCCTCGGCACACTCGAGCACCTGTCCGCCAGCTAGGGCCCGTCCGGCGGATCAAGCCGGACAGGCCCTAGCGGCGCATCCAGGTCTGTGCGATTTCCGCGACCCAGGTGGCCGCCGCCTCGGGAGCGGGTGGAGGTGCGCCGACGACGACGAGTTCGGTGACGCCTGCCGCATCGAGTGCGGGGAGGTGCTCCGGGGTGCCGTCGCTCAGCGCGACGGCGACGGTCAGCTCGTCAAGAGCGCGACCGTGGCGGGCGCACTCGTCGGCGAGAACGGCGATACGTGCCGGGACCTCGGCCGCCGGGACGTTGAAGCCGTACCAGCCATCGGCGAGCCTGGCCGCGCGGCGCAGGGCGGCGTCGCTGTTGCCGCCGACCACGACCGGGAGCCGGCCGCCGCGCAGTGGTTTCGGGTTGACCCGGATCGCGTCGAAGCGGGTGAACTCCCCCGCGAAGGAAGCCGGGTCCTCGGCCCAGAGAGTGCGCATCGCGGCGAGGTACTCCTCGGCCCGCCGCCCGCGACCGGCGAAGGGGACTCCGAGCGCTGCGAACTCCTCGGCCGACCAGCCGACTCCGACACCAAGGCTGAACCGCCCGGCGGAGAGCACGTCGAGTGTGGCGGCCTGTTTGGCGACCACGATCGGATGGTGCTCGGGCAACAGGAGCACGCCGGTGGCGAGTTCGATCCGGCTGGTGACCGCCGCCGCGAAGGTCAGGGCAAGCAGCGGGTCCAGCCAGTCCGCGTCCGCGGGCACGGCGATCCGGCCGTCCACGGAGTAGGGGTAGCGGGAGGCGGACGCATCCACGAGTACCACGTGCTCGCCGCACCAGAGCCTCGCGAAGCCGTGTGTCTCCGCGGCTGCGGCCACCGCGCGGATCACCTCGGGACGGGCACCGTCACCGATACCGAGCGCGTGCAACCCCACTCGCATGCTCCACCTCCGGGCGTCACCTTAAGCGCGCAGCGCAGTCGCCCTCGGGTGACGTGGCGCGCCGCGCGCGAAGGCGGCGGGGTCTGTCGTCCGGACGATTGACATCCTCCCCCAGCTAAAGCAGGGGGATTCCTAGCTCAGGCTGCCTCCGGGAGCAGCGCTCCCAGGGGACTTCCACCATCAGCACTAGCCGGGTT
>NZ_JBVKBU010000037.1:0-27150 GCF_055638955.1 Streptomyces sp. NPDC111507 | reverse complement strand
GTCCGCGTCTTCCCCCTCTCCAACTGGACCGAACTGGACGTCTGGCAGTACATCGCCCGCGAAGACATCGAACTGCCCGACATCTACTTCGCGCATCGCCGTGAGGTGTTCCGGCGCGGCGGGATGTGGCTGACCGGCGGCGGGTGGGGCGGGCCGCGCGAGAACGAGGTCGTGGAGAGGCGGCTCGTCCGCTACCGGACCGTCGGCGACATGTCCTGCACCGGCGCCGTCGACTCCGACGCCACCACGCTGGACGCCGTGATCGCAGAGATCGCCGCCTCCCGGCTCACCGAGCGGGGCGCCACCCGCGCCGACGACAAGATGTCCGAGGCCGCGATGGAAGACCGCAAGCGCGAGGGGTACTTCTAGACATGACGACCATCGACACACTGCGCTTCGCGACCGCCGGCTCCGTCGACGACGGCAAGTCCACCCTGGTCGGACGACTGCTGCACGACTCCAAGTCGATCCTGACGGACCAGCTGGAGGCCGTCGAGCGCGCCTCGGCGAGCCGCGGCCAGGACGCCCCCGACCTCGCCCTCCTCACCGACGGCCTGCGCGCCGAACGCGAACAGGGCATCACCATCGACGTCGCCTACCGCTACTTCGCCACGGCGCGCCGCCGCTTCATCCTCGCCGACACCCCCGGGCACGTGCAGTACACCCGGAACATGGTCACCGGCGCCTCGACCGCCGACCTGGCCGTCGTCCTCGTCGACGCCCGCAACGGCGTCATCGAGCAGACCCGCCGGCACGCGGCCGTCGCCGCACTGCTGCGCGTCCCGCACGTGGTCCTCGCCGTCAACAAGATGGACCTCGTCGGCTACGAGCAGAAGGACTTCGAGCGGATCGTCGAGGACTTCGCGGGCCACGCCGCCGAGCTGGACCTGCCCGGCTTCACTCCGATCCCGGTCTCGGCGCTCGCCGGTGACAACGTGGTGGAGCGTTCGACGCGCATGGACTGGTACGAGGGTCCGGCGCTCCTGGAGTTCCTGGAGACCGTGCCGGTGGGTTCCGAGCCCACGTCCGCTCCGGTGCGCTTCCCGGTCCAGTACGTGATCCGGCACGGCGAGGCCCGCCACTACGCGGGGCAGTTGGTGTCCGGAACGCTGCGGGTCGGGGACCGGGTCACCGTCCACCCCTCCGGAGAGACCTCCGAGATCGCCGGCATCGACGTGCTCGGCAAGGACGCCGGCCTCGCGTACGCGCCGCAGTCGCTGACCCTGCGCCTGGCCGACCAGCGCGATGTCTCACGCGGTGACATGATCACCGCCGGGCCGGACGCGCCCGCGCTCACGCAGGACGTCCGGGCGGCCGTCTGTCATCTGGCCGACCGGGCGCTCAGGGTCGGCGACCGGGTGCTGGTCAAGCACACCACGCGGACCGTGAAGGCGATCGTCAAGGACCTGGGCGGGGCGGACGAGCTGACCACGAACGACCTCGGGCGCATCACCCTGCGCACCGCCGAACCGCTCGCGCTCGACGACTACGCGGACGTACGCCACACCGGCGCGTTCCTCCTCGTCGACCCGGCGGACGGCTCGACACTGACGGCGGGCATGGCCGACCTCTCCCGTTAGGGCCGCTCTTTCCCGCGCCCTCAAGTCCCCAGTGAAAGCCGGGGCTTGGGGGCGTCGATGCGTCCGGTCTGCGGGCGGCGGCTGCCCGCGCGGTAGGGCTTGGGCCAGGCGACGCCCGGGCCCTCGTACCCCTGCTCGGCCGCCGCGTGCAGCGTCCAGTGCGGGTCGTAGAGATGCGGCCGGGCGAGTGCGCACAGGTCCGTACGCCCGGCCAGGATCAGGGAGTTGACGTCGTCCCAGGAGGAGATCGCGCCGACGGCGATCACGGGGAGGCCGGTCTCGTGGCGGATCCGGTCGGCGAACGGGGTCTGGTACGAGCGGCCGTACTCGGGCTCTTCGTCGGCGACCACCTGCCCGGTCGACACGTCGACCGCGTCGGCGCCGTGCGCCGCGAAGGCCCGGGCGATCGCCACGCCCTCGTCCCCGGTGTTGCCGCCCTCGGCCCAGTCGGTGGCGGAGATGCGGACGGTCATCGGCCGCTCCTCCGGCCACACGGCGCGTACGGCGTCGAAGACCTCCAGCGGGAAGCGCAGTCTGCGTTCCAGCGAGCCGCCGTAGGCGTCGGTGCGCCGGTTGGTGAGCGGTGAGAGGAAGCCGGAGAGCAGGTAGCCGTGGGCGCAGTGCAGTTCGAGGAGGTCGAAGCCGCAGCGGGCGGCACGCCAGGCGGCTGCCGCGAACTGCTCGCGGATGTCGGTGAGTTGGGCGCGGGTCAGCTGCCGGGGGGTCTGGCTGCGTGGTCCGTACGGGATCGGGGAGGCGGCCACCAGGGGCCAGTTGCCCTCCTCCAGGGGCTCGTCCATGCCCTCCCACATCAGCTTCGTGGAGCCCTTGCGGCCGGAGTGTCCGAGCTGGACGCCGATCGCGGTGCCGGGTGACTGGGTGTGCACGAAGCGGATGATCCGCCCCCAGGAATCGGCCTGCCGGGGTGAGTAGAGGCCCGCGCAGCCGGGGGTGATGCGGCCCTCGGCGCTCACGCACACCATCTCGGTCATCACCAGGCCCGCGCCGCCGAGCGCCCGTGCGCCCAGGTGGACGAGGTGGAAGTCGCCGGGGACGCCGTCCACGGCCGAGTACATGTCCATCGGTGAGACCACGACCCGGTTGCGCAGGGTCAGACCGCGCAGCCGGAACGGGGTGAACATCGGCGGTGTGCCGGGCGGGCAGCCGAACTCGCGCTCGACCGCCGCCGTGAAGTGCGCGTCCCGCAGCCGCAGGTTGTCGTGCGTGACACGGCGGCTGCGCGTGAGGAGGTTGAAGGCGAACTGCCGGGCGGGCTGATGGAGATACAGCCCCAGGTTCTCGAACCACTCCAGGCTGGCCCGCGCCGCCCGCTGGGTGGACGCGACGACAGGGCGCCGCTCCTCCTCGTACGCGGCGAGTGCCTCGTCGAGGGCGGTCCGCTCCTCCAGGCAGGCGGCCAGCGCGAGCGCGTCCTCGACGGCGAGTTTGGTGCCGGAGCCGATGGAGAAGTGCGCGGTGTGCGCGGCGTCCCCGAGGAGGACCAGATTGCCGTGGGACCAGCGGTCGTTGACCACCGTACGGAAGGTGGTCCACGTCGACTTGTTGGACCGCAGCTGCCGCCCGCCGAGCGCGTCCGTGAAGATCTTTCCGCAGAGCTCGACGGACTCCTGCTCGTCGAGGTCCGCGAAACCGGCCGCCCGCCACACCTCTTCGCGCATCTCGACGATGACGGTGGAGGCGCCGAATTGATTCTGTGGCCCGGAGGGCCTCGTTGAGGGGTGGTGGTCGGGCGACGGGCGGGAGTACGGGTAGCCGTGCAGCTGCATCACGCCGTGCTCGGTCTCCGCGATCTCGAAGCGGAAGGAGTCGAAGGCGAAGTCGGCGGCGAGCCAGATGTAACGGCACCGGTGCTCCTCGACCGACGGTTTGAACACCTCCGCGTACGCCGCCCGGGTCGCACTGTGCACCCCGTCGGCGGCGATGACCAGGTCGTACGCCGTCGTCAGCTCGGCGACCGGCGGGGCCTCGGCCCGGAAGCGCAGCTCGACGCCGAGCGAGCGGCAGCGCTCGTGCAGGATCTCCAGGAGCCGGCGCCGGCCGAGCGCCGCGAAGCCGTGGCCTCCGGAGGTGCTGCGCACGCCCCGGTGCACGATGTCGATGTCGTCCCAGCGCACGAACTCGTCCTGGAGCGCCGCGTACACGACCGGGTCGGCGTGCTCGATCCCGCCGAGCGTCTCGTCGGAGAGCACGACACCGAAGCCGAAGGTGTCGTCGGGGGCGTTGCGCTCCCAGACGGTGACCTCGCGGTCCGGGTCGAGGCGCTTGAGCAGCGCGGCGGCGTACAGCCCGCCGGGACCGCCGCCGATGACGGCGACACGCACAGACGCGGACGTCCGCGTCGCCACGGCTATCGCCCCCGCCACTTCGGGGCGCGCTTCTCCGTGAACGCCGCATGGAACTCGGCGTAGTCCTCGCCGGTCATCAAGAGGGCCTGGGTCGAGGCGTCGAGCTCGACGGAGGCGGCGAGGGGCATGTCCAGTTCGGCGGTGAGCAGGGCCTTGGTCTGGGCGTACGCGAGAGCCGGGCCCTCGGCCAGGCGGCGGGCCAGCCGCTGCGCGGCCTCGTCCGCGCCGCCCTCGTCCGCCAGCCCGCTGATCAGGCCGATCCGCTCGGCCTCGGGCGCGCGCACCGGTTCGCCGAGCATCAGCAGCCGGGTCGCGTGACCGAGTCCGACGACCCGGGGCAGCAGATAGGCGGCGCCCATGTCGCCGCCGGACAGTCCGACGCGGGTGAAGAGGAAGGCGAACCGGGCGCTCGGGTCGGCCACCCGGAAGTCGGCGGCCAGGGCGAGGACGGCTCCGGCGCCCGCCGCGACCCCGTGCACCGCCGCGATCACCGGGAACGGGCACTCCCGTACGGCCCGCACGACCTGCCCGGTCATCCGGTTGAAGTCGAGGAGCTGTGCGGTGTCCATGGACAGGGTCGCGCCGATGATCTCGTCGACGTCACCGCCCGAGCAGAAGCCGCGCCCCTCCCCCGCCAGCACCAGCGCCCGTACCGACCGCTCACGGGAGAGCTGGGCGAGCAGATCGCGCAGGTCGGCGTAGGCGCCGAAGGTGAGGGCGTTGAGTTTCTCGGGGCGGGCCAGGGTGACCGTGGCGACCCCGTCGGCGACCTCGCACCTCAGGTGCTGCCAGTCGGAGGTGCGGGTGGCGGAGCCGGTGAAGGGACTCATGACGGGCGGCCTCCTCGGACGGGGGCGGCGGTCCGCGCCACAGGGCGCCGGACAGCGGGCGTCGTTACTCCACGAAGTTATCACCACTCTGTGACTGTCGTCACGACCACGCAATAACGCGGTCGGGAAGTGACCGTTTCCCGTCACCGCGTCACGGGTTCTCGATAGCCCCGTAACGGTGGGAGCACCGCGCGGGAGAGGGGGCGTTGAGCTGGGTACGGGGCCTCATGCCGAGCCGAACGTCCTGGGAGGGCGCCCACCGAACGTCCTGGAAAGCGCCCGCCCGACGCCTCCGTCCGGCCGCGCCGTACCATTCCTCACGTTGAAAGCAGGACAACCTGCTCCATGAACGGACCCACCTTGCACGACACCCCCGCCCCCGCCTCCTGGCGCATCGCGCTGCCGCACACCGCCGCGGCCGTGCCGGTCGCCCGCGCCCTGGTCCGCACCGCGCTGGCCGAGCTGAAGCACGCGGCCGACAGCGACACCGCGGAACTGCTCACCGCGGAGCTGGTCGCCAACGCCGTGGAGCACACTGCGGGGGACGGTCCCATAGAGCTGGTCGTGGAGCTGATGCCGACCGGCTGTCAGGTCGAGGTGCACGACCCGGACCCGGAGCCGCCCGGCAACCTCACGGTCCCGGAGCCGCCCGGTGAGCCCGACCCCTGGCAGGAGCACGGGCGCGGCCTCCTCCTGATCCGCACCCTCAGCTCCTCATGCGGCCACCGCCCCACCGGCTCCGGCAAGGCGGTCTGGTTCAGACTGCCTGTGGTGCCCGCTCAGCGGCGTCCGGCGTGACCTCGGCGCCGGGAGCGGCTCCGGGAAGGGCTCCAGCCGCGGCCAGCCGGGAGTTGCGGCGGCCGTAGAGCACGTACACGAGGAAGCCGGCCGCCAGGAAGCACGCGAACTGGATCCAGGTCGTCCAGCCCGTCTCGTACATCAGGTACAGACAGAAGCCGATGCCGAGCAGCGGCACCACGGGGTAGAGCGGTACCCGGAACGTCCTGGCGAGACCCGGTTGCCGGCGCCGCAGCGCGATCACCGCGACATTGACGGCGGCCATGGTGGCGAGCGTGCCGATCGTCGTCAGGTTGACGACGGCGTCGAGCGGGGCGAAGGCCGCCGGGACGGCGAAGACGATGGCGACGATCAGGGTTCCCGCGACCGGTGTCGAGGTCTTCGGCGAGATCTTCTCGAAGACCCGCGGCACGAGCCCGTCGCGGGACATGGACATGAGGATGCGGGTCTGTCCATACATCACCGCGAGCACGACCGAGGCGATGGCGACGACCGCCCCGAACGCGACGACCCCGGCGCCGACCGTGGAGCCGGTGACCACGTTGACGACGTACGACAGCGCGGCGGGCCGCCCGGCGACCGCGTCGCCGCCGACGGCTCCGATCGCCGCGAGGGCCACCGCGCAGTACAACAGGGTGACCAGACCGATGCAGACCAGGATGGCGATCGGGATGTTGCGGCGGGGATCCTTGGCCTCCTCGCCTGCCGTGGTGATCGCGTCGAAGCCGATGTACGAGAAGAAGGCCGCCGTGGTGCCCGCGCCGATACCGCCCAGCCCGGCCGGGGAGAACGGCGTGAGGTTGCCGTCCTTGAAGGCGCTGAACCCGATCGCGCAGAAGGCGACGAGCACCACGAGCTTCAGCACGGCCATGGCCGCGGTCGCCCGGGCGCTCTCGCGCACCCCGCGGATCAGCAGGACCGAGGCCAGCGCGATCACGATGACCGCGGGAAGGTTGACGATCCCGCCGTCGGACGGGCCGGCCGAGAGCGCGGCGGGCAGCTGCACGCCCAGGAGGCTGTGCAGCAGTTCGTTGACGTACTGGCTCCAGCCGACCGCCACGGCCGACACGGAGACGCCGTACTCCAGGAGCAGACACCAGCCGACGAGGAAGGCCGTGCCCTCGCCCAGTCCCGCGTAGGCGAAGGAGTACGAGGATCCGGAGACCGGGATCGCGCCGCCGAGCTCGGCGAAGGAGAACGCGGTGAAGACGCAGGTGATCGCCGCGAGGATGAACGACACGACCACGGCGGGTCCGGCCTGTGCGACCGAGTCGGAGAGTCCGACGAAGATTCCGGTGCCGACGATCGCGCCGACGCCGAAGCAGATGAGCTGGAAGAGACCCATGGTCCGCTTGAGGCCATGACCTTCGCGGTCGGCGCCTGATTCGGCCATCAGCAGCTGGGGGGACTTGATGCGTGGAGCGGACATGCGGGTGGTGCTCATTTCCGGTGGTGCGGGGTACGACGGGGTCGGTCGCGCGGCGGTCGCGGAAGGGGTGAATCCGGACCGCCGGTCAGGATAGAGCCTGCGGGGACGTCCGTCAGGCCAGGACCTCGGGGATTCCCGGCCGGCCCAGGGTGGCGACCATGATCGCCTTGATGGTGTGCAGCCGGTTCTCGGCCTCGTCGAAGACGACCGAGTGCGCCGACTCGAACACCTCGTCGGCGACCTCCAGCGAGTCGAGGCCGTGGGTCTCGTGGATCTCGCGGCCGACCTTGGTGCCCAGGTCGTGGAAGGCCGGCAGGCAGTGCAGGAACTTCACGTCCGGGTTGCCGGTGGCGCGCAGCACGTCCATGGTCACGGCGTACGGGGACAGCGCGGCGATGCGCTCGTCCCACACCTCCTTGGGCTCGCCCATCGAGACCCAGACGTCGGTGGCGACGAAGTCGGCGCCGTGGACGCCCTCGCCGAGGTGCTCGGTGAGGGTGACGCGCCCGCCGTTGCTCTCGGCGAGCTTGCGGGCCTCGGCGACGATCTCCGCGGCGGGCCAGTAGGCCTCCGGGGCCACGATCCGGACGTCCATGCCGAGGAGCGCGCCGGTGACCAGGTAGGAGTTGCCCATGTTGAAACGGGCGTCACCCAGGTAGGCGAAGGCGATCTCGCCGAGCGGCTTGTCGCAGTGCTCGGTCATGGTGAGCACGTCGGCGAGCATCTGGGTGGGGTGCCAGTCGTCGGTCAGACCGTTGTAGACGGGCACTCCGGCGTACTCGGCCAGTTCCTCGACGGAGGCCTGGCTGTCGCCCCGGTACTCGATCGCGTCGAACATCCGGCCGAGCACACGCGCGGTGTCCTTCACGGACTCCTTGTGGCCTATCTGCGAACCGGACGGGTCCAGATACGTCGTCGACGCGCCCTGGTCCGCGGCCGCGACCTCGAACGCGCAGCGCGTACGGGTCGAGGTCTTCTCGAAGATCAGCGCGATGTTCCTGCCCCGCAGGTACTGCGTCTCGGCCCCGGCCTTCTTGGCCGCCTTGAGCTCGGCGGCCAGCGCGATCAGACCGCGGAACTCCTCCTCGGTGAAGTCCAGCTCCTTGAGGAAGTGGCGTCCGGCGAGGGCGGTCGGGACTGTCGCCATGGGGGCGCTCCAGAGGTACGGGGACGGGGCGAACAAGGGAACGATTGCAAGTCTATACGATCGCCCACATTTCTATACGGCATTTCCCGGGCAACCTCAGGACCGGCACCCCTCCAGGGACGCGGGACCGTCACATCGTGCGGCTCCGCCGCGAGGGCGCGACCGGCCACGCACCACCCGCACGCCGCATCAAACCCCCACCCCGTCCCTCTCCACGGGACAGCTCATACACCGGGGCCCGCCCCGCCCCCTCCCCAGCTCACTCCCCGGAATCTCGATCACCTCAATGCCCTGCTTCCGCAGATGCGTATTCGTGGTCACGTTCCGCTCATAAGCGACGACGACCCCGGGCTCCACCGCGAGGACATTGCACCCGTCGTCCCACTGCTCCCGCTCCGCCGCGTGCACATCCTGTGTCGCGGTCAGCACCCGGATCTCGCTCAGCCCCAGCGCCGCCGCGATCGCCCGGTGCATGTGCTCCGGCGGATGGTCGGTGACCTTCAGCTCCTTGTCCCCCGAGCCCGGTTCGATGGTGTACGAGCGGAGCATGCCGAGCCCCGCGTACTGGGTGAAGGTGTCGCCGTCGACCATCGTCATCACGGTGTCGAGGTGCATGAGGGCCCGCCGCTTGGGCATGTCGAGCGCCACGATCGTACGGGCCGACCCGGCGGCGAACAGCTTGTGCGCGAGCATCTCGACGGCCTGCGGCGTCGTCCGCTCACTCATGCCGATGAGCACCGCGCCGTTGCCGATGACGAGCACGTCACCGCCCTCGATGGTGGACGGGTAGTCCGCCTGCCCCTCGGACCAGAGGTTGAAGTGCTCGTCACGGAAGAGCGGATGGTGCCGGTAGATCGCCTCGAAGTGCACGGTCTCCCGCTGCCGCGCGGGCCAGCGCATGGCGTTGATGGAGACCCCGTCGTAGATCCAGGCGGAGGTGTCCCGGGTGAAGAGGTGATTGGGGAGCGGGCCGAGGAGGAAGTCGTCGAGGTCCATGGCATGGAAGCGCACGGAGGTCGGCTCCGGGTGCGCGTCCAGGAACTCCCGTTTGGTCATCCCGCCGACCAGCGCGGCCGCCAGTTCCGGGGCGGGCAGGGTCTCGAAGGCCGCCCGGAGGTGGTCGGTGGCGAGCGGCCCGTACTCCTTCTCGTCGAAGACCCGGTCCAGGACGAGCGATCTGGCCACCGGGATCTCCAGTGCCTCGGTGAGCAGGTCGCCGAAGAGATGGACGGTGACCCCGCGGTCGCGCAACACGTCCGCGAACCCGTCGTGCTCCGCCCGGGCCCGGCGCACCCACAGCACGTCGTCGAAGAGCAGGGCGTCCTTGTTGCTGGGGGTGAGCCTCTTGAGCTCGAGATCGGGTCTGTGCAGGATGACGCGGCGCAGCCGCCCGGCCTCGGAGTCGACGTGGAATCCCATGCCTCCATCCTGACCATCCGGACGCCTGTTCACCCGTGGATCGACGGGAGACGGGCGAGTTGATTTCGTCCTCTTGACGATAAGGGTGCCTCTTCGTTATCGTCACTGCGACGACAAAAGCGCATCACAGTGGGCCGCCGGGATCGCCCGGCGGCGAGGGGGTACCCATGGCCGACATCACCCGGCGTCTCGGCTGGCGCCATCTGCGCGGGGCGCCCACCGCCCATGTCCGGCACCACCGGTCGGGCCGACTGGCGCACGACGGGCCCGGACTCAGTTTCTGGTACCGCTCCCTGACCGCCACGCTCTCCGAAGTCCCGGTCGACGACCGCGAGTTGGCGATGACCTTCCACGCCCGCACGTCAGACTTCCAGGACGTCGCGGTGCAGGCGACCGTCACCTACCGGATCGTCGATCCCGGGGTCGCGGCCGCGCGGCTCGACTTCTCCATCGACCCCGACACCGGGGTCTGGCGCGGCGCACCCCTCGAACAGCTGGGCTCGCTGCTGACCGAGACGGCCCAGCAGCACGCGCTGGACGTACTGGCCCGTACGACGCTGGCGGCGGCCCTGGTGGACGGCGTCGCGTCGGTACGTGAGCGGATCGCGGGCGGGCTCGCCGCCGAACCCCGGCTGCCCGCGACGGGGATCGAGGTGGTGGCCGTACGGGTCGTCGCGCTGCGCCCGGAACCCGAGGTGGAGCGGGCGCTGCGCACCCCCGCCCGCGAGCAGATCCAGCAGGAGGCGGACAAGGCGACGTACGAACGCCGGGCCGTCGCCGTCGAGCGGGAGCGGGCGATCGCCGAGAACGAGCTCGCCAGCCAGATCGAACTCGCCCGGCGCGAGGAGCAGTTGGTCGACCAGCGCGGCACCAACGCGCGGCGCGAGGCGGAGGAGCACGCGGCGGCTGACGCGGTGCGGGCCGGGGCGGAGGCGGCGCGGACCGTGCGGCTCGCGGAGGCGGAGGGCAGCCGGGTGGTACAGCTCGCCAAGGCCGAGGCCACGGCCGCGCGGGAGATCGGCGAGGCGCGGGCCGAGGCTCAGGCCGCCTGGCTGCGGGTTCACGGAGACGTGGATGTCGCCACGCTGCACGCTCTGACGGGTACGCGGCTCGCGGAGAACCTGCCGCGCATCGACAGTGTGACGGTGTCGCCGGACGTCCTGACGGGCCTGCTCGCACGGCTGGGCAACGGGGCCGCCGGGGGGCCGGAGCAGTGAGCCTCGCGCCCCGGGTCGTCCTCGTCCATCGCACCACGGAGTACGAGGAGTTGGTGGCCCGGCACGGGACGCACGGACAGGCGGCGTTCTTCCTCTCCTCCCGGGGGCGCGACATCGAGGAGGTGGCCGAGCGGCACCGGCGGGCGCGGGAGGCGCTGGCGGAGGTGGTCGCGGCGGTGCCGCTGACCTGGCGTCAAGCGCGTGTCGAGCGGGGCGACCTGGACCGCTTCCTGTTCGCCCCGGAGGACGTGGTGGTCGTGGTCGGGCAGGACGGGCTGGTGGCGAACGTGGCCAAGTACCTGACCGGACAGCCGGTGGTGGGGATCGACACCGACCCCGGACGGAACCCGGGGGTGCTCGTGCGGCACCGGCCGCGCGACGCGGGCGCGCTGCTCGCCGCGGCGCGCGGGGGCCGGGCCGACGAGCTGACCATGGTCGAGGCGGTCGCGGACGACACGCAACGGCTCCTCGCGCTCAACGAGATCTATCTCGGAACCGCGAGCCATCAGACGGCCCGCTATCGGCTGGGGCTCGACGAGTACGGGGGTGCCGTCGAGCCCCAGGCCTCCTCCGGGGTCCTGGTGGGTACCGGGACGGGCGCCAGCGGGTGGCTCCGCTCCGTGTGGCAGGAGCGGGGCGGTGAGCTGCCGCTGCCCGGGCCCGCGGAGGAACGCCTTCTCTGGTTCGTCCGCGAGGCCTGGCCGTCACCGGCCACCGGCACGTCCCTCGTCGCCGGCTCCCTCACCGCCTCCGCCCACCTCTCCCTCACCGTCGAGTCCGACCGCCTCATCGCCTTCGGAGACGGCATGGAGAGCGACGCGGTGGAGCTGGTGTGGGGGCAGACGGTACGGGTGGGGGTGGCGGGGGTGAGGCTACGCCTGGTGAGCTGACAGACACCGGACGGGCTGAGGCTTTTAGGGGCGCGGGGGCGAGGACCGCTACAGACGTGGGTCCACCGGCTCCGACTCCAGCGCCAGCACCCCGAACACCGCCTCATGCACCCGCCACAACGGCTCCCCCTCCGCCAGCCGATCCAACGCCTCCAGCCCGAGCGCGTACTCCCGCAGCGCAAGCGACCGCTTGTGGTTCAGGAAACGCCCCCGCAGCCGGGCGAGGTTCTCAGGACGCGTGTACTCAGGACCGTAGATGATCCGCAGATACTCACGGCCCCGGCACTTGATGCCGGGCTGGACAAGACGCCCCTGCCCGCTCCGCACCACCGCCCCGACCGGCTTGACGACCATGCCCTCACCCCCACGCCCGGTCATCTCCAGCCACCAGTCCACCCCGCCCCGCACGGATTCCGCGTCCCCGGTGTCCACGAACAACCGCCGAGTCGTCTGCAGCAACCCGCTCCCGTCGTGCTCGACCAGCCGGTCGATGAGCGCGAGCTGCTCGTCGTGCGGCACCGCGGCGAGACTGCGGCCCTGGACCGCCAGGACCTGGAAGGGAGCGAGCCGCACCCCCTCCAGCCCCTGAGTCGGCCAGCAGTACCGCCGGTACGCCTCGGTGAACGCCGCCGCGTCCGCGGCCCGCTCCCGCTGCTTGCCGAGCAGCTCCCGGACGTCGACCCCACGCTCAGCGGCCCCTTCGAGCGCGGCCAGCACCCCCGGGAACGCCGCCCCGGCCGCGGCACCGACCGCCGCGTACTGGCTGCGCAGCAACCCGGTCGCCTTCAGCGACCACGGCATCAGCTCGGCGTCGAGCAGCAGCCAGTCCGTACGCAGTTCCTCCCACAGTCCGGCCGCCGTCACCGCGTCCCGCAGTCGCCCGAGGATCTCCTCGGTGACGGCGGAGTCGTCGAAGAAGGGCCGGCCGGTACGGGTGTACAGCGCCCCCGTGGGCCCCTCCGCGACGCCGAACCGCTCCCGCGCCACCCCCGCGTCCCGGCAGACCAGCGCCACCGCCCGCGACCCCATGTGCTTCTCCTCGCACACGACGCGGGCGACGCCGTCCTCCTTGTACTGGGCGAAGGCCTCGGCGGGGTGTTCGAGGTAGCCCTCCACCTGGGAGGTCGCCGTGGGCGCCATCGTCGGCGGGAGGTAGGGCAGCAGGCGCGGGTCGACCGCGAACCGGCTCATGACCTCGAGGGCCGCCGCCGCGTTCTCCTCCCGTACCGACACCCTCCCGGCGTACCGCGTCTCGACGACCCGCCGCCCGTGCACGTCGGCGAGGTCGAGCGGCCGCCCCTCGTGTCCGCCGGGAGCCTCGGAGGCCAGCGGCTTCGTCGGCTCGTACCAGACCCGCTCGGCCGGTACGTCGACGAGCTCGCGCTCCGGCCAGCGCAGCGCGGTGAGCTTGCCGCCGAACACGGCTCCGGTGTCGAGGCAGATGGTGTTGTTCAGCCAGGTGGCCGTGGGCACCGGGGTGTGACCGTAGACGACGGCCGCCCGGCCCCGGTAGTCCTCCGCCCACGGATAGCGGACCGGCAGGCCGAACTCGTCCGTCTCCCCGGTCGTGTCGCCGTACAGCGCGTGCGAGCGCACCCGGCCCGACGTACGGCCGTGGTACTTCTCGGGCAGTCCGGCGTGGCAGACGACGAGCCGCCCGCCGTCCAGGACGTAGTGACTGACCAGCCCGTCGACGAACTCGCGCACCCGCGCGTGGAATTCCTCGCTCTCGCCGTCCAGCTGCTCGATGGTCTCGGCCAGTCCGTGGGAGTGCTGGACCTTGCGGCCCTTGAGGTAACGGCCGAGCTTGTTCTCGTGGTTGCCCGGCACGCACAGCGCGTCGCCGGACGCGACCATGGACATCACACGGCGCAGAACTCCGGGCGTGTCCGGGCCGCGGTCGACGAGGTCACCGACGAAGACGGCCGTACGGCCCTCCGGGTGCGCCCCGTCGACGTAACCGAGCTTGCCGAGCAGGGTCTCCAGCTCCGAGGCGCAGCCGTGGATGTCGCCGACGATGTCGAAGGGGCCGGTGAGGTGGGTCAGGTCGTTGAACCGCTTCTCCGTCCGCACCTCGGCGCTCTCGATCTCCGCCACGCCCCGCAGGACGTGCACCTTGCGGAAGCCCTCGCGCTCCAAGTGCCTTAGCGAACGGCGCAGTTCACGGGTGTGGCGCTGGATGACGCGGCGCGGCATGTCGGCGCGGTCGATGCGCGAGGCGTTGCGTGCGGCGCACACCTCCTCCGGCACGTCGAGCACGATCGCGATGGGCAGCACGTCGTGCTTCTTGGCGAGTTCGATCAGCTGGCGGCGGCTCTCCTGCTGGACGTTCGTGGCGTCCACGACGGTGCGCCGGCCGGCCGCGAGCCGCTTGCCCGCGATGTAGTGGAGGACGTCGAAGGCGTCGCCGCTGGCGCTCTGGTCGTTCTCGTCGTCGGCGACCAGGCCGCGGCAGAAGTCGCTGGAGATGACCTCGGTCGGCTTGAAGTGCCGGCGGGCGAAGGTGGACTTGCCGGAGCCGGACGCGCCGATCAGGACGACGAGGGAGAGGTCGGTGACGGGCAGGGTGCGCCCCTGGGCCTGGGTGGTGTCGTTGCCGGTCATGCGGCCTTCTCCTCCTTCGTGGTGGTCGGGGTGGTGGCGGTGGCGAGGGTGAAGACGGCCATCTGGGTCGGCGGACCGACCTCCGGGTCGTCGGGGCCGACGGGCGTGAACTCCACCTCGTATCCGTGCCGCCCGGCCACCTGGCGGGCCCAGGTCCGGAACTCCTCCCGGGTCCACTCGAACCGGTGGTCGCCATGGCGGGAGTGGCCGGCCGGGAGGGTCTCCCAGCGGACGTTGTACTCGACGTTCGGCGTCGTCACCAGGACCGTACGAGGGCGGGCCGAGCCGAAGACGGCGTACTCCAGGGCGGGCAGCCGGGGCAGGTCGAGGTGCTCGACGACCTCGCTGAGCACGGCGGCGTCGTACCCCTTGAGGCGGTTGTCGGTGTACGCGAGCGAGCCCTGGAAGAGCCGCACGCGCGCGGCCTGCCGCTCGCCCATCCGGTCCAGCTTGAGCCGCCGTGAGGCGATGGTGAGCGCGCGTATCGACACATCGACACCGACGATCTCGGTGAACCGCACGTCCTTGAGCAGCGCCTGCACCAGCTGCCCCTGCCCGCAGCCGAGGTCGAGCACGCGGGCCGCGCCCGACGCGTGCAGCGCGGCGAGGATCGCGTCCCGGCGCTGGACAGCGAGCGGGATCGGCTTCTCCTCCGTGTCCGCCTCCGCGTCGACCGCGTTGTCGATCTCCTCGACCTCGGTGTCGTCGGCCTCGGCGAGCCGTACGAGCTCCAGCCGCTCCATCGCCTCCCGCGTCAGCGACCAGCGGCGCGAGAGGTACCGGTCCGCGATCAGCTTCTGCTCGGGGTGGTCCGGCAGCCAGCCCTCGCCCGCCCGCAGCAGCTTGTCGACCTCGTCGGACGACACCCAGTAGTGCTTGGCGTCGTCGAGCACCGGAAGCAGGACGTAGAGGTGACGCAGGGCTTCGGCCACGGTCAGACCCGACGCCTCCAGTTCCAGGCGTACGTAGCGGGAGTCGCCCCATTCGGGAAACTTCGCGTCCAGCGCCACGGCCTCGACCGCCACCGTCCACCCGAGCGGCTCGAACAGCTTGCGTACGAGGTCGGCGCCGCCCCTGGCGGGAAGCGCGGGCACCTCGATCCGGAGCGGCAGCGGCCGCTCCGGCAGGTCCGGCTTCGCGGCGCACTGGCCCTTCATCGCGCTGGAGAACACCGCGCTCAGCGCCACGGCGAGCAGGGACGAGGCGGCGTACGGGCGGTCGTTGACGTACTGCGCGAGCGCGGCGTCGGGTGCGCCGCCGCGGCCCTTGCCCTTGCCGCGCCGGACCAGCGCCACCGCGTCGACCTCCAGCACCAGTGCGGCCGTGCACCGCTCGACGGACGCCTCGGGGTAGAGGACGTGCGCCGTGCCGTAGGAGGTCGAGAACGCCTGCGCCTTGTCGGGATGCTTGTGCAGCAGGAAGCCGAGATCGGTGGCGGGGCGCTCTGGGGTACCGGTGGTACTGATCGTCAGGAACACTGGAATCTGCCTCGAAACGTCTTCTGAGCTGTGCATACCTCACCTGCGCCGAGCGCCGGTGAACCACAGCGGGGGGAGAGCGCGCCGGGGGATCACTGCTCCCGGCCTGTCGTCGGCGCGCCCGCTCCAACGTATAGCGAACGCTGCCGGCAGACCCTGGAATTTTCCCGGCGGGCTCCGTGGCAGCGGTTCCAGCTGGGGTGGCTGATCTGACCGGTGCATGATGGATGCATGGATCTTCGAGTCTTCACAGAACCGCAGCAGGGAGCGACCTACGAGACGCTGCTCCGCGTCGCCAAGGCCGCCGAAGACCTCAACTACGGAGCCTTCTTCCGTTCTGACCACTACCTGCACATGGGCTCCGTCGACGGGCATCCCGGACCCACCGACGCCTGGATCACGCTGGCGGGTCTCGCCCGTGAGACGAGCCGGATCCGCCTCGGCACGCTCATGACGGCCGGTACCTTCCGCCTCCCCGGCGTCCTCGCCATCCAGGTCGCGCAGGTCGACCAGATGTCGGGCGGGCGGGTGGAACTCAGTCTGGGCTCCGGCTGGTACGAGGCCGAGCACGAGGCGTACGGGATTCCGTTCCCCAAGGAGAAGTTCGGGCGGCTGGAGGAACAACTCGCCATCGTCACGGGCCTGTGGGAGACGCCAGTCGGTGAACGGTTCACCTACGAGGGGAAGTACTACCAGCTCAAGGACTCCCCCGCGCTTCCCAAGCCCGCACAGCCGAAGGTGCCGGTCCTGATCGGCGGCCACGGTGCCAAGCGGACGCCCGAGCTGACGGCGCGGTACGCCGACGAGTTCAACATCCCCTTCGCCTCCCTCGCGGACACGGAGCAGCAGTTCCAGCGGGTGCGGGCGGCGGCCGAACTGGCCGGGCGCAAGGGCGACGACCTCGTGTACTCGAACGCGCTCGTCGCCTGTGTCGGCAGGAACGACAGCGAGGTGAAGCGGCGCGCGGACGCCATCGGGCGGGACGTCGACGAGCTCAAGGCGAACGGGCTCGCGGGCTCTCCGGCGGAGGTCGTCGAGCGGATCGCCCAGTACCAGGCTGTCGGGTCGCAGCGGATGTACATGCAGATGCTGGACCTCGATGACCTGGACCACCTGGAGTTGATCGCCGCGGAGGTCATGCCGCAGCTCGGCTGAGATCGCGTTCCTCGGGCCCTCGGCGGGTGACATCCGTCAACTCCTCGTGCGATGCGGGTTGGTGGCAGTGACTCGGGTCGGTGGTGATCGTTGGGCTCGGGCGGAGCCGGACCGCCCGGCGCCGGCCGAGGGCCGAGGAGACCCTCATGTCGCAGGACGCGGTGCCACAGCAGGGGGCTGTCGACCCCTCGTCCCACCCTCATGGACGACCCCGAGCCGGTCTGAAACGATGCGCGCGGCGCCCCAGGGGGACGGGACGGGTAGGGCGGCGGGGGCGAGAGAAGATCCCCTGTCTACCCCGTCGCCCGCCCCCGCTCCACCACCCCCTGATCCCGCGCCGCCAACCGTCTCAGCATCTCCAGGACCCGGTCCCGGGACTCGTCCGCCGCGTCGATCGCCTCCATGCACTGCCAGTACGTCCCCTGATCGTCCGCCGCGCAGGCGATACCGACGAGGGCGATGCCGACCTCGCCGAGGAGACCCCCGAGGCACAGCAGGGACTCCCGCGCATCACCCAACTCGGTGAGCTGAGCGGCGCGCAGGTCGGCCATGTCGGGGGGCGGCGCGTCCAGCACACCGCAGCCCCGGCCCGCCAGCTCCGTCAGCCCAAGCGCCTCGCCCCGCAGTTCCGGCGGCCCCGAGACGGCGAAACGACTCCCTATGGCCTGAGCCAGGGCCTGCGCCTGCCACGCCTCCGCCACCACCTCGATCGTGTCCCCGCTTCCCGCGAGGGCGCGCCTGCTCGCCCCGATGAGCCGCACCGCGTCCATGCGCTGCCCCCGTCTGTCGCGACGCGCTCGTCGCACGTCCGCCCGAACTCCCCTGTCCACTACCCAGAGTGAGAGCCCGCGAGACGAAAAGCCAGAGGAAGACCGAAATCTGTGGACACAGAGTTGAATGTGGACAACTCAACGACTTCGGAGAGTGACAACCGGACCTGCCGCTTCCCCGCCGCCTCACCGCGGCCGTTCCACGACAGCACCGCGCACCCCGCACCGCCGGGCCCCCTACGCCCCCTCCCCCACCGGAAACCTCCGCTCGTTCCGGTCGATCTTCGCGTCGAGCGCCGCCAGTGCGTCGATGCCGAGCACCTCGCACAGCTGGAGCAGATACGCCAGCACGTCCGCCACCTCGTCCGTGACGCGGTGCGCGGTGTCCGCGTCGTCCATGACCCGTGCCGACTCCTCGGGCGTCAGCCACTGGAAGATCTCGACCAGTTCGGACGCCTCCACGCTGAGCGCGGCGACCAGGTTCTTCGGCGTGTGGTACTGCTGCCAGTTCCGCGCGGCCGCGAACTCGGCCAGCCTGCGCTGCAACTTCGCCACATCCAGTTCACTTTCACTCACGGCGTCAGGTCTACCACCGTGGCCCCCGGCACCTCGCATACCCGGACGGCATCGCCCACCGCACCCACCAGCCGGATGTGCCCCCGCTCGCACATCCGCGCCGCCAGCCCCACCACCTCCCCGGCCTGCCGCACGTCCAGCCCCCGGTCGAGGCCGTCGGCCAGCACCGTCAGCGTCTGCAGCGCGGCCGGGACCTCCCCCGCCGGGTCGACCTCCAGCACGCCGGGCCCCGTGAGGAGCACCAGGGCCAGCGCCAGATACCTCAACTCGCCGTCCCCGAGCAGCCCCAGGTGCGTACGGACGCCGTCCCCGCGGTCGAGGAGCGCGCGGACCGTGCCGTCGCCGAGCGGCTCGGCCAGGACATCCGTGACGGGGCCCGCGCAGCCGGCCCGTACCGCCGTGACCAGGTGCGCGTACCGGTGGCCGCACTCCGATCGGGTACGCCACAGCACCTCGGCGAGGTTGTCGCAGCCCCGGAGCAGCCGCCCCGCGCCGAGCGGGGCGGCGGCGCGCATCCGTCGGGGGCTCGGGTCGCAGGCGTACACCGACCGCAGGGCGACGACCATCTGCTCGGCCGCGGCGAGGACCCGCCGTTCGCCGTCCGTCCGGCCGGCGACGCGCAGCGGCAGCAGCGCGGTGCCGAGGCGGTCGTCGGGGAGCGGGCCCCGGGTGACCGCCGAGGTGCCCGCCGTGTGCCAGGCCGCCTGGACGACACGGCGGCCTGGGTCCCGTAGCGCGGTCTCCAGGAGGGTCAGGCCGCCCGCGGTCAACCGCTCGCCGACGATGCGCAGTTCGGGCTCGGCCTGTACGGCGACATCGAGCCGTACGGGTCCTTCGGGGCCGTCGACCGTGCAGCCGATGCGGAAGCCGCGCCGTCGCTGGGCGTCGGGCCTGGCCCGCTCGGGCACACAGGCGACCGGGTCCGGGAACACCTCACCCAGCGCGGCGCCGCCGCCGAGCCGCGCCAGTGCCTCGTACGCCCGCAGGGCACCGGTCTTGCCGCTGCCGCTGGGGCCGGCGAAGAGGGTGAGAGGGCCGAGCGGGAACCGGGCGCGCCGGTGTGCGGCGAAGGAGGCGAGCCTGAGTTCGGTGGCGCCGGGCCGGTCGGGGCGCGCCTCGGCCTGGGCGGGGGCCGCCAGAGATGACACGGTCATATGTGGACGGTAAGGGCCCCGTGACGGACGAACCGCAGGCGAACCGTTACAGCCCGGTGGCCTTCCCACGATCGAGGGACCGGCGCGCGCCCGCGCACGGTGCCCGGTCCCGGTCGCCCCTGGTCAGCTCCCAAGAAACCCCCGCCCTCCCTTGGCCAGATCCCAGGACCCCCGGCCCTCCCTTGATCTTGATCAGATCCCAGGAACCCCCGCCCCTTCCATCAGCCCTCGCACCTCGGTCCCGCGCGGTGTCAGCAGGAACACGTTGCGGTCGACCCGGTGCATGCCGCTCGCCAGCCCGAAGACCACCCCCGTGCTGAAGTCCAGCACTCGCTTGGCGACCTCGGTCTCCGCGCTGGTCAGGTCGAGCAGCACCGGGATGCCCGACATCAGCGTCTCGGCGACGTCGCGGGCGTCCGCGAACACATTGACCCGCAGGACCACGAAGCGGCGCCGCGCCTCGGTCACGGCCTCGGGTATCGACCGGTGATGCACCGCGGAGGGCCAGGCGTCCCGGCCGCGAAGCGGAACGACCTGGGCGAGCCCTTCCCACTGCTCGTCGGTGACGTCGTGGCTGTTCACTGGCCCACCCCGTCCTGGCTCGCACTCATTGTCTGCACCGGCCAATTCTTACGCATGGTCACCCGTTCGGCCCAACAGCGACACGGTCCGCGACACCCTCACATCGCCCGCCGGCCGGTTGTGCAGCGGGCGTAACCCTCCAAGATCAGACCATGTGACATCCGCGTAACGGGCAATTCGTACTGTCGTCGGCATGACCACGACCCCCCGCCCGGAGCAGGTCCGGACCGTCTGCTCGTACTGCGGTGTGGGCTGCGGCATGGTCCTCGACATCGGCCGGGGACCGGACGGGCGGCGTACGGTCCTGAAGGCGTCCGGGGACAAGCGGCACCCCGCCAACTCCGGTCGGCTGTGCACCAAGGGCGCGACCACGGCCGACATGCTCGCCGCGCCCGGCCGGCTGACCACCGCGCTCGTGCGCGAGGACCGCGGCGAGGAGCCACGGCCCGTGCCCGTCGACGCGGCCCTCGCCGAGACCGCCCGGCGCCTGCGCGCGATCATCGACGAGCACGGCCCGGACGCGGTCGCCTTCTATGTCTCCGGGCAGATGACCCTCGAAGCGCAGTACCTCGCCAACAAGCTGGCCAAGGGCTTCGTGGGGACGAACCAGATCGAGTCGAACTCACGGCTGTGCATGGCGAGCGCGGGCACCGGCTACAAGCTGTCGCTCGGCGCCGACGGACCGCCGGGGTCGTACGACGACCTCGACCGCGCGGACGTGTTCCTCGTCATCGGGTCCAATATGGCCGACTGCCATCCGATCCTCTTCCTGCGGCTCATGGAGCGCGTGAAGGCCGGGGCCAAGCTGATCGTCGTCGATCCGCGGCGCACCGCGACGGCGGCGAAGGCCGATCTGTTTCTGCAGATCAGGCCCGGGACCGACCTCGCCCTGCTCAACGGACTGCTGCACCTGCTGCACGAAGGCGGATACACGGACCCGGACTTCATCGCCCGGCACACCGAGGGCTGGGAGGCGATGCCCGCGTTCCTCGCCGACTATCCGCCCGCGGCCGTCGCCGACATCACCGGCATCCCGGAGGACGACATCCGGGCGGCGGCGCGGCTGATCGGTGAGGCCGGGGAGTGGACGAGCTGCTGGACCATGGGGCTCAACCAGTCCACGCACGGCACCTGGAACACGAACGCGCTCGTCAATCTCCATCTCGCCACGGGCGCCATCTGCCGGCCCGGCAGCGGACCGTTCTCCCTCACCGGTCAGCCCAACGCCATGGGCGGGCGCGAGATGGGGTACATGGGTCCCGGGCTGCCCGGGCAGCGGTCGGTGCTGGTGGACGAGGAGCGTGCCTTCGTCGAGGAGTTGTGGGGGCTGCCGGTCGGGAGCATCCGCAAGGACGGGGTGGGGCAGGGCACCGTCGAGATGTTCCGGAAGATGGCCGAGGGGGACATCAAGGCCTGCTGGATCATCTGCACCAACCCCGTCGCCTCGGTCGCCAACCGCCGGACCGTCATCGAAGGGCTCGAAGCCGCCGAGTTCGTCGTCGCCCAGGACGTCTTCGCCGAGACCGAGACCAACGCGTACGCCGATGTCGTGCTCCCCGGCGCGCTGTGGACGGAGGCCGAGGGTGTCCTGGTCAACAGTGAGCGGACGCTGACCCTGGCACGGTCCGTCGTCGACCCGCCCGGGGAGGCGCGGGCGGACTGGCGGATCATCGCGGCCGTGGCCCGCGCCATGGGGTACGAGAAGGGGTTCTCGTACGACAGTGCCGAGCAGATCTTCGAGGAGATCAAGGAGGCGTGGAACCCGAAGACCGGGTGGGATCTGCGGGGTGCCTCCTACGAGCGGCTGCGGGGCGGACCCGTGCAGTGGCCCGTCGCGCGGGAGGACGGGCCCGCGCGGAATCCGATCCGGTATGTGGAGCCGGCGGGCGACGGTGAGCTGTCGTTTCCCACCGCGAGCGGACGGGCCGTCTTCTACGCGCGGCCCCATCTGCCGCCCGCCGAGATGCCCGACGACGACTTTCCGTTCGTGCTCAACACCGGGCGTCTGCAGCACCAGTGGCACACGCTGACCAAGACGGGGAAGGTGGCCAAGCTCAACAAGCTCAACCCCGGGCCGTTCGTGGAGCTGCATCCGCAGGACGCGGCCGCGCTCGGGATCGGGGAGGGGGACTCGGTGGAGGTCGCCTCCCGGCGGGGGCGGGCCGTGTTGCCGGCGGTGGTGACGGACCGGGTGCGGGTGGGGTGCGTGTTCGCGCCCTTCCACTGGAACGACCTGTTCGGGGAGTACCTGAGCATCAACGCCGTGACCAGTGACGCGGTGGATCCGGTGTCGTTCCAGCCGGAGTTCAAGGTGTGCGCGGTGTCGCTGGCGCGCGTGGCCGCCCGAAGGGCTCTACCGCAGACGCCCGACGGGCCCAAGACGCCCCACGGGCCGAAGGCGCCCGACGGGCCGACGATGTCCGACGGGCCGAAGATGCCCGAGCGAGTCGCGACGGCGCCCGGAGGCTTCGGTCTGGAGCCCGCTCCCCCACCCGTACTCTCCTCCGTCGAGCGGCAGTACCTCAGCGGCTTTCTCGCCGGGCTCCCCTCCGGACTCCCGGGCGTGCCCGTCCTCCCCCCGGACGCCCCCTTCGACCCCGAGCACGCCCTCTGGGTGAACGGCGTGCTCGCCGGGATGTACTCGCGCTCCGCGTCCCCGGCGGCTCCCGCGCCGGAGTCCGCGGGCCGTGAGGTGGTGGTGCTGTGGGCCTCGCAGACCGGGAACGCGGAGGAGTTCGCGACGGCCACCGCCGATCGGCTCGCCGCCACCGGGCACCGGGCGCGACTGGTCGGCATGGACGAGGCGGACGTCGGCGCGCTCGCCCGCAGCGCCGATCTGCTCTTCATCACCAGCACCTTCGGGGACGGTGACGCGCCCGACAACGGGTCCGGCCTGTGGGACACCCTGTCCGGGCAGGAGGCCCCGCGGCTGGACGGCGTGCGCTATGCCGTGCTGGCCTTCGGCGACTCCTCCTACGACGACTTCTGTGGGCACGGGCGTCGGCTGGACGCGCGCCTGGACGAGTTGGGCGCCGTACGCCTGGCTCCCCGTACGGACTGCGAACCGGACTACGAGCCGAACGCGGGCGCCTGGCTGGAGCTGATCCTCACCGCGCTCGGCGGACGAACCGAGACATCCAGAACACCTGAAACATCCAAGACATCTGAGATATCCGAGACATCCAGGGCGTCCGAGTCGCCCCGGACCGCCAAGCCCGCCAAGCCCGCGCCGGCCGCCGCCACCGCCCGTCTCACCGGCAACCGGCTGCTCAGCCTGCCCGGCGCCGGCAAGGAAGTACGCCGGTTCACCTTCGACACCCGGGACAGCGAGAGCCCGCTGCCGTACGAGGCGGGGGACGCGCTCGGCGTACGGCCCGTCAACTCGCCCGGCCTGGTTGCCGAATGGCTGGAGACGATCGGCGTGGACGACTCAACGGCCGTCGATGTGACGGGTGCCGGCGAGGTCGCCCTCGGCGAGGCCCTGCTTCGGCATTTCGACATCACGCGGATCACCCCGGATCTGCTGCGCTTCGTGGGCGAACGGACCCGTGACGGGCGCGAGTTGAGGAAGCTGCTGCGTCCGGACAACAAGGGAGAGCTGGCCCGCTGGTCGTGGGGGCGGCAGGCCGTGGACGTCGTGGCCGAGCATCCGGTGCGCGCGTCGGCGGCGGAGTGGGCCGCGGTGTTCAAGCGGTTGCAGCCCCGGCTGTACTCGATCTCGTCGAGTCCGCTCGTCGACCCGTACCGCGTCTCGCTGACCGTCTCCGTGGTGCGGTACGAGAATCCGGTCGGCCGGGCGAGGGGCGGGGTCTGTTCGCCCTTCCTCGCCGATGCCGAGCCGGAGGCTGAGGTCCCGGTCTTCGTGCAGCGGTCGCCACACTTCAGGCCCCCGGCGGACGCGACGACACCCATGGTGATGGTGGGGCCCGGTACCGGAGTCGCGCCGTTCGTCGGATTCCTCGAGGAGCGCCGGGCGCTCGGCCATCGGGCGCCGAACTGGCTGTTCTTCGGCGAGCAGCACCGCGCCACCGACTTCTACTACGAGGACGAACTGACCGGCCTGCTCGACGACGGCACGCTCACCCGGCTCGACACGGCGTTCTCGCGCGACCAGCGCGCCAAGGTCTACGTCCAGGACCGGATGCGTGAGCACGGGCCCGAGCTGTGGCACTGGCTCCAGGACGGCGCCCGCTTCTATGTGTGCGGAGACGCCTCACGGATGGCCAAGGACGTCGACCGGGCGCTGCGGGACATCGCCGTCACGCACGGCGGTCTGGGCGAGACGGAGGCCACCGCATACGTCAAACAGCTGGCGGCGGAGAAGCGGTATGTACGGGACGTGTACTGAGACCTGGGAGACACGGGGTGTGGTGAGCCCACCGAGAGCCGCGAGTTGCACATAATTGGCGAAACCCGACTCTTCACAGCGCACCGGCATCCGTCGCTCGCTGTCCCACCGCACCGCACATTGAGGCGTACGCATGAGCCTGAGCATCCGCAACCAGCTCCCCGGAACCGTCACCTCCGTCACACCGGGCGAGGTGATGGCGACGGTCAAGGTCCGCCTCGACGGCGGTCAGGACCTCACCGCGGCCATCACGGTGGAGGCGGTCGAGGATCTGGGTCTCACCACGGGCTCCACGGTCCGCGCCCTGGTCAAGTCGACGGAGGTGTCCCTGGCCACCGGGCCGGTCGACGGGGTGAGCATCCGCAACCAGTTCCCCGGCACGGTGACGGAGGTCTCCACGGGCGGGGCCATGGCCCGCGTCAAGGTCGAGGTCCCGGGCGGCGAGCTGACCTCCGCGATCACCAAGGACGCGGTGACGGAGCTCGGCCTGGCGGCCGGATCGACGGTCGTCGCGCTCATCAAATCCACCGAGGTGTCCCTCTCCAACGCCTGAGACACCCCCGTATGTCCCGCCACAGCATGAGACGCCCTTATATGAGACGCTCCCGCACGACACGCACCCACATCGGCCGTAAACACTCTTCTTACCACCCTCATACCGGACTCTTCACGTCCGGCATCACGGCCTTCATCTGCGGGAATTACCGTCCAATCCCGTGTACTTGGCAGAAATGAGGCCGTCGACCACCGGCCAGAAGGCCCTCACGAAGGCGTTGCCCGACGAGACGCCCGCGCAGTGGCACCGCGTCCTGACCCTGCTCGCCGACATCAGCCTCTTCATCGGTACGCGTCCGATGTGGACGGCGGCCGCGAGCCACCGGCTCGCCGTCGCGGCGGTGATCTCGGTCTGCTATGCCTCGATCCTGGTGACGGGCGTCCTGACGCTGACCGTGCGCCGGGCCCGCTCGCTGGCCCGCCTCGACCTCGTGATCCTGGTGACGGCCGTGACGCTCGCGATGTGCGGGTTCGCCATGTACCACGGCGGCGGTGACGAGTCGGTCCTCACCGCGCAGGCCGCCCGTGAGTTCGTCGCCGGGCACCAGGTCTACGACCAGCCGTGGCCCTGGCTCTTCGGGCAGCACGGGGTCGCCCTCACCCCAACGATGACCGGCGGCTACGACTACACGTACGGCTATCCGCCGCTTCCCCTGCTGCTCACCGCGCCGCTGCTGTGGGTCGGGCACGGGGCCGCCCCCGCGGTCCTGGCCGCCACCGGCGCCCTGATCGTGGGCACGATCGTGATGTGGCGGATGCTGCCGACGCAGTGGCGGTCCGCGGCCACGCTGGTCTGCCTCGGCCTCGGCCTGCTGACCGCGTACGCGCGGCTCGGCTATCCGGCGATCATCGCCTTCGCCTTCCTCATCCCGGTGGTGGTGGGCTGGCCGCGGATGGGCTACGGCGGATGGAGCGACTGGGCGCGGGCGGCATGCCTGGGCGCGGCCTGCGCCTCGCAGCAGCTGCCGTGGTTCCTCACGCCGTTCCTGCTGGCCGGGGTCTACGCCCTGCGCCGCGGCGACCTCGGAGCGCGCGCGGCGGCGGCCGCCGTGGGCCGGATCGTGGGGGTGGCCACCCTGACCTGGCTGCTGATCAACGCGTACTTCATCGTGAGCGAGCCACGCAGCTGGCTCTCCGGGATCGCACTCCCGCTCACCCAGAAGGCGAACCTGCACGGGCAGGGCCTGGTCGGCATCTCGCTGTACTTCACCGACGGCAGCGACCGGCTGTCCTGGTACTCGCACGCGAGCATGCTGCTGGCCGCGGGGCTGCTCGGGCTCTTCGTGTTGTTCGTGCGGCGGCTGGGGCCGGCCGCGGTGGTCCTGCCGTGGTGCGCGTTCTTCCTGGCGACGCGTTCGCAGGACGGCTACTACCTGATGATGACGCCGCTGTGGCTGGCCGCTGCCGTGACCGCCCCGCCGTCGGCCTTCACCACGGCGTGGCAGCCCCGGCCCGCGTTCCTGCGCGGCCCGCACCGGCAGCGGGCGCGCATCGCCGCAGGCGTACTGCTGATCGTCCCCGCCCTGGTCGCGTCGACCCTGGCGGTGACGGGCTCGCCGCCCCTGAGGATGCGGCTGGTCGGCGAGACCCGGACCACCACCGCCAAGACCGTGACCGCGCTCACCGTCCGCGTCACCAACCTCGGCGACACGGCCCTCACCCCGCACTTCACCCTGACCACGGGCCAGGGCATGGGCCGCTACTGGTCCATCAAGTCCGGCCCCGCCACACTCGGCCGGCACGCCTCGGCCAGCTACGAGCTCCTGCCGCCCTCCGGCAGGTTCACCCTCCCCCGCGCCGGAGTACGCCTCCGGTTGCGGGCCGTCTCGGCCACGCCGATGACGCTGTCCAGCACGGATCTGCACCTGAAGGCCCCGGCAAGCACCCGCTAGGCCCCCCTGACGTACGCCGCCGGTCGCGGTTCTCCGCGGCCGGCGGTAGACGTCAGGAGGATGATCCGGAAGCGGCGTACTGCGTTCTCAGTAGTCGGAAATGTCGGCACGTGCACGACGACGGGAGGGGTCTGCCACGGGGAACCTGATGGGGTTCCCGAGATCGGACGAGTGGAGACCTCAGCCCGTGGCTACTTTCCTTTATCGACTGGGCCGTACGGCCTTCCGGCGGCGCTGGTACGTCGCTCTCATATGGGTGGCCGTCCTGGCCGCGGTCGGTTTCGGCGCCGCCAAGGCCCCCGCCGCTCCTGATCCGAACAACTCCATGCCCGGGATCGAGTCCCAGAAGGCATTCGACCT
>NZ_JBVKBU010000036.1:0-28511 GCF_055638955.1 Streptomyces sp. NPDC111507 | reverse complement strand
CGTGACGCTCCGCGTCGGCCGTGGTGACGCCCGCGCTCTCATGCTTCGCAGGACAGCATCCGTGACGCTCCGCGCCACAACCACCAGATTCACTCCACCGGCCTGAAGGCCGATGCACTGCGAATGAATCCCGGTAGCAGGTGCAGGCCTCGCGTCTGCCGTTGAGCAAGACGATCCGGTGAACGGAGGTGACTCGGCTCAGGCGGTGGCGGCCAGGGGAGCGGTGGCTTCCCAGACGAACCCGTCCGGGTCGCTGAACGCACCGGCGGCGCTGGAGAGCACGAGCCGGTGCGATCCGGTGCCGTCGGCGGGGACACCCGCGTCCTTGGCGAGAGCGCGGCGCTTGTACAGAGCCAGTTTGACGGGGCCCGGCCCGGTGGCGAACTCGACGTACTTGCCGCCGAAGCTCTTACCCACGGTGAGGCCCTGCTCGACGTAGAACTGCTTGCTGGCCTTCACGTCCTCGACGCCCAGCAGGAGCACGAGCTCGTCGAAGTCCCGGGTGACCGGGCCCGTGTCCTTCTTCGTCGACGTCGCGATCTTCCAGATCGTGCCGTCCGGGGCCTGAACGCCGCCGCCGTAGCCCCACAGCGACTTCGAGGTGGGCTTGAGGGCGGTGGCGCCGGCGTCGAGGGCCGCGCCGACGAGGGCGTCGACGTTGCCCGGCTGGGACACCACGAGCGACAAGGTGAAACCGCGGAAGCCGGTCGTGGGGGCATCGGAGGCGCGCAGGCGCACTTGCGACGAGTCCAGTCCGAAGGCGGTGGAGTAGAAGCGTGCGGCGGCCGTGGTGTCGGCCACCTCGAGGGTGACGGAGCCGATGGAGTTCATGTCTTCGACGGTAGGGGCCACCGGGCCGCGGGTGCTTCTCGAAAACTGCCCAGTCCGGCCACGGGCCTGAGCCACGGGCCGGAGCGGCCCGCCGCCCGCCGCTCCGCCCCCCCGGGCCGTGGTCGGCGTCGGGCAGCCGGGTTGGTGCGGCGCGCACCGGCCACGGGGAGGCTGCCCGCGAGGCGGCGCAGCTGGGGGCAGCCTGATCCGGGTCATGCCGGGAGCGCGGGAGCAGTCCCGATTCGCTCCGGGACCGGTGGAGTCCGCGGGCTGTCCCGAGCCGGGCGGACGCCTGGCTGCTTTGAGTCGGGCGGACATCAGGCGACGACACGACGTCGCTGTCCGGCCGCGACGGGAAGCCGGAAAGGAGCGAGGCCGCCGAGCATGACCACGGCTCGATGTGCATGTACGAACTCGACCGTCCACGCCCGCCCGGAGCACGTAGAGACGGCAGTGTCCCGACGCACCCATCCCCGGCCCGTTCCCGGAGCGTTGCTACGGTTCACCGGTGTCTGACTCTTCACGCGATACCGCCGAAGGCGCCGGCTGGGGCACCCTGGAACACGGCGAGTACAAGCACCTGATGCCGCACCGGGTCGAGAAGCTCTCGTGGCTCAACCCGAAGACCCTGTGGGCCGCACGCAACGGCGTACTGGCTTCCTGGTTCGGGGACCCCACGGGCCGCACCCGCAGCCGCTGGGTGGCACAGCGGACGGCCGCCGGAGCACCCGCCGCCAAGGTGATCCGGCGCGACGACCCGGACCACTTCTCCTTCATGGTCATCGGAGACACCGGCGAGGGCGACGATCCCCAATACGCCGTCGTCCCCGGCTTCCTGAAGGCCAGTCAGGAAACGAAGTTCGCCGTCATCGCCAGCGACGTGATCTACCCCGTCGGCCGGGCGGACGACTACGGCACGAAGTTCTTCCGCCCGTACCAGGACTACCAGGCACCCATATACGCGATACCCGGCAACCACGACTGGTACGAAGACCTCGGCGGCTTCATGCGCGTCTTCTGCGACGACGCCCCGCCACTCGCCCCACAGCCCGCGCCGCGCCCCCTCTCACGAGCCTGGCTGCGGTCGCTGCTGTGGCACCGGCCGCACCCGGCCGACGGACAACACCTCACCGAGGCACGCAAGTTGCGCTCCTCGCCGGCCCAACAGGCCGTCCAGCCGGGCCCGTACTGGGCCATCGACGCCGGTCCGGTGCGGATCATAGGCATCGACACGGGACTGCTGGGAACCATCGACGCCGAGCAGGGCGCATGGCTGCGCGAGGTGTCCAAGGGACCTCTCCCCAAGATCCTCGTCACCGGCTCACCCCTGTACGTGGACGGCGAACACCACCCCTGCCCCATCGAAGGCGGCGGCACCGTCGACGACCTCGTCCGCGACCCCGACCACCGCTACCTCGCGGCCATAGGCGGCGACATCCACAACTACCAGCGCTACCCGGTGCAGGTCGACGGCCGCACCATCCAGTACGTGGTGTCGGGCGGCGGCGGAGCCTTCATGCACGCCACCCACACCATCCCCCGCGTCTGCGTCGCGAACGTCACCGAGCAGGAGTTCCGCTGCTACCCGCTGCGCGGCGACTCCCTCGCCTTCTACAGCAGGCTCTACGGGCACCGGCTGCGCCTGCGCCGCCTGTTCACTCTCACCGAGGCCGAGGCGGCAGCCGTCGTCGCCGAGCGCCTCGGCATCCCGCCGACCCGTACCCAGGGCCCGCCCGCCCGCGTCACCCGGCGCACCCGTCTGATCGCGAACCTGCTGGGCGCGGGCGGCCGCCCCGAGTGCACCTCGCGCTTCCGCCTGCCCGTGCGGAAGATCTACACCCAGCTCTTCTCGCCGGGCTCGGCGACCTACAGCCCGCCGTTCTTCAAGTGCTTCCTGCGCCTGGACGTCACCCCGGAGGCCGTCCGGCTGCGCTGCTTCGCGGCCACCGGGAACCGCGCGCAGGAAATCGACCCGCCGGTCGAGGACGAAGTCACCATTCCGCTGGCCTGAACACCCGAGTGTGACCTGAACACCCGGGGGACCGGACGCCGTCCCGCACGGCGGCCGGTCCGGTTCCTGCGCCGCCGTGTGATCCGGGACGCCGGGACTGCGCTATCATTGATCTTGAGCGAGCCGCCCGAACTTCCGGCGGTCAGCCTCGCGTTGGTGGTCCAAGGAAAGACGCCCCGCTTCCTGCGGGGAGATGCAGGTGCAAGGCCTGCCCGGCGCTCCACACAGCCCCGCCTCCGGTATCCCGGAGGCGGGGCTGGCTGCTTCTTGGAGGCCACGCGGTGAGGCACGCGGGCGGCCCCAGCAGCGGAGCAGCAACAAGTCCTGGTGATCACGGAGTTGCGACGGTCCGTGTTCACCGGGGAAACCTCTGCCTGCACCGCCCCCACGACTGATCGAACCGCCGTGGAACCCAACGTTCGGCGCTGCCGCCCGAACAGCCGCGCCACCGGACTTCCTGCGCAGTGCTCCAGGCTTCAGCTGCCCGCACAGGAAGCCCGGTTCGAGACGGGCCGAGGCGGGCCTGTACCGATGCACGGCCTTGCCGCGTGGATCCGCCGCGAGCGCCCGCCCCGCCTCCACCCGCGTCCGGGAATGGCCGCGAGCCCGCCCGGCGTTGCCGCGAGCATGACGACGAACACGCCGCCCGAGGTACTGCGATACACCGCCTTCTCCAGCGCCCCCGACGGCGGAAACCCCGCCGGCGTCGTTCTGGACGCCACCGCCCTGGACGACAGCGACATGCTGGCCATCGCCGCCGACCTCGGATACTCGGAGTCCGCGTTCCTGACCGCGCCCCCGGAGGGACTCGGCGGCCAGGAGGGGCGGGCGTACCGCATCCGCTACTTCAGCCCCAAGGCCGAGGTGCCGTTCTGCGGGCACGCCACCATCGCGACCGCCGTCGCGCTCGCCGAGCGGACAGGCCCCGGGGAACTGGTGTTCGCGACGCGCGCAGGCACCGTGCCGGTGGAGGTGGCCGAGGAGGGCGGGACGCTCCGGGCCACGCTCACCAGTGTCGAGCCGCACCTCGAGGAGATCACCAGCGCCGACCTCGATGAGGCGCTCGCCGCGCTCGGCTGGCCGGACGCCGATCTCGACCCGGCCTTCCCGCCCCGTATCGCCTTCGCCGGCGCCCGCCATCTCGTTCTCGCGGCGGCAACCCGCGCCCGCCTCGCGGATCTCGCGTACGACTTCGCGCGCCTCGAAGCCCTGATGCACCACTTGGACCTGACCACGATCCAGCTGGTGTGGCGGGAGTCGGCCACCGTCTTCCACGCCCGTGACCCCTTCCCCGTCGGCGGCGTCGTCGAGGACCCGGCGACCGGCGCCGCGGCCGCCGCGTTCGGCGCGTACGCGCGTGAGCTCGGCCTGGTCCCCGAGGACGCCGTCCTCACCCTGCATCAGGGCGAGGACCTGGGCCGCCCTGGCGAGCTCACGGTGACGCTGCGCGCGGGAGACCGGCGCGTCCGTGTCAGCGGCGCAGGAACTCGCATCAGCTGAAGCGCCGGCCATGACGGCAGTGCAGGCGCAGACCTCCCAGTGGTCACAGAGCACCGCAATTCCATGACCGCCAGGCCCGTGCCTCATCCACTCCCGGGTGCTCCCTCGCACCTGCCCGCGCGAGCTTTTGTTCGCGCTACGCGCCGCCGCGCAACACCCCCGAACGCCAGGGCTGGTGGAACGGGCCGGCCGGGAGGAGCACGCGGAGTCGCCGGCAGGGGAGGGCCGGAGCGTGCCGGGGGCGCGGTGCGCGTGCTGGCCTGCGCCGACAAGCCGTCGTACTCCGGCGGCGGCACAGGCCACACCCACCCCGCCGGTCCGGTGCCGGGAACAGGGCACCGGCCGGGTCTTGCACGCCGTCCTCGGCCATGACCCGGCCGCCTGCGCGGATCCTGGCTTCCGTGCCCGTCTGCGCGCCGGGATCAACCGGGCGGCCCGGACGGGAGCCGAGTGACGTTTCTCCGGTGAACCGCTTGCGCCATTGAGGTGAGTAAAGCCCTTCCAGGGAGATAGTCCAGGATCGATATAGGGATCCTCTTGTTCTGGCAAAGAGCGGTCGTGTCGTAACGGCTCTTTCCATGCGACGTGTTCAACCCCACGAGAGGAACCGGACGTTGACCTACGGGAAGAAGCTGAGGGAGCGGATCGCCGGGCCGGAGACCACTCCGCTGATCGGCGTGTATGACATGTACTCGGCGTCGATCGCGGCCGAGCACTACGACGGGATGTTCGTCTCCGGCTTCGGCTTCGCGGCCTCGTACTACGGGCTGCCGGACATCGGCTTCATCGCCTGGCCGGACATGATGGCGTTCGTCCAGCGGCTGCGGGGCGCGTTCCCGCGCCACCACCTGCTGGTGGACATCGACGACGGATACGTCGACCCCGAGGTCGCCTGCCATGTCGTGGAGGGACTGGAGCGGATCGGGGCGTCGGGAGTGATCCTGGAGGACCAGAAGCGCCCGCGCCGGTGCGGGCACGCCGACGGCAAGCAGGTACTGCCGCTGTCCGAGTACCTCGCCAAGCTGGAGATGGTACTGGCGACCCGGCAGGACCTGGTGGTGGTGGCCCGTACGGACGCCACCGACGAGAACGACATCCTGCACCGGGCCGAGCAGCTGGCCGCGACCGACGCGGACGTGGTGCTGGTCGACGGAGTGCGCAGCGTGGAGTGGATCCGGCGGATCCGCAAGGTGGTCGGCGACAAGCCCCTGCTGTTCAACCAGATCGCGGGCGGCAAGTCCCCCCGGCTCTCGCTGACCGAACTGTCCGAACTCGGCGTGGACGTCGCCATCTACAGCACCCCGTGTCTGTTCGCCGCCCACCAGGCCATGCACTCCGCGCTCGCCGACCTCAGAACGGCGGACGGCCGGCTCCCCGTGGTGGACACGGCGGACGGCGTCGGCGTCAAGACCGCCACCCGGCTGCTGGAGCGCAACATCGCCCGACTGCGGCCCGAACCCCAGGGCGTGAGCGCGTGACGCCGGCACGCGTCCCGCCACCGCGACTGCGCACGGCCGCCGTGCTGGCGGCGGCCCTGCTGGGCGCCGCGGCACCACCGGCGGCCGCGGGCGACAGCCTGATCACCGTCCTCGACAACTCGCACGCCGACTCGATCCTCGAGGTGGACCGGACCGCGAACATCCAGCAGGGCAGCGGAACGGCCGGCAGCGACCACGAGGGCAGCGCCGTCGACATGATCGAGGCCCTGGTCGCGGCGCACCAGCGCGAGGAGGACCACGACTGACCCGCCGACCGGCCGACGACGGGACGCCGAGGGCCTGCCGCTCGGGGGCAGGCCGCAGGAAAGGTGACGGAGCCTGCCCGGCCCGGGTGAGCGGGGCAGGCAGGAGGCCCTGCGCGAGCCGGGCAGACGGCCGGGCACAACTGCCGGCTCTGGAGGGGCAGCCCGTGCGAGGGGCAGTCCGTGCGAGGGGCGGCCGCTTCACGCTGTACGGCCACGACCCTCCCGCCTACGGCTGCTCCCGCCCCCCTTGGGCCGGCGGAGCCGATTCCCCCGCGGACGGCAGCGGGGGAGGGGGGAAGGAGGGGCAGTGGGCGAGCCGGCCGGGACGGCGCACGCGAGCGGTTCTTCCGACGGCGCACCCCGCCTCGTACCGCGGCGGCGGAAGCCAAACGTGCGGCCCGTGGCGGCGGAAGCCAAACGTGCGGCGAACAGAATTCGGCGTTCAGCTACCTGCCACCACGTGGCCACGGCCGCTCAGGACTGTGCCTTGCGAACCCAACGTTCCTCATCTGGAGGGCACATGAGCACAGCAGGGCACCACAACCGGCTGGACAGACGCGCAGTGCTGCAGGCCGCGGTCGCCATACCCGCGGTCGGCGCGGTGGCGACCGTATTCGAGGCGGCCCCGGCACACGCCGACCCGGCAGCCCACAGCGGCGGCCGGTCCCCCTTCGACACCGAGAGCCCCCGCTTCGCGCTGGCCGTCCTGCCCGACACGCAATACCTCTTCGACGCCGACAGCTCCGACCCGGCACCCCTGCGCGCCACGTTCCGCTACCTCGCCGCCGAGCGGGAGGAGGTGAACATCGCCTTCATGACGCACCTCGGTGACGTCACGGAACACGGCACCGAGCAGGAGATCGCACTCGCCGCCGACACCTTCAGGACCATCCACGGCAAGGTGCCCTACAGCGTCCTGGCGGGGAACCACGACATTCGCTCCTCCACGGACGACCAGCGCGGCGACTCCGCCTACCTCGCGGCGTTCGGACCCCAGCGCTACGCCTCGATGCCGACCTTCCGCGGCGCCTCTCCCGACGGCTACAACAGCTATCACGTGCTGCGTGCGGCGGGCCGGGAATGGCTGGTCCTCGCCCTCGACTGGCGGGTGTCGGACACCGGACTGCGCTGGGCGCAGGGGGTGCTCGACGCGCACCCCACGCTGCCCGCCGTCCTCACCACGCACGACCTCGCCTGGTCGGACGACGACGGCGCGGCGCAGCTGTCGGACCACGGGAGGCGGCTGTGGGACGGTCTCATCCGTGGCAACGACCAGATCTTCCTCGCGCTGGGAGGCCACTACTGGCCGCCCGGGCGCACTGTGTTGACCAACGACGCCGACAACGATGTCCACGTCCACATCACCAACTACCAGGACCGCTACTACGGCGGCGCGGGGATGATCCGCCTGTACGGCTTCGACCTGGTCCGCAAGGTCATCGACGTCGAGACCTTCTCGCCGTGGTTCCTCGCCCGCGACCCGCACAAGCGGGCGCCGTTGGAGGCGGAGACGATCGAACTGACCGGCCCCACCGACCGGTTCAGCCTGAGCATCGACTTCGACGAGCGTTTCAAGGGCTTCGCCCCGGCCGCCCCGCCGAAGCCGCGTCCGGCATCCGCCGTGATGCCCCGCGGCACGGTCGCGTACTGGCGCTTCGACGCCTCCGGGACGGCTGCGGCCGGATCGCCGGGCGCCACCGTGGCCGACGGAGCGGTCGTGCGCGACCTCACGGGCAACGGCAACCATCTGACCGTGAGCCGTCTGCACTCCAGCGGACCCGACGCGCTCACCTGGTCGGCGGACCACCATCCCGGCCAGCCGGCGCACGCCAGCCTCCGCTTCGACGGCGGCAAGAGCCCGGACCGCGGTGCCGTGCTGACGACCGCCGCGGGCGCCGCCCTCAACAGTGAGAAGTTCACCGGCGGCTACACCATCGAGACGTACCTCATGCTGCCCGAGCCGTTCGAGGGCGACCACAGCTGGATGGGCATCCTCAGCTGGGAGGGCCGCAACGGAGACGCGGGCAAGACCACGGGCTGGTCCCCGCTGGAGCCCACCTGCAGCCTCAACCTGTCGCCCGAGAGGTTCCTCCAGTTCGTCGTCTACCCCTACAAGCAGGACGCGGACCCCACGTCGTGGAGCCACGCCGTGCCCGTCGGCCGGTGGATGCACATCGCACTCGTCAACGACGGCCGCCGGACGGTGATGTACGTGGACGGCTCGAAGATCGCCCGCAACCCGTCGCAGCCGTCGACCGGCATCACCACGCTCGGCAAGCCCTTCGTCATCGGCGCCACACAGTTCGACGAGCAGTTCGGGCAGGGCTTCTACGGATGGATCGGCGACACCCGCATCGTGAACAGGGCCCTGGCCACCCGGGACTTCCTGACCCCCTTCGCGTGAGCGGCGCACTTCCGCACATGTGACGGCGCGGGGACCTGAACAAGCGGCTTGCGCACCCGGCGCCCGCGGGTCCACCGCGGCGCCGGACGGGCCTGCCGGGATGACTTCCGCCGGATGAGCGCGGATGCCACACATACTGATCGGGGCATGACCGCGGCCTTGGCTGCCGTCGAGCCGGCCGGGAAGAGCTTGCCGTGAACTCCGTGACGGCGCTCTCGGAGGCACTCGACCTGCTCTGCGACGGCGACCCGGTCCTCCACCGCGGCCAACTTCTCCGCGGTGGCCAGGCTGATGCCGGATGTCCCACCCATGACCACAACACGCATGTGTGCCTCCCGCTTGATCAGCACCCCTCCATGAACGATCGGGCACCGTCCTCAGACGACCGGCTCGCCGATGCCCAGCATGTTCCCCTCGCTGTCACGGAACCAGGCGCCGCGCTCACCCCGTGCACCCTTGCTCGGGTAGTTCCCGTCGATCTCCGCGATCCCCTCCCTCGTCCGGAACCCCGGCACGTCGACCTCCTCGAACACCACGCCGCGCCGCTTGAGCTCCGACACGACCGCCTCGATGTCGTCGACCTCGAAGGCCATCTGGGTGAAGGTGCCGGGCGAGGCTCCCGTCGACTGGAACACGACGAAGTCCGCGCCTTCGCACCGGTACAGCAGCCCGCCGGGCCGCTCATCGACGGGCTCCAGACCGAGCTGCTCGGAGTAGAAGCGCCGCGCCCGGTCCAGGTCCTGGGCGGGAAGCCTGGTCGCCACGCGTGCCCCGGCCAGAATGTTCCTGTCGCCTGCGTTCATGTGTCCAATATGGCGTGAGCGGTGGCCGCAGGGACGGAGGCGGCAGGCGTGTGGCGGCCTCACCGAAAGAGCGGTGCCCTGGAGCAGCGGAACCCGTGAACAGCCGTGAGAGCACAGGGAATCTCCACGCCCCAACGCGGGCTCCACCCGGTACGAGCCGCGTTTCAGCAGGTCAGCGGATTCCCTCGGTTCTTCGCCGCTCGGCCGGTGTGTGGCCCCTCTGCACTGATTCCGCTGCCTGCGGATCCGCCGGGAGGCCCGCGACGACATCTACGGGCCTTCCTTGTCCAGGGATGCGTACCGTATGGCGCGGGAGGAGCTGGCGCGGTCGGCCAGGACTGCGGCGGGGCGGGTGCGGGCACGCGGATGCGGGCCATGACGGTCGCGATGGCCGGCGCGTCACGGCTTACGGCCCATTTTTGCGTGCTCCGGCGGCGTCGGCTTCCTGGGCGGCCATGACCTCATCACCGTGCTCGAAGGCCCATGCTCCGACGGCGTCGATGGGGGCCAGCAAGGTCCGTCCCAGGGCGGTGAGTCGGTACTCGACCCGCGGTGGTGCTCCGGGATGTGCGTGCCGGTCCACCAGTCCGTTGAACTGCAGGCGCCGCAGTGTCTCGGTGAGGACCTTGGAGCTGATGCCCCCGATCTGCTCCCGCAGTTCGACCGGGCGCCTGGGACCCTCGCGCAGTGCCCAAAGCACCACGGCGTTCCAGGTGTTGGAGAGCAGGTCGAAGGCGAGGCGGGCACGGCAGTCGGCGAGGAAGGCGTCGGTCGTCACGTACCGAATGGTGCCCGACAGGCCGCCTAGCGTCGTCCCGGAAGGCCGAAGCAGGCACGGAGCCGAAGCAGGCACGGAGAGGAATCGCGTGATGAGAATCGGCGTGCTGGGAACGGGCAGCATGGCGGACGCACTCGCCACCCACTGGGCGCGGGCCGGGCACGAGGTGACCGTCGGGGGACGGGACGCGGACAAGGCGGAGCGGCTCGCGACGCGCATCGGGGGCGGCGCGAAGCCCGCGAGTCTGCGGGCGGCGGCCGAGTTCGGTCAGGTCGTGCTGGCCGCGCTGCCCTTTGACGCAGGGGCGGGCGTGGCACGGCAGTTGCGGGCGGCCCTGGACGGCAAGGTGCTGCTCGACTGTTCCAATCCGGTCGGGCCGGGCTTTCGGCTGCTGACGGAAGGTGGCCCTTCGGCCGCACGGCAGCTGGCCGCGGCGGCACCGGGAGCCCATGTGGTCAAGGCGTTCAATCTCTGCCACGAGGACGTGTGGCGCATGCGGCCACCCGTCTTCGACGGGCGGCCACTGGCCGTTCCGGTCTGCGGGGACGACCATGCGGCCCTCGCGCGCGTACGTGAGTTGGTGCGGGACGTGGGCTGCGCGCCCGTAGCCGGCGGCGGTCTCGAACGGGCGGGACTCCTGGAGGCGACCGCCGCGCTGTTCATCGCGCTGTGGGTCGCGGAGGAAGCGGATGTCCAGGCGATCGCACCTCCGCTGGCCTATGCGGCCGGACCGGGCCGTGAGCAGGCAGAAGGCGGCAGGAGGGCTGATGGCGGAGGGCGTCGTCGTACGGCAGGCAGTGACTGATCTGGAGTTCGGGCCGGGCCGGGTGCTGGTGGTCACCGCGCCCGGACCGGCCCGCTCCACGCCGGGCTGGGTCAGCTGTGCAGGGTTGTCACCGTCAGGGCCGGGTCGCCGGCGATCTCCGCCGGTGTGAAGCGTTCGGTGACCCACTGCTTGCGGGAGAAGAGGCGGGTCTGGTCCGTGTAGTGGGGCGAGTCCGGGTTCGACGACTGGCCGTAGGTGAGGAGGGTGTGGGCGCGGGGGCCGTCCGCGGTCAGTTCGACGGCCATCAGGAAACTGCTGCCGAAGGCGCCGGCGGGCGGGGTGCCGGTGCCCGAGTGGGGGCTCGCGTCCACGACGTCGAAGCAGCCCACGTCGCAGCCGGGCAGCGGGATGCCGGCCCACTTCTGTACGGCGCCGAGCTCGGTGTCGGCCGGGAGGCCACGCGCGGCGAAGTCCTGGACGGTGTCGGCCAGGGCACGCTGGACGCGTACGTCGTCGCCGTTGATGCCGCGCGGTGTGGTGAGGGGCTGGGCCGGGTCGTAGGGGACGCGGCGCCAGGTGTCGGGCGGGCCGCCGTCGAGGAGGCGGTTGAAGAAGGTGATCCAGAGCGCGGCGCCCCGGCTGGTGGTGTCGGCGCGGGTGTCCCAGCGGGCGAGGGCCGTGCACGCCTGCCGTACGTCGACCTGCGCGCTGTCCGTGGTCGTCAGGCGTGGGTGGGCGCGGCACATGCCGACCACGTCGTCGCGGCCCGTCTCGGCCGACAGGACGCGGTTGCCGAGCATCGATGTACGCAGGGTGGCCTGGGTGAAGCCCGGGGCGCCGAGTCCGTCCGTGCCGTTCGCCCGTCCCGCGATCATGCGGAGTCCGAGCTGGGCCCGCTGGTCGAGGTGGGGATCGATGTCGTACACGCCCGGGAGGCCGGTGAGGGGCGCTGCGGGGTTGGTGTACTGGGGTCCGTTGTTGGAGTTGGCGACGTAGTCGGTGCGGCTCAGCTTCGGCTGGCGGGAGGGGCCGTAGATGCCCGGCACGAGCGCGTCGGGGTCGCTGCCCCAGGCGCAGGCCGACGTCGAACCGTCCAGGGCGGCGGGCGTCTCCTCGCCGGCCGGAAGGGTGCAGCGCCCCAGCTGTGCGTCGGTGAGGTGCGGGACGGCCGAGGAGTCGGTGAAGTACGTGCCGCCGCTGGTGTCGGCCGCGAGGGTGTAGGTCCAGGGGATGCCCTGGTAGGTGTTCTGGGCGGTGCGCAGCTGGGCGAGGTCGTGGGCCTTGCCCATGGCCAGCCAGGCGTTCATGGAGCGCAGGTTGTCGGCGTTGGCGTCGCGGACGGCGTAGGCGGTCTTCGTGGTCCAGGCGGAGGAGAGGACCGGGCCGAAGCGTGAGGTGTACAGGGTGCGGTCGACGGTCGACAGTGTGCCGTTCTCATCGCGGACGGTGACCGGGACCGTGCGGCGTTTCATCCGCTCGGCCTTGCCGTCGACCACATAGCTGGTCGGGTCGCCGGGCACGAGCTTCAAGGCGTAGAAGGAGGCGTGCCGGGCGTCGCTCGCGGTGTGCGTCCAGGCGAGGCTCTGGTTGTGGCCGATCTCGACCAGGGGAGTGCCGTACAGGCCGGCGCCGGACACGTCCAGGGTGCCGGGGATGGTCAACTGCACCTGGTAGAAGCGGAAGTTGCCAGCCGTCCAGGGAAGGTGCGGGTTGGCGAGGACCATCGCGTCGTTGGTGCGGGTGGCGTCCCGGCCGAGCGCCCAGCCGTTGCTGCCGACGCCGGCCGTGGCGAGGCCCCGCGCGCCCGGGGTGAGGGACGCCGCGGATGCTGCGCCGGAGGTCCCGGAAGCCGCCGTGCCCGTGACGGCCGGGGTCTTTGAGGCCGCCGTGTCCTTGCCGCCCGGGGTCCCGGAGGCCGCCGTGGCGCCCGCGCCCGCCGCCGGAGGCTTCGCGTCGCCGATGTCCGGCGCCAGCGGCACCTCCGCGGTCACCCTGTTGACGTCGTACACGACGCTCCACAGATCGAGCGGGGTGAGCGGCCGCACCCAGGGCTTGCCCTTGCAGCGCGGGTCCGGCAGCTTGCCGACGCCCGTGTCGCGCAGATAGCGGTTGTACCCGGCGGCGTACCCCTCGACCATCCGGCGCAGCTCCGCCGTCGGCCCCAGCGGCGCCTTCCGGTCGAGGAGCCGCTGGACGGTGCCCGCGCGCCGTTGCCCCTTGTAGTACGTGTCGCTCGCGAGGTCGGAGCCCTCGCCGGACTGTCCGCCGGGTCCGAAGAACTGGGACCGCTCACCCCGCAAGGTCAGCACCTGGTCGGCGAGTTCGCACACGTTGTCCTGCGCGAACGCGTAGCCGTAGCCGTATCCGAGGCCGTCGAAGTCCCGGGCCAGGATGTGCGGGATGCCGTACTCGGTCCGGCTGATCCGGGCCGTGTGCCCGCCCTCGGCCACCGTCTCGCCGCCCGGCCCCGTCGCGGCCAAGGAGGGCGCGGGCAGCAGGGCCACGGTGGCCGAGGTGAGACAGAGGGCGGCCGTGACGGCCGCCAACCGGCCTGGCAGGGAACGTCTATGACGCTTCGTCAGTGTTCTGGGTTCACCCATGGCTGCCACCCTTCAGGGTGTACCGCCGGGTGGCATCGGGCCTCCGGCGGATTTCCGGGCGGCGTGTCAGTCCGGAGATGTACGCCTTTGGGCTCTGCCGGCTCTGTCGGTTCCGTCCGGCCCGCTGTCCGTCGCGTCCTTGGACCGCGGCCGCCTGGCGGGCAGTGCGAGTTCGGCGTTCGGAGTCCGGCCGAGGGAGGCGAGGACCCGGGCCGCCACATCCGCGTGGCGCCGCTCGCGGTCCGGCGCCGGCTGCGAGCCCGGGCCGCGCAGGCGATGCACGCCGTGGTGTTCGGGCCGGAGCGGCCGCCGTGGCCGCCCTCGGCGCGGTGGCCGTGCTCGATGACGACGATTGACCGTCCGGTCCTCCCGCGGGCACGTGCCCCGGTCGCGAACCGCCGCGAACCGCCGGGAGCAGGCGGCCGGGGCGGCCGTCGGCGCGTATGGCCGCGCGTCCCAGCACTGTGCACCGCACCCCAGGACCTGGCCGCTCTCGTCGGCCTCGCCGGCAGCCGGGCACGCACCGAAGTGCGGTCGACGGTACTTCGCGTGGACCCGGTGCCTTCTGAGGTTGCCCAACTCTGGCTCGATGCTGGCCATTTTGTGCACCCGGACTTGCCGACGCCTTGACGATCCGTTCCCTGCACGTTCAGCCGGCCGTCTGTGCCTGCGTTGTGTGCCGTCCCTAAGGTCCCTGAGTGTTTCGGAAGAAGGGGCTCATGGACACACCTCTCGCAGTCCAGGCTCGCGGGATCACCAAGTGTTTCGGTGACGTCGTGGCACTCGACGGCGTCGATCTGGACGTGGCACAGGGCCAGATCCACGGCCTGGTCGGACCGAACGGCGCCGGCAAGACGACACTGCTCGGTCTCCTGCTGGGCCTGGCCGTCGCCGACAGCGGCCACCTCGAGATCCTGGGCACGCCGCTCAGGCGCGCGCTCGCCGCTCCCGACGGAGTCGCCGGCTTCGTGGACGGGCCCGGCCTCTACCCCTCGCTCACCGCCCGGCAGAACCTCGCCGCGCTGGCCGCTCTGCGAGGCCACGACGCGCGGACAGCGGGAGTCGACGACGTGCTCGACCAGGTCGGGCTCACCGATGTCGCCGACGACCAGGCCCGCGGCTTCTCCCTCGGCATGCGCCAGCGGCTCGGACTCGCCGCCGCCCTGCTCACCAAACCCCGGCTGCTCGTGCTCGATGAACCCTCCAACGGCCTCGACCCGGCCGGCAAAAAGCACGTACACGGTGTCCTCACCCGGCTCGCCGCGGACGGAACCAGCGTCGTGCTCTCCAGCCACCGCATGGACGACCTCCAGGCGCTGTGCTCCGAGGCCACCATCGTCGCCACCGGACGGGTCGTCTTCTCCGGCCCGCTGAGCAAGCTGGCCGCCGAGAGCCGTGAACTCGACTACCGGCTGCTCACCTCCGACCCCCAGGCCGCCCGCCGGCTGGCCCTCGATGCGGCCGCAATCCGCGTCGTCGACGACGCCGGGACACGCCACGACGCCGAGGCGCTCGTCGTGCGCGCGCCGGTGCCCGCCCTCGACGAACTGGTGGTGCGGCTCGTACAGGCGGGCATCGCGCTGCGCGAGCTCGCCCCCCTGGTGTCGCCGCTCGAAGCCGCGTTCCTCGCCCTCACCGAGCAGAAGGAGACCGGCCGGTGACCGCGACCCTCACCCACGACAGCGTTGCTGAAGCCCGCCGCGTCTCCGTTCCGCGCGCCTACCGCTTCGAGCTGGTCAAACTGGTCTCGCAATGGCGGATCCGCCTGCTGGTCCTCGCCTGCTGGATCGCACCCGCCCTCTTCGTCGCCGCGGTCAGCCAGCAGAGCACACTCCCCTCCGACACCCTCTTCGGCCGCTGGATGCACGCCACCGGGTGGGCCGGAACGCTGGTGATGCTCGGCTTCGCGGGCACCTGGGCACTCCCGCTGCTGACCTCGGTGGTCGCCGGCGACGTGTTCGCCTCCGAGGACCGCCTCGGCACCTGGCGCCACCTGCTGGTGGCGGTCCGCTCACCCAGGCGGATCTTCGCCGCGAAGGCACTGGCCAGCCTCACCGTCATCCTGCTGCTCGTGGCCGGACTGGCCACATCCAGCACGGCCGGCGGGATCGTGGCGGTCGGCAACCAGCCGCTGGCAGGCCTCGACGGCCACCTGCTGAGCCCGGCGGACGCCGCCGGCAAGGTCGGGCTCGCCTGGATCTGCGTACTCGCACCCACCCTGGCCCTCGCCGCGATCGGACTGCTCGGGTCCATCACGCTGGGGCGCTCCCCGATGGGACTGCTGCTGCCCGCGCTCGTCGCGCTCGCGATGCAGCTCGCCCAGATGATGCCGCTGCCCGTCGCCGTACGCCTCGCCCTGCCCAGCTACGCCTTCATCGCCTGGAACGGTCTGTTCACCAGCCCCATGCAGCTCGGCCCGCTCCTGATCGGCGTCGTGGTCAGCCTGCTGTGGGCCGTGACCGCGACCGCGCTGGCCTACGTGCTGTTCCTGCGGCGCGACTTCACCAACCCGACCTACGACGGCTCGGGGCGCCGCGCGGTCACCGCCGCGGGCCTGCCGCTCGCCGGGCTGGTCGCTGTGACGGTCGCGGTGCTCGCCTCGGCGAGCGGGGCCTCGGGCTCCGGGATCGAGCAGGACAAAGTGCAGCGCTCCCTCGCCACGGCGTTCGCCCACCTCTACCGCCTGCAGACCGAGCAGCTCAACCGCCCCGCCGTCACCGAAGCGCAGTTGAAGGCCACGGCGACGTGCGACAAGGGCAGCGTCAAGGCCGCCGCCGAGGGGCCGGGCAACGACTGGCGCTGCGTCGTGTCCTGGCATCTGCCCGGCATCCAGGTCGCGGGGACGGCGATCTACCAGCTCGACCTCACACCTGACGGTCGTTTCATGGCCGACGGCGACGGACCAAAGGAAGTCAACGGCTACTTCCTGGTCCGCACCCCGACCGGGGACGCACCCAACCCGCTGTGGCAGTTCGACGGCAACGTCGACCTGCTCGCCACCCCGAAGGGATGACTCCATGCAGGTAGTACGGCAGCGTCGCAGCAACGAGAAGGAACAGATCAACCTTTTGGGCAGACGCGTCGGCCGCCGGAGCACTCTGGTGGCGGCGGGCATCGCGGTGGCCCTCGCCGTCACGGGCACCGCCGTTGCCTCGACGAGCCAGTTCGCCACCCAGCAGGTCGGCCAGGTCACCGCCAACGGCCAGGTCATCTCGAGCGACCAGTACATCGCCCCGTACGGCAGCCGCACCGTCATCAACAACGGCAAGATCATGTCGTCCTCGGTCAGCCCGGACGGGAGCCATCTCGCGGCCTCGGTCACCGACGGCGATGCGTCGCTGGTCGTCATGGACCTCAAGACCGGGCAGGTGAAGCAGCGCGTCGGCACCGCCGCGACGGACGACCTGCGCATCACGAGCGGCGCCGTCGGCCAGGAGGGCCCGACGTACTCGCCCGACGGTTCGCAGCTGTGGCTGGGCCAGAGCGACGGCTACACCAAGTTCACCGTGAACGCGGACGGCACCCTCTCCAACCCGACGACGATCTCGATCCCGGCCGACGGCTCCAAGCACGCACTGGTGGGTGCCGCGGTGTTCTCGGCCGACGGCTCCACCGTGTACTGCGCGGTCAACGGCCAGAACCGGGTGGCCGCCATCGACGCGGCGACCGGGACCATCAAGCAGAGCTGGGCCGTTGGCAACGCACCCCGTGGCATCGCCCTGGCCGGCAACAAGCTCTACGTCAGCAACGAGGGCGGGCGTCCGGCCAAGGCCGGCGACACCACGATCAACTCCTACGGCACCCAGGTTCCGGCCAACCCGCAGACCGGTGCCACCACCACCGGCACGGTCAGTGTCATCGACCTGGCGGACCCGGCTGCGGCCGTCGGGAGCATCGGCGTCGGTCTGCACCCGACGGCCCTGTACGCCAAGAACGGGGCGGTGTTCGTCACCAACACCGCCGACAACAATGTGTCGGTCATCGACACCCGCAAGAACAAGGTCGTGCAGACCATCGCCACCCAGCCGTGGCCGGAGGCGTCGGTGGGCTACGAGCCCAACGCGGTGACGCTCACCGACGACGGCCGTCTGCTGGTGACGCTCGGCCGCGCCAACGCCGTCGCCGTCTACCGGTACAAGTCCCCGCAGGAGCCCGCCAGTTACGTCGGCCTGCTCCCGACGGACTACTTCCCCGCGGAGATCACCACCGTGGGCAAGAAGGTGGTCGTCTCCAACACCCGTGGTATCGACGCCCGCCGCCCCACCGGCAAGGCCGGGCACGGCACCCACGACACGACGTCGAGCCTGACGCAGTTCACGCTGCCGGACGACAGCGTCATCAGGTCCCAGACGGGCAAGGTCTTCCAGCAGAACGGCTGGACGCGCGGCTCGGTCTCGCTGGCCCCCGGCAAGGGCAACCAGAGGCCGGTGCCGGTCCCGGCGCGGCTCGGCGCTCCCTCGACGATCAAGCACGTCTTCATGATCGTCAAGGAGAACCGGACCTACGACCAGGTCTTCGGTGACATGCCGCAGGGCAACGGCGACCCGTCGGTGACGCAGTTCGGCGAGAACGTGACGCCGAACCAGCACGCGCTGGCGTCGCAGTTCGGGCTGTACGACAACACGTACGACATCGGCACGAACTCCGCCGAGGGCCACAACTGGCTGATGCAGGCCGATGACCCGGAGTACACCGAGTCCTCGGCCGGTGAGTACACGCGCAGCTACGACACCGAGGACGACGCTCTGGGCCACCAGAAGTCCGGCTTCATCTGGACCGGCGCGCAGGCGGCCGGCAAGTCCGTCAAGGACTACGGCGAGTTCCAGTCGTTCGAGAGCAAGCCGGCCGGCGCGTCCTGGCAGAACCTGTACTGCGACACCAAGAACATGGAGACGACCGGGCAGGACACCGCCTACCCCATTCAGACGGGCTCGGCGATCCCGTCGCTCAACAAGGTGTCGGTGCCCGGCTTCCCGCTGTTCGACACCAGCGTCCCGGACATCTACAAGGAACAGATCTGGAAGCAGGACTTCGAGAAGAACGGTCCCGCGAACCTGAACATGTTCTGGCTCTCCAACGACCACACCGGAGGTCCGGCGAACGCGGCCGCCCAGGTCGCGGACAACGACCTCGCGGTCGGCCGGATGGTCGACGAGATCTCGCACAGCAAGTACTGGAAGGACTCGGCGATCTTCGTCGTCGAGGACGACTCCCAGGCCGGCCTCGACCACGTCGACGGCCACCGTGCCCCCATCCAGATCATCAGCCCCTGGGCCCAGCACGCCACCGTCGACAGCCACTACTACTCGCAGATCACGATGATCCGGACCATCGAGCAGATCCTCGGGATCCACCCGATGAACCAGAAGGACAGCGCGGCCAGCCCGATGCGCGGGGCGTTCACCCGCCACCCCGACATCACGCCGTTCAAGGCGCTGCCCAACCGGACCTCGCTGACCGACGGCCTGAAGACCCCGCCCGCCTGCGGACCGGACACCCCGGCGCCGCAGGACCCCAGCGCGGCGGCCGTGCCCTCGGCCAAGGTACCGGCGGACAAGCGGGCACTCGCGGCGACATGGGAGGAGTGGAAGACGCACCAGCGGCTGACCGGGCCGGGCGCCATTCCCGACTTCGCCAACCCCGCACAGATGAACCACTTCACCTGGTACCAGACCCACGGGTGGACCAAGCCCTACCCCGGCGAGAACAAGATCTTCGCGCCCAAGGACGTCCCGGGCGCCTACATCCCCTCGCCGGAGTCCGACGGCTGAGACGGACTCATCACGCCAAGGGGCCCCGGCTGGCGTCACCGCCGGCCAGGGGCCCTTTCCGTCCCCCGCGCGGCACATCAGGATGTCTGCAGCCGAACGGCCGAGCCGCTGCCCCGGTGATCCCGCAAGCCCTCGTACCCGTGCCTCATGATGGAGGCGTGCGACGCCTCAGCGCACGGCACAGCGCCTCCGCCCGGCCCGGCCGCACCACGCTGACCAGACAAGTCGGCTGGTTCGTCGTCATCGGCATCGCCTCGACAGCGGGTCAAACCCTGCTGTACTGGGCGCTGCGCCACTGGGCCCCTCCGCCGGTGGCCAATCTCGCCTCCCTTCTCGCCGTCACCGTCCTCAACACCGAAGCGAACCGGCGGCTGACCTTCCGCAGCTCTCCGGTCCGCGCTGCCCAGGCCCATCTGGCGGCAGGCGTCCTGTTCGTTCTGGCCTACGTGGTCACCACCGGGTCGGTCCTGCTCTTCCGCCACTACCGGCCCACCGCGACACCCGCGGCGGAGACCCTGGTGCTGGTACCCAGCTTCGCCCTGGTGACCGTGTTGCGCTTCATCGTGCTGAGGCTGGTCGTCTTCGGACGCCATCGCCCATGAACCCCGGCAACAGGGCAACCGAACGAGGTCCCTAGCGGTGCTCGGGGTTTTCGTAGTCGCGGCGGCAGCCTGCATCCCACGCGGTGCGCTGGTTGCCGTATGCGGGGATGCCACCGAGATCCTTCAACGCCCGGGCCAGGTGCAGCAGGTTCCAGGTCATGAAGGTGGTGTTGCGGTTGGTGAAGTCGTTCTCGGGGCCGCCCGAGCCGGGGTCGAGGTACGAGGGGCCGGGGCCCGCCTCCCCGATCCATCCGGCGTCCGCCTGGGGAGGGATGGTGTAGCCCAGGTGCTGCAGGCTGTAGAGGACGTTCATGGCGCAGTGCTTGGCGCCGTCCTCGTTGCCGGTGATCAGACAGCCGCCGACGCGGCCGTAATAGGCGTACTGTCCGGCCTCGTTGAGCAGGCTGGAGCAGGCATAGAGACGCTCGATCACCTGCTTCATCACGGAACTGTTGTCGCCCAGCCAGATGGGGCCGGCCAGCACGAGGATGTCGGCCGCCAGGACCTGCCGGTAGAGGTCCGGCCAGGCGTCCGTCTCCCAGCCGTGCTCCGTCATGTCGGGCCACACACCGGTGGCGATGTCGTGGTCCACTGCCCGGACGACATCGACGCGCACTCCCTGCGCGTCCATGACGGCGATGTGGCGGTCGATCAGCCCCTGAGTGTTACTCGTCTCCGGTGAACGTTTGAGGGTGCAGTTGATCACCAGGGCGCGCAGGTCGTCGTACCGGGCCGGCGGTGCGTCGGTGGCGGGCGACGAAGCGGTCACCTGGTTCCTCCGAGGATGCCCTGGCCTTCAGGCCGGGGAGGAATCGGACTCCTGCGGAGCAGGGCAGAGAAGGGGGTTTCGCCTCCAGGGCGAAAGACCGTCCACACGATCGGGTAAAGTGCTCGATGTGCGTTGCGAGAACCAAGCGCGCACACCGTGCTGAGCGAGAGCCAAGCCAGCACAGCAACTCCTTTGCTTGTAGTACCAACCGGGCAGGTTCCGACCCGGCTGGTGTTGAGGGTGTAAGACCCGTAGATCCGCTGGACCCGCGGGCAACCTGAGCCAGGAATCCCCCTGCTTCAGCGGGGGGAGGGTTCAAACGGTCCTCCCAGAGTCCTGAAGCCGCACGGGGCGCGGCGGTGCGTCCACAACCTGGGTCCAGCGTGCGGGCCGGGCCGCGGCAGGCGCCATCACAATGCCTCCGAATGGCCCCGCCGACGGCTGAGGAGTGGCCGGGGCAGGCGGGTGTGCCTACGTTCGTCTCATGGGCACCCAAGGCGCGACCGGGTCGCGGAACACGGCAGCAGCGGAGGACGTCGCGCACCTGTTGGTGCGTTGTCTGCGGGCCGAGGGCGTGGAGTACGTCTTCGGGATCCCCGGTGAGGAGAACATCCGCTTCGTCGACGCCCTGAACGGCTCCGGGATCCGCTACGTCCTGGTGCGCCACGAGCAGGCCGCCTCGTTCATGGCGGAGATCTACGGGCGGCTGACCGGCCGGGCCGGGGTGTGCTCGGCCACGCTGGGGCCCGGCGCGATCAATCTGCTGCTCGGCACCGCCGACGCCATGACCAACAGCGCGCCGATGGTGGCCCTGGCCGCGCAGGGGTCGCTGCGCCGTACCCACAAGGAGTCGCACCAGGTCATCGACCTGGTGTCGATGTTCGCTCCCGTCACCCAGTGGGCGGCCCAGATCGAGTGTCCGGACGCGGTGCCGGAGATGACACGCAAGGCGTTCAAGACCGCGCAGAGCGAGCGCCCCGGCGCCGTGTTCCTGGCGGTGCCGGAGGACATCGAAGCAGAGCGTCCAGCCGAGCCGCTGGCACCCTTGCAGATCGACGCGGTGCGCGCCGACGCGCCGTCCTCCTCCCAGATCGCGCGGGCGGTCGAGGTGCTCACCGCGGCACGCAACCCCGTCGTGCTGGCGGGCCACGGTGCCGCCAGAGCCGGGGCCTCGGCCGCCCTGGTGCGGTTCGCCGAACGGCTGAACATCCCGGTCGCGACCACGTTCCACGGCAAGGGCGTCTTCCCCGACGATCACCCGAACGCTCTCGGCGCGATCGGCTTCATGCGCCACGACTACGGCAACTTCGGCTTCGACGCGGCCGACGTACTGATCTGCGTGGGCTACGAGATCCAGGAGTTCGACCCGGTCAAGATCAACCCGAACGCCGACAAGCGGATCCTTCACGTGCACCGCTTCCCCGCCGAAGTGGACGCCCACTACCCGGTGGCAGTGGGCGTCAAAGGGGACCCCTCACAGGCGCTGGACGCACTGGTGGCAGCACTGCCCGACGGGCTCACCTACGACTCGGGAAGCAGCGAGAAGATCCGTACGCTGCTCGACGAAGAACTCCAGTACGGACGCGACAGTGACGCCTTCCCCCTGGTGCCGCAGCGCGTGGTCACCGATGTCCGCACCGCGCTGGACCGCCACGACATCGTGCTCGCCGACACCGGCGCCGGAAAGATGTGGATGGCCCGCCTCTACCCCACCTACGAACCGGACACCTGTCTGGTCTCCAACGGCCTGTCCACCATGGGGTTCTCACTGCCGGGCGCGATCGCCGCCAAGCTCGCCCGGCCGGACCGACGAGTCCTGGCAATGATGGGTGACGGCTCGTTCCTGATGAACTCCCAGGAACTGGAAACCGCCGTCCGCGAACGAATCCCGCTGGTCGTCCTCGTCCTGGTGGACGAGGAATACGGCCTGATCACATGGAAGATGGAACTCGAACTCGGCCGCCACAGCCATACCCGGTTCACCAACCCGGACCTGGTCGCCTACGCCGAAAGCTTCGGCGCACGCGGCTACGCGATCGAGTCCGCCGACCAACTCCTGCCCGTGCTGCGCCGCGCCCTCGACGACGACACGGTCTCCGTGATCGCCTGCCCCGTCGACTACTCCGAGAACCTGCGTCTGACCGACAGACTCGGCAGCCTCCAGGGCCCGTTCTGACCTGACGGCCCAGGCCTCGAAGCAGTGCGGGTCGGCAGGGCCACCCGGCGCGCACCGCCTGGCAGCAACGGGATCGCCGTCGCCCGCCGCTTGCTTCCGGCCTCGTAGGACCCTGATGTCGTCCGCACCGGCCAGAGTCCCTTCGGCGGCTGATATCTGCCTCCAGCCTTTCTGCTCGATCCGAAACCCGAACGGTTCTGTTCGGGAAGTGCCGAAGGTCCCGGTGGAGACCATGAAGGACGGCGGTGTCGCGCGGCCAGACCGCCGGCCTGCTCGACGAACGTTCTGCGGGAACAGTTCCTGCGGCCGCAGAGGTACCGCCGCGCCCGGAACGGGACGACGACCCGCCGGGACCCAACAACCGCTCGTCCACGCCGCGTTGCCACGAGCCGTGCACACCTCCCGCCCCCACCCGGCAGCCCGGGCAGGCCCGGCCCACCGGGGCGCGGCGGCAGCCGCGCTGAGGCCCGCAACGGCAGGGAGGCAACAAGACATGGCCCTGCGCCGCCCGGTTCCAGCGCGCTGAAACCATCGTGAAACCGCGCTGAATGCGCCCTGCCGCAACCTCCTCGGCATGACGACAACGACCTCGCACTCACTCGCCATCGCGGCCAAGGGGCTGCGCAAGGCCTACGGCGACAAGACGGTCCTCGACGGCATCGACCTGGCAGTGCCGGCCGGCACCGTCTTCTCCCTGCTCGGCCCGAACGGCGCCGGCAAGACCACCGCCGTGAAGATCCTCTCCACCCTCATCACCGCCGACGCCGGCGAGCTGCGGGTCGGCGGTCACGACCTCGCCGCCGACCCGCAGGCCGTGCGGGCCGCGATCGGCGTCACCGGACAGTTCTCCGCCGTCGACGGCCTGATCACCGGCGAGGAGAACATGCTCCTCATGGCGGACCTGCACCACCTGTCCAGGCAGGAGGGGCGCCGCACCGCCGCCGAACTCCTGGAGCGCTTCGACCTCACCGAAGCCGCGAGGAAGCCCGCCTCCACCTACTCCGGCGGTATGAAGCGCCGCCTCGACCTCGCCATGACGCTGGTCGGCGACCCGCGGATCATCTTCCTCGACGAGCCGACCACCGGCCTCGACCCGCGCAGCCGCCACAACATGTGGCAGATCATCCGCGAGCTGGTCTCCGACGGCGTCACCGTCTTCCTCACCACCCAGTACCTGGACGAGGCCGACGAACTCGCCGACCGCATCGCGGTGTTGAACGACGGCAAGCTCGCCGCCGAAGGCAGTGCCGACGAGCTGAAGCGGCTCATCCCCGGCGGACACGTCCGGCTCCGCTTCACCGACCCCGACGCCTACCGGTCCGCCGCCGTAGCCCTGCGCGAGGTCACCCGCGACGACGAGGCTCTGGCGCTGCAGATCCCCAGCGACGGCAGCCAGCGCGAACTGCGCGCCATCCTCGACTGGCTGGACTCCACCGGCATCGAGGCGGACGAGCTGACCGTGCACACCCCCGACCTCGACGACGTGTTCTTCGCCCTGACCGGCCCCACCACCATCCCCACCCAGCCCAGCCAGCCCAAGGAGAACGTCCGATGAGCGCCCTCTCCCTCGCCGTCCGCGACTCGAACACGATGCTGCGCCGCAACCTCCTGCACGCGCGCCGCTACCCGTCCCTCACCCTGAACCTGCTGCTCACCCCGATCATGCTGCTGCTGCTCTTCGTCTACATCTTCGGCGACGTGATGAGCACGGGCATCGGCGGCGCCGACCGCTCCGACTACATCGCCTATATCGTCCCGGGCATCCTGATGATGACCATCGGCGGCACCGTCATCGGGACCGCGGTGTCCGTCGCCACCGACATGAACGAGGGCATCATCGCCCGCTTCCGCACGATGGCGATCCACCGCGGCTCGGTGCTCGTCGGGCACGTCGTCGGCAGCGTGCTGCAGTGCATCGCCAGCGTGGTCCTCGTCGGCGCCGTCGCCGTGGCCATCGGCTTCCGGTCCACCAACGCCACCGCCCTGGAATGGCTGGCGGCGTTCGGCCTGCTCGCGCTGTTCGCCCTGGCACTCACCTGGATCGCCGTCGGGATGGGCATGGCCAGCCCGAACGCCGAGGCGGCCAGCAACAGCGCACAGCCTCTGATCCTCCTGCCGCTCATCTCCAGCGCCTTCATCCCGGCCGACACGATGCCGGGCTGGTTCCAGCCGATCGCCGAGTACCAGCCGTTCACCCCGGCCATCGAGACCCTGCGCGGCCTGCTGCTCGGCACCGGGATCGGCAACAACGGGTGGATCGCGATCGCCTGGTGCGTCGGCCTGACCGTGCTCGGCTACCGCTGGTCGACGGCGTCCTTCAACCGCGACCCGAAGTAGCCGCCATGACAGCGCGGGCTGCCTCCCGCAACTCGTCCCGCTCCAGGGCGGCGTACTCCGACACCGCGTCGGCGAACGCCGCCCTGCCGGCGTCTTCCGCCGCCTTCCGGGCGCGGTCCGCCGACATCGTCGGCTGGAACTCCCGCAGCACCCCCAGCCGTTCGGCCAGCGCGATCATCCGTACGGCACCGGTGTCGCCGGACGCGAGCCCCGTCATGCCGAGGGCGTGCAACATCGTGCCGAACAAGGGAAGTTCGGAAGGCGAGCCGACCGGATCGCGCAGCAGCGTCCGCAGCCGCTGCCGCAGCCGGTCGACCAGCTCCGCGACCAGTCCGAGCCGGCCGGCGTGGGCGTGCGCCGTCACCGCCACCGACTGGATCAGGAACGCCCACGGGTCGAGCCGGGCGTCACCGTCGCGCAGCGAGCCGGCCGCGAGCATCCGCTCCACGACGCCGCGCCACAGGCCGAGCCCGACCTCGGTCAGTCCGCGGGCGAGCGCGATCTCGGCGCGCCCGCAGAGGTCGGGCCGGTAGAAGTCGTCCTGCTGCGGGGTGTTGTCGTTCTCCGCCTGCCGCAGCCAGTTCTCGGCCTCGTCGGTCTCGCCGCGCTGCAGGCAGGCGAAGACGAGGAGCGAGCGGATGCTGATGTAGTCGTGCCCGTCCCCGAGCCGCGGCAGCACCGCGAGTGCCGCCTTGAGATGCTTGTACGCCTCCTCGCCCCGCCCCGTGCGCAGGCACAGCTCGCTCAGCCGGGAATGCACCATGAGCTGCACGGACGGATTGTCGACCGGCGCCAGTCCGGCGACCGACCGGCGGGCCGAGACGAGCGCGCGGTCGATGTCGTGCTCGAACTCCCAGACGTAGCAGGCGACGCACTCGGCGATGCCGGAGAGCAGCGGCTGCTCGCCGCCGCCCTCGCCCTCGCCCTCGCAGAGCTTGCGCAGCACGTCGTAGCCGGGAGGCCGTATCTCGGGGATCGCGCTCAGTACGACCGCGGTGGCCCGAATCAGCGTGTCCGGCGGGGCCGGGGGCAGCCGCCGGAGGGTGACGAGCTGGCGTACGGCGCGCGGGCCGGGGCCCATGAACACGGTCGCCGTGCCCAACACCGCGGCGGTGCGCGCGACTTCGACGTACTCGGGCCCGGGCCGGTAGTGCGACAGCGGCGGGCCGGTGTCCGCGGCGAGGGCGGCGAGGCGGGGAAAACTGGTGCCGGTGGACCACAGACTGGCAAGGACGGCGGTGACGGCGGCGATGGCGGGGTTGTCCGTACGGGCCAGGGCATGCCGCAGGGCCAGCACGAGGTTGTCCTGCTCGGCCTTGATCCGCTCCCAGGCGGCCTGCGCGTCCGAGCCGAAGAGCGCATCGTGGTAGGCGACCCCGAAGTCCCGCGCCCAGGCGAGGAACCGGCCCACAGCCTCCTCGTCCCCGCCCGCCTCCGCCCGCCGGGCCGCGCTGAACTCCCGTACGGTCTCCAGCATCCGAAACCGCACCCCGGCCGGTGTCTCGGCGACGGTGAGCAGCGACTGACCGGCCAACTGCTCGAGAAGCAACAGCGCATCCTCGCCGAGGACCCGCTCCGCCGCTTCACCGCCAAAACCGCCGGGGAACACGGACAGCGTGCGCAGCGCCGCCCGGGCGTCCTGCGCGAGCAGGTTCCAGCTCCACTCCACGACCGCATGCAGCGTGCGGTGACGCTCCGGCACACCCCGCACCCCGCCGCGCAGCAGCGCGAACCGGTCACCGAGGCGGCGGGCGATCTCCGGCACCGACAGGACCCGCACCCGCGCCGCGGCCAGCTCCACGGCGAGCGGCAGCCCGTCGAGGTGACGGCACAGCCCGGCCACCGCGTCCGGCGGCAGCTCCACACCGGGCCGGGCGGCCCGGGCCCGCTGCGTGAACAGCTCGGCGGAGATGTCCAGACCCAGCTCCGGCAGCGCGTACACCGCCTCCGACGTCAGGCCCAGCGGAGCCCGGCTGGTGGCCAGCACCCGCAGGTCCTTCGAGGACGAGACCAGCGCCTGTACGAGGCCGGCGGCACCGGCGATGACCTGCTCGCAGTTGTCGAGGACCAGCAGCGCGGACCCGGAGCCGAGTACACCGAGGATGCCGGACACCGGGTCGTGACCGCGTACAGCGCCGGGCCGCCCCTCGCCTGCGCCGAGCGCGGAGGCCACCTCCGCGGCCACGTCCTGGTCCGCCGTGACACCGGCGAGCGGCACGAAATACACCACGCGCTGCTCGGCCCGGCGGCTGACGGCGTGCGCGAGCCGGGTCTTGCCGAGGCCGCCGGGGCCCACGACGGTGACGGCGCGGGTGGCGCACAGCAGCCGCTCCACCGCCGCGACGTCCTCGTCCCGGCCCAGCAGCGGGTTCGGCTCGTGCGGCACACCGTGCCGGACCACAGGCGCCTCGCCGCGCAGCAGCTCCTGGTGTACGGCCTTGAGCCCGGCGCCCGGATCCGTGCCGAGCGTCTCGCGCAGCTCACGCCGGTACGCCTCGTAGCGCATCAGCGCGGCGGACGGGCCCGCCGTCGCCGCCTCACCGCGCAGCAGCTCGGCGAGCACTTCCTCGTCGCGCGGATGCTCCGCGGCGGCCACGGCCAGCGGCCCGGCCGCCTCCGCATGCCGCCCCAGCCGGGCGAGCGCGAGCGCCCGCGCGCGTACGAGTGCGCCGTGGACGGGGGCGCGCTCGGCGCGCAACGCGGCCACGGGGTCGTCGGCGCTGCCGGCCCCGTCAGGAGTGCCCTCCCACAGCGCGAGCCCGGCCTCGGCCGCAGCCAGCGACCCCGCGTGGTCCCCGGCCCTGGCCCGCTCCGCACCGGCGGCGGCATGCAGCAGCAGCGCGGAGCTGTCGACCTGCTCCTCGGCGAGCGCGAGCCGGTATCCGGCCGGCGTGCTCGCGAGGACGTCGGCGCCCAGCTGCGCCCGCGCCCTGGACACGAGGACCTGCACCGCCTTTCCCGGCCGCTCCGGCAGCTCGTCCGGCCACAGCCCTGCCACCAGCCGCTCGGTGCTGCAGCCCGCGCGCAAGTCGCCCGCGAGCAGCGCGAGGAGACCGCGGAGCCGGGGCGCGGTGACTTCCTGCCCGCGATAGGCGACACGTGGCAGCAGGGTCAGGTCGGTGGTCACCCGTGCAGATTAGCCAAGGCGCCGGCCGCCGGAACGCCCGCCGCAGGCCCAACTCCCGCTGCCCGTGCGGCCCTGCATCCCGCGCGCCCACCGATCCCGCCGGCGTGCCCGCCGCCCGTGCCGCCGTGCGTCGGACAACTCCGCCGGTAAGAGCACGTATGCGGTCCCGGAGTTGCTGTCGCCGGAAGGCCGGCCCGTGCGGTGGGCAGCCCGCCCGACCCCGTACGGCCACGACCCCCTCACCCCCGGCCAGTCCCGCCCCGGTCCGAACCAACCCCTTGCTCGGCGAGGC
>NZ_JBVKBU010000035.1:0-31514 GCF_055638955.1 Streptomyces sp. NPDC111507 | reverse complement strand
GCTAGTCCGTATATTCACAAGACCAAAACCCCCCACCACCCCCACACCAACAACCGGACGACCCGATTCAACCCCCACCACCCCACCCCACGCCACCGCCGGCGCTGCCCTGTTCCGCACGGCGGAAGCCGCCGCGCTTGCGCAGGCGCACGCAGACCGACCGGACCCCACTGCACAGCACGGGCAAGAGGAGGAGGTCTCCCCTCGCGGCTCTGGGTAAGTAACAGACCAGGAAGAGCGGCCCGGGACCATTCGACCGGGCCGCCCTTCTTCGACACCTGTCTGGAGGTCCCGCCGCCGCACGACCCCGCACCGCCTCTGATCTCCCGACCATGCCCACACGGGAACCGGTTGCGGACAGAAGCTGCCGGGCCGGAAGAATGACCGCAGTGAGCGACGTCGAGCTGCGTGACCTGCTGATTCGCTCCCAGCAGCTGAAGAGCATGCCCCGGGGCAAGGAAACGCGCCGCGGACAGCTCTTCAATGCCTTCCCGCGCGACCTACTGCGCGCCTGGGGGGCTGGAAGCAGACTCCGCCCAACGGGAGATCTGGCTTTGTTCACTTTCGGTGACAGCGTTGTTGACGGGTTTCAGCAGCAGTGGGCAGGTAAAGGACATCGCTGATGTCCGCGGAAATGACTGCACCGCCGTGCGATCGAGACGCTGAGGACCTTCCGTGTCGGATCATGAGCCAAGAGCCGCCTACACCGAACTCGCGGATCAGGAAGTGCACAGTCTGCGAGCGCGTTACTGCCGGCTGCGGACCGCTCGAGGCGAACCGGTCGCCGAGCTGGAGGTGCTCTCCTTCCACTTGCGGTTCGGTGCGGTGGCCGTTGCTGCGGAAGGCATCGGTGGCGTGGAAACCCAGCCCGGGTTCCGGCGTCAGGGGCACATGGGTCGACTCCTCCGCCAGGCGTTGGCCGGCATGGCACAGCGGGTGGACGTCGCCTTCGTATCCGACGGGATCGAGGGGGTGTATGAGCAGTTCGGTTTCGTCGGAGCCGTCGCTGAAGGGCACCTGGTCATCCCCGTGCGCAACGTCGAACAGGCGGTGGGAGACGATCTGGGTACGGCCGTCCCGGGCATCCGCAGCGGCTCTCCGGCCGATCTCCCGGCGATGATCCGTATGTACAACACCGCGCACGCCCAGCGGCCCTGGACCCACGCACGGCACACAGGCTGGAACCGGCTCATCCCCCAGGCCACGTGGAAGCCCGGGTCGCAGACCCTGATCCTGCAGACCGACGGTGCTGCCGCCGGCTATGCCGTGCTGCAGGGCCGAGCGTTCGGCGACCCCCTGGGTTCGCTGACCGTGGACGAACTGGTGGCCGAGAATGCCGCCGCGGCACGCCGACTGCTCATGGCCATCGCCCGACTCTGCTGGAAACGGCGTCTGAGCGAATTCATCGTGCGGGAGCCGACCGACAGCCTCACCGGCCGAGTGGCTCGCCATATGGGCTGCACCTACCAGCAGAGATTTCCGCCGAGCGGCGGGATGATGGCCGCTGTCCTGAACCGGTCGTCCCTGCTGCGGAAGCTCGAGCCCGAGCTGCGGCGCCGGGCTGCCGTGCAACAGCCGGACCCGGTCTACGACAAAGCCTTCGACGCACTGCGACGCAGCGATCTGTTCCCCGACGACAAGGCGCTCATCCGGCTGCTTCTTGGCTACTGGTCGACCGATGACGCATACGTGCACGGCATGTCGGTCCCCGAACGGTACCGGGACCTTTGCAACGCTTGGTTCCCCAGAGGCGGCACGCAGTCTCTGCCGACCCCGTACGCACACCGCCTGGACCGGTACTAGAACCTGCGCCGACGAGACGGCGTGACCAGCCTGTCCCCCGCGCCGAGGCGCAGCCCCATACCGTCCCGGCAAACACCACCGTGCCGCCAAAACGAGAACCGACAGCGCCCGTACACGAGTTTGGACTCTGGTCCAACTTCCGCGCTGTGAACGTAAATGCGCTGGTGGATTACCGCCGATCCGGTGCCTGAGGACGGCCACCAAGAACTCGCCGTCGACATCGCAAAGACGGCGCCACCACGCGGCATCAAGCGCTTCCCCGGCCACCCCGTCCGGCGCCGCGGCGGCCGGGAAGCGCACGTACACGGCGGATGTCGGGGTGACCGGCGAGACGCTGCGGAGCTGGGTGCGCCAGGCCGACGAGCACGCGGGCCGCGATACAGCCACGGCGAGCAGAGTGCGGAGGGCCGGGAGGAGGAACCGGCCCGGCTGCGCGCGGAGAACGGCATCAAGAGGCAGCTCTACGGACGTGCCGGATCAGACCCGTCTCGTACGCGGCGATCGTCGCCTGCACCCGGTGGCACGCGGGGATATCGCGGTCGGGGATCCAGGATCGCCGCACTGGCCGGGCGCTACGGCGGTGCCACCTGTCCCCGGGCCGGGCCGGCGACGGCGCAGTCCGTACTCGTAGGCCTGGCCGAACTTGGCGCACCAGCGGCGCACTGTCTCGTAGGAGACGATCACGCCGCGCTCGAGCATCAGCTCCTCGACCTCGCGGAAGCTGAGCGGGAACCGGATGTACAGCCACACGCAGTGTGAGATCACCTCGACCGGGTACCGATGCCCCCTGTACGACGGCGACGCGCTCCCCACGGACGACCCCTCCCAGCATGATCAACCAGAAGATCATCCCACCCGGTCAGTCAACGTGACAGCGCCCGTCAAGGACCAGGTGCGCCGGCTGGTGCAGGAGAAGAAAGCCCACTACATCGCGGTGATCAAGGGAAACCAGCCGACCGCGTCGGCCCAACTCAAGGCCCTGCCATGGGAGCAGATATCCATAGCGCACACCGTCTTCGGGACCGGGCACGGGCGGCGGGAGCCCCGCTCGGTCAAGACCATGGCCATCGCGGCGAACCTGGGCGGGATCGCCTTCCCGAAAGCGCGGCGGGCCTTGCGCATCCACCGGCGCCGCCAGGAGAGCGGCAAGAGGCAGACCCGGGAGACGGTCTACGCCGTCACCAGCCTCGACACCCACCAGGCCAGCGCCGCTGACCTGGGCGGATACGTGCGCGGGCACTGGGGAATCGAAAATTCCAGCCACCATGTCAGAGATGTGGTGTTCGCCGAGGCCGCCTCCACCGTCCACACCGGCAACGCGCCGCCGGCGATGGCCGCTTTGCGGAACCTGGCCATCGGCAGGCTGCGACTGCTGGGAGCGGACGACATCGCCAAGACCACCCGAGCGATCCGGGACGCACCCGAACACGGCGTCTGGATCTGGGGCATCACCGACAGCCCGCTCCTACCGGGAACTCGAAGCCGCCCTGACGTCATGGCGGCAGGCGCTGGAGACCATTCGCCTGCCGGATGCTGGCTTCTACGCGGCGAAGCCGATGTTGGTGACGTACTCGTACTGGCCCCACTGGGAACCGAGGTCGGGCAGGACATCGGCTGTCCAGGCGTCGTCCAGGCCCTGGTGATCGCCGACCCCAGCACCCGACGATCTTGTCCCAACGCGCGCGTAGTGCGTACTTGTCCTTCCAGGTCCTGGTGGTCTGCTCGGCTCGCGCTCTGGCCAGGGTCTCGTGGAGCTCTTGCGGCCGGAGGCTGAGGCTGCGGGTGCCACGCGCGGAGGTGATGTACTTGTCCTGGATGGGGCGGGTGTGGCAGTCGGTGCGGGCGAACTGGACCGCCCGGTTGCGCCCCGGCGGGGGAACATGCACCGCACACTTCGTGCCCCCTGTGTCAGACCGCCCGCCGGAGTGCCGGGGAGAGCCGGCACGGAGCCGGCCTCCCCCCGTGCGGTCAGGCCCGAGGCGCGCGACGGTCCCGCCGCTCCTCGAGCTCCTCCGCGCTGACCGGGATGAGCATCGGCTGGCCGGGTGCGCAGAACATCGTCACGACGAACTGGGATTCGGCGTCGGCGAGGTTGTTGCCGTCCTGGTAGTGGATAACATCGCCACCCGGCTCCCAGAAGGTCTGACCAGCCTTGAGGACGCGTGCCGGCTCGCCCTCCAGTTCGAAGACCATCTCGCCCTTGATGACAAAGCCGTAGGCAGGGCCGGAGTGGCGGTGCGGCGGGGCGCCCTCGCAACCCGGCGGGAGGGTGACCAGGAGGGTCATCGCCTCGGCGCCGTCGGGGATCTGCGGTGCGCCGGGTACGGAGCCGATGACGTCGATCTGGGGCGGCGGTGTGGTCGAGTTGGGGTTCTCAATGTGGTGCGAGTGCTCGGCGCTCATGGATTTCCTCATCATTTGTAGATGGTTAAGAGCTCTTCCATCAGGTAAGACCATCTGGCGTCGCAATGTGTGACAGCTGCGCTGCCCTCAGACGGCGACGCCGATCCGCGCCCTGGACACCGGCCGTCGAAGCCGACAGCGAAATCCGCAGCGGCAGGGCCCCGATCGCGGGTAGGAACGTCACGTCCACGGGGCAGAAGACGAGCGCTGACGCGACCAGGGTTCACAGGTCCGATGGGGTCAGCGCGATGGCGGCGGCCACCGTGAGGATGAAGAGACAGCGCAGCGCGTCGCTGCCGAGACACCCCATCAACGCGGCCATCACCGGATCCGACACCGGCCAGACTCAGCTGCGCAATTTCGGGGGGCTGGGGGTGAGCGGGCCTTGGGTGCGCAATGATCGTCTGCGCGGGCGTTGACCTGTCGTGCGGTCGCGGGGGTGGTGTGGATGTCGCTGCAGCCGGAAGGGTTGCCGAGGCGTTAACACGTTGTCGGTGTCTGGATGTCTGACGGTGCGTCGAGACGCGGCGCAGCCGGGTTCCGACGCGCTACTCAGGTCGTGGTGGGCTGGCCGACGGCGCCGGTGATGTGCTCCCAGATCGCGAAGCGGATGGTCATCTCGGCTCGATATTCGGGGGCGGTCATCAGACGGCGGCGGGGGTGGAAGTGGGGTGAGATGCCGCTGAACGCGGACAGGAACCGCTGGGCTGCGCGACACTGCGGAAGCTTTTCATGGCCCGTTCGCGCCGGCGGGTGGGCTGGTGGCTGTTCTCGGCCCAGTTGTTTACCGGTAGTTCGTTAAATCCGGAGGTAGAGGTCAATGCCCTGTCCGGTGGTGACCGCGTCAATCAGGGCCTGGGGCTCATGGGGTGGGTCTGTGTCCGTCCATGCTTGCCACCATCGGGTGAGGGTGATGGCTGGGGTGAGCCAGGACCGGATGGCGCGTAAGGCCCTGGGCCAGCAGGGCTGTTGGGCCTGGTGGGGTATATCTGGTCCCCCTCTCTGGTCCCCCTCTCTGGCCCCTCCTCCTCTGGCCCCTCCTCGGGACAGGGGTCCGGCGCGGTGACATCCAGCGGTCCGGGTGGGGCGAACCATCGGTCCCAGCAGAAGGAGAAGGCGCAGTTGACCAGGGTCTGGTGGCGACGGATGGCGCGGGCGAAGCGCACCTGGAAGTCGGCCCAGCCGAGTTCGTCCTTGATTTGTTTGTAGCTCTGCTCGATCCACGGCCGCAGGCCGTAGAGACGAACAGTCTCGGCGAGGTCGGCCGGCGGGTGCAGACTGGCCAAGGCGTGGGGTGCGTCGGGGTGGGGCAGGCTGGTGGCCAGGTACCACGTGACCTTTTCCAGCAGCCGGGCCGGGTCGGTGGTGGCCACGACCAGCCGGCAGGGCGAGTCGGGTCCGTAGCCGCCCAGACGGGCATCGGCGGCCCACCCGGTCTCGGTATGCCCGTCACGGAAGTGACGCTCCACAGCTGTCCAGTCACCGGGACGCCTGGCATCGCGCCAGGTCAGAGTCTGCGCGGCTTCGATGGGGGTGTACGGCTGGTCGGCCCGGCCTCAGGTGCCGCGGTGCGGCTTGAGCACCACCACGTAGGCCAGGCCGGCCTCGCGCAGTGCGAGATACCAGTCGTCGCTGACGTAAGTAGGCGCAGTCGGCGACCACCGCCCGGCAGCCGAAGCCCGCCGCCTTCCCAAGGGCCGCGAGAGCAGCAGCCAGCTGCGGCTTCGTACGGATCCCGCGGCGCCAGCAACCCGGTCAGGTACTCGCGGAACCCGCGCCGCTGCGCCAGGCTGAAGAAGAGGTCGTCGAACCGGGCCGCGTACTCCTCCAACGGACCCGGCGCAGGCGGACACGGACGGCGAGCGGTCATCTCCAGCCTCCAGCACAGCAGTTGACTCCTACCACCGACCTACGACCAACCCGACCTGCCGTCAACCCACGCCACCACCAGATTTAACGAACTACCGGTAGGCCGCAAACGCCTTCACTCGGCAGTGGGTTACCGCCCTCCGCGCGAAGTCCACGCCGAGTACCAGAAGTTGCGAATCGCCGCTTGAAATCAGCAGCCAGAAGCTGTCCGAGAAACGTGAGGCCCCTCAGGCGGACACCGGCGACTGGTCCCGGACTTTGCGAGTTCATCCATGGGCACACAAACGCTCTTGATCATGTCTGCTGCATCGAGGGCGTTGGCTGCTTCCGGTGCTTTCCACCGTTGCAGAGGATCTTGAGCCATGAATCGCACGATGCGAGTCTTGCGGGGCACGGCCTGGAAGCGATATCTGCGGCGCGTGAACTCGGGTGGCCACCGGTCGCCTGCTTCTGCCCCAGCCCGCCGCCGTGACCCGAGCAGGGCACCGACAGGCGCTTCGTCAGGCACGGACGGAACAGCCCACGACTCCTCCCTCAAACAAGGGGAGCCGATTGGTCCGGCGATCGGGCCGAAGGGTCCCTGCCCCCGTGCCGTACTCCACCTCCACGCGGAGAGTGGGGAGCAGAAGCCTTCTCGGAGGTGAGCACAGTGATGTATCGGCATGACGGCTGGGGCGGTGGCTGAGCCTGGATGGCCTTCATGCCCCTGCTGTGGATCGCGCTGATCGGCCTGGCCGTCTGGGCGGTGATCCGGCCGACGCAGGGTTCGTCCCGTGGCCGCTCGGGCCCCGACGGCGGCTGGAAGGGCCAGGAGCACCGGGAAAGCCCGGAGGAAATCCTCGACCGCCGCTACGCGTCCGGTGAGATCGACACGGACACCTACACCGAGACTCGCGGCCTCGACGCACACCGCCCGAGGCCCCGGTGACCGGACTCCGTGGCCACTGGCTGCCGCTGACCGTGCTGGTCGCCTCGGTGGCCGGGCTGATCGTCTCGGTCGTGTGGACGGTGGGCGCTGGCTCTCCGTCGTGGCGGCCGGGCCCCGGGATGATGACGAGTGCGCTCTCCCGCGCGGGCCCGGTGCACAACCTGCCGACGCCGACCGCGCCGCGGGACGTTTCGGCGACCGGTGGGGCCTGCACGTCGGGGAGGTCATGCGGTTCAGCAACGGCTACTACGCCGAGCTCCTCGGCTCCGGCGGCAGCGGCGCCATCGAGGTCCTCGTCGACTCGCGCAGCGGCACCGTCCGGCTGGAGTCCGGCCCGGCCCTACACCAGGCAGCCCGGTATGTACGGCCAGCAGCCCTCCGCCCCTGCGATCCACGCCGCCGCCCTCTTCCACGCGGCCGGCGCCCGAGGGGTCCTCGAACTCGGCGCCGGTCACGGCCGCGACGCCCTGTACTGCGCGCATCCGCCCTGCGGCAGGGAATCGCCGAACGGGTGACCACCGCCGTGCACGACGTGCGCGATCCCTTGCCGCTGCCGGATGTCTCGGTGGATGCCGTGTTCGCGCACATGCTGCTGTGCATGGCTGTGTCCACCGAGGAGATCCACGCTCTCGTCGGCGAGATCGCACGCGTGTTGCGGCCCGGTGGCACCTTCGACTGGCGACGCCCACTACGGCACGGGCAGGTTCCACGGGGGCAACATCTGCGAGCACAGGGGCTTCGCTGTCCATTTCTTCGACCGTGCCCTCGTCGAGCCCTTGCCGAGGGCTGGATTCTCGACGACGTCCACGCCTTCGAGGAAGGCGAGCTGCCCCGCCGCCTGTGGCGCGTCTCCCAGGCCCGGCCCGGATGACGACTGCCCCGCCTGCCCTTCTGCTCCGCCCAGTGCGCACAGGTGTACGGCGCCGAGCCCGGCCGCCACGCCAACATGTCGGCCACCGGCAGGCGCACCCGGCTACCCCGTCCAGCATCAGCAGGTCGATGCCCTGCTGATCGGCATGGGCGAACGCTACGACGTCCTGGTCACCCTCGAAGACGGTGTCTTCCCCCTGGTCGCGCTGGCCGAGGGGAAGAACGCCACCGGCCTGGCCCTGGTCCGCACCGGCTCCGGCACCGCTCCCAAGGCGAACGTCCGTCCGGCAGAACTGGACGGCGTGATCATGTCCGCGTCGCAGCTGAAGCCGGCGGACGACGTCCGGCTGGCGTCGAAGATGGTAGACCGGGTCCACCGCATCGAGCTGACCGGCGGCATGATGGCGTACAACTGGGCCATCAACGGCAGGCGGTTCGACATGAACGACCCGACCGCCCATGCGATCACGGTGGAGCAGGGGCAGCGCGTCCGATTGGACTTCGTCAACCGCACCACCATGTGGCACCCGATGCACCTGCACGGCCACACCTACCAACTCGCCAGCGGCGGGCCCCGCAAGGACACGACCATCGTGCTGCCGAAGAAGGCGGTGTCGGTCCTCTTCGACGCGGACAACCCGGGCCAGTGGATGCTGCACTGCCACAATGCGTACCACGGCGAGGCCGGGATGATGGCGCTGGTGGCCTACCAGAGCTGAACTCACCCACATGGTCACGCGGGTGCGGCTCATTCACCGCACTCGCGTGACCATCGCATCCCGGACCCGCCGACCACCCTGCGCGCGATTCCCAAGCGGCGACAGCCGACAGCTCGGCCGCGCCGATCGACCCGCCCGCCTCCTGGAAGGCGTGGACGACGACTTCACCGACCGGCCGATGGCCGACGGGGGCCGTTCCTGCTCAGCTGCGCCACAGCTGACGGGCACTCAGCGGTCGCACGGGGGCGGGGACACGATGGTGGTGTGCCACTGGACTGGCCTGCGCGGCTTCGGTCGGCGCACTCGCCCAGAGCGACACCTCACCGCCCGCCGACCCGAGCCTGTCGCGACGTACATCCGGAACCGCATCTGTTGCGACTCGGGTGCCCTTCTGAACGCAGGCGCGACCAAACCCGTATGAACCATGGACACCACCAGCCCGCTTGTCACCGCCCGCCGAGGATGAACCCGATGACCAGTCCTGAGCAGCATCCCGCGCGACCGCCGCTTCGGCGGTGGCGGGCCCTGCTGGTGCTCGGGCTGCTCGCGGGACTGCTGGGCATGCACGCCCTGGCACCCGGCGGTCTGACCACGGACCATGCCCACGCGCGCCCCATGGCGGCCACGAAGACCCTGGACGGTGACTGCTCCGACGGGCAGTGCGGCGGATGCCACGCCCAGCACGCCGACGCGACCTGCGCGTCCGGCGCCGTGAGCAATGGCCCGCAACCGCCTGTCCTCACCGCCGATCCGGTGGCCGTTCCCGCGGAGACCGAGGCAGCGTACTCGTACGTGCGCACGAATCCGGATGACTCCCGCGCGCCACCGTCACTTGCCGAACTCCAACTCCTGCGGATCTAGAGGCGGTTCCGGTACCGCGCCACGCACCGGCGCGGCGCTCCCCGCACGCCCGGATCGCCTCTTCCAGACAGCAGGAGTTCAAGCATGTCCGCCACACTTCACCATCACACTCGCCGCGTCGCCCTCATCGCGACCGCCGCCACCGCCTCGCTCGTCCTGGCCGCCTGCGGCGGCAGCAGCGACACCGGCAGCGCCGGCTCCGGCAACGGCTCTACGAACGCCGCCGGAGCGCACAACACGCATGATGCCTCCTTCGCGCAGGGCATGATCCCGCACCACCAGCAGGCCGTTCAGATGGCGCAGCTCGCCGCCGGCCGGGCCTCCTCCGCCCAGGTCAAGGACCTCGCCGCACGCATCGAGAAGGCGCAGGACCCGGAGATCAGCACCATGACCGGCTGGCTTGAAGTCCTGGGGCAAGGACGTCCCGTCGTCCGACAGCTCCATGGCTCCATGGGCTCGATGCCCGGCATGGACCAGCCCGGCGGCTCCAGCATGCCCGGCATCATGAGCAGCGCGCACATGGCCGAGCTGAAGAAGATGTCCGGCAAGGAGTTCGACACCATGTTCCTGACCATGATGGTCGAACACCACAAGGGCGCCGTCGAGATGGCCACTACGGAGAAGGGCAAGGGCGAGTACGGCCCCGCCACGAGCATGGCCGACGGCATCATCACCACACAGAACGCCGAGATCTCCGAGATGAACAAGATGCTCGGCAAGAGCTGACGACACCCCGTCCGGGGGCCGGGGACGACACCGGCCCCCGTTCCGCCTCACGGAACCGGAACCCTCACGCCGGGACGTCCTCCGGCAGGAAGCCGACACACTGCGTCTGCTCATCGCCGCCATCCAAGCCGCACTCGGACTCATCGAGTGCGCCCTCGACTGCGGCCACGAGGACTTCGCCCAGTGCCTGCACTACCGGCAGCTGGCCGCCGACCGGATCGGCGCCCAGGCACCGGCACACATCAGGGTCTGAGCGAACCAGGTGATCCCCCCCCTTCGACCCGGGCGACCGCCCGGGGCAGCCAGTGAGCCCTTTCCAACCTCAGGTTGAGGCGTGGTGAAGGACGACGACGGCCTTCACGATGTTGGTGATCCGGTTGGTGCTGCAGCGGAGCTTGCGTAGCAGGCGCCAGCGCTTCAGGACGGCCATGGCCTGCTCGCCGAGGCACCGGATTTTGGCGTGGGTGCTGTTGTGCCGTCGCTTCCAGCGCTTGAGCCGGCGGCCCCGGAAAGGTACGCGGACATGGCGGCCGGCCCCTTGGTATGCCTTGTCCGCCCAGCACTTCAGCTCTGCCGTTGCGAGCGCGTCGATGATGCCGTGTTCGCGCGCGGCGGTCAGGTCGTCGGTGGAGCTGGGCAGGGCCGCGGAAGCCCACAGCAGTCGGCCGAAAGGTTCCGTGATGACCTGGACGTTCATGCCGTGGCGCTTGTGTTTTCCGGAGTAGTACGGGGGTGTCGGCGGCGATCCGGTCGATGGGCAGGAGGGTGCCGTCCAGGGGCACGTACGCCTTCGTCCGGACGGTCGTCATTGCCTCGGTCAGGGTCTGCGCCTGGGCGGCCAGCACTTCGATGGCCTCGCGTATGTAGCGGTAGACGGTCGCGATGCCGATCTCGAACCCTGCGGCGAGCTGGGCCTACGTGTCGCCGCATCCCACGTGGGCCAGGGCGAGCAGGGCCTGACGGCCGACGGGCAGACGCCGCCATCGCGTACCTATCTCCCGCCGGTGAGCGGCCAGTTGCCTCGTCAGGTGCCGCAGCGTGCGGCTGGACAGATCGATCGACGACGGGTAGACAAGCACACGAAGCTCCAGGCGGACACGGGTGCCCTTGGTCGAGAACCCGTCTACCAGGAGCTTCGTCGTTCCGTACAACCCATGCCCACCAACACCCCAACGCCACAGCCAGGTTGGAAAGGGCTCATTGCAACGGCACTTCACAGTCTCAGCTGGGGATAGCCGAGCGGCTGCACGCCCTGGCACTTGAGGCGTGCGACCGGATGATCGGCCTTGAGCTGGGTGAGCTGTCCGTGGACGGCTGCATCACCCAGGCCCCCTGCGGCGGCGAAGCCGCCGGACGCTCCCCAGTAGACCGGGGCAAGCAGGGGTTGACGCGCTCGGTGGCCCCGCAAGGGCGTGCTCGCTCCGATTCAGGCCGGAAAACGGTGGGGGTAGAACGCAGTCATGCGTGGATGAACGGCTTCGGCAAGCTGCGGCGCTGCACCGAAAAGCGTGGCCAGGCAGTCGACTTCCACCTCTACCTGTCCGCCGCGATCGTCACGCTCCGCATGCTGATCCGCCGCGCCACCCCGCTCTACCGCTGGGACGGTCGCCCGACCACCAAGAGGCTCAAGTGACGCCTACTGCCGGGCCCTCTAAGGACAGTCCGGAGCCTCCACCCATCCCGGAGCGCTTCACAGCCTGGGCAGCTTCGGCGGCCCCGCCGAGGCGAGGGCAGCCATACCGCCCGCCGGCCACGTACGACGCCAGCGTTCCACCGACCTCTCACTCACCCGCAGATCCTTCGCGATCACCGCGATTTTCTCCCCGCGAGCGAACCGCTCGCCGGCCTCGTACCGGATCCGCTCCCGAAACCGCCGCCGCTCAGCGGTCAGTCCACCACCCTGCGCGTACCGCATACAACCGGCCTACCGCAGGGATCACCACACGTCACCGCCCCCGACAACACCCCGAAGAGATCAGTAGGGACTGGACGTGCCAGCGTCCGTCGAGGTCGAACTGGCCGTGGACGGTGCCCAGGTACCAGGTTTCTTCGTGGGCGGCCCAGGTCGGCCGGTCGGTGTCGCTGGGGCGTACGAGTCGTACGGATGTGCCGTCGACCAGGTACGTTGGTTAGTCTGCTGGCATGGGGATCGTCGAGCCGCTGGTGCCGGATGAGATGGACTGGCTTGTCGGCCTGAGGCGTTCTGGGGTGCTGGAAGTGCCCACGGGCCCTGAGGAAGTGCTCGCGCGCCGCACCATCCCTGGGGAAGAGGCGGCCGAGGGGCTGCTCGCCGCCGATGCGGGTCGGTGATCCGGTTCATGTGGTTGGCGTGGGACGGTCTCTTCGCAGGACACGCATGGGTCCTTTCCGTCCTTGTGGCGGTCTGTGTGCTGGTCGTGCTCCATCTCCTGGCCGTGCACCGGACCGCTGGACCCTCCCTCGTGGGAGCGGTCATCGCCGCGCTGGCCGCCGCCGGAGTCGCTGCTGTCCGCGGTGAACCGCTGCGCTATGTGGCAGGGGTCGTGCTGGTGGCCGGTGGCGGGGTGGCGATTGCCTGGGCGACTGGCCGCTCACGCCGGCACAGGTTGGCCCGTCGGTCCGCGCTGGCCGACTACGAGGCCGGCACCGCGGCAGTCCCTCTGTTCGCGGCGCTCGCCGAACGGGACCGGCTGGCGGCAGAGCTGCACGACGTGGCCGCGCACCGGCTGACCGGGGTCGTGGTGTCCGCGGGCGCAGCGCTCCGGCTCGGCGACCAGGAACAGACAGCCGCCGCGGTGCGGCACGCCGGCGAAGCGGGCCGCCAGGCCGTTCGCGAGCTGGAGCGTCTTACCGAGCTTGGCGAGTACGCGGTCCTCGCCACCTTCGCCGATATCGACGAGCTGGCTGCCGCGCACGCGGTGGACTACCGGCGCACGGTGGACACGGCGCCGGTGAGCAGTACCGAGGCGGCATACCGCGTTGTCCGAGAGGCGTTGACCAACGCGGCCCGGTACGCGGGGGGCGCGGTGGTGCGTGTCCGGGTCGAGGGGGCCTTTGACCGGGCCAAGCCTCCCGGGGGCAGCAGAGCGGCCCATGGTGATCCCCTGCTCACCATCACCATCACGGACGACGGCGGTACGGCTGCCGAGCCGGGCCTCGGGACCGGGCACGGCCTCGCGGGGCTGGCGGCCACGGTCTCCGCGGCGGGCGGGACGCTCTCTGCCGGACCGGTAGGGCAGGACAGCCGAGGGGGTGCCGGCTGGACCGTTCGGGCTCAACTGCCATCGGCGACAACACCTCACATCCGCCGGTGGGCGTTCTGGCGTGGGATGTTCGCACTCGACTATGCGCTGGTGGTCCTGGCGATCGCGCTCTCCCTCGGCGCGAGCCTGTTGTCAGCCGACGCGCCGGATTCCTTCGGCGGCGTGCTGCCCGCCGTACCGACGGTCGTGCTGTCGGGCCTGCACGCCGTGCCGCTCGGCTGGCGCTCGCGTGCGCCCGGACGCGCGCTCGCGGCGGTGCTGCTGGCCCTCGTGCTGTGGCAGGCCTGCGACCGGGCCGCCTGGACACAGCCGCCGGTGAGCGACATCTTCCTGGTGTACGGATGGGTCGAACTGACGCTCGTGTACAGCGCAGCGGTGTATCTGCCGTTCCGGCGGGGCCTGTTCGCGCCGCTCGCCGTCGCGGCCACTGGTGGTCTCGCGCTGGCGGGCGGCAGGGGTATCACCGGCAGCCGTGTGGGGGCCTGGGCCGTGCTGACGTGCGTGCTGGCCCTCCCGGCCTTCGCCGTCTGGTCGTGGGGGCGCCGGACCGCCCAGCGTCGTGACCGGCTGCGGGCTGCCGACGCGCGACGGCGGGTACTGCTCGATGGGGACGCCGACGCCGCGGTACACGAGCAGCGGCTACGGTTCGCCACCGGGCTGCGGAGCACGGCGCTCCGGCACGCGCAGGCGGTGGTCGCCGCGGCCGAGGCGGGGAACCTGCGGACCGTACGGGAGGAGGCCCGTGCCGGTCTCACCGCTCTGCGGGGGCTGCTCTCCGGGCTGCGCGGACACGACAGTAACGACGGGAGGGACGAAGAAGACAGGAGAGACGGGAGGGGATCGGGGGACGGGGAAGATGCCCCGCCCCCTACTGTTTCCGGGATCGCCGCACTGGCCGGGCGCTACGGCGGTGCCGTCCAGTACATCGGCCCGCGCCGTCCGCTGCCCGCCGCTGTGGAGGTCTTCGCGTACCGGATCGCCTCCACCCTCATGGCCCTGGGCGTCACTCTCACCGTGCGCAGAGTCCACGACGGGGTGGAGGTCTCCGGTCCGGCACCCGCCGTTCCAGGGGTGGAGCGGCAGTTGCGCGCAATCGCGGACGCCGCCGGCGGTACCCTCTCGACGACCGACCGTGGAGCGGTACGAGTATGGCTACCGGAGGTCCATCCATGGCGATCAGAGTGACTGTCGCGGACGACCAGGCTGTCGTACGGGCCGGGATCGCGGCGATTCTCGACGCGGAACCCGACCTGTACGTCGTCGGGCAGGCCGCGGACGGCGACACGGCGGTGGAACTCGCCCTGTCGTCGCGGCCGGACGTCGCCCTGATGGACATCCGGATGCCGGGAATCGGGGGCCTCGCCGCGACCGCGAGGATCACTGAGCGGAGCCCCGCGACCCGTGTACTGGTGCTCACCACCTTCGATCTCGACGAGTACCTGTTCGCCGCGCTGCGCGCCGGAGCCGCTGGCTTTCTGCTCAAGGACGCCGAACCGGAGCGGGTGATCGACGCGGTGCGGGTGATCCACGGGGGAGCCGCGCTGCTCGATCCGGCGGTGACCCGCAGACTGATCGACCGCTGCGCCGACGCGCCCGGCCCGCTCGACACGGCACGGCTCGACCGGCTCACTCCGCGCGAGACCGAGGTCCTCCGGCAGGTCGCGCGTGGGCTGTCCAATTCGGAGATCGCGGCAGTGCTGGGGGTGAGCCCGCCCACCGTGAAGGACCACGTCTCCGTCCTCCTCGGCAAGCTCGGCGTACGCGATCGGGTGCAGGCGACGATCGCCGCGTACGAGACGGGTCTGATCCGCCCAGGCACCCGCTGACGCCCCGGCTCGGCAACCACTGTCACCCTCGCCGCGGCAGCCGCTGACCCCTGCCCCGACGACCGCTGACACCCGCCGCGGGGCGGGGGTGACACCCCGCCGCAGGGCGGTCGGCGCGTGCTGTCGGACAGTCCCTGAGCTGGATGGATCGCCCGTGCCGTCTCCCTAGCCTCGAACGTATGTCACCCACACTTCCCCGCCGTATCGTCGGCGGCGCCGTTCTGTTCCTGGCGATACCGCTGACGCCTGTCGTGGCGACGGCCGGTTTCCTCGCCACGGCGTTCGTCACCGCGAGCGTGCCGGTTCTGGCCTTCGCCGCTCTGGCCTTCGGCGCTCTGGCCAGCGGGCTGCTGGGCCGCGCGGCGTTCGCCCTGCTCGGCCTCGAACGCCGCCGGGGTCTGCGGGCGTCCGCGTTCGTCGCGGTCGGCCTGACCGTGGCGGTCGCCGCCCTCGGCGGTGTCACCGTTTTCCGTCCGATGCCCACTACCGCGGCTGCCCCCGCCCCGTCCGGTGTCAGATTCTGGAATCTGCCGACCGGATCGCGCATCGCCTATGTCCACGCCTCCGCCGTCGGCAAGGCCAGGCCGACGCCGGTGATCTTCCTGCACGGCGGCCCGGGTACGCCCGGTGAGGGCATCCCCACCGGCGGCCGTGAACTCGCGGCGGACGGCTTCGACGTCTACGCCTACGACCAACTCGGCGCCGGCCGGTCCACCCGACTCCGGGACATCACCGGGTACACCGTCGCCCGCCAGGTCGCCGATCTCGAAGCGATCCGGCGCACGCTCGACGCCGACCGGATCATCCTCGTCGGCCAGTCATGGGGAGGGTCACTCGCCGCCCAGTACCTGGCGTCCCACAGCGAGCACGTGGCCAAAGCGGTGTTCACCTCGCCAGGCGCGCTGTGGGGCCGCGAATACCCCGGCTCCACAGCCGGGGAACCCTGGAACCGGCTCACCCCCGCCCAGAGGGCACGGCTCGACCGGCTGAACAGCACGCCCCAGATGCTCGCGGCTAGCGTGCTGCTTCAGGTCAACCCCGGCGCCGCGCACGCGCTGGTCGGCGACCGCGAGGTCGACCACTGGATGCACGAAGTCGCCCTACAGGGCAAGGACAGCACCTCCTGCAAGGGCGCGCCGCCCACCACGGCGCACAACAACCCCCAGGGCTTCTACAGCAACCAGATGACCCGCAAGGACTTCGAGCAGATCCCCGACCCCCGGCCGAGTCTGCGCACCGCGCACGTCCCCTCTCTGATCATGCGAGGGGAATGCGACTTCATCAAACCCGTCGTGACCGCTGAGTACCAGCGCATCCTCCCGGACTCCAAACTCGTAACCGTCAAGGGGGCCGGTCACTCCATCTCAGGCGGGCAGCCACGCCGCTACACCGCGTTGCTGAGAGCCTTCCTCCTGGGCAAACCGCTGCCGGTGGGCTGAGTGGGGCTGTGCCGTAAATGATCTTTGATGCGCCTCCAGCATGGCGGGGCTGCTGTACGGCTTGGGGGGCTACCCGGCGTGGATCCGTGCGATGCCGAGCATGGCGTGGTGGACGCCGTCGGCTCTGAGGCGGCAGTCGCGGAGGATCTTCCAGGTCTTCATGCGGGCGAAGACGTGCTCGACGCGAGCACGGACCTGTTTGTGGGACTTGTTGTGGGCCTGCTTCCAGTCGACCAGCTCTTCGCCCTTGCGGCGTCGGTGGGGCATCACGAGCCCGGTGCCCGGATAGCCGCCGTTGGCGATGGTCATGGTCGTGCCGACGGCGGCCTTCGAGCCGGACTCCTCCCACGCCTTGCAGTCGTTGAGGTTGCCGGGCAACGGCCGGCCGACCATCACGACGAGGCGGGTGTCGGCGTCGAGGACGACCTGGTGGTTGGTGGAGTACCGCATTCGCCCTCAGCGGGAGGCCGACGATCGGCGTTGGTTCGACGGCGAGAGGGCGGGCGAGTGCTGACCTCAGCTCGAACGTGGCGGGCCCGCCTCACCGTGGATGTCATCCGGCTCCGCGCGCGTCGGACGATGCGCCGTCTCGATCGCCCTGTGCCGCGGCCCCTTCTCCCTGGCCACCCCTGCAGCGGCACGAGCCAACTGCGAACGCAGCTGGTCGAACGCCTGAGGCCCTGACAGATCCCGCAACCTGCGACTCCTGCTCATGCACTACTAACGCCGCACCGCACCGTCCGACACCGCAATACGGCCAAATAGGGCAGGCTGCGGACCTCGACGCCCACCGCGACTGGCGCGGACCGCGCCCCGACGAGGAGCAGCCGTGAGTGACCTGACCGACCGCCTCAACGAGATCGCCGCCCGCTGGGAGCACGGCCACGACGAACTCACCGACGGCGGCGCCCTCTGTCGCGGCGAAGGAACCAAGGTGCACGCCGCCGTCCACCAGGAGCAGGCATGACGCGACGTCTATAGATCAATACCGGCAAGTAGCCGCTCATGCAGGCGAATCGCGACTTCGTCAGATTCATATATTCACCGCTCACTATCGACGCCAGAATGGTGAATATCCGGTTACCTCCTGGCCAATGCTGGCCCCATCGAGACGCGACCCTTGGTGACCGAAGAGCCGCAAATCCCACCCGGGTGACGCTTCAACAGTGCCGAGCGCGTCGCCCTCTACCTAGCCGCTGACGGTCACTGTGGTCGATGCGGCGATCCGCTCGAACCCGGCTGGCACGGAGACCACGTGACGCCGTACTCCGTCGGCGGCCCCACAGAAGTGACCAACGGGCAGGCACTCTGCTCCACCTGCAACCTCATGGCGAGCTCTGCCTGTGGTGACTCACTCACCCTCCCGGCACTCAACTCCCCTTCAGGATATCACGAGTCACTCATCGAATCAGTCAAAATAACACATTACCTAAGCCAATCTCACTCACTTGTGCGCTTTTCAGTGTGGATTGACGGCTTGGGTGTTCACGGGTGGCAGCCTCGCACGGCCGGACAACATGACCAAGGCCGGGGCCACCAACCGGCCGCCGTGAGTGCGGGCGTGCTGGACGAGGAAGAAGAACACCTGAGCGGGCTTGGCGGTGAGGGCTCTGGCCTCCGGCTCGCGGGCCGCGTGCAGGCTGTAAACGGACGCGGCCGTCAACGCGAGCACGATCGGGTCCTCCTCGAGGAGCTTCGCTGTCAAGGACTGCCGGCACGGTGCGCACCGCTCGATGCTTGCGCTGATTAGCGCGACCGCGGTCCGCAGGTCCGGCGCGGCCTCTACTCCCCACCGGCCGGGATCGGCCGGCTGGAGGCCTGTAGTCGACGGGCCGCTGGCGTGCACGTGGAGGGTTCCCGCGTTGGCGGCCGTGTAGGCGGCGCCCTGACGGCGGCTGATGCTTCTCGCCCTGCTCTTACGGCCGTGGCTCTTGGTCATACGGCTCTCGCTTTCCCGCGCCCGGCCCGTGATCCGATGCGCGTGACGAAAAGCAGCATGCGGAAGGCTCAACAGCCCTACGGCCGTCGGAAGTAGACATACGCCTCACACTGATGCTCACAGACTCGACCCCTGCACGGGGTCCGCGGGCACCTTTGCCGTGGTGCGCCCTGGTCATGGGCCAGGGGGCGGGCTTGGGCCGATGTGTCGACCGCTGCCCGCACGCGGCATTCCGGGTGGATACTTCGCCACCCCGTCGTGCTGCGGGCCGCAGACCCATATCCGCGATTCGCGCCATAGGCGGGGCAGATCGTGAAACGGCTCAGAGTACGGGCTGGCTTCTTCCCCGGTGGTCCTGTCCAGCCAGCCAGCCTCAACGTGCTGCCGTTCACTCTCGGTCTGGAGCTGGCGCGCCGCCATGCGCGTCGGCAGTCCTCGTGATCCCTCCGGAACCATGGCCGCCACAAGCACGGCTGTGCGTTTCTGCCGTCCCCGCGCGCGGGAACGGCGGAAGGCCCACGAGCCAGGTCGCGCGGGAGGTGGCGCGCCCCGGGATCAACGCCTGGTGCAGAGCGCGGCGATTGGCAGCGCGACATTGCAGGCCGCCGTCCTGTCGCCGATGCAGGCCGAGCAGGCAGACCTGTTCCGGCGGGCACACACTGGGGACACATTCTGGTAACGGGCCGCACTCGCCCATTCACCGGGAGCGATCGATCAACTGCCCATACCCGTCAGTAAGTTGTCTGCGTGTCACGATCGCCGCCTTACCGGATCCACCCTCCAGGAGATCCGACTCGGCAAAGACTTCAGTGACACAGGTTCTTCACATGTGATCAAATCCGTGGGTTCCAGCAGGTCAGAGCCCTACTGGGCGTCCATCTTCTTGCACCACAGAAAGGGACTCCATGAGAGTCCGGATATCCCGCCGCGCGCACGCGGTCATGATCGCCGCTGCCCTTGCCGGGAGTGTCGTGGTTCCGATGGCCGGCGCACAGCCGGCTGCGGCCGCCGACTGTCTCACCTCCGTACCGACGTACGTGTGGGAGCCGAACACCACCGGCAACATCGCGGCGCCACGCATGCTGCACAAGTACATGGACTGGGGACCCCAGAGCGGTACCACGGACACGCTGATCGACACCCTCTACACGGCGAACCTGCCGACCACCAGCAAGGTGTTCACCGGCGGCGGCAACGGCATCATCTACGAGGCCACCGCCGGCGGCCAGGTCAAGTCCTACAAGGACAACACCGCCACCGGCGGGGCTCTGCTGACTCCGGTGAAGACCTACAGCCTGGCGTGGCAGAACGCCAAGCGGATCTGGACCAACGGCAGCCGGGTGTTCGTACTCAACGCCGCGGACTCGCTCGAGGTCTACAAGCAGTCCGCTCCGACGACGGGCAACGGCACCCTCACCAAGATCTCCGAGACCGCGACCTCGACCGCCGCCCTGTTCGATGCCACGAACGTGTGGATGGTGAACTCCACCGTCTACGCGCTCACCAGCACGGGCGCCATCAACCAGTACAGCTACACCGAAACCCCGATTATCGGCACCATCGCTGCACGCCTTCAGAGCGCGGGCGTGGTGGCCACTGGTCTGACCGACGTCAGCCAGGCCTGGAGCCCGGGCGCTGGGGTCGTCAACACGCAGACCACCACCAGCGATCCCGACACCACCGGTCAGATCGCCAAATACTCCACCGGACCGTGGACTCAGCTCGATCCAGAGGTCCGCACCGGAATCGTCGGCACGATCATGGCGGACGCCGGACCGTGCCTCGCGGACCCGGACCCCTCTGTGCAGCCCTACTTCGCCACCCCGCCGGACGAGACCGGAGGGGCGGAGGCTGTCGACGCACCCGAGGAGGCCGCCCAGACCCCGTCGAACACGGTCACCGGCAAGTTCACCCTCGGCAACGGACAGCCCGCCGCGGGCCTTCCAGTCACCCTGACCGCCAACGACCTCGGCGACGACGCCACCGGCCAGACCCAGGTGCCGTTCCTCGGCACGGCGACGACCGCAGCTGACGGCACCTGGTCCATCACCCTCCCCGGCACACTCCCGGCCGACGTGCAGCAGGCCAAGGACGACAACGGCGGCATCCTCAACCTGCAAGCCACCGCCCAAGGCGTCACCACCACCACGAGCACGCCGATGCTCGGCGTGGACACCCTCTCCACCACCACGGCCCAGCAGAGCGCGACGGTCTCCGGACAGAACGACTACGGGCACAGCACGCTGCTCGCCCCGAACACCGTGTCCGGCACCACGCAGGACACCTACGCGGCGTCCACGGACAGCACAACCCTCGCCGCGGAGATCGAAGCCGACCCGGCTCCGGCCCCGGACACGGTCCCTATGTGGCAGAGCGACAACAGCACCCTCGCCGCCGACTACAACCCGTACCTGGTCAACGGCCACGACGTCAGCGCCGAAGCGGTGCGCCCGCCCACCGTCCCCATGAGTTCCGGCAACTGCTGGGACACCAAAACCCAGATCGACAGCTCGACGAAGTACACGGTCATCGGCGAAGCGCACGCCAACTGGGACGCGAAGTCAACATTCGAGTACGAATCCTCGATGTCCAGCAGCATTGACACCGCGGTCAAGAGCAGCGGCAACTGGACTCTCGGTGCGTCCAAGGAACTGTCGCAGAGCAACGGCATGACCGTAGGCTGGTCCAACCAGCCCAAGTACTCGCACCAGTACCAGGTGCCGATCCTCTACAAGAAGTGGAAGTACCAGCACTGGTGCTCCGGCTCGGTGCGCGCCACCTGGTACAAGATCGAGGCAAGCGGCTACCACATTCCGGCCGACGGCGCGGCGGGCAAGGTCGGCAAGGACGTGTCGTCGAAGGACGGGACGGCGAACTTCAATAAGGCCCCGAAGGCTAACCGGACCTACCTTGAGGGGGGTGGCGGCACCCTTTCGCTTGCTCACGGCAGTTCTGTGAAGTTCGGCGGCGCGGTGAGCGCCTTCGGTATCTCGCTCGGCGCGAAGACCGGCTACGACAGCAACCACAGGCAGAGGATCACGTTCGGAAACCAGCCCGGCAAGCACTGGATCTGGGGCAAGAACGGGTCGCTCAGCAGTGGGCACGCTGGTGTCTTCTACTCCAAGTAGGCGCGGCCGGCTGATCGCCGCAACCGCATTCCTGATCGTGGCGGCGGCCCTGGCAGCCTGGCTGGTCCCGCAGCGACCAGACGACACAGGTGCACGGAAGGGTCACGCGCTGGGTGCAGGACTGCTCGAGCAGGCCGACCTGGAGTACGACCAGCTGCGGATCGGCAAGGAGTACTGGCTGAACCTGCCTCAAGCGACCAACGCCAGCGGTGAACCGGTGACCATAACCAAGGCCCAGTTCGTCAACCTGCCGAAGGGGCTGGAGCTGATCGGCTACAAAGTGGTGAGCGTCTACGACACCGGCGGATACGGAATCGGTGTGCGCCTGGTGAAGTCACCGAGCGATGACATCACCGGCCTGCCGGAGCGGTCGAGCACTTTCACCGTGAAAGCCCACAAACCGGCCAACAGTTTTCACATGGCCCGGTTCAGGGTGACCGGTCCGGTGACGGGCGACACGTCGCAATGCCGGTTCTGGTACCGGCAGGGTTCGGTGAAGTACCGGCAGGACCTGCGGTGCGTCAACCAGCTCCGCCTCGCCAAGAAATAGGACGACCAAGCACGCCCCCCCAGAACAGGTGGTTTCTGGGGGGGGCGTCTTGACGTCACGGACCGGGGCGATGGACTCCGGGCGTCGACCGAGTTGTTGCTGCCCCCGACCCGGGTGTTCGGTTCGACAGGCCCAGGTGACCTATGCGGCGGCTCTGGGGACAGTCGGGCAGGTTCCCCAGCTCGCACAGGGGTCGTTCGGCCATGACGGGGTGAAGCAGCCCGGCACCGCCCATGGGCCGTGGCTCAGTTCATGGTGAGGACGGCGGAGTCGTTGCGGCTGTCCGGATCGAAAGCGGGCCGGTGGGAGTCGGCCGGGTCCGGGCCCCAGACCAGTTGGACGCCGCCCTTGGCGTGCGTAACCACGTCGTCGACCCTGACGGTCAAGGAGAAGTTGGTGACCTGTCCCTTGGGCACGATGATGCCCGGCAGGCTGCAGACGTACGGTCCCTTCGCCTCGGCTGTCCGGTTGTTCTCCTGCCACGGGGCGCAGTTGGCCGAATGGCCGACGGCTGTGGTGCCGGGCGGGAGCGTCACCCAGGCGGTGGGCACTCCTTCACCGCCGCTGCGGTCGTACAGGGTCGCCGGACCGTTGGCCCTCAGGTGGAAGGCGAGGGTCGCGTTCTTGCCCGCATCGGCTTGGGCACTCGCGCCGGAGACGGCGAAGTCGGCCGTGTTTCGCACCGGCACAGCCAGGTCCTGCCCGGCCAGCCGGTCCAGCAGCCCCAGAGCCAGACGGGCCTTGGAGGCATGCCCGACCTCGTCAGGGATCCCGGCCCGCCGACGCCTGTGGTGATCACTGGTCCGTTCCCCGGGCGACAGCTCCCACTCCAGCAGGCAGGAGGCGATGTCGGTGGCGGCGTCCACGCTGACCCTACCGGTCAGTCTCCTATTGCCTTCCGTGCGACCGTGCGCGGCCGCTTCGCGGAGAGCGGCCGGGGTGATGTGTCCGGTACCGGGTGACCAGGGAGGTGAGCGCTGCCCCTGCGAGCGGTGCCGCCAGATAGACCCACAGATGTGACCAGTAGCTGGGCCGGTTGGCCCAGAGGGCGGGGCCGAACTGGCGGGCGGGATTGGCGGATCCGCCGGTGAAGGTGCCGAGGGTGACGATGACCACGGCGGTGGCGGCGGGGCGGGCGATCGGGATCCAGCGCGTCCATGGGGGGTGGGACATGAGCAGCAAGGTGACGGTGAGGATCGCGGCGGTGGCTGAGGATTCGGCGCTGAACACCGTGGCGGCTGGCCAGGCGGGTGCGGGCTGGAGGGCGGCGTAGGCCATACGATCGCCGACGACCGGGCCCCATATGAGGCGGGCCAGGCCGGTGCCGGCCACGGAACCAGTGAGCTGGGCGGCGAAGTACGGCAGGACACGGCGGCCAGGGAAGGCGCCCGTCAGCCACAGGGTGAGGGTGACGGCCGGGTTGAGGTGGCCACCGGAGTAGCGGCCCCATCGGGAGGACAGCGCCCATGAGAGCGCCGCCCCTGCGATCATGGCCACTGCCGCGAGCTGGAGGTGCGGCCCCGGCAGGGACCGGCTGAGAGGGGAGGCCGTCACCCAGCGGACGGCGGTGACCAGGACGAACAGGACGGTGCTGGTGAGGGTGAACTCGATGGCGGCTGCGGCCCGGGTGGTGGTGCCCCTCGGGGGCGCGGACCGCCCGGTGTCGCCGGCCGCCGTGCCCGTGGCCCACCGCGCGGACGCACGAACAGGAGTGAGCATCGGTCACCCCCAGGTCATCTCGCCGGTGGCGACCTTGGCGCCCAGGTCGAGGCCGACCAGCAGGCCCAGGTCCGGGTAACGCTCGAGCATGGCGGTCTTCAGGGTCTCGGAGTGGTTGCCGCTCTTGGCCAGTTCCTCCTCGAAGGTGGTGAGGTAGGTGCGGGTGTGGGCGATGGCGGAGGTGTCGGTGGCGGAGTCGGCCATGCGGTGGCCTGCGACCACGTAGCGCGGGGCGAGCCGCTCCATGCCGGCGAGGGTCTCGCTCCAGGCGGCCCGCTCGCGCGGTGTGGGGGTGTCGGCGGTCCACACGTGCAGGCCGGAAAAGAGCAGGACGCCGCCCACGACCGCGCGGTCCTCGGGCTGCCACAGGTACTCGGTGCGCCAGATGAGGTCCGGGTGGCCGCCGCGGATTTCGAAGTCGTGGCCCTCGATGCCGATGTGGTCCCCGTCCAGCACCTCCGGGATGATCACCTCGGTGGGCAGGTTCCGGCCCAGGTGTGCCCAGGTCTTCAGCTTGCCTTCCCAACTGGCCTTGATCCGCTTCACGGTGGTGGCGGTGGCGACGATCCGCACTTGCGGGAACGCCTGGCGGATCACTTCCAGGCCGAAGTAGTAGTCCGGGTCGGAGGTGGTGACCACGACGGTGGTCAACTCCTTGCCGCTGTCGATGATGTCCGCCAGGACCCGGTGCTGCTCGGCCAGCGTGAACTGGCCGTCGACCAGCAGGGCTTCGCGCTCGCCGGTGATCAGCACGGACGCCTTGTGCAGGCCGGTGTCGCCGGCCGTGTGGACGGTGTACGTCAGGGTGGACGACATGGGAGCTACCGCCTTTCAGGGTGTGACGAAGGGGGTGGTGAGGGGTGGGGTCAGGCGGCCGTGGCGGCCGCCAGGTGCTGGTCCAGGGCGTGGGTGAGCGTGTCAGCCGAGGAGAGCGGGCCGCCCAGACGGTCGGTGCCGTGCGCGGTGTGCAGCAGCAGCGTCGGGTAGCCGTCGACGCCCAGACGGCGCACCTCGGCGAAGTCGGCCTCCGCCTGGGCGCGGGCGGCGGGCGAGGCGAACGCCGCCGCCACCGCGTCAGCGTCCAGGCCCAGCTCGGCGGCGAGGTCCCGGTAGACCACGGCGTCGGACAGGCTGCGGCCCTCGACATACCAGGCACGCTGCATCGCAGCGCCGGCATCCAGGGCGCTCACACCCGGCTGGCTGCGCAGCGCGACCAGGCCCGTGGCGGCATCGGCGGAGTCCATCACCACGGTTCCGTCGGCCAGCGCGGCACGGTAGCCGTCGCCGAAGGCGACGCCGGTCAGCTGGGCGATGCGCTCGTTGGCACCGGGGACGTGCGGGTAGGCCGACACCGGCAGCGCGCGGGAACCGGTGAAGAGGCCGCCGGACAGCACCCGCAGCTCGATCCGGTCGGCGTTGGCGACGGCGAAGTCGTGCAGGGCCGGGCCGAAGCCGTAGCACCAGCCGCAGTAGGCGTCGAAAGCGTAGGTCAGTCGAATGCGCTCCATGGAGCTCATCACGTCTCGTCCTTTCCGGATTCCGTCACCCGGATCCCTGGATCGTCCGGGCTGACACGCTCAAAGCTATGGTCAGACCGAGGGGCGTCTGGGATCCGCAGACGACTCCTCATGGTGAAAAACTGACAGTCGGACGACTTGCGGCGCCGGGCCGCTCGGGGAGCGGCTGCCTCTGAGGTACGTCCAGGTCGTCCCACTGCAGCGGATGGAAGGTGGCCCAGGCGATCGCGACGGAGTGTCAGAGCGAGCGCCTGGGCAGTCGGTCGGCCGGGACTTGCCGGGCGGGCCCGTACCCAAGGAACGGTCGTGCGCATCCCCGTCACGATCGACGGCGCCTGGCAGATGGGGTATCGCCGTCGTCGGCCTGGGCAATGGTGGCGTCCGTCAGGTCCCGGCCCGACCTGGCGGTTCGGCTCGAGGCCCCGCGATCACGCCGCGGGCTTTTCCCTGGTGCGTAGGCGTCCCTTGGCCACGAGGCGGTCCAGGCGTCGCTGTTCTGTGGTCGCCCAGCGGCTCACGCGCTCGGGGTCGAGGGGCGCGCCGTGGCCGACGTGGAGTTTGGTGGGGCCGAGGGCCAGCATCTCGCGCAGGCTCGCCAGGTTGCCGAGCCGGTCGTCGTGGAAGGGCGGGTTGGCGGGCCGCCCCGTGCCGAAGCCCAGGAACGGGGTGGCCACGAGGTCTCCGGCCACCAGGTCGCCGTTGTCGGTGAGGACGGAGACGGAGCCGGCGGTGTGGCCGGGAGTGGGCATGATGCGGGCCTCTACACCGAAGTCCGACAGGTGTGTCTCGCCGCGGATGAGGACGTCGGGCTCGAAGCCCTCGGTGGATTCGCGGACCCGCGAGGTGCGGGCGAAGAGCCGCCCGAACACTCCGATGGGCAGGTACGGTTCGCTGACCCGGCCCGCTCGGTAAATGCTGAGGTCGGCGGTGTGGCCGGCGAGGGGTGCGCCGGTGAGTCGGCTGAGTTCTGCGGCGGAGCCGAAGTGGTCGATGTGTCCGTGGGTGACGACGATCAGGCGGACGTCCTTGGGGTCGACGCCGTGGGCGGCGACCTGGTCGCGGATCAGCTGTGCGCTGCCAGGTGTTCCGGCGTCGACGATGATCGGTTGTCTGCCCATACGGGTCCTTCGAGACCGACCGGGACCTAGGCACCTTCTACAAGCGCTGCGGATACACCGTGCACGCCCCCGGCAAGGGATTCCTCCTCGAACGCATCGGGCTACCCTTCGGGATCCACGCGGGCCCCGACCAATGCGTATTCACCCGCTGGCGGCCGCCGACAAGCTGATCCGCATGGCTACGCGTGTGCCTGCGGGAGTCGTTTCGAGGTGACTGTGGGAGTCACCATCTGACCGAGTTTGCGATGTCAGTTTGTTTTGACGTCACTTGGGGGCTTGCGGTGGGACTGTGAGGTGTGCTTCTCCCACTGGGGGCCTCATGGGTAACTTGCAGTCGAAGGTCGAGTTGTACGCGGCGATCCGCCGGGATCACCGGATGGGGATGTCGTTGCGGGCGCTTCAGCGCACGCACAACGTGACCTGGAGGACGGTCCGGCGGGCCTTGGACGGGCAGTGGCCCGAGCCGCGGAAGAAGCAACGGCGCAAGGAGTCGAGGCTCGATCCCTACAAGCCGCTGATCGACGGGATGCTGCTGGCTGACCTGGACGCTCCGCCCAAGCAGCGGCACACCGCCCAGCGCATCTACGACCGCCTGATCGGGGACCATGCGGCTGAGGACATCTCGTATTCCATGGTCCGCGTCTATGTGAAGGACCGCCGCAAGGAGGTACGCCGGCAGGCGGGGGTGGGCCCGGAGGCGATGTTCGTGCCGCAGACCCATCTGCCGGGGGCAGAGGCGGAGGTCGGCTTCGGCGACGTGCACGTCATGCTCGCGGGCAAGATGACCAAGGTCTATCTGTTCTCGATGCGGCTGTCCTACTCCGGAAAGGCGGTGCACCGGGTGTTCGCCTCCTCCGGCCAGGAGGCGTTCTTCGAAGGGCACGTGCACGCGTTTCGGGTGCTGGGCGGCATACCCCGCGGCCGCATCCGCTATGACAATCTGCGGGCCGCGGTCGAGCGGGTCCTGGGTCTGTCCAGGGCGAGGGTGGAGAACGACCGCTGGACGGCCTTCCGCTCACATTGTGTCCATGTTTCCGTGAGTTCCCGCAGCCTCCCGACCCCGGCGATGGCCTCGGCAGCTGCCTGATCTGGTGCTTCCCCTCGTCTGACCACGATCGGGTGATTACTGCTCGTTCCTCGGAAATCCCGAAGTCTCCTCGGCTGTCATGGCGGAGTCGCCCAATAGCTGAAGGGGAGGAACGGCATGGCTCTGGCTGTCGTGCGGGATCTGCGGCCGGAGCTTCGGCTAGAGACCGCCGAGGAGATCGCCGCCTTCGAGCAGGACCTGCTGGCCGAGTTTGTTCTCGCCCGCGCTTCGGCCGGCGTCCTCGACGACACCATCCGCGGCGACGTCGGGCCCGTGATGGCCCTGCGCGAGTGGTTCGGCCGACCGTTGTGGGAGATGGAGCCTCAGGACCTCGACCGGTACTTCGGCCGATACCGCCGCGACTCGGCTGCGGGCACCAAGGTCCGCCAGGCCATCGCCTTCTCGGTGTTCTTCGAGTTCCTCGAACTGCGGCACAAGGCCGCCATTCACGCAGCCACCGGATTCATCGTCGAGTCCCCGCTGGACGAGGTCAACCGACCCCGCGGTGGCACCTCAGCGAGACTGCGGATCCCACCGCCGGAAGGTGCGATCGCCGCGCTGTTCGGCGGCTGGCGGTGCGACATGGAAGAGGCCCGCAAATACGCTCCGGCCGCCCGGAACTACACCGCCTCGCGTCTGACCAGCCTGATCGGACCCCGGATCTCGGAGTTGTGCCTCTTGCGCATCGGGGATGTCCGCTGGGACCTGGGCCGGTTCGGAAAGGTCTTACTGAAGGACAAGGGCAGCCAGGGCCGCGGCAAGAAGGAACGGCTCGTCCCACTGATCAACGGCTCGCGCGACCTGCTGGAATGGTGGATCACTGGGCCTCGCTGGGAGTTCGACGACCGGGTCAACGACCCGCGGGCCCCGTTGTTTCCCTCCGAGCGCCGACACGGCGACGGCTCCAGCCGGCCGGTGACCGACGACGCCCTGCGGACTGGGCTCGCCGAGGCGGTCGCACGGCATCTGCCGCACCAGGTCGGCCAGTTGACCCCGCACGTGTTGCGGCACTTCGCGGCCTCAGACCTCTACCGCAACGGCATGGACGTCGTTGCCATCCAGGAGATCCTCGGACATGAATGGCTCAACACGACCATGATCTACGTGCACGTCGAGAAGTCCCACGTCGAAGACGCCTGGATCCGGGCGGGCCAGCGGGCGGCAGCCAGGTTCGGAGGGATCCGCTGATGAAGTGGAACCTGCGGATGGTCGCCGCCCAGCGCGACATCTGGAAGGCTTCTGAACTGCAACGAATGCTCGCGGAAGCGGGACTGGTGATCTCCGCGGGCAAGATGTCGCACCTGTGGTCCGGCCGGCCGCTGACCGTCCGTCTCGACGACCTCGACATCATTTGCGACGTGCTGGACTGCACGGCCGCCGACCTCCTCGTCCCCGAGAAGCGGTGCGATCGTCAGCCCGCTCCGGCGGCGGAGACGGAGAAGCAGGTCGTCGGTGGAACCCCGATCAGTCACCAGCGGCGGACCGGCCGCTCGGGACCACCGCTATGAGACAGCCTGTTCGACGCTCACGCCCGTGGGCCACCCGCAGCTGTCGGGACTGCCTGGGATGGGGCTGGTTCGACCGACCCCGCTGCAAGGCATGCTGGGGCTTCGTCGCGAAGGCGACGAGCTGGCACTGCGACATCTGCCACCGCGACGTCGCGGCCATCGCCGGCGTCTGCCGGCTCTGCCGCCGCCAGGCCGGTCTGATCGCTGGGCCGGACAACAAGACGCGCGTCGACCTGACGGCCGCCGCCCGCACGGGGCACCAGTTGTTCATCATCGGCACCCTGCGGCCTCGCGGCGGACCTCCTCCCCGGCAGGACCCGCCGGAGCCGACCAGGGTGACTTTGCACTCCGTCCCACCCCGCTGGACGGAGCTCATGCTGTTCGACATGCCCCGCAACCTGCGCGGTGTCAGCAGCAAACGTCCGCTGCTGGACCCGGAGTTGGCTGCTTTCTTGATCAGCCGGGCTGCTCGGATCGCGGAACTGCGGGGCTGGCCGTCTCGCACTGTCGGCTCAGTGGGTCGCGGCATCCGCATCCTCTGCGCAGTCCACCGACCGGGCGAGCGGATCAGGGCCTCAGCCATCGCCCAGCTCACCCACACCGCGGTGCCCGCCAATCACGTCCTGGAAGTGTTCGAGGACCTGGAGATCTTCCTCGACGACCGGGCCGACTCGCTCGACCGGTGGTGCCATAAGCACTTTGCCTTTCTGACTCCGGACATCCGGGCAGAGCTGGACATGTGGATCGGGCTCTTGCGGCACGGGACTTCCCGTCGCAGGCCACGGGCCCGGTGCACGGTCGTTACCCTGCTCAGGCTCGTCCTGCCATTCCTCACTGAGTACGGCGGAAAGTACACAACCCTGCGACAGGTCACTCGTGATGACCTCGCCACCTGGCTGACCAATCGGCCTCACCGGGCCTATGAGGCCAGCGCTATGCGGTCGCTGTTCGGGACGCTCAAGGCCGAGCGGCTGATCTTCAGCAACCCGATGCGCGGCATCAAGGGCGGCAGGCTCACCACGACAATTCCCGCCTCGCTCACCACGGAGGAAGTGGAAGCGGTCGCTCAGGCCGCGCTGCAGGATCCGGCCCTGCGGGTGGTCGTCGCCCTGTCCGGAATCCATGCGTTGGCAGCCCACCAGATCCGCACGCTGCTGCTGGAGCAGGTGGACTTGGCCGGGTGCCGTCTGGACTCCGAAAACCTGAACCGACCCCTGGACGAGTACACCGCCGAGGCGGTCGCCGACTACCTCGGCTACCGGCACCGCCGCTGGCCGAACAGCACCAACCCGCACCTGCTGATCAGCCGGAACACCGCCACCACCACGACGGCAGTCGGCACGTTCTGGCTGGACAAGCTGGTCAGACCACTGCCCGTGAGCCTCGACCGGCTGCGGCAGGACCGCATCCTGGAGGAGGCCCTCGCCAGTGGCGCGGATCCCCTCCACCTCGCACACGTCTTCTCCCTCGGCGCCAAGACCAGCCTTCGCTACACGACCGCCGTCGCCACCTCGGCCGCCGAACAGGGCAGCCCACCAATTGAGCACGGCCCTTGAACTCGGGTCGACAGCCGAAGCGGGCCGCTTGGAGATCAGGGAGCTCCAGGGAGAATGCCGCTATGGCACCTACCTCTCCCGCATCGCGACTGGTGGCTGCGGCCGCTCTGGCTCGGCTTCGGCCCCTCGGTATTCGGCAGCGTCGTCGGTCGCGTCTTTGGCTGGACGATCACGGTTGGTGGCTGGGTCTGACTGAGTTTCCTTCGCCCAGGTGGAGCCAGGGCAGCGGCCTTCACGTCGGCGCCATGTGGCTCTGGCAGGACATTGACCACTTTGCCTTCAACATCAGCGAGCGGATCTGCGGCAGCGAGGACTTTCGTAATGAGGCTCAGTTCGCATCGGTGGCAGCGGACCTCGCTCTTCGAGCGGAGAAACAGGTGGAGAAGTACCGTCACCAGTTCCCGGACGTCCAGGCGGCGGCAAAGTACTTGATGGCTCAGCCGGTCAGGCCGGGCTGGTTCTGGGAGTCTTGGAACGCAGGGGTGGCCGCAGGGGTCGTCGGCGACGCCTCGACGGCCCGGGACAGGTTCGCAGCGGTCCTTGCCGAGGACCCCATCGCCCCCTGGATGCACGATGCTCAGGAGACGACACGAGAATTGCTGGACCTGGTAGCTGAGGTTGAAAGGGTGGGGTGACGGGGTTACGGGGGCTCCAGTCGCAGTCCGGTCTCGGTGATGAAGCCGTCGAGCGCTTCGGGGCGGCGTTG
>NZ_JBVKBU010000034.1:0-40854 GCF_055638955.1 Streptomyces sp. NPDC111507 | reverse complement strand
CCACAAGTCCCCCAGAACTCTCGTGGAATGACGAAGCGTCAGCCCAACGACCATACCCACCGTGGGGGCCCCATGACGGGGTAATCGCGAGCGTCCCGGGTGGCTGTACGGGCGGGAGTTCGCGGCCGTGCCGTCAGGGCCCGGCCACCAGCCCAGCAGGAGGATTCCACGCAGAGTCCCGCCACGCCCCCGCCCGCCACGTCCGGGCCGTCGACCGGCGGTCTGGTCCGCTCCCGCGGGTCGATCGTTGCCGCCCGGGGTCGCAACGCCATCCCCTCGGACGGCGGCGGTACCGGCAAGAGCGACGGCAAGCTGCTGCCACCGACCGTGGCCTCCCCCAAGGAGGAGCGACGGTGACCCCTGTCGGCGTACAGGTCAAGGTGCACAAGCGTGTACAGGAAGCGCGCACAGCTCTAACGGTCTCGTGCTGTGGCGACTGTCGGATTGCGACCATGGTGTTGAGATCTCCGGTACTCGCGGAGCAACGGCCGCATCTCCGTGAGCGACATGGCAGAGAGTAACGAACCCGGGGAGATCGGCGCCCGATACGGACCTCGAGCGGTCAGCGGCAGATCGGGATGGCGTCCAACAGGAGGCCGTCGTCGTCACGGCGTGCTGACCGGGCTACCTCCGCGACTGCTGGCGGTAGCGACCGGGGGCCAGGCCGTGCTCTCGTTTGAACGCTTTGGCGAAGGCGAATTCGGAGGTGTATCCCGTGAGCTGGGCGACGGTCTGTACCGGCTTGTCGCTGTCGCGCAGCAGTTGCGCCGCCAGGGTCATCCGCCACCAGGTCAGATAGCCCAGCGGCGGTTTGCCGACCAGCGAGGTGAACCGGCGGGAGAAGGCCGCGCGCGACAGTCCGGCCTTCGCGCCCAGCGCTTCGACCGTCCACTGCCCGGCGGGTTCCTGGTGGATATGGCGCAGTGCTGCGGTGATCGCTGGATCGCGCAGTGTTGCGGCCCACCCGGTGGCCGGGCCGTCGTCGGTTTGCTCGTCGAGCCAGGCCCGCAGGATGTACAGCAGCATGATGTCCAGCAGGGCCGACACGACCGCTTCGGTTCCGTGGTCGGGATTGGCGATCTCCTCGCCGAGCAGGTTGACGGCAGCATGTAGCGGCGTGCGGTGGCCCAGACGTGCCGGAAGGTGGATGACCTCGGGCAGTTCCGCGAACAGTGGATGTGGCCGGGTCTGGTCGAGCGTGTATGCGCCGCACAGCAGGACCGTCGTGGCTCCCTCGCCGTCGTCGGCGCTCGGCGCTAGCTCCCGCAGGGAGGCCGAGGGTGCGCCTGTCAGGGACGTCGACGGGCTGTCGGCCAGAGCGTGTCCGCAGCCGTGCGGAAGGCACACCACATCGCCCACGCTCAGGGCGATCGCGGCGCCCGCCGGCGGGATCAGCCAGCAGGTCCCTTCCAGCACCACATGGAAGCCGGTCCCGGAGAACGGCTCGGCCCGCACTCCCCACGGAGCGCGCTTGCGGATTTCACTGGAATGCGGGCGCCCCGTACGCATGACGCCGATCGCATCGCTGAGTACGTCCATCGCCAGATCGTATCGCGAGACTGCCAAGCACGAGACGATCAGATATGAAACGGAGACGGTGAGCCATGGGGAGCGGCTCCTGACCTCCATACGCTGAGTGCGCCAAGCAGATTGACCGATCGGTCTACCAGAAGGGCAGGACATGAGTCTGTACACCGCCGTCGCGACCGCGACCGGCCGCGACGGCCGCGCCTTCAGTTCGGACGGCAAGTTGGACCTCGAGCTGGCCCTCCAGAAGGAGTTGGGCGGCACCGGCGACGGCACCAACCCTGAGCAGCTCTTCGCGGCGGGCTATGCGGCATGCTTCGCCACCTCCATGCAGTTGGTGGCGCAGAAGAAGAAGATCGACGTCTCGGGCATGTCGGTCACCGCCGAAGTCGGCCTCGTCCCCAACGGGCAGGGCGGCTTCCAGCTCGAAGTCAGCCTGCGTACGAAGCTACCGGACAGCCTGCCCCGGGAAGTCGGTCGCGGGCTCATCGAGGCCACCCACCAGGTTTGCCCGTACTCCAACGCCACGCGCGGCAACATCCCGGTCGAGCTGCTCGCCGAGTAACCGCCGCCCGCTAAACACCACCTGGACCGCAACCGCCACAGTCCGCGATCCAGGTGGCGTCGTTCTACCCGGTTGCCCCACGGCACGGGGCAACGCTGTCCTGTCTCAGATAAGTCTGGGCATGTCAGGGCCCTGAACTGCAGTGCCCAGACTCGGCTGAGACGCTGAGAGCCGATGCGTCTACTCAAGTCCGGGCATTCATGTCTCGGGATCGTCCTGGTGCGCATGCTGGCGGCCGGAGGGGCGATCGTAGACTCGCGCGCCATGGAAGAGATCTTCAGGCTCGGAGAGATCAGCTGCCCATCGGGGGCCCTGGTCATCGTTGACGGCGGTCATCTGGGGTTGTGGAGCGGAGAGCGGTCTCCGGCGGAGATCGATCCTGCTCTGCTTGGCGTTGACGACCCGGAGATGGCTGCCGAAGTGCTCAACTCGGTGGACTTTGCCGTGGTCGGCCCGGACGCCTCGGCAGCGGCCCGCAGCTTCGACCGGCAGCCAGGTGCCATGCTCCACGACATCCCGGACTCTCGGGCAGTGGAGCTTGGGAGGATGTTCCAAGAGCACTGCCTGGCCGCTGGTCTGGACGCTCGCTTGGAGGCGTTGCCGAACCGCGAACCACATGCCCAACGCGCGCGCCGCACTGCTGTTGAAGGCGGCGGTAGTTTCCTGATGTTCGGGGTGCCTGTCGTTGTGGTGGGAGGGGTGCCCAGCGATCATCATCTGCCGGTGCTCGCTTCGCGGGTCGACTTTGGAGACGGTGTCGGGCCGCGCTGGTCAGAGATATCGGTTCGGATGAGCAACGCCCCAGCGGAGTCATCTGTGCTGCTGGGTGACATCCGCGTCGACTGGGCCCGCGTGCTATTCGGCGATGCCGATGCCCTGAACGTCTGGCAGCACGACGAGCCCGTGGACGGCTTGGCCGACGTCGCGTTCTGGGGTGCTGCCGCAGAGGAAGCCGCCGCGACGTTCGCAGCTTCGGAACTGGGCGAACCCGGCGAGGATGGTGTCCGCGGGTGGACTGGGCTGGCCGTGGCGGAAGCGATGGAGAAGGCTCTCGCTGTGCAGAGCTGGAAGGAGGAGACCGGGCGCCGCATGATGGTGGACTTCCGGCCCCATTCCCATCACTGGCAGGTCATGCGACAGGTTCGCGCCTCTGAAGTCGAGGCCGGAACTGTGGATGTCGGCGATGCCCGACTGCTTTGTGCGATGACGAGCTGGGGCGACGGCTACTTCCCCGTGTCGGCCGACCTGGACGCGTCAGGTGTTGTGGTCGCGGTGCGGGTGAGATTCTCCGACGCGACTGAGTAGTCCTTTTGCCTCCGTGGAGGCCGGGGCGTTGACGGGCGACGCCCTGGGCTGAGCGAGACGACGGCGGCGTGGGTTGTCTCAGTTGGCGATGAGTGTGGCGATGCCTTCGAGGTTGCCGAGCCGATACTCGATCTCCGCGGCTGATGCCTTGACGGTCCTCGTGAGCATGAAGCAACACCTGGGCCACCAGCTCGACCAGATCAGCAACCGGCAACTGACCGAACGCATCAGCGAACTCACCGAGACAAACCGGCGACTCGAACGCGAACTGGCCCAACTCGGACCGCTGCAGGATCAGGTCCAACGACTCCAGAAGGATCTCGACGCGGCCCGCACCAGCCAGCGACAGCTGATCCGGGACGGAAATCAGCGCTAACCGGCCGACTATGCCCAGCCTGGCATCTCACGCATATGGGCCAGATGCCGGCCATCGTCACCCCGCTCGCAGCTCAGAGTGCGACCGGTCGGTATCTCAGGGCTTCGTCGACGATCTCCTCCGCAGAGGCATCCTAAGAAAAGATCAGGTCACTGACGTTTTCTCAGCGTTGATCATTTCCGGATGCCGTTGAGAACGATGGCGGCTCGGGCGATGTCGCCGACCCGCCTGGGGCTGAGCGTGACGTGCTGCAGAGTGCGCCACCGCTGCTTGAGCTCGGCTGCGGCGCGTTCCCCGAGGGCACGGATGCCTCTGATCAGGCTGTTGGTGGCGAGTGTGTCCGCGTGCAGGGTCTTTTCGGAGCGGCCCTTCGGACGCCGGACCGGGACAACGATGCCGATCCCCACGCCGATGTAGCCTTTGTCGGCGAGGGTGGGCAGGCCGTCGGCGGCGGCCTTGTACAGCGCGGGCAATGCGTGGATGCGTGCGGCGGTGATGTCGGGGGTGGAGCCGGGCTCGGCGTCGGAGACCCACAGCGGGGTGTCGTCCGGGGCGGACAAGAACTGCAGGTTGCCGCCGAAGGCTTTGTGTTTCTGGCTGAACCACAAGTCGTTGCCGTTGTCGCGGACTCCCGCGACGCGGTCGGACTCGATCAGCGTGCCGTCGAGGATCACGTGGGTCATGCCCTCGCGTCGGCAGCGGTCCAGGACCTGGTGGAGGTCCGGGGCCTGGGCGGCGAGGACATCGATGCCTTCGTGCAGATAGCGGTAGCCCGTGGCCTGGGAGACGCCGGCGTCGCGGCCAGGCAGTGGACGCATCCGCGCTCGCGGAACCAGCGCAGCACCAGCACGGCTTGGCGGAACGGGCCGAGCGCGCGGCTGCCGCGCGGAGTGCCAATTCGCCGCCGGTGCGTGGCCAGCAGACTGGACAGGTACTCCACGACATGGCGAGGGACGTCGAGCGTGGCAACGTAGATGACCAACGTGAGGCCTTTGGTGGTTACGGACACGATCTTGTGGTGAGACTTGTCCTACCAGGGGCTTTACGTCTGTTCGAGCCTGAGGCCCGCATACCCGATCCGCGCTGGATCGAGTGGCTCAAGCCTTCTCGGCGCGGATCGAGTAGGTGAGGGGAGTGCGGGGAGCGCCCTCGGGATGCCGGTAGATGTCGCCGTCGTGGCGCTCAAGCGACTGGCGTTGGAGGTAGAAGGTGTAGTCGTGCTCGTGAAGAAAATGGATCCGTAGCCCAACTCCGGCGATCGCCGAGACCACGGTCGACAGACTGTGCCGCCACTCGACTGTCTCGTTGGCCTCGGTTGTTGCCGCCTCATCGGCGTACGTACCGGGGCCTCCCGAGGCTTCCGGACCTTCATCGAAGTAGTCGTGTGTGACCGTGCTTCCGGTCCCGTCGTCGAGGACGAAGCTGAAGGGATGGAACTCCGCGAGGTACAGGTGTCCACCTGGGGCGAGCAGTTCGGCGACCACCGATGCCCAGCGACTGATGTCGGGAAGCCAGTTCAGCGCCCCGAAGCTGACGTAGACAATGTCGAAGGTCTCCCCCTCGACCGCTGAGACCGCGTTGTAGACGTCCGCGATCACGAAGCGTGCGTCGATGCCGAGATCGGTTGCGAATCGTGAAGCCGCTTCGATCGCGGGTGGAGAGAAGTCCAGCCCGGTGACCTGGGCTCCTCGTGCCGCCCACGACAGCGTGTCCCGGCCGAAGTGGCACTGCAGATGGATCAGGCGCTTGCCCCTGACATCCCCCACCTCGGCTGTCTCGAAGTCCTTGAGCGAATCGGGCCGGGCCCGGAACCCTTCCATGTCGTAGAAGTCCGCGCCCAGATGAATGGGCACCCGCTCGTCCCAGTACGCCTTGTTCAACTCCCGCCAGCGCCCTGCCAGGTCACCCATGAGTCCGGACGATACACGGAGGCGGGACTGGCCCACTACGCTGTCGGACTCGCCAACCAACCAGTGGCCATGTCCAGGTCGATCGGCTCTTGAAATCCCACTCCGGATGCGCGTATGGGGACAGCTCCGCCAACGCAGCGTTGATCTTCCGCGCCCGTCGACTGGCTCACGAGGGCGGCTGCCCAGGCAAGCTGCGGCGGGCGAGTTCGCGCCGGAGGTCGAGGTTCTCGCAGTATTGCCATCGCCTCCAACGAGGCGTTCACGGGCTGGTCCCGTGATGAGCCTGAAGACCACGTTCTGGGCCGGTCTCGGGGAGGCTTCACCACCAAGATCCACCTCGCGTGCGAACAAGGTCAACGGCGACTGTCGCTGCTGGTCACCGCTGGGCAACGAGGTGACAGCCCGCAATTCACGGCCATCCTGCAGGGCATACGGGTGCCTCGTCCCGGACCGGGACGGCCGCGCGTTCGCCCGCTGCGGGTGCGGGGCGACAAGGCCTATTCATCCCGAGCATGCCCAACCCCCGCTACACTCCCCACCGCCAGGCCGTTGACCAGGAGAAATACAGAAGTCCGGCTGGAGTGAGTACTCCATCCGTAGATCGTGATCACGGATGAGAAGGCCTCCCGTCCCGATAGCCTGCGGTGAGGCCGCCACGGCGGCTTCACCCCAATGGTAGGAAGGATGTGCCGTGATCCGTCCGGAGGTTGCTGACTTCACCGCCCTGGGCAAACTCCCGTCCGAGGACGGCGAGCCCGACGAGGCTCTTGAGGAGGCCGTCGAACGCGCGGGAGCTCTTCTGGATCTTATTGAGCGACCCGTGACCGATGAGGAGGCCCATGCCTTGGCGGACTGCTTCGGCGACGACGAATGCTTCGGCGTGGCCCCGGTCCTCCTGCATCTCATCGAGACGGCTCCTCACGCGCGTGAGGACCAGCCTGAAGCCGCTCGACGATGGCGCGATGGTCTGACGAGCCAGTAGTACTCCAGGCGTAGATCTTGATCTTCACGTCCGGGCGGCGGCTTGCCTGCGGTAATGGCACCGGCGTGCGCGGGCTCGGTGCTGGCGTCGCCAGTGTGACCAGCTCAGACGGTGTGCGAGGTCGTGGACCGGGCTGATCGGGGCCGCGAACAGGTGCTGGATTTCGTTGCTGGTCAAGGGGATCAGGCCGTTCGGGGTGGGTCGGTCGCGGCGTTCGGTGGCAGCGATGACGGCAAGGAAAGTGTGAGCGAGCATTGCGAGGGTGACCCAGCGGTGCCACGAGGTCCAGCGGCGGACCTGGTGCCCGTCCAGACCGGTCAGGCCCTTGCTGGCCTGGAACGTCTCCTCGGATGAGGACGGGGAGGGCGAGGAGTGAGCGCGAGGGTGCTGCTCGACGGTTACGCGCTGCCCTCGATCTCGGCCCGCAGCCGGGCGGCGAGGTCACAGCGCCGGACGTGCTCCCAGCGTTGCCGCACGCTGATCCAGACCGGAACCGACTCCTACCGGTTCCAGGGCCACCGAGGACGAACGCGGCACCAAAAACACCCGGTGAGCTTGTCCTCGAACGTCCGGGCCGGTCAGTTCAGCAGGGCAGCCGTGAACGTCTTGCGGTGGTTCACCAGCCAGGTCTGCATGCGGTCCCAGCGTTCCCATCCACCACGCTCGGCCAACGCCTGGAGATAGACGGGGTCTCCGTCGGCCACGCGGCGGGCGACGAAGGCCCGGCAGACCTCCGTGGCCTGCTCGATGACGCCGGGCAACTCGGCGCGGTCCCCCGCCGAGAGGCCGTAGCTGTCGGCAAGAATCCGCAGCCGTGCGGCCGCACCCAGCCCGGGGGGGGATAGAGAGCGGCCGCGGACTCGGGATCAAGCATCGGCATCCAATAGCGGGCGGTCATGGCGATGTCCCAGAGGGCACGGCCCGGGGCCGCCAAGTCGAAATCGATCAGGGCAGCGGCACAACCGTCGCGGAAGACGACGTTTTCCGGGCACACATCGTTGTGGCACAACATCGTTCCCCCCTCCGGGTCGGCGAGGTCCGGGGGCCACTCGGCGCGGGTGTCGACCGCGACGGCCGCGCTGGTCTCATGCAGACGCCGCAGCAGGCTCCCCACCGATTCGAGGGCAGAACTCGTCATCGCCCAGTCCGGGAACGGCGGCAGAGCCACGTCGCCAGGGATGAAAGTCAGTTGCTCACGGCCATCCGCGGTGAGACCGACAGGGGCCGGCGCCGCATCGAAGCCGTGCTCCTTCAGCGCAAGGAGATAGGCATGCAGGGCGCGCGCGTTGCGCGGTGCCGGTCGCTCCACCAACTCCCCCCGGCGGAAGACCGCCCCCGCGTTCACCATCCCGCCCACCAGCGCCTCGTCTTCAGCCGTCATGAGGATCACGCTAGCGCCAGATCGACCCCGCGCGGGCCGGGCTGCACACAACGTGGATCAACGCACGACGGAACGCGCGACGCGGAATCCCACGTCGTCGACCTGGAAAGTCGGGTGGCTGCGGCGCCGCGCGGAGGCCCGGCAACTCCAGTGCTCATCGAACCAACCACCGCCACGGAGCACCCGGTAGGCGCCATAGACTTCGGCGTCGTAGACGTCCCAGCACCAGTCCCAGACGTTGCCGAGCATGTCGTAAAGCCCCCACGAGTTGGGGCGTTTGCCGCCCACCTCGTGGATGCGCTCGTGTGAGTTTCCGCGGTACCAGCCGATCTCGTCGAGCTTCCCGTAGCGCGGCCCGGTCGTCCCGGCACGGCAGGCGTGCTCCCCCTCGGCTCACCGCGCGTCGCGTTCCCTGAGGACCGGGCTTGCCGTCGCCACGCTGGTCGGCGCGTGCACCCTCACGGTCGACGCCGCCGCCCCGGCGCAGGGCGCCACCTGCACCGGCTACGTCGGGCTCACCTTCGACGACGGCCCGTCCAGCAGCACGCCGGCCCTGCTCGACGTGCTCAGGCAGAACGGGTTGCGCGCCACGATGTTCAACGAGGGACGGTACGCCGCCGCCACCCCGACCCTGGTCCGCGCACAGGTCGCCGCCGGAATGTGGGTCGGCAACCACAGCTACACCCACCCCCACCTGACCCAGCTCAGCCAGTCACAAGTCGACTCGGAGATCTCCCGCACCCAGCAGGCCATCAGCAGCGCCGGAGGGGGCACACCCCGACTGTTCCGGCCGCCGTACGGGGAGACCAATGCGACGGTGCGGTCGGTCGCGGCCAAGTACGGCCTGACCCAGATCATCTGGGACGTCGACTCGCAGGACTGGAACGGGGCCAGTACCGACGCGATAGTCCAGGCCGCCGCACGGCTCACCAGCGGCCAGGTCATCCTCATGCACGACTGGGCCGCCAACACCCGCGCAGCGATACCGCGCATCGCGCAGGGGCTGGCGGCGCGCGGACTGTGCGCCGGCATGATCTCCCCACAGACCGGCCGCGCGGTGGCCCCGGCCTGACGGCCGAGGTCTGGAGCGCGGCTGGGGGGTGCCCCTATGCCTTTCGTCAAGCGATCGTGATGATGGCGGGCATGAGGGATGAGGTTGAGGGCCTGGGGCGTGAGAGCCGTCGGGGGTGGACGCCGCTGCACTTCGCGGCGGATGAACAGGATGCTGCTGCTGTCGGTTCTCTTCTGGAAGCGGGTGCGCGGGTGGATACCCCGGACGAGCAGGGCAATACGCCTTTGTGGCAAGCGGTGTTCACGTATCGAGGCGACGGCGCGGTGCTGTCCGCGCTGGTCAGTGCCGGTGCTGATCCGGACAGGGACAACGTTCACGGGGTGAGTCCGCGGCGTCTTGCCGAATGGCGAGTCGGTTCGGATGTCGCGGTGCATCTCGGGAGACGTCCTGCCTCGTAGCATTGTTTCTGCAGGTCAGATCGCCTTCGCGGGTTGGGGTTCGTAGAAGGTTCCGTCGCGGAGCATCGCGAAGAGGACGTCGGCCCGTCGTCGTGCGAGGCAGAGCAGGGCCTGGGTGTGATGCTTACCCTGGGCGATCTTCTTGTCGTAGTAGGTCCGGGATGCGGGGTCGGCCAGGGCAGCGAAGGCGGAGAGGAAGCCGCCGGACCTGGCGGAGCGCAGATCGAGCTGCTGCGAGCCCTTGCGGACGGGCCGCTCACCCCGCAACATGTGGCGGCGCGCCTTCGGGTCGCTCCTTCCACGGTGAGCAACCTGGTGAAGACCGCCCGCGCGGCCGGACTCGTCGACCGCGCCGTGGACCCGGACGACGCACGTGCCGCCCGGCTCAGCGCCACGGATGCCGCACGCGCCCTCCTGGCCCGTTACGACGCCGCCAGTGCACAGGCCCTGGCCCAGGTCATCGACGGCCTGCCGCCGGGCGACAAGGCCGCGCTGCGCGCCGCCCTGCCTGCTCTGTCCCGTCTCGCCGCGGGGCTCGGCGACACCGGCTGACGCGGTGCTCCGAGAGCGTGGAGGTGAGCCGGGGACGGCTGCTTGGCCGCGCCGACGGCGATGCCGCGGAGGCCGGCGGCGGTAAGGGCGCGAACGCTCCGATCGCGCGGGTGGGTGGTGGAGCGGTTCGACGAGGAGGGCCTTGTGCTGCGTGTACGTTGGTGAGCGGGGGTGATGTGCGTCGTAATTCGACGGCGCCCCCGAAGCCTCTCCTGGCCGAGAGGGCTGACGCGGTCGGCCCGTATCCGGCTCCGTGTCCGACCCCGACTTCGCGAGGCGCCGTGATCGAACCCCAGCCCGCAGGAACGGCTTTCGTGCGGCTCGACGCTCCACCGGCCCTCGCCGCCATCGGCATCGGCGTGCACGGCCAGGCCGGCCACGTGGACGAGTTCAAGCTGCCGGATCTGTGGCAGTTCCATCTCTACGACTACGAGGCCGACTTGACCGTGGGTGGCGTCGAGCACGCGATCCGCCCCGGCAATGTCAGCCTGGTACCTCCCGGAACACCGGTGCGCTACCGCTATCGGGGGCGCTCCGAGCACCTCTATGCCCATCTGCGGCTCGGGACGGGCGGGGAGCCCCGTGAAGTGGCGGAGGTTCAGCACGCGGGGGCGCAAGTCGCCACGCTGGAACGGCAGTTGCGACAGGCCCTGGCCGCCTGGCCGAACTCGCCCGCGCGGGCGGTGGCCGAGGTGTGGGCCGCGCTGTGGCGGGTGGCCGAGCTCGGCCCGCCCCGCGACCGGACCGCACACGCCGCCCATCCGGCGGTGGGCCTCGCGATGGCCCTGATCGAGGCGCGGCTCGCGGATCCGCTGACCGTGTCCGAGATCGCGAAGGAGGCCGGGGTGTCCCACAACCACCTGACCCGTCTGTTCCGCGCGGCCACCGGGCAGACGGTGATCGGCTACATCCGCTCCCGCAGGATGACGCGGGCCCGCCACCTGCTGCGGGCCAGCACACTGTCCATCCCCGCCGTCGCCGCCACCGTGGGCATCCCGGATCTGCAGGCGTTCAACAAGGCCTGCCGCCGTGAACTCGGCGCGTCCCCGCGCGCCGTTCGGGCCCGCCTCACTTGATGGTGAGAATTGACCAGTAGACAGTGAACACGACCCACGCGTTCTGTCCGGGCCGCTCCTAGCGTGAAGGCCATGGAGGAAACAGAGAAGAAGACCTCAGGGACAAACAGGCAGCTGCTCAGTTCGGTGCAGATGGCCCGCTTCGTGGCCCGTGGAGCCGTGCGCCTCGACGCGGTGGTTCCGCCCGAGATGAACGCGGAGGCGCTGCACGTACTGGCGGCTGGGGTGCCGGAGGTACCGTACGGAACACCGCTCTCCAAGGCCTTCGCCCAGGGGTCGTTCGTCGACCGGTTGCTCGAACTGCCGCAGGTGGCAGGGGCGTTGCACAGCCTGGTCGGGCCGGGGCCGTCCGTCGACCACCACGCCGTGCACACCCGTGAGCCGCACGAGGGACAGGCCCAGCCGCTGCACGCGGACGCCATCATCGACGTACGCCCTGACGCGTTCGACGTCCAGCTCATGTACTACCCGCAGGAGGTCACCCTGGAGATGGGCGGCACGCTCAGCGTGCCCGGCAGCCATCTGCGGCGCATCAACGAGACCGACACCGGCCGCTACCAGAATCTGCGAGGCCAGGACCGGCTGGTCTGCCCGGCCGGGACCGTGGTGTTCCTGCACCACGGAATCTGGCACGGCGGCCGCCGCAACGACAGCGACATCCTCCGCTACATGTTCAAGATCCGCTTCAACCCGCAGGTGCGCCAGCGGCTCCTGTGGGACACGACGGACCTCGACGATCCGCAGGTGCGCACGGAACTGGACGCGCACTTCCCGTGGTACGAGCAGGCGACCGGCCGCCTGGAGCGCTACAACCGCGTCCTGCTGTGGCGCGAACTGACCGGTGACGACGCCTTCGACCTCGACCACTGGGTGACCAGGGTCAGCAACCGCCCTCAGGAGCCCGTCGCATGACCACCGCCACGACGCCCCCCACCTCGACGCTGCGGCAGCAGGTCCTGGTGCTGTACCTGGCCACCTCCGCCCTGGACTCCTGGGTCGTGGGCTGGTCCCGCTACGACGGGACCGGCCGCACCACCCCGACCTCGGGCGACAGCGACGAGCCGCCCTACGAGACCGGAGTGGCGGCACTCCTCGACGGCTGGCGACTGATCCAGGCGTCCCAGCTCATCCCGCCGTCCCCGGGCCACGAGTACGACGTCTCCTTCCTCAAGCACGAGTTCTTCTTCGAGCGGATCGTGGACGCCGCATAGACGCGGTCATGACCGGGCCTCGCCACCGCGTGCGGTGAGCGGGCCTTGGTCGAACTGCCTCGATTTCCCTCAGGTCGGCCCTCCCCATTCAAGGACCACCATGGATCTGTCCGATCACACTCCTGACGAACTCCTCGCCTACCGGCCGGAGGTGTCGGCGCCGAAGGACTTCGACGCCTTCTGGCAGCGGACCTTGACCGAAGCCCGTGCCCGGGGCGGAGCGGTGAAGGCGGAGCGGGTCACCGACCGGTATCTGCTGAACACCGTGGAGGTGGACGACGTACGGTTCCCCGGCTGGAACGGTGAGCCGGTGGCCGCCTGGGTCCTGAGACCGCGCGGCGCGGAGGGGCCGCTGCCGGTCGTCGTCACCTTCGCCGGCTACTGCGGCGGCCGCGGGCTGCCCACCGACCACCTGCTGTGGTCGGCGGCCGGGTACGCCCAACTCGTCGTCGACAGCCGGGGGCAGGGGCACGAGACTCCGGACCGCGGTGAGGGCGACGGCACGCAATGGGTCGAAGGCTTCATGACCCGCGGCATCGACTCACCCGACAACTACTACTACCGCCGCCTCATGACGGACTGCGTTCGCGCCGTGGACGCGATCGCCGAACTGCCCGGCCTGGACGCCGGGCGGGTCGTCGTGGCGGGCGGCAGCCAGGGCGGCGGCCTGGCCATCGCGGTCGGCGGACTCGCCCTGGACCGGGTGGCGGCAGTGCTCGCGGACGTCCCGTTCCTGTGCCACTTCCGCCACGCGGTGCAGACCAGCGGGGAGGGCCCGTACCAGGAACTCACCAAATACCTGCGCTGGCACAGCCCGCACCGTGTCCAGCCGGCCTTCGCCACACTCGCCTACTTCGACGGTGTGCACTTCGCCGGCCGCGCGACGGCGCCGGCCCTGTTCAGCGTCGGCCTCATGGACCCCACGTGCCCGCCGCCCACCGTCTACGCCGCCTTCAATCACTACGCGGGGACGGACCGGACCATGACAGCCTGGCCCTTCGCCGACCACGGCGGCGGCTTCGGCTTCAATACCGCGGTGCAGCTGAAGTGGCTGCGCGAGCGCGGGCTCGCTCCACAGCAGTAGCCTCCTGGGCTTTCAGCACTGGCTCTCACGCCTCAGGAACGAGCCGGAGCACCACCGCCGACGGTGCCGTGGGAAGCGTCACGCTCAGTTCGGCGGACTCGGGGCGCCACGCGGTCCGTGCCGGGTGGACGCCGGATACAGCACCTCCACGCGGACCGGCGCGCCCCGCAGGCCCGGCAGCGGCAGCACGGCGCTGTCCTCGGTTTCGGGGCGGCGCCACACCGTCGCATACGTGGTGTCGTCCGGTGCGCGCAGGACGAGCGCGATCCACGGGTCGTCCCAGGCGGGAAGCCCCAGCGGCCAGGCGGGCACCGCGACAGCCAGATCCGGCCGGATCGACTTGTACGTCGCCACCGCCTCGTTCACCAAGGCCCGTGCGTCAGGCACGAGTTCGGATAGATCACCGGACAGATGGACACGGCCCAGGAGGGCGTTGGCCATGGTGAAGGCCACCTCGTCCAGGGTGTCGTCGGGCTGCGGGTAGGCCCAGACTGCGCCCTGCTCCGGGGTGACCGCCGTCGGTGCCGCCGCGGCGATGGGGGCGTAGAGCTCCAGGTTCTGCTGATCGCTGGTGGAGTGCAGGGGCAGCCGGGACAGCAGCGCGTGGTCGGTGCGCATCCCGCCGGACGCGCAGTTCTCCAGTACGAGGTGGGGATGGCGGTCCAATATTCCGTCCAGCCAGTCGAGTTGGGCGCGATTGTGGGCGAGGAGGCCGTCGGGGGGCATCTGGGTGGGCGCTCGTGCCCGGCCCCGCGTCGACGTTGTAGTCGAGTTTGAGATAGTTGACGCCGAGGTCGCCGACCAGGCGGTCCACGACCCGGTCGAGGAGGGCGCGGGCGGCCGGGTGACGCAAGGCGAGGTGGTAGCGGCCGGTCTCCAGGACGCGGACGCCGCGCCGCCGGAAGAATGCATCCTCGGGCAGCGGCGTCGCCAACGGGCCGCGGACGCCCTGCCCTTGCCGATAACGTCATCCGCGCTGGTCGGAGCCAGTGCGCGACGGTCTGCGGGATGTCGGCCGCTTCGCCGACGTCGACCACTCTGGCACGACTGGCGATCACCCGGGCATGATGACCGACCATGCTGCTGCGACTGGCGTACCTGGGCATGGCGAGCGCGTGCGCGATGCTGCGGCTGCTGCCGATGAGGGATCGGGACGAGGACGTGGAGATCCTGACTCTGCGCCATCAGATCGCGGTGCTGGAGCGGCAGTTGAACGGGCAGCGGGTGCGGTTCTGACGCGGGCGACCGGGCGTTCCTTGCGGCGCTGCTTCAGGGTCTGCCGCCGGAGGTGTGGCGTGGGATGCGGCTGGTGGTGCGGCCTGTCACCGTGCTGGGTTGGCACCGTGACCTGGTTGCCCGCCGCCACGCCGCCCGGTCCCGGCGGAAGCGCGGGGGCCGACCGCGTACCGTGCGCTCCATCCGCGCTCTGGTCCTGTGCCTGGCTCGCGAGAACCCGACGTGGGGCTGTCGGCGCTTGCATGGTGAACTGCTTGTCCTCGGCGTGAAAGTGGCGGCGTCCACGGTCTGGGAGATCCTCAGGGACGCTGGGATCCCGCCAGCACCCGAGCGGACGTCCAGTACCTGGGCGGACTTACTGCGCTCCCAGGCGGACGCGGTCCTCGCGTGCGACTTCTTCGAAACCGTCACCCTGTCCGGGGCACGGCTGTACGTGTTCGTGTTCATCGAGCACACTGGCCGGCGCATCCGGATCCTGGGTGTGACCGCGCACCCTACCACCTCCTGGGTCGTGCAGGCGGCGAGGAATCTCGTCATGGACCTCCAGGACGCCGACTGCCAGGCCCGCTACCTGATCCGGGACCGGGACGGGAAGTTCCCCGAACTGTTCGACACGATCCTCGCCGACGCGGGGATCGAGGTCGTGCTCAGCGGCATCAGGATCCCCCGCATGAACTCCATCATGGAGAGATGGGTGCAGACCTGCCGCCGTGAACTGCTGGACCGCACCCTGATCTGGAATCAGCGGCATCTCCTTCACGCACTGCGGGAGTTCGAGCAGTTCTACAACGCGCACCGGCCGTACCAGGGCATCGCGAACGCCCGCCCGCTGCACCCGCTCCCCGAACCGATCACCGATCCGGACGAAACCGCCAGCCTCGACATACATCGAACCGACCGACTCGGCGGCCTCCTTCACGAGTACCAGCATGCTGCGTGACCAGGCCGGATGAGGTTTCCGGCAAGGACACCTTCCACAGGGCGTCGGTGTAGGCGCGGGCGCGGTCGTACTCGCGCAGCAGGGCTGTCACCTCGTACATCAGGTCATTTCTCGAGGGGCAGGACGGAAGAGGGAGAGGGAAGAGGGTGTTCAGGCGGCGGAGTTCGCCGGCGCGGACTGCGGGTTCGCGTCGGGCAGCGCGTAGAGAACGGCGTGGGCGGCGCGTTCGCCGCCTGCCAGGGCTCCTTCGATATGGCCGGCGTAGCCGCGGGCGGTCTCGGTGGAGGCCCAGTGCAGCCGCCCGTCCAGGGCGGGGCGCTGGTAGAGGCGGTGGCTGAAGAGGGAGTAGTCGCCCAGCTGTGCCACATGCGCGGGGGACGTCCACTGCTCGGAGCTCCAGCCCCTGGACGTGCAGGTCCAGGGGCTGAGCGGCCTGCGGGCCGAAGAGCTGCGTCAGTTGCCGTGTGACGGCCGTACGGAAGTCGGGGCCGCCGCCTTGCGCGGTGCTCGCGTGGGCGAAACCGAACAGGGCGGCCGGCTGTCCGTCGGGGCCGGACATGTCGTGGATCTCCTGCAGCGGGCCGGTCCGGCTGAACGCGGCACCCAGGCCGTCGGCACGCCAGAACGCCTCGGGGTACTCGGCGACGACCTTCACCACGGCGCCCATCCACACCGGGGTCCGCTCGGCTACGTCGACGAGGTCGGTCGGCAGTTGGCCGTCGAAGTCGATACGGGCCAGGGCGAGCGCGGGTGGCGCGGCGAGGACGACGTGCTCGGCCTCGACGACGGAGTCGGGGGTGTGCACGGCCAGGCCGGAGCCTTCCGCCTCACCGGTCCGGATCGCGGTGACCGGGGTGCCGAGCCGGATGGTGCCGGCGGGCAGCGAGGCGGCCAGCGTGTCCATGAGGGCTGCCGCGCCGGAGGTGAAGCGGTTGGAGCGGGCGTCGATCGGGTTGCCCGCGAGGCGCTGTACGCCGTCCGCGTCCTGGTAGACGGCATCGCCGTCGGTGTGCTGCGGGAAGCTGCCGAGCCCGGCATCGGCGGAAGCTGCCGAGCCCGGCATCGGCGAGCAGGGCGTGGACGTGCCGCTCGTCGTCCCAGAACCAGGTGGCCCCGAGGTCGAGCGAGCCTTCCGGTGCGGCCGGGGCGCTCAGCAGGCGGCCTCCTATCCGGTCGCGCGCCTCCAGGACGACGACGTCGTGCCCGGCCTGAGTGAGGATGCTCGCTGAGGTGAGGCCGGACGCGCCCGCGCCGATCACGACGACGGAGCGACTTGTGTTCTGCGACATGGGCGGACGCCTTTCTTGCCAGAGCCGACCCGTGACATCGGCCCGGTACTGCTCGGGGTGGTGGGGGGAGCGGGGTGGTCAGTCGCCCGTGGTGAGGACCATGCGGAAGCGGGCCTGTCCGGCCTGCTGGGTCTTCAGCGCCTCGGCGGCCTGCTCCAGCGGCGCGGTCTGCACGCGGGGGCGCACGCCGCCGGTCAGGGCGAAGCGCATGGCCTGCTCGGTGTCGACCGGGCTGCCGGTGACGTGCCCGGTGACGTGGCGGGCGTGCATCACCAGCTTGTCCAGCGGCAGTTCCAAGGGCGTGCCGTCGAAGCCGACGATGGTGAGCCGGCCGTGCGGGGTGAGGCCGTCGACGAGTCCGGCCAGGGGCTTGCTGCTGGAGGCCGTGGACAGGATCAGCCGGGCGCCGCCCAGGGCGCGCAGCGCCTTTCCGGCATCCTCGGCGGAGCCGTCGATGTAGTGGTGCGCGCCGAGGTCGAGAGCGGTCTGCCGCTTGTCCTCGCCGCGTCCGATGGCGACCGTCTCGAAGCCCATGGCGGCGGCGAACTGCACCGCGAGGTGGCCCAGGCCGCCGATGCCGAGGACGGTGACCCGGTCGCCGGGCTCGGCGCCGCTGTGCCGCAGCGCGTTGAACGTGGTCACGCCCGCGCAGCCGAACGGCGCGGCCTCCTCGAAGGAGAGCCCGTCGGGGATGCGGATGAGGGCGGTGGCGGGGACGGTGACGGTGGTGGCCAGCCGCTCGGATAGCTGAGGCCAGGGATCCGCCGCTCGGCGCAGCGGACCACGTCGCCCGACCGGCAGGCGGTGCAGTGTCCGCAGGAGCCGCCGAACCAGCCGATCCCGGCCCGCTCACCGACCTCCCAGCCCGCGACGCCCTCACCGACCTCGGCGACGACTCCGGCGACCTCGTGCCCGGGGATGACCGGGAAGCTGTAGGCGGGCTTGGGGTTCGCGGCCATCCCGGCGTCGGCGCCGCAGATGCCGGACGCCTTCACGTCGAGGCGCGCTTCGCCGGGGCCCGGCTCGCGCGGCTGCACGGGAGCGGCGTGCACAGGCCCGCCGGATGCAGTCACCTGGGCGGCCCGGTGCGCGGGGCGGATCTCCTGGGACACGACAATCACTCCTGACGGGAAAGAAGAGGCGGATTCCGTACGGGGAATTCCCCGGTACTGTGAAACGGCCGGACGAAAAAGAGCCGGGATATTTCCTGCCCCGCCGATACGGCGGAGCGTGCTTTGCCCACCGTAGGACGAATGCCGGGCATCCGGTAGACGACGATCATGAATACGGTTATAGCCTGAGGTTGTGGCCGAGAGGGGTTCACGATGAACATCGAAGGGCTGCGGTACGCGCAGGCCGTGTCCCGGACGAAGTCGTTCAGCGCCGCGGCGCGCGACTACGGCGTCACCCAGCCCGCGCTGTCGAACGGGGTGGCCCGCCTGGAGGACGAACTCGGCATCAAGCTGTTCGACCGCTCGCCGCGCGGCGTCAAGCCCACCGTGCACGGCGCGCGCATCCTGCCGATGATCGACCGCGCCCTGGAAGCGCTCGACTCGGTCACGGCCGAGGCACGGCGGCTCACCAGCCCGGCCGCCGGCTCGATCCGCATGGGTGTCTCGCCGCTGATCGGAGCGGATCTGGTGGGCTGCGCCTTCAGCGCCGCCCGCACCCTGACCCACCCGCGCGACCTCGTCCTGCGCGAGGCCGACCTGGACCTGCTGCGCACCGCCCTGAAGGACGGCGAGCTGGACGTACTGCTGGTGCCCGAGGTGGAGCCCATGCCCGCCTACCGGCACCGCACCATCTTCACCGAGCCCGTCGTCGTGATCGACCCGGCCGTCGCCCCCGGCACCGAAGGGCCGGTGGAGCTGAAGGACGCCGCCGGCGCCGACTTCATCCTCGTGCCCGACAGCTGCGGTCTGACCACCTTCACCACGCAGCTGTTCCGGGACAACGATCTGCCGCTGCGCACCTATCCGGGCGAGGCCGCCAGCTACCGGGTCCTGGACGAGTGGGCCCGCCTCGGCGTGGGGGCCGCGCTGCTGCCGAGTTCCAAGGTGACACCGGACCACGCCAGCTGCCGTCCCCTGGTGCGGAGCGGCGCGCCGGTGGAGATCTCGTACGAGGCGGTGTGGGGCCGCGACAATCCGCTCGGCGCCGACCTGGAGGAGTTCGTCGGCTTCCTAGCCGACTCCGCCGGTTGCCGGCTGCCCACCCTCCAGCCGGACAGCGAAGCCCCTTCGGGGCAGGCTGCGGGCCCGTCTGCTGCGACTCCGTAATGAGTAATGCGAGTTGGTTATAGCCGCATCATAAAAGATCCTCTACCGGACGCCTTCGTGGCGACTTACCTTTGTTCTCGTCCGAACCGCCCGCGGAAAAACTCCGCGAGCACATTCCGACGGGAAAGGAAGCGTCATGGCTTACCTGGAAATCACCCTGAAGGTGGCTGAGGAGAACCGCGTCGCGGCGGCCGGCGTGTACCAGAAGTACAAGCAGCCGTTCCTCGACACCGTCCCTGGCGCCGAGTCCAAGGAACTGCTCGTGCGCGACGAGGACGTGCAGGTGCTGCACGGCTTCAGCACCGTGGCCGAGGCCCGCGCCTACCTCGACAGCACCCTGTTCACGCAGGACGTCGTCGGCGGCCTGGCACCCCTGCTGGCCACTGACCCCGAGGTCCGGATCTACGACACCGTCTGACGGTCCCGGACGGGCCGCCGCACCCGTACGGCGACCCCCGCCCTTCCCCCCTCTCCTTTCCGTCGCACGGCCACCTGCGCCAGAGGGCACACCTTGTAGCTTCACGGCGGTTTGCCCAGTTATAGGCACTTTTCAGGTCGCCCGAGCGGTCCCGCTCACTCCCCCCTTCTTTACCAGGAGCACGGCATGTCCCGCACCACCACCATCGACCTCACTGGCAAGAAGGCCGTCGTCATCGGCGGCACCAGCGGCATGGGCCTGGCCATCGCCCGGCACATCCTGGACGCCGGCGGCAGCGTCGTCGTCACCGGCCGCTCCGAGTCCAGCGCGGCGAAGGCCGTCGCCGAGCTCGCCAGCCCGAACGCGTCCGGTCTCGCCGCCGACCTGAACGACCCCGCCGCCGTCGAGCGCCTGCGCAGCGAGCTCTCCCGCGACCACGCCGACGCGACCCTCCTGGTCAACGCGGCCGGCGTCTTCGCGCCCAAGCCCTTCCTTGACCACACACCCGAGGACTACGACCGCTACCAGGCCATCAACCGCGCCTTCTTCCTCATCACCCAGACCGTCGCCGCCAACATGGTCGAGCGCGGCACCAAGGGCTCCATCGTCAACGTCGGCTCCATGTGGGCCCACCAGGCCGTCGCCGCGACGCCGTCCTCGGCGTACTCCATGGCCAAGGCCGGACTGCACTCCCTCACCCAGCACCTGGGCATGGAGCTGGCGCCGTACGGCATCCGCGCCAACGCCGTCGCCCCGGCCGTCGTGCGCACCCCCATCTACGAGGAGTTCATCCCCAAGGCCGAGATGGACAGCGCCCTGGACGGCTTCAACTCCTTCCACCCCCTGGGTCGCACCGGCACCCCCGACGACGTCGCCGCCACCGTGATCTTCCTGCTCTCCGACCAGACCGACTGGGTCACGGGCGCGGTCTGGGACATCGACGGCGGCGTCATGGCCGGACGGAACTGACCACCCGCTCCTGCCTCCGGTGACCACGACCCCTTACGGCGCTCGCGGTCACCGGTGCAGCCGACGCAGTCCGGAGTCGACGGTGCCGCCGACGTGTGAGCGCAGTGTCTCCACGAGGCCCTCGGTGTCCTCGTCACGCAGCCGCGCGACGAGGGCTTCGTGCTCGTCGGTGATCGTCGGGCAGCGGGCCAGGAGGCTCTCACCGAGAGCGAAGAGCAGGAACCGCTGCCGGTCGGCGAGCCGATCGTTGAGCTCGAGCATCACATGGTTGCCGCCGACCTCGACGAAGGAGCGGTGGAAGGCGAGCATCAGCTCGATGAACCGCTTCAGGTCGCCGTCGCCCAGCGCGCTCTTGTGCCGTTCGAGCTCGCCCTCCAGCCGGTCGGCGAAGTCCTTTCGGCGCTGCGGTGTGGCGCGCTGCACCGCGGCTGATTCGAGGACGAACCGGGTGTCGGCGAGATCCCGGGCGTCCTTCTCGCTCAGCCCCCGCACCAGCGCTCCCCGTTTCGGGTACACGGTGATCCAGCCCTCGTCCTGGAGCCGGGCGAGCGCGGCCCTGACCGGGGTGCGGCTCACGCCGAGCCCGGCGGCGAGCCCCGCTTCACCGAGCATGGTGCCGGGGGCGCGGTCGCCGGTGAGGATGCTGTCGCGGATGGCCGCGTACGCCTGCTCGGCAGCGCTCTGACTACTGGTCGTCATGGGCCCCATCCTCCCGTACATCTGGGATACAAGTTGCGTCCCATTGGAATACATCGCGGGGCGGTCGCGCTGGAGCCCCACAGACGTCCGCCGATGCTGGCGGACCGACAGAAGAAGGGACCGTGTCGTGCGGCAGCTCATCGTCATCGGATCCGGCCCCGCCGGATAGACCGCGGCCCTCTACGCCGCGCGCGCCAACCTGCGCCCACTCCTGATCGCCTCCTCCGTCGAGGCGGGCGGCGACCTGATGAACACCACCGAGGTCGAGAACTTCCCCGGCTTCCCCGAGGGCGTCATGGGTCCCGACCTGATGGACAAGATGCAGCGGCAGGCCGGGAAGTTCGGCACCGAGATCGTCTTCGACGACGTCACGTCCGTCGATCTGACCGGCCACGTCAAGACCGTCACCCTCAGCTCGGGCGAGCGGCACAAGGCCCTCGCCGTGGTCTTCGCGACCGGCTCCGCCTACCGCAAGCTGGGCCTGGCCGACGAGGACCGGCTCTCCGGACGCGGCGTGTCCTGGTGCGCAACCTGCGACGGCTTCTTCTTCCACGGTGTCAGACGAAGCGCATTGGCAGTTGCTGCCAGACCTGTGGAGGTGTATTCGCGATGTTGATGCGCACCGACCCGTTCCGCGAACTCGACTGGCTCGCCCAGCAGCTGACGGGTGTGACCGGTACCTGGTCCAGGCGCTCGGCGATGCCGATGGACGCCTACCGTGAGGGCGAGGAGTACGTGATCGCCCTCGACCTGCCCGGTGTCGCGAAGGAGGCGATCGACATCGATGTCGAGCGGAACATGCTCACCGTCAAGGCCGAGCGCCGCCCGGTCGTGAAGACCGACGACGTACAGATGGAGCTCTCCGAGCGGCCCCTGGGTGTCTTCTCCCGCCAGTTGGTGCTGGCCGACACCCTGGACACCGAACGCATCACGGCCGACTACGAAGCCGGGGTGCTGACCCTGCGGATCCCGATCGCCGAGCGAGCCAAGCCCCGCAAGATCGCGATCGGCGGGGAGTCTGAGCACAAGCAGATCAGCGGCTGAGGAGCCAGTTTCCCGACCGCTCCGACGACGGAGGACGGGCATCGATCTCCCCCTCTGGTCCCGTCCTCCGCCCTACGTCCATCACACAACGACGTGAAGGGTAGTGGTGGCCATGCGATGAGAAGCATTCCTCGACCGCGTGCAGGAACGCGGCGAGTACACCACACCCCAGGAAGCCGAGCGGGCCGCGCGTACCATTCTGGCCCTGCTGGGCGCGCATCTGGTGGGTCAGGTCCGGGCCGAGCTGGCCGCCCGGCTCCCGGAGACCTTCGCCGTGATTCTTCTCAACCCGCTGCAGTCCACCGAGCCGCTCCCGCCGGAGCGGTTCCTGCGGGCCACCGCGGCGTGGATCGAGGGAGCCACCGAACAGACCGCGGCCTGGGACGTCAGCGCCGTACTGAGCGTGACCGCCGATGCGGCGGGCGAGGAACTCACCCGCCGCATCCTGCTCGAGCTCCCCCCGGGCTACGACCTCCTCTTCGGCCGTCCCGAGCACGCCTGAGCCCAGGAACGCGTGACCCGCTCATCAATTCAGCAGGGCCGGCCGGCGACCCACCCCCGCCGGCTCTTCCCACAGGCGACAACGCCTTTGCACGAGAAAGGCAACCATTCCCGATGCTTCCGCTGCGTGAACCGGCCGCTGCCCGACCCAGCATGACGTTTCACCAGATGCTGGAAAGAATCCGATACGAAGGCGCGTATCCGACCCGGGAGCGGGCCGAGGACGTCACACGTGCCGTGCTGGGGGCCCTGGGCCGTCAGCTCTCCGGCGACGAACGCGTCGACCTCGCCGCCTGCCTCCCCTCCACGGCTGGGGCTTCGTCAAGGACCTGGCCACCCGCACGGGTACCACCCCCGCGGTCGCGCGCTGGGACACCGGCGCCGTCCTCGCCCTCCTCGGCCGCCTGGCAGGCCCCAGCCTCCTGGACCGCATCCTCACCCAGCTCCCCTCCGGATACGCGCTACTGTTCGGCCGCGCCGAACTCACCCAGGCCGCCTGACCGTTCCGGGCTGGGACCAGGCGGGACAAGTGCACTGACTGAGGACGCGGTTGGAACGTGAAGGGGCTCCGGCGATGACATCGTCGGAGCCCTGTTTTCGGGCTGCTGTTGCCGGGCCTGGTCGTGGTCGACGTCGCGGCCGCCGACGACGCGACCGCGCTCGCCGTCCAGAAGCTGCTGGCTGACCGTTGGCCGACCGGGACCTGCACCAGCCGGTCGCCCCACCCACCGCGTCGGCCGGAGCCCTGTCGCCGGTAAGCGCAGGCGGACGACTGTGACGACCGCCTGCCGGGTGGTGCCCGCCACGGCCTCCACGACGACCTTCCCGCTCACGGGTGTGTAGGCCTCGCCGTCCTGCGGGGACGCGCGCCCGGGCTGGGGGACCAGGCGGGGCGCGACGGCGGCGGCGAGCGCCGTGGTCAGGCGCTGGGACAGCGCGACGTGTCCGGCGGGGAGCCGTATGGCGAGTGTCCGCGGCTGGCGTGCGGTGCCGGTGAACCCGGCCACGGTCGCCTCGATCATTCACCCCGCTGCCTCGCCGCCCCCGATGACCGACTCCATCCGTCACCCGCGTCAGCTCGGCGGGCTGCCATCATGCTCAGATGGCCCACGACATAGTGTTCTTCCTCGCCACCGACGACGAGACCGCTGCTGCGACGCGCCTGCGGGGACCTGGTGACGCCTTTGAGTCAGTGACCTGCCGTTTCATTGAGCCGGACAGTGCCATCGCCGAATGGGACATGTACTTCGAGGAGCCTTCGGCCGAGGCCCCGCCGGTTGAGCAGCTCCTTGGGTGGGCGTGGCCGGAGTGGGTCACTGCCCCCTTGAACGACGGCGTTGAGGTGTTCGCTCTGCCGCAGCGGTTGACCCGGGCGCTGGCCAACGCGACGTCCGCCGAACTGGAAGAGCTTGCAGGCCGCTGGACCACACGGGTCCGGTCTGAGGACGGGGACGACATGACCGACGATGATCTACTGGCGGTCCTGCAGGGAGTTGCCCGGCTTGCGGCGTCTGCGGTGGACACGGGTGGCAGCCTCTACAGCTGGAGCTCCTGACCATTCTCCTGCGAGCAAGAAGGCGGACCGCGCTCTACGCTCCCAACACGCGGCCGAGCAGCGGGAGTCGCGTGCCACCATCGCTGCCTACGCAGACCACATTCAGGCGCTGAGCCTGCGTAACGCCGAACTCGAAGCGGAGAACGCAGCTCTGCGAGGACGCCTTCAGCGAATCGGCGGCACGATCGCCTCTTCTTCGGTGACGCTGTGATCCTGCGGTGCATGGCGATGCACGTGTGCATATTCGCCTTCACGGCGGCGTCGAGAGCCGCGTCAATGCCGGGTCCTGAGTAGTGCCGAGTTCCGATGTCTCTCGGCGTCAGCTGAAAGGCGGCTACTGGCAGGCGGCGCTCCCGTCGCCGCGGCGGTCCGGGTGCAGGACGTCCTTCAGGCGCCCGGATCGCCCTCGGGGGTGCTCAGCTCTGGCCAGCCTCGGCCTCGGCGGAGACCTGGGCCCATTCCTCCCAGGACTTGATCCGCTCGGTGTAGAGCTGCGGGACGACCTGGAGGGCGAGGGAGCCGAAGAAGACCCGCAGCGGGGGGTTCTCGGCGTCGACGATCTTCAGCAGCGCCTGGCCGACGTTGGCCGGGTCGGGGCTCGGGAAGGTGGCGAAGGCGCTGTTGACCGCCTCCCGTACGTCGTCGTAGGCGGCCACGGGCTCGGACCAGGTGGAGGACGTGGCGAAGTCCGTGCCGAAGGCGCCGGGCTCGACGATGGTGACCTTGATGCCGAAGCTGGCGACTTCCTGGGCCAGGGAGTCGGAGAGTCCTTCGACCGCCGCCTTCGACGCGCTGTATGCGCCGGTTGTGGGGAAGGCGGCGATGCCGAGCAGGCTGGACAGGTTGATGATGTGGCCGCTGCCCTGAGCCCGCAGGTAGGGCAGGACGGCCTGGGTCACCCAGAGGGTGCCGAACACGTTGGTCTCGAACTGGGCGCGGATCTGCTCCTCGGTCAGCTCCTCGACCATGCCGTAAAGGCCATAGCCGGCGTTGTTGACGACGACGTCCAGGCGCCCGAAGTGCTCGTGGGCCTGCTTGACGGCCGCGGTCACGGCGGCCTTGTTCGTGACGTCGAGGGACAGCGGAAGTATCGCGTCATCGTGCGCGGCGACCAGGGCGGCCAGGGAATCGGTGTTTCGGGCGGTCGCCGCGACCTTGTCGCCGCGCGACAGCGCGGCCTCGGCGAACCGACGGCCGAAGCCGCGGGAGGAACCGGTGATGAACCAGATCTTGCTCATGAGAGTGCTCCTGGAGGGGTGGTACGAAGCCAACTTTAGGAACGGTAACCCATGATGGAACTAAGTACCACTTCGGGTCTGTGTACTAGACTTGCGGCATGGCCGAGACATCCAGGACTGCATCCGTCCGCGCCGCGGCGCCCACTTCGCTGCGCGCGCGGACGCGCGCGGCGATGCGTGCGGAGGTCAGCGAGGTCGCGTTCCGGCTCTTCGCCGAGCAGGGCTTCGACAACACGACCGTCGAGCAGATCGCCGCCGAGGCGGGGCTGTCGCGCACCACGTTCTTCCGGTACTTCGGCACCAAGGAAGAGGTCGTCCTCGGCAAGATGGGCGAGGTCGGCCACGCGGTCGCCGCCGCACTCGCAGCCCGCCCCGAAGGCGAGCGGCCCTGGGACTCCCTGCGCCGCGCCTTCGACGTGATCACCCAGGTCGATTCCGATGAGCCCGAACAGGCCCTGCATCTGATGCGGCTGCTCAACGACGCCTGCGCCCTGATGACCCACCAGTGGGAGAAGACTCAGGGCTGGCAGAGCGTGCTGGTCCCGGAGATCTCCCGCCGCCTCGGCGGTGGCTCCAAACCCGCCAACGACCTCCGGGCCCAGGCACTCGCGGCGTCAGCGATCGCCTGCCTGGACGCCGCCACCGACGCCTGGACGACCGACGGCGGGACGACCCGACTGTCCGTGCTCGTGGACCAGGCCATGGGCACGCTGAGCGAACTGAACGCCCCCTGCTGATCCGGCGAATCCGCCTGCTGGCGGCTCGTCAGACACCGCAACCACCATGTGGCAGCCCTGTCATGATCCGTTTCGTCTTGTGGTGACGTTGTCGGCGGCGGCGGATGGTTGGATCCACGAGCTGAGGATCCGGAGTTTCTCTTCGCTCGGGGAACCGGGTGCGGGTGACCAGACGGTGAGGTGCTGGTCGAGGGTCTCCGCTCCAGTAGAAGCTGTCCCAGTCGAAGGTGAACTCGCCAAGGTCGGGGTGGTGGATGGTCTTGCTGCCGAAGTCCTGACTCGCGACATGGCGGCTTGCCCACCATTGGCGGAAGAGGGGATAGCCGACCGAGAGTTCGCCGACCAGGTTCGCGAGCCGTGGGTCCGGTGGAGCCGTCGGGTTGGAGGATTTCGGTGACCGTCGCGGAGATCCCCTGCTGCAACCGGTCGGACAGCGGAGCGCCATTGACCGCCCCAACCAACTCCTGGGCCAGGTGGTGGAGTTTGATGTTGGTACGCTGCGAGACCTCGACCAGGACGCTCCAGGCATCCTTGGCGTTCAGACCGTAGGAGGCCATCAGGACTCCACGGGCCAGATCGATGACCGGTCTGGTTTGCATGGCCCGTTTGAGCTGGCCGATTTCGGTGCGTAGGTCCTCCTCGACATCCCTGGGCAACCCGTCCTCCTCCGCGGGGCTGGGGGCGGTACCGGTAGGCATGCCCCGGCCGTTGGCGGCCACGCCGGGACCGGCGTCATCCGGGCGCTTGAAGAGCGGCCAGGTGCGGGTGAGTGTAAGCAGGTGCTCGACCGCGATTCCCGCGGTCTGGATGCGGACCGTCTTGGCCTCCGCCAGGGCCAGGCGGCGGATGTGCAGCAGGATGTTGAGGCCGGAGCAGTCACAGAAGTCGACCTCGGTGAGGTCGAGGTCGAGGCCGTGGAGTGACTGGGCCAGTGCTTCACGCAGGGCGTGCCGCAGTGCCTGCTCCGTGTCGATGTCGAGTTCTCCCGCGACCGCCACGACCGTCCGCTCGCCGGCGGGGTATGCCGCGACCTTCAGGAACGGCGAAGTGTGGGCTCCAAGCGTGCCATCCGCTTGTGTTTCGTGGACGGCTTTGTCTGTGCCCCTCGCCTGGGAAGAAGGCAGATGTTCTTGCATGGGAGTCGCTCCCGGGGCATATCCACTGGTCTTTACTCCAGGTTCGGCCTCCCTCACCTCGCACGTCAAGAGATACATGAACTCATTTTCACCCTTTTGAATACGTGAATGTCGGGCGAGGCATGGGTGGAGTACCTGAGGGACATAGTGGCTGGACCTTCCTGACCAACCGCGCGCGGGTGCTGGCCTCGATCGCCGATGATCCGGGCACTCCTATCCGTGACATCGCGGCGCGATGCCGGCTCACCGAGCGTGCTGTCCAGAAGATCATTTCCGATCTTGAGCAGAACGGCTATCTCACCCACACCCGGCAGGGCCGCTCGAATCTCTACCGCATCGAAGAGGGAACCATCCTCCGGCACCCGGCCGATGCCGGCCTCACCGTGGCGGGCCTGCTGGCCGCCCTTGAACAGCACGAGAGCTCCCATGAAACCCGGCCCGGGCAGGGGGCAGGGGGGCAGGGCATCAGGGGAGCGATGGGGCAGATGAGCCTGCTGACGACGACAGCATGACGGCCACGAGATCCGTTCGGGTCGGCCGTCACCGAGTGAAGTCATGACTCGCGAGGATCGACCGTATGGGGACGGCTCACCAGCGAGTGCCTGGAACGACGTGCCGACGCCTCCGGAGGCTCTCCCGTCCGAACGGGATCTCCCGACCGGGTGTACAGCTACGCGCGCGTGCTGACGTAGCGCTCGGTCGGACCCCACCGTTCCATCACGGGCACCCAGCACGGAGGACGTCGCCCAGCGGTGGTGGACCAACCCCGCCGGGCTGCCCAAGGACTGGCCGACGACCAGCAGCAACGTACGCCTAGAAAAGCTGTTCCCCACTGTTTCGATGTCTCATGAGACATCGTGAGGTCTGCCTGACATGCAAGTTCCCGTGTTCATCGGCGCGAACACGGGATCTCTTGTCGCGGTGGTGTTGAGACACATGTGTCCTGTCTCATCGAAGGCTGGTCATCGTCAGCGAAGCTTGATGACCGCTAGGTACGGCCGCCGACGGTGTCCGCGACGGTCGCAGCAAGATCCCCGTTTGTCTGTAGTGTGCGGACATGACAAGAAGCGAGCGGCTCGCGGAGCAGTTGGACTGGTACTGGCGCAAGAATCTGCGGCCGCGGCTGGACGGTCTTACCGATGACGAGTACTTCTGGGAGCCGGTGCGCGGCTGCTGGAGCATCCGCCCACGTGGCACGTCGGCCGCACCGATGTCGGCAGGTTCGGGGGAGTGGACGATGGAATCCGCGTCCCCTGACGCGGTGCCGGTGCCGGCGCCGGTGACCACGATTGCCTGGCGGCTGGCACACATCATCGTCTCGTGCCTGGGCTATCGGGTCGGATGGTACTTCGGCGGCCAGGATGTCGACTCCGAGACATTTGCCTACGCGGGGACCGCTGACGAGGCGCTGAAACAGCTCGATGAGATGTATGGGAGATGGAACGCGGGGGTCCGCGAGCTCTCGGACGCTGACCTGGAGAATCCGCCCACGGTGGGTCCCGAGCGGTTTCCCATGGAGAACAGGGTCCTGCACGTCAACAGGGAGCTGATCCATCACGGCGCCGAGATTTCCCTGCTGCGCGACCTCTACTGCTGGCAGGACGGAGCCGTACCGCGCCGAATATGACCTTTCGGCAACCGGCGATCGAGCTTCAGTGTCCGTTCTCATCCATCGTGTCAGGGAGCCATGTCGGCGAGCTGCGCACTGACAGCTGCCTTGAGACAAGACGGGCGAGCAATCCGGCTGGGGATCAATGGGCTTGGGCGTCGCGGGGTCGATGTCTCAATGGTCTTGTCAGTTCCGGTGAGCGCCGACCAGGCGAGTGACGGAACCACTGAGACCCCGCGCAGTGGATTCTCATCGATCTTGTCAGCTTTCCGAGTCGACACCGCCTGATCGGAACGTGGCGTGGCTGCCGAACGGGCGCTCCGACGCGCACCATGCGGCATGAGCGGAGGTCGTCCGGCGGTGTCCTACCGAACCGTGGTCCCTCTCGATACGTTATGTGACACCTACGGCTTGGCGGACGAGGTGATCGGCGATCCGGCCGGGGCCGCGGAGTCCGGCGCCCCCGGGTAGTGGGGCAGCTCGATGCCGTTGATCGCGTGCCCGACCAGCTCGGTGAACCATTCGCTGGCGAAATCGGGGCGCGGCTCGGCGTCTGGCCCGGGGACGTCGCGGCTGCGGGCGTTCAATCGGCCGATCTCCTGGTTGGCCTCGACGAACGAGCGCATCCGCGCCTCGTAGCGGGTGAACCCGGTGTCGGGGTCCCACTCGGCGGCGGCCAGCTCTCCGGCCAGCAGGTAGGCGCCGACCAGTGCCAGCCCGGTGCCCTGCCCGGACATCGGCGACGAGCTGAACGCCGCGTCCCCGAGCAGCCCCACCCGTCCGCTCGACCAGCGGTCCATCACCACCTGGGCGACCTGGTCGAGATAGAAGTCCGGAGTGTCGTCCAGGTGCGCGAGGATGCCCGGGGCCAGCCAGCCCAGGTCCGCCATCCGCTCCCGCAGCAGGCGCTTCTGGGCCGCGACGTCACGGTAGTCGACGTCGAAGTCAGCCGAGGCGAGGTAGAACATGGCCATCGCCCGGGTGGCGTCCTGGATGGGTCGCAGGAGGGCTGAGCGCCCGGACTCGTGGTCCTGGTACTCGAGCAGCCAGCGGTCCAGCCCGAACTCGTTGGGCACACTGTAGAAGGCCAGCACGTGCCCGAGGTGGCGGAGGAACCGCTCATGCGGCCCGAAGACCATCGCCCGCAGCTCCGAGTGCAGCCCGTCGGCCCCGACCACCAGGTCAAAGCGCCGCCGGTCACCGCCCGCGAAGACCACGTCGACCCCGTCAGCGTCCTGGGCGAGCTCGGCGATTCGGTCGCCGAAGATGTACTCGACGCCGTCGCGGGTGTCGTCGTAGAGCACCTGGGACAGGTCCCCGCGCAGGATCTCGATGTCCGCGATGAACCCGTCGCCACCGTCGTCGTCCGCGCTGAAGGTCTCCAGCACCTGCCCGTCCGCGTCCACGGTGTGCGCGCCGGCGGTGTCGGTGCACGCCGCGCGGACCGCCGCGTCCAGCCCCATGCGCCCGATGACCTCCTTGGCGACCCCGCGCGCGTCCACCGCCTGCCCGCCGGGACGCAGTTCGGGAGCCCGCTCCACCACGGTCACCTCGGCCCCCCGCCGGCGCAGCCAGTGGGCCAGCGAGGGTCCCGCGATGCTCGCCCCCGCCACCAACACCCTGGGACCGCTCACCCGGGTCCCCTGCTCGCCAGTCCGAACGGTGTGCTCCCGCTCGGAGTCGTCGACGCTCAACACTGCCCCCATGTACTTCCTCCCGCGCTGGAACGTTTCCCGCACAGGCCCACCGCTGTCGATGGATCCAGGGGTATCGACTGCGGATCTGCACCAAACTCATCGGTACGGCCGAGATCACGTCCACGCTCCCGCAAACACCCAGAACTCGGCATGCCCACGCGTCGGGCATGGTCATGATCGCCTCGACCTCGGCAGACATCGATGAGAAACGCCGACCCTGATGAGACTCACATCAGCCCAGACCGCTGTAAACCAGGTGAACCAGGCCGTCAGCCAGGCCGCCGCCTGAGACTTCGCCAGATCTGCGCGCAACACGGTGAGACTCTGAAAGGACCAGTGAGAACGGACATTCAGACCCGCCGCGCTCAACCTTCGGTGACACTGCCCAACCTTCGATGAGACAGGACAAGATGCTTGGCGTCAGAGCGGTGCCAGGATCATAGGATTTCGTCGCGATCATCCCCGGGGTCGAGGCGAAGAGCGCGCGGCCAACGACCGATCTCCTTCCAGCCCAAGCGGCCGTAGAAGTCCTCCAGCCCAACGCCGCCGCGTGCAGCCAAGTGGAGTTGTTCCAGTCCCATCTCGTCGCGGGCGATGTCACGAACGTGATTCATGAGAGCAGCCCCGATGCCGCGGCCCCGCAGGCCCGTCCGTGTCTGGACATGGTGGAGCGTCCCCCAGTGGGAGATGACCTCAAAGGGATCACGCCGAACATTCAGCCACCCAGCGAGGCTGCCGTTGATCGATGCGACCACGAGGCGGCTCGTCTCTGGGGCAAGGCCCTCGATGAGGGAGTCGACCGCAGGGGCGGCCTGGCTCGCGTCGATGGGCGGGAAGGGGAACCCTGCTGCTCCGCCGGCGTTGGTGACCTCAATCCAGCATCCGATGAGTGCTCGCCTCAGCTCCGGCGTGACGTCGTCTGGGGCTGTGACCTGTCGCAGGTCGAGGGGTCCGCTATTCATGCAGGAGATCCTTGCACCCAGCACTGACAGTTCTGGGTGGGCCCGGGGTCAGCACGGGCCGATCGTTTCGGTTCGGGAGGCGCGTCGTTCGTCGAGCGCGACGATGGCGCCGCGTCCGGCCAGTTCCTCACGGAGGCCTGCGTTGTCATGGTGCAGGGCGACAATCACGGTGGCTGCTGCGTCAAGGCGGCCCTGGAGCTGGGTCTGCTCACGTTTCAGTTCTCTCAACTGGCGCCGGACGTCACCGAGTTCGGTGTCTCGGCGGGCTTCGCCGGGGGTGCGGGCCGGGGTTTCGCGAAGGCGTTCGGTGTGGTGGGTGGCACCGCCAGCGCCGCACGGTACCCGGTGGACGTCTACAACTATGGATTCGAGGAAGTGACGAAGCAGCTCTCGGAATCCCTGACGGACCCGCTGGACGTGGTCCCCGACGGCCCGGGCGCGGGGTGTGTGTTCTTTGGTGACCCCGATGGCCTGCCCCCCCACCGGACCACCTACCAGACGCGCCACCGGCCGGGAGTAATTTCCGGCCGGTGGCGCGGTATTATTCGACATAATATGAAAGAGGATGGACATGCAAGGAATCACCTCGGGTGAATTGGTCGCGCAGCTCCTGCGACTGCTCCCGGAAGTGGAGCCTTATTTCGAAAAGGCGGCCGAGCGTCACGACCTGCGTGTGTCGCAGGTGATCCATTGGGAGCAGGTCAACACCCACCCGGGGACACTCCTGTCCGAAGTGCTTGTTTACCCTCTTTTCAAGCCCTTGATGAAATCTCCAGAAGTCGACGCGGAGGCAGAGGACTTCCTGGCGCGTTGTTTCGAGTTCATCGAGGGGCTCGAGGAGGACCCCGATGGTTGGCTGGTGGATACGGCCCACTTCACTTTCCTGGAGTTTTTTCTGGAGAGCAGGGAAGTGCTCGACCGCGCCTTCCGGTTCGCCAGGCCGAAGACCCGGGCGGCGACTCTGTCCATGCTGCGAGGCTGGAACGTCCCCGTGGACCCGTCCTGGGAGGACCCGCCGCGGTAGGGGAGTTCGCCGGCACGGCCGACGCTCCTGCGGCCGACGCGGCGGCCACCAGCTCCACTTCGGTCACCTCGGACTCCCTGTCCATTGCGCGACGCTGCTCCGTGGCTCCCGGTCGCGTCTGCACCCGTGGCAGGGCATGCTGCAACGCTGGTGAAATGCCGATGATGTGCGGGAGTGGAGGCTTCGGGGTGGACGGCGGATCTCCTGAGCGACTTCGGATGGAGGTGCTCGGGCCGTTACGAGCCTGGCGGGGCAGAACACCACTGGATCTGGGGCCTGTCAAACGACAGGCCGTGCTGGCCGCGTTGCTGCTGCGCCCGGACGCTGTGGTGAGCCATGAGCTCCTGCTCGACGGGGTGTGGGGGGCGGAGACACCCGCATCGGGTCACAAGGTGCTGGCCAGTCATGTCAACCCGCTGCGCAGGACGCTCGACGCGTTGGGCACCCGGCCTGCGGAGTCGGTGATCCGCAGCGGCAAGGGCTGGTACCGCTTCGTCGTCGACGGGGTCCGGCTCGATACAGCGGACCTGACGGAGCGGGGTGACGGGGCGCTGCGCATGAAGGCGTCCGGCGATCTGGCGGGCGCGACGGATCAGTTGTCCGCGGCGCTCGCGCTGTTCCGCGGAGAGCCCTTGGTCAACCTTCCTGGACCGTTCGCGCAGAACGAGCGGCAGCGGCTGCTGGAGCGGCGGCGGACGCTCCGGCTGGCGAGTCTCGAGTGCCTGGTGCTGCTCGGCCGGTTCGGCGGGGCCCTGGACGACCTCGGCGCCCCGTCCGCGTCCCCGTCCGGACCCGTTCGACGAGTCGCTGCTGGCGCTGCGCATGCGGGCCCTGCACGGCTGCGAACGTCAAGCGGAAGCGCTCAACGCCTGTCAGGAGACGCGCGTTCGCCTGCGGGACGAATGGTAGGCACCCTGAGCCTCGCGGCCACCCGGCGTCACGGCATGCCCGCACCGTGACGCCCCGGCTGCACACTGCGGACGGGCTACGTCATCAACTCGATGTGCGGATGCTCGGGCTCCGCCGGGCAGACGAACAGGTGCTGCCGGTAGCCGCTGCCTATCTGGACACCGGTCGCGTTGTAGCCGCGGTGGCCGGGATACGGTCCAGCACCTGGGTGGGGGTGCGGAGACCAGCTGTTCCCGGCGTCGTCCCCTTCCTCGAACGTGGCGACGGTCATCAGGACCTCCATGCCGGTGCCGCACTCGGAGCAGGGCTGCGAGCTGGGGTCGGTGGAGTTCCAAGCGGGCCAGCCGCCGACCTTCCAGCCGGGTGCGTTGGACAGCACACAGTCGTAGTACGTGTCCGGGTCCATGTCTTCGTCTGCCGCCTGCGGCACACTCCACTGCTTGAGCTGCTCCCGCAGTTCTTCGCTCAGCTCCAGATGGTCGGGGTACTCGGTGATCTGCTCCGGTTCGAGCACGCACGGTTCCGGTAGATAGCCGTCGAACTGCACTGCGGGCGGCTCGGGGGGCGTGTCGAGGATGTCGGTGACGGCGGCTGCCGAACGCCAGAAGAGCAGGGTCCTGGGCATGATCGGATGATCGAAGGGGCACCACAGAACCTGCAGCAGGTCCTTGCCCTCCGGCGGGCTCAGATCGGGCACATCCCGTACGTACAGCTGCGCGACGGGCAGCATCGCTATGGGGCCGTCGTACGCCTGGACCGCCAGACTCACCGGATACGTCCGAGGGGGTCGGATCCGCTCGAGAGTCTCCCGTTCCTCCGGAGTCAGGTCCCGGCCGTGCGAGGCGGCGAAGATCCGTCGTTCCAGCCGCAGATCCGCCGGGGACTGGGCTGGGTTGATGCCATCCACCACATGCGGTTCCTCGCAGTGCGGCCACGGCTCCTCAGCGGGCCAGAGCAGCGGCCCGCCGATCGAGCTGTCGTGCCACGTCGGCGCCCCGGGGCGGGGGTGCAGGCGGGTTGCCGTGCGGGCCAGCGGAGCCAGTTGGGGAAAGACCGCGGCAACGTCGATCGGCCGTGGCGGAGTGACAGGAGTGACATTCATGGCCGCAATCTTGCCAATCGCCTCTGACAACGGCCCTCGTGGCCGCCCCACGAAGAGTTCCGTCACGGGCGCCACTCGGGAGAGCGCTACCGCCGGTCCGTTGCCGGCAGATGGCCCGCGAGCAGGTCCACGATCGCCGCGTGGATGTCCGTCCACGCGCGCGGTTCGTCGCCACGTACCACCTGGACAGGGACGACCTTGACGCGTCCATTCCGTCCGGGCCGCCGCCGGTCAGGAGATGGTCCATCACGATCTCCATCGGCAGGCCGTGGCCGACCCCTTGAAGTTGAGCATCTTGCCGATGGTGAGGTACGCAGACGGCCCTGGTGCCGCCCCACGGGGGAGGGCGGCACCAGGGCCGATCTACGGATAACCGTAGCGCTGAAGTGCTGGTCAGGGGCGGCGAAGCGGCAAGCCGGGCGTGAGGCGGGGACTTCGAGGGCGTACGACACGAGGTCGAGCGCCGGCCTGCCGGTGGGCTGGGTGACGACGATGACCCGGCCGTCGTCCAGGCGGGCGGCGAGCGCCTCGTACGGACCGTCCGGCACCGCCTGACGGTATGGCACCGTGACCGGCCGCCGGGTGAGTCCGGCGATCAGCCAGACGAGCCGGGCCTTGGCGTCCCACCCGTACGAACCGGCCGCGTACGCGCGGGAGGCGGGGTACTCGACACCAGCACGTTTGGAAGAGCTGCGCCGTAGCGCGCCGAATACGCCGAGGCGACATGAAGGTGCACAGCGCACATCGCGTCTACCTCCCTGTCCTCGCGCACCCCCCTTCCCGATCCGTCTCCTGTTTTGCTATCCACCCTAGTACTGCAACGGTTCTTGCCGTGACTGATGGCCAGGTTGGTCGTTGGTCTGGTTATGGGTGGGGACCTTGCTGATGTCAGGTTGTGGGCAGGTGAACTCGAGTCGGTGCACGAGCGGTTCGTGCACCGGTTCAACAGGTCGGAGCCGCGGGAGTCGGCGCTTGCCTATATGCGGGGACTGGTCGCGCCGCTGGAGCGGAAGAACGGTTGGACGCTGGCGGAGGAGGCCGGCCATGCCGGTCCCGATCGCATTCATCGGCTGTTGAACCGGATCGAGTGGAACGCTGACGAGGTCCTGGACGACGTGCGTGACTACGTCGTGGAACACCTCGGTGACCGTGAAGCCGTTCTGATCGTCGATGACACCGGATTCCTGAAGAAGGGCGTCCGCTCGGCCGGGGTCCAGCGGCAGTACTCGGGCACTGCGGGACGCACCGAGAACTCCCAGATCGGGGTCTTTCTCGCCTACGCGACGCCCCGCGGACGCACGCTGATCGACCGGCGGTTGTATCTGCCCACGTCATGGACGGACGACCGCGAGCGATGCCGGCGGGCAGGCATCGACGACAGCGTCGCCTTCGAGACGAAAGTGGCCATGGCGAAGGCGATGGTCCGCAGGGCCATCGCCGACCGGATTCCGTTCGGCTGGGTGACCGCGGATGCCGCCTACGGCTTCAGCAAGGGCTGGCGGTTCGAGCTGGAACAGGCCGACATCTTCCACGTCATGGCCACCACCCGCCACGACACGGTCGTCACCCTCTGGTCCATCGACCACCCCGTCCATGACCTGTTCCCCAACCTGCCTCGGCAGAAGTGGAAACGCCGTTCGTGCGGCGATGGGGCACATGGACAGCGGATCTACGACTGGGCCCGCATCGAGGTCCGTCCCTGGCACCGCGAGGACCGCCGGCACTGGGTGATCGCCCGCCGCAGCGTGAGCAGGCCCGAGGAGATCTCCTACTACATCGCCTACTGTCCCGCCGAGACCACGCTGGACGAGCTGATCCGCATCGCCGGCAGCCGATGGGCCGTCGAGGAATGCTTCCAGACCGCGAAACAAGAATGCGGCCTCGACGACTATCAAGTCCGCCGCTATCCCGGCTGGCACCGCCACATGACCCTGGCCATGGCTGCCCACGCCTGCCTCACCGTCCTGCGCGCCCGCCAGCTGGATCAGGAAAGAGCAGAAACGGATCCTCCCAGCTCATCCATCTCAGCCTTGCTGAAATCCGACGGCTGATCACGCGCCTCACGGACCGCCGGGCCACCTCGGTCAGCCAAATTCTGCACTGGTCACACTGGCGACGACGACGCCAACACCAAGCCCGCGTCAGCCACTACAAACGACGCGGACACAATCCATGACATCTACCCAGCACTCAGGGCAAGCACCGTTGCAGTACTAGACCATGAATAGCGTAAATGTTCGAAAGGGTAATGTGTAAACGTCGCACTTGACGCATGTCGGGCACATGTCAGGAATGTGAGGGCGGGCGCGTCCCGGTCTGCGGGCCGTGGCGACCGGGGTCTCCCGGCTGGAGCTCCAGCACCTGCACCTCAAGATCGGCCGCACGTTTGTCGGCGAAGCGCAGGTTCGCGCGGGCTCCCTCGAGCCGCTCCTGGAGCCGTCGGTGTTCTCGGGTGAGCTGTTGGACGCGGTGCTTGAGGTTGGTGTTCTCGGTGACCAGGGCCTCGACGGATTCGCCGGGCGCGGTCTGGCTGGCTTCACGGATACTGACTTCGGCTCGTTAGGGTGATCTTCTGCTAAGTCTCTGATGGGCCCGGAGCGTTGTCTGTATCCCGTGGTGTATGAGGTATGCGGATGGGGGCGGGCTGACCCCTGCGGGACGTCAGCGCCGGGAGACGGTACGGATGCAGGCGGCCGAGCTGTTCGAGCAGAACATCAAGCCGCCGGAGGTGGCACGGCGGCTGCGGGTGAGCCCGAAGTCGGCCTACCAGTGGCACCAGATGTGGCGGGACGGTGGCGTGCCGGCTCTGGCCTCTCGTGGCCCGGGTGGATCGCGATGCCGTCTGTCCCCGCCCTGTCTGGAAAAGCTGGCTGCGTACCTCGATGAGGGACCAGCCGCGCATGGCTGGGTGGAGGACCAGGTGTGGACCGCGGCGCGGGTGGCCACGCTGATCGGCAGGAAGTTCCACGTCTGCTACAGCGTCTCAGGGGCCACACGGTTGATGCACCGGCTCGGCTTCAGCCCGCAGGTGCCCGCGCGGCGGGTGGCCGAGCGTGACGAGCAGGCCGTGACCGTGTGGAAGGAGGCGACTTGGGCCGAGGTAAAAGAGCCCGGGCGGCGTGCGGGGGTTACGTCTGCTTCGAGGACGAGGCGGGTTTCACCCGGCGGCCGCCCAGAGGGCGCACCTGGGGCCGACGGGGCCGCACCCCGGTCGTGACGGTGAGCGGCCGCCGCTCGGGACGCCTGTCCGTGGCGGGACTCATCGCGATGCGGCCCGGCTCCCGCACCCGGCTGTGCCACCGCCTGCGCACCCACCCCGCGGGCAGAGGCAAACGCCGCAGCATGGGCGAACGCGACTTCATCGCCCTGATCGACGGCGTCCACCACCTCGTCAAGGCCCCGATCGTGCTGGTCTGGGACCGGCTTTACACTCATGTCTCCCACGCCATGCGTGAGTTGATCGCCGAGCGCGAATGGCTGACGGTGTTCCTGCTGCCCGCGTACTCGCCGGACCTGAACCCCGTCGAGTGGGTATGGGCCCATGTGAAGCGCAGCCTGGCCAACCTCGCCGTCGTCGCCCTCGATCAGCTCGAAGTCCTCGTACGCAACCGGCTCAAGCGCCTCCAGTACCGGCCCAACACCCTCGACGGTTTCATAGCAGGGACCCGCCTGCCCCTCGACGACCCAAAATCACCCTGATGCGCTGAAGTCAGTAAGTAGTAGTGGCCCCGTTTGGGAACGGGTTTTGGCCCCACCTGCGCCCGGGGCAGGGGTTGATCACCAGTGAGTTTTGGCTCCACCTGGAGGTAGCTGTGGGGCTTCGGGGACAGATCTGGGTGGCATGGTCGGTATGTAGCAGTGCATCGTGCGGTGGTGAACGAATCTGCCTTTGTTGAGCACGAGGACCGTTGGATCTTGGGTCTTCGGGGTCTGGCTGTCACCAAGATCAGCGTCGACTTCCAGTTGACGTTTCTGCTCGACTCGGAAGCCTGGTTTGTCCTGGAATGTCCATTCTGGCTCGGTCAAGGTTCGGCCGGCAGCGACGATCTGCACGAGATGTTGGATCCGGGACGGCAGGACGTAGCGGCGGCTCTGGCCCTGTTCGGCGCCAAGGTCTTGTCGGCTGTGGCCTTCAAGTCGGGATCACTGCGTCTGGTCTTCGACAGCGGACTGCATCTCAACTGCCGGGCAGACCCGTCGTTCGAAGCCTGGCAGGTGGCGGGGCCGGGAGGCTGGCGGCTTGTGTCGATGCCGGGAGGGGAGCTTGCGGTGTGGCCGGCTGGCACCGAGTCGACCGCCAGCAGCGGACAGGATTAGCCGGTGGCCTGTTGGGCTCGGGTCTGGGCAAGGCGGTAGGAGTCGGTGCCAGTCTCGATGATGTTGCTGCCGAAGGTGAGACGGTCGACGATGGCGCCGCAGAGCCGGGGATCGGTGAAGGTCTTGGTCCAGCCGGAGAAGGACTCGTTGGCGGCGATGGCCACGCTGTTCTTCTCCTCGCGTTCGGTCAGAACCTGGAAGAGGAGTTCGGCGCCGCGGCGGTCCAGTTCCATGTAGCCGAGTTCATCGATGCAGAGCAGATCGACGCGGCCGTAGCGGGCGATGGTCTTGGTCAGTTGCTTTTCGTCGGCCGCCTCGACCAGTTCGTTGACGAGTTTCGCGGCGAGGACGTAGCGGACACGGAAGCCGGCCATCGCGGCCTCGGTGCCGAGGGCGATCAACAGGTGGGACTTTCCTGTCCCCGAGTCGCCGATCAAGCACAGAGGCTGGCCTTTGCGGACCCATTCGCAGGTGGCGAGGGTATGGACGGCAGTCGGTGTGACATTGGGGTTGGCCTCGAAGTCGAAGTCCCGCAGGAACTTCTGGCGGGGGAATCCGGCGGATTTGATGCGCCGCTCGGACCGGCGCCGGTCGCGGTCTTCGCACGCGGCCATCAAGAGCTCGGCCAGGAAGCCGCGATAGGTCATCTGCTCGCGCTCGGCGGCGTCGGCCGTCGCGCTGTACTGGCCCCGGATGGTGGGCAGCCGCAGCACCCGGCAGGCGGTGTCGACGGCCGCGTCAGCGGCCTGCTCGGTCAGGCCGCGATGGCGTTGTTCACTCACGGCAGTTCTCCCTTCCTGACAGGGGCTGTGGGCTCTTCGGGTGGCGGCCGTTGCCGCCTGAGCAGAAGATCGTAGGCGGCCACCGACGGCAGTGGCCGGGTGTCCGGGGGCAGGGCGCCGGGCTTTCGCAGCAGGGCCTCGAGGTAGTGGTCCAGTTCCAGACGAATCCCACCTCGGGTGGCGAGCCGTTCATGTCGGGCGACTTCGGTGCGGCCCTCGTAGATGACCAGCTCGGAAGCGTGCAGCAGGACCTGCACCTGTCGGCCGATGAGCCGCACCGGCACCGAATAGCGGTTTATGCGAACGCTGATCTGCCCGTATCGGTCCACTCGTGGGCTGAACAGCCGTGCGGTCTCGCAGTGTTCTTCTGGTAAGGGTCGCAACAGAGGCTGTTCGACCGCGAAGTGCTCGCCGACGGTGTGGGGCCGGGAGCCGATCCGGCGGTCGTCGTCCGCCAAGTCCCATCGGTCGACCAGGGTGTTGAGGTCAGCCAGGGAATCGACTTCTGGCACCGGGACCAGGTGGTTGCGGCGGAAACGGCCGACTTCTCCTTCGACTCCTCCCTTTTCGTGGGCCCCCTCCTTGCCGGGTTGGCAGTAGAACGCCTCCAGTCCGAACGTCCGCGGGTTCGCGAATTCTGAAGGCGTCTCGGCACGAACCCACGGGTGAAGAGGTAGGAATTGGCCTGCTTGAGCACTTGGGTTCCGAGGCCGACGACGGCAAGGTCCGGTAGTGAGCGGGACCGCACTGGGGCGTCGAGTCTCAGGGCTTGCAGCCGAGGGCCATATCGAGGTCATCCTTCATATCAAGGTCCAGCCGTTCCCGGCATGATGTGATGCGCTGCATTACCCAGGTCCGAACGGCTTCCCTGTTGCCTCTGAGGTTGAAAGGGTGGGGTGACAGTCGGCGTTGGCGGTGCTACATCCTCGTCATGAGGTACGCGGATAGCGGTGGTCTGACCGCCGTGGGGCG
>NZ_JBVKBU010000033.1:0-41989 GCF_055638955.1 Streptomyces sp. NPDC111507 | reverse complement strand
GGTGTGCTGGCCTCCGGTGCCGTCCATCCGGAGGGACACCCCGCGACCCACCACGTCCACCACCCACCGACCCGCACCCGAAAAACAGGGGGCCCCTCTGGAAGGTGGCCGGGGGCGTGGGGGCAGAGCCCCCACATCACCACCCACACACCCGCGGCCGCCGAACCAACGGGAGAGATGCACGAGGCTCGCCGGCTGTCCGGCGGCGGCGAGCTGGCGCCGATGCGGTGCCGGCGTTCCTCGAGCATCCGACTCGGGACACGTCGGCCCGCGCACCACCACGGTGGCGAGCCGGCCGCCCGCGAGCGCGTGACGCCGGGGCCGTCCGCTCGTTCTCCTGGATGGAAGGGAAGCCTCCCGGGCTCCGTTCCGCCCGCTCGTCTGGCGAGCGTGGGTCTTTCGGCTTGCCGTACACAAACCCCCGGGAGGGGGCGGGGGCCCAAAGACCACGGGAAGAGGCCCGCACTCACGTGCGGGCCTCTTCCCGTGCGCGGGGCTAGGGGGCGGGGTGCTAGGGCTGTGGAGCCTTGAGCGCTGCCATGGCTGTGGCCTGGTCGTGCTCGTCTAGGGCGCGATACAGGGTCGACCGCTTGATGCCGAGTGCTGCGGCGATGGCGGGCACGGGCTCTTCGCGGTCCCGGCGGGCGAGTGCTGCGGCGAGCTGATCGGCGCTGACCGCTCGGGGGCGGCCGCCTCGGCGGCCCTTCGCGTGGGCGGTCTCCAGTCCGTCCATGGTCCGCTCGTGGATGAACTCGCGCTCGATCTCAGCGAACACCGCCACCACCACGAACAGGATCTTCCCGGGGCCCTGGGGATCGTAGACGCCGGCGAGAGGTCCGCTCAGGATCTCCAGCCGGTTCCCGAGGTGCTGGATGTCCTGGGCCGACACGATCAGTTCGACCATGTTGCGGCCGAGGCGGTCTAGGCGCTGGACGGTGAGGATGTCGTTCGTCCGGAGGGAGTCGCGGGCTTGTACGTACTTGGGCCGGGTCGGCTGCCGGGTGCTGATCACCTCGTCAAAGATCCGCACGCACCCGGCCGCGCTGAGCGCGGTCATCTGGGCCGTGAGGTCTTGGCCGCGTCGGCTGGCCCTCGCGTACCCGATGCGGTCGCCGGGCCGCTCGGCCACAGCCTCCGTGATCTCCGGGGCCGGTCCGGGCTGCCACGGCTGTCCCGGGCGGCGGGCGGCGGACATCCGGACCGCCGGACCGGACCGGAGTTTGGGGAGTCCCGCGTACCGGCCGGTGTGGTAGACCGAGGCGACAAGCCCGGTATGGGTCCGGCACGGCGAGCCGGCCGGCACCTCGCATCGCGGGCAGGGCTGACGCTCGATCAACTCGGCCCGCGCCAGTTCGTCAGATTTTCCCGATTCTTCCGTCATTGGTCGCTTTCTCCGCTTCCACGTCGTCCCGATAACGTATCCCGATTCCCGGGCGGCGGCCGAGGTTTCGGGACGGGTTTCGGGACGAATATCGGCGAGTTCCGGCGCCACCTGGCCGGCGTCCCGAAACCGATCGTTTCCGGGACGCCTTAGCGTGTGCACGCTAAGGCGATCCGTCCCGCTGCCTTTCCCCGAACATCTCGTTGTACGGAGAACGGCCGTACGACCGTGTAGGTCGCGGTTCCCGGCGGGCGTCGCCGTGCGCCTTCGCGACTGTGACCCGGGCCCGTACGGTGGGGCGCGTGACTCAGACCAGCGGCGCCGAGGGCGCGGCCGCGCACGCCGAGGCGGAAGCCGAACTCATCGGCCACCTGCGATGGCAGGCCGATACGACACCCGCGCGGCCGGGTTGGGCTCACTCCGGCCTCGCCGCGCTGCTGCTGGCCCACGGCCGGCTGTTCGTCCCGGCCCCCTGGCCCGAAGACGGGCCTCCGCCCGGGGAACCGGGCCGGTGCTACGTCGAATCGGTCTCCTGGGCCTGGGCCTCGTCGGGCGAGTTCGCCTATGTCGAGGGCCTGGCCTGGGATGTCGCGTGGGCCGTCGAACACGCCTGGTGCGCCGGCGCCGACGGCCGGGCCCGGGATCTCACCTGGCCAACGCCCGGACGGGCCTACCTGGGCCTGCCCGTCGATGCCGAGTACGCGGCCCGCACGATGGGCGACCGGGCCGGGCCGCTGCTGTACGGGGCCGTGGGCATGGCCTCGGAACTGGCCCGGGAGTGGATGCGCGACGGCGTCCCGGCCGGGCTCCTGGTCGACGTCGGCCGCCCCATCCCGGCTTAGCGGGCCTCGACGGGTACATGTACCGGTATGCGGGTGCGCTGGTCGGAGGTGGAGGAACGGGCTCGGGCCGTGGTCGCCGAGTACGGCGGTGAGGTCACGCTCCGCCAGTGCTGGTACCGGCTGATCTCGGCGGGAGCGCTGCCCAACCGGGCCTCGATGTACCGGCGCCTCTCCTCCCACCTGGCGCGGGCTCGCCGGGAGGGACGGTTCCCGGACCTGGTGGACGCGCTACGGGAGATCCACCAACCGCCGGCGTACGCGGACGTGGGCGAGCTGCTGGCAGCGGTGCCCGACCTCTTCCGCCTCGACCGCACGGCCGGCCAGGCGGAAGCCCTGTGGGTCTGCGCGGAAAAGGACACGCTGAGGGTGCAACTCTCCGGCTGGCTCGGGCCGTTGGGCATCCCCGTCCTGGTGGTGCGCGGATTCGCCTCCGAGTCGTACGCCGCGCTGGTGAAGGAGCGCGCGGCCCTTGATCCCCGGCCGGCCCGGTTGCTGTACGTCGGCGACCTGGACGCGTCCGGGGAATCGATCGAACGGGACTGGGTGGACCGTACGGCGGGCTGCTGGGCGACGGTGGAGCGGGTGGCGCTGACCGTTGATCAGGTGAACCGGTACGAACTTCCGCCGGCGGTGGGCAAGAGCACCGATCCGCGGTGGCCGGCCTTCGCCGAGCGGCACGGGCTCGATCCGGCCCGCCCGGTGCAATGGGAGGTGGAGGCGCTGGAGCCGGCCGACCTGCGGCGCCTGGTCATGGCGGCGGTCCGGCCCCACATCGACCGCGAGCGACTGCGTGAGGTGCTGGCCGAGGAAACCCGCCAGAGGGAGGCCCTGGCCGCGTTCCTGGCGACCTGGTGGCCGCCGGGCGGCCGGGAGGGGTGACGGCCCGGGTGCCGCGCCGGAGGGCCTGACGCTGCCGAGGCTGCCCGCGTAGTCTGGTGGGGCCCGAAACCGGAGGTCGCAGAATGTCCGCTGAACCCCTCGGCCACTCGGGGCCGATCGACCGGCCCCGTACGGTCGGCACGATTCGCCGCGCACTGCCGCCTGAGCTGCGCGACCGCTTCCAACGGGCCTTGGACGACGCGGCCCCCGAGGATCTGTTCGCGCTGGTCGCACAGTGGGGGGCGGTCGCACAGACGACCACCGACGCGGGCGCGGATGCGGCGGCCGGCGCCGTCCGGTCCGGGACCGCGGCCACGCATGAGATCGGCGACGTGTTCCCCGCGCTGGCCGGGATGCTGTGAGCCGCTATCGGGTGGTCTTCACGGACGCTGCCCGCGAGGCCCTGCGCGAGCTGGACGGCGCGGAGCGGCTGGCGAACATCGCCCCCGGTGCCCTGTCGCGGGAGGCCCTGCGCGCGCTCCTCGCCGGCACGACCCTAGGCACGCTCCTGGAAGACCTGGAGACACTGGCCGCCGATCCGTACGGCGGGCCGACCCTGGCGCGTACGGCCGGGGCGGAGGACGACCGTACGGGCCTGCTCGGCGCGCTGGCGGTCACCTACATGGTGAGCCCCGCCACGGAACCGCCCGTGATCACGGTGACCACCGTCCGGCCCCCCAAGGGCGCGTAACACCGTCCGGCATGACGTTGCCCCGTCCGGCCAACTCGCGGGCGGGGCAACGGCGTTCACGGGGCCGGGTTGCGGTCAGGCGGCGAGCACCGTGTGTGCGCGGTCGATGAAGTCGCGTGCGGCCGGGGTGGTGCGGTGGGTGCTGAGCCGGGCGGCGAGATCGAGCAGGGGCGCGGTGGTGCGGTGTGAGCTGATGGTCTCGGTGAGGTCCAGCGCGGTGCCGGCCGTGGAACAGGCGCGCTCTAGCTCGCCCTGGGCGTACTGGGCGTCAGCCATCCGGCACAGGTAGACGGCGTGGGTGCGGACGGTGGTGGGGCCGAACAGTTCGTCGGCCTGGACGAACGCGGCCTCGGCGCGGTCGTGCTGGCCCATGTCGCGGTGGCTGGAGGCGCGGGCGCCCAGGATCTCCGCGCGGTCGAACCAGTACGCCCACTGCGGGGCCTGGTCCTGCTGCTCGTCGGCCCGGGTCAGCAGGGTTTCCGCGCGGTCGAAGTCGTCCCAGCACCGGGCGTCGCCGAGGTGGGCGCGGGCGCGTCCGCGCCGGCTGTGCATCATCGCCTCGACGCGGGGGCTGGTACGGCTGCGGACGGCGGCGAGTGCGGCGGTGGCCATGTGCTCGGCGTCGTGGAGGCGGCCGGTGTTGTAGGCGGAGACGCACCAGAACGACAGGACGTTGGCGCCGAGGGCGTCGTCCTGGGCGACGCGGGCCGCGCGCAGGGCGGTCATGAACGTGTCGTCGGCGCAGTCGCCGCGGGTGTCGAACAGGGCGGCGGCGCGCTGGCGGGCAAGGTCGGCGGCCGCCGCGAACAGGCGGGCGCGGTGCGCGTCGCTGTAGCTCCGGTGGTGGATGATGCCGTTGACCAGGGCCAGGGCGCTGGACGCCTCGGCGAGAACAGTCCCGCCGCCGTCTTCGTCGTCGGTCTCGCGGAGCATCTGCGCGCGGGCCTCGATCTTGGCCACCCCCGCCTCGCCGATGCGCTGGCCGGTGGTGAGCTGCCCGGCGGCCACCGGATCGGCCGTGAGCCAGTTCAACAGGGCGGCGGTCAGGGTGCCGCCGGAGATCAGAACGAGTTCCCGCCGCGTGACGCCCATGGCACCCCTTGCGAGTTCGGTGAGGGACTGGGAGGCACCGAGAAGCGTCCAGGGCCGGGGAGTTGGCCGCTGGGCGGGGTCCTCGGACAACCACTCAGGCCATGGTCGCTCATCGACCGCTGTAGGTGGAATACCGAGCACATCGGCGATGACGAGTTGGGTGGGGTGGTCCGGTTCGCGGTCGTGTTCCCAGTGACAGACACCGTCGCGGCCGGTCTGGATCGGGCGGCCGTGCTCGCGGCTGCGGACGCGTATACGGCTGGCTAACTCCGTCTGGCTCCAGTCGCGTGCCTTCCGGGCCCGGGTCAGGAGGTAGCCGCGGTGGCGGCTGCCGGCCGGGGGACGGCGTTTGTGGGCCATCACACCTCCGCTGTGTGCATCTCCGAACACGGGCGGTCAGCGCACTGTAACGGCGGCGACTCGGGGGCGGTAGCCGCCGCGGTGTTGCTCCTTGTTGCTCGTGACCGCAACGCGGAGCAACAGGGCGGACGCTTCCGACGCGGCGTCAGGTCCGTCAGCGTGGACAACCGGCCGCCGCGCCCACTCCACCCCGTGAACAGCCCGTTCGTGGCTTCGGCGTGCCCTGACCCCCGCAACCGCCATGGAAGAGAGGCCCTGTCATGGAGTTCGTGAAGATTCACGGAGCCGGGAACGACTTCGTGTTGCTCACCGATCCCGGCCCGTCCCGGGACTGGCGCGCTGAGGCGCCCCGGCTGTGCGCGCGGCGTACCGGCGTCGGCGCTGACGGCCTGGTCCTGAGCACGCTGGTGGACAAGGACCCGGCCCCCGTGCTGGAAGTGATCTGCATCAACGCGGACGGCTCGTTGGCGTCCATGTGCGGCAACGCGCTGCGCTGCGTCGCCTGGGCTGCGGCCGGTGCCCACGGGTTCACCGCCATGACGCTGATGATGGCCGGCGTCCGTCATGAGGCGATCGTGCAGAACGGGCACGTGTCGGTCACTGCCGAGGCCGGGGAGGTGGCGCCGGGACGGGTGGAAACCTCCTGGCAGGATGCCCGGCTGTGCTTCGACGCCGTACACACCGGCACCGAACACGTGGTCGCCCTGGTGGACGACGTGGACGCCGTGGACGTCGAACAGCTCGGCCTCCTCGTCCGCCATCACCCCGAACTCGCACCGGTCGGGACGAACGTGAACTTCGTCCACCCGGTGGACCCGCACGCGGTGCGCATCCGCACCTATGAGCGCGGCGTGGAGGCCGAAACGCTGTCGTGCGGCTCCGGGGCGGTGGCCGCCGCGATCATCGCCGCCCGCCACGGGGTGATCGCCGAGGGACCGGTGACCGTGCACAACCGGGCCGGAACGCCGCTGACCGTCACCCCCAACGGCGAGCGGCCCGGGTCCTACTGGGTCGGCGGCCCCGTCGCCCAGTCCTTCCGCGGAGAGCTGGAGTTGCTGTGACCACGACGTTCATCGACGCCGGCGACCGGAACACGGTGGGCCGGGAGATCACCGGTCTGCGCGAGTGGAGCACCCTCGGCCTGGGGGTGGTGGTGGCGTACGGGGGGCTGTCGGCCGAGGATCGGCTGTACCTGGCCAAGAGCCCCGTGGATCAGCTGTCCGTGACCGCGCTGCGGGAGGCCCTGGCCGCTCTGGGCGCCGAGGTGCGGGTGTTGGACCCGTGCGCGCCCGGGTTCGTGGCGCACCTGGCCGGGCCCGGGGTGGATGTGGTGCTGCCCAACTTGCATGGCCCGTTCGGGGAGGACGGCCGCCTGCAAGGGCTCCTCGACTACCTGCGCGTGCCGTGCTGCGGCAGCGGCGTGCCGGCGTGCGCGCTGGCCGCCGACAAGATCCTGTGCAAGGAGTACATGCGCGGGCTGGGCGTGCCCACCCCGCAATGGCGGGAGTGGACGGGCGGGCCGGCCCTCGACTGGCACGGCCCGGTCATGGTCAAACCGCCGCTCGGCGGGTCCAGCGTCGGCATGAGCCTGGTGGACGACCCGGACGACTTCGCCCGCGCCCTCGCGGAGGCCGCGGAGACAGACCCGTCCCCGGTCCCCCGGGTCTTGGTGGAAGAGATCATCACGGGCACGGCGGTGACGGTCGGCCTGCTGGAGCTGCCCGGCGGGGTGCTCGTCTTCCCGCCGCTGGCGACCGAGGTCCGCGGCGGGCAGTGGTACGACGCGGAATCCAAGCTCGACGCGGCCGGGCAGGGCACGGTATCGGTGTGCGCCGCAGACCTGCCCGCGCAGACGGTCACGACGCTGACCGCCCACGCGCGCACGCTGTGGGAACGGCTGGACTGCCGGGGCATGGCCCGGGTGGATTTCATGGTTGACCCCGGCGGGAACGCCTTCGCGCTGGAGGTCAACCCCACCCCGGGTATGTCGGTGGGCTCGAACTTCGCCGCCGGCGCCGAACTCGTCGGGATCAGCCACGCCGACACCGTGCGGGCCGTCCTGCGTGAGGCGGTCACCCGGCGCCCATACGATGTGCCCTTGAGCCCCGATCCGCTGCTCACCGCTGCGGTGAGCGAGCGCTAGGAGTCTGCCCGCATGCCGTGCCTGCACCCCGTCCCGATGTGCCGCCAGCTCATCGCCCCGCAGGAGTGGGAGCGAGAGGGGGGCGCCGAACTCGGGGACCGAATCGAGTGGTCCAACCGGGCCTGTGGCATGGCCGATCTGCGGATGATCCTGCTCGCCTACGGCAAGCCGGCGCCGACCGTGACGGAACTGCTGCGGCTCGGCGTCGCCCACGGGGCGCTCACCGAACGGGGCTGGCTGCATGCCGGTCTCGCCGGGATCGCCGAACAGCTCGGCGTCCCGGGCCGCGCGGAACCGGTGCCGGCCGGCGAACTCCTCGACCGGCTGACGGCCGCACCGCTGATCGTCTCCGTCACCGAGAAGTTCCCCGACGACGGCCGCCGCGGTGGTCACCTCGTCATCGTCCACGGCTACACCGACCCGGGCGCAGGGCCGGCCGGGCCGGAGGTCTTCATCCGCGACCCGTCCGGGTGGGGCCAGGAACACGATCGGGTGCCGCTGGGCCGCCTCGCGGCCTCCTACACCGGACGGGCCATCACCTTCCCCGCCCTGCACCCGTGATCCATCTCCGCTGAACGGCCGGGCCCCTGCGGCCAGGCCGTACGGCACCCCCTTGCCCGCTCCCGCCCCTTCACCCTCTGAGGAGACCCGTTGATTCCCCTGACCTTGCAGGAGATCGCCGACGCCACCAGCGGCCGCCTGGCCGACGCGGACCCGGGCACGCTCGTGTCGGGCCCGCTGAGCTTCGACAGCCGCGCCGTCCACCCGGGCGGCCTGTTCGCCTGCCTGCCCGGCACCCGCACCGATGGCCACGCCTTCGCCTCGGCCGCCGTCGCGGACGGTGCCGTTGCCGTGCTGGCCTCCTCGCCGGTCACGGTGCCCGCCGTCATGGTTCCCGACGTGACCGCCGCGCTCGGCGACATCGCCCGCGCGGTCGCCGACCGGTACACCGGCCTCACCCTGGCGCTCACCGGCTCGGCCGGGAAGACCAGTACCAAAGACCTGCTGCTGCACGTTCTCCAGCTCGACGGGCCCACCGTCGCGAACGTCAAGTCGTTCAACAACGAGATCGGGTTCCCCTCGACCGTGCTGCGCACCGAGGAAGGCACGCGGTACCTGGTCCTGGAGATGGGCGCCCGGGGCAAGGGGCACATCACCTACCTGACCGGCATCGCGCGGCCCCGTGTCAGTGCGGTGCTGAACGTGGGGACCGCCCACCTGGGCGAGTTCGGCAGCCGGGAGGGCATCGCCGAGGCCAAGGCCGAGATCGTGGCCGCGCTCCCGCCGGCCGCCGAGGGCGGCGTGGCGGTCCTCAACGGTGACGATCCGCTGGTGCGGGCCATGGCCGACAAGACGGCCGCCGAGGTGCTGTTCTTCGGCACCACACCGGACTGTGACGTACGCGCCGAGGACATCACCCTGAACGGCGCCGGACGGCTCTCCTTCACCCTGCACGCCCGGGGCCAGTCCGCGGCGGTGAGCCCCGACGTGTTCGGCGGCCACCACATCACCAACGCCCTGGCGGCCGCCGCGCTCGCCCTGACCGCCGGGGTGCCCTTCGAGACGGTGGCCCGGGGGCTGGACGGGGCCCGGATCGTCTCCGGTGCCCGTATGGAGGTCACCGACCGGCCCGACGGGGTGACCCTCGTCAACGACGCGTTCAACGCCTCCCCGGAGGCGACGCGGGCCGCCCTGGACAGCCTCGCCCACCTCGCCGGCGAGCGGCCCGTGGTCGCGGTCCTGGGCGAGATGATGGAACTCGGCGAGCGGGCCGAGGAGATCCACCGCGACATGGGCGCGCTCGCTGCGGCCCGTGGCGTCGGCCGCCTGATCACTGTGGGAGGCCCGAACGCCGCCGCTATGGCCACGGCCGCCCGTGAGGCGGGCGTGAGCGTGGTGGACCACGTCACCGGCCGGGAACACGTGCTCCCGCTCCTCGACGGCCCCTTGCCCCCCAAGGCGGTGATCCTGGTCAAGGGCGCGCACTCCCTCGCCCTGGACGAGATCGCCGCCACCCTCGCCACCACCGCCGGGGAGTGACGCGCACCGTGCAGACCTCCGAAATCGTCGCCCTCGCCCAACAGGCATGCCAGCAGGCGCAGTTACCCGCCGACGCAATCGAACCGATCCGGCTCCGCGACAACCTGATGTTGCGCGCCGCCGGCACCGGGACGGTGATCCGCATCCACCCGCCGGGCACCTACGGTGTGGCCGTGCGCGAGCTGCGGGTGGCGGACTGGCTGCGTTCGCACCGCATCCCCACGGCCGAACCGCTCGTTCCCGATCCGGTCACGGTCGCCGGACGGCCGGTGACCTTCTGGGAAGACCTCGGTGAGCAGGTACCGGCCGAGTCGGCACACACCGCCCGCGCGCTGCGGCGGCTGCACTCCACCCGCGTCCCCTCTCACCTCGCGCTGCCCCGCTTCACCCTGCCCGACTACCCCAAGCGCATCCGGGAGGCACAGACCGACGCCGATTCCCGGCGGTGGCTCACCCGGCACGCCGAACAGCTCGTCGCCCGCTGGGAGGCCCTGGCGTGGCCGGACGAGTGGTGCGTGATCCACGCCGATCCGAGTCCGCACAACACGATGCGGACCGCTGAGGGCACCTACCTGGTGGACCTGGAAGGGGTCGCGGTCGGGCCGCGCCAATGGGACCTGGCCACCATCGCCTTCCAGAGCGACACCCTGGCCGAACCGCCCTCCTACTGGGAGGAGTTCCGCGACGCCTACGGCACCGACGTGACGGCCTGGGAGGGCTACGCCCTCATCAGGGACATACGCAGCCTGGGCCTCGCCCTGTTCGCGCTCCGGCACGCGGACACCAGCGACCACGCCCGCAGCCAGGCCGACTACCGGTTGGCGTGCCTGATGGGGCGCCACGGCGAACGCCCCTGGAAGTGGGTCGCGCCGTAGCCTCCGGCTCGGCCCAACCGCAGGATGCCCCCGGCGTCGACGCCGGGGGCATCCTGCTGCCCGGCCGGAAGGGGGCCGCGGCCGGGGAGGGGCATGCAGCCGCCCCGGTCCCTGACGGGGGAGGCAGGGGCCGGGGCGGCGTGGGCAGAGCGGCGGCGGAAACATCTCCGCCGCCGCTCAGGTCATCACTGCCATGATCCCGCCTCCACCATGGCGTACTCCCACCGGGCCCGCCGGAAGCGGTTGTGCCCGGTGCTGCTGGTGTGCTCGGCCATCCATCGGGTAAGCGCCTCCTCGTCCGGCTGGTCCTTGGAGTCCGCGCCGCAATCGGCTTCCTCGCCGGTCACACACACCGCCTGATACGCCGGCGCCGCCGTCTCGTCCGTGGTGACGCCGTACTCGCGGAACCGGAACGTCTTGCTCGTCACCGTGTCACCACCGCCGGCCGTGGTGCGTGCTGCCGCCGTACTCGCCGGTCTGAGGGTCGAGCGCGCTCACCGTCAGGGTGACGTGCCACTCCCACGTGCCTTCGACCGGTCCGGGGACCTTGGCCAGAGCCAGGGCGTGGATCTCCAGTGTGGGGGCCTCCCTGGCCAGGTCGGCGGCGGCTTGCAGCGCGTCAGCCGTTGTGTTGCCCGCGCACACAAGCGCGGTGTGCGCGCTGACCGTGATGTCGCTGGACGGGTTGAGCGTGGAGAGGACCCGTACCGCCGTGCCGGCCTCCTGGATCGTCCGCACCAAATCACCCGCGAACGGGGGCGCCGGCGTCCGGGCCTGCTCGACGGCGGCCCCGGGCGAGCCGCCGAGGACGGCGGGCAGGGTCTCTCGGCCTTCGGTGGTCGGCTGGTTGGTCTGGTCATCCATGGGGTTCCTCGCCGTGCTCCTGGTCGACGGTCGGCGCCGGCAGCACGCGAATCGTGTGCGTCCCGTCGTGCGTCTCGATGTGCAGCCCGTACCCGCGCCCCGTCTCCAGCGCGGCCACGGCCTCGGCATAGGCCGGTGCCAAGCCCTCCGCGAGCGGGGCGACGGCGGCCGGGTCCAACAACCATGTGGCGATCCTGTACGCGCGGCTGACCAACCAGCACGCGGCCGCGTGAGGAGTGCCGGTCAGATACTCGTTGGCCAACAGGATCGGTTCGCCGCGGTCTGGTGCCGTGATCTCGTGCTCACAGCGGTACCGGTGGACCATCTGGGCTCTCGCCACAGCTGGCTCACGGGGCTTTTGAGGGCACTTCAGCACGTCCCCTCCTCCCCGCGCGGTCGCCGTGCACCATCCACACACAGCTCAGCCCAACAGCTCTTGCCCCACGGGCCGCGTTGCGGGTGGGAGCCCAACAGGTCGTAGCCCCAGCGATCGGCAAAGGCGTCCACCAGGCGCAGGCCCCGGCCGGACTCAGCATCGGCGTCCACGGCACGTAGGCGGGGCAACCGGCCGGCCGCCTTGTCGACGGCCGCCACCCGCACCCAACCGGGGGCGGGGCGGGTGACAATGACGCGAACGGTGCGGCTGGGTGTGTGCCTGATGGCGTTGGTGACGAGTTCGGAGATCAAGAGAGCCGCTGTCTCCGCGTGCTCGTCCAAGCCCCAAGCACACATCGCCTGACGCGCGAGCCGCCGCGCCTCTTCGACACTCTCCGGGTCGGCGTCTCTCGTGACGTCGTAGCCGGGGTGACCGGTCGCGGCTGGTCGTGCGACGGGCGTCATCAGCATCGCCTCTGCATGTGGTCTCTGGGGGAGCGTGGCCACCCCAGGGGCACGGGGAACGACCACAACCCGAACAGGCGTGCAACCACGCCTAGTTGATGACCAACTGACGTTGAGTCACTGCCACTGGCAGAATGCACCCATGGAAGCATGGGCCGCAACCTTGGAATCCAATTCCGCAAAACTAGAACATTAGTCCCGTGGACCAAGTGCCCCGAGGACGGGCACACTGCACCCGTGAAGAACCTCGGCACCCCCGAAAAGGGGGTCAGTCACCCCGAGTCGTACCCGAGTTGACCCGAAGAAAGGGCAAGAGACCATGGCAACCGTTCGCCTCGTCCCGACCGTCCGCCGCCGGCGCCTCGGTGGCGCCCTGCGCCGCATGCGCAACGCAGCGGGCCTGAGCATCGACGCGACTGCGGAGGCCATGGAATGGGACCCGTCGAAGGTATCCCGCATCGAGAACGCCAGGGCCCACATGCCCATCAAGGACGTGGCTCCGCTGCTGGCCCACTACGGCATCACCGATCCCGCCGTCATCGCTGCACTCGAAGGGCTCGCGAAGGACGCCAACAAAACCGGCTGGTGGACGACGTACGGCGAAGTGGCGCCCGACGCGTACAAGGACTACATCGGGTTGGAAGAGGACGCAGAGAGCGCCCACATCTACGCCCAGGGCCTCATCCCCGGACTCCTCCAGATCGGTGGATACGCGCGCGAGACCATCGCCGGCACCGCCCCGCACCTCGCCCCGGACGACGTGGCCGCGCTCGCTGAGGTACGCAAGAAGCGTCAGGCGATCCTGACCGACGGCAACAGGCCGAGCGGTCCTCTCAAGCTCTGGGCCGTCATCCACGAATCCGTACTGCACTACCGGTCAGCCGCATACCCTCGGCTGATGCACGAACAGCTCCGACACCTGCTCGACGTGGCGGAACTGCCCAACGTGACCATCCAAGTCATGTCACCGCCCGCACCCGCACACCCCGGCATGGTCGGCCCCTTCCACGTCGTTCGGTTCCCCACGCCGTGGCCGACCGTGATCAATCTGGAGAACATCCGGGGCGGCTACTTCGTCGAGGGAACCGACGAAGTCAAGGCGTTCGAGTCGGCATTTGAGCTGATCGTCGCCGCTGCACTTCCCGTTGATCAATCACGGGAGACCATTAAGAAGATCATGGAGGAAATCCCCGAATGACCGAGCACGGCCGTACGGCACACCTTTCCGCAGAAGACCTGACCGGAGCCGCCTGGTTCAAGTCGTCTTACAGCGACGGCGGACAGCAGTGCATCGAGGTCGCGGACCTCCGCGCTACCTCGTACCGCTCCGTCGCGGTCAGGGACTCCAAGGACCCCAAGGGCCCCGCACTCCTCATCACACCCGACCAGTTCGCGGCGTTCACCAGCTTCGCCGCAGGATTCGAGGTCTGATCGCCTCTACGCGACTGTGGGGCCGACTCTTGCCGAGTCGGCCCCACAGTCGTTCTTGAGTTGCCGAGGGCTCGCACGGGCCGCGATCTGCCGGTTAGCGTGTGCACGCTAAACACCTCTATCGGAGGTGCCACAACTAACAGAGGTGCCACCTCCGGCGGAGGTGGCACCTCTGTTTTATCCATTCCCTTGGCCTGTTAGCGCGTGATCGTCGCCGCCTCGGTCTGGTCGTCTTCCTCGGTGGATACTTCTGGATCTTGGTTGGTCGCGGTACCGCCTGCCTCGCCCCGTCCGTCCGGGGGAAGGATCGCCCATCCACCCTCGGGCTCGGGTACAGGTGCCACGTGGGGGGCCGCGCTGGATACCTCGTCGCGCTGGGCCTTGCGGAGGTCGGATAGGTACCGGCGCACGGTGTTGTACGCGAGTCCCGTCATATCCGCGATCTTTGTAGCCTTCTGCCTGTCCGACTGCTTGCGCTCCTCGGGGCTGAGGCGTTCGTACGCGAGCCGCACGGCCTCGACGCCGGGCATCGTGGTGAGGTCGATGGCCTCGGCGTCCTCGGCCTCGTCCGCGTCCTCGTCGGTGTCCTCGTCGGTGTCCTGCTGGGCAGGGATGCGGACGTGGATGGTGTCGGCCGGCTGTCGGGAGCGGTCGGCCATGACGGCCTCTCGGCTGGCGGCCCCGGGCTCGTTGTAGGTATCCACCTGGTACGGCAACGGCGATGCGGCGCCGTCTTGCAGAGATTCGCCGCCCTCGGCGTCTCCGGCCGGGTGCGGGGTTCCGGAGGTCTCCGGCGTCGGGAACCGTCCGCCGGCCGTGAGTGGATACGTCGACTCGTCGGTGTATCCACTCATCGGAGATCCGGCCTCGACTTCATGCCGCGCGGTCTGGCTGGAGTGGATACCGGCCGCTGGCGGGATGGGCTGAGCGTCCACCTTGGCGAGCTGTTCGGTGAGCTGTTCGGGGTCAAGAGCGACCCCGTATCGCGCGAGCCTGAGCGGCATCACCAACTCCACGGGCGCCTTGCGTCGCCACCCTCGGCCGAACTTGGCGTGGAGCCGGGCCCGGTACACCATGCGGGCCTGTTCGAGCCTGACCACCTCGTCATAGCTCCTCAGCTCCCACAGCTTCATCCGGCGCCACAGAAGGAAGGTGGGGAGCGGGGCGAGTAGCCACCGTGCGATCCGCACGGACTCCATGTGCCGGTCGGCGGTGATGTCGGCAATCCGGCCGACAGCGTGGCGGGCGGCCTCGACGCTGACCACAAACAGGATCGGGATCACCGCGTGCATCCCGATGCCGAGAGGATCGGTGGCGGACGCCGCGTTGAACGCGATGGTGGCAGCGGTGAGCAGCCATGCCGTCTGCCGCAGAAGCGGGAACGGGATGCGGAGCCACGTCAAGAGCAGATCGAGGGCCAGGAGGACGACGATGCCGGCGTCGATCCCGACCGGAAAGACGTTGGCGAACCAGCCGAAGCCTTTGTGTAGCGCGAGCTGGCGCACTGCCGCGTAGGAACCGGCAAAGCCGATCGCCGCGATCACGACGGCCCCGGCGATCACCACACCGATGAGTACCCGGTGGGTTCGGGTGAGTTCGATCCTCGGCGTGGCGGGATCGGCGGGTGCCTCGTCCACTTCCGTGGCTCTACCCTGGTGGTACTGCATGGGGGTCCTCTCCTGTGCGGGTGGCCCTGGGAGCGCGCTTCTTGGAAGGTTGGGCGTTCCTGGGGCCGGGTCGTTTCCCTGTGGCAGGGGTGCCAGAGGTGGCACATGCCGCACCTCTGGCAGAGGTGTTACCTCCTCGGCGGGCGTCCGGTCCTGATCTCCTTCCGGGGCCTCGGCGGGAAGGGTTCTCCGTCGTTGTATTTGCGTTGGAGCTTCGCCACCTTCTCCTTGATCGCGTCTTCGATCAGCTCGGATAGCGACTGGTAGCCGCCTTCATGCGGTGTCGTCCACACCACGGCATCCCGGGCCGCCTCGGCCACGGCCTTGGTGATGTACGGCTGTAGCTTCTCCTTGCCCGCGACCTGCCCACGGGGCACGGGCGCGGCGGCCGGCGTCTTCTTCGCCTCCGGCTTCTCGGTCTCCGGGGGCGTCGGCGGCTTCCTGCCGCTCGTCGCTTCCGGCTCGTCCAGCTCGTCCGGGCTGTCGGTCTCGTCCAGGTTGACCCGGGCCATGGTCGCTTACGCCCCCGTCTTGCTCAGGTACTCAAGGGCAACGCCCTTGAAGTCGTTCATTGCGTTCTCGAAGAAACGGCCGCTGTTGGCCCGGGTGTACTGGGTGACCACCAACCCGGCCGCCGGCGCCGCCTCGTGCGCGTCGTACGTGCGCACGTACGTCGTGAAGTGAGCGAACCCCCTCTTGGAGGCCCACGCCTTGGTCTCATCGACCCGGCCCGGCTTGCTGGGGTGGGTTCGTGACATCAGCAGCCGGTACGGCTTGCCGGTCTCCAGGACGTACGCCTTGAGGAACTTCTCCGTGGGGTCGAACGAGAGATACGCGGCCTCCATCGGAACAATGTGCTCGTCGGCCAGTTCCTCGATGATCCAGCGCTGTAGCTCCTCGTTCTCCAGCGACCCGGGCGTGTCCACGAGGACATCGTCATACCCGCGCTTGCGGAGCTTCTGGAGCTTGTCCCGCTCGACCTCGTACGTGTAGTCAAACGGGAGATCCTTCCCCCGCTTGATGGCCTGCCGGGCCCACGCCGAGGATGCCGACTTCTGCGGGTCACAGTCGACCATGCACACCCGGCGGCCGTGCTCTCCGAGCGTGGCCGCCAGGTTGATGGTGGTCGTCGTCTTCCCCACGCCACCCTTCTGATTGCAGATGGCGACGATCCGTGTCATCTCGGGCCGGGCTGCTGCCTGCATCTTTGCCACCTCCCTTACCTCTGTCTGATGTGCCGCCTGTGCCACCTCTGTTTCATCTGCCGTAGGTGGCACCTCTGTTTGAACTGTCGGATACGGCAGATACGGCACCTCCGCCAGCAACACGGTAGCTAGCAGAGGTGGCAGATGTCCCACATCCGGCGCCTGTGGCACCTCCGTAAGACATGCTCACTCTAACACCTCTGTTAGATGAAACAGAGGTGTTAGAGTCGACAGCAACAAGAGAGGGGCCGGGCTGGTACCCGACCCCTCACAGTTCGGCCCTGGGCGGCGGTGGGCGCTGGCTCCTGGGCCTCGATCCCTTACGGAGGATCTGTCATGAGCGTAGGCGACAGCGCGGCCGGGGCAACGGCGGGCGCGAACGAAGCGGACGGGGCGCCGGTCGTGGTGCCAGTGGGCGGCTGGGCAATCCTGCCTCCGCTGGTGGACGACTGGGCGACGCTGGCCGAGGCGTTGAACGCCCCGGGCGAGCCGGCGGTGTACGTGGACAGCTCGGCAGCCTGATCAACGTCTTCCCTTTACGGCTGAGGCCCTACACCCTGCGGGGCGTGGGGCCTCTTCCCTGCTCAGGCACCATATATAACAGAGGTGGCACCTCTGCCAGAGGTGTTTAGCGTGTGCACGCTAAGCGGGTCGGGTGGCGCCGACCAACCCACCTGATCGGTAGAGCTTGACTATCTGCACGCTCTTGCCGGTTCTGGGGGCCTCGATGATCTTGCCGTCTCCGTAGTACATGGCGACGTGGTACGCGTCGCTGCCGCTGCCGGTGTGGGACCAGAAAATGAGGTCTCCGACTTGCAGCGAGTCCATGCTGACGGGGTGTGAGGCGGTCGCGGTGTACTGGTCGGCGGCGGTGCGGGGAAGGTGAGTTGTCGACCACCACGCGTTTTCCGTCAGGCTGGAGCAGTCGAATCCCTGGTGACTCGCCGCGAAGCAGACCCCGTTCAGGTACCCGGTGTTGCCGGAACAGAAGCCGGTCGACGGCCCTTCGGGGGTTCCGCCTCCGTAGACGTACGGTGTCCCTAGGTACGTGGCGGCCTTCCTGGCGGCGTCGGCGCCGGAGCCGGTGCCCGCGACGGCCGGCACGTCGTCCACCCACTCGGCGGCCTTGGCGATGATGTCGCGCACGTAGTTGTAGGTCTGGCCCCCGGCGAACGACTCCGGCGGCACTCCCTGGTACTGGTCGACGCGTCCCCACCCGGCGTTGTAGCCGGCCAGGGCCAGGGATATGGCGCCGCCCGGGTATCCGCTGTCCTTGGCTCGCTTGACGAGGGCGCACATGTATCGGCCCTGGGCCATCACCGCGTCGCCTATGTCGTAGGGGGAGGCGGTACCGCTGCCGTCGTCGTCGCGTCCCCACGTCCCCCATGAGGCATCAACGAACTGGGCCGCACCCTTTGCCGTGCCGGAACTGGTCTCCGGCCCCACGGCGGCGGCGTTGAAGTTGGACTCTTGGGAGATCTGGGCGGCGATGAGCGCGGGCGACTCGCCGTCGCACAGGGCGCCGGCCTTCATCACCCATGGGAGGAAGTCCGCGGGGACCTTCCCGGCCTTGATGCCGGTCGTGTTGGCGGCCGAGGCGGACGTACCCCCGACGGCCGCGGTACCGATCACGCTCGCCAGTATCAGCCCCGCGACTCCTGCGACGGCCCCGGCTGCGAGCTTGGTTGACACGCGGTCCCTCCCCTTCGTCCGTGCTTCCCTGCCTTGATCTCCTTGCGCCGTGCTTGCTTGCCGGCCTCCCACGCGGCTGTCCACTCTGCGGGGCTGACCTGGTAGCCGGCTGCCCATCGAACGGGGTCGCGCACCCCGTACACCCCGGCTTCAACTCGGCTGACCATCTGGCCGCTTACGCCGATGGCCTCGGCGGTCTGCTTCTGCGTCTGTCCGGTACGGCGCCGTAGCTGCTTGAGCGTCGGCGTCGCCTTCCCGACCGGACTGAGCCGGTCGACGGGGACGGCCAGGGCCTCGGCCAGGGCGCGGAGCACCCGGGCCGAGGGGCAGTGCTTCCCGGTCTCGGCCGCGCGCACGGTCTCGGGGCTGACCCCGGCGAGCAACGCCAGTTCTGTGCGGCTGAGTTGGGCCCGTTGCCGCAGGTCTGCGAGCACGGAGGGCCGGAAGACTCCGGGGGGCTTTGGGCTCATCGATCCCAACTTTTATAAGTAGGCTTTAGACGTAACTCATGTTAGCCTCTCAGTGAAGTTCCGTATTCTGCAAGTCACTAGGGGGATGTGATGAAGCGTCGAACTCCCGCCTCCCCGACCGCTCCCAAACACGGACTCGCCGTGCTGGGAGCGCACGGAGGGGCGGGAATGTCCACGGTCGTGCGTCTGCTCGACCCGCAAGGCCAGGGCTGGGCGGTGGAGTTGTCCCCTGGGCAACATCTGCCCCACAACTACATCCCAGTTGTGGTGACACGCTCAACCGCTTATGGGTTGCACAGGACTCAAGACCTCTTGAACCGCTGGCACCCGAGCATCCCGAGGCCGTATCTCGTCGTCATCCGTGACGCCCCGCTGCGGCCTCCGCTGCCTGTCCGCTACCGGCTGCGGACCGTGGCCCCGCGCACGCTGGGCATCGCCCACGTGCCGTACCTCTACCGGCTTCGGCTGGTCGATGACCCCGCCGAGGCCCTGACGGACACTCCGGTGTCCAAGGCCGGCCGAGAGTTGCGGGCCTCCCTCGGCTTCTCCGACTGATGAAGGGAAACCTCGTGTTCGATCCGCACCACCTGACGGTCCTGGCGGACAGCCTCCCCAACCCGGGCCCCCAGGCTCCCCCCGGGATGGGTAAGACCTTCTCCGACTGGATCTCGTGGGGGAAGTACATCGGCATGTTCGCCGGCGTGATGGGTTTCATCGCCTGCGGAATCATGATGATGGTCGGCCGCCGCAACCGCTCCCACCTCTCGGCCGAGGGCGCCGGCGGCCTGGTCTGGGTCATCGCGGGCGGCTCGGTGGTGACGCTCTCGGTGAGCATCGTCACCGCGCTGATGGGCGGCTGATCCGATGACCCTCGACCTGCAACGCGCGGCGACCCGGCGTATGCGCCGGCTGCTGTTCGCCGCCGGCGGCGTGATCGTGGTCCTGGCGGCCGTGGTGGTCGTCCTGGTGGCCAACAGCGGCGGTTCCCCGTCCGCTGCCCCGGGCCCGTCCTCGTCGGCGGTGCCCTCCGCCTCGGCCTCGCCGCTGCCCACCGCTTCCTCGGACGGCGGATACGTCGCGCCTGAGAAGTGGGCGGTCCTGCCCTCCGGCAAGGGCAAGAAGGACGGGTTGCCCGTCCAGTTCGGGCACACCCCCGAGGGTGCGGCCGCTGCGGCCGTGGCCAGTGTCCGCTACGGCTGGAGCTGGGACCCGGACGCCGCTGCGACGGCCGCCGGCGTGTACACCGTGCCCTCCGAGGCAGCCACGGTAAAGGAAGAGGCGCGGAAGTCCACCACCAACTCGCGGCTGAGCGCGGGCGCTCCCGGAACCGGCGCCCTCCCCTCGGGTGCCCACATGAACGTGTTCGTCATCGGGGTGCAGTTCACGGCGGCCACCGCCGACGAGGTGAAGGTGTCCGTCCTCGCCCGGGTCGTCTACACCCCCGGCAGCGGCACGGCGGAAACAACGCAGCTCATCGCCACCACGAACACCTACGTATGGACCGCGAACGACTGGCACTCGAAGACGGGCGCCCCGCAGACCAGTCCCGACGCGTCCGACCTCGGCACTGCCGGTTTCAACACCGCTGGCTGGTCCGCGATTCAGGAAGGCGACACCCGATGAAAGCCTTGCGCGGCCTGTTCGTCGCCGTGGTCCTGGCGCTGCTGCTGCCTGCGGCTACCCCGGCCATGGCGGCACCTCCCGCCACCGTGGCGGCCGCCGTGCCGGCGTCCGCTCCCGAACGGCTACCCTCCGGCGGCTTCAGTTGGTGGGACACGGCCTGCAACGTCGTTCTGACTCCGGTTCTCGGCTCTGCCGGAGGCGCCGCCTGCGTCGCCGGAAAGATCGTCGCGCCGGCGGCCAAGAAGGCAGTGTCAGATGCCTTGTCAAACACCATCGTCAAACCCATGGCTGACGGCATGGGCGAATTCGTAGCCCAGATGCTCAAAATCGGGCTTACTTGGTGGCTGACGACTCCGAGCATCCAAGTAAAGGACTCCGGGGTCACGGATTCCCAAACGGGCAAGCTACCTGACGGCTCAACAGTCACATTCTCCCTGCAAGCCCTGATGCTGGGCGTCGGCGAAATGATCGCCATCCTTCTGGTGATAATGCAAGGCATCCGGGCCATGATCCAGCGCAAGGGAAAGCCACTGGCTGACGCGCTACAGGGCCTGGTCATCAATGTTCTGGTGTGCGTGCTGGGCGTCACCGTCATTGACTCTCTGCTCGTCGCCTCGGATCAGCTCACGCAGGCAATCATCAATGTGGCGTTCCACGGGGATGCCAAGCTGACCGGGCGCGTGGTGGCCATGCTCCTGCCGCAGGCATTCAATCCCATGGGCCTTCTGGTCATGGCGTGCATCGTCTTCCTGATCGGCGGCGTTCAATTCCTGTTGAACTTCCTCCGGCAGGCGGCAATCCCGATTCAGGCCCTGATGCTGCCGATCGCGGGCGCGGGCCAGATCGGCGGAGAGAAGACAAAGCAATGGCTCCCGAGGATCTACACGAGTATCGGCGTCGTGATCGTCTACAAGCCGGCGGCCGCGCTGATCATCTCGGCCGGGTTCGTTGAGCTCGCCAACGGCAACGACTTCGTGGACTGGTTCCGGGGCGTCGTGACCCTGGTCCTGTCCGTCTTCGCGCTGAAGCACCTGATGGCGCTGTTCGCGCCGCTGGGCGCGGCAGTGGCCGGGGCTACGAGCGGCGGTTTCTCCGGCGCTCTGGCGGGGGCCGGCGGCCTGATGGGGCTGATGAGCGGGGGCGGGAAGGGCGACGGCGGGGGCTCCTCGACGTCCGCTGTCCAGCACGCACAGGCCATGGCCAAGGCCGGAGCCGCTGGCGGCGCTACCGGTGGGGCTGCTGCCGGAGCCCACCCCGCCATGGCGGCCGCACAGACGGCCAAGGCCGGCGTGGATGGGGCTGGCCGCACCATGGGCGGCCAGGACGGCGGCATTCCGCAGCAACAGGGCGGCCCCGGCAAGCAATCCGGGGGCGGCCGCGACGGCCAGGGCCAGGGCCAGGACGGCGGCCCGTCTGCCGGTGCCGGCCCGAGTGGGGGCAGCTCGTCTGCCGGTGCCGCGAACAACTCGGCCGGTGGCGGCAACGTGACGATCGCCGTCCGCGCGGCCGAGGCCGGGAACAACGGGCCCGGTCCGGGCCAGAACAACGGAGGGCAGTAAGCCATGTCAACCACGGAACAGTCTGCCCGCCTGTACGGCGGGTGGCGCCGGTCCCGCTCCCTCGGGATCGGCCTGCTCAACGGCAAACAGACGCTGGTCGTCGTCGTGAGCATCCTCGTGCCCATCTTCTTCGCCAACGTCGCGGGACTGCGCACCCTCCTGGCGTCGGTGCCGCTCGCCCTGGTGGTCATCGTGCTGGCCTGCTGGCAGCGGCACGGGATGCCGCTGCTGGACCTGGCCGTGGGCCGGGCGCGCTGGCAGTGGGCGGCCTGGCGGGGAGAGACCAGCTACCGGGGTCTGTACCTGCCCCACCCCAAGGCCCTCGACCTGCCCGGCGTGCTGGCACCGACCAAGCTCCTGCGGGTGGAGGACTCCAGCGCGGGGCGGGCCGGCCTGGTGTGGAATCAGGCAACCGGGCAGATGGCGTCAACGCTGCTGCTGTCGCCGGGCGGTGCGCTGCTGGCCAACCGTCAGCAGGTGAACGCCAACGTGGCGAGCTGGGGGGACACGCTGGCCTCGCTCGCCAATGAGGACAGCGTGGACGCGGCCACGGTCACACTTCAGATCACCCCGGCGTCCGGTGCGGCCCTGGGCGATCACGTGCGGGGGCGGGTCGACGACAGGGCGCCGGACCTGGCCAAGGCAACGGTGAACGAGCTCGTCAAGACCTCCCCGCGTGCCAGTGCTTCGCTCATGGCCTGGCTCACCCTCGTGACCTCGCCGGGCCGGGCGGTCGACCGCCCCGACTCCCCGGAAGAGGCTGCGGCCGAGGCACTGCGGCGCCTCGATGGCGTTGACCTGACCGGAGTTGGGGCGGACGTGCTCCGGCGGGCCACGGACACGGACATCATCCGCCTCGTCCGGGGCGCCTTCAGTCCCGAGGACGCGGACGCCTCCGAAAAGGACTGGGACGCGCTGACCTGGGATGAGGCGGGGCCGGCGGCCGCCGAGGAAGGATGGACCGACTACCGCCACGACGGTGCCATGTCCGTCTCGTGGGTGCTGCGGGAGGCTCCCCGCAAGCCGGTGACGTACGACGTGCTGTTGCCGCTGATGGCGCCGGGGCGCTTCGTGCGGCGGATCACCATCGGGTACCGCGTCCTGCCGACCGAGGAAGCGGCCGCCGTGGTGGAACGCGAGCTGAACGCCTCCGACGCGCGTGAGGAGTGGCGCCGTCGCTCACAGCGCACCACCACCCGCCGCGAGCGGGCCGACGCGGCGGCCGCCGACCGTACCGCGGAACAAGAAGCGTACGGCGCCGGCCTCGCACAGTGGACGATCTACATCACCACGACCGTGACCAATCCGGCAGACCTCACCGCCGCTACGCGGGAAGTTGAGCAGATCGCGAAGCGGGCCGGTGGCCTGCGGTTCCGGTACGCCTACGGCGGCCAGTCCGCCGCGTTCGTGGCGGGCCTGCCGGTCGGCGTGCACCCGCTCGCCTGACCTGACCCCAGAAAGGAACTGATGAGAAGGCGAAAGAACCGTCCGGCGCAGGACGCACAGCGGTCCCGGCTTTATGAGGAAGCCGGGACCGCCGGGGCGGAGCCTACCGCTTGGCGGCTGAACGGGAAGGTGGTGGCTCCGCGCCGAGGCTGGCGCGGGGCCGGGTCCGGGCGGAGCCCTCACGTCGACCGTGGCGCGGTCTACCTCGGCAGCACAACCGAGGTCGGCGGCCTGTTCCCCTTCGTCCTGGGGGCTCCGCTGCCTCCCGAGGGCGTGCCGATCGGCGTCGACCTCCTCACCCGCGAAATGGTGTGCTTCGACCCGCAAGGCTGGGTGGGGCGCCTCGTCCAGAACCCCGGCGTGTGGATCATGGCTCAGCCTGGCGCCGGAAAGTCCGCGATCACCAAGCGGATTTCGCTGGTGTACTCCTCGTACGGCTCCATGATCGTGGTCCCGGGCGACGTCAAGGGCGAGTACGCGCCCCTGGTGCGGGGGCTCGGCGGCCAGGTCGTCCGCATCGGCCGGGGCCTCGACCGCCTCAACCCGCTGGACTCCGGGCCCCTGAGGCGCCGGCTGCACACGATGCCCGAAGATCGGCAAAGGGTCCTGCTGGCGGAGATCAACGGACGGCGCTCGGACCTGCTCCACGCCCTCCTCGCCACCCCGCACGGCCTCGGCCGGCGGGCCACGGCCCCCGAGGCCAACGTGGTGGCCGCTGCGGTGGAACGGGTCAGTGAGGCCCTGGCCGATGACCCGGTGATCCCGGACGTGGTGCGGGTCTTGCGGGAGGGCCCCAAAGAGCTGTGGAACAAGCTCCTCGTGGACAACGTGGACGACTACCGGACGTTGGTCCGAGAGGTCACGTTGGCGCTGGAGAACCTGTGCCAGGGCCCTTTGGCCGGCCTCTTCGACGGCCCGACCACACAGCCGCTCGACCTGGACGCCCCGGCCCTGAGCGTGGACCTGTCCGCGCTCCTGACGGCCGGTGATCAGGTGGTGGCCTCCGGCCTGCTGGCCACCTGGTCGTACGCGTACGGCTCCATCGACTCGGCCAGGGCGCTGGGCATGATGGACCGCCCGTTGGTGCTGCCGCTCGATGAGATGTGGCGGGCCCTGCGGGCCGGGCCGGGGATGGTGGAGGCCATGGACGGCATGACCCGCCTCAACCGGTCCAAGGGTGAAGTGACGATCTTCGTCACGCACTCGCTCCGCGACCCTGAGTCGCTGCCCTCGCCGGAGGATCGGGCCAAGGCACTGGGCCTGATGGACCGTTGCGACTCGCTCATCCTGGGCGCGCTGTCGGCGGGCGAGCTGGAGCGCGTCAACGCCCAACGGCCGCTCACCTCCGAGGAACAGAGCCTCGTGGCCTCCTGGTCCGCGCCGAGCATCACGGGCGTGGACGGCACGAATCAGCGCCACCCGGGGCGCGGCAAGTACCTGATCAAGATCGGTACCCGGGCCGGTGCCCCGGCCCGCCTCGACCTGACCGAGGCGGAAACCAAGCTGTACGACACGGATGCGGCGATGCGGCGGAAGGTGAGCGAGTGAACGACAACGGCGCGGGGTCCGGGGGCGGCATTGCCGCCCCTGCGGCCATTGTGGGCGTGATCTTCGGCGGGGGAGCGCTGTACCTGGCCGGAAGCCTGGGCGGAACCCTCGGCGTCGCCCTCGTCGGCGGCGGCTGGGCCTGGCCGGACACGTCGGTGAAGTCGGTGTTCCGCCTCCTGGGCCACGGCCCGGGTGCCCTGTGGCCAGGGCACGCGACGGCCGCCACGGTCGGCATGGTCGTGCTCCTGGTCCTGGTGCTCGCGCTCCTCGCCGCGGGCGGCTTCTACGTCTGGCGTCGGTGGTTCTCCCACCGCCCCGGCCTGGCCAGCCTGCGGGAGATGGCGCCGCTGTCGCCCAAGGCGATGACGGCGCGGGCCCGCGAGCTGCGGCCCTCGCTGGACAAGCTGGAGGCGCCGGCACTGCCGGACGACACGGGGGTGTTGCTCGGCAACCTCGACCAGCCGCACGGCCCCGAACTCCGGGCGTCGTGGGAAGACGTGATCTTGGCCATCATGGCGCCCCGCTCGGGCAAGTCGACGGCGCTGGCGATTCCGGCCGTCCAACGGGCCCCGGGCGCCGTCCTGTTCACCTCGAACAAGATCGGTGAGCGGGAGGTCTACAACGTCACCAAGGCCGAGCGGGAGAAGGTGGGGACGGTCTGGACGATCGACCCGCAGGGAATCACGCACGCCGAGCGGTCGCTGTGGTGGAACATGCTGGCGGGCGCCCGCACCATTGAGGGCGCCGGCCGCCTCGCCTCGCACTTCATCGCGGCGACCACGGACGAGAAGAGCCGCGGTGACTTCTGGATGGGCGCCGCAAAGAACCTGCTGACGGCGCTGTTCCACGCGGCCGCCGTCTCGGACGGCTCGGTGGCGGACGTGCTGGCCTGGCTGTCCACGCCCTCGGACCGAGGGCCGGTGAACGCCCTCAAGGCGGCCCGCAAAGAGGCGCTGGCCCAACAGCTCGCCAGCACCGTGGCGGGCGCGGCGGACACCCGGGACGGCATCTATGAGACGGCCCGTCAGTGCGTCGCCTGCCTCCTCGACCCCGAGACCCTAGCGTGGGTCACCCCCGACCCCCGGGCGAAAGAGTTCCGGCCGGCGGACTTCGTACGCACCCGGGACACCCTCTATCTGCTGTCCAAAGACGGCGGCGGGTCGGCGGCCGGCGTCATCGCGGCGGCCGCTGATGCCGTGCTCCGGGCCGCGATGGCGGCCGCCGAGCGGGCCGGGGGCCGGCTCGACGCCCCGTTGGTCGCGGTCCTCGATGAGGCCGCGAACGTGTGCCGGATCGAAGATCTGCCCGACCTGTACTCGCACCTCGGCTCCCGTGGCGTCGTCCCCATGACCATCCTGCAGAGCTACCGCCAGGGTGTCCGGGTGTGGGGGGAGGCGGGCATGGATGCGCTGTGGTCGGCCGCCACGGTCAAGGCCCTGGGCTCCGGCCTCGATGACGCGGACTTCGCCGAGGACGTGAGCCGGCTCGTGGGTGAGCACAAGGTCCACGAATCCTCGGTGAGCCACGGCTCAACGGGCCGCAGCGTTAGCACCTCGCGCCGCCGCGAGCGGGTCATGGAAGCTGCCGAGATCCGGGCCTTGCCCAAGGGCCGGGCCCTGCTGCTGGCCACGGGCGTACGGGTCGGCATGATCCGGCTGCGGCCCTGGTACCTGGAGCCGGGCGCGGCCGAGCGGACGGCGGCCGCCAAGCAGGAAACCCGGCGGATCGCCGAGCGGGCTTCTCGGAAGGTGATCGAAGCATGAGTGAGGACGCTCCCACCCTCGACGGCATCGCCGAGGACGTGGAAGACCTGCGGGCCATCGTCAACGGCTTCGCCTCTCAGCTGGAGCACAACACCAACGCGGTGAACCAACTCGCCTCCGCCGGCAAGGGGGAGGGGGAGGGCGGCGGCCAGGACGACGGCAAGCAGAAGAAGGAGAAGCCCAAGACTCCGCCGTTCATCCTGCGGCTGTCGGGTGAGGAGTACGCCACCGAGTTGGCCGCCCTCGCGGAGTGGGTGGCCAACCTCCTGGTGCCCACGTACCTCAGTGAGGTGTCCTCGTCAGCGACGTGGTGCGCGAGCTGGTGGGCGCACCCGGCGGCGGTCGCCCGGCTTCACGCCGCGTGGCTGGCCTGGCAGGAACTCACCGATCCGGAGACGTGCGGCCGTACCGGTCCGTCCGTATGGCACCGTGACCACCTGGACCCGATGGTGGCCCACCTCCGGGACGCGTCCGGGCCGTTCGGGGGCTGCATGACCAACCCGGACCGCTCGCAGCACACCGACCTGCCGTCGCCTCCCGTGCTCCCGCTGCCGGGCGCCAGGACGGCCGCCGAGGCAGTGCCGGAACCGGTGACCACCTAGAATTAGCGTGTACACGCCAAAGGGCTGGAGGGGATTCCCCTCCGGCCCTTTGGCGTGCGCGGGTTCTACTGGATGCGGCGCGGCGGTGAAGCGGCGGCCTGCGGCGTCTGACCTCGGCCTTGCCCGCTGGACGCGGGCCCGGACTGTCGTCCTCCCCGGGCGGCCGGCTGCACGGTGGTGGACGTCGCCGTGGCCGCTGCGGCGCGGGCCTCGATATCGGCCGTGGTGGCCTCGTGGGCGGCCATTCCGTCCAACCCTGCCGCGTCGCTCCACTCGGCGCCGGCGGTGCCGAGGTCGCCCCGGGCGTCGGCCTCGCCCGCACGTCCCCGGGCGGCGTCCGCTTCGCCGAGAGCGCCGTCAGCACGGGCCGAGTGGTCGGCGCTGCTGCGGCCGAGCGCGGCCGCCAGGCGCAGGGCCTCCGGGTCGCCCGTGCCGCTGTCTCCGCCCGGACCGGTGGGACGGTGCGGGGGCTTGCGGGCGGGCTCCGGGTCGCCGGCGGGCTGGGGGGTGCGTGAGTGCTGATCCATCGTTGTTTCTCCTCCTCGGGCTGAGTGCTAGCGCGTGTGTCCCCGGGCCTGCGTGGGGGCCGGGGTCGGGGTCGTCGTGGACGCCTGCGGGCCGGGGGCCGGGCTGGCTCCGGGGGTCGCCGTGGTGGACTGGGCGTTGGCCGCTGCGGCGCGGGGTGGAGCTGCTGCCGGGGTCGCGCTCGTGGTGGCGCTCGGCGTCGTTGCCGGGGTCGCCTGGGGGGCGGCCGAGGCGCTGTTGGCGGGTGCCGGCGCCGTGGTGGCGCGGGCCGGAACGGGCGTCTTGGCCTGCTCGTTGAGCAATCCGCGGGCGGCCTCGGCCGGGCTGAGGCTGATACCGGCGTCGGCGGCCTGCTTCATCCGCAGGGGCACCCCCGCCAGGGCCTCGCGCGGATCGTGCCCGGCCTCCTGGAGCGTCTTCATCTGCGCGGCGATGCCCGGCCACTCGCGGGAGAGGACCAACTGCCCCAACACGTGCTCGTCGGCCATGGCCTCGCGCGCCATGACCACGGCCCGCGTGTTTTCCTGTGGGCTGACCCCGTGCTTGGCGAGATCCTTTTCCCGGCCGTCAAGGCCGGAGTCCTCGCCTCGGCCGGTGACCTTCTGGAACCACTCCTTGACGGCCTCGACAACCTTCTTCACCCACTCCACGAACTGCTTGACCATGCCAGGGCCCTCGCGCTCGGCGCTCTTGTCGTCGGCCGGGGCGGCGAACGGATTGCGGGGCGTGGTGGCCGTGGCCGAGGCGGTGACGCCGGGCGTCGGCGAGCCGGCGCGCATGTCGGCGTCAATGCGTGCGATCACGGGCGTGGCGTCGGCAAGGAACTGGCCCACGTCCACCCCCGCGTTCTCCAGCCGCCGGAGTTCGTCCGCGACCTGGGGCCACTGCGGCGCGGTCACCATGGCCTCGGCCACGGCGGGCGGCTCCACGGTGTCCCGGACCAACTGGGCGTACCGGTCCCGGTCCGGATCGCGGTCCGGCTCCTGGACGGGATCGGATGCGCCGGAGGTGTCGGGCTCGGCGGCGGGGGCCGGGGCGGCGGCCGCGCGGGCCACCTCGCGCTCCTGGTGCTCTCGGAGTGCCTGGGCCGCCATGACGAGTACCTGGAGGGCGATGGCGGCCGTCTGCCCGGTGTGGCTGGCGGCTCGCTCCATCGCCATGCTGTCGCTCATCGGATTCCCTCGTTCTGCGTCGTCATGATGTCCTCGTTTCGCGTCGCTGTCGTACCTATGAAGCTAGCTTCCGGTCCCCCTCGGCACGCGGCCTTTTCCGCTGCTGGGACTGCCCTGCGGTCTCGCGCTCTACCTCCCTCTGCCGCGCTGCTGGTTACGGCGCTGTGCCGCCTCCTGGGCGGCCCGATCGGCCGCTGTGCGCTCGCCTGGTGTGGTCGGTGTCGTCGGCGTGGGGGCCGTCCTCGTTCCGGCGGAGCGGGCGAGTGCGGTGGGCTGTTCGGCACGGCGCAACCGGCCTTGCACCCGCCAGGTGAGTACCTGCGCCACGCTGTCGGCGTCGGCCAGGTCGCGGGCTCCGGCCACTTCGGCCAGTAGCTCCGCCGGCTGGTGCCCCTCGGCGGTCGCCTTCACGAGATAGGCGGCCAGGGTTGCCGAGGCGGGGTCGGCGAGCACTGCCGACGCGTACGCGGGGACTGCCTGGCGCACTGCTTCGCCGAGGGTCGGTGCGTCGGGGCCGCCGAGGGGAGTGGATTCGGCTGCTGGTCCTCGACCGACAACGGGAGGCGGTGCGGTCGGTGTGGTGGGGGTTTCGTCGCCGTCCTCGTCGTCCGACTTCTTCGACGGTGGGGGCGTGCGGGCCTCCCCGATGGCGCCGGTCGTGTCGGTGGGTGCGGCCGCTGTCCGGGAGGCGGTTTCCTGGGTCTGGGTGGAGTTGCTGCGGGTGTCGCTGTCCATCCGTCGTTGCAGTCGCCACACCAGCACTTCGGCCGCGCTTTCGGCGTCGCCGAATCCGCGGAGTGACGTCACCTCGGCGAGCACACGGGCCGGGCTGTATCCCGCGTTTTCCGCCTGCCGGAGTGTCGCGGCCAGGGCTGGCCATGCGGCCTCGCCGAGGACGGTTTCCGCCAGGTGCGGGATCGCCTCACGTACGGCGGGCGCGTACGCCTCGACAAGGGCGGGGCCGCCGGGCTGCATGGTCGTGCGCTGCCAGGTGGCCCGGCGTCCTCGTCCGGCGCGGGTGCCAACGCTCGCGCCGTGGGCCACTTCGGTGGCGGCCCGCAAGTGGGTACCGGCCTGGGCGGCCGCGCGCTCCTGTGCCGCGTGCTGGGCGGCCTGGTGCCACTTCATCGCGGCGGCGACGGCCAGGGCGGCGGCGACCAAAATCGCGATGGCGGCGGCGGCCTCGCCGCCGTCGGCGACGACGGCGGCCCCCATGACGAGTAGCTGTGTGGCTGCCCGTAGATGGGCGCTCGCCTGGCTGTCCATGCGGCGGCTGGTCGGGGCGCGTCCGGCCCGCTCGAACGCGCGGGCTGCGTCCCGTAGCTCGTCCCGGACCGCGGCGGGGGCCTGGGCGGCGTAGGTGGTCAGGAAGTCGGCCAGGGCGACCATTTCCCCGGCGCCGGCCTCGTTGCCGGCCTGGCCGAGGACGGCGGCGGCCTGGTGCACGTGCTCGGCGGCGAGCTGCCATGCGGCGGCCCGGTTATTGACCTGCCCGGCGTTGGCGGTCATGGCAGAGGCGGACGCCCCGCTCCAACGCTCTCGGACGCGCGGAAGCGACAGATCGGGGGCGAGCCGGCTGCCGGAAAACCACACAGCTCGGCCCCCTGCGGTGCGGTCGCCAGGTAGCGCAACCGAGTAACCGGTGACGTTCCCGTCGGGCGCGGTGCGGGTCTTGAGCCGGAGTCCCGCGCGTTCGACGGCCGCGAAGAATTCAGCGTCGGATCGGGCGCCGGCTGCGGCTGCACGTACCTTCTCTTGCAGTGTCACCCTGGGCGGCTCCTCGCGGCCCTTGCGCTTGCCCTTCTCCAGTTCGGCGGTCGTCGGCCACTGCTTCGCGGTCTTGTCTCCGCTCGTCAGTCGCCGGAGTCCGTAACGGATCTCCAGCTCACGCGCGCGCTGTTGCATCTTCACCATGTCCCGTCGCACGTCGGGTGGCCGGCCGTCCTGCCGGGCGAGCGTCGCCACGATGTGAATATGGTCGTCGGCGTGGCGCACGGCCACCCATCGGGCGCCCATCGGATCGCCCTTCATGGCGACTCCCGAGGCGTCCATAATCTCGCGCGCAACGTCCCCCCACTCCTCGTCCGTCAACTTTCGGTCACCCGGGTCGAGCCGCACCGGGACGTGATAGACGTGCTGATCTGGCGCCTTGCCTTCGAGTCCGAAAACCGGGGCGTCCAGCAACATGGCCAGACTCGGGATCGTCGCTCCGGAACTCCGCGCCGGGTCCAACACTCCGCCACCCCACGCGGCGACCATGTGGGGGTCGGTGTGCTCGTTCGCTCGGCCCGGCCCGTACAGGTAGTACAGCAAGCCGGCGGTACGGGCGCCGGCCTTCGCCTTCTTCGGGATCACGCCCGACCTTCCATCACGGCAATGGTGGCCTCGTCCAGCGTCCGAACAGCCCGCTCCACCCGTTCCAGGACGGCGTCAAACCGTTCCGGGGTCTCCACACCTTCGGAGTTGAGAACGCGCGCAATCTGGTTCAGGTTGGTGCCGATCCGGTCCACGGCCACCCGAGCATCCCCCAGCATCCGCAACCGCTCCTTCTCGTCCACGGGCGCCGGGGAAACCTCCTCCTTGGCGACAGCGAGCGCGGCCCGCGCGGCGTACGCGGCAGGCTTGAGGCCGGCCAGGGCCGCGGCCGTGTGAATGATCGCCAACTCGGTGTCGTTGTAGGCCAGGTTCACGCGGTACGAGCGTGGGTTGTCGGACCGTCGTTCACGGCGGCGGGCGCGTGGTGCGTCGCTGGTCATTTCCCCTGTTCCCGTTCGAGGGACAGCCCCAACCATCGGTCCGTGCCCGGACCGAAAAGGCAGCCCCGATGCGCCGAGCATAGCGAGGCAGGGGCCGCCACGCTGGTTATTGGAACAATAACCACTAACTTGCTCCGACGTAGGAGGCCGCTGGGGGTCGGGTGCCGGGGTAGGGCTGCACTGCGCCGGAGGTGCAGTGAGGGGGTTCGGGGGATGTGCCCCCGAGAGGACGGCCGCAAGTCACCTGACGGCGGAAGATCCCGTGTGCGTGGACGGTGGCCGGCGCTACCATGGCGGGCATGACCACACCTTCCGGCGACACGTCGTCGCCCATGCTGGCCACCGCGGAAAACATGCTCGCCTCGCGACTGGAGGTGATCAAACCTCTCGCCGAGGCAATCGCCGAGCGCAAGCGGCTGCAAGCCTTCCTCGATGACGCCGACAAGACGTACGGCGCCGCGTATGCGGCCGCGTCGGCTGCGGGCTGGAGCGCGGACGAACTCCGCAAGATGGGGGCCGAAGAACCAACCCGCCGACCCCAAGGCCGGCCCAAGGGCTCCCGCACTCGTCGCACCCGATCCGGCTCCGAGGGCGGCACCGAAACCACATCGCCGTCCTCGCCTCCCAACGCGTCCTGACTCCCATCGCTCCGCAGCCCCTCCGGCCCGCTTCGCGGCGGTGCCGGAGGGGCTGTCATCAAACTAGGCAGTTACTAGATGAATGCTGTTGCCAAGGTCAACACGCTCGTGTGGCTCCAGCCCTCCCACGCCGAGGAGCTGGCTCGTCTGGCCGGGGAAAATGACCGCGCTGAGTGGGAATGGCTTGCCGAGGAAAGGCAGCGTCTTGGCCTGCGGAAAGGTGAGCCGACTCCCGAAGAGATTCGGGTGTCCATGCTCATGCGGCGGCCGGACTGGTGGCCCCGGATGGGACAGCTCACAGAGGCGGCGATGCGGGCCCGGCTCGCGTTGCCGGACCTGGCCGGCCCGTGGCGGCCGTTCACCGCCGAGGAAGCGCAGGCACAGCGGCTTTCGGGTCGTAGGCCGGGCAGTCCAAACGAACGCTACGGCGCAAAGCTGATGTTGGATATCGCGGCCGATGTGGTCGACGCTGCGCGACTCGCGGCCTGTCGGGTGAGCGAGCCGGCGGTGATGGCTCTCCAGCGAGAAAACCTCATCGGGCTACGGCCCTCGCGGTCCAAGCGAGCGCGCGCACGCAAGCTCGAACTACAGGGGCAGATCTACACCGTGGGCCGCATCGCACGCGAGTCCATCGCCACGCTTCTGAGTGATGGATAGAACCGAGAAGCACGTGGATAAATGGGAGCGCATTTAAACAAGGTAGTTAGAATGCATTTCGGCGCGGAAAGCCAAACTTCCTCGGCTTGGGTCGATTCTCTGTGCTCGTTTATGGCACGTGGATACTGTGTAATACTCCCCCCGCAAAGGCAATCGGAAAGGGGTTCTTAATGCCTGCAAAAGCGGCCGGTGGGCACAGGGTTTACGGGGCATATCGCGGTCTGACGGTGTACCGGTTTTGGGACCTTCCCCCGGGGCTGCTCACGCCTCGACAACTCAAGCGGGAGGGCCTGGCGGTCGCGCCTCGGCAACGGCCGAGGGCGTACGCGTACTGGCGGTACTACGGGCAGACGGGGTACGCGCCCCTGTACCGCAAGCGGGGTGCCCGGCCCAAGCGGGTGACGAGTGCCGCACAGCTCGCGGCGCTCGCGCGGGCCCGGTTCGTTCTGCACGCGTGGCGGTGCTTCGACTGCGGCGAGCTGGTGAATGACGGCGACGGTCGGCCGGACGACGGGGAGACCGGCACGTGTGCCCCGTGTCGCCAGTTCCGGGCCGAGGCACGGGCCGCCGTTGATCTGCCGGCGCTCGCTCCGGTACTGCGGGAAACCCTGCCCGGAGTGCTGCCGACAACGCCTCTCGGGCCGCAGGAATGGGCGGCGGCCCTGCTCGACTCCGGGCCCGTCGTCGTGCTCGACACGGAGTCGACCGACCTTCACCGCTGGGTCCTGGAACTGGGCGTGTGCGACAGTGCCGGCGCCCCGGTGTTCTCGTCTCTGGTCGATCCGCGGGCGCCCCTCGCGGCCGGTGCGGTCAAGGTGCACGGCATCACGACGGACACCCTGGCCGAGGCCGAGGCGCCGATTTTCTCGGACGTGATGGACACCTTGGGGCGAGCGATCCAGGGGTGCACGGTCGCGGTTTACAACCTCGGGTACGACCTGCACAGCATCGCCCGGGAAGTGCATCGGCACGCGCGCACGGTCGTCGGCCTGGTCGGGGCCGAGGCGGTGGAGTACACGCGGACGTGGCTCGGGCGGGCGCGCTGGGTGGATCTCATGCACCCGTACGCCGAGTGGTACGGGCAGTGGCATCCGTACTGGCAGAACTACACGTGGCAGACACTCCCGTACGGGGACCATCGGGCACCCTCGGACGCGGCCGGCGCGGCTCGGCTGCTGCGTGAGTTGGCGGACGGCACGGCGCCTCGGCTGCCCGAGGCGGAGCGCGGTCCCTGGTCGTACGACGCCGATGACGACCGGTACGAATACGGGTACTGACCGGTCCTTCCATGCCTTCCTCGGGGCGGGGGCTGGCACCGGACTTTTCCGTGCGGGTGTGTGGGTGGTGATGTGGGGGCTCTGCCCCCACGCCCCCGGCCACCTTCCAGAGGGCCCCCTGTTTTTCGGGTGCGGGTCGGTGGGTGGTGGACGTGGTGGGTCGCGGGGTGTCCCTCCGGATGGACGGCACCGGAGGCCAGCACACCGCACGCCGGGGCGTCCAGGACGGCCTACGGCCGCCGCAAGCGGTGAATCCTGGACACCCCGACGCACGGCGCGCTAGGGGCGAGCCCTGCCGCCCCTCCGGAGGGACCCCCCGCTCAGGCCCGGGACATGGCACGGACGCGCGAAAGGCCGGGACGCTGCCACACATTAGGCTAGCGTGTGCACGCTAAAAACGGACTCCGGGAGGATGCTCGCTCGGCGCCGTGGTTCGGCGTATCTCGGCGGGCATGGCAGTGCCCCCCGGTGCTCTGCCGAGGGGCACGCTTCACCGCCTGGTGCTCGTCGTCGTGGTCAGTTTCCGGGTCCTTCCTGCGGGTCCCCGGCCGCCTTCCTGCCTCGCCTGGCCGGCGACTTCTCCGCCTCGGCGCGCATCTCGGCGCGGGCCTGCGCGGCGGCGAGCTGTCGGCGGGCTTCGGCGGCGGCGGCGACGGCTTCCGACCGCTCCCGCTCGGCGCGTTCGGCGCGCTCCTGGGCGTCGTCGGCGCGCTGGACGGCGGCCGCCCGTTCCTGCTCGGCCTGTTGTCGTGCGGTCTGCTCGGTGGCGAGCTGTTCCGCCAGTTCGTCCCGTCGCTTCTCGGCCTCGCCGATGCGGCGGTCTGCGCGCGACTCGGCCCGCTCGGCCCGGTCCTCGGCGGCGGCCTGGCGCTCCTCGGCTCGGTCGGCGCGGTTCTCGGCGGCGACGCGCTGACGGCTGGACTCCGCTGCCTCCGCGCCGGCGGCGTCGCGCTCGCGCTCGGCGTTCTTCCGTCCCTGGATCTCGCGGGTGAGTCCTTCGGTCAACTCCTGCTTTTCGCGTTCGGCGGTGGCCCGCTGGCGCTCGGCCTCCTCGGCCCGCGCCTCGGCGCGCTGTTGGGCCTCCTGGGCCTGCTGAGCGCGTTCAACGGCGCGTTCGGCTTCCTGCTGGAAGGCGTCGCGGGCGCGTTCGGCGGTGGCCCGCTGGCGCTCGGCCTCCTCGGCCCGCGCCTCGGCGCGGCCTCGCTCGGCTTCGGCGTCGGCGCGGCGAGCGTCGGCGGCGGCCTGGTCGCGGCGGGCCTGGTCCCGCTCGCGCTCGGCCTCGGCCTGGGCGGTCTCGGCTTGCTGTCGGGCCTCGGTGGCTGCGTCGCGCTCGCTCTCGGCGGTGGCCCGCTGGCGCTCGGCCTCCTCGGCCCGCGCCTCGGCGGCGGCTCGGCCGGCCTGGGCGGTCTCCTTGTCGCGCTCGGCCTGGCGGGCCTTTTGCTCGGCGACTTCCCGCGCGTCGTCGGCGGCCTCGCGGGCCACCCGGTCGCGTTCGGCGGCGGCCTCGGCGGCTTCCCGGTCGGCTACGGCCTGGCCGGCTTCGGACCGCGCGTTGGCGGCGTCAGCGGCGGCCTCGGCGGCCTTGCGGTTGGCGGCCGCCACGTCGCTGGCGTTGGCGGCACGTGCGGCGGCTAGGCGGGCCTCGATGCCTTCGGGGGAGTTGAGTTTCTGCATCTCCAACCGGGCGTCGGCGGCGATCTGTTCAAGCCTGGTGACGGTCTCCTCCATGCGGAGGATCTGCCCCGGCAGTCCCGGAGAGTTGCGTTCCCGGGCTCGCGCGGCCTTCCGCTCGTTCTGGCACGTGCTGTCGCAGTACTCCGGCGGCCGCCCGGCACCGGACGGCTTCGCCCGGGGGATCAACTTCCCGCAGTTGGCGCACGGCTCCGGCCAGTAGCCGTACGGCGCCTCTTCCGCTTCCTGCCCGTGGTCCTGGTGCTCGTCGTCGGCGTCAAGGGCGGTCGTCATCAGTTCCCCCCGCTGGCGGTGGCGTGGGTTCGGTGGTCGGCGGTCACGGGCGGGGTGGCCTTCCTGGTGGTGCCGGTGGGGCGGGTCGACGGGGCGGCCCGGTCGGCGCGCTGGGGCGGCCTGAGCTGGCCCCGGGTGCGGGCCTGCGGCCTGGTGTGGGTCCTGATGCTGCCGTACGGACGGTGGCGGCGGACAATCCGCACGGCGGCCGCCACTCGATCCGGTGCCGGGCGGCCCGTGGGCGGCGCGCTGACCTGCGGCGCGGTGGTCGGCTCGGTGAGCTCGGCGCAGGCCTCGACTGCGGCCGCCGTCACCTTCTCGTCCACCTCGACCTCGGCGGCCTGGCGCTCGTCGTCCTCGACCTCGACGGCGGCCGCGGTCTCCAGCTCGGTGCCGGCGTCCGGGTCGGGGCCGTACGTGGTGACCACGTCGCCGAGTTCTTGGCTGTACTCCTGCGGGGCGTGGATCGCGTCGTACACGCTGGCGTACCGGGTGCGCGGCTCCGGCGTCGGCTCGATGATGCGGGGCTCGGCGGTGACGGCCTGGGCGAACAACAGGGCCTCGGCCATGTGGTCGCGCACGGCCTCCGTGTCGATGGTGGGGGCGGTCGCCTGGGCGATCCGGGCCGGGATGCCCAGCCAGTCCTCGGACCAATCCGGCATCGGCACGTCGACCTGCGGCGCGTAGGGGCCGACGAAATCGGCCAGGTGTCGGATGAACGAGCGGCGCCAGTACCGGCGTTCGGTCCGCCAGTCCTGCGGGCCGTGGTACTCGGTCCACCGCTGGCCGTGGGCCGAGTCGCGCATCCATCCGGCGAGCCGGCGCATCATCGCCGTGGCGGCGGCCTCGATGGCGGCGAGCAACCCAGGGAGGTCGGCGGCGAACCGGGCGACGGCGAGCGGGGCACCCTCGATCCGGAGCGCATGCCGGTCCAGCCGGTCCGCCAACAGGTCGGCGTACACCCGGCGGGTACGGACGCCGTACCCCCACGCCAGGCGCTCGGCGGCCTCGCGGCGGGTGGTGCCGTGCTGGCCGGCGTCGTGAACCCGCACCGTGAGGACGGCCGTGCCGTCGATGCCCATGCGCCCCTCGGTCTCGGCCAGGGGGCCGGCGTACGGGCCGGCGGGCACACGGCCGCCAACGCGGTAGGCGTACGCGTACGGGTCGCGGTTCGTCTCGGTGGTCTGCGTCATGACCTCAGTCTATCATTTCTAGATTATTGTTTCTAGTATTCCAGAAATTAGCCGTTGGCGAGAGGGTGCCAATTTCCGGGGGTGGTGGGTGGCCGGCCTCTCGCCGACTGGTCCTGCTCGGGGACTCCGCCAACCCGGCGGCTGTGGGCCGCTGCGGTTCGGGCGGTTACCCGTGGCGGCAGTTCTAGCGTGTGCACGCTAGGTTTCCCTGGCCTTGGCTCGGTCCCGCTGTGAGGCGGGGGCCGGCTTGTCCGCCCGGTGGGCGGTTCGGCTGGGGCTGCCGGTCCGGCGGGGCGATTCCTGGGCTTCTCCGCCGTGGTGGTCGGGTGCCCGGCTTCGTTCCGCCGTGGTGATGACTCTACCGCGTCCGGGGGCGGCTCACGCGCTGTTCTGCTGGCTTCCGCGTGTCGGGTCCTCGGCTGCCTGCTGGGCGGCGGCTCGGCGGGCGGCGTGCCACTCGGCGGCCGGGGTGCCTCGCCAGGTCACGCACCGTTCGCCGGGGGCGGCGTGGCAGTGCCGGCAGTGCTGGCGGGCGGGGAGGACGGGGCGCTTGCGGCGTCGGGGCTGGGGCTGCTCGGCTCCGGTGGCGCTGAGGTGGGCGGGGTCGATGAGGTGTCCGGCCTGGGCGAGCTGCTGGGCGTGGGCGAGTAGGCCGGTGGCGTTGATGCGCTGGGCCTCGATCTGGCGGGCGCGGCGGTGGTCGGGGCGGCCGTCGCGGTGGCGCGGGTAGGCGCGGGCGCCGGGGGCCTGGCCGGGGATGACGATCTGGTCCGGGCCGGGGCGGGGTCCGCGGGCTCGCTTCTCGGCGCTGGGCAGCGCGCTCCATTCCTCCTCTGCCGACCACCACTCGTGCGCGGCCTGGTCCACGCGGGCGTCCACGGCCAGGCCGGCGACGCGTCCGGCGGTGCTGGTCTCCTTGGCGGCCTCGTACAGCGGGCGGCCCGTGGCGGCGTATGTGGTCGTTCCTCGGCGGGGGCGGGCGGTGGTGGTGAGTTGGAGGGCCTGGAGCTGGTGGAGGTGCCGGAGGGTGGCGCGGCGGCCGTAGCCGGTGGCGGTCATGAGGTGGGCCAGGGTGGGGCGGTCCTGTTGTTGGATCGCCCACAGGGTGCGGGCCGCGTGGTGGCCGAGGGAGTGCCACACGTCGGCTTGCTGGTGGGTGGTGAGGGTTCGGAGGTGCGCGGGGACGTCGGCAGGGGGGTTCTGGGGGGCGGGGGGCGCGGCGGCGTTCCGCCTTCTGTCAGACCCCGGGTGAACTGGTGAAACGTGGTCGGTGGCCTGGTAGATGGCGCATTGGTGGCCGTGGTGGTCGGGGCACTGGTGCTCGGTCGCCAGGGTCACCCGGCGGGCCTTGCCTGCCCTGCGCTCGGCCTCGGCGGTGACGGTGAGCCATCCGTCCCGGATGAGGCGCCACAGGGCCAGGGATGCCGTCTGGCGGCTGTATCCGGCGAGCACGCCGAGGCGGCGGACGTTGGCGCTCACGTCGGTGGTGCCGGCGGTGAGCATGAGCCAGGCCAGGGCGGCCAGGATCGCGGCGTCTGCGGGGCCGGACTCCCGTCCCCACCGTGCGGGGCCGGCGGCCCGCATCCGGGCGAACAGGTCGACCACGGCCACCTCGGCCTCGGTCCGCTCGTGGCGGCCGCCGTCGTCCTCGGGCCTGCGGGGCATCCGGGCGGCGTCCTGGACGGCGAGCCACCACACCCGGGCCCACAGGCGGGCGGTGTCCTCCTCCGCGCGGGGGGTCCGGGTGCCGTCCGGCTGGCGCTCGCTGCGGAGCCATTCCAGCGCGGGGGACGACTGGGCGTCGCGCACCACGGCGAGCCCTTCGGCCTGGGTCCATCCGGCCAGGGCCATGGATCGGGCGGGGGCGTGGGCCTGCTGCGAGTGGTCGTGATGGCGCGTCAGTTTCCGCCGGAGTCCCTTCATGGCGCGTTCGCCGAGGGGGCGCCACGGTACGGCGAGCTGCGGGCACCCGGCCGCGTCGGTGATGACGGGGCGCTGGATCGGTCCGCGCTGCTGGATCGACGGGGGTACGGGGCCGTCCTGGTGCTCGTCGTCCTCGGCGACGCGGCGGCCGGCGGGGGCCGGGGCGGGCCTCGTCCTCGTGGGCCGCTCGACGGTGAGGGCGGCGGCCATCGACTCCAGCCGGACGGCCAGGCGCTCGAACGCCTCGGCGGGGGCCGAGGCGGAGCCGAGGGACTTCACGGCCTGCTCGATGGTGTGTGCGGTCAACTCGTTGTGGCCGCCGTGGCGGTGGGCGGCGCCGGGTGGGCGGACCGCGCCGGCCTTCGGGTTCATCAGGGGCGCGATGTCGACGGACGGGCACAGGGTGCGGGCGGCGCGGGCGATCCTCCGCACCGTGGCGACGGGCACCCCCTCGGCGCACCCGGTCCACACGTGGCGGCCGCCGTTCGGGCCGGACTGGGTGGGTACGGGCTCGATGCCCTCGGCGCGGGCGGCGTCGGCCAACAACTCGGCGTCGGCGGCGGCCTGCTCGGCAGGCACGCGCTTGGCGTCGCAGTCCAGTACGACGGCCGTAAACCTGTACGCACCGCGCTGACGGCGGGTCAGGTACATCGCCACGGGCCGGTCCGGCTCCACCTCGGCGACCGCCACGGCGTCCGGGTAGACGTTCCGCCAGGCCTCGGGCGTCCCGGCGGCGGCCCGTACGCGGGCACGCGGGGACAGCTCGCCGAGGAACCGCGTAAGGGTCCTGGCCTGCACTGACAGTTCTAGCGTGTGCACGCTAGAAACCCCTGGCCGACGTACGGTCACAGGGGGGAATGCGGGCGTGGCGGCGGCAGAGAAAAGGTCACCTTGTTGATAAAGCGCCGATGACACACCGGTCTGAGGCAAGCCTCTACCGCCACCGTGGCTCGCTGCTACGATGGCAACGCTCCCTCGGTGTTAGAGGACGCACGAAAGCCCCGGCTGTCGGGCCTAGGAATCCGGCGGACAGCGGTTACGTGCTCGATCTGGGATCGGGAGTCTCGGCAACAGGTCGCCACAACCGTTGAGAAGCTGAGACCCCGATGGCTCCAACCAACACCCGGCTTAGGGGGCCAGGAAGTTGATGGGCCGGTTAGTTCATCCGGCCTCCTTCAGGCGTACGGCATTCGGCCATCCGACGGGCTGACCCGTTCGAGGGTCCACCTCCAGCAACTCCACCATCGTGTTGAGGAAACCGGCCACGCTGGTGTCCAGTCGCTCGCAGATGTTGAGTAGCTTCACGGCGTTCTGGGGCTCGAAGTTCGAGCCCGGTCGGTACGCCTCGCCCGTGGTGGGGTCGTAGTGAGGCGCGCGGAACCGTGTCCCTCGCGGCGGCCCACCCACTCCTCGGCGATCTTTCATGGAGCGATCTTGTCAGAGATCGCAGAGTCTTGCAGCAAGTCAAGCGGCGTGGCGCGGAACTTTCTTTGCGGTTCCTGGGTTTGCCGTGCCGAATGACGCTAATGGTCCGTTTGTCGGATCGGGATTGGGCCGGTTACCTGGGTGGGCCTCGGCCACGGCACGGCACCTCTGACGGCCTGTCACCAAACCGCCGGCGGGCGGAGGTAGGGAGCCGTGCGGCCGCCAGGGCCGTACGGCGGCACCACAGCCAGCCGCCACCACTCCCCCATTGGTCTGTCCGTCCCGGCGGCCCGCCCCCCGAGACTCGGCACCGTAAGTGCTGCCTACGGTCCGCACCTTGGCCACGGAGCCGACGCGCGAAGCGAGCTGCACCACGTGACAAGGGGGGCGCCCGGTGGGCGCCCCCCTCCCCTTCCGGGCTTGTCACCCGGCGTCGGCCTGCTCCTCGTCCTGCTGGGCCTTCTTGAACGGCTCGCCGCACTTCCCGCACATGAGTCCGCCGTCCTCGCCCCCGAACTCCCACGTGGCGCGGCTGATCTGGATGCGGCGGGCGGGCTCCGGGGTGCCGTCCTTGCCGGGCTTGGTGCATCCGCAGATGACCAGGAAGCGGGTTGCCGGGCGCTTCTTGGGCTTCTGCGGGGCGCCCTCGTCCTCGTCGTCCTGGCCGCCCTCGGTGCCCTGGCTCTGGCCGTTCTCGTCGTCTTCGTCGCCACCGGTCGGGCTGGGGGTGCCGGGGGTGCCTCCGCCGAGGGCGATGGCGAGCGGGTTGTGGACGTAGGGCAGGCGGGCGGCGTCCAGTGCCTCAATCGCGGCGGCGTAGCGGGCGGCGGTGGCGTCGGTGATGTGGCAGTCCGAGAAACCGAGGACGGGCGCGGGCGCCTTCGGGGCGATGAGTCCCATCTCTTCGGCGATCTTGCCGAAGCGCTTGTTGTGGTAGCGGCCCGCGCTGGACGTGTCCTTGATCTTCCGGACGTGGGCGACGGCGTGGGCGGCCTCGTGGATAAGCGTCTGCATGGTGCGGCGGCCGCCGAGGCTCAACAGCTCGCCACCCGCGAACAGTTCGGGGGCGCGGCCCTTCTTCTGTCCGTTGTCGACGGTCCAGAAGTCGGCGCCGAAGTGCCCCCACCGGAGGGACCCCCGGCCGTCCTGGCCGCTGCCGGTGATCATCACGACGCGCGGCACCTCGGGGTGCTGGGCGCGGATCGCGGCCCATGCGCCTTCCAGGGCGGTGATGATCCGGCTGCCGTGCTCCTGGTCGACCTGGGCGGGCGCCTCGGTCGGCTCGGCCTGGGCGGGAATCGAGACGGTGGCCGGGGTGGTCGTCATGGTGCACTTCCTATCGCGTCGCGCTGGGTGTTGGTGGTGTCGGTCCGGGGTGCCGTTCCCCTTTCCGACAAGTACTAGATTACAGCACTAGGGCATCACTGGCAACTCTGGGCCCGTGT
>NZ_JBVKBU010000032.1:0-53192 GCF_055638955.1 Streptomyces sp. NPDC111507 | reverse complement strand
CCCTGACGGCGATTGCTCTTTCCTTGCCCTGCTCCGCAGGGGTCCGATTCCTCCCCGGCCTGAAGGCCGGCGCATCCTCGGAGGTATCAGGTGAACTCCGCATTGCTACACCACTTCGCGGGACGCGATCTCTGGCACCGCGGCCCCTGCCACGAAGTCACCCCCCCCACGCAGATATTGACCGTTCATTCGCAGTGCATCGGGCTTCAGAGTTCCGCCGCTGCCTCCCGCAGGTACGTCTCCAGCCGCCTGATCGATGCGGTCACGCCTCTCGTATCGAGCCGGCAGGTGTAGAGACGACGGACGACTGTGGGCTGCCTCATGGGCAGAACCACGACGCTCGGCGGAGCGTCCAACAGCAACAATCGCGGCAGCAGCGCGACGCCGAGACCCGCGGCGACGAGATTGAGTGCAGTGCGGAAGTCCATGCCGTCGAAGTCCAGACGATGTCCGCTTCCCCGGTCGCGGTCGACGGGTGACGCTGCCAAGTCGCGCACGTCGACCGCGGTGTTGATCCATGCGTCCGACGGCAGGTCGGCCGGGGTGACACTGTCAGCTCCGGCCAGGGGATGACCGACGGGAAGGACGACCATGATCGGCTCGTCCATGAGGTGCTCTTGCATGAGTCCGGCGGGTACTGGCCCGGGAGCGTGTTCGTAATCGAAGGTGATGGCCAGGTCGATCTCTCCCTGGAACAGCAGCGCATGCGTTTCGCGCTGCTCAAGTTCACGGAGTGTGATGTGAACCGCCGGATGGGTCGCACGCAGGCGGGCGAGCGCGGGAGGGACGATGGAGGCTGCTGCCGAGATGAACGCGCCGAGCCGCACCTCGCCGCCGGTTCCGTCCGCGAGCGCCGCGAGCTCGGTGGCAGCGCGACTCATCGACACGCTGATCGCGGCCTCGGTGTCGAGAAGGACCTGCCCGGCCTCGGTCGCACGGACGGGCCGCCGGACCACGACTCGTGCACCGACCCGTCGTTCCAGTTCCGCAATCTGCTGCGAGACCGCGGACTGGGTGTAGCCCAGCTCCTCTGCGGCAGCGGCGAACGAGCCGAGCCGCACGACAGCCGCAAGAGTCACCAGATGCCGAGGATCGAACAACCAAGACATGAGGTTAAGGATATCTTATCGACCAAGAAGAAATCATTGCTCGTGCTAATCCAGAGGGGTGACCGACGCTAGGCGCATGGACATCACGCAATTCGACACCGCGATCAACAAACTCCCCCGATGCCGGGTCGGGTTCTACCCCACTCCGTTCCACGCCTTGTCCAACCTGTCGGCGGAGTACGGGATCAACCTCTTCATGAAGCGCGAGGACCTGGCAGGGCCCAGTGCGATCAGCGGGAGCAAGATGCGCCTGGCCGAGTTCATCCTGGGGCGGGCTCTCGAGAACGGAGTGACACACGTCATCACCCAGGGCGCATACCTGACCAACTCGGGTCTGCAGTTCGCCGCCGCCTGCCTGAGCGTAGGAATCACGCCGATCCTGGTTCTGACACGGAACGTGCCCCGGCATGGTGAGCTCGACGAGTTCCGCGGCAACTATCTGCTCAACAAGACGATGGGTGTCGAAACCCACGTCATCAACGTCAGCGGCAACGAATGGCATTCTGCGGACGAGGCCGCGCGGATCACCGACGCCATCGCGGTGCGCAAGGCCGAACTTGAAGCACAGGGGCACGAGGTCCTCGTTGTCGGGACCGGTGGTGCGCACCCCGACGGCTACATCGCGCACGCCCTGACGTTCCGGGAGATGCTTGAACAGTCCGATGCCGCAGGGGTCGAGCTCGACTACGTTTACCACACGATCGGCACCGGGACGGCGCTGCCCGGGATGCTGGCAGCCAAGCTGAGTCTGGGACACCCGGTGAAGCTCCGGTCGATCTCCATCCAGAGGGTCAACGACGGAGACCGGATGAACCCTGGTGTGATTGTCGAACGGACCAAGGCGGTGCTGGCCACCTTGGGCGCGCCCGTACCCGACGACGCGGCGATCCGCGCCGAGATCGACATCGACCAGCGTTTCATCGGTGAGGACTACGCTGTCGCGTCCGCCGAGAGCACGGCAGCCATCCGCGAGCTGGCCCGAGCAGAGGGCGTCTTCGTCGGCCCTGTCTACACCGGCAAGGGACTTGCGGGATTGCTCGACCACGCCCGCAGCGGGCGGATCCCCCTCGGCAGCAACGTCGCGTTCCTGCACACCGGAGACACCGGCAACCTGTTCGAGATTCCCCAAGTTGTCGGCCACATCGCCGACTGAGCCCGCAGCCTAGGTACGTGGTCCGCGCTCACAAGTCGTCCCGTGCCCGGCTCCGAGCGCGAAGTGCGCAAGTGACTGCGCAGGGAGGTGCGCGAGCAGCAGCAGACGATCGGGATCCTGAAAAAGCGGCGGCCTTCTTCGTGAAGGAGAACGACCGGTGAGCGAGCTGTACCGGTTGATCCACGCGGAGAAGGCGACCGTGGCGCGCTGGGCGAACTCGCCGCCGACGCGAGTACCTGTGTTTCGAGGTCCTCGGCGCTCAGCCGGCTGGAGTGCTACGCCGGGGGTGTGCGAGGCGTCGCCGCCGCGCACGCCGAGGCGATCGCCGTCGGATTCGGGAAGCGCGGCCAGGTCGCTCTGGTGGGCACTGAGCGGCCCCGCTGACGTCGTCGGCGTCGGGCCGGGTGCCGATCTCGTCAGCGGGGTGTCAGCATGACGGCGGTGTTGGCTTATTCCAGGACGCTCAGGGGCGCACGCGAATGACGGTCTTGCCCTTGCGCCGCTCGGTCGGGTTGAGCGCGGGGATGGCGTCGTCGAGGGTCGCGACTGTTCCGATGTGTGTGCGAAGGCGCCCGTCTCGTACCCGGTCGACGATCTCCACCAGCTGACTCGGAACGGATTCGACGACGAAGTCGACCGCCAAGCCGTCGACAGGGCGAGCCTCAACAGGTCCGACCACCGACACCAGCGTCCCGCCAGTGCGGATGATGCTCGCCGAGCGCTTTTGGATGTCACCGCCGATGACATCGAAGACCAGGTCGACCCCGCCGATGTCGTCGAGATCCTCGCGGCCGAGGTCGAGGAACTCGTTCGCACCGAAGTCGAGCGCCGCCTGGCGGTCCGCCGCCCGGCCGGTACCGATGACGTAGGCGCCGAACTCCCGGGCGAGCTGCGTCACCACAGATCCGACCGCGCCGGCGGCGCCGTGTGCGAGGACGCTCTGCCCCGCCTGAAGACGACCGTGCTGGAACAGGCCCTGCCACGCGGTCAGGCCGGAGATCGGCAGACTTGCACCCACCGTGAAGTCGACGTTCCCCGGCAGCGGCGCAAGGTTGCGTGCCTCCACGGCCGCGTACTCGGCCAGCGTTCCATCGCGGTGCCAGTCCGTGATCCCGAACACCCGCTGTCCCAGCGAGAGTCCCGTCGTGCCGTAACCGAGGGAGGAGACCACTCCGGCGAACTCGTGGCCGATGATCGCCTGGGCGCGATCGTGACCGGAGCGATCGACCCACGTCGAGGGCCACTCCCACTCCGCGGGGACGAAGCCCGACGCGTGGACTTCAACGACGACGTCGTTGATGGCCGGCGTCGGCTCAGGCCGCTCCGCGAGTGTGATCCCGGCTGCTTCCGCGGCCTGATCCATCGCGACGATTGCTTTCATGGGTGTCTCCCTATGTTTCGTGCTCGCCGGCTCTGTGCGTCCAGCGTCGGCCACCCCTCCGAATTAACACAAGCAATGATTTCTTCTTGGCCGATAAGTTATCCTTAACTCCATTTCCTGGTTGTTCGATCCGCGGCATCTGGTGACCCTTGCAGCTGTCGTGCGGCTGGGCTCGGCCCGCCTCTGACGAATTTCGTTCTCGCCAATTCATCGTCCACCCAGGCAACCGCGTCGCACATCGTCCGCAGGCCATGGACCATCGGCTGGCCAACGGCATTGACAAGGTCCCCCATTACCTCGCGTGCTCACGGCTTGAATACAGGTCACTGCTTACCGGTCAGGTCTGACGTGTACCGCGGCACACGGTACGGGCCTCCCCAGGACAGTGGGGCGGCCCGTGGCTGTGGAGACTCCTCGCGTGGGAGCAGGGTCGGTGATCACCGAGGTCGGCTTGTGGGGCCGCCGATCGCGGTGAGGGTGACGACGATGGCGATCAGGTACCCGGTAGCGGCGAGGATCATGGGCAGCCGCAGGTGCGGCAGGTCCGCGCCTGCCGCACCCGGCCGCTGCAACGCGGTGCTGCCGAGCAGGGCGATGCCGAGTGCTCCCCCCGGCCTGGCGCGTGGCGTTGAGGGCGGCGGCGCCGAGTCCGGTCTGCCGCGCCCGGAGCCCGGCCGGCGCGACCCCGGTCATCGCGGGCATGCACAGGCCGACGCAGCCCGTGATCGCGCCGAAGACCGCCGGCGCCACCGTCCCCGAGCGGTCGCCCCCGGCGGCCAGCATGTGCCGAGCAGCCCGCCGGTGTCAGATCTACGCCACGGATCGCTTGAGCTGGGGTTCTGCGAGTGCGATCGACGACTCGGCCTGGTGTCACGAAGGGGCAGCGCGTGACATCTCTGCTGGACGGCTGCGTGACACTTCCTATAGGAAATCTATGCGCGTAGCGGATTCCGTCCCTGGCTGCCCCACTGTTCGGCGCAGCGGAGTTTGAGCGTTCTCGGCACAGGCCGTGGCCTACGCCGTTCTGGAACCCATGAAGGACGCCGACACGCTTGCGATGCACTCCGGGGAAATCGCGGACGTAGACGAGGCTCAAGAGATCGGGCGGAGGCCTGCCATGACCCGGTACTGGCTGCGTGACGTAGAGGGGGGTACGACATCCCAGACGACCCGAGCCGCCCAGGCATCTGACAAGGCGACCGCGTGCGCACCTGGTTCCACTGGCCTGGCTGCGCTCCCCGAGTCGCTCTTGTACGCCGGTCCCTGACGCGCAAAGGACTTCGAGGCAGGTCGAGACCGTACCCGGGCAAGCCGACTGCCAGATCACCGTACGCGGCACTGCCCGCATCCAGGGCCGCTGACCGTGGACGATCTTGTCCCTGCAACTGCCGTTGCCCTGCCCGCTGAGCCCACGCTTTTGGCCGAAGGCGGCAAGCGGGAGGTCCCGCGGACCCGCTTGACCGTGCCGGCCCCACCACTCCCGGCCGCGGCGCTCTTCGGCGTTGCCCGCATGTCCGGGACTGGCAGGATGGAGCAGTTCACACGGCTCGGGGGAGAGCCGCGCAGCCACCGGGGGCATCGTGGGGATGGAACGTGAGGTGTCGCAAGAACTGTGCCGGCACTGTGGTGAGCCGATCACCTTCGTCAACGACCGGTGGGGCCACGGCCGTTACGGGTTCGGGGGATGGGGAACGGTTGGTTGCAGCGCCTACAGCTACACCGCGCACGGTGACTGGGACCGGCGCCTGACCAAGTCGGAGAAGGCGGCGCCGCGTACGCGCGGGCAGCGCATGGGGCGTGAGGAGTTCCCCGCCTGGCCGGGGCTGCAGCAGCAGCGGCGCGAGGCCGAGCGCAAGGAGCGGGAGGCGGCTGCGCTGGCGGCGACGCGCTTCGCACCGGCCCTGGCCCGGGCCGTGAAAGCCGCCGAAGAGATCATCGCGGATCCGGGCGGCACCACGTTCCGGACCCTGGAGCGGCGCCGTCAGGCGGTGTGCGTGGCGATGGAACGGCAGGCCTGCCGCACCGTCGCCGCCCGCCTCAAGTCCGGCGGCACAAGCGGGTATTCCAGTGCTGAGGATGAACTCAAGCGGCTCCTTCAACTCACTCAAGAGCTGTTTCAAGCATTGCGTGCCGCGGAGGAGCTCCTTCCTCCCGCAGAGGCAGTCAAGGCCGCCACGAGCCGCTACGCCGCGCGCATCGATCAGATCGCGACGGAGCGCTACGGCCGCCTTCCCGCCAACGGTGATGGCGCCTCTGAGGAGCGCCGTGAGTTGGACGCGGCACGGCGGCGCGTCCAGCGGCCGTAGCGGGGGTTCCTTCGGAGCGGCGAGGTGAGGGCGCGAAGCAGTCATTGCGCGGGCCAGGTTTTGGACACCCTGTGCGTGATCGTTACTGAGGCGTGGGCCGCCTTCACTGCCTGCGTCGCGGGGATGCGGGCCGCTTGCCGGTGACGAAGATCGCGGCGGTCGAGACCATCCCGGCTCCGGCGAATGATGCTCCCGCGACGGGCTCTCCCACGTCCGCGTAATGCCAGGCGACGACGACCATCGCGATCACCGTCCCGAAGCCGAGGAGCACGCTGACCACCTGGCGTGCCATCTCGATCCTGGCGATGCGGTGCCGGTGCAGTTGCTCGTTGTTCACGAGCTGGATGATGCCTTTGGCGGTCTCGGGCGCCGCCTGCTCCCACTGGGCGGCCCGTTCCCAGGGGGCCATGGATTCGTAGACACTGAGCCTGGAGGCGGCGGTCTCGTCCGTTGTCACTGCTGTGCCCCCCTGGCCGGTGTCGCGGGCGGTGGCCCCATGCGCAGCAGCACCTTGTCCAGGTCCCGCTCCACCGCTTCCCAGTCCGTTTCCACTGTCTGCTGAGGGCCGGGGCCGTCGTCCTGCAACGGCTCCCGGCCGAGGACATGGCCGAGCCAGCGTCTGAACGAGGCGGCCGGCCGCAGTTTTTCCGGATCGGCAGGCAACGTTGGTGGAACGGCTTCGGGTGGAGGATCACGGTCCGGGAGTCGACGGAGCACGTCCTCCAGGGCGCTCGCGCGGCCGTGTTCGTCGGCGATGGCGCCTGCGGCCAGGACGGCGTCGTGCAGCACCGAAGGGCGGTATGGCTCAGGGGCTTTGTCGTGGAGCTGGAGCAGCATGCTGAAGCGGCTCGCGGGATCGTGGACGGTGCTTGCGGCGGCGGCGATGTCGTCGTACAGGTTGCCTCTTGGGACCGTCGGCGCGACGGGCCTGGGCCGGTATTGCCCCGGCTGATAGGTCTTTTGAGCGCGAGCGGGAAGGGTGCCACCTCCGCCTGCCGTGGCCTGGACAGCGACGTGCAGCCAGTCGCCGTCCCTGACCCCCTGTTCGCCCAGCGACAGTTCAGGATCGAGCCGTCTTGCCTTGCCCTGGGGCCCGACATGGTCCACGACAGCCGGCCTGTCGGAGGGGACGTAGTGGGTGGTCGCGGCGTCCGCGACGTGCCCGACCGTCACATCGGCCGAAATGTCGGTGATCTGGAAGACCAGGCCATCCGGTCCCCTGACGTGCAGGGTGTGCAGCAGATGTCCGGATGCTTCGGACGGGCCGTCGAGCACGGCGGGAGAGCCGTCGGCGGAATCGGGGACGTCGCTTGGTCCGGATGCCCACTCCGGGGGAGTACGGCGGGCACCCGGGGATTCGGCGGAGGACTGATGAGCGGATGACGGACGCGTCCGCTGTGCCTCGTGCGCTGCCGAGCGGGACTGCTGCTCGCTGCTGGACGTCGTGGCCATGGAGTCCACGAGAGCCAGCGACCGTGCCTGCGGCCCCTTTTGGCCCTGCGAGATCTCGAACTCAACCCGCTGGCCTTCTTCCAGGGCGGGGGAGCCCCCCTCAACCGCGCTGTAGTGCACGAAGACGTCGGGGCCGTCATCGACGGCGATGAAGCCGTAGCCCTTGTCGGCGTTGAACCACTTGACCGTGCCGGTCGCCATCCGGGCGCCCCCTCCCCAGCTCGGATCTGTGCCGTGCATTCCCGCAAAGGCGCCGCCGCAACCGCACCGTAATCGGCGGACTGGAGGGCCGGGTTGCCGGCGCGAACGGCCTCTCGCCGATGGGGGGCGGTGCGATGCGGAGCGTCCGGGCGGGAGACCTGGATCGGTCTACCGTGGCCGGCCCGACGGGACTGCCGCTGGGGCGGGAAGCCGCATCAGCATGTTTGCAATCGCATGGAATTGTTAGACTCGTAAGGTGCCTGTATGGCAACAGAGTTACTCACGCCCGGATTGCTGACGCGAATGATATCCTATCGAATTTTGGTCGATCGATTCCTGGGGCAGCCCATCCAGGCCCATGTCTGCACGGCGAGAGACGTGCTGCATGCAGCTCGGTGAGCTGCTGGGTGAGGGTGTCGTAGTGGGCGTTGCGGGCGGTGACCAGCCGTTCGAGGGCGGCCGGGTTGGGGAAGACCTGCACACCCTGGCACTTGCCCAGCAGGCCCTGCTCAAAGACGGAGACCTGCGCGCCATCGAAGAAGAGATCACTCAGTGCCGCGAGGCCTGCGCCGCGCACACCGCAGTCCTGGAGAACCCGGCACGGCCTGGCTGCGGGTGTGGGCGGCACTGGCGGCGGCAGCCGCCTCGGCATGCTGGTCATCTGCGGCGGACCTTGCAGCCGTGGCGGCGCCGAGGTCTGCGGAAGGCTGCGCGGCAGCCTGCTGCAGCACCCAGCGCCTGCACCCGCTCGAGCAGGCTCACCTCACCGCTCGCCACCTGGCCGAACTCGTCACTGGCAACTCACCCAGCGCCCGCGTGCGCATGCAGCTGGAGGCCTACGTCCTGGCCGCCCGCCTCGAAGAAGTCGTCACCGCCGCCAACGCCCGCCTGCACATCATGTCCGAAGGCCGCTACACCCTCTCCCACTCCGACCACCAAGCCTCCCACGGCGCCCGCTCCGGCCTCGGCCTGGAGATCACTGACTCCTGGACCGGCCGCCCCCGCAAGACCGACACCCTCTCCGGCGGCGAGTCCTTCTTCGCCTCCCTGTCCCTCGCCCTCGGGCTGGCCGACGTCGTCACCCACGAAGCCGGCGGCAACCCCCTGGACACCCTCTTCATCGACGAAGGCTTCGGCACCCTCGACGAAGACACCCTCCACAAGGTCCTCGACGTCCTGGACTCCCTGCGTGCCCACAACCGCACCGTCGGCGTCATCAGCCACGTCCCCGAGCTCAAGCGCCGCATCACCCACCGCCTCCACGTCCGTAAGAGTCCTGTCGGGTCCAGCCTCACCCACCTCACCGAGGCCTCCGACTGACCTGCCCATCCGAACCACACCACCTGCTGCCCCGGGTGCCTCTACGGGGAGATCCGCTGCGGCAAGGACGAGGACCCGTGGGACGAATCCCCGGCCCGCCGCAGCGGTACCGGAGACGCCCGCTCCGGCCGCTGGCCTCGCGGCGATGGACGGTGAGCGATGCTGCGGGGGCCCGGCGTACCGACGGCGCAGCCGCAGCCTGCGCCGTTCCTGTCTGACGTCCGCCTGAATGGCCGTGGAGGAGTGCGCTGTTGGACGCTGGGGCCGCCCGTCGATCGCGTCCAGGCGGACGAGCGCGGTCACATACGACCGCGAGCCCCTCGAACGGGTGTATGTGTAGGGGGGTGTGCAGGTCACTGCCGGAGAACCGTTCATGTGAGTGCACCGAAGTGCGTTCGGCTCGGGCATGCTGCGCTGTGAAGCGGCGGGCACGGTGACACGTCACCGATGCCGGCGCTATCGGGAGAACAGGTATGAATTGACGTACACGTAGAGGCAGTTGGCGCAGGCTGTCCGTCAGCTCGGCCTGCTGCGGAGGAGGGGGGGAATCAGCGGCGCCCGGGCGTGCCTGGCAGCCAGTTCAGTGGCGACCTGCAGGCAGGGCTGACGGACGTCCGGGGCACCCACCCGAGGGCAGGTGCGGCGGCGCACGGCGGCAGGTTTGCCGGCTTCGCCGCAGGCCCTGTCGGCTGCGGGAGCACGGCTGCAAGAAGTCCGCGTCTTTGTCGCCGTCTTCACGCCACCGCTCCCGCCGCTGTAGCGATGACGGCCCATGCCTTGGTCGAATTGTGCTGTTGACCGCGCTGCCGCACTCGGCTGCAGCCGGCCCACGAAAGGATTCCTCCCATGATCCTCATCTATGCCTTCCGTGATGAACGCGGAGCCTGGCACGGCGATCCGGATGCCGTCATCCTCGAGACCGAACCCCGCAAAGGCACCCTGACCGTCCCGGCCGGCCCCGGGGAGGAGGCCGGCGTGTTTGCCGGCCAGAGGCTGACGGTTCTCTACGCGGACTGTGAACTGGAGGCCAGCCACAATGCCTACCGGCTCGACGGGGGAGAGCACTTACCGGCCTCCTGGCACGTCCACGAACTGCTGGCCCCCGCCTATCAGCCCGACAGCCCTGCAGCCAAGGCCCCGCCACCCGCCCGCGCGCCCCGCGGTACCGCTGCGCCCGGCGTCAAACTGGAAATCGGCGATGCACACCGCCGCTACTGCCTCAGCGCGGACCCCGTCGACGATGGCCGGGTGGAACTCACCGTCATCATCTGCTCGCCCGACGGGATCATCCACGGCGAACTCACCGGCGAAATCGACAGCGGTGACCTCGACAGTATCGCTCGCCTCATCACCTCCGCGGCGAGCGCCTGCCTCGTTCCCGTCCTGCCCGCCGCGCCGCCTTCTGCTCCGGCCGGCGTCAAAGCGGCCCGCCCCGGTGCTCCCTGGACGCACCAAGCCGAGCTGTACCTGCGCGAGGGCCATCATGCGGGAAAGAGCCCTGCCCAGCTGGCTCAGGAGCTGGGACGCAGCGAGAGCTCCATCCGCTGGAAGCTGTATGGCCTCAAACTCGTCCCCTACCCCTCGGACCTCGTGCCCGCCCAGAAGGCCGTGACGGCCCCCGAGCCGCCCAAGGCCTACACGGTGGAGGCGAAACGACAGGCCCATCCGCGCGCCTACGAACGCTGGACACCGGAAGAAGACGCCCGGCTGAGCGAGCTCCACGCCTGCAATACGCCGGTGAGCGACATGGCACGGGAACTGGGCCGCAATGAAGGAGCCATCACCTCACGGCTCGAACGCATCATCTCCCCGTTCTGAAACCGGCACCAGCCCTCCGTCAGTGGCTGCCTTCGGTAGCCACTGACGGCTGCTCAGGGAATCGAACCGGCCACCGGCCGCCGGGACGTCCGAGCCGAACGAGAAGGGACGCGCCGCACTCTGAAGGGTTAATACCAAGGCTAAATCGGCAGTTAAATCCTGCTAGGGTTGCGGACATGCCGACCGAGGAAGAACTGTTCGCGGCCGTGGACCAACTGTTGCAGGGCGAGACGCAGTTGCCGTCACCTACGGAGCGGGCCCGGCTGCGTGAGGCGGCCGGCGTGACGCAGGCCCGCCTCGCCCAGGCGCTGAAGTCGACAACACAGACGGTCAAGAACTGGGAGGCCGGACGAAGCGAGCCTCGCCCGCCCCGTCTCCAGGCATACCTGCGGCTGCTGGAGGGCTGGGCTGCGCAGCATCCCCCCTCCACGGCGGGCGAGCCGAACCCGGCCAGTATCACCGCGGCCGCGGCCCCACAGACATCCATCCCGACAGCTCCGTCCCCTGCGGACCGTACGGCCGCCGAGAGCCCCACCCCGCCCTCTCCGGCCCCGAACCAGGCCCCAGCGGCAACCACCCCAACAGCAACCGCAGCCAGGAACACATCCCGCACATCGACCTCCCGGCGCCCGGCGACGGCGAGGGCCGCCGGGCCTGCCGCTGATCCGCGGTTTCCGAACGGGCCGCTGGCCGTACTGGACGGGGACGGTACGGCCTACTGCCTGGGCGGAGTACTGCTGGAATGCCCGGCGACGACAGTTCCGCAACTGGTCGACTGGGTGCTGGCGGAGGCCGGGATCGGCACGCCACGGCTGAACAAGAACGGCAAGGACTCCGACCCGCTGATCGTGCTGACCGAGGCAGCCGCCCTACGGTTGGGACTGCCCGCACGGCTGGAGGGCCCGGAGGCCCGCCGCAGCCTTCGGCTACCGCAGGACCACCCGGTCGTCAAGCAGATCACGAAGGCGAAGTGGCAGCTCACCCAGCGCGGCTTCGGCCCGTGGGCCCGCATCTACCGCCCCGCCAAGGGCAACCAGCGCCAATGCGTCCAGCTGGCGATCCTGCCCTGGGACGCCCTCGACACCCGCGCCTGGGGCGACGCGGCAGACCTGCATCCTGCCGACCTGGCCCGGGTGCTGGGCGTGTACGCCTCCCGGGTCATCACCCCGCGCGGCTCCACAGCCGTCTCCGGGCTGGAGCTGATGACCGCGACCCGGCCGCCGACCCGCGCGGTCAAGGACGACACGACGGGGGAGTGGGTGCCCGGGCCGAACCCAGGCGCGCTCACCGTGCCCGTCGACCCGGCGCCGCCAGAAGCCCCGCTCGAACACCCCGTCGCCCAGGGCTGGGAAGGCGGCTTCCTGGACGAAGAGGCCTACCAGTGGGTGCGCGACCCCGACCTGCTCACCGGCGACGAATGTACGCTGCGCTACGCGGTGGGCCTCGACATCAATACCGCGTTCCTCGCGGCCGCCGCCCGATTGACCGTCGGTTTGAGCGAGCCGGCCCACATCACCTCCCCGGCCTTCGACAAGAAGATCCCCGGCAGCTGGCTGGTGGACCTCTCCCACATCGAGCTGGACCCACGCCTGCCTTCACCGTTCACCCCCTCCGGGCAGCGCCCGGAGGGACCGGCCTGGTACGCCACCCCAACCGTGGCGTATGCCGCCGAACTCGGCTACGAGGTACGGCCGATCGAGGCATACCTGCGTCGTGAGACCGGTGCATACCTGGACCCCTGGCACGACCGCCTCAAGGACGCGTACGTGACGACGACCGCCGACATGGGCATCCCCGTCGACAAAGACGCCGACGAGACCGCGTTCCTCACCGCGATGGCCCTGCACAAGGCCTACCGCGCCGCCAACGACAACAACCTCGCGGCGCTGCGCACCGTACTGCGCGAACTCGCCGCGGACCGCACCGACTTCCTGCATCTGGCCGACCAGAGGGACGAAAACCTGCAGGCGGCCATCCGCCGGCACCGGCAGGGCGCGATGGTGCTCTCGGCCATCAAGTCGACCATCAAGGGCGGTATCGGCAAGCTTCGCGAGCGCCCACAGGGACGCCACTACACCGACGGCGAGCGCTGGCCCGCGCTGGAGCGCCCGACCTGGCGCCCCGATGTCCGGGCCGCGGTCATCGCCAAGGCGCGGGTGAACATGCACCGCAAGATGGCCAAACTCACGGCCCTGACGGGCCGTTACCCTCTCGGAGTGCTGTCCGACTGCGTCGTCTACGCCAGCGAGGGGCCCTCGCCGCTGGACTTCCTCCCGCACACCAAAGACGGCAAGCCGGTGCTCGGCACGTTCCGCCTCGGTGCCACCCCGGGCCTGGCCAAGGTGGAAGGCGTCCAGGAGATGGTGTGGGCGGTCGACCTGATGGAACAGGGCTACAACCCCGCCCGCCACATCAAGGGCGGCGACGCCGTCATGGACGAAGGGGAGTAGAGCCGTGGTGCGACGGATGCGAACGAGCAACGCCGGTGCCGATGACGCCCTGGTCAACGACGCCATCGAACGCGCCAGCCAGGAAACCTTCACCCGCGAGCCTCCCAAGACCCTCCAGGCGCGCATCAACTTCCTGATGGGGAAGCTGAAGACGGCCAAGGCGGTCGCCCAGGAGATCGGCGTCACCGCGGACTCCGTGAACCGCTACCGACGAGGCGCCCGCAAGAATCCGCCCGACGAGATCGCCGCGCGGATCGACGTAGCGGTCCGCGCCCGCTGGCAGCCCCAGGTCCGCAAGCGGAACCGTAAAAAGGCCGCCACCACGACAGGGATCACTGTGGAGACCCGCGCCCGGTTCGGCTATACCGCACCCATCGGCACGACCGACGACGGCCGTCAGCGCCGCATCACCGTCCACCTCCCGGCCGACTACGCCCGGCGGCTCTTCGACGCCCAGCAGGGCATCGGCGACCAGACACCCAATGAAGTCATCGCCGAAGGACTTCAGGAAACGTATTTCAAAGACCGCGGAAGGCGCGCCGACAACCTCGAAGTCGAGTTCACGGACATCGACTACATCGACTTCTCGTTCTAAACAGCTTCGTCCGCACCCTGCCCACCGACGCCCTGTTGAGCCGATGCACGATAGTTGTCACATCGGCAGGCTTGTTGTCACCAACGCCGCTGTGGACCGTTGTCGATGCGACTTTTCGAGATAGCTGACTCTTGATCGGGCCACGCGATAACGGGCCGTTGAGCGCATCAGTTGGCCCCTGAGCGCTGTTCAGAGCTGGCAGGGCCAGCACAGTCGGCAGGCGAAGCCGCCGCCCGCGACGCTGCCCAGCCTTGTCACTAGACTCCGACGCCATGACGACCGCCCCGCTCGTTTCGCCGATCCCTGTTGCGCCTGCAGGCTTGAGCGACAGGGCCAAGAGGTTCGTCGAGGTAGACGGCATCAGCGTTCCTCGGCAGGAGATACGACGTCACCGCGACGCGTGGGTCGGGCATGGGATACCGGCCGCAGAGATCGATCGTGCTGCGGCCTTTCAGGACCGCTGGGGCGGCCTTGCCCTACCACCTGCGCCCTTCTACGAGGGCGGACCACGCATCCTGGCCGCCGACTGTCCGGAGGGCTCCGCCGACGAAGGCTGGTCATTTCCCGCGGGGAGTTGCCGGGTGTCTATGGCCTACGGATTCATGATCGGCCCCGACGGCGCGTTGGGGATCGACGCTTACCGCTGGACGCCACTGCATGCCAGCACAGACGGATGGGTGGAGTCCTTGGCGCTCGCCGCTCATGCCGGTCGCTGGGCCAAGACCGTCACAAGGATCAGGGGCAGGGCCGTCGAGTCACTGGACCTCGGCGGCTATGAGCCGGTGCCCGAAGTGCAGGGTTTGACCGACACCTGGTGGCGGGGCAAAGACTCGCTCATCGCCCTGTACCGAGGCGAGGCCCTGGGCCTTGATGCCCCGCAATGCCTTGAAGCTCACATCTACGGCGGCCTCGACGAGTGGGGTCTTCACGGCGGCTGAGTCGCGAGCGCCGGATCTGAGCACTCACTTGGCCAGAAGGGCCAACTGTCGCGCTGCGTCACACCTGTGACTGAGCGCTCTACCTGGCGCGTGGGCGGTTGACTTGGCGGACTGAGCGCTCCAGTTTCGGACCGGTCAGCGGTATGGCTTCTGACCTGCAGGGTCTTCGCGGAAACCGGTACGGGGTAGCGCGTACGACGGGGCTGGTACCGCGCCTCTGGCCCGGCACACGTTGCGGGGCCGGCTTGGCTGCAGGCCGGACAAGATCCGAGCAGACCCAGCCGACCAGTTCGGCAGGGAGACTGTCCTCATGCAGATCCCTGCCGAAGCCGTGGCCGCCACCGTGATGATCGAGGTCGTACGGATCTCCGCCCTCCCGATCAAACGGGGCGCCCCATACCCCGGCAGGGCGGTCGCCTACTGGGCCGGGAACGAAGCAGCCAACGCCCTGACCCTGATCGGGACACTGCCCAGCGGCGAACAGCACCGCTGTGGCTTCTCGCCGGGCTGGAGCATTCGCGCGTATGAGGACTCCCTCGATCTGGCCCTCTTCGAGGCGGCGTTCTGTTTCAGCTGCCACGAGATCCGGATGCACGGAACAGCCGTCCCGCCCTCGCTGGCCACGCAGTTCTTCGACGCAGACACTCCGCCGTCTCAGGCCCTCCTGGCTCTCTTCCGCGCGGCGACGCCTTGACCCGCTGGGCAGGAACTGCGGTCGTGGCAGTTGCACACCCGCTCGGACCTGTCCTTCACCGCTCTCGCCCGATGGATCAATCCCGTCGTGGCGGGGTGGCTCAACCACTACGGCCGGTTCCGGCCGTGGGAACTGCATCGCTTCGTGATGCGCATCAACGCCTACCTGGTGCGCTGGATCCGCCAGAAGTGCAAACGGCTCGCACCCAAGCGGAAGGCCCACGCGAAACTTGTGGAGATCGCCCGGCGATACCCCCGCATGTTCGCAGACCGGCGTCTGACCACGGATGCGGTGTCGGCCTGATGATCAGGACGACAAGAGCCGTGTAACGGGTGACTGTTACGCACGGTTCTGTGAGAGCCGAGGGGGAAACTCCCCTCGGCTACTCGGCCGGTGAACTGGTCCCTGTCGTAAGCGAACTGGGCCGATTCGCTCGATGTCTCGAGCGGAGTGGTTCGGCGAGTTGTCGGTGGGGGCTGGCGAAGGCGCGGCCGCGGGCGGCCAGGAAGCCGTCCGGCGGACCTGTTGATGGCGTCGGTGGAGGTTGTCAGCTCTTGTTCAGTGACCGGGTCACGCCCGCGACGACTGCCGTCGTCAGCAGCCAACCCGCCGCGATCAGCGCGTAGGACAGCGATTGCGCGATGCCGCCTTCCGGCCAGTACCAGGCGGTGCGCTGGCCGAGGCCGCCGATGGGGATCAGCAGGTCGAGGGTGTAGACGAGGGCGCTGAACGGCGGGCCTTGGCCGGGCTGGGTCTGTTTCGGCGACTGGCCGCCGAAGACAACTGTGCCGAGGACGGTCAGAGCCATGATCCACACTCCGGCCAGCCAGGGGCGGTAGCCGTACCCGACCAGGGCGTCGAGCAGGTGGCCCCACACCCGCCCGGCCGGATGCAGGGTGCTGCGGCGGTGACGCTGCTTGGCCAGCAGCACTCTGCGGGCGTCGTCCTCATGGCCGACCTGCCGGTACCAGCTCGCCAGCTGTTCGTACGGCTGTGGGGCGTAGCCGGGCTCGCGCCGGATCCACTCCACGCGGCGTGTTGCGTCGTACCCTCGTAGACCGTCCCTGGCTTGGAGGGAGGCGTAGCTGAGCCCTTGTAGCCGTACGATGCGCGGCCAGACGCCCTCGCCGTCGTGAAGGGCTGTGACCTTGGCACCCCGGAGGTCCACAGAGCCGGAGGGTGGTGCGGAGGGTGTGAAGTGCATATCGCCTGCCTGCATCCGCGAGCAGTCCAGGGCCACGTCCTCGCCGTTCAGGATGGCACCGTCAAAGGTGAGCTGATCCGATATCTGCGCCCCGCGCAGGCATACGGCCCCCTGCGCGGTGAACCCCTGGGAGAAGACCAGCGTCGAGGCCACGGCGTTGTCCGCGACGAGCGCCGGACCATCAGGGTTGTCCAGTCGGGCTCCCTCCATGAACAGGCCGCCCGGCAGGTGTGCTCCCAGCAGCCGTATCCCGCCGTGCGCGGTGAATCCTCTGCGGCAGAACACCCCGCCTTCCATGACAAGGCCGCCGGCGAACAACGCCCATTGGTCCGAGGCCGACAGTATCGTCTCGCTCAGTTTCAACTCGCCTGCGATCCGAGCTCTCATGAGCGAAACCGTGCCGTGGAGAACCGATCGCTGCAGATTGAGGGTGCCCTCTATCCGGGCCAACGTGGCGTCCATGCCGGGCGCCCGGCTGCCGATGATCCCAATCGTCCGGGTGGCCGCTCCATAGAGGCTCGGCCCCTCCTCGAACCAGCAGTCCTCAAACCACAACACGTGGTCGGTCTCCGCCCCAGCGAGATCGAGATGACCGGTGATCCGCGCGCCAGCCACCCGCAAAGCGGTGACCGCCCCCGGTGGCGCCGCGTTTGCTCCGCGCGCCAAAGCTGTCACGACGGCCGCCCGAAGCGTGCGTTCGGGCCCCCAGTCCGCCCCTCCGGCCGGATCGTCTGCGCTCGGCGTGCCCGCGCGCAGGTCCACCTGGCGACCTTCGGGGAAGGCGTTCCACAACTCGCGTTCGGACGGGGTCAGTTCTTCGTACGGCAGCATCGATACAGCGTAGACAGCACAGTCCCGGATGGCGTCGCCGTGACTACGTCAGCTGAGACACTCCCCGATCCAGCATCTCAACTCATCTGGTCGCCACACGTAGCCGACACAGCCGCGAACCAGATCCTTCGAGACGGGACATATGTCTACCGGTGCCGGGACTGGCTCCGTGGGACTCGCTGGCCGGGGTCGTGGACGGGGCGCCATACGGGTGCGGAGGGGCCGTGCTGGAGGAGGTCGGCCAGCGGGGCCGCGAGGACGGGGACCTCGTGCAGGAAGCGGGATGCCGTCAGGTGCCGAGCTGCGGCGTGCAGGGCGGTGATGCGGGTCTCCACACCGGTGGGGCCGGTGCCGTCCAGGACGAACAGGACGCGGGGGAAGAGCGGGTAGCGCCGCCTCCACTCCTCCAGCGCCGGTTCCTGGAGCCGTGGTCGGCGCTGAGATCGATCTCGACGGTGTGGACCTGGTGTCCGGGGATGTCGGAGCGGTTCCGGGGCAACGGGCGTGCGTCGCCCGTTCCTCTGGTTCCGGGGGTTCTCCTGGCTGCGCCGACAGATGGCTCAGTACGCGATGACGACGTTCAGGGCATTGTTGACGTCGCTGGCAGTCTCGATGGCCTTGACGATGTCGGCCTGCCGGAATTCGTGGGTGATGATCGACTCGATGTCGAACGCCCCGGATTCCATGATCTCCATGACGGTGGGAACGGCTTTGGCAAGGTCGACCGCGCCGCGCGGATCACCGGTCGAGTAGTGCTGGATCGCCCAGAAGGCGAGGGTGTTCGCTCCGACCACGGGATCGTCGGCGCTGGCTGCGGCCCGCAGCGCGGTGGCGTAGTGGCGTTCGGCGGCGGCAGCCTTCCCGCTGCCGTAGGCCGTCCAGCCGACGGTTATCTAGAGCTGACAGGGAACTTAGCAGGTGAGAGCGCTGTATGAGTGGCAGGCAGGTAAGTCACGTCTTGCTGATGTGGCCCCAGCGAACGCTGGAAGGGGGCAGCCAGTTGGCTGCCCCCTTCAACGCGCTAGCTGGTGATGTGTGCCTTCTGGGTCACACGGTCAGTTGATCGAGGATGTCGGCCACCTCCGCCGGTTTGAGAAGAAACCCGACATGGCTGGTGGCGAGGGTGTGCACGTCGTACGGATTGTCGGGCGTCAAGGCGTCGGCTTCGGCAATCAGGCGGTCCTGCATGGCTGCGGGAAGCGTCCGGTCGTCGGCGAGGCGGATGTAGGTGCGGGGGATTGTGCCCCAGGTGTCGGCGTGGCCGCGTGCGTCGGACATCATCACCGCCAGGGACTCGTCCGGCTGCAGGATGTTGAGGAAGGCCCGGAACTGATCGTCAGTGCCGTCCGCCATGATCGCCGCCTTGGCGGCGGCGAACAGACTTGGGTCGGCGGTGCGGTAGTTGGCCCGGCCGACGCCGAGTTCTGCGGGGTTGCCGACGTTCAGCGCGGCCAGTGGGGCGAGCAGATTGTCGCCGAACTCGGGCTCCTGCATGTACTCGACGGGGTTCGATCGTTGCACGCACGACCATGCCGAGATGTAGACGATTCGGTTCACCAGGTCAGGGATCGTGTTGCCCACCCCCGTGATGGTGGTTCCGCCGAGGCTGGCGCCCACGAGGACCACCGGCCCGTGCTCAGCCACCCGTCGGACGACGTCGACGACCATGTCGACGTTGTCCTGCAGGGTGACCCCGGCCAGTGTCGACGGCTCGGCCGCCCACGCGTCGAGGTCCTGGGGAGCCTGGTAGGCGGCCGGGTACTGCGCGTCGAAGCCGTGCCCCGGCAGATCGACGGCGAAGCTGCGATGGCCGAGCAGCGCCAGCTCGCGCTGGACAGGAGCCCACATCAGCGAACTGGAGCAAGAGCCGTGCACGAGTACGAACGTCGTATTCGCGTCGCGGGCCCGCCGCGGACGGGAGGCGTTGCTGGAGACAGATGTCATACGGGTCAGTCCTATGTCCGGTGGGCGGCGCGGCAGGCATGGCTGATGGACCCGATGCCGGCGCGGTGAGCCGCCGAAGTGAAGGAGAAGCGGACGCACCTGTCACCAGGCGCATCGCGGTTCAGTGGCCGGGCGCACGCAGCCGGTGGCAGCGGTCAACCACCGCGTGGCGGCCAGGGGCGGCACGCGACGTGGATGCGTTCACCGGCAATGGTGCGCGTCGACGGTCAGGGCCGAGCGATACCCGCAGGGCAGTGCCGTGAGACCGCGGTGGTCTCCTGCGGGTTCCTCGACTGGCGCCGGTCGCAGGGCGACTGCGGCGGCAGACGTCTTAGGCGGTCCGACGGCGGACGAACATGTAGGACATGCCAAGAGGCTACCTGATCACGGGTGACGGCTGAGGTTGATTCGTGTCCCAGCGAGGTGGACTGACCTCCCTCAGACCAGGGGGCCGCCGCGCGGTGCCGCCGTCAGTGCGGCGGCGATGTCAGGTGGGGAACGTCGGCGGGGGAGAGGCCGGGGCGGGCGCGGTGCAGACGAGCAGGATGACGCCACCGGCCGGAGGCGTCGCGGGCGACGTCGACTCCGACCACCAGCTCGGGTTCCACCAGTGTGACGTTCGGCGTCTCCCGGCTGCCCCACCCTGCGGAAAAGGACCAGCCCGTCCAGGGGCGGCCGCGCCGGGCCGGAGTGAGCAGGCCGGCGAACGTGCTGCTGGCCGTCCGGGCGAGGTTGGTGGTGCGGCCGGTGTACTGAAGGCGCCCCTCGTCGTCGTACCTGCCGAGCAGCAGACGGCGGGGAGCGGCCACCAGGCCGGTGACCGCACCGACGACCGTCTCGGCCGTCTCGCGCACCTTGCACTTCAACCAGCCCCTGACAGACGGCTCGTAGGTGCCGTCCAGCCGCTTGTAGACCACGCCCTCCTTCCCGACCGACGCCCACGTCAGCCACTCACGCACGGTGTCCGGATCGGTGGTCGACGGGCACAGCACCCACGGGGCGGATAGCCGACGGGCGGCGAACACGGACTCGAGCGCGGCCCTGCGCCGCCGATACGGCCATCCGGTCGTGTCGGTCCCGGACAGCCGCAGCAGATCGAACGCCACGAAGTGGGCCGGCCACTCGCCCGCCGCCCGGGCCGCCCCGCCGCCGCGCCGCTGAAGCCGGTTCTGCAGCCGCTCGAAGGCGAGCCGTCCCGCGGCATCCCACACGACCAACTCGCCGTCCAGCGCGGTCGCGTCCGGCAGCTGCACGGCCCCGGCCCCAATCTCCGGAAACGCCGGAAGCATCTCGGTGCCGCGCCTCGAACGCCGCACCACCCGACCCGCGTCCACACAGAGCAGGGCCCTGAACCCGTCCTTCTCCAGACTTCGACGTGTCTCATGGGACACGTGGCCACTCTCGCATCGCCTGCCCGCGGCTGGACGGGACGGGGATCAGCGCGGCCGGACGGCCGACGGCGTGGTGGCCGTGCTCGCGGGCCGGGGCGTCCGCGAGCACGGCCCCGTGGTTCTCGGCTCTAGCTGGGCGAGGCCGCGGCCGCATTTCTCTGTGCGGCGATGGCCTGGCCCAGCTTCAGCAAGGGCCCTTCGGCCGGAGGCGGGGCCTTGCGGCTGCTGATGGACGGTGGTGGGTTTCCGCCGGTCGACGGGGGCGGGATCGGCACATGGACGCAGGAGGATTTGCCGGACTCCAGTGAGCCGTTGAACGCGGTGATGCAGAATTCGAAGTTCCAGTTGCCCGGGAACAGGAAGGCGATCTGGTGCTCGGGACTGTCCGTGGTGTAAGGGCCCTGAGTGTTCGAGCCTTCGGGTGCGTTGACGTTGCGTACCCACACCCGGTATCCGGCCGCCTCCGGGGACCCCTTCCAGTTCAGCTGGACGGTGGTGGCGTCGACGGACCTGACCGTGACGTCCGTCGGGACCGATGGTGTCCCCGCGCCGATGGTCACCGACCGGGCCACGCCAGGCATGCCGCCGCCAGCCTTGTTCCAGGTCGCGACCGCGACGAGGTAGTGGTGGCCAGGCACGAGGCCGTCGATGCGCGCCTGGTTGTTCGTGACCGCCGTACTGTTGATGTACGCGCCCGGCACGTCCTTGTCCCAGGTGATGACCTCGTAGCGGTCGATGCTGTCCGTGTGCGAGCCCGTCGGCGTGTCCCAGTACACGTCCATGCCCGTCGAGTTCGGCGAGGTCGTGATGTTCGGCGGCGGGGGCGCGGTCTCGGGATGCGCGGTCGCGGTGGTCAACATCCATGCCGACGCACCGTCGGTGTAGTTGTAGGTGCGGACCTGGTATTCCCAGGTCCAGCCGTCCTCGGTCCAGGTGGTGTCGAACCGGTTGGACGGCACGACCACCTCGTTCCAGTCTGCTGCGCCGACGCGCCGGTAGCGGACGGTGTATCCGCGGGCGCCGAACACCGGGTTCCAGGTCACCTTGATGCCGCTGGGGACGGACTCCGCCTTGAGGCCCGACACCGGGGAGATCGGGCGGTCGGGAAACGTGGCGATGCTGTCCGGGACCGACTGCCCGATCCCGAACTCCCGGTTGAGGGTGCGGGCATAGGCGTAGGCAATCTGGTACTCGCCTACGAGGTTGGGGTGCAGGCCGTCGTAGCCGGCGGAACACTTGGTCGGTTCGCAGGCGTATCCCGCTGCCCAGTCAACGAGTTTCACCGGGGAGGCGGAGGTGCTCCAGGCCGGGATGGCGTCCTTGAGGAGGGCGTTGTACTGGTTGGTCTTGTCGACCAGATCCTGCCGTCCGTCGATGAACAGGCGCTGCGGGACGTTCGCCACGGCCATCTTGACGTCCGGTTTCGCCGCCCGGGCCCGGTCGACCAGGGCTTTCACACTGTCCAGCGTGCCGTGCGCGTCGCTCACGAGCCAGCCCATGTCGTTGAACCCGATCCCGAAGAGGATCAGGTCGGGCTTGTACTGCGCGACCATCGGCCCGATCAGCTCCTTGTCCTGAGCGGCCTGGCGGCCCCACACGGCAAAGTGATCACTGTCGAAGCCGGGCGCGATGCCCTGGTTGTAGGCACCGGAGACGGGCGGGTTTGCCACCGAGGGGTTCTCGGGCGGTTCGTTCTGGAGCCGGGGCGGAGCGGGTGGGCCGGTCGGGTCGGGCTGCTTGGTGCCGCGGTAGGGGCCGACGAAGTCGACGGGCACGTGCTGGTCCTGGAACCACTGCCACAGCCGGTACCGCCAGGTCCAGTCACCCTCCATCCCCTCGCTCATGGAGTCCCCGACCACCATCACCTTCAGCGGCGGGTTCGTGGTCGGGTTTCCGCCCGAGGACGCGTCGTCGTCGACGCCGCTGGCATCGACGACCAGGTCGGCGGGGTTCACCACGACCTCGTCCGGAGCGACGACGGCTCCGGACTGCCACAGGCTGCTGAGCTGGGCCACATAGGCTTTGGCCATGGCCTGGTAGCCGTTGTCGTTGGGCACGCCGTCGGCGTCCTGAGTGGTGTCGACGAAGCTGGTGTCGTGGGGGAAGTCGATGGGGACCTGGCGAACTCGTAGGCCCGCGCTTCGCGCGTCGGTGATGGCCGCGCTCGACTGCGCGAGGTAGGAGGAGTCCCCGTTGTACATCTTGTCCCGGATGGCAGGCGACTTGGACGGGGCCGGATCGCCGACCAGTACCATCGTGTTGGGCAGGACGTAGTGGATCTGTTCGATCAGCAAGCGCAGTTGGTGCGCTTCCTGCGTTGCCGTCAAAGTGCTGTCGTTTGTGAGGTCGTTGGCGACGTCGAGCTGGAGCAGCACGACGTTGGGTTTGTAGGTGCGCAGGTCACCGACGAGATGCTGACGCAGCTGGTCGATGTTCTGTCCGGGGAACGCCTCCTCCTGGTTGTCGCCGTCGGAGATGTCCCCTCTGCTGACGGCGCCCACATAATCGAAACCGGGTGTGCCCGCGTCGGACGCACTTGCCCGCGTGACCCCTCTCGGCAGCCGATAACACGTCCCCTGTGCCACGTACAGGTTGCAACGCACCGGCTCGCGCATGCCCCCGTGAATCGCGTTGGGCCCGTCGACCGCATTGCCGCCTACCGGCATTGAGGCGTACGGCGGCTGCTGGTTGCCTGCCGGCGTGGGGGTCGGGCGGATCCAGACCGGCTGGTGATCGGAGCCGCCGTTGTTGGTTTCCGGGGTGGCTGTGAACGCGTCCGGATCCACGTCAGACGTGGTGACGGCGTAATCCAGTTCCCGCCCGCTTCGGTGAGTGGGCTGGCCGCTGGCCAGGACGTGGAGATTCGCACCTGGCGGCCTGATGATGCGAGGCCAGTCGGCGTGCTGTTGCAGACCGGGTTCCGCTCCTATCGTCGTGGGACGCCTGTTGAAATCCGCGCCCACCGTCCAGTCACGGCGTTGCACGGATGTGCCGTCGCGTTGGGCGGCTGCCTGGGCGTTGGCCAGAACGGCCGAACCGATACTGTTCAGCATGGGGACTCCGTCAGGACCGCCGCTGCGGGACAGCGCGTGGAAACTGAAGTACCAGTCGTTCCCCAACCGGATGCCGATGGCGGGTCGACCGGCTCCGCTGCTGTGGTTGTTCTCCACCACCATGGCCTCGTCGACCTCAGTCTGCGACATCACAATGGTGTTCACCCGGCCACCTGGCGTGGTCGGATCATTGGTCTGCAAGAAGACCATGTAATAGGTCCGCGTCACGGACATGCGCCATCTGACATAGGTGACCAGGGAGTTGCCCTCGGTCCCGGGAGGGTTGTCCAACCCCGTGCTGGTGGGCACACCGGGGCCCACCTCCTGAAGCATGACGACCGGGGGGAAGCGGGCGTTCTCGATAATCTTCGCAATGTAGTCCGACCAGAGACTCTGGCCGGAGCTGGTCGCTCCCTGCATGTTCCAGGTGAGGAACGGTGTTCGGTCCGGGGGAGCTGCCTGGGCCGGGCCGGCGGCCAGGACCGCGAACGGCACCACCAGCAGCGCGCACAACAACACCTGGACCGTGGCGAGGGCAACGGACCTGACGCGCGGCCCGCCGCCCCGCGCCCAGTCGGACCGTCGCGCCCTCGACCGTCTGCCACCCAGGCCCGGGGGACGGGGAGCAGTATGTATGACCATCAGCTACTTTCGCCTTCCATCTGACTTGATCACGTCAAATGAGAACGTATCCCACACCCGCCGAACCACCGTCCATCAAGACTGCTTCAAGCCACCGGGCCCGACCCGAGTCATCGCTCAAACCATGCCAACTCTCGCCCAAGGCGCCTGAACCAGCGGCAGCAGCAGGTGAGACATGTTGGAGTGGCCGGAGAACCGTCCAGTTTCACCTCGTAGCTCCAGTCCGTGCCGGTGGGGAGTGCCAGTACGGACCGGGCGAGGGCGACGGAGGCCGGCCAGTCCACCCGTCCAGCCTGCGGCGGCCGTGGCCGCGGCGCCCGTCGGTGTCGTCGGGAAGCGTGCCGTGGCGGGGGCCCATCCGCTGGTTGTAGGGTCTCGCGCTTCGCTGCCTACACCAAGGCTGTGACCTGCGGCTTCTCGCGGTGCCTCACGCTGCTTCATCTGCGGTTGTTCGGCTCTCGGTGCATCCCCGCCAGGTTTGGCGACACGGGTGTGGTTCCACCCGTGCCGCGCGGCGCCTTCGTGATGTCAGGCGGCGCGCTTCACGTGGCGGACCAGCCACATCAGCAGGGCGTCCAGGTCGGCGGCGGCCGAGAGGACCCGGTCGACCGCCTCGGGGGTGTGCAGCCACTCCTCGCAGCCGAGGGGACGGGCGGCTATCAGCGAACGGTGGCGCAGCAGGTTCGTACGGGTGTGGTTCGCCGGATAGCCGCGTGGGGGGCGTTTCATCAGGTCCCCGGAGATGTCGTAGCCCCTGTTCCGCACGTCCTCGACGATGGCGGCCAGTTCGCGGCCGCTCCCCTCGGAGGCCACGGCTTTGCGGAACATGTCCACCTGGCCGGGATCGGGGTACCACCAGGCGCCCTGGACCCGCAGGCCGTCCAGGTCGAACCGGAGACCGATCTCGATCTTGCGGCCGAGCCGGATCACCGCGCTCTGGTGCTGCCACCACCAGGAGTCGGTGCGGTAGTGCCAGACGGAGAAGTCCTCGTATCGGGGGTCGGTGTCCGCGACCTCGTTGAGCAGGGCGATCATCGGCTGCCGGACCAGGCGTTCGCGGTCCGCGCGACAGCGCTCGCGGGTTGCGTGGGTCGGTTCGCCCTGGAGCTGCCACAACACGTCCATGGCCTGCTCCGGCCAGCCGGTGAACTGTCCGCGCATGCGGGCAGGTTAGCTCACCCATGGTCCGCGCGCGGAGAGTGAGACGGGTAGGGAGCCGTGACCCCGGACAAGGTGGGCGGTGCTGCCGCGGGGTTCGTCGGCCAGTCGAGAGTGCAGTCGATATGGAGCGGACGGTGAGATTGTGCAGCCGGACTTGAGATCCCACACTGGTGTAGGTTCTCAACTTCCGTGTCATGCAGCGACGCTGTGACCTGGACCTTCTCAGGCTGTCTCACGCCGTGGCACCTGTCCGCCGTCTCAGACTCGCGGCATTTCCTCGGGCGAGCCGTTGTGCCGTCTTCGACTTCTCAGACCTGGCTCGTCTCCGGTGCGGCGCCGGAGAATCTGTACCCGGTGAAGTCGGTGACGTGGACGTATCCCATGCGCTGATAGAGCGCGTTGCTGGTGGGGTTGGCCGGGTCCGCGAAGAGGACGACGTCCGTCGAGCCCATAGCCAGCGCGGCTCTGCTCACCTCGGCCGTCACGGCGCCCGCGTAGCCGCCGCGGCGGAAAAGGGCCGGAGCGTGGACGGGGTCCACCCGGACCATGCCGCCGACCATTGATGTTGAGCCCGCCAAGGCCGGCCTCGGCCTGCTGCTCCGTCCCCTGCTTCCGCTGGACGAGCGCCTGGGCCGGACCGATTGAGGGCCGCCACGCCGCCGTCCACCGTCCCGCGCGGACGTCATCCCACGCCTGGTCAGCCCAGGTCAGGACGTGGGGCGTCCCCAATACGCGTCCTTCCACCGGCCGCCACTATGAGCCGTGAGCACGGCCGTGGAGCATGAACCCAAACGACGTCCCGCGCAGGGACTCGATCCGAAGGGGGAAGCATGCGGAAGACGATCAGGCGATGTGCCGGCGCCGCCGGTGCACTCGGTCTCGCGGCCGCACTGATGGGTGCGGCGGCCCCGGCTCAAGCGGCGGTGGCGGTGCCTCAAACGGCCTTCCAGCCGATGACCTACCGCTCCACCACGCTGTGGCTGCCGGACGGCAAGCGCACGGCGACGGTCTGGAAGACCTGGTACCGCAACTCCGATGGCCGCTACCACGGTCACTACGGCTTCACCGCTGCCAGCCGCGGCGTGTCCGTCTACGTAGTCCTTTGGACCAGCGGCAAGACCAAGTACCTGCCGACCGAGGGCAAAACGTATTCCTACTCCGACCAGTCCACGGTCCAGCTCTTCGCCTGCGACAACTCCTATGCCAACGACGAGGACTGCACCGCCACCTGGTAGAGGACAAGGCTCCGCCGCCCGAAAGAGTGAACGCTTCGATCAGGGAGTCTCACAACGGTGGCATGAGTGCCACCGTTGTGCCATCGCGGCCGAGAGCGTGCCACGAAATCTGAGACCCTACAAGCGTGTAGGGTCTCGCCGTCGATGACATGTCGATCTTCTGTGACCTGCTGGTTCTCTGTTGTCTCACCGCGATGTCGCCCAGGATCAGTCTCAGATCGATGCCATTTCCTCGGCGGAACGATGAGTCTGCGGCTGAGCCGCCGGGCACGAGGACTGCATGCGAGCTCAGATCGCGCACCGATGAGTTTCCCGCGCCGCGCCGGTCTGTGCGCGTGAGACCGACTCACGGAAGGCTGGCGCCATGCGGAAACTGATCTACGGCATGAACCTGACCCTGGACGGCTACATCGCCGCGCCCGGCGACGACATCGGCTGGAGCGTGCCGAGCGACGAGCTGTTCCAGTTCTGGTCCGACCAGTTGCAGGCGACCGACCTGTCGCTGTACGGGGGCAAGCTGTGGCAGACGATGAGCTCCTACTGGCCGACCGGCGACCAGCAGCCCGACGCCACCCCGGCGCATATCGAGTTCGCGCGCCGCTGGCGGGACATGTCGAAGGTGGTGTTCTCCTCGACGGTCGACAAGGTCGACTGGAACACCCGCCTGGTCACCGGCGACGCGGTCGCCGAGATCGCCCGGCTCAAGGCCGAGGACGGCGGCCCGATGGACATCGGCGGCGCGACGCTCGCCGGGGCGGTCATGCGGGCCGGGCTGATTGACGAGTACGTGCTGGCCACCGCGCCGGTCCTGGTGGGCGGCGGCACGCCGTTCTTCACCGCGCTGGACAGCTGGGTGAACCTGAACCTGGTGGAGACGCGGACGCTTCCCTGCGGCGTGGTCCTGACCAGGTACGAGACGAGGCGCTGAGCGCCCGTCACGCGGCTCGACCGCCTGCCGGGGTCCACGCGAACGTGAACGCCACCACTGGGGTGGACAGCCGGCAGTGCGGCTTCACATCCACCACTACCGGACCCTGCTCAGTGGTCAAGAGGTAATCCGGGATGTGCTTGCGGGCCTGCCCCTCCACAACGGCCTTCAGCAGGAAAGGTTGGGCCACGATGCCGCGTACGGACGGATCGAAGTCGGCAAAGAGCAACCGCGACAGTTCCCAACGCGACGAGCACGCCGCACTGAAGGACGTCCTGGCCCGCTGTCCCGAACCGAATGCTGCCGCCGAGCACGTCCGGGACTTCGGCGAGATCCTCACCCACCGCCTCGGCTCCACGCTTCCCGCTTGGATCGAGGCCGTCGACGCCAGCCAACTGCCCGGCCTCACCAACTTCGCCCTCCACCTGCTCCGAGACCTCGATGCGGTGACCGCCGGCCTCACCCTGCACTGGAGCTCCGGCGGCACCGAAGGCGCTGTGAACCGCACCTCTCGGACCACGTCGATGCAGGACGCCTGCCCGACCAGCAAGAACGGAGACGATGAGATGCGGCACCTCACCCCGGCATTCGCCCTCGGGGCACTGCACCGCGGGAAGCAGATCGAGCAGTTCCTCGGTGGAATTGAACGCGACGGTCGGCGGGGCCTTCGCTGGATCGCTGTCAGTCCGGGCCGCGCGGGCGTCACCGTCTATCTGAGCGAAGTCGAAGACGTCGGCACCGACACCTTCCGCGACGTCACCGAGTTCCCACCTCTCGACCCGGAAGACGAAGGCTGGGGAAAGGAGATTGGCACCGTGGCGAGCCCCGAGGAAGCCCTCCGCCTGGCCGAGCGCGAGCTTGGCGCGGACCCCGCTCACTGGGTCAACCAGGGCATCGTCTGCGACGAGTATCACGACTTCCAGGCCGCAGACGGGATCGGACGCGCTGCGAACCCGTGATGTTTTGGCGCTGCCTGGCACGGGTTCGCCGGAACATGTGCGCTTTGGAAAACGATTCGTTGGAGGCGATGGCGACGCTGTTCTTCTCCTCGCGTTCGGTCAGGACCTGGAACAAGCAACTCGGCGCCGCGGCGGTCGAGTTCCATGTAGCCGAGTTCGTCGATCGCGAGGAGATCGACACGGCCGTAGCGAGCGATCGTCTTCGACAGTTGCTTCTCGTCAGCGGCCTCGACTAGTTCGTTGACGAGCTTGGTCGCCACGTAGCGGACCCTGAAGCCCTGCATGGCGGCCTCGGGGCCCAGGGCTATCAGCAGGTGGGACTTGCCGGTGCCGGAGTCGCCGATCAGGCAGAGCGGTTCGCCCTTCTTGACCCACTCGCAGGTCGCGAGCGTGTAGACGGTGGCGGGGCCGACGTTGGGGTTGGCGTCGAAGTCGAAGGCCTGCGCTTATCTGGGGTAACGATGTGGACGTCTTGCAAAGTCGCTGTTCACCACGCTGCAGACGCGTCGGGAAGGCGGCGGAGGTTCATCCCCTACCCAGGGTGCCTGCTCTTGGAGGTAAGCCGCTGTCTTGTTGGAGTGGTGCTTCCGTAGGATCACGTCATGACTGCCGATGCCCCGCTCACCCGAGAGTCGTTCCGGCGCCTCCATCCGATTAACATGCCCCGGCCGGTGTCTCAGTTGCCGGATCGAGTCTGGACTGACGAGGACTGGGACCGGATTCGGCGCGGATATCGAGCCCGGGACATGGATGAGAAGTGGAATGTCTTCGTTGAAGGCGATGTCCTTTTCATGCACCGGAGTTGGACCGGTCGCGGCGTCTACGAGGCGTCCTTTGCCCCTCTGACTGGTGGTGGGAGGAAGATCGCCTCTGCTGTTGTGGAGGCCGATCGCGAGCGCTATCGGAGTACGGGGGACGAGTACGACTGTCTGATGGTGGAGCTGATCATCAGCGCGATCGTCCTTGGCGAGCCCGCCGTCGAACTCCGGGCCTGTCTCGTGGAGTTGACTGCTCGGGCTTCGGGAAAGAGCGATCTTCCCTCGGGCGTGGTGGAGCACAGTGCTCTGGGATTGCGCTCTGGATCGTAAACCCTGAGAAGCTGTGTCGGAACCGACGATCTGTGACGTTCCGTGACTGATAGACCGGCGAGTGGTGCAGGGCGCCATGGGTCGCTATAGGGGCCAGAATTGGCCATGTTGGCTCGGAACCTGGTGATGTTGGCGGTGTGAGGTGGACTTTGGGCGCATCGCCGGGCCGGGGTTCCGCAGCCGACGCAGGACGCCGACGCTTCGGCCCGCGCCGGGTGGTGCGCCATGGCCCCAATGGTGGAGATGGTTGGGAAGGTCACGCGGAGCCGTTACGACGAGCTGGTGGCCGAGTCTCTGAACATGGTGGAGGAAGACGCCCGCTGCCAGTTCGGGCTCGGGGACGCGGCTCTGGAGCTGGAGCCGCTTCGCGGGCACGGCGGTCACCTGCCGCTCGACGAGGGTGACCAGGGTGTGGAGGAGTCGCTGCGTCTGTTCGCCGAGGAGATCGGGCTGTCCTTCTATACGGTCCGGACGCACCGGTGGGTGGCCGCGCAGTGGCCCGCCGAGCACCGGCAGACGGGGGTCTCCTGGGAGGTCCATCGGATCCTGGCCTCCGTACCGGACCGGTTCGAGCTGATCGGGAACCCGCCGTTGAGCGAGCGCACCGGCCGGCGCCGGTGGAGTGCGGAGGTGGCGAAGAAGTTAGTGGGCTGGAAGACCGAGGAGGTCCTGGTCTCGGTCACCGTGCAGGAGAAGGGAGGCGATCCGTGAACTGGCGCGTGATGACGAGGCGGTGGCGGCACAGGTGGCCACCGACTTCCTGCGCCGGCCGGAGGTGGCGTTCAAGGCCATGCGCGATGCCGAGGCCCGGGAGAACGTGAACGAGGCCCAGTTCGAGCAGGCCGAACTCGAAGACGAAGAGTTCGAGGAGGACTACGACAACACCTTCGGCGCTGGCGAGGACGGTGAACGGTTTGACGACCCGGCCCGCATTGTCCACAGCTGGCGGAAGTCGATGGAGTTCTCCGACCTGATCGCCGTCTGCCAGGGGTTCATCGCCGGGGCCGCCCGGCTGGTCCCGAAGCTGCGAGGGCACGAGTTCACCGACACCCAGACGAAGGTGTTGGAAAACCACTTGGAGAAGATCCGCGCGACTGCCGACTGGATCGAGACCGCGGCCGCGACCGGGCGGGTCGATCTCGACGAACAGCTCGCCCAGCTTCTGCGGGGCCAGTAGCCATGGGGGCGGGGCTGCCCGCCCACGTCCACGGCCAGGCGGTACGCAAGGCTCTGCAGGAGGCGCGGCCGGCGGGGCTGACGCTTCCCCAGTTGTGCCGGGCGACCAAGCGCACCCCATCGCAGGTCTGGGCGGGTTTGAGGTTCCTGCGGAAGGTCGCGGTCAAGGAAGGACTCCCGCCGGTGACCTACAGCAGACGGGACGGCTTTCAGATGTCCGAGGAGAGCGAGGTCTGGATCTCCTACGAGCGCGCGATCTTCCAGGCCGAACTGCACCGGGTCACCAACTTCATCACCGGCATCATCGCCCCGCACGCCAGGAAGGCCTCCGACGACGAATGGATCCGCCTGGTCCTGGACCAGCTCGGCGGCGTCAAGGCCACCCTGGAAGTTTTCACCCGCATGGAACGCTGATGACCAGCATCAACGAGACCCGGCCGCCGACCGTGCGCAAGCGGAGCTACCCCAGTGACACCACTGACGCCGAATGGGCCATCCTCGAACCGCTCGTGCCCGTCCCGGCCTGCGAGCTGCCCACCGGAGGCCGTCCGGAGAAGCATCCGCGCCGCAACGTCGTCGATGCCATTCGCTACGTCAACGACAACGGGATCAAGTGGAGGGCCATTCCGGTCGATTTCGGGATCCCTTGGCGCACGGTCTACGGATTTTTTCAAAGGTGGCGTGCGAGTGGGGACCTGGCCCGCATCTTTGCAGAGCTGCACCAGATGGTCCGTGTTCACGACGGCCTCAATCCCCGCACCGTCGCGGTGATCCTGGATTCCCAGTCCGTCAAGGGTGCCGAAACAGTCGGCCAGGACACTCGCGGATTCGATGGTGGGAAGTTGATCAACGGGAGGAAGCGACACCTGGCCGTGGACATGCGCGGCGTGGCTCTGGCCGTGATGGTCACCGAGGCTTCGCCGCACGACAGTATCCCCGCCCGCGACCAGCTGTTCCGCCTGCGTCTGACCCATCCCGAACTCGCCGTCGCCTGGGCGGACTCCGCCTATGGCGGAACCCTTGTCGAATGGTCCCACACCTTCCTCGGCATCACCCTCAAGACGGTGCCCCGCCGCAAAGACCAGGACGGATTCGCCGTCCTCGCCAAGCGGTGGCGAGTCGAGCGGGCCATCTCGTGGATCATGAGGGCCAGGAGCAACGTGCGCGACTACGAGCGGCTCATCTCCCACAGCGAGGCCCGCATCACCTGGACGTTCATTACCCTCATGGTCCGCCGTCTCACCCGACCTCCCCGGCCACCGCGCACCACCCCACACCCAGTCGAACCGGTGGAAACGGCTGGCAAGCCCAAGCCCATACGCCTCCGATTGCAGCAGCCACAGACGATCCGACTGGCCTCCACCGTCTTGCGCTGATCTCGGGCAGCCCGCCCCGTGGCGCCGCCGCAGCAGCGGGTGGTGGGGTTCCCCATCCTTCTCTGTTGGAAGCGGCGGGTGCCCACGACGTTTACCCATGCCGCTCGCTCTGGCACCGCCGCGACTTCAGCGGGAGGGCGCATTGAGGTGCGAGCCCAGACGCATCCCACTGTCCAACACAGAACGTCACAGATCACCGGATCTGAATCAGCTTCTTGTTCATCGTGTCGAGTGTCGGCCAAGGAGGACCGTTGTGCAGCGCGCGCAGTAATCCTTCTCCGAATAGCCTCCCATTCGGAAACTCGTCGCCAAGCTCCCAACGCCACGCTGCGACCATCGCGAGGACGAGCTGTCGGCACTCGTCCAGCAGCCCTTGGTCGATGTTCGGGTAGCGCTCGCAGACCGCCTCGGGAACATGGGCGAGGTCGAACTCGACGGGTCCGCGGCAGCACGTCTCAAGGTCGATGAACAACGGGCCGTTCTTCGTGCTGAGTACATTGCCTGGATGCGGCTCGCCGTGGAGCAGCTGCTCCACGGCGCCGCGCTCCTCGATCGCTCGTCGCAGGCTTGCCAGTCTGCCGCTGAGGAAGACGCGGTCTGCGTCGGCGAGCTCCGGCGAGCGATCCGGGTCGGCAACGACTTCTTCCGCCTCCGTGATCCGGTCCGTGAACCTCGGGCTCGGCACATCGACCTTGCGCATGCCGACGTGCAGCAGTTCCAGCGCCTTGGCGTAGTCGACTGGTGAGACGTGAGGTGCCACGGGCTCGTAGTAGGTCCACAGCGTCACCGTGAAGCCATCGCGCGTGTACACACGCGGGTCCGCCCGAGGCTCCAAGGGACACACCGGGCATCCGACCTCGGCGAGCCGCTGAGCGAGCTCGACTTCGAACTGTGCAACCTCTTGTCCCACACGGGCGACCCGGGCAAAGACGTCGCATGGCGTCAGCCGCAGTGCCAGCTTGTTCGAGTTGTGGAGCACAATTGCGCCGCTGACTGGCAGGCCGAGTGATGCGGCGACCGAAGTCGTAGCCGCGATCGCACGCGTAACGTCGGACATCTCCATTCTCAAATCTTGGTACACCGGCCGCCGGTAGTCTCCTCGATTTCTGCGTCAGGCGGGAGTCGGTTTGTGCGAATATGCGATCGAAGATGCGATTCGGGTGCGTTCGTGATGCGGTCACTGTGACCGTTCGGCGAACGATTTTTTCCGTGCCCGCCAGGCCCTCATGACACATCGCCGCGAGCAATAAACGGCCTTCAAACGCCGATCCACCCCCGGCCATCCAAGTGGCCCCGCACTCGGGGCACTTGGCCCGGCCAGCGCCCCACAACTCCGCAGCCACCCGCTTGCGCAACCGGCTGTCCCGGCGCCACAGACCGGTCCACCAGTCACAGCACGTCACAGATCACCGGATCTGAAACAGCTTCTGAGAGGTCGTTTTCATCTATTTTGGCGGTTTATGGACTGATTCTCGGAAGGTGGAGTGGCGGTGTGGAAGAGGTGGCAGGTGTGGCTGGGGTTGGTGGGTCTGGAGGGGGGAGGGGTGGGGCGGGGTGCTGCTTGTTCCTGTCTCATTCCAGGATGTCCGGCTTTCAGGGTTGCGTGCTTCCGTCGTCATCGTTGTGCGCCTGGGTGCACTCGGTCCGCGGCGATGCATTACGAGCATGGTGAAGCGGCGTCCGTATCCGAGTGATCTGTCCGATGCCCGCTGGGAGTTGATCGAGCCCGTGCTCTCGGCCTGGCGCTTCGAGCGCCGCGGCAGGGCCCTGGACTTCGGCCGGCCGCCCGAGTACGACCTGCGCGACATCATGGACGCGATCTTGTACGTGGACCGGACCGGCGTTCAGTGGCGTTACCTCCCGCACGATTTTCCACACTGGAACACGGTCTACGGCTACTTCGCCAAGTGGGCGGACGAGGGCGTGTTCGCGCAGCTGGGCGGCTTGCTCCGGCAGTTCCTGCGGGAGAAGGAGGGACGGGACGCCGAGCCGTCGGCCTGTGTGATTGACGCCCAGAGCGTCAAGACCTCCACCAGCGTTCCCGCCGCCAGCCAGGGCATCGACGCAGGGAAGAAGATCGTGGGCAGGGAGCGGAACATCGTCACCGACACCCTCGGGCTCCTGCTTGCCGTGCTGGTCACCGCGGCGAGTGTGCAGGACTCCGTCGCCGGCACCAGACTCCTGGACCAGGTCGCGGCCGAACACCCCGGCATCCGCAAGGTGTGGGTCGACGGCGGCTACCGTCAGCACCTCGTCGAGCACGCGGCCACCCTAGGTATTGACATGGAAATCACTCAACGCAGGCCCGGGACCAGGGGATTCACCCCGATCCCGAAACGCTGGGCAGTCGAGCGGACCTACGGCTGGCTCATGCTCCACCGCCGACTGGCCCGCGACTACGAGACCCTGTCCGTCCGCTCCGAAGCCATGATCCGCATCGCCATGACCGACCTCATGGCTCGCCGCCTCACCAGCGAGAACACCGTCTCCTGGCGCGACCCGACACCGCAGGCCAAGCGGAATATTCCGGGATGAAACAACAGGAGAAAACGACCTCTGAGGCCCAGCGAGTGCTGTCACGATGTCGGGCCATGTGACGGGATCACCCGTTGCAAGCGCAGGATCTCGCCGTGTGCGGCGGCCAGTCGTTGTTCGAGTTCTTGGACGCGCTCGCGGTGCGTGGTGCGCTCACGGCGGAGGGCGTCGGCAAGGGCATGGATCACTGTGCCGTCGTCGGCTGAGGGTGCCTGCGGCGGAGACTGGTTCTCGGCCCGTTGCTGGCCGCGCAAGGTCTCGATGCGTTTGCGCAGGTCGGTGTGGGCGTAGAAGAAGTCCACGCTGACGCCCGCCGCGCGGGCAACGGCACGGAAGTTGATCTCCTCGCGCTCCTCGACCAGCCTGCGGATGCCTGCCTCCGCTCATTGGACGGCCTGCTGGTGCTTGTCCTGCGAGGCCTGCCGCAGGGCGGCGATCCGCCGGTCAGCAGGAGGCACGGTTTCCGGGGCCTTTTCGTTCGGCCGCTTGCTCATGAGCGTGATGCCCATTTGGTGTCCGAGGTGCTGGCGGCGTCCTGGTAGCCGGTGCGACCGAGCACGCCGGCGCCGCGGACGGCGGCGGTGCTGTCGGCCGGCTGAGCTTCGAGGGCGACGATCTCCAGCTGCATGCTGCGGATCTCCGAGTTGCGCTGTTCCATCCAGACGTTGGTCCCGCTCATCGGCTCCCCGTAGCGTTCGGTGTGCCGGGCCTGCCGGGTGGCGACCAGGGACTGAGTTTCGGCGAGTTGGCGCTGGATGTCCGGCAGGAAGGTGCGGTCGGTGGCGAAGTGGTCGCAGCCGTGGCAGGCGTTTCCCTTGTCGCGGGACCTGATGGGTGGCAGCAGGCAGTAGCCGTTGGGCAGGATGCGGTCGGTGCGGCGGTCGAGTTGCACGAGGTCGAGCATGTCGCGGCCTCCATGGTGGGACTCCGTGCTGAGTGCGGCGGTGTCCTCCCAGGGTTGCGCAGCCAGTCCCAGGAAGGCACCGGGAATGCGCAGACCGCCGGAGATTCGCTCGACAGTTGCCGGCGCGGTGACAGCCGCGGTGCCCCGGGCGATCTGGCTGACACGCTCGGACTTGAGCACGCACGCTTCGGCGATCCGGTTGAAGGAGATTCCCGCCTCGTGGGCCATCGCGAACACCACGGTGAAGTCGCGCTCCTGCAAGGCCAGGACGAACACGGGGTCGGCCAGGAGACGGTGCGGCACTTGGGCGGGTGACGGCGGTAAGTCGTCCACAAGTCCCCCAGAACTCTCGTGGAATGACGAAGCGTCAGCCCAACGACCATACCCACCGTGGGGGCCCCATGACGGGGTAATCGCGAGCGTCTCGGGTGGCTGTACTGGCGGGAGTTCGCGGCCGTGCCGTCAGGGCCCGGCCACCAGCCCAGCAGGAGGATTCCACGCAGAGTCCCGCCACGCCCCCGCCCGCCACGTCCCGGTGCGCGTGGCTCATGGCCTCCCTGGCGGCTTCTGCTTCGGTGGCGGCTTCGGCATTCCAGCGCTCATGGGCGCACATCGGACGAAGTAGAGCCAAAAGGCGCAGCTCGAGCCAGGGGTTGGCCACCCGCGCACTTCACCGCGGCCAAAGCCTCAGCGCCATACACCTGGGTGGTTTGACCGGCGACCGGTCGATCGGCCCAATGCCCCCGCCTATCTTCGTAGCGTAGTCAAGCGGCTACGTTAAGTGAAAGGAGACAGGGATGCGTCCGACGTCCATGGGCCGACTGACGGCCCTCGCCTCGACGGCCCTGCTGCTGGCCGGCGTGGTGAGTGCCGGATCGGCTCAGGCGCAGTCCGCTGCTCAGGCACGGTATCCCGGTGGGCTCATCACCTACTCGATCGAGTTCTCCAACCCCCAGGAGAAGGACAACAACAACCTGCCCGAGCCCTACGGCAGGGTCCTCGTGAAGGATTTCGGCCTCCGGCAGACCACCTTGTGGGAGCACCCGGACCTGGACATCAACACCCCCACCCTGCCGCGCTACCCGGAGCACGGCGCCACGCACAGATTCGCCGACCACCTCATCAGCGAGGTCTGTGCCTATGTGGGTGAGGACGACACCGGCTACAACGCCGACGATGTGCTCGCCGACGGCTGCGAGCCCTTCCACGGCCCCGGCGTCTACACCATCCCCGGTCCCGACGGAGAGGTAACCGTCACCGTCTACCACATCGGTTGATCCCCTCACTGCATGGATGCCCTGCCCCCATCTGGGGGCAGGGCATCCATGCAGTGAGGGACGCGCCATGACGGTATCCACAAATCGCCGACGGGGCCTATCGCGCGCACTGATCAGGACTGAAGTACTCACCCACACCAGCCCGGCGTGATCGTTTGCCATCCGGTCGTGTCGGTCCCGGACAGCCGCAGCAGATCGAACGCCATGAAGTGGGCCGGCCACTCCTCCGCCGCCCGGGCCGCACCGGTACCGCGCCGAGCAAGCCGGTTGTGCAACCGCTCGAACGCGAGGCGGCCCGCGGCGTCCCATACGACCAGCTCGCCGACCAGCGCTGTCGCGTCCGGCAGCTGCGCGGCCCCGGCCATCACCTCCGGGAACGCTGGCCCCATGTCGGTGCCGCGCCTGGAGCGCAGTACCACCCGCCCCGCGTCGATAGAGACCAGGGCCTGCCACCTGTCGTACTTCGGCTCACCGGCCCATCCCGGCAGCAGCGCAGGGTCGGACACAGGGGCGGCGAGCATCGGTTCCGGCAGTGTCCACGTCACAGCCCATGCCTTCCACCCAGCCCGCCCGTCGGCAAACCGAGTGCGCGTACGCACCCGGCTACCGGCCCGACCACGGCAGGTCAGCGCACTACAACACCTCGCCGGGGGCTGTGTGCTGAGCTCCTGGCGCACGTCCAGGCAGCGCAGCTGGACACCGGGCTGCCCGGATCCCGTGTCGTACGGTCTGTTGTCGCGGTCGCCCACTGTCCGCAACGGATCTCACCGAACCCGGCGGTGCCGCCGGGACGGCCGAAAGATCTGAACCAATACCGGGAATCAGGCCGCGACGAGCTCCTGCTCGCGGTCCGGCGTTTTGACCTTGGGCTTCTTGTTCGGCAGCGAGAGCCTAAAGACCTTGCGCCACGCGGAGAACACCTGCTTGGGCAGCGGCCCGGTGACGTACTCCAGCTCGTACTTTTCGAACAGCGCGCGCACCTTCACCGCGACCTCGGCGTACCGGTTGCTCGGCAGGTCCGGGAACAGGTGGTGCTCGATCTGGTGCGACAGGTTGCCGGTCATGAAGTGCATGGCCCTGCTGCCGCTGATGTTCGCCGAGCCCATCATCTGGCGCAGGTACCACTGGCCGCGCGTCTCGCCCTTGATCGACCGGCGCTCGAAGACCTGCACGCCCTCGGGGAAGTGCCCGCACATGATCACCGAGTGGGACCAGATGTTGCGGACCAGGTTCGCGGTGAACGTGGCGGCGAGCGTGGTGAGGAACGACGGGCCCGACAGCAGCGGGTGGATCACGTAGTCCTTGAGCACCTGCTTGCGGATCTTGCGGCCCACGGCCTTGGCCCGCGCGCGGAACTCCGGGTTCTTGCGGCGGCGCTTGTGCAGGTTCTTGCCGAGCTCCAGGTCGTACGCTGCGATGCCGTACTCGAAGAAGCAGGCGTTGATGAAGTTCCACAGCGGCTGGCCGAGGTGGAACGGGTGCCACTTCTGGTCCTCGTCGACGCGCATGATGCCGTAGCCGAGGTCGTTGTCCTTGCCGATCACGTTGGTGTACGTGTGGTGCAGCTCGTTGTGCGAGTGCCTCCACTGCTCGGACGGCGAGACGTGATCCCACTCCCAGGTGGTGGAGTGAATCTTCGGGTCCCGCATCCAGTCCCACTGGCCGTGCAGGACGTTGTGGCCGATCTCCATGTTGTCCATGATCTTCGCCACGGACAGACCGGCGGTGCCGAGCAGCCACGCGGGCGGGAAGATCGAGAACAGCAGCACGCCCCTGCTGACCAGCTCGAGCTTGCGCTGCGCCGAGATGACCTTACGGATGTAGGCAGCGTCTTTCTCGCCGCGGCCGGCGATCACCTCGTCGCGGATCGCGTCCAGCTCGCGGCCGAGCTCCTCGATCTGCTCCGCGGTCAGGTGGGCGGTGGGGTCGATGGCGGTCAAGGTGCTCCTACCGTTCGATGTCGCAGGGGCCCGCGGCGGCGGACACGCAGGTCTGGATGAGGACGCCGGGCTCGGCCTCGGTGATCTCGCCGGTGCGCAGGTCGCGGACGGCGCCTGCCTTGAGCGGCGTGACGCAGCCGAAGCAGATGCCCATGCGGCACCCGGAGGGCATGAGCACGCCGGCCTCCTCGCCGATGTCCAGCAACGGCGTGGCGCCGTCCGCGTCGACGGTCTTGCCGGTGGCGCTGAACGTGACCTCGCCGCCGTCGCCGGTGGCGACGATGCTGGGGCGGAAGCGTTCGGTGTGCAGGCGCTCTTGGACGCCGTGCTCGCTCCAGTGCTCTTCGGCGGCGTCGAGCAGGCCCGCGGGCCCGCAAGCCCAGGTCTCGCGCTCGGCCCAGTCGGGCACGAGTTCGTCGAGACGGGCGATGTCGAGCATGCCGTCTGTGTCGGTGTGCACCTCGGTGAGCCGCAGTTTCTTGTCCGCGACCAGGTCGTGCAGTTCGGCGCGGAAGATCACGTCGTGCGGCTGTGGCGCGCAGTGGACCATGACGACGTCGTCGAACTCGGTGTCGCGCAGCATGCCCATCACAGGCGTGATGCCGCTGCCGGCCGTCAGATAGAGCACCTTGACGGGCTTGGCCCGGGGCAGCACGAAGTCACCGGTCGCCTGGTCGAGCTGGATCAGCGTCCCCGGAGTCGCCCTGCGGACCAGGTGGTTGCTGACCTTGCCGTCCTCGATCGCCTTCACGGTGATCGTGACGCGGCCGTCCTGACGGTTCGTCGGCGAGGTGAGGGAGTAGGCACGCCACAGGCGCACCCCCTCGACGTCGACCCCGATCCGCACGTACTGACCGGCTCTGTGGCCGCGCCAGCCCCGTCCCGGCCTGATCACGATGGTCGCGGCGTCACCCGTCTCGGGGTGCACGGCCTCGATGCGCCCCCGCAGGTCAGCGCCCGCACGCAGCGGGCTGACCAGGTCGAGGTAGTCCGACGGCAGCAGCGGCGTCGTGACCATCTCCAGCAGTTTCCACGCCCTGCTGCGGAGGGCTGTACTCGTCATGGTTCCAGCTTGCTGTGCCTCAGGGCGTAAGGTCCTGACCGCAGGACGTAAATCTGGACGGCAGAATTGTTCGCAGGGAATAAAACGTGAACCATGTGATCCGGAGGGCCAGCGAACTGGCCCTGGATGAGACGACGGTCACCGTACTTCGGGCTGGGCTGAGGACCACCGCCGACGAGGTCGTCCAGGCGATCATCGACGAGGTCCCTCCCTACGCAGGCGCCCTTACGGGCCACATGGGCGCCACCATCCGCCGAGCCGTCCGCACCGCCCTGGGGCACTACCTGGACCTCGCGAGCGGGAACGCCACCGGCGGCGACGGCGGTGACGCGGCCTACGAGCTCGGCCGGGGCGAGGTGCGCGACGGCCGTTCGATGGACGCCCTGCTCAGCGCCTACCGCGTCGGTGCCCGCGTGGCCTGGCGGTGCCTGGCAGCGGGTGCCGTACCCGCAGGTCTGCCCGCCGCCGAGGTCGCCAAGTTCGCCGAGCTGACCTTCGCCTACATCGACGAGCTCTCCGCCGCGAGCGCCGCGGGCCATGCCGACGAACTGGCCGCCCGGGGCAGGGATCACGAGCGTCACCTGGAGCAGCTGGCCCGCGACCTCCTCGCCGGCGCGAGCCCGGACGTGCTGTTGGTCTCTGCTCAACGGGCCGGGTGGCAGCCTCCGGTTTCGCTGACCGCGGTCCTGCTGCCCGCCGCCCAGGCCCGGCCCGCCTACCGCGCGTTCGACCCGAGCACCCTCGTCCTCGACGATCTGCCGGACGCCACCGGTGTGCTGCTTGTCCCCGATGCCGACCGGCCACATCTCCTGCGGCAGCTGACCGACCGCGCGGCCGTGGTCGGCCCGGCGCGGCCATGGACTCGTGCGTCCGCCTCGTACGCACGAGCCGTACGCGCGCGCTCCCTCTCCTCTGATATTCGTGATACCGAGGACCGCCTGCCCGAGTTGGTGCTGAGCGCCGACGTGGACGCGTTCGCGGACCTGCGTGCCCGAGCCCTCGCACCGTTGCGGACCTTGCCTGTCACGACCGCACGGCGGCTGGAGGAGACGTTGCGGGCATGGCTGCTGCACCAGGGCAGGCGGGACGAGGTGGCGGCGGCGTTGTTCGTCCATCCCCAGACAGTCCGGTACCGGATGTCGCAGCTGCGGGAGCTGTTTCCGGATCTCGCATCGCCACACCGGGTCCTTGAACTGACGCTGGCGGTCGGTCTTCGGGTCAGCTGACGCGTACTTCGATCGTCCACGCCCGCGTCCGCGAGCGGTCCGGGGTGGCGACAGCCTGAACAACATCCTGGACCGCGCCCCACAGCAGGAAGAAATGAAGTGGGTGGGGGGGTGGGGTCGGCCGGGTGGCGGGTGAGGGGATCGGGTGCCTCGGGTGTTCGCGCGCGACGGCAGGGCCGCGCGCGTCGCCGGGCAGACAAGGCCGCCCGGCCGAACTCCTCTACCGCGTCGGCGACTTCAAGTGCTGGGCACGCAGCCGGGCCCGCGACCTCTGGCGCCATCGACCTGGACTGAACGGCCCGCTGTGCGGGTGGCATCACCACCTCCGTGTCCTTGCGCAGCAGGGATGCGGTGCGTCCGGCGCAGGGATCGTGGCTGGCGGCCGGTCGGTGGGTTCGCAATGCCGCGGCTGCTGTTGAAGGCGAGTCGGGGTCGCGGTGGTGCAGCTCTACGCCCCCGAGTCCACGCCCCGCAGCAGGAAGAAAGAAGTGGGTGGGGGTGGGGCAGGCCGGCCGGGTGGCGGGTGAGGGGATCGGGCGCCGCCGGTGTTGCTCGCGCGCGATGGCGGGGCCGCGCGCGACGCCGTCCAGCCGTCCACGGCGCCGCCCTGCGAGCGCTGCGGCCAGCTCATCAAGGAACCCTTTCGAAGACTTCGACTGACGGGTGCGCGCTACACCCTGGGGCGGCTCGAGCGCGGTATTTGTGGCCTGGTTCGCGCGGGCGGCCTCGCCGTCGAGCATGGCGGCCACGATGTCGCCGTTCTCCGAGACCGGCCGGCTGTGGACGGGTCACTCAGTCCCGTCGCAGATGGCTGCCTCGATCATCGAGTCACCGACGACCTGAAACCGGCGAGTTCGCCGAATCTTGGAGGGCTCACGCTGGGAACCGGTGGCAAACTGAGCCCGATGACGCGCGGTCTGGCGTGGGTTCGCATGCTTTGGGGTACGCATCGGTCCAGCCGCAAGGACCTACTTCTCGGCGAAGATGACCCCCGTGGGCTCGACTCCGGTTGGGGAGTTCTTCCGCGTCTTGGACGCCTACCGGGCAGAGTGCAGATGAGGCTTAGAAGGGCAGGTCGTCGACCGCGTTCGGCTCGGACCCCTGCCACTGGGCCCACCGTCCCGGGACAGCGATGCAGGCTGCCGAGAGGTGGGCCAGCGTCTGTCCTCGGACGTGGAGCCAGCTCTCGGCCGTCAGCCCGTCCTGTCGCAGCAGAAGCCCGGGCGCAGAGAACCAGCGGACCGGGGACTCGTCACTACCCGTCCACATCGGGTAGTCCGGCAGAGCGATCCGCTGGAAGAGCTGCGGAACCTCGCTCTCGACCCCGGCCGGCAATTCGCAAGCGTTATAGAGGGGGCCGTCGCTGAACAGGCACTCGGAGAGGACCAGCTCCACACACGCCAGCGAGACCCTGTCCAGGAACGGCTGCCACCCCTCATGCGACTGGACGACGACAGGCGGGTCAGCCTCGTCCAGATCGGACCGCCGCACGCCCCAGAATGCGCACCCCTGGTTCTCGCTGCGGAAGCACAGCACACCCCCGAGGTCCTCGTGCACGAAGAGCTCTGAGGGAGGCAGCATCGGATCCTGATGCTCGAACACCTCTGGACGCCGGCCGAAGAGCAGGTACGCCTCACGCAGAGCGGCGGGAAGCGACAGGCCCAGCTGGCCTTCGACCCGCTTGAGTTCCTCCTCGCCGATGCCGTCGCCGTCGGTCAAGGGGGTGTACCACCCAGCCACGAAGGCCCGGATGAAGTCCCATGCCTCAGCCCGGTCCGATATGCCGTGGTGCATGGCCGCAGCTGCATCGAAGTCGCCCACCATGCGCTGGACCGTACCCGTTCCGCAGAGGTCCGAGAACCTGGTGATCGCAGGCCCACCGGTTATCGATGGATGCGGTTCCATCGTGTGGCGTTCTTGCTGCTCAGAAAGTCTGTGAGATCGCAGGTAGGTGGTTCACCGCAGTGCGGCGAGTTCGTCGACGTGGCGGGTAGGGGTGCCCATGAAGATGTCGGTCGACACGGGGCCGTAGGCAACGTTGAGTGTGTCGAGCCGGTAGGTCCATTCACCGCCGTGTGAGCCCGCGAAGCGATAGTTGACCTGCCAACGGAGCCATTCGCCGTGGGCGAGTCGGACCGCTGGTGGACGCCGCCATCGGCGTGGCATGCCAAACGGTGTCACGACCAGTTGGGCTCGCAGCAGCCCTTCCTGTTCGCGCAGGAGCACGCCGATGTCGGCGGTGGAGTCAGGCAGTTCTGTTTGCGTGACAAAGCGCGGCTGGAAGCCGTCGGCTTCGCGCATCAGGACTTCGTGCACGAACGGCGGTGCCAATGCCGGCAGGGGAAAGGCTGTCGGGGTCGCGTTCCGGTGGGCGGCCGCGAGCCCGCCGCGGGACCGCTTGGTCCATGACGTGCGAACCCACTGAACGACTGCTTCCACGATCCTGATCCTGGGGCATGACCTGCCCCGCCGCCACTGCGTTTCGGCTGGCTCACGAGGGCGGATGGGATGGCGCGCTCTCACCCGAGGCGGCTGATCCACCTGTCAATCCCTTTGCGCGACCGAGCAGATCGCCCCTAGCGTGCAAGCGCATAGCAACCGTGCGCCAGGGCAGCGCGTCACACGAATGAGGAGCAACCGCCGTGGGAACCATGGTCTCGGTCAGGGGCTGGCTGGAGTGTGACGACGGACAGCTCGCCCAGATCAAGGAGATCGTGGCAGCAGACGATCCGGAGCGCACCTACAGCGGGGGCTGGGCCTTTCCCGCTCGGCAGTACAACGGCGTCAGGTGGGCCTTCTACGGGGGCTACATCCGCGCGGTGTCCCTCGACTGGTTCGAGGGGAGGTTGCGTCAGATCGCCCAGATCCCGGCCTCTTACCAGGATGACGAGTACGACGAGAGGCCCCGGGGGCTGTTTCTGGTCAGCCACGACGTCGACGGCATGAGCGAGTGGAGGGTCCACAACGGCGGCCTGGTGATCGGCCTCCCGGAAGGGGATTACCACTACCTCGACGCCTAGGAGCGTGTCTCAGTAAAAAGCAGTTGTTGTACCGATCATGGTGAGCATCGGTTCGAGGCGCCGTCTCGGTCGTCCGCCCCCGCACGTGCCGCCTCTCTGGCCGAAACTTCCGGCAGAGGCTGCCCGGCCGGGGTAGGTGTTTGCCTACCTCAGAAGTAGGTTTCGGCCCATGGCGCCTGCCAGCCCCCTCGAAGCAGCATGATCTCCAGGCCACAGCGCGTGGCCCGGAAGACGAGGCGAGGGGCGGATATGTGGCCGTTTCCGGTAGGCGGGGCGCCCTGGCCGGCGGGCGTGCTCGTGGCGTTGACCGCGGTCTGCGCGGTACTGGCCTTCAGGGCGGAGCAGGCGCGGGACCGGCCGGCGCCTACGGCGCGACCGGTTGGGCGGATCGGCTGGCCGGTCGTGGCGGGACTGGTGGGTACGGCCGCGTACGGCAGTGTGCCGGTTCTGGTGCTCGCCCTGCACAACAGCGCCGCAACGGGCGGCTACGTCGTCACCGCGCCGGATCTGCAGCCCGACGGGCTGCTCACGTCGGCGCTGCTGATGGCCGGTCTGCTGGCCACCACGCTGCTCCCCTCGGCGCGCGTGCCCAGGCGGTGGGTACTGCCCGTGGTCGCAGGGGTGAGCGGCGAACTGCTGGAATGGACGTACTGGCTCACGCATGCGCTCACGCGTTCCTCTGTTTCCTACGGCCTGACACCCCTGAATGTCCTGGTGGCCTGCGTGAGCGTCTCGGTGCTCGCCGCCCTCGTCGGTGCGGCTCTGCGCCGGCCGGCGAACGGCAGGCCCGCACGTCTGGCCGGAGCCGACGCGTCGAGGTCCGCGCGCTGGGCCCTGCTGCTGCCCGCCGTTGTGGTGATGACCGGTGACCTGCTCGGCCTCGATCTGTGGCAGTCCGCGTCGCCGGGCACCGGGACCGGGCCGGCCGTGATGGCTTACCTGGTCGGGCTGGCACTGCTGGCGGCCGTCGTGGCCGGGCTGGTGCGGTGGCCCAGGGCGGCGGCGAACCTGGCTGTCCTGGGGCTGGTGGGGATCGGGACGTACGACATCGCCCAGAGCGGGTTCGGGCAACACCTGGCGGAGGTGCGGAAGTTCGGCTCCCCAGGCGTGCCGGCTCCGTCCTTCGACTTTGAGATGGTGGCTCACCATGCGTCGGTCCTCGGCGGCATCCAGGGAGCAGTGCTGTTGGCCCTCGGGCTCTGGCTGCTGCCGAGGACCGTGCTGGCGGATGCCGGTCGGCTGCTCGGTCGCGGGCCGGACCCGGCGCTGACCCGGCGGGTGAGGGAACTGACCGAGACACGGGCCGAGGCGGTCGGCTCCGCGGCCGCGGAACTGCGCAGGATCGAACGCGACCTGCACGACGGCGCACAGGGGCGGCTGGTCACCATCGGAATGAACCTCCGAGTCGCCGAGGAGATGATCCACAGCGATCCGCACGAGGCCGCCGCACTCGTCGTGGAGGCCCGTGTCGCCTCGGCGGCGGCACTGGAGGAACTGCGCGGCCTGATCAGGGGGATGCACCCGCCGATGCTGGCCGACCGGGGTCTGGGGGAGGCGGTCCGGGCGCTCGCACTGGACCTTCCCCTGCCGTGCGAGACCGAGATCGATCTACCCAGGCGGCTCGCCGCCCCGCTGGAGTCGGCCTGCTACTTCGCCGTCGCCGAGGTGGTCACCAACGCCGTCCGGCACGCCTCGGCACACGGCCTCCAGATCCGCATGGCCCGGACGGACGGGATGCTGCGCATCGAGGTGGTCGACGACGGGGTGGGCGGCGCGGATCCCGCCCGGGGCACCGGGCTGGCAGGGGTGGAGCGACGGCTGGCGGCCTTCGACGGCATCCTGGTGGTCAGCAGCCCGCCCGGGGGACCGACAATCGTGGTCATGGAGGTGCCGTGCGCGTAGTCGTCGCGGAAGATCTCTTCCTGCTCCGCGAAGGGCTGGTCAGGCTCCTCAAAGCACGTGGGTTCGAGATCGCGGCGGCCACCGACAGCGCGCCGGGCCTGCTCGACGCGCTGCTGGAGTTCCGGCCGGACCTCGCGATCGTGGACATCAGGCTGCCGCCCACCCACACCGACGACGGACTCCGTGCGGCACTCGCCGCCCGGGAACGGATACCCGGGCTGCCGATTCTGCTGCTCTCGCAGTACGTCGAGCAGATCTACGCCCAGGAACTGCTCGCCGACCAGGCCGGAGGGGTCGGCTACCTGCTCAAGGACCGGGTGTTCAGCGACGACCAGTTCGTCGACGTGATCCGTACGGTCGCCGCGGGCGGCACGGTCATGGACCCCGAAGTGGTCACCAAGCTGCTCGGCCGCCGCAGCCGGGGCGAGCGCGAACCCCTCGCCAGGCTTACGGAGCGGGAACGCCAGGTGCTTGAACTCATGGCCGAGGGACGCTCCAACAGCGCCATCGCGAACCGGCTCTTCATCAGTGAGAAGGCCGTGTCCAAGCACAGCACGAGCATCTTCACCAAGCTGGAGCTCGCTCCCTCCGACGACGACAACCGCCGCGTACTGGCCGTGCTCGCCTACCTCATGTCCGCGCCGCGTGACGGCCGCATTCCACCGAGCCACTGAGCTGATCAAAACCGGGACATCGCCGGGCTGGGCCCACGGCCCAAGTGCCGGGCGTAGCCCAGTGCTGCCCAAAAACCAAGGGAGGGTCCGTGACAACCACACCGTTCATGAACCGAGAAGGAATCACGCGCCGTCGCACGCTCGCAGCCGCGCTGGCAGTCGGGGTCGCCGCGCCGCTGGGCGTCGCACGCCCGGCGCGGGCGGCTTCGACCGCCGCGAGCCCGGTACGGCTCACCCTGCCCGCGCCCACCGGACCGTACCCGGTGGGCACGGTGCCCCTGCACCTCGTCGACACCTCACGTCCCGATCCCGTGGCCGGCCCCGGGCATCACCGCGAGTTGATGGCCGCCGTCTGGTACCCCGCCCGGAGCGTCAAACGGTATCCCCTGGCCCCCTGGACGTCCCCCGCCGTGGCGCGGGCGCTCCTCACGGCGCAGGGCTTTCCGGCGGATGTCGCCGTGGCGCCGCTCACGGCCGGCCACGAGGGCGCCCCGGTGCTGCGAACAGGCCGACGGCTGCCCGTCGTCGTCTTCTCACACGGCGCGCACGATCACCGGGCGGACACCACCATCGTGGTGCAGGAGCTCGCCAGCCACGGATATGCGGTGGTCACGGTGGACCACACGTACGACGCGTTCAGCGAGTTCCCCGACGGCCGGCTCACGGGTCTCGACCAACCCGGCCTGACACCAATGGACTTCGCCACCGACATCCGGTTCGTGCTCGACCGCGTCGAGGACCTCGCCGCCGGGCGCAACCCCGACGCCGAGCACCGGCCGCTGCCGGCCGGCCTGCTCGGCGCCCTCGATCCGCAGCGCATCGGCATGTTCGGCTGGTCGAAAGGCGCGTCGGCGACGGCCTTCGTGATGAGCGAGGACCGGCGAGTGGGGGCCGGGCTGAGCTTCGACGGGCCGATGCAGCCGACAGTCACCACCGACCTGGACCGGCCGTTCATGCTGATGACCGCCGAGAACACCCGGGCCACGCAGCCGAGCGTCGCCGAGTTCTGGTCGCACCTGCGGGGATGGCGGCTCAACGTCCAGGCGCAGGGCGCGGTTCACGCGTCGTACTGCGACGTCCAGTTCCTGGTCCCCCAGCTGGCACAGGCCGTCGGGATGAGCGACGCGGACCTTCAGAGCTGGATCGGCACCCTCGATCCGACCCGGGCGGTGCGGATCCAGCAGGCGTACCCGCTCGCGTTCTTCGACCTGCACCTCCGGCACCACCGGGTGCACCTGCTCGACGGCCCGGACGAGGCCTTCCCAGAGGTCAAGTTCATTCCATGAAGCGATGGATCGTGGCGCTCAGGCTCCGCCACGTCGTCGACCGCCTCCGGCCAGCCCACTCCCAGCACCACGGCCAGCTACGAGCTGCGCTCGGTCGCCGTCCCCTACGGAGGATGCACCGAACCCAGCAACGTCAAAGCCGGCGGAGCCTCCTGCCCGATCCGCTTCCAATGCGCCGGCTCAGCGGCGCTGTGACCCTGCTCATCCTGTGGTGGGAGACCCGCCGCTGACATCTGTGTAGCGGGCCCGCCCTTGGGCCCGCTACACCTTCGCTGACCCGCCGCCCGCGATCCGGTCTGGCACCCGGCGCTATCTCACTTTGCCGCGACATGCACAGCTTTCGCGGCGGCCGGTCTGAAACAGGCGGTTCACCAGAACCGCGGGCTCTCCACATCGCCGACGTACCTGCCGTTCACCCAGGCTCCCGCGGAGATCACATATGGATCGTTCGTCGGCGGGGTAAAGGTTTGGCCGCCATTAGGCGGCACGTAGTAGTTGCCCGGGTGGGCGATGCCGTTCCGGGCCGCGGTCGGGGTATCGCACCCGAAGTCCCAGGCCCAGGGGCCTTGGGGGCTGAGGGCGTCGATGGCATGTGCGCAGTACGTGACGGTCTGGCCGGTGTAGTTGGCGAATCCGAAGACGCTGCTGACGCTTCCGTCGGACCAGCCGCGGAAGCAGGAGTCGATCTCTATGCCGGGTACGATCTGCGCGAAGGCACCGCGCGTATTGTCCGACCGACACACATCAGGTGGCTGGGCGCTGGCGCTGGGCGCCATGAACAGGCTACCGCCCAGCGCGGCGGCGAAAGCCGCGGCGGTCGCGACAAGGGCTTTCATCGAACGCATGGTTTCTGACTCCCCCTGTGATGACTGATTGACGTACGTGTGCCCGCTTGCCCGCCTCGCTCGAGCGCCATCGAGCCCGCATGCGCCTGACCCACTCGTTGCTGCGTCCACGGGTCACGGCTTTCGCGATCCGCGCTGACCGATCAGCGGACGTGTCACACCCGCCGGGCGTGCGGAGCCGGGATGACTGGGAGCGCTTGCATGCTCGGCGCTGGTTCAGCAGTGGGGCATGCCGGGCGTCATGTGGAACCTGAGTGCGCCGTCCACGTACGGCGCGAAGGTCCAGGTCACCTGGTCAAAGTCGCCCTCCGTGCCGTTCACCTGGAACGCCGCAGTTCGGTACCAGACGTCGCCGTCATTGCCGACGTTCCCACCGGACACCCAGCAGTCCGCCAAAATGGACATGCCCGGCGAGAGGGTGAGGCCGTTGTCGATCTTGCTACATGTCACGTCGGCGCACGTGTAGACGCCCACGTTGTGGCTGGTGACCAGCTGGATCCACATCGGATCGGAGCCGTGGTTGTTGGGGTTCGGGTCGGCGGACGCCTGCGAGGTCACGCACAGCATGGACGCCCCAGCCATGGCGAGCGCGGCGAGAGCCTTGATCGCACGGGTCATAGTGTGTTTCCCCCTGATTCCTCCGGCCCCTGCGAGGCCGGCCCAGTTGCAAGATCGAGGCTAAGGGCTACCGTCCTAGGCCCGTCCTTGCGCACTCCGTGCAGATATGGCCTATTTCTGGCCGCTGGCCCGCCCTGACGGCGTGGTACTGCGTGGTGCACCTACGCCGCCGCCCACGTCAGTCCGAGGTTGGCGAGCGCCTGGAGTTTGTCGGTGGTGAGTGTGGCGCGCCTCGATTTCGTGTTCGAGAGAAACACCCCCAGCTTCACTGCAGTCCCATCTGGCAAAACCTCAACGTGAGAGCGACTGACAGGCCCCACGGAGCCCGTGCGGGTCTTGTACTGGGCGAGGGCTGCAATGCCCCGGTCGAAGACTCCCAGGGGCGTCGTGGACGGCTTGGCGGGCGTCTCCGGCTCCGGGGCCAGTGGCGTGATGCCGAGTTGTTCCAGGCGCTCGCGCTGCCCCTCCGTAAGGGCCTGCCAGACCTCCGGCTTCCTCTGCTTTGCCAGCCACTTCCCGATGTCCATGCCATGGACGGTGAAGCCGGGCAGGACTTCCGCCTGGTCCTCCTCGTCGCGTACCAGCTCGCGCAGGGGGGCGTAGTGGCGCTGCCACTCCGCCGGCCACGACGGGTTCCAGTCCTCGTCGACGGCCTCCAGTGCCGTCTTCCATTCGGGGTGCCCCTCCAGCGCGCCGGGTCGCCGCAAATTCGCGAGCCACATCCCCAACGGCTTGCCCAGCGCTGTCGCGGTGCGGGGGGCGCAGAGTGTCCAGTGCTGGTCGTAGTACGCCTTGGCGGCCTCGAGGTTCTCTTGGAACCTCTCATCCGCTACGGACCACACCATGCCAAGCTGCTCCAGGCGTCGGGCGCGCTGGCCGGTCATCTGCCCGGCTGCGTAGGCGCGTCGTTGTTCCGCGACCCATTGCCCGAGCGGTGTCGCGCCCTCGCGGTGTCCGTAGGGCACCCTCGCGTTCCCGACCCGTTCGACGTACGTCTTCAGCTTCGCCCAGCCGCGGGCCCAGTCCTGGCGTTCGGTGTCGATGATGTTGAAGGAGACCCAGTCCGCGACCATCACCGGATCACGCGGAGCCGCGAAACGGAGCAGCAGCCGGGATTCTTCCTCGCCGTCTACGGGTCCGGCACCGATGTTCACGGACGGTTGCGCGACGTCTTTCTGAGGCTCCTGTGGAATTGCCAACAATTCGATTGCCTCTTCATCGTGAGCGCGCAGCCCTTCCAGGACTTTCACCAAAGGCCGATACGATCCCGAAGTGAACATGTCCTCCGGATTCTCTCCCGGCTGGAGGAAGACCGGCACGACCAAAGAGGCCAACTTCCCTTGGCCGGGCTTCTGTCGGAGTGCCCGGCCGATGGCCTGGACGATGTCGTGCGGCGCGCCCTTGGGATCCAGCAGGGCCACGGAGTCCACGGCTCTGATGTCGACGCCTTCGCCCAGGACCCGGCAGTTGGAGAGGACGGCCCGCTGCGCCGTGCTGCCGAACGAGCCGAGAACCTCCCGCCGGCGTTCGGGGACATGCTCCCCGCACAGCCAGTTGGCCCAGATCCGCTTCGGGTACGTCTCCGGCTGATCGGCGTGCAGCTTCGCCGCGACGCGCTCCAGGCCTTCCGCGTAAGCCTGTGCCTCGATGGTCCGGTGGTGGAAGGTGATGCACGTCGACAGGTCGTGCTGCGCCATCGTGTGCAGCAACGCGGCCTGGAGGGCTCCGAGGCGCTGCCCGCGGACCTCTTCGGTGTGCCGCTCCTCGCCCATCAGCCGCTCGGGTGTGACGACGGGGTCCTTCAGCTCCAGGACGATGATCTGGTACCGCGCCAACAGGCCCCGTGAGACGGCAGAGGCGAGCGAGAGCTTGTACAGGACGGGCCCGAAGACCTTCTCGTCGTCCATGCTCGCCGCCATCTCACGCGGCAGCGGATCCCGCACCCCCTCAGCAACCTCCCGGCTGAGCCGCTCCTCCCAGATCCGCGGCGTCGCCGTCAGGTACAGGCGGCGGTGCGCCGGGATGACGGTCTGGTCGTGGATGTCCGCCCACGCCTTACCCATAGAGCCACTTGTCCTGTGCGCCTCATCGACCACGGCGAGGTCCATCGGGGCCAGCTGCTGGCCGTAGACGCCCTCGAACGCCTCCGCCAGCACCCCCAGCGACGCGTACGTCGCGTAGATGGTGATGGGCCCCTGGCCGTGCCACAGCGCCAGCTGCACGGGGTTGGTGGTGGAGCGCACCTTCAGGCTCCACAGCTCTGGGTCGTCTTGGAGCGAACAGACTGCCACCGCCGGGCCCTTGTGCCCGGCCTCGTGCCACGCCTTCACGGTCTGGGTCAGCAGATCCAGTGTCGGCACCAGCACCAGGACGCGCCCCCTGGGCACCATCCGCTTCGCCGACGCGGCAGCCATGAGGGTCTTTCCCGTCCCGCACGCCGCGTGCACCTGCCCCCGCAGGCCGTTCGCGGGAATACTGTCCGGCGGGATGTCGAGACCACGCACGATGGCGTCGATGGCCTCGATCTGATGGTCACGCAGTTTCACAGCCGCCCTCGCCCTCCCCTTGGGCCTCCGGTCCCTTACGGGACGTCAGGAAGCGCTGGAGCAGGCGCTCGGCCGGCTCATGGCTGTAGTGCTGCGCGACCTGCAAAGGGGTCTCGCCATCCTCGGCGGGCAACCGCGGATCGGCGCCGTAGGCCAACAGGATCGCGGTGGCAGCCGTGTTCAGCGGGTGGCCCGACTGAAGATGGCCGTCTCCTTCGACGTCTATGGCATGGGTGAGCAGAGTGTGCCCGAAACACACCTCGTTCGGGTCGGCTCCAGCGTCCAGAAGCACGGTGAGCGTTTCATGATCGCTCATTTCTACGGCTTGGTGTGCAGACGTCCACCTCTCCAAACTGCCAACCGTCAACATCACTTCACCATTCACCATTACACCCAATTCGGCTTGAGTGGATATTTTAACGGGAGGAGTAATTTCACCGAAGCCGCGCCTCCGGGAGGTGGTGCTGTATGACCACAGACTCTACACAGTGCATCACTATGATGCATCCTCTTTGCGCCAGGTCCGGTCATCGAGGTGACACATCGCCAGTTCACACCTCATCGGCAGTCAACTGAGATGCATGTCGGCGGGATGCTGTCGGGCTTGACTGTACGAGCCTTGGGGGAGAGGTTCGGGTGGAGCGCAGCGGAACCCGTCACTACGGCGGGGGCCGGCACCCGCCAAACCGATGGTCCGTCACATCCGTCGCGGGGGTGGTGGTTGGGATTCCCAGTCGCTACACAGACCCGCGCGCGATGCACCCGCCCCTCGTAGCCAGCTTCAGGAGGCCCGCTTGCGGGACTCCCTCAATTCGCGCTTGCGCGAATTGACATCCTGTCAGAATTCCGTTTACGGAATTCCATTCCCGCGTTTACGCGGGAATGTCGAATTGCGCTTGCGCAATTCGCATTCTATGCCCCGGCTTGCCGGGGCATATCCCGCTCCGCGGG
>NZ_JBVKBU010000031.1:0-53694 GCF_055638955.1 Streptomyces sp. NPDC111507 | reverse complement strand
ACGGCGGTCAGACCACCGCTATCCGCGTACCTCATGACGAGGATGTAGCACCGCCAACGCCGACTGTCACCCCACCCTTTCAACCTCAGCGTCAGAGGGTCCTGATATATAGAGGTTGCTTGTAGGTCTCCTGCCACACTCCTCGGCTGGGGAAGCGGTGCTGTCGTTGGTCGGGCAGGCTGTGCCCGTCGAAGGGTTCTCGCCGGGGGCAATGCGCGGGTTTGAGGGTGAGGTCGACCGCAGGATCGTCGAAGGGCCCAGCGCGACTATCACATGGGTGCTTGACAGCAACTGAGTGAGGGTCGTCAGCGAGGCGTCCTCCCGTGCAACGCGCGGGAGGACGCCTCGCTGTGAGGGTTTAAGGGTCGGTCACTGCCCGGCCGCGCGCCGTCGTCGGTCTCGGCCTGCCGCACCAGCCGCGCAGGGCCTCGGGGTGGATGTCGAACTGGTCGGCGATGTGACACCACGAAGGGCTCGGAGGTCGTTTACTACGTGGGCAAGGAAGTGCTGGTGGTGAAGACGCCATACAACATCCACGCCTTCCAGTACTCCGTCGATCAGTGGGCGCAAGGTGTCCATGACGGCCGGTGCGTCTTGATAGACCCCGGAGGCACACCGTGAGGTCTAGGCCATTCGTACGGCGGGAGGGAACGGGTTACTCCGTCCGGTTCGTCGGCGAGCAGTGCACCGTCGTTAGAGACGCCCTGCTGTGGCTTGCCCATCGACGTGGGGAGGAACCGGCCCTGACTGTGCGAGCAGGTTGCGGCAGGCAGCGGTTGGAGCAGCTCCACGAGCGGCTCGTCACAGGCGAGACCGCGACCTTCTCGCTGGAGGAACTGCACACTCTGCATGCCGTCCTGCTTGAAGGTCCCCTCGAGCGTGGAGTCCGTGATACCAGGGGAAGTTGAGGTTCATGGGGTCCAAGCAACGGAAGTACGACGCGGAGTTCCGTGAGGGTGCTGTACGCATCGTGATCGAGACCGGGAAGCCGATCCCGGAGGTCGCCGAGGATCTCGGGGTGCATCCGGGGACGCTGCACAGCTGGGTCTCGCGGTGGCGCCGCAACGGCTCGGCCTCCTCCGACCGGCCCGCGCCCTCCGCCTCGGGCGGCCGGCTGCGCGATGGCGAACGCGCGGAACTGGAGCGGCTGCGGCGCGAGATGGCCGAGAAGAACAAGCGCATCGGCGAGCTGGAGATGGAACGTAATGTCTTCAAACGCTGCATGGCCTTGTGGGTGAAGTAGCTGCGGCGGACCCGGCCCAGCTGGCCGGAGTGATCAGCGACTGCAAGGCCGAGCAGAACATTCCGCACACCACAGCATGCCGCGTGCTGGGGGTATCGGAGTCGTGGTTCTACAAATGGCGGGATCGGCCCGTCACTGCCCGCGAGGTGCGGCGACAGGACCGGGATGACGGCGTGCATGCCGACGCCCAGGTCGGTGGACGCGGCCCTGTTGCTGGCCCGTTCGGTGACTCCGGCGCCGATGCGGCCGGGCTGGCCGGGGGCGGCGTCGTACACGCATCCGCGTGAGTCCAACCGGCCGCGGGTAGGAGTGCCGGGCCGCCCGGTGTCACCCCGAGGGTCGTTAGTGTTGCCCCATGAGCGCATTGGGCATGGCGGAGCTCGAGGCCATGATCGAAGAGGCGACTGTCGACGCCTACAACGAGGACGAGCAGCTGACCGGTCTGTTCACCATGCTTGAGGAGCATCTCGACCTGCCCTTCACTACCGTGATGCTCGGCGTCGAGGCGACCGTGGGCGGCATCGACCTCACGCCGGACGGGAGGATCGTCGCCCTGTGCTCTCGCGGCGGCATGCGGCAGTCGATCGGAATCCTGGATCTGCCTTTGCCCAGCCCGGCGCCCGAGGGTGCGCAGTGGATCGAGGCGTACCGTCACTGGGCCGCTTGAGGTCGGGCACCTCACACCCACGCGGAACCGGTTGTGTGGAAGGGCTGGACATGGTTGACGCCGAACAGGGCACGCATCAGGAAGTCGGAGAACGGTCGCTGACCGACCTCATCGAGCGCAGTGCCGAGTTGAAAGGGCAACTGGTCGCCTTCGGGCAGAGCTCCCGCTTCGACCGGTGGTTGACGCCCCTCCTGCTGGAGGCCGCAGGGCCTGAGCGGCAGCTGGACGAGGGCGAGGCGATCCGGATCGTCGACCACTTCATCCTGCGGTACCGCCTGCCGGACGGTTCGACCGTGGCGGACCGGTTCGTCGCCGGACGGAAGGACTTGACCGCGGTCGACCGGGAGATGCTGCTCGGCTGGCGCGACCCGGTCGAGGGCATCTTCGAGATCCAGCGGAAGGAAATGGATGCAGTCGTTCTGCTGAACCTGATCGACGACCTGGAGTACCGCACGTACTCGAATGTCGGGCGGGCGGCGTTCCGCGGAGTGTCCAAGGGGGACTTCCTCCACACCTGCCTGGTACCGGTGCACCCGGCCGACGGGGCGTGGCTGGTATCCGGGGCGATGTCGAGCTACCCCAAGTCCAGCGCGACCGAGATCGCCCAGGCCGCTCTCCAACTGGCCACCAGCCGACCCGAACTGGTCTTCCGCAACCCTCAGAAGATCGAGCAGGGGTGGCAGGGGATGCGGGAGGACCGGGCGGCGTTCGTCGAGTTCTGCGGCGGCGACGAACTGGTCCTTCAGCCTGCCGAAGCCGAGGATCTCCTCAACGCCTACTACCGCCACCGCCAAGAGGCCGCCGTCGCCGGACAGCCCGACCGCGCCCGGGGCAGGCGACTGCCCGGCCTGGACCTGCCCTTCTTCGAGTTGCCATCGGAACTGGCGGGCTCGGACACCATCGGTGTCATCTACGACCAGGTCGACGGTCTCAACTTCTACGCGGACTACGGAATGCTCCGGGACCTCTTCGTGGAACCGGCGCTCGGGGGCCGCAGGCAGTACCAGGACCTGCTGCGCACGTACCTGCGCGAGGAGTCGATCGGGCCGCTGCCGATCCGCCGACTGGCTACCGCTCACCCGGAGACAGCCGACGTGGTGTTCCGAAAGCTGCTGCGGAAGCCCGGATTCACCTGGAGTGAGCACGGCGAGGCGCTGCTGCGTCGACGTAAGCCCTGGTACTACGCGCACGAGCCCTGCCCTGGTGTCTCCGTCATCGGCGACCGCCTCAGTGCGCTTGCCGCCGACCGTCGACAGTCACCGTTCCCACGGCCGTGACTGCGGCCCAACACCGGGCGGTGCAGAGGGTGAGGCCGGAGGCGCTGCCGGTCTTTCCTGGGGCGGGCCGGTCCGTGAGGCGGCTGCCGGTGCGGGGCTCCCGAGCCGGGCCCGGGGCCCCGGCTGTGGTTGGCGTCACCAGGTGATCGCGCGCGGTGCGGAAGTGGAGCCGCAGGCGCGCCGGGCGGCCCCAGCTGTCGTGATCGGCATGCCGTCCACGCACCTGCTGATCATCGGAGACCGCGCCGCCCTGAGCTGGGTGGTGACCGAGCAGCGGATGGCGTTCCCGGCGGGCCGGTCCAAGGCGGCCCGTGCCCTGGAGGAGGCCGACGAGGTCTTCCTCTACACCACACGGGGCTGCTTCCGGAACCCTACGCGCGACCTGGGACGTGTCATCGGCCGGGCCTTGGCTGCCAGTTCCGTGCGGGTCCTGGACGAACCGGTCGTCTTCGGGGAGCGCACCTCCACGGAAGGCTGCCGCCTGGAGGTGTCCGGCCTGGCCGGCTTCCGTGAGGGGCTCGTCCTGCGCGACCTGGTTCCGCGGCTGTCCGTCTTTCCGGACACGGCCACGTGGAACGTCCGTATGCGGCGGGCATCGCTGACTTTGCCGCCGGGCGACGCCGACGTCGTGCGCACGGACCTGGAGCCGCTGTTGCGCCCCTACGGCGAGGCTGTAGAGGGGTACCGCTGGGAGTCGGCGTCGGCGTAAGTCGGTCGCCGGCTACGTCCTCGCTGCGGCGGCTTACCGGTAGTCGGCGGGGTGGGACTGCATCCAGGTGTTGACCTTGTCGCGGGTGCCCAGCAGGAGTTTCTGGTGCCGTTTGAGGTTCGGGAAGGAGAAGTCGCCCCTGAGGGTGTCCTGCATCGCGCGGATCCAGGTGAGAGGCCCGGCGAAGTGGCCACTTCCCTTCGGGCTGGCTTTCATCGATTTGTACAGGTCGTCGAGGTTGCTCAGCACCCGGGTGAGGAAGTACTCGCAGTTGCCCGGCGTCGTGCAGCCGTCGTTGTACGTAGCCTGGAGTACGGCGAAGGCGTCCCGGACCTGCGGCACCGCGGCTCCCGGCGCGGCCTCCGCGGTCGGGTAGCCCGCCGCCCTGGAAGGGTTCGTCGGCGACGAACTGGGATTCGCCCCGCTGCTCGCAGAGAGGATCGGCGCGGTCGGTGAGCCGCCACCGGGTGCCGCCGGCGTAGTGCTGTCGTGTCCGGACGAGCACGCCGCCAGCAGGACCGCCGTCAGCAATATCGGAGCTGCGCGACGCGCGGCTGCAGCTGAGTACACGAGTGTCCCCCCGGTTGATCGACTTCCTGTGATCACTTAACTAACAGCCGGAGCAGGGACTGTCCACCCGTTTGCTGGATCAACCGGGCCGGTGTCGATGTGAGCTCCGCCGCCTGGCCATAGTGCCTCTTCGGTCAGGCTCGCTGCCTGAGGGTCCGCAAGCCAGCCGTACGGCTATTGAGGGCGCCAGGGCGGGCCCGGCGGGCGTCGGGAGGGGACACGACTCACTGACCCGGCCCTGGTTTGCATGTGAGCTGCACTGAGATTTGTGGAGGCCTTGATGCCAGGGCTACGGCCCGGGCGGGCTCCCGCTGGGCACCTGGTGTTTTGCCGCGCAGTGGGAGAAGTGGGGCAGCAGGGTGCGGTTCACCAGCACCCGCGGATAGCCCGGCCTTGTCCGAGATCGGCAAGGCCGGACCGCGCGTCAGCCCTGCTTCTCGCCGAGCGCCGAGCGCAGCCAGTCCAGCGAGCCGGTTTCCAGGACCGCGTCCGCCAGGGTGTTCCCCGACTTGGTGACGATGCGGCCGTGGCTGTTGTCGATCCAGCGCTGTGCGTTCTCGTAGCCCTGGGCCTTGTACTCGATGCCCTGGATCATGCACTCCAATTTGTCTGCGTCGCGGGCGCAGATCGCCTCTGGGGAGTCTTTGGCCTCGTACTCGGTGACCAGCTCGGTGAGGGCCTCGGCCAGGATGTCCGGCATGCCGGCGACTTGGTCGGCGGTGATGTCGCGGGGGTCGGCCTCCCCGGCCGTGTACTTCTTGCCGAGGTGGTTCACGTCACCGGTGCGGGTCTCTCCGGTGTCGTGCCACACGGCGAGGAACGCCGCCCGCGCCGGGTCCGCGCCTTCGAGTTTGGCAATGATCGTCGCGATCAGTGCAGTGCGCCAGGAGTGTTCTGCCACTGTCTCGGGCTGGCGTACACCCGCCATCCACCACCCGGTGCGAGCGGTGTGCTTGAGCGTGCCCGCCTCGTACAGGAAGTTCGCCACCGCTGACAGGTCCTCTGCCACCTCGGACTCCTTTCACGCCTCGGCGAGGCGGATTGCGTACGGGATGCTCTCCAGCTCCCGGCGAGCGCGTGCCGACAGCTCCCGGCTATCCAACATCACGGTGAGGCGGTCGCGTAGGGCGCGGCCTGCTGCACCGGATCGCAGTAGGTTGGGGCGGATCTGGAGAAGAGACCATACGCTGTGGACGTTCAGGTCCACGTACCCGTGATGCAAGGCGAGGCCGGCAGCGAGGTGGGCGAGGAGCCGTTCGCCAGGCCATGGGCCGGGCGTGCGGCGTGCGATGAAGTCGTCGGACAACTCCAGGTGTGGGGTCTCCCCGAGCCAGTACGCCCAGTAGTTGAGGTTCGCGGCCTCGCCCGCCTCGTCACCTGTGAGGTCGTTGTCGATGAAGTAGTTCATGCGGTCGCGGTCGCCCTGCCGGGCGGCGACTGCCGCGACGGAGCGGCTGTTGAGCCAGCGGGTGAGCCAGTCTTGGGGCCGCTCGATGCTCTGCTGGTAGGCGAGCCATTCCGAGGTGTCGGCCTGGTTGTCGTATCCGGAGAGGTAGAGGGCTTGGCGGCGGAGGAGGAACTGCTGCTGGCCACGGGCCTCCTCGGCCGTACGGCGCATCTGCCGGAAGAACGTGGCCCGGTCGCCAGACGGCAGCTCGGGCCCGGCGGGCGCAGGGCCTCGGCGCGGCCGGAGAGGCGAGGGGAGCTCACGTACGGGCTGAGGCGCTACGCCGTTGAGAGGCCAGACCAGCACCTCGACCAGGTCGCGTTGCATCACCCAGGCCCCGAGCGGGCTCTCCTGGACTGCGGCCTCGTCGTCTAACGCGCTCGCGAGAAGCACGTCCGCTTCCAGGGCGCGCTCAAGGGCTTGGAGGAGAGCGGGCGCGGTGCTCATCTGCATGAGCCGGTGGCGGTGCATGAGCATCTGCCCGGTAGGTACAGCGGTCAGGGGGCGGCGTCCGGTTTCCCAGCCGGCGATCGTGTCCGCGCTGACCTTTAAGAGCTCGGCTGCCTCCTCCTGAGTGCGTCCCTGCTGCTCTCGTGTCACGCGAAATACGTAGCCCGAGATGACGCCGGCGCGGGGGCGGCTGGATGAACCCTGACTGCCGGTCAGGGTGGGTGGCGAACTCGGCCGCATGACTGCCCCAATCCCGGTGACGGACGGCAACCTACCTGTACTCCCGGTCACTTCAGCAGCTGAGCGAGGGTTTCTACCGTCGTAGTCCTCACCAGACGAGCCTAGTAGGGAGGCTCTCCGCATGTGCTCCGATGCTGAAGCCCGCCCCCCGATGGAGGCCGCCTCCGGGGGTGATGTTCCTCCCCGGCCGTCACCGAGGCCGGCGGTCGGTGCCCGGGCCTCTCATTTTCCGCCCCGGCCAAACGGAGCGGACCACCCCCGACGGGAGACCTCATGCACTCACTGATCGCGAGCCCGTTCCTGGACCAGCACATGCTGGTACGGCCGGGAAGCCGCGGCGGAGCCCTCCTGCCCGCGGCCCGCTACGAGGAGCTGCGCTCTCTCGACCCGGCCGAGCCGGCCCCGGCCTGGCTCGCGGACACCGTCCGGGACCAGTGGAACGACCTGGACGTGGCGGGCCGCCCTGCGGGCGAGTACCTGCTCGTCCGGCAGCCGTCCGCCTGGGGCTACTCAAAGGCCAGCTGGGAGGTCAACCTCGGCTGCAACTACGCCTGCAAGCACTGCTACCTCGGACTCAAGGTCAACTCGGGCATGCCGCTGGAAGAGAAGCTCCAGTGCCTGGAGGTGATAGCCGCGGCCGGGGTGCTGTGGCTCCAAATCACCGGCGGTGAGCCGACCATCGACAAGGACTTCATGCGGTCCTACCGCCGGGCGTTCGAGCTGGGCATGATGCTCACGCTCTCTACCAACGGATTGTGCAACTGACGATCAGCGATTACGCCTGGGTCGTGGTCTTCTGCTTGAGGCGTTCGTAGGGTGTCTGGCCGCCGAGGCCGCCGTGGGGGCGATGGTAGTTGTAGTAGTCCTCCCACTCGCGCAGTTTGTCGTTGAAGACCTCGGCGTCGTCGATGATGACGCCGTCGAGGAGCCGGTAGAACTCCTCGGCATCGATGCGGTGGGAGCGTTCTACCTTGCCGTTCAGCCGCGGAGTGCGGGGCTTGATGTAGGTGTGGGCGATGCCCTTGTCCAGGACGTGCCAGTGGAAGGCGGACTGGAACTCGGCGCCGTTGTCAGTCTGGATGACCTCGACCTGGAACGGCAGGCGTTGGACGACGTAGTCGAGGAACTGGATCGCGGTGGCCTGGTTCAAGGTCGGATAGATCCGCAGGACGCGCAGGCGGGTGCAGTCGTCGATTGCGGTGAATTGGAAGTACTTGTTGCGTCCGCCGCGCCGGCCCTGGGGCATCGAGGCGAGCGGTTCGATGAACTTCACGTCGATCTGGACGCGGTGGCCGGGCAGTTGCTTCTCGTACCGCTTCCATCTGCGGTCGTGCCGCTTGTAGCGCTGGGAGGCCGGCAGGCGGCCCATGTCGAGGCGGTTGAGGATGCGCCAGACGCCGGACTTGCTGATGGTGACGTCGTGGTACCGCTTGAGGTACATGGCGATCTTCTCGGGCCCGAAGTGGTAGTTCTGCCGCAGATAGATGATCTTCCCGACCACCTCGACGTGCGTCGCGTTCGGGCAGGTCTTCGGCGCCTTGGACCGTGTGCGCAGGCCTTCGACGCCCTCGGCCTGGTAGCGGCGGTACCAGGTGTAGTAGGCCTGCCGCGAGATGCCGAAATAGCGGCAGGACATGGCGACGTTTCCGCTGACCTCTTCGACATGGCGTATGACGGCCAGGCGCCGCTTGGCCTCACGGTCAAGCGGCGGGGTGGGATTGGACTTCGACATGCAGATCTCCGTAGTGACCGGAGGCTCAGGTGTCAACGATGATCGGCAGTTTTATATGACAGATGCTGACCCCCGTCCGTGTGTTTGGGCGGGGGTCAGCCCATTGTGCCGGGGGGGTTGTGGATCAGGCCCTGTCCTCGGATCCCTGCCCCAGCACCCGAGGAAGCCCCGTCGTCTGATTGCCGAGGCGCGCGTATCTGTGGATGCTCCGGCACAGCCACAGCGTGAGGGGCAGCGGTCGTTCATGTTGCGAGTTCCTCACGCTGTACCCGCAGCCGGCCGGTACTGGTAGCTCACAACGGCCGCGCCGAAGGTGCCAACACTCGCACCAAGGGGATCACGAGGCTTATGCACGGACGCGCCAGCTTCGACTTCCTCCGCCACCGTAGCCTCCTGCCCTAACAGACACCCAGCGTCACCACCGACTACGGGCCAGACCGAACGTCTTACACTCCCGCCCCTCGTCATCGATGACCAGCGCCGAGACACCAGGCAGCCGGTTCTGCGCGGAGCAGGGCTTGGGTTCGCCCGACGACATGAAAGAGCGGCTCAACGTCGGGGTGGACATGTCGATAGGTGTGGGGAACGGGTGTCGCTCAGTGCAGAGAACGCCTTGGGTTGAGACGGGTGGGTATCGGTGAGCCTCGGCAACACACGGTATTTCTGGACGATCTTGCGGCACGTGATTTTCTCCCAGCCCCTGAAGGAGGCGTTGGCGGCGGTCGCGGTCAGGGGCGGCCGAGGGCACGGAGGGTCCATCCGGCTTCGCGCCAGCAGCGGGGGTCGAGAGTGCCGCGGCCGTCAACGGCCTTCGTGCTCGCCACCCGGCTGGCGAGCCGGAGCGGGTCGATGCGGGAGAACTCCGGCCATTCGGTCAGGTGCAGAAGCAGGTCGGCGTCCTGGGCGGCGGCGATCGGGTCCTCGACGTAACCGAGTTCGGGGTGTGCCTTGCGGGCGTTGTCCAGGGCCTTGGGATCGGTGACGGTGACGGTCGCGCCCAGCTCGTGGAGTCTCTGTGCCACGGCCAGGGCGGGCGAGTCGCGGATGTCGTCGGTCTCGGGCTTGAAGGCGGCGCCCCAGACGGTGATGCGCCGGCCAGCGAGGTCGCCGTCGAGTTGTTCGCGGGCGAGGGTGACCACGCGTTCGCGGCGCCGGTTGTTGATCGCGTCTACCTCGCGGAGGATCGTCAGAGCCTGGTCGGCGCCGAGTTCTCCGGCACTAGCCATGAAGCCGCGGATGTCCTTGGGCAGGCAGCCGCCGCCGAAGCCGAGGCCGGGCCGCATGCCGGCGCGGCCGATGCGGATATCGTGGCCGAGGATCTCGGTGAGCTGGGTGACATCGGCGCCGGAGGCTTCGCAGACCTCGGCGATGGCGTTTATGAAGGAGATCTTTGTGGCGAGGAAGGCGTTCGCGGAGGTCTTGGCGAGTTCAGCGGTGGCCCAGTCGGTGGCGATCGTCGGTGTTCCCGCTTCGGTGATCTTCTCGAAGCACTCCCGGAGTACGGCTTCGGCCCAGGACCCCTCCTTCTCGAAGCCGAGGACGAGGCGGTCGGGCCGGACGGTGTCCTCAATCGCGCGGGCCTCGCGCAGAAACTCGGGATTCCACGCAACCTCGACTGCGTCCCCGGCGGGGGCGTACTCGTGCAGCAGATCACGGATACGAGGAGCCGTGCCGACCGGGACGGTCGACTTCACCGCGACGACGGCCCGGCGCGTCAGGTGGGGCGCGAGCTGACGGACCGCAGTGAAGAGGTGGCTGAGGTCGTAGGCGTGTGCGCCAGGCTGTTGTGGGGTGCCGACCCCGATGAAGTGCAGGTCGCCGAAGCCGGCGGCCTCTGAGTAGGAGGCGGTGAACCGGAGTTGGCCGCTGGCGGTGTGCCTGGCGAGGAGGTCGTCGAGGTCGCGCTCGTGGAAGGGGGCCTTGCCCGTGTTGAGGACGTGGACCTTGTCGACGTCGGAGTCCATGCCGAGGACCTCGTGGCCAAGCTCGGCCATGCAGGCGGCGTGGGTGGCGCCGAGGTATCCGCAGCCGATGACGGTGAGCTTCATGAACGAGGTGTCCCTTCCAATGAGGCCGCTTGGCGGCGGGGTGCAAGACGGGCCGAGCGGCCACACAGCGATGGATGTCGATGCGGATGACTGGCGGGTCGCGAGGATGCCCGGGAACTCGTGGGCGGAGAACCGGAGATCGACGTCCTCGGCCGGAGCAGAGTGACTCGTCCTTCAGGAACTCCGTCACCGGCACAACCACCTCGCCGGAGACATCCAGAAGTCGGCACGGCCCCCGAGGATCGCCGGAGCCACCGGGCGGGCAACTCCGCGCCGGGGCACGAGAACCGCGGTAGCCCGGGCTGGCCGGCAATCCTCCACCTCGAGCAGCTGCCGAGCAGTAGGAACCCGGGCCCAGCGGTGGGTAACGACGCCACTAGCCCGACGCGGATCCGGGGCAGCACCCGGTTCCGGGAGCGGATCGGGTCGCCGACGGTGAACCGGACCGTCAATTCCTGGCAGATGGTTCCACGGCTCGTGACAAATGACTGTACTTTTCCAATGAAGTCTAAATCTGCCGACATCAGATGCTTCCCGCACCAGTGTATTTCCGCAGGCTAACGGAGAAAAGGGATCTAGCGGCCGCGAAGGCGAGGATCCCGACGAGCGGCGCGACCGTCGCCAGCCAGGGCGAAAAAGGGAGTTCCGCTGTCTTGTCGGCCAGCTCAGCCGCCGGGACATAACCAATGAACGCTATCGGAATACAGAAGGTGAGCAATAATTGTACATTCATCGGAAAGATCTTAAGCGGATAACTTCCAAAAGTAGCGAGAAGCTCGTCGACCCACTGGGACCAAGGAATCGTTGATATCGAACGCAGTGCGAAACAGGCGATAACGGTATGCAGGGACGCCTCCAGGAACACGCCTCCGATGACGGCCAGGGTCAGGTAGCCGATTCGCGGGGCCGTCCAGTGCACATGCATCTCAGGCATAGCCATGGTGAACAGCGTGATCGCCACGACCAGGTCACCGATGGCGTTGAGGAATAGCTTGTCCAAAAGGATCTGCCGGTAGACTGAAAGCGGGCGCAGCATGAACGTATCGATCTTCCCTTCCTGGACGATGCGGGGAAGAGCTGCGAGCGAATTGAATCCGGCGACGTACAGGCTGTGGCTGAGCAGTCGGATCGCAGCCACCAGGAGGACCTCGCCCTTCGTCCATCCCGCCAGGTTCGGGAAGCGGTTGACCAGCACCGTGGCCAGCACCAGGACAGACGCCTGCCAGATGATCCCGGACGCGATTGCGAGCAGGAAGTCGCCGCGGTATTCGAGATTCGCCCGAAAGTTCACCTTCGTCACACACCAAGTGAGACGCAGATTGTGGAATCTACGGCGGCGGAGCCCTTCAAGCGCCACGACGCCAGGGGGATGCGCGAGTTGTCGAGCCTGAACCTCCCGCGTTTGTTTCACGTCTCCGCGCACGGTTATCCCCCCTCGATTGCCGTGCTCGACTCCGCTCGGCGCCACATCAGCCGAGTCAGAGTCATGAGTATCACTATCCACAACAGTTGAACGCCGATCAGCGGAACTGCCGCGCTCGCCGATGTCCGGCCCACGTAGACGGACAGCGGGGTATTGAGGACGTTCTGAAACGGCAAGAGCTCGTTCACCTCGCGAAACCATTTCGGAAAGAGCCACAGTGGCGCGATGGCGCCGGACATCAGGCTCATGACGAACTGGTATATGTTCAGCGCATTGGTATTCAACATCGTCCAGAAGCAAATCAGATCCAAGATCTGATTCAGGTAGTAAAGCGTGACACAGCCGAGCGCGAACGATCCGAATGCGATGACTGCCGTCGACGCGCTCACCGGCGCGGCGATGACGCCGGTGTACCGGCAGGCGATGTAGCCGATCGTTCCCCACGCCAGGCCGTATGCCCGGTCACCGATGGCGCGCAGGGCGTAGTAGCGGCGTGGAGGGATCGGCCGCACCAGCCAGTAGAGGATGGTTCCACGCTGGAGGTGCTGAACCATGCTGTCGCGGGAGAACATCCGGTCGATGCCGCCCGTCTGAGTCACCAGGACCGCGAGGACGGCATAACTCACGGTTTGGGTGGCGGCCGTGCTCTGTCTACCACCGGACGCCTGGTAGAAGCCCCGCCAGAAGCAGGACACGACGAAAAGCTGCATAGCCAGGCGGATGGCGGCGTTGACCACCCGGGCTCGCTGTCCGAGCTCCGCGCACCAGGAGATTCCGGCGATAGTGGTCAAGCGCCGCGCAGACCGTCCGGGTGTCAGCCTCGGCCCCGCCCGATGCTCATCGGGTTTCGCGGTAGGCAACGTTCATCACGTCCTCCAGATCGTGGGTGTCGGTCCCGTAGCGGGAGCGGAGATCCCCGATCGGACCGTCGAAAACCGTCCTGCCGTGGTTGACCAGGATCACGCGGTGAGCGAGCCGGTCCACCTCCGTCATGTCATGTGTCGTCAACAGCACTGTCCTGCCGCAGGATTCGACCTGGTGGCGGAGGAACTCCCGGACGCTCTCCTTGGCGATCGCGTCCATCCCGATCGTCGGCTCGTCCAAGAACACGACCGGTGGATCGTGGAGGAGTGCGGCGGCGAGATCGCAGCGCACGCGCTGGCCCAACGAGAGATGCCGCACCCGGGTCTCCCAGAAGGCGGACAGCTCCAGGAGTCGGTCGAACTCATTCAGCCGGACTTGGTAGTCGTGCTCGTCTATGCCGAACACCTCGCGCAGAATGCGGAAGCTGTCCCGCGCCGGCAGGTCCCACCACAGCTGGCTGCGCTGGCCGAAGACGGCGCCGATGGCCATGGCATTGGCCTGGCGGTTGCGATGCGGCACGAGTCCTGCGACGTTCAGGCTGCCCGCGGTGGGCTCCAGGATCCCGGTGAGCATCTTGATCAGCGTCGATTTGCCGGCGCCGTTCGGGCCGAGCAGCGCCACGAGTTCGCCCTCCGCGACGGTCAGGCTCACGTCCTCGACTGCGACCTTCGTCTCATAGCGCGGGTTCACGAGGTAACGCAGGCCACCGGCAAGACCCGGATCGCGCCGCGGGACCTTGAAAGTACGTCGCAGACCATGGGCGACGATCATCGGTCGCTTCTCGTCACTCACCGCTTGTCCCCACGCGGCCGACGCAGTACGGCAACCTGCGACGGACCGAGTTCGACGCTTCCGTCGTGCACGACGCCGCTCAGCAGATCCGTACCTGAGGCCGCGACCTCATGCGCCCCGGACCGGTCATGGTTGATCAAGAAGAGATACTCGGCGTGCTCGGCCTGGCGTACCACGGCCTCGACGGGCTCGGGCCAATCGGCCGATCGCACGCCCGCGTCCGCGAGTACCGTCTCCAGCAGAGCAAGCAACGCATCGGGCTCAAGCCGTGTGGCCACGTACCACGCAGTGCCGTCGCCGAAGGCGTTGCGGGTCACGGCGGGCTCTCCGGCATCGAGCCCGGTCGTGAAGGCAAGCCTCGGCTCGGCACTCGTCGTGACGACACGTTCCGACCAGACCCGAGCCGTCGTTCCGTCCGAGAGCAGCACCTGTTCCTCAAGGTCCAGCGGATGGAACTCCTCGGTGTAAGCGCCGAGCACCTCGCGCAGAGGGCCCGGATACGGTCCGGGGTGTACGTGATCGTGCTGGTCGACGATTCCGCTGAAGTAGGAGACGAGAACGGAGCCGCCGGTGGCGACGTAGTCGCGCACATTCGAGGCGCACGCATCGTCGAGCAGGTAGAGGCTGGGGAGAACGAGCAGCTTGTACGCGCCGAGTTCGGCCCATGGGGGCACGAAGTCGATCGTGACCTTGCGGCCCCACAGCGCCCGATAGTAGGCGCGCATGCGTTCCAGATAACGCAGGTCGCAACTGGGCTTGTCCTCGAACTCCATCGCCCACCACGACTGCCAGTCCCAGACGATCGCCACATCCGCCACCACTCGGGAGCCGCGGACCTCCGACAGGGCGCGCACATCGCCGCCGAGAGCGACCACGTCCCGCCAGAGGGCCGAGTCGGTGTGTGCCTGGGGCAGCATCGCGGAGTGGAACTTCTCGGAACCGAAGCGCGAGGCACGCCACTGGAAGAACATCGCCCCGTCGGAGCCGCGTGCGATGTGGGCCAATGTGTTGCGACGCATCTGGCCCGGAGCCTTGGCCGGGTTGCGCGGCCGCCAGTTGACGGCGCCGGTGGAGTGCTCCATCAGCAGCCACGGGTGCCCGCCGGCCACACCACGTGCCAGGTCGGCGGACATGGCGAGCAGAACATGGCTGTCCGGTTCGGCTGTCTGGAGGTAGCTGCTGGTGCCGACGTAGTCGACGTGCCCGGTCCACATCCAGTAGTCCTGGTACTTCGCCTCGCCGACCATGAAGTTCGTGGACACCGGTATGTCGGGGGTGATTTCGCGCAGTACGTCGGCTTCCGCGGAGTAACACGCGAGGTGTTCATCGTTCGAGAAACGAAGAAAGTCGAGGCGTTGGGTCGTGTTGACCGGCATAGGCGCCTTGCGCGGTGGGGTGACCTCCTCCCACCGCGTGTATGCCTGGCCCCAGAAGGCCGTCCCCCATGCTTCGTTCAGCGCGGTGATCGACCCGTAGTGGTGTGCAAGCCAGTCGCGAAAGGCCGTTGCGCTGCGATCGCAATAGCACATCGGGACGTGCGCCCCGTATTCATTGTTGACATGCCAAGTTCGTAGCGCCGGGTGGTCCTTGTAGTGCTCGGCGAGCGCTCGCGCGATCCCGGTGGCCGCCCGCCGGTATTCCGGCGCGCTCGGGCAGAAAGACTCGCGGGCACCCGTTCCGAGGGTCACACCGACCGAATTGACGGGCAGTACCTGCGGGTACCGCCGTAGAAACCACGCCGGCGGCGCGGCGGTCGGTGTTGCCAGGCTGGCGCTGATTCCGGCGTCGGCCAGCAGATCCATCACCTTGTCCAGAGCCGCGAACTCGTATCTGCCCGGCTCGGGTTCGAGCGACACCCACGAGAACGTATTGATGTTCACCAGGTTGATGCCGGCCTGCCGCATCAGGCCCATGTCCTCGTACCACGTCTCGGCGGGCCACTGGTCCGGGTAGTAGTCGGCCCCGAAGATCATTGTGTCCGAGTGGGGAAGGCGGGGCGCTGGGTGCAACCTGATCTCCTTGCCTACGTGCTTTGTGGGAACGATCCCAGTACAAGAAGCGCCATCTTGAGGTCTTCTTGAGTGGCTGTCAACAGATCATCGGGTGCACTGACTTGAGGCCGCCGGAGGAGCTGCCCGTGTTCGCGGCACCACGGCCCGCTGTCGCCCCGGCCGTGTTGGGTGATCTGAGGTGTTCCGCTGCAGCACTCTCCAACTGGGCTGATATCGCTGCGTGTCGGCATGAGTACGACGATGGATCCACGTGTGCTTCGTTCTGCGCATGTACGAGATCATGAATCCGGACATCCCCTCCAACTCCGGCGGTCCGGTGGGAAGTTGCCGCGGCATCCTCTTGATCGACTCGATAGCCGGTGTTACGTTGTGCACGTTCCCAGTCGGGATAGGGCATCGCGAAGATCACCGACGACACCGAGGGACTGCCGACGTGACCAGGGCGCCGAACTTGAGCGTGACGCCCGTGCGGACAGGGCGACGAGGTGGACTTCGGTGACCACGCGTCGACGGTCCTGGGCGGACTCGACGAGTTCAAACACCGTCGCGAGGGCCGGAGGCCGGACTTCCGGCGCCGGGCGACCTTCGAGCGCACGGGCGCCTCCGCTGCCTGATCACGAGCCACCGAAACAGCGACTCTCGATAATTGGTCGATTTGATTCCAGGAAGGCGGCGAGACAGTGGCGTTCCCAGTTGTTTTCCCTGTCGGCTCCAATACCGGACGAGCGGTCGGAAGGACTTTTGCAATCGCCGTGACGGCGGAAAGAGGTCAGCTGTCCCGGCGGCTGCTCGGTGCGCTCCAGGGTGGTAACGGGGAGGGTCGATGACGCGGGCCGCGCGCCGCGCAGTGGTGACCGGCGGAGCAGGCTTTCTCGGTTCGCACATGTGCGAACGGCTGCTGGCTCTCGGCTACTCGGTGGTCTGCGTCGACAACCTGAGCACCGGCACCCTGGACAACATCCGGGCACTGTCCCAAGACCCGAACTTCGAATTCCGGGAGGCCGATGTATCGGCGGGGCTGGACATCACCGGCTCTGTGACGGACGTCCTGCACATGGCCTGTCCGGCCTCACCGCGCGACTATCTCCGGCTTCCGCTGGAAACCCTTCGGGTCGGCTCGGCCGGCACCCAGCATGCCCTTGACCTGGCCGCCGCCCATGGGGCCCGTTTCCTCCTCACGTCGACCAGTGAGGTCTACGGCGACCCGCTGGTCCATCCGCAGCCGGAGTCCTACTGGGGAAACGTCAATCCAGTCGGCCCTCGCGCGGTGTACGACGAGGCGAAGCGTTTCAGCGAGACCCTCACTGTCACCTACCAGGAGCGGCAGGGCCTCGACGCCCGTATCGCACGGATCTTCAACACCTTCGGCCCGCGGATGCGCGGCGACGACGGCCGGATGATCCCCACGTTCATTATCCAGGCACTCGCGGGCGACCCGCTCACCGTCGCCGGCAGCGGTGAGCAGACCCGCTCACTCTGCTATGTGGACGACACGGTGGACGGTCTGCTCGCCCTGCTCACCAGCCCGGACGTACGTGGTCCGGTGAACATCGGTGGGAGCGCGGAGCTCAGCGTCCTGCAGACGGCCCATGCGGTGATCACGGCCGCCGGTTCGTCGTCCGATGTCGTCTTCGTACCCCGGCCCGAGGACGACCCCTCCCTGCGCTGCCCCGACACCAGCCTCGCCGCGGAGCGCCTCGGCTGGCGACCCAGGATCGATCTGGAAGAGGGGCTGCGGCGCACGATTCACTGGTTCGCGGAGTCCCGCGTCGCTAGCCCGGGGCTGAGCCGATGACGAAGCCGACCCCTTCGCCTGTCACCCCGGTCGATGCGGGACAGGCCGAGTTCAGCGCTCTGTCCGTCGTCATCCCGACCAAGGGAAACCCCTGGGCCGTCGCACGGCTCGTCGAGTCACTGGGCGTCGCCGTGACGGAGATGCCCGCCGGAGTCCGGACCGAAATCGTCGTGGTGGACGACTCGTCGTACGACGACGGCGAGCGAATCCGGGGAACCTGCGAGAAGGCGGGCGCACGCTATCTGCGCGGACCCCGCCGGGTCGGCGCCAAGCGCAACCTCGGCGTCGCCGAAACCCGCCATCCGCTCGTGCTGTTCATCGACTCCGACTGCATCGCGACGCCGACCCTGCTGCGCGAGCACCTGGACTTTCACAACGCCCACCGGGGCCGACAGGACATAGGCGCCGTGGCCGGTCCCACCGTGGTCGCGGGCGAGGCCGCCTCCGGACCCTGGCGCACCGTTCGGCACTCGCTGGTTGCCAATGCCCCTTGGAACTGGCCCTTGCGTTTCGAGCAGCTGTGGTGGGCTGCCACATCCAACCTTTCCGTGCGAAGGACGGCCTTCGAAACAATCGGTGGCTTCGACGAGCACACCTACACCGTGGTGGGCGGCGAGGACGTGGACCTCGGGGTGCGCATGGACGCCGTCGGGTACCGCACACTCGGGCACCCCACCGCCGTGGTGGTCCATGCCACGGACGGAATCACGCGGCTGCAGCAGTTCCGCCGCAAGCTCTTCCTGTACGGCAGAGCCTGCGTCTACAACTGCGCCCGGCAGCCAGAGCACACCCGCTGGTGGCCCAATCCCACGACGGTCGCCCTGGCCGCCGGTGCGACCGCGGCGCTCCTGCCGCGGCACCGCCTGCCCGTCCTGCTGACCGCCGCCGCAGGAACCGCCCTGTGGTTCGGGAACGACACACGGCAGACCGCTCGCCGCGCCGGCACCACCACGGGATCCGCCGCAGCAGCCGTCTCCGTCGACTGGAGCTACCACCTCGGGATCACGCTCGAGGCCATCCGGCGTGGCAAGCCGACGCTGGCCATGAAGCGCTTCGACTACTTCCCGGAGGAGCGCTTCGTGCCGACCGCTCCCGGCACGTCGCCCGAAGGTCAAGATGAGGAGACAAGGTGAATCCACGACTCGTCCTGCAAACAGGCATCTACGGCTACGGAATCCTGGGGCAGAGAGCCGAGACCGATCTGGAAGGCACACTCGATGCCATCCGTGCCGCCGGATACGACGGCCTTGAGGTCATGTCCTCCCTCCTGGGCGACCCCGCCCGGTTGCGGGACGCCTGCGCCGAGCGTGGCCTCGACACCGTGGCCGTGCATCTCTTCTGGCACGAGCTCGACGACTTCTCCTGGGAGACGTTGCGGGCGCTCGCCTGCGACCGGCTGATCCTGTCGGGACTCCCCGTCGACTCGGTGTCCAGCACCCTGGACACTCTGCCCGCGCTGCGCGACCATGTCGCACGCGCCGCCGACGTCGGCGCACGGGTGGCGGTGCACAACCACGAGGAAGAGGCCAGGCCGCTGCACGACGGCCGTACGCCGCTGGAGATCCTCTGCGCCGAGACGGCCCCCGACGAACTGGGATTCGTGGTCGATCTCCACTGGGCCTCGGTGGCCTGCGCACTCGAACGCACGCTCAAGGCGACCGCTGGGCGCTGCGACTACCTGCACATCAAGGACGGGCTGATCGCGGACCCGCAGGCACCGCACTCGTTCGACCTGGGTACCGGGGAGGTCGAATTGGCGCACGGCTGGTCCACCGCGCGGAGCACGGGGGCGATCGCCGTCACCGCCGTGGAGCGCGCCATGCCCGCGCCCGATCTCCCCGCCGCTCTGCAGCACGACGCCGAGTTCACCAGGCGACTCTGGCAGACCGGCACGGTGCAACGGGGAGCCATGCGGTGAGCCGGCCCGTTCGCGTCGCACTCGTCGGCTGCGGGGCCATCGCCGAACTCGGCCACGTTCCCGCGCTCTTGGGCCTGCCCGACGACGCCGTCGTCAGCGCCGTCGTGGACCTGGCTCCGGCCCGGCGCAACCTGCTCGGTGATGTGCTGTCCGTCGCTCCCCACCGTCGGTACGACAGTGTCGACGCGCTGCTCGCAGACGCCGAGCCGGTCGATCTCGCTGTGGTCGTACTGCCGCCGGAACGCACCCCTGCCATTGTCGAGCGACTTCTCCGTGGCGGCGTCCGCGTCCTGTGCGAGAAGCCCATGTCCGTCGCGGCCGACGAGGCCGCCCGGCTGGCGGGGCTCGCCCCGCACGATCGACTCGGCCTGGTGCACAACTACCTCCACCGCAGCGACGTACGCCAAGCGATGCACCATCTGCGCACCGCCGGACTCGGCCGCGTCCGCTTTCTGCGTCTGGAGCAGCCCGATTCAGGGCACTTCCCCGGCGCCGGAGTCAGTCCGCACTGGCGGCGGCAGAACACCGGTGGAGGTTGCCTGACCGACAACGCCTACCACTGGGTGTACGTCGCGCGGGAACTCACGGGTTCACCCGTCGCACAGGTCACGGCGCGCCTTGCGCGGCCGGATGCCACGTCCGCCGTGGACATCGCCATGGTCCTTCTGGACCACGAGAACGGCGCACTCACCAGCGTGCAGACGGCGTGGTGCGCTCCTAGCGCCCAACGCGTCCTCGAAGTGCACGCGGAGCACGGGTCGCTGCGCCTGGAGGGCGACTGCGGACCGTGCGAGGTCTTTCCGGCCGCCGGTCCGACACAGACGCAGCCGGTCGAACCCTCGTACACAGGTCTGTATCGAGAGGTTCTCGCCGCGGTACGCGCCGGAGAACCCTTCGCCGCGCCCGCGGACGCCTGCGTCGATGTCCTCGCCGTACTGCAGGCCGCCGATCTTTCCGCACGCCAGGGCCGGACCGTGCCGGTCGTTCCAGCAGGCGCCGCATAGCCGGGCAGAGCCCGTCACCAACCGCGCCCGGCGCTGCCGTCAGTTGCGCGCCTTTCCCCCTCCACCGTCCCCATCCTGGTAGGAGCCAGTTGCCGTATGCCGACCTCCGTACCCGTCAACACCGCGCTGACCGTGGCCGTTTGCAGTATCGGACGCCCCGACCTCTTTCGGGCGCTCAGCCGGATCGCCGCAGATGACACCAGCCTCATCGCCGAACTGATCGTCGTCGACAACACCGGCGGCTCGATGGACCGTGAGGCCGTCGCCGAGGCCGTCGGGAGCCTCCCGGTGCGAGTGCTCGACGGCCCCGGTCCCGCCGCCGTCGGACGCAACCTGGCCCTGTCCCAGGCCCGGACGGATGTGGTGCTCTTCTTCGACGACGACTGCCTGCCCGAGCCCGGCTGGGCCACGGAGATGGCCGCCTACATGTCCGCCGAGCCCGAGGTCGCAGCGGGCTTCGGCCGGGTCGAACCCGTGCCCCTGCCGAACTGGCGGCTGGGTAGTGAAGTCGTGCCCCTGCTGGGCGAGAACGCATGGGGAGAGGTCGAGACGCCCGACGGCGACCTGTGGTGCCCAGCCGTATCGGGCCCCAGCTGGCAGCCGGGTGTGTACACCGGACCTCCCACCATTCCCGTGTCCGTGGTCGGTTCCTCCAACAACCTGGCCCTGCGCAGGAGCCTGCTGCTGCCCGACCGCCCCGTGTTCCTCCCCCATCTCGGCCCTGGAACCGCTCCCGCTTCGGGCGAGGACACCGAACTCGGTTACGCACTGATGCGGGAAGGCCGCAAGGTCGCCTACGTCCCCCAGGCCAAGATGGTTCACAACTCGTGGCTCGGCACGGACCGCGCCGAACAGAAAATGCGCTGTTACCTCCGCGGCAATGTGGAGGCACTCGGCTACCACGCCCTGCGGGGCGACGACCACGCGGCGCGGTTGCTCGCCGCGTACTTGGGCCAATTCCGTGTCGGCAACGGCCGCGGGCTCGATGAGTTCGGAGACATCTTCGCGTGGGGATACGGCTCCCTCGCCGGCGGCACGGCCGGGACATCCTCGCGCCAGGCCGAGTCGGGCTGATCCGAAAGACCCGGCCCGGATCCGGTCTGATCTCCACCGAACGTCGCCCGCATGCCGCCGATGCCATCCGTTTCTTCGAGATGCCATCCGTTTCTTCGAAAGGAGAAGTTCGTGACCGTCAGCGTGCCCGCTCCCGAGGGTGCCCTGCGCTGGGGTATCCTCGGCGCCGCCCGTATCGCGGCGAACTTTGTCGGACCGGCCCTCGCCCGTTCACCCCACGCCGCGGTGCGCGCCGTCGCATCACGCCGCCCCGAGGCCGCGCGACGGCTCGCCGAAGCGGTGGACGCGCCGCGGGTTCACAGCGACTACCAAGCTCTGCTGGACGATCCTGACGTCGACGCGGTCTACATCGCGCTGCCCAACGCACTGCACGCACCATGGACGCTCGCCGCTCTGGCCGCGGGGAAGCATGTGCTGTGCGAGAAGCCGCTCACCACCACGCCGCACGACGCCGAGGCGATCCGCTCCGTCGCGCGCGAGGCAGGCCGCGTCGTCGCCGAGGCGTTCATGTACCGCGTCCACCCTCAGTTCGCGGCCTTCGTGGAGCGGATCCGGGCCGGCGCCGTCGGCGAGGTCCGCAGCGTCGAAGCCGCACTGTCCTTCGTCCTGGAAGACCCCGCTGACATCCGGATGTCGGACGAACTGGGCGGCGGGGCACTCCTCGACCTCGGGTGCTACATCGTCGACGCCGCCAACCTGGTGTACGGCGGCCTCCCCGTCGCGGGCTCCGCCGTCAGCCACCGCAGTGACTCCGGCGTGGACCTTCACACCTCTGCAGTTCTCGACTACGGCCGTGGCAGGACCGCCCAGCTCTCGGCGAGCTTCCTGCTCCCCTGGCACGACTCTCGGCTGGTGGTCCGTGGAGACAAGGGCAGCCTCAGCCTTGACCACTGCTTCAACCCCGGTACGGGAGAGGGCCGTCTGACCCTGCTGACGGCAGACGGCCACCAGGAGCTGACCACCTACGCGGGTGTCGACATGTATGAACGGATGGTCGACCGCTTTGCCCACATGGTGAGTGGGCGCGGGGAAAGCTACGTCACTCTCGACGATTCCGTGGGCGTGCAGCAGACGCTGGCGCTACTCACCACGCCGCGCACCGATCGGTGACGCGACACCTAACCGTCTTCACTCCGGCAAGGAGATCGATATGCGAAAAGACGACCGACTTCTGACTGCGCCGGTGCATCCGTTCGAGGTCACGGACCGGCGCCGCGACAACCAGGCCCTGAACATCGAGGAGTATCAGCAAGGGGCGGTCGAACTGCGCAGCCGGCCGCTGGCCCTGTTCGTCGAGCTCACCGAGAACTGCAATCTCAAATGCCCGATGTGCCGCTTCGGGGAAAAGTATGACCCGGCCTTGAACATGAAAGAACAGATGTTCGACCGCCTGGCGGACGAACTCTTCCCGTACGCGCATCTGGTGGACGTCCGCGGCTGGGGCGAGTCCACCATGCTCAGCGGTTTCGGGGACATGGTGCTGCGCGCCCTGGAGCACCGGGTCCGGGTCCGGGTTGTGACCAACGGCCAGATCAACCGGCCTGCCGTCTGGGACGCCATGATGCGAGGGCAGGGCATCGTCACCGTCTCGTGCGATGCCGCCTCGCCCACCCTGTTCAAGAAGTTGCGGGGCGGCGGAACCCTGGAGAGGCTCGAAGCGACCTGCCGCGCCCTGGTGGAGGCGCGCGACCGCTATCAAGTCCCGCGCGACCATGTGAACTTCAATGTCGTCTCCAGCATGGACAACCTCGACGAGCTCGCCGACATCGTGCGGCTCGCCAGTCGACTGGACGTTCCGCTGGTGGTCATCCACCCGTTGGTCGCCCCTGCCGACGACCCCTCCCATCTGCGCCAGGACCTGGGCCGGACGCGCGAGGCGTACGCCGAGGCGGCCGAGGTCGGCCGCGAACTCGGTGTCGTCGTGCAGCTCGGTGCGGCGCCGGATCCTTCTCTCGCGCTGCCGGAGATGGTCCGCAAGCCGGCCTGCATGCACCCGTGGAGCTATGCGTACATTCGGTACAACGGAGATGTCGGGTTCTGCGACCACCTGATCGGCAACGGCGAGTACACACTCGGCTCCCTGCGCGAGAACACCTTCGAGGAGATCTGGAACGGCGAGGCATGGCAGTCGCTGCGCCGCGCTCATGTGCAGGGTGAGATACCCGACGCGTTCGCCCCGTGCCGCTACACCTACGCGCAGCGCTACATCGACTTCGAACACCTGGTACACCCCGACCGGGCGGAGATGATCGTGAGCAGTGCCACCCACGCTGAGGTCACACGGACCCGGGATCCCCGGCAGGTGCCCGTAGTGCCGTTCGGGCTTGAGCCCACATCGGAGGTGCTGGTACCCACGGCCATGCTCTCCGAGAGGCTGCGGCAGCTGCCCGGCTCACAGCGTTCGTGAGTGAAAGACTAAGGACAGGAGATACGCCATGAATGAAATCGAGAAACTCCCCGGCGGCTTCATAAGTGGCGTGGTCCTGGTGGATGGCACGGTGCGGCGTTGTCCGACCGGGAATTCCGTTTTCGTCAACCGCCTGCTGCAGCACTACGAAGCGAATTCCTGGAACGGCGCGCCCCGCTATCTCGGTAGAGACGAGGAGGGTCGGGACACGCTCAGCTATGTCCAGGGGTATGTGCCCTGGCAGGGCGGCAACCCCGCGGTCGCCTCCTCCGCGGCCTTGACCGCGCTTGCCCGCCTCGTCCGCGCGGCCCACGATCTCACGGCGGGCCATCCTCTGGCGGACGGGCATGAGGTGGTGTGCCACAACGATCTGTCGCCCAAGAACACGGTGTACCGCTCCGCGGATGAACCACTGGAGCCGATCTCTCTCATCGACTGGGACCTGGCGGCACCAGGTCGGCGTGTCCACGATGTGGCGCATCTGTGCTGGCAGTACTTGAGTCTCGGTCCTGGCGCGGATCCGGTATGGGCGTCCGGACGGATCCGTGAGGTTGCGGATGCCTATGGTCTGGCAGCCGCTGACCGCCAGGAGTTGGTGTCAAACGTGGCCGGGTGGCAGGAACGCTGCTGGCGGGGTATCGAGAGCGGAGCCGCCGGCGGAGACGCGGCCTTGATCAGTTTGCGTGAGGCGGGCGTCCCGGAGGAGATAAGGGCTGCACATGCCTGGGTGACGCATCACCAGCAGACTCTGGAGGCCGGTCTCGCGACGAACTGATTTGTGCAGGACGTCACTTACCGCTTCTCCGCCCTCGTCAGGCCCGGCGGGAGCCGGTGACGTCCATCCGCGCTGGTCGTTCGGTTCCTCCGCGTCCGCCTGACGCGCCAGGCGGATGCCCATAGATATTCGATTGCGCTTGCGGCTCTGTTCGCACCGTTTTCCGCCGACATCCGGCACCCAGGTAGAAGGAGTTACGTATGCCAAATGAGCGCCCTCAGACCGTCCTTGTCCTCGGTGGGGACGGATTCTGCGGCTGGCCCACCGCTCTGGACCAGTCTGACCGGGGTCGCAATGTCGTCATCGTCGACAACCTCAGCCGTCGCAAGATCGATGCTGAACTTGGAACGGCCTCGCTGACCCCGATCCAGAGCCCTGAGCGACGGCTGGAGGCATGGCGTGCCTTGTCGGGCCGGACCATCGACTTTGTTGATCTGGATGTCTCGGCGGACGTTGGGGCTCTGAGTAGACTCCTGGACAAATATCGGCCGGACGCCGTTGTGCACTTTGCCGAACAGCGCTCCGCGCCCTATTCGATGCTGTCCACGACACATCGGACCTACACGGTGCGCAACAACTTGATGGCGACGCAGAACCTGCTTGAGGCAATTCGCCTGTCAGGGGTGCCCACGCACATTGTGCACCTTGGGTCGGTCGGGGTGTACGGCTATTCGTCGAAGGACTGGACGATGCCGGAGGGCTATCTCAAGGTCGCCATCCCGTCATCTGCGCACCCGGACCGGCAAGTGGAGATACTGCATCCCTTCGAACCGGTTTCCATTTACCACCTCAGTAAGTGCATGGATGCGCAACTCTTTGAGTTCTATGCCCGGTATGACAACCTGCGGATCACCGATCTGCACCAGGGTGTCGTCTGGGGAACGCAGACCCGTTTGACGAGCCAGAGCGATCTCCTGGTCAACCGTTTCGACTACGACTCCGTCTGGGGCACCGTGGTGAACCGTTTCCTCATGCAGGCGGCGCTCAACCACCCCCTGACCGTATACGGCGTGGGCGAGCAGACTCGCGCGTTCATCCACCTCGAAGATGCCGTGAACTGCGTCAACCTCGCCCTGGAGAATCCGCCGGCGCCGGGTGATCGGGTGCGGGTCCGCAACCAGGTGGCCGAGTGCCTGCGGGTGCTGGATGTAGCCACCGTGATTTCGGATCAGACCGGTGCCGAGATTTCTTACGTGAACAATCCGAGGAACGAGCAGGCGCAGAACACCCTCAGCGTGACCAACGAGAGCTTCTCGGAGCTTGGTTTCATCCCCACCCTTCTGCGCGACGGGATCTGGCGCGAGTCGGTGGAGATCGCGCAGCGGTTCCGCGCCGATGTCGATCTCGATCGAATCTTGCCCGCGCGGCCCGGTGCGCACGTGGGCGAGCGCGTATGAACGGCATGCGGCAGGACGTAGTGGCGGAATTGTCCGCGGTGGACACTGATTTTCTTGAGCGGGCCCGGCGGGCCGCAGGTGATCCGGCCGAGCATGACCGGCTGTTCGGTGAGGCCGAGATCTTCGGCCAGATCGAAATGCGTCAGCCGAGCAATGCTGTCTCGAAACATGATGGGCCGGTACGGATAGGCACGTGGAACGCGGAGCGCTGCAAGTACGTCGGGGCAAGCGCGCAGCTCATCAGGGAATCGGGCTGCGATGTCGTGCTGCTGTCCGAGATGGACGTGGGCATGGCCCGTTCCGCCAATCTGCACACACTGCGTGCACTGGCTGAAGAGCTCGGTTTCGGCTATGCATACTGCGCGGAGTTCCTTGAACTGGGCATGGGCAATCAATCCGAGCAAGTGGAGTTCGCTGACGAGCGCAACCTGGCCGGAATCCATGGCAACGGAATTCTGTCCCGTTTCCCCTTGTCGGAACCGGCGGTCGTGAATTCCCCCGCACAGGGCCTGTGGTACTCACTGGATTGGCACCACCGCCGGATCGGTGGCCGGCGGGCTCTGTTCGCGACCGTCGCTGTCGGTACGGAATGGATCAGGGTGGGCAGCGTCCATCTGGAGAGCCTGTCCGATCCCGACTCGAGGTCCGCGGAGCTTTCGGCGCTCGTCGACTCGGCCGATTCGACGCTTCCCACCGTCATCGGCGGTGATTTCAACACAGCAGACGTACCGGACGAGGAAGCACCGGACGACTGGTTCGCCAAACCTGGTCACCACGAGCCGCTGTTCGACGTGTTCGCAGCGGCGGGTTTCGACTGGCTGGACTGCAACTCGGCGGTCCCGACTCGTCGCACCCTGGGCAACGGCCTACCCCGCGCCCCGCACCGCAGGATGGACTGGCTTTTCAGGCGCGGCCTGGCAGCACGGAATCCCCTGTGCCGGCCCGCGGTGAACTCGGCCGGCCATCCCATCTCCGACCACGAACTCGTCAGCGCTGACTTCCTGCACGGGCTCCCCGACGGCCGTGGCAGGGCTCGCGGGTGGTGACGACGGGGCCTCGCGAGCCCGTTGGCGCGTGAGAAGGAGACCGCGGAGCGGAGTGCACCCGCGAGCCGCACGACGTCCGGTGAGGCCAGATGCGTGGGCCTCGTCCTCCGCCGGTCCGGTTGATCAACGCTTCACCCATCGGTGACGCAGGGTGTATGGCACAGTCGAAAGAGAGTCCAACGGTGACCAACATTCTGGTCCACACACTCAACGACGGAACGGCGAGCCCAGCGATCGGTCTGGGTACCTGGCCGATGACGGACGCGGAGGCGGAGGAGGCGGTGGCCGGAGCCCTCGCCATGGGCTACCGCCTCGTCGACACGGCGACGAGCTATCGCAACGAGACCGGCGTCGGCCGCGGTATAGCCCGCAGCGACGTCCCTCGTGAGGAGATCGTGGTGACGACGAAGGTCCCCGGCCGGCACCACGGATACGAGGAGACCCTGGCCTCCTTCGAGGCGTCCTGCGCACGGCTCGGCGTGGAGTACGTGGACCTGTACCTGATCCACTGGCCGCTACCCCGCATAGACAAGTACGTCGAATCGTGGCGGGCCATGATCAAGCTTCGTGCGGAGGGGCTCGTCCGTTCGATCGGCGTCTCCAACTTCGCCAACGAGCACATCGAGCGGCTGGAGAAAGAGACCGGCGTCCTGCCGTCCGTCAACCAGATCGAACTGCACCCCTACCTGCCGCAGGACGGCCTGCGTGCGTTCCACGAGGCCAAGGGCATCCGTACGGAGAGCTGGAGCCCCCTGGGCTGCGGCAAGGACCTGCTGGACGAAACCGAGATCGTCACCGTCGCCGAGGACCTCGGAGTGACCCCGGCCCAGGTGGTGCTGCGCTGGCACACCCAGCTCGGCGCGATCGTCATCCCCAAGTCCGCGAGTCCCGAGCGGCAGCGCGAGAATCTCGACATCTTCGGCTTCACTCTCAGCCCCGCCCAGATGCGGTCCGTTGCGGACCGCGTCTCCCGGCGGCTGGGCGGGGACCCTGAGGTCTACGAGGAGTTCTGACTCCGCGGCAGGGTACCCATTACCTCCGGGGCCCGCGGGACGACCGGGAGCGCTCGCACATGGCACGCCGTAGTCCGAGGACGCGCCGAACACAGGCTGCCCATTCGAGTGATCACAGCGTCGGCGGCACCACGATTGCCCGCGCGCGGCGAGAAGGCCGGATGGACCTGAGTCTTGCTGCGGACGGAGAGTTGATCTACGAAATATTGCCCAACGGATCAGCATCATCCGGCACGGACTCCGGGCCGGGATGCTGCGCCTCCTCGGGCTTCGCCTGGGCGGGTGCGGCGTTCCAGATACCTGTGATCGCGGCGGTGGCGGCACTGCCCACGGCGCGTACACGACCTGCGGCTACGTTCTCCAGCGCAGGGCTCCGTGCGTGAGCGATGCGTGAGCGGACGGTCCAACACAAGGCGGGATGGAGTAAGAAGCCGCATGGCGCTGATCAGGCAAAACAGCGCCACGCGGTAGCGTCGAGCACCCCGGCAAGGATTCGATCCCACTCCTAAAGCGGGGTGTCGCAGGTTCGAATCCTGTCGGGGGCACAGAAAAACGCCTGGTCAAAGGCCCTACCGTCCGACGGGCGGCGATGATCCTGCGCAACCACGGCCTGCTGACCGTCGGCGAAACCCCCGCCCACGCTTTCCTGCGCATGTACTACCTGAACAAGGCATGCGCGATACAGACCGCGGTCACGGCCGCCGGAACCAAGCTCGTCACCCCCACCCCGACATCTGCACACTCACCGCACGCCAACTGGCCGGCGAAGACGACAGCTCCGACCTCCAGGACGACCACGCATACGACCTTGCCTGGTCGGCACCGCTGCGCCTGGTCGACTACTGGCTCACGCTCGGATTCGTCGCACTCCGCCTGTGTGTCCTCGTCGCCCGCATCGCCCGGACCGCCACGCTGCCAACCACACATCCGCTGTCCACGGCCCTTGTGTGCATCGGGACCGGACTGGCCGTTGCCGCGGGCCAGAACCTCCTCGCCACCGTCGGCACCGCTCCTCGCCCGGACGCCCTTGCCGTGACGCCGTCGCTGGGTCTTCTGGCCGCTGGAGTGACCCCAGAGCGGCCGTCCGCACCAGTTCGGCGAACCCGCCAGCATCGCGCGGGACAGCGGGTCCATCGCGGCGGGAGGCGGGACGCGTTCGACGTAATCGGCGGCGACCGTGTCGTACGACTCGCGCACCGCGGTCAGAAAGGGGGGCTCAGCCATGCGGGCGACCTTAGGTCAGGGAACTGACAGGCCGTGTCACGACCTTGAGTTGACCTCCGCGACATCCACCGCCGGCAGACACCCAGCCATCACACCACTCCAGTGATCGTTTCCGGTTACAGCACGGGATGCCCTGGTCGGGTGTGCCGGTCATGACGATGCGGCCGTCGGCTGCACAGCTGACTGGGCCGAGGGCGACTACGTGGCCGGCGCCCGCGATCATGTCGAGGTCGTCGGCCCCTGAGGTGAGAGGGCGTGGCGGCGGGTACTGGCCTGAGCGTGATCTCGGTGGAGCCGTCCAGGACCGTCCATCCAGTCCTATGCAGACATGTATGTCCAGTTTCGGGATCCTGTGCCGGGAGGGTGTCCACGGGGTCTGTGATTCGCGTGTGACACCTAACAGCACGACGAAGCCCCCTCGGTCGGGGCTTCGTCGTGCGGCTCGTCAGGATGGATTGGTACTCGTGCTGACGGCTCCGTTGTATTCGGGCTCATCGCCTTTGAACCGCTCCGGGACGGATGGCAGCCGGGCTGTCGCCCAGGGGTAGGACGCCCATCCCTGATCAAGGACCGGGTTGCGGCCTCCTTCGTGTCCGGTGAGGCATTCGTTGAGAGCCCAGGTGGAGCGCTGGGGGTCTGCCGCCCGTTCCAGGAGCAGTGAGCTGGGCGTGATGTCGGTCAGGGTCACCAGGCGTTCGATCTCCTGGGCACCGACGACCGTGGTCGGAATATCGGGGACGGGCAGGTCCACGTGGGGCAGGTTGGCGTTGGCGATGGGGAACGGCTCAAGGGTGACGATCAGCGCCTGGCGCGGCCGGTCGGCCGGAATGCGGGCGAATGCCGGGTTGCGCTCGTCGATCTGGGCCGAGGTGGTGTTGACCTGTCGGTAGGCGCGAGCCAGTTTGCCGTCGGTCTCTGCCACTCCCTCTTCCAGGCCCAGCCGGGCGTTCTCGGTCGGCATCATGGACTTGACCTCCACCAGCAGCACGAGGTCGTCGAGGACGACGATCCAGTCGACGCTGAGCCGCTCGTCGCGCCTGACCCGGTAGGTGATCTCACCGATGACCTCAGCCTCCGGTATCAGGCGGAGCTGGCGGCCGACGTACCCTTCGAAGAGATAGCCGGTCTCCCGCAGGAAGCCAGTTCCGAAGTGCTCTCGTCCCGTGTGGTAGATGCCGGCCGGGGTCCCCTTGCGCCAGACCAGCTGCGGTGAGGGACACAGCAGGCCGGGGCCGAAGCCGGTGACCGCCGGCCGGCCGAGCAGCGGGTTGTACGTGAAGCGCCGCAGCTGGGCCGCCTTGCCACCGGCCAACCTCGCCAGGTTGTCCACGGTCTGCCTCTCGGCTGCTTTGACGGAAGCCACGTCGGTGGCGAAGTGCCGTTCGATGACGCTCAGGACCGTCTCCCGGCTGACCGTCCGGTTGAACCTCTCCCCGTCCGGGCCGTCGAAGATCGCGGGGTCGAACCGCCCGGCGTCGAAGAGCGCACATCCCCAGAGCAGTTGCGCGGTGCCGACGTAGTCGGGCAGCGGACAGCCGAACACCTCGGTGTCCCAGCCCGGGACCACGCAGCGGGGTTGCCGGCGTTCGGGGAACGAGGTGTGCAGGTACAGCGCCGCGGTACGGGCCAGGCTGTTGAACTCCGGGGCCTGCCACGCTCCCTGCTCGCCTCCCAGGCGCATCATGAAGTCCCGCAGGCGGACGGTGGGTTCGTCCGTGCCGTGCAGGGTGGGTTCCTTCAGGCTGGAGTACGCCGTCAGGATCTCCAGCAGGTCACGCTCGGTGGCGTCCGACCGCTGGTATTCGGTGCCGTAGGCCAGGCAGACGCGGGCCGCGTCAGCCAGAGCCCAGGGCGTGTACTTCATCGACGGGCTTTTCAGCCAGGGCTGTGGCTGCTGGGGCGTGCCGTAGCGGGCTGCCGCCGCGGCGATCAGCGGCAGCAGTGAGCTGGGACGATGGCGTCGGATGCGCTGGCGGTATTCGTCCTCGGTCACCAGCCGGTCGTACAGATACGCAGCCATCCCGCCATGATCCTCGCCGCGAAGGGATTCTTCGAGGGGTTTCTCCTCGCTCGGCTATGTATGTCAACCGGGCCCACCTGTCGGCGCTCCGCGCCTGTCGACACATGGACCAGTCTGCTGCACCCCGGGGTGGGAGTGACGTCGTAGATTCACGGAGCTGGGTCATCACTCAGGCCCCTACGAGGGCGACGTCGGCCATCGGCAGGAACACGGAGGCGAAGGCGGCCGGATGGGAACCGGAGTTGGCCGTCCTCGTCATGTTGCCGCTGCCGAGGGGGGGCGAAGGCCGTGCCGGGCGCGGCGAGCAGGACGACGTAGGGGATGGCGTTAGAGATCTGGAGGGCCGTGCATTTGGCGCCGGCCTCCTGCGTGGTGGAGAGCCGGAGGACCAGCAGGCTGGTGGAGGTGATCAAGAAGTCCATCCGGAAGGAGCCGAGTATCCAGGCGACGGCGATGGTCCAGTTGGTCACGCTCGTCAGAAGCACGCTGGGCGCGGTTGCGGTCACCGCAGCGACCGGCGTCTTCCCAGGAGCATCAGCCGCTCCCGGTACGGTCGGTGACCGCACTGATATGCCCATGCACCAGACCCCTCAAGCCGGGTAGCGTCGTAAGGCATGACCGACATCGATATTCAGTCCGAGCCCGCTGAGGAGGCGGCCGCCGCCCAAGATGGCTCGCGGCCCTCTCTGGTGGACTGGCAGGGGCAGCTTTTGGCGTCTCCGGGCTATCGGGCTTTGGCGCTCCAGGACCGCGTCAAGCGGATGGGATATGTGTTCCAGGGAAACGTCGCGCAGTACCAGTCCCTTGTGGCAGGACTGCAGAACCCGACGGTCTCCGGGCCGATACTCGATGTCCGTAACCCCGGAGCGCACGACGATCTTCTTTCCGAAGCCGAACGACTTCTGCATAACGTGCTGACGGCGATGAGCACGCGTGTCGATCAGCAACGACGTTTCATGACGCAGTACTTCGCGGACGACCCAGTCCTAACGAATGACTACCGGGAAAAGCTCACCTCGGTGTTCAAAACTGACGTGCAGGCGAACTTCCTCAAGGGGTTGCGCAACTACATCACCCATTCCCAGCTCCCCGTGTCGCAGAGCAAGCAGACGCTGGGCCCCGCTTCCTTCGCGATCACCTTCACGCTGCCCGGCGAGCCTCTCCTCCGGGCTGGCGTGTGGAACGGTGACCAGCGAGCCTGGATCGCCGCTCAGGGGGAGGCCGTTGTCATCGTCGACGTGGTCGACTCCTATGCCCGAAAGGCGGGAGAGTTCGACAAGTGGTTGTGCGATCGGATCGGCCTCAAATGTAGGGCCGACATCGATGCCTACCTTCGTGAGAGAGCGGAGTTCGATCGCGAGGTCGACCGGCTCTTTGGAGTGTAGAGGGCGGGGACGCATCGAGCGAAGGAGAGAGGTCTCTGACCTTCTCCACGCCCGCAGCTTGAGGCAGCGCCGCCTCACATGAGGTACTTGGCCCGCGTGCGCAGGGTGCAAACTTGTTTGGGTGGTTGCGTGACGTGACCTTAATGATCACTTCCTACGGTTTCGCAGCGGATCACGACGTCGTCGGACGCGCTGATTGCGCCAGATCCGGACGCTGAGCGACCCCGAGGAGTTCACTCGTGATGACCCGTTCCGTGTGCCGGACCCGGCGGACGCTCCAGGTGGCCGGTGCCTCGGTCGCGGCCCTGCTGGCCCTGAGCGCCTGTTCCTCCTCCGGCGACGACTCGTCCGCGACGACGAAGTCGGACACGTCGGCGGCGGCGACGCCCAAGTTGTCGGGCTCGATCACCGTGTTCGCGGCGGCCTCGCTCCAGGAGAGCTTCACGAACCCGAAGGCCGACTTCGAGAAGGCCCACCCGGGCACCAAGGTCAACTTCAGCTTCGGCGGCAGCGACACCCTCGCCGCGCAGATCACGAGCGGTGCACCGGCCGACGTCTTCGCAGCCGCGAGCCCCAAGACCATGGCGATCGTCACAGACAAGAAGGACACCGCCACCACGCCGGCCACCTTCGTCCGCAACCAGCTGGAGATCGCCACCCTGCCGGGCAACCGGCCCAGCCTCACCAAGGCCAACGCGTTCCCAGCTCTCGTCGCGCATTCCGCGACGCACATTGCTGCGCCTTGCTGAGGCCGTGGCGGGGACAGCTCTCGCCGGTTCGGACTTCCTCTCGGGCCAGGCCAGGCCGGAAGTCTTCACGAAGGACAGTCCAGGGGCTGTCGGTCGTGCACGGCTTCCCAGAAGTGGGGTCGCAACTGCGGTGCAGGAGGGCGCGGCTGACTACAGGGGTGGGGCGGCGCGTCAGTCTGACTGTCAGTGGTGCCGCATACCCTGAATGAGCACCTCGGCCGGCTACTTGCCGACGGGTCGTGTCCAGCAAGGAGGATGAGGCGATGGCTGATCGCAAGACGGTGACGCGCCAGACGTTCATCGGTGAGAAAGGCATCGCCCTGATCGAACGACGCTGCCTGGAGATGGGCCACCTCTTCCATCCCCGGCGCGTCGATCACGGCATCGACGGACACATCGATCTGGTCGACCCCGACAGCCGTGCCGTGCTGAACCTGACCCTGCTGGTCCAGAGCAAAGCGCAGGACCGACGCTTCTCCGGCGAGACGGACGACGGCTTCCACTACCTCTGCGACCAGCGCGATCTTGATCACTGGCTGTCCGGCAACTCGCCGGTCATCCTGGTCTTTTCCCACCCCGAGAGTCATGAGGCGTGGTGGGTGGAGGTCAAGGCGGCGTTCCCGGACGCGGTCAGCCGTGCTGCCCGCCGCGTGGACATCGACAAGCACACCCAGCGCTTCGACCGGGACGCCGCCCAGGCACTGCTGCGCTTGGCGATGCCGCGGACGTCGGGCCTGTACCTGCGGCCCGCGCCGATCACCGAAGTGCTGACCACGAACCTGCTGCCCGTCATCGAGATGCCGCCGACCGTGCATCTGGCCCCGACGGCCTTCACTGACTACCGCGCGGCCGGTGGTGCACTGGAGCCGCAGGGCCGGCGTGAGTCCGGCTGGATCCTGCGGGACAACCTGGTCCTGTCGTTCCACGACCTGCGGGACTCGCCTCTGCGGGTGCTCTGCGACGGAGATCCCGAGCGGCACGAGACCAGAGAATGGGCGGACAGCGACGACCTCGACACCCAGCACCGCTTCGCTGACCTGCTCTCCCGGACCGTTCAGGGCTCCTATCCGGAACTGCGGTGGCACAAGGACCGCAAGCACATGCACTTTCGCGCGACCTCGCACCTGGGGCCCCGCAAGGCGGGCAAGGGACCCGGATCACGCGGCCGGACCGTGTTCGGTCCGCACACCTCGAAGTCCGACCCACAGTGCGTCGGCTACTACCACCACGCTGCACTGCGCACGAGATTCCGGCGCTTGGACGGTGTCTGGTACTGCCAGCTGGAACCGGACTACTGCTTCACCACCGACGGGTACACTGAATACCCTTTCGCCGACCGGCTCCTGGCGGGGATCAAACGTCTCGACCGGCATCCGGCGGTCCGAGGCTGGACCCGCATGTGGGCCAACTATCTGCGCCAGGAAGCCGACTTGTTCACGGAAGCACGGCCCGTCCAGTTTGGCGAGCTGGCCACCATGACGGTCGAGCGCGGTATCGACGACCTGTTGTGGGGGCCGGCGCCGTCCGGGGCCGCACCCGAGGACGACCGGGACCCGTCCGCCGGAGGCCAGGAAAGTCTGGACGCTGTACTGGCTGTCGCGGATGCGGACACCCAGGATCTCCTCAGCCTGCTCCAGGACGGCGAGAGCGACGAGGGCGCTCCTCGGCGAAGAAGCCCTGGAAGCAAAGCCAGGTCTGCAGGACTGCGAACGCCCCGTCAGGGACGGGCGAGCGGTGCGAGGCGAGGCCGTTGATCAGCTCGGTGATCCTTGACGAACCAGAACTGGAATTCGGCGGAGCGGCCCGGCACATCGATCCACGGTTCGGGATCACGAACTACGGCCCCGCCGATCTCGGTGCGGCCGACGCGCCCAGGGCGATCCGCGTCGGCCTGGTCGGTCCTGCGGACCAACTCGACGGGCTGCGCCGATGGCTGGAGCGCTGCCGGGAACCCATCGCGGCCAAGGACGAGAAGTACCCGCATCTCTTCCCGGAATTCCCCGGCTGCGACACCGACCGCGGTCTGCACACCACTCTTGTCTTCAGCGACCGCAACACGCGGGCGATCAGCAGCCGCGACCTGCGCGCCATCGAGACCGCCGGCCAGCCGGCAGCCCTGACCAAGGCCGTGAGCATTTACGCGGAAGAGATCAGGACCCTGGCTGACGAGAACCGTGTCGACGTCCTCCTGGTCGCCAGACCCGAGCAGCTCATCGACACCGCCGGCCGATCAGCCCGCGGCCCGAAGGAGGCCGACGAGCTTCCAGCCCGGGACACGCTCGACGAGCCGCCCCCGGCCCAGTTCGCCAACTTCCACGACCTGCTCAAAGCCCGGCTGCTGCACCTGCGCCAGCCCATCCAGATCATCCGACGCAGCACCTGGGACGAAGCCACCCGGCCTCCCGAGGGCCACAGTCGCCAGGACGAGGCCAGCCGGGCCTGGAACCTGCATGTCGCCCTCTACTACAAGGCCGGTGGAGTCCCGTGGCGCCTCCTGCGCAGTCCCGCTGACCTCACGGCCTGCTACGTCGGTGTCGCCTTCTACCGCAGCGACGACGGGAGCTCTCTGAGCACCTCCGTCGCGCAGGTATTCAACGAACGCGGGGACGGCGTGATCGTGCGCGGAGGGCCGGCGAGGATCAGCCGCACCGACCGCCAGCCCCACCTGGCCCGCGCCGACGCGCACGCCCTCCTGGTCCACGCCCTGGACGCCTACCGGCGCGAGCACCACACCGCACCCGCGCGCATCGTGCTGCACAAGACCTCGGCCTTCACCGACGACGAGGCAGGCGGCTTCCAAGCCGCCGCGGACGAACGGTTCATCGACACGCTGGAGATGAGCTGGATCACCAGCAGCGAAGGAGCCGCAGCCTTCCGTCCCGGAGACGCACCGCCCCTGCGCGGCACCGTCGTCACCCTCGGCGAACGCGAACTCGCGTTGTACGCCACCGGCAGCATCGAGTTCTACCGAACCTACCCCGGCATGTACATTCCGCGCCCGATCGGCATCAGGCCCGTGACCCCCACCCGCAACCCCCGCGAACTGGCCGCCGAAGTCCTCGCCCTGACCAAGATGAACTGGAACCAGACCCGCCTCGACGGGCGCCTCCCCGTCACCCTGCGCACGGCCAACCAGGTCAAATCCGTCCTGCGCTTCTGCCCGCCCGACCAGGCTGTCGCCACCCGCTACGCCCACTACATGTAGTCAGCCGACCGGGCGATTCGCTTTCCGCTGGCCGGGCCCGCACGCCGATCCGTTCCGGCGCGTCGCACGCCCGTGGTGCGGGTGCGCGGCCGGTCCTGGCGCGCTGGTCGATCGCCGCCACGTGCTGCTACCGGCCGGGCGACTCCTCCCGGTTGATCTACCGGCTGCGCCAGCACCGCAAGCACCGGGGTGCAGTACGCAACAGCCTCGCTTGGACCGACTACCGCGACCTGGTCCTGCGCCCCACATCCAGCTCAAAGCCCCCATCGTCCTGATCTGGGACGACCTCAACACCCGCCGGTCCGCCGGGATGCGCGAGTACGCGAACAAACTCGACTGGTTCGCTATTGCCCAATTGCCTTCCTACGCACCAGATCTGAAACCGGTGGAGGTGTCTGGCCGCTGTTAAGGCGCGGTCCGCTGGCCAACACCGCCTTCACCGACGACGACCATCTCGAACGCACCCTCCGCTGGGGTCTGCGTCATATTCAGCTCCGCCCAGACCTGAGCGGCGGGTGCCTTGCCGGCACTGGACTCAAGCTCACGCATCAGCCGACAACACTCCGAAGAGTTCAGTGACTCAGACACCAGGGGACAAGTAACTCGCCGGTACTGGTCGGGGCCGTCACGCTCCGCCCATACGATCGACCCCACACGGACGTTGGGGGGGGATGCATGAACCCGATAGCGCGGAGCCCGTTTGGCCCCGCAGCGGAGCAGCACTGCAACATCAAGGCCCATGCTGAGCTGGCGTTGCTCGACGAGAACCATAAGAACCTGTCCAAGGCACTCGTGGAGGAATACAGGAAGGAGACCGCGAAGTACCAGCACCTTGCTGAAATGGAAAGGGACGCGCGCCGCGAGGCCGAGACTAGGGCAAGGTCCTACGCCAAAGTGATCGACCAGCATGATGACCTCAAAGCGAAACTCGAATCGATGATCCCTGACTTGGTGCAGGAAGTGCAGCACCTGCCGAAGGAACCCGAGGTCGCTGAGTTGGAAGCTCAGCTCAGGGCGGCGGAGAAGGAGCGGGGCAGCCTCGCCGAGCTGCTCAGAGCTGCAGAGGAGGAGCGAGACGCAGCCCTGCGCGCCCGTGACACTGCCATCGCACGCCTGCGACCCCGGCAGGAGGACGGCATTGTGCTGGGAGACGCGGAGGCCCTCCAGCTGAGGTTGGATGCACCCACCCTTTGCGGCGTCCTCGAACAAGCGAAGCACTATTGCACGCTGCTCGTGATCACCGCTGACCCTGACGAGGCCGAACGGCTGGAGCACCATCAAAAGGCGTCGCTCTGGAGGAATCGCCTTGCAGACGCCCTCGCGATGATCCAGGCGTACGCCGAGGATAAGAATCTGACCAGGGCGCGCGGCCGCGGGGCGGGCCCTGACTTCGCCAACCTGAGGGCGTACTGCGGCAGCCGCCCATCCTCGTTGCTCTCACCAGGCAAGGTGATTCTGAACGAGGGGAAGTTCGCCAGCAGCAGCCCTCGCGGCAAGGCTGACAGGAGACTCCGGGTCCCCGAGGACATCGACCCGTCGGGATACGCGGCAATGCTGGAACACATCCGCATCGGCGACGGAGCGCCACCTGCACCGCGCTTGCACTACCTCGATGACACGGATCAAAGCGGCCTGGTCGTCGTGGGATTCTTCGGTGAACACCTGCACAACGCCAGCACCAACTAACAGGGGAGACCAGAAAAACAGGCCCCGAACTCCCCTCTGCTCCCAAAGGCAAGGTAGCCGTCAGGGACTCAGCGAGTGGGATCTGCGATTTCGGCTGGCGGGGCGCAGTCTTCCTGTCGAGGTGTCCGTAGGCCGAGGACCAGGGCACTCCGAACAGAACAGGTATGCGATCTGCTGGACGGTCTTCTCCCGGGCGTCGTAGAGCTGCTGGGCGAGCTTGGCCTGGTGGGGAGTGAGCTTGAGCCCGGGCTCCTGGACCGGCAGCGGGCCCTCGCGGAGGCGAGCCCGTCGGTGGTGTTCGCCACGATCAGCTCGCGCTGGGGTCCGGCGAGCACGGACAACATCCCGAATATCGCCTGCCCTTCCATAGTGGAGATGACGATGCTGCCCTGCTCGATGAGCAGAACTCGCCAGCCCGCTGGCTGGGCTGGACCCGCGATCGGCATTCGACCACGCGCGCGGAAGCTGGTGGACGTATGTGGGCGGCGCTGCCCGGCCGTGCTGGAAGGCCGGAGGCAGGGCCAAGGAGAGCGAGTCGGTGTCAGAGGCGTCGCCGATACTCGGGTGGTTTATCAGGTGAGAGGGTGTCGGTGTGAAGGAGTTGCAGGACGGCGTAACCCGTCTACTGCCTGACGTGGTCAAGGCGGAGATTGAACCAGAGAGCTGTCCGACCTGGTTGCGGCGGCCAGGGCGGACCGAGTGCGTCGGCATGTGGGAGACGGTTGCGGCCATCTACGGCGCGCTCACTGGGCTGGTCCTGCCGGAGCAGGCCCCTTCTCGTGAGCGGCGGAGCCTGGACGTCCTGCTGACCTACGAGAACGGGCAGCAGCAGATCCTGGAGGTTGACGAGAAGCAGCACTTCACCGCGGCCCGCGCTCTGACGCTGGAGTGCTACCCGGCAGGCGTGAAGCTCGGCTTCGACGCTTCTCGATGGTTGGCCCGCTCGCAGGCTCTGACGGGGCGTGAACCCGGCGGCGGCTTTGGCAAGTCAAAGCCGCCGTTGTTCCCTGGCGAGGGCGGGCGCCATCGGCAACGCGCCTTCAGGGATGCACTGGCGGATCTGCTGCCGCCCGTGCACGACTGGCTCCCGACCATCCGGATCAGCGATACGGAGGTTACCGCCATCACCGCTGCACCGGATCCGGTCTCGTCGCTCAGGACACTGCTTGGTGAACGCGGCGTACCGGTTGCGTGTCTCGCCTCTGAGTGAGACGGCGCGGCGGCCCTCCGTTCAATGACAGAAGCGAAGCGCCCGGCCAGCTCATCTGCCGGCCGGGCGCCCTGCTGCCGCCTGTGAGGCGAGGAAGCTCGCTGGAAGGCTCCGGCGGGGCGTCTGCGTGCGGCGGGCTACGACGGCGTGCAGCCCATTCCTGACCTGGTGTAATGGCCAAGACGGCACGAAGGTGTGACCGGAAACGAACACGGTGGGAAACGAAAGCTGGCGCAAACCCAATACGGCCAGGGCTGCATTGTCAGACCTCTCCGATAGTGGGGCTTAGCGTCCGTCTGCCGGAGCGCCGGCCTCGCCACACATAGACGACACGGCCGCAGAGCGGCCTGGATGACCGACCGGCACCGCTCCAAGAAGTCGGGACGAGGCGCCCGGGCACATCGATCGTGGCCTGATTGATTATCGACCGAGGCAGCGGGATACCTCGTGGACCGGGATGCCTTGGTCGAGGGCAGTAGAGGCTAAGAAGTGGAGCAATGTAGCCACTTACTCAGCCATCAACCGCCCCATTCGACCCGTACGGGCTCCTGGGCTGCGGCGAGGGCGCCGTCGAAGTCGGCGAGGCGTTCGGCGAGGGTGGCGGTGGCGATACGGGGAGGCAGGGCCACCGAGAACTTCAGGCCGCGTACGGCGCGAGGGTCGACCGTGGGCAGCGTGAGGGAGTCGGGGAGTTCGGCTCGTGCGGCTTTCCAGTCTGCGAGGGAGAGGTCCTGGCGAAGCCGGACGTGGGTGTCGGTGGGGCGCTGCACGGGGTCGGCGAGGTTGCCCAGGGAGGCGGCCAGGGTGGCGTTGGCGCGGTAGCCGGACCAGGTCCACCAGCGGGCGGCGTCCGCGTCGCGGACCAACAGGGTGCCCGCCGGATGTACTTCGTGGGGTGCGCGGTCCATGCGGAGTTCGGCGAGGGTCGCTGTGGCGCGGCGAGTGAGTTTGACGTCCGGGTCGGTGCCGAGCAGGACTTCGCGCATGGCGCGCGTGAGCGCGTACGACAGGCCGCGGGCCTCGCTGCCCTGCCATTTGGCGACTCCGCCGTCCTCGACCGGTTCGACGAAGGCGCGGCGCCGTGCCCAGTCGATGAAGGTGACCTGCCAGCTGCGGCCGGCCAAGAGTAGCCGCCGTGGGCCCTGACGCTCCTCAGTGAGGACGGACGGGTCCGTGGTGCCGATCTCCGTGCGCCCGGCGAGCACGGTGAACTCGGGGGGCGCGGTGAACGAGGCGGTCAGTTCCATGAAGTGCCGTCGGCCGAAGTGCTTTTCGGCCTCGGGGCCGACGAACAGCATCCCGCCGTCGCTGTCGAGGAAACCCTCGGAGACCAAGTGCGACAGGATCGGCGTGGCGGAGCGGTCGAAGGGAGCGAGGCCGTTCCATTGCTCGGGCCACAACCGGTCGCCGATGCGGTTTTCCTGCAAGGTGACAGCGAGGAGCTGCTGGGCGACGAGGTGGCGAGGCGAGGGCGGCGGGGTGACGGGTTCCACCCAGCCGCGAGCCCACAGAGAGAGCAGTCCCGCGGCTTGGAGCAGCATGTCGGGGCGGGTGGCGAGGAACAGGCAGTTACGGGATGTGCCAGCGCGCCGTCCGGTGCGGCCGATTCGCTGCAGGAAGGAGGCCACGCTGCTGGGGGAGTCGATCTGTATGACGCGGTCGAGGTCGCCGACGTCGATGCCGAGCTCCAGGGTGGAGGTAGAGACGATGACGCAGTCACGGGCTTCCGCGAACGCCTGTTCGGAACGGGCGCGTTCGTCCATGGAGAGGGAGGCGTGAGAGAGGAACACAGTGACGTCGCGGACGCGGAGTGCCGCGCCGAGTTCTTCCACCTGCTTGCGGGAGTCGCAGAAGACGAGCCGCTTCTCGCCCCGGTGCAGGGCGGAGATCACCTTTGCGGCGTTGGCGAGGGAACCGACGTAGTCGAGCTCCACTTCTCCTGCGGGGCGGGGGAGTTCAGTGGTGCTCGCAGCGTCGGTGGTGGCGGGCAGAGTGACGCCGGGTGCGACGACTCGGCCGGGCCGGTCAGCGGTGCTTGCGCCCTGCAGCCAGGTGAGGAGCGTGTCGGGATTGCCGACGGTGGCTGAGAGGCCGACGCGCTGGATGCGATGGCCGGCCAGTCGCTCCAGGCGTTCCAGTACGGCGAGTAGGTGCCAGCCGCGGTCGTCCCCTGCGAAGGCGTGCACCTCGTCGACGACGACAGCCCGTACCCCTCCCAACATGTGAGTGTGGTCGGTCTTGACGCTGATCAGCATCGCTTCGAGTGACTCGGGCGTGGTGAGCAGGAAGTCGGGGGAGTCGGTGTACGGACTCGGGTGTGTCGCCGTGCCAGAGGGCGGCTCGGCGTCCCAGCCACTGGGCGTAGCTGTCGACCCGGTGCACCAGGTTGTTCAGGAGCGCTTTGAGCGGGGCGAGGTAGAGCACGGAGGTGCCGGTCCAACGCTTCTCCCGCATGGCGGAGAGCAGGGGGAACGTGGCGGCTTCGGTTTTTCCGCCGGCGGTCGGCGCGAGCAGGATCGCGTCTTCGCCGTCCATCAGCGGGCCTACGGCAGCCTTCTGCAGGGGGCGCAGATCGGGCCAGCTAAGCGTGTTGACGATGTGGTGCAGGACCACCGGGTCGAGGCGGTCCACCGGGTCGGTACCGCTGGGCTGCTCCTGCACGTCGGTGACTCCAGTTCGGGACTCCGGGGGATGGGGCTTCGGCGAGTCGGCCGTCAGAGGTCCAGGTCGAGATCGTCCGCCGAGGCGGCCGGTGCCGGCGCGGCGAAGTTCCGCTCGGTGGCGGTGAGGTCACCGCTTGCCACGGTCAGCTTGTAGTGCGTGCGTGGGTCGAAGTCGTCGAACTGGTCGATCCGGTCGAGTACGTCCCCGACCAGCTTCTTCAGGTACAGCCGCGGTGCGACTCCGACCTTCCCACCAAGGGCCCCGCCCACAGCTCGAGCCAGGTCGGTGAGGTACGCGTCATCGGCGAGCTGCTTGATGCGATCGGGGGACTGGGATCCTTCGGCATACAGGTCACGGATGGTGGAGCCGAGTCCAACCAGCGATTCCTCGGTGAATCCCGGCAGGCGGATCTGGACGGCCCGGGGGTTGTCGAAGCGCGGGTCGGTGGTGAAGTCCGTGGCGAGCCGCTGGGCGAGCGGGGCGAGCCGCTGCACGCCCTGCTGCCCGTCGTAGAAGGCGGGGGTGCCAGTGATGACGAGATACAGGCCGGGGAAGCGGCCGGAGTGGACCTCGTCGATGAGCTGGCGCAGGGCGTTGAGTGCCTTGTCGCGGGCGTCGGAGCGGACCCTTTGCAAGGTTTCCACCTCGTCCAGGACGAGGATGAGTCCCGCGTGTCCGGCGTCCCGGAGCACGGTGAGCAGGCCCTGCAGGAAACCGAAGGCGCCGAAGTGGTCGAGGTCGCCGCGCACACCTGCGCTGCGCCGGGCGGCTGCTGCGACGTGCGGTTGGCCGCCGAGCCAAGCCATCACCGCGGCGGCAGTGGCTTCGTCGCCGGCGTCCAGGGACTGCTTGTATCCGCGCAGAGCGGTGGCGAAAGCGGGTGCATGCCGGGACACCTCGGCCAGACGGGCGGTGAGCAGCCGGTCCACCGCCTGCGCCAGCTCCTCCTCGCCCGAGCCGTCCGCCAGGGCGTCCTCTTCCAGCGCGTAGAACCAGGCATCGGCGACCGGACGCAGGGCGCTGGGCGGGAAGCTCGCGGTGCTCAGGCGTTCGGTGAGTCGCCGGTAGACGGTCTCGAGCTTGTGCAGGGGTGTTTCGGTCTCCGACACCAGTACTTCGGCCACAGCAAAGGTGCGCCGCTTGGCGCGCTCGCCGAGCCAGCGGGTGAAGAAGGTCTTGCCGGAGCCGTACTCACCGCGTACGGCCTTGAAAACCGAGCCGCCGGCGGCGACGGTGTCCAGTTCCTCGTCGATGGCTTGCTCGAACCGGCCGAGTCCGGTGGCGAGCAGGTCGAGTCCGCTCTCGGGGACGGCTCCGCGCCGCAGCGCGTCCACCACGGCGCGTCGGCGTACGGCCCCGATAGGGGCGGCGGCACCGGAGGCTGAAGATCCAAACCCGTTCACCCGAACAGTCTCCCATCCGGCATGACACGGTCCCGTCGGTTCGACGAGTGGCTGGGTCGGTGGTGCCGGTTCACAGGCCGAACTGCTCGATCAGCTGGGCCCGGTGTAGGCGCAGGGTGCGGTTGTCGGGGAGGATCTCCAGGATCTGGGCCCCGTCGTAATTGAGGAGCTGGGCGAGCGTTGCGGCGAAGCCGGGGGCGCGGGTGGCTGGCTGGCCGGCGCGCTCGGCGAGGGCGGTCATCGACAGGGTGCCCGCCTCGACGAGTGCGGTGAGCGCCTTCGGGAGGAGCGTCTTGTCGCGCGGCGGACGGGCGAGCAGGCCCAGCTGCGCCTGGTACAGCTCGGTGGACATGAGTCGCTCCACCAGGGCGGTGGCGGGGTCCGCTGCCGGGGCGGGTGCAGTGGCCGTCTCCTTCGCCGGATCGGTAGTCGTCCGCTGCGAGGGCTCAGTAGTTGCCTGCGGTGCCGGGGGCGCCACCTCCTCTTCGCCGAAGAGGCCGATGACACCCTCGGGCACGGGCGGGGCGGACTTCTTGGACTGCTTACGCTGTGGGCGCACTGTGGCAGTGTCATGGACGGAAGCGGCTTCCGCCTCCACTTCGTCTGCGGCCTCGGTGCCCTCCTCCCACCACACGGGCGCAGGGTCGCCCAGCTCGCGCCAACCTGCGGGCGGCTCGGCGCCGAACGGCAGCAGGGCGAGCAGCGGGATGGTGAACTCGGCGAGTGTCGCTCCGCCGTGATAGCCCGCCTTTAGCGCGGTGTACCGGGTGTCGTGGTCGCGCAGGGCGACGATTCGCGCTCCTGGTTCCGGCCAGACGACTCGGCGCCCGGACAGCTCGATCTCGGCGGGGGCCACAGGTCCGCCAGGGGTGCGATGGCGTGCCGAGCCGACGGTGCCGCTGGCCGCATCGAGTTTGCTGCCGCGCCGCTCCACGACATGGCCGTGGTCCGAGGTGATGAGCACGGTCATATCGTTCGCGCGGGCGGCGCGCAGCAGCGGCTCCAGGCCGCCGATCTCCTTCGCCGCCCATGCGCCGTCGCCGAGCTTCTGCTCCTTGCCGAGCCGGTCGTCCACGGTGTTGAGGACGACCGCGACGTGGGTGCGCTCGTCGGACAGCGCCTCGGAGAGAGCGGTTGAGAAGGGCGAGCCGGTGTCGGGGCCGCGCAGGTCGTCCTTGTGGAATACGGCAGCCGGGGCCCCGTTCCAGCAGGAATGGAGAGGCAAGAGCCGCCTCTCGTCATTCTGGTCGCCCTTCATCAGGGTGCCCGCGAACAGCGAGGTGCGAGAGATGGTGGTCAGGGTGGGCAGCGCGGCAGCCACCGCGCGCCGGACCGGTAGGCCGGTCGCTTCGGTGTGGGGGTCGAACTCGGCCCACTGGTCACGCAGTTCTTCGCCGAGCTCGGCGGCGATCGCTGCACTCATGCCGTCGATGAGGAGCAGCAAAACCCGCCGGCCTGGACTCTCGACGACAGGCGTGACCACGCGACTGAGCAAGCTCTCCACGGTGAGCATGGAGCGGGGATCGGTGCCATCGGCGGTCCACACCGCGAGCCGCTCGGAGAAGGTTCGGTCCAGTTCCTTGCGCCGCTCGCGCACCTGGGTGCCGATCCGGCTGTACGCATCAGAGAGTGCAGCGTCTGCGTCGCCGCCTGCCTCCAGGTGTTCCAAGGCTCGGTCCACCCAGCCGAGTTCGCGGACCTGACGGGCGGTGCCGTCGGCCACCGAGGCGATCTCGGATCCGGGCTCGGCCGTGAGCCACCGCCGCAACCGTGCAGCCATCCGTACCCGCTCGATACGGGCCCGGTTGGTGCCGTCCGCGGCGAGTGCATGCTCGACCAGTGCGTACCCTTCGGGACGCTCCCCTCGGGGATGCGGCCGAACCCGGAACCGTCCTGGCCCGGCGCGCAGCCGGTCGTACTGGTCGACGGCTCCCTGTCCTGGTCAGTGTCCTTGCAGTCCGCGTCAACGCTGCCGGGGAAGGTCTTGGCGATGGCGGCTTGCAGCGCGGTGGCCAGCTTCTCCCACTGCGCGTACGCGTCTGGCAGGCCGGACTTCTGCACGGCTTGGGCGGCCTGGGTGACGGTCATCTGCTGCCACCCGCTCACCTTGAGCAAGTGCTTGTAGAACTGCTCGCTCGCGTAGGTGGGGTCGCGGATCTGCTCGGCGCTGCCCCAGCCCTGGGAAGGGCGCTGCTGGAAGAGGCCGAGGGAGTCGCGGTCGCCGTAGGCGAGGTTGCGCAGTCGGCTCTCCTGCATCGCCGTGGCGAGCGCGATGATCTGTCCCTTCTTGGGGGGACGTCGAGGGAGAGACCGGCGGCCACGATCGTCTGGGCGTTGGGGACCTGCTCGGCGGGCAGGTCCAGGCCCTCGACGTGCACGTCCTTGCCGGAGGCGCCGTCGAGGATCTTGGTTACCTGTTCGGCGACCTTGTCGCTGTCGATGTCGGTCAGGCAGCTGCTGAAGGGGCCGCTGCTCTGCACGGCGTCGGCGGAGGAGGCCAGCATCATGCTGGTGCCGGCGATCAGGATCGGGGAGAGGCTTGGTCCTGCTGTCGATCGCCGATCGGGCGGCCGACGAACAGTGCATCGCCTGGGCGTCCCTGGCCAGTCTGTCAGTCGCCCCTGAGCGCTATGCGGGACTCACCGGCCGACTCCCGGCGTGCAGCGTCGGAATCGGGTAACCCAGTGTGTTGGGAGGGTCGGGCGCCGGAGCAGAGGAGAAAATCGGCAGGCTGCCCGCACCAAATGCCCTGTCAGGCTCGGGACTTGGTGTGATGGTGGTGCTCGACCGAGTCGCCGCGGGCGACGAACACGTCGGCGACCAGCGTCGGAGGGAACAGGCCGTGCTCGACGACGCCGGGGGTGGCGCCGAGCAGCGCCGCCAGGCCCGCGAGGTCGTCGACGGCACCGTGGTAGTCCGCGATGACGCCGCCGTCGGGGCTGCGTGGCGCGTCGCGCAGGGAGACCGGGTGGAGCAGGCGCATGGTCGCGGCCAGCCCGAACTCGAGCAGCTCGAGCGGGACCGGCGGGTGCAGCGCTGTCACTGGTTTGCTCGAGTCGGCGATCACGACGAAGCGGTCGGCTGCCGACGCGACAATTTTCTCCCTGGTGTGCGCGGCGCCGCCGCCCTTGACGAGCCAGCCGTCCGGAGCGATCTGGTCCGCACCGTCAATCGTGATGTCGAAGCGGTCGATGCTGCCGAACGGCTCGACCCGCAGATTGAGTGTCAGGGCCGCCTCCTCGGTCTGCGGCGACGTCGCGACGCACCGCAGTGACAGACCGCGGCGGGCCAGCGCCGGAAGGAGGTGGGCGACGGTCGAGCCGGTACCGAGGCCGACGGTCATGCCGTCCTCTACCAGTTCGGCCGCGGCTTCGGCGGCACGTTGCTTCTCATGCTCCACGCTCACGGTTCTCCACCTCCTTGGGCCCAGTCTCAGGCTGAGGAGAGCCAGGCCCGGGCATGCGGTGACGCGGGTCAAAGGATGAACTGCTCGACCGCGTTCGCGAAGCCCTCCTCCTCGTTGCTCGTCGTAACCCGCCTCGCCGCGCGCTGGACCTCGTCGCTGGCGTTGCCCATCGCGATGGACAGTCCCGAGTGGGCGAACATCAGTACGTCGTTGGGCATGTCGCCGATCGTGGCGATCTGGTCGGGGGAAATCTGGAGCTTGGCGGACCAGTATTTGACGACACCGCCCTTGTTGGCCTGCGGATGGGTCACATCGAGGTAGTAGGGCTGCGAGCGGGCGGCCGAGACATGCTCGCCGAAGCGCGCGCGAGCCGCGACCGCGGCCGCCTCGACGACCTGGTGGTCATCGCTGACCCCGACGACCTTGGCGGTGCCCTGCTCGAGCCCGTCGAAGTCGGGAACGAGCGTGGGCGCGAACTGCACCGTCCAGCTCTCGCGATCCACGTGCGGCCCCTTCACGTCGCGGACGTACCAGTCGGCACCCCGGTAGATCCAGACGCTGAGGCCGAACGACTCCATCAGCGCGACGACCGGGGCCACCACCTCCGCGGGAACGACCTGCTGCTCGACAACGGTCATATCCGGGTTGACGATGAGACCACCGTTGAAGGCGGCGAGTTCAGTGACCAGCGCCAAGGGCTCGATGATCATGGACATGCCGCGGGGCGGTCTCCCGCTGGTCACCGCGAAGAGGACGCCGGCGTCGTGGAGCTTGTGGACCGCACCGACGGCGCGGTCGGTGAGGACCTTGTCGTTCGTGACCAAAGTGCCGTCGACGTCGGCGAGAAGCAGGCGGATCGGGCGGGTTGGCATCGCGCCTCCGTAAGCTCTGGTTGCGGCCGGTCCGGGTGGGAAGAGGCAACGGCTCATGGATGTGGGGGACCTGCGGGACGGGTTCCCAGTCGGCTTGATTTCCGAAAGTTGCTGGAGGGCACCGCCGCGGCTCGCATGAGTCGCAGTCGCGTTCCTCTCGAACGGAGGGGCGGAGGGGAAGGTCAATGCCTTTGAGGGCGCGCAATGCTTCGATATACCCCTTAGGCCTCGATGTAACCCTTTAAGAGCGATGTGGCGAATATAGGGGATATGTGCGAGCGTTAAGGATTACATGGCGAAGCTCTTATGGGGCCTGACGTCCAAAATTCACACAACACATTTTGGGCCGGCCCCTGAGGGGAGCGGGCAGTGGCGCAGGCAAGTCAGGACAAGGCGGCCCATGCGCTCGGGATCGACATCGGCGGAACCGGTATCAAGGGAGCGCCGGTCGACCTCGAGCTCGGCAGCCTCATCGGTGAGCGGGTCCGGATCCCGACCCCGCATCCGGCGACCCCCGGGGCAGTCGCGGACGTGGTCGTGCAGGTGCTCTCCCAGATCGGCGTCCCAGGACCGGTCGGGCTGACGCTCCCGGCAGTCATCCGGGGCGGCAAAGTCCAGACGACGTCCAATATCGACCCGGCCTGGATGGAGACGGACGCGGCCCAGCTCTTCGCACGAGCGACCGGCCGTGACGTGAGGGTGGTGAACGACGCCGACGCGGCCGGGATCGCCGAGATGCGCTTCGGCGCCGGCAAGGGACGCGAGGGCGTCGTCGTGATGGTGACGCTCGGCACCGGTATCGGCAGCGCTGTCTTCTCCGACGGGTTCCTGGTGCCCAACAGCGAGCTGGGGCACCTGCCGCTGCATCACGAGGACGCCGAGGACTGGGCCGCGGAGTCGGTGCGCGAGCGCGACGACCTGTCCTGGAAGAAATGGGCGCACCGTCTGGAGACGTATCTCGAGCTCGTCCAGCGGCTGTTGTGGCCCGATCTGATCGTCATCGGCGGCGGCGTCAGCAAGAAGGCCGACAAGTTCCTGCCGCACATCGAGCTCAGGACCGAGATCGTGCCGGCGCAGCTGTTGAACGATGCGGGCATTGTCGGCGCGGCGCTCTTCGCCCCGGCCGGGAAAGCTCAACCCTAGTCTGCCGCGCTCGACATGAGCGCAGAGGCAGCACCTTCAGGGAGGCTCGCATTGAGCGACAACGGCCTGGAAACACCGTCCGTCAACACGATCCGCACTCTGTGCGTGGATGCCGTCCAGGCGGCCGATTCCGGCCGGCCCGCCCTGATCCTCGGCGACCTCACTCAGGATCAGCGGCGTGGAGAGCACGACCGGCGCGCTCGGCCAGGGCGTTGCGACCTCAGTCGGGACGGCGATCGCCGGGCAGTGCCTCGCCGCCCGGTACCACCGTGACGACTACACCGTCTTCGGCTTCGAACGCGCTGATCGGCACTACCGCACGCTCAAGGACTAGGAGGCGCCACATGGCGACGGACAAGCCCATGCAGCTCGGGATGATCGGACTCGGCCGGATGGGGGCGAACCTGGTGCGTCGGCTGATGCGAGACGGCCATCATTGCGTCGTGTCCGACGTCAACGCGGCCGCCGTCGCCGAACTGGCCGGCGAGGGCGCGACGGGCGCGGACTCACCCCGGGACTTCGTCGCGAAACTGGACAAGCCACGGGTCGTATGGCTCATGCTTCCGGCTGCGATCGTCGACTCCATCCTCGACCAGCTCGAGCCGTTGCTGGAGCCCGGCGACATCCTGATCGACGGTGGCAATTCCTACTACCGCGACGACATCACACGCGCCAAGCGTCTTGCCGGCAAGTCGCTGCACTATGTCGACTGCGGGACCAGCGGTGGGGTCTGGGGTCTGGAACGCGGCTACTGCCTGATGATCGGCGGCGAGGACGAGGTCGTGGCCCATCTGGACCCGATCTTCAAGACGATCGCTCCCGGCGAGGGCTGCGCCGAGCCGACGCCGAGCCGGACCCGGACCGACGGCACCGCCCCGCTCGGGTACCTGCACTGCGGGCCGAACGGCGCCGGGCACTTCGTGAAGATGGTCCACAACGGGGTCGAGTACGGGATGATGGCCGCGATCGCCGAGGGCCTCAGCATCATCAAGAGCGCGGACGCCGGCAAAAACCGGCAAGAGGTCGACGCGGAGACGACACCCCTGCGCGATGCGTGGGCCTACCAGTACGACATCGACGTCGGAGAGGTGGCCGAGGTCTGGCGGCGCGGCTCGGTCGTCGGCTCGTGGCTGGTCGACCTGATCGCCGACGCCTTCGCCGGCTCGCCCTCACTCGACGGCTTCGCCGGGCGGGTCTCCGACTCCGGGGAAGGCCGCTGGACCGTCCTCGCCGCGGTGGACGAAGGCGTCCCGGCACCGGTCATCACCACCTCGCTCTACGAGCGCTTCGAGTCCAGGGAGGCCGGGGAGTTCACCGACAAGATCCTCTCGGCGATGCGCTCGGAGTTCGGCGGGCACGCCGAAAAGACGGGCTGAGGGCCGTGCATCACGAACTCCAAGTCGTCGCCGACCCCGATGCGGTCGCCGGCACCGCGGCGACGTTCGTGGCGCGGCTGGCGCGGGCGTGCGTGCAGGCCCACGGCCGATTCACGTTCGCCGTCAGCGGGGGGCACACGCCATGGGCGATGTTCGCGCGGCTCGCACACGAGCACGTCCCCTGGGAGCACGTAGTGGTGTTCCAGGCCGACGAGCGGGTCGCGCCCGACGGCGACCCGGACCGCAACCTCACCCACCTGCGGGAGAGCCTCGGAGCGGCCCCGGCCGAGGTCATCGCGATGCCCGTGAACGACGCCGACCTGGACGCGGCGGCCGCTGCCTACGGGCGGTCACTGCCCGGACGTTTCGACCTCGTTCACCTGGGCCTCGGCCCCGACGGGCACACCGCCTCGCTGGTGCCACGGGACCCGGTGCTCGAAGTCTCGGACCGACTGGTGGCCCTGACGGCGCCCTACATGGGCCACCAGCGCATGACACTCACCTATCCTGCGCTCGCCCGCGCCCAGCAAGTGCTCTGGCTCATCACCGGAGCGGACAAGCGCGAACCGCTCTCGCGGCTCATTGCGGGAGACCGGTCGATTCCCGCCGGCCGGGTCGAGGCAGCGGCGTCGCTCGTCCTCGCGGACGCGGCGGCCGGCCAGGTCCCGGCCAGCGCCGACGCCCAGTCGCCAGCATGACCATGACGCCCGACCCTAGTGCCGTGCCGGCCCCGTAAGGGGGATCAGATGGCTTTGAACTCGTCGAACGTTCCCGCAGACGTGCTGGTCATTTTCGGGATCACTGGCGACCTCGCGCGAAAGATGACGTTTCGCTCGCTCTATCGGCTCGAGCGGCGCAAGCTGCTGACCTGCCCGATCGTCGGAGTGGCGCGCGACGGCTGGTCCGACGACGCGCTGCGTGAACACGCCCGCGCGGCGATCAAGGCAACGGGCGAGCCGCTCGACGACAGCGTCTTCGCCCGGTTCGCCGCCCGACTGAGCTATGTGCAGGGCGATTACGCCGACGAGGAGACGTTCCATCGCCTCGCCCGGGCGGTCAACGGCAGGCGGCGCCCCGTCTTCTACCTGGAGATCCCACCGTCGCTGTTTGCCCGGGTGGCCGGGGGCCTGGCAGGCGCCGGCCTGACCAAGGGCGCCCGGGTCGTCGTGGAGAAACCATTCGGGCATGACCTCGCGTCAGCGCGCGCCCTCAACGCCGACCTGCGTCAGCTCCTCGACGAGGAACAGCTGCTGAGGATCGACCACTTCCTCGGCAAAGAGCCGGCGATGGACATCCTGTTCCTGCGGTTCGCCAACTCCGTGTTCGAGCCGGTGTGGAACCGCGACCACGTCTCCTGCGTGCAGATCACCATGGCCGAGGACTTCGGGGTCGAGGACCGCGGCCACTTCTACGACCCGGTCGGCGCACTCCGCGACGTCGTGCAGAACCATCTGCTGCAGCTGCTCGCCCTGGTGGCGTCCGAGCCGCCGTCAGCCGCCGATGCGGACGCGCTCCGAGACCGCCGCGTCGATGTGTTCCGGGCGATACCCGACGCCGACCCGGCCCACTACGTCCGCGGGCAGTACGAGGGGTACCTGCAGGTCCCCGGTGTGCGGCCGCACTCGCGCACCGAGACCTTCGTCGGGCTGCGGCTGGAGGTCGAGAACTGGCGCTGGTCCGGGGTGCCGTTCTTCATCCGCGCCGGCAAGTCGCTCCCCGAGCGAGTGACCGAGATCCGGATCATGTTCAAGCGCCCACCGCGGCTTGCGTTCGCGGAGCGGTTCGCGCCCGAGCCCGACCAGTGGATCCTGCGGATCGATCCGAGCCCTGGCATGAACTTTCGCATCCAGGCCAAGCAGCCGGGCAAGCAGGACACGCAGCTGGTGGACCTCGACCTCCTCTTCGCGGCCGAGCTGGGTGAGGCACCCGAACCGTACGAGCGCCTGCTCAGTGATGCAATGCAAGGCAACGCGAGCCTGTTCACCCGGGAGGACTCGGTGGAGGAGACGTGGCGCATCGTCCAGCCACTGCTGGAGGCGCCCGGCGACCCCGAGCGCTACCGGCAGGGGACCTGGGGACCGGCGGGCGTGAGCAAGCTCGTCGCCGGATATCCGCGATGGCACGACCCATGGCTGACGGCGATGTCTCCCGACTGACCCAGCCGCGCCCCAGCCCCGGTGAACCGCCGGTCGCGCCCCTGGAGAGGGCGGGTCAACCACCGCAATGCACGTCGTCGCTGTCGAAGGGGAACCGGGTTCGCCCATGCCTCGGCCCGGCTCTGAGGGGCGCATCGGGGACGCGTCGGGGACGCAAGGAGAGGAACAAACTCTCGTCATCCACGGCCGCGTCCGGTCCGACGACGCGGGGCCCGACACCGTCAACCCACACGTCCACGTCCCCGACCCGCATGCTTCTGGGGGAAGCTGCCGAGCAGTCAGCGCAGTGAAACTCGCTCGACCTGCGTACCTCCTTGACGAGACGCTACGGGCATGGAGTTCTTCTGCTACCACCGCGACCGACCCGGCTCCGTCGCATTGCGCGACGAGCTACGGGAACAGCATTGGTCCTACATGGACCAGTACGCGAAGGAGCTGATCGCCCGGGGTCCGACCCTTACCGGCGACGGCGACGACGACGCTCCGACCGGCAGCGTGCACATCATCGACCTGCCCGATCCCGTCGCCGCCCGCGCGTTTGCCTTCGACGAGCCGGTCTACCAGGCCGGCGTCTACCGGGACGTGCTGCTGCGACGGTGGCGCAACACACTGGGGCATACCATGTGGGACTTCTCCGGTGGCCGGACCGGCGGCAACCGGTACTTGGTGCTCGGCCTCGGCACAGGGCAGGCCGCTGACCTCGCCGTGCCGGCCAACCGGGACGAGCTGATCGCCTACGGGCCGCTGTTGTCCGACGACGGCACCACCTGGCTGGGCACGGCCGCGCTGCTCCGGGCGCCGGACCCGGATACGGCAGGAGCCATACTGACCCGGGACCGATACGCCGACATCGAGGTGCACAACTGGCAGTTCGGTGGGCGGCCGTCATCACCCGAGGACGTCTAGACCGACGTCACACCGCAAGCCTGGGATCGCTCCGTCCTCGTGTTTCATCCGAACCCACGGGGGCTCACCCGGGGACAGTCCCGCGGTGTCCGCCACCGAGGTGTTCCGGGAAGACCACGCCATGTGCGTCTGCCCACAGCCCTGTCCAAGGCCGTAACCGGTGACCTGCGGCAGGTTGGGCTCCTCGACGAGTTGGGCGCGGACTTCGTCCGCGATCCGCCACGCGTCGGGGCGTCCGGCACAGCGTCCCCGCTCGGGCAGGCATCACAGCGCGGGCGCGGGGGCGGTGGTTTCACCTGATACCTCCGAGGATGCGCCGGCCTTCAGGCCGGGGAGGAATCGGACCCCTGCGGAGCAGGGCAAGGAAAGAGCAATCGCCGTCAGGG
>NZ_JBVKBU010000030.1:0-56332 GCF_055638955.1 Streptomyces sp. NPDC111507 | reverse complement strand
CCCCACGGCGGTCAGACCACCGCTATCCGCGTACCTCATGACGAGGATGTAGCACCGCCAACGCCGACTGTCACCCCACCCTTTCAACCTCAGCGGCAACGAAGACCCGGCTGTTCGTGGTGTAGTTAGCGCCGCCGAGCTTCGAATGACCATTGAACTCATAGGTCCACAGAGTCGGTCGGTCGGCCTGATTCACCGCCCGAGGCGACAAGGAAACGTCAGACAGAGCGCCTTCGGGCGTTGTGCGCGCCGATGTCGCACCAGGAACGCTGAGCGCGATTGAGGCAATCACGGCCGCGGTGACGGCCATCATGTGTCACTGGCGATGCCGATTCGAGTGAGCGAGGATACCCATGAGCGTTCCTCGTGGAGTGCTGAAAAGTCGGCGCCGCAGCCACCGGTAGGCTGATCTGCCAGCAGGAACTGTGACTCCGGCCGAGCAGAGGTTGCACCATGATTGACCCGCTCGACATACACCGTGAGTCTTGTGAGGCCGGGCGCGCGATCGGCGTGAGGGTGTCATGCCGGCGCAGGTACACCAGCCCGCCCAGCGCGCGCCGGTGCGGCGGAAGCTTGCAGCGACGGTCACGCTCCCGGGTGACGATGCGCATCGTCACCCACTCGACCAGCGCGTGAAGCAGGTCGAGTGCGGCAGGGCGGAAACCCAACAAGGCTCCTGCACTGGTGAGTTGAGACTTCGAACACCTCCCTCAACGGCACGGGAGCCTTGTCCGTTGCGGACACCGATTCCTCACCCGACCAGTGGCCTCGCTGAAAAGGTTCAAGGACGCGGAAGGCGCCACAGTCATTCAAGTCGAACAGCGTCTGAACGTGCGACGACGATGAGACTCCGGCCGGTCCCACGATCCCGACACTCATCGGCGGCGTAGCCACACGTTGGGCGCTGTGAATGACACGGTGCGTCTTGGGAGGGCCTACCTGTCCGCATCAGTCGTGGGCTGATGCGGCACTCGGCCGGACACCGTGACAGCAGACAGGAGGGCGACGCCGCATCGTCAACTCAGCTCCGCGTTGCCGGTCCAGGCCCGGAACCAGTCGGTGGCTCCTCAGTGGACATGGGGGCCGGGAAGGGTTCGAAGTCGATCTCCATGCCGTCGTCTAGCGGAACGCAAGCGCCAACGCCGCGGCGGGTGCCGGAGGGAGCTGACGATCGTCGGTGGGGATCACGCGGACAGACTGACGACCGCCGATGTCACCATCCCGCTGTCGCCTGGTTCAAGGCACCCTGGTGGTGCTTCCCAGCCCAGCTCGGAGCTGCGCTTCTGACTTTGGGGCACCTAAGGTGACGAGCAAGGTCTCTTGCCCTATGCTGCGGCATGCACATCCGGGGGGCGGCTGGCCGTCATGATGACTGGCACCGTGCCAAGTGCACATCACCCAAACCATCTCGACTCGTGCTGCAGCATGCCGTCAGGCGTCCCCGCCTGCGCGCGACTGCTACCAGCAAGGGTCCGGATCGGCGTGTTTCCCCGGATTCCCACGGTCATCGGAAGGCAGAGAACGTCATGGCAGAACGGCAGTACCTCGGTCAGGGCACCAACACATCCTGGGAGAAGTTCTGGTACGTCCTGGGTTGCATCTACTTCGGTGCCGCCTACTTCCAGAAGGTCCCGGTGAAGAAGGCGCTGAGCGAGTACGGGCTGGTCGAGATGACCGGGGCGGAGAAGTTCTGGTACGTCGTCCAGTGCATATTCTTCGGCGCCGGCTACTTCGCGAAGGTCACCGTCAAGAGGGCGCTGTCCGAGGTGCAGAACGCCGGCGGGCTCCCCACGGTCTGACGACGCCAGGGTGGCACACGGGCCGCGGGCTCGGATCGCGAGGAGCGGTCCGGGCCCGCGGCCCGTCGTCCGTGACGTGCACGTCGCCTGCGTCCCGCACAACGCATGCCGGTCCGGCATGCGTGGACGACCCGCGACCAGCACCATCGCTTCGTGGCGGACCGCAGTTTTCTCGTATCTCGTGGCCATGGCCCGGTGGCGCTTGAGCCGGTTGATGCCGCATTCCACCGCGTGGCGCTCCTTGTAGTCGTCCTTGTCGAACTTGGGCGGGCGACCGCCGCGCGTCCCGAATTTCTGGCGGTTGCGGACCTGGTCGGCCTTCTCCGGGATCGTGCATCCGATCCCGCGTCTGCGCAGGTAGGTCCAGTTCGCACGGGAGCCGTACGCCTTGTCCGTGCGGACCCTGTCCGGCTTGGTCCGTGGCCGGTCCGGGCCCATGTGGGGCACCCGGATGCCCTCCAGGGCCGGCTGGAACTGCGGGCTGTCATGCCGCTGTCCGGCAGTGATCAGCAGCGATAGAGGCCTTCGGCTCTGCTCCACAGTCAGGTGCAGTTCGGCGGTCAGCCCGCCGCGCGACCGCCCGAGGCCGTGGTCGTCGGGCTTGGTGAAGACGCCGCCGGGAGGCTCCTTCCGCAGTGCCCCCTTTTACGCGCGCCGGCAGCGTGTTGGTGAGCCCGAGCGACCGTGGAGTCCACGCTCACATCCCATGTGATCAGACCCTTCGCATCGGCCTCGGCTTGCAGCTGCACGAAGATCCGCTTCCAGGTGCCGCCCCGTTGCCGGCGTCGGAACAGGTCGTAGACACGGTCCCAGGGCCCGTACCGCTCGGGCACGTCCCGCCAGGGTCCGCCACCTCATGCCGTCGATCAGCCGCCTACGCGAGCACGTCGGTGGCTGGCCCGGCTTCTTGCCATGCGGCAGCCACGGCTTCGACTGGGCCAACTGACCGTCCGTCAGGTCATCACGCCTCACGACCAGTGAGCGTCCACGACCTTGATCCACTTTCACAACACGCCCTGGTTGGCCAGCTGAGCGTTCGGCTTCCGGCAGTCCCTTTCGTGCGAGGTGCGGTCGACGCCAGTGCAGGCCAGCACTGTATTGGCGGCGGCGTTGAGAAAGAGCGTGAACGTCCGTGTCTGCTCCGCCGTCCCGATAGAGCCGATGCGAAGAAGTTCGTCTCCTGTGGCTTCGAGGATGCCGACCGTCTCAGCGAGGCCTGACATCGAAGGCGCCTCCGGAGAGCAGGGCCTCTCGAGCGGAGCCACATGCCGGCGTCTCCTCGGTGGACATCGTGCAGAGGTCATCGCGTGTCATGCGCCAGCTCTCCGGGGCTTCGCTCAACTGGCCAACCAAAAGGCTCCCGACCACAGCACTGAGGCTTCGCACGACAGCTGGCGCCTGTGCAGACGAAATCCTGGACCCGCCGTGCTGTTCACGGGAAGCCGACGCCGCGCGTACAGGGCTTGGGCTCGCCGTTTCACGGTTTCGTGACCGGGTGGGGGCCGGCGAAGGCTCGCGAGCGGACTTCCCTCACACCTACACCACCGTCCACACTGCACTCGGCGGCGAGCCACCCATCGGTCGCGTCAACAGCGCTGCGGGTCACTACACCTGGCCGATGCGTGCCAGTGCCGTGCGGACGATCCGGCACAGTTCCTCGTCCACGAGGATGCTTCCGCCGTAGCGGCGGGGCGAGGCTGTCACCGCGTGCAGGGTGGGGAGAGCGGCGGCCGCGGGGGTGCCGATCGAGCCGAGTACCCGCACCGTCCGCAGGACCGGGCCGGGTGCACGGTGGGCGGCCAGCGGTGCCAGCTCCGGCAGCAAGGCCGCCACGGCGGGGGCCGGGTCACCGGTGATCCGCCACCAGGCCTCAGCCGCCCCGATCCGGCTCCACTCCCCTTGGCCGTCGAGCAGCGGGCGGACGGCGTCGGCGTAGGCCGTGGCCAGGGGACCCAGGTCTGCCAGGTAGCGCAGGACCGGGCGACCGAGCCCTGCCCGTACGGCCGCGCCGGACACCCGCAGAGCCAGTTCCGGGTCACCGGTGATCCGCCAGTGGGCCCAGGCAGCGGTCTGCTCGCCGTGCCAGCGGTTCGGCGGGCGATCGGAGTCGAAGGCGAAGCGCCGCGGCCGTGCTTCGCCCGTGGCGAGGCGGGCGAGCTGACCGGCCGCCCCCGCGGCGGCCGGGCCGATCTGGCCCAGCGCCTCGGCGGCCGGGCGAGCGGACGGCGTGTCCAGCAGGGCCGCCAGTTCGCGCACGGCCGGGGCGGCGGCCGGACCCCACTGGGCGAGGACGTGCAGCACCTCGGGGACGCCGCTGGCCTCGGGGCCCCGGGCGAGCCGCGCGCGGAAGGCCGGGAGCAGCTCCGTCGCCCAACGCCCCGGAAGCCCGTCGACGTTCAGCTGGTAGTTCCCGAGGCGCTCCCGGTACAGGAACGGCGCCCGGTCGTCCTCCATGGCGATCAGCGCCGTCACTGCGGTGTCGTTGTCCTGCGTCTGGGCGCCGACTCCAGAGCGCTCGACGAAGCGGAAGACCCGGTCCGCGTACGGGGCCACGGCCCGGCCGCCCCGGGCGAGGACTTCCAGGGCGGCGGAGGCCACGCGCGTCTCATCCTCCAGGCCCATGGCCACCGTCTCCCACAGGTCCGGCGCCGGACTCCGCCAGTGGCCAAGCTGGATGCCCGCCGCCAGCAGAGCCTTCGCCCGCAGGTCCGCGCTATGGTGGCGGGCCAGTCCGTGCACCAGGGCCGCCGCCTCTTGCGGGTACGGGGCCATCAAGTCCGCGAACTGGGCCACCGAGACGTGGCGGACGGGTTTCCACGGTGCATCCGCCGGTGGGTGCTCCCCGGCCACGGACACAGTCCGGGCCACGGTGCGGCCGGTCCCCGTCACCGCTGCGGGGACGCCCGCCGTCAGCACCGCCTTCGCAGCCGCCAGCCGGACGTGGGCATTCCCATGGTGCAACCACGGCCGTAGCCACGCCGCGACCTCCGCCGGATCCCAGGTGCCGGTGCCGGATCCCGCATACCTTCCCACCGCGAGCAGTTCGGAGACGAGAGCCGTCGGGTCGCTTTCCACGGCGGCCTGGCGCCTCAGGGCGTCGAGGGCCGCGGGGTCGTCATCGGGAAGCTCACGCAGGACCCAGGCCGCGCGGGTCCGTACCGCAGCCGCCCGGTCAGCCACGAAGGGCACCACGTGGTGCCCACTGGACGCGAACACCGTGTGGGACATGAAGTGCACGCCGACGGGACGCCGACAGGTCCAGGCGCGCCGGGCCAGGAGTTCGAGCACCTCGCAGCGCAGCCGGCGGTCGGATTCCGGGAGCATGGCGAACAGGCGGGCTGCCACGTGGGCGAAGACCGGGTCAGCGGTGCTCCAGCCCAGCCTCTTTTCCAGCCGCCGCCATGCGCTGCGGCGACGCCCGGGGATCGTCAAACCGCGCAACAGGCCGGGTATCTCCTCCCGCCCGGCCGGGACGCCTTCGAGTACGTGCCAGGGCACGCCGACCTCTCGTTCGTCCATGGCCGCGATCTTAGGGGTGTCAGCCGGCCGGGCCCGGGCCCGGGTCCAGTGCCGTATCAGGCACCGTTGGCTCTGTTGCTGCCCGGCGGTGTCAGCTCGTGCTGAGTGGCGGGGTTTGCTCTGCGTCGAGTTGGTGGTCGGCCCAGACGTAGCTTTCGGGAAGCAGGTCGGTAATAGAGACGGTTCGGAGATGGTCGCCTGCGCCGACGATGACCTTCAGGGCTGGGAAATAGTCGAGAAGGACTTGGCGGCACCGGCCACATGGGGGAACGACCCCCCGGTCGCGGTCGCCCGCGGCGACGATCGTGTCCAGCTCGTAGGCGCCCTGGGCAGCCGCCGTGCCGATGAGGACCAACTCCGCGCACGGACCTCCGGTGAAGTGGTAGGCGTTTACCGCGGTGATGATCCGGCCGTCCCGGGCGCGGGCCGCGGCCGCCATGGTGTGGTTGTCGCCCTGGCAACGAGTGCGCGCGACATGGGCCGCGGCCTGGATGAGTTCGTGGTCGACGGGGTGGGGATGTGTGGTCATCTTCTCTGCCTTCGTGCGGTGTCAGGCGACGTTGGCGCGAGTGACGATGGTGCGCAAGCGAATATCGGTGATGTGCTTCTTCCGCCAGATGATGTAGCGGCGGATCATGCTGCTCTGGGCCTGTGGGTGGGGTGGTCGGTGCCGTCGAGGGTGAAGTGACGCAGGGCGGTGATCCTGGCCTCGATGCGGTTGAGCCATGAGGAGTTGGTCGGGGAGCGGGCGATCTCGACGGGAAACCGCCCGTCAAGTTCGAACGGTTCATCCAGGAAGCGCGAGCCCGGACCGATCAGGAGGGCTGGGCAGCATAACCAACGTCTCTACGCAACCAGCGGACTGACATCCGGCGTCGCAACGGTGTGATGTACCCCGTGCGACCTCGGCGATGTTGTGACCGTGGAGGCGGAAGCCCGGGTTGAACCTGCAGTTGAAAAAAGAGGTACAGCCCCAGCGCACCTCCCACTGCAAGGTCGTGCGTGGGTCCACAAGCGCACGAGTAGAGCGCCGATTCGGCTCGTGTGAGGGCCGCAAGGCTGCGTGTCGTGGTGTTCCAGATTCGCAGCGTTCCGTCGCGCCGTCGCCGTACTTGCTGCCGCTGGTGATGGCGAGCCAGGTGCTGTCCGGGCTGCTCGTGAGCGCCCCCACTCGGCCGCGGTGTCCGGTGGGGGTGGCCGTGCAGGTGCCGGAAGTCCGGTCCCACATGCGCACGATCCCTTCGCCGTTACTCTCGTACAGGCCGCCAGCGGTGGCGAGCCACGTTCCGTCCGGGCTGACCGCCAGCGCCTCCACCTTCGCCCGCCTGGAGATCTTCAGCGCCAAGTTCGGCACGGCCGCCAACCCCGGCTCTGTCGAGACCGTTTCCCACGGCGTAGCGACGGCGGGACAGCCGACCGTCCTGAACCGCGCTGGCGGCTCCACCGCAAACTTCGCCCACCCGTACGCCATGACCTACTACGGCGACCCCAGCCACAAGCACGCGGCAGACAAGCCGATCCGCGTCGCCCAACTGCTCGACAACTCGACGCACGTCCACGACAGCCAGCTGGCTGGCACCCTGACGAAGTAGGAATTCCCCCAGACCAAAACCTCGAGTCACCCGACAACGGCACCACCCAGGCCAGAAGCGGGTGCCACACCAGGACACATCCGGGACATCTTGTAAATCCTTGGGGTCCGCGGCCGGCCGGTAGTGCGGTCGTCTCTTGCGTGGACATCGAGGGCGGCGTACGTCCGAGTCCAGGATGTCATGCCGACAGCTGCATCCTGGCGCCGACAACATGCCGGCACATCTGCCATCACCGATGGATTCGGGCGGCCTACACCGCGACACCCGGGGCGCCAATCGAATAAGATTCGAGTGGATATGTCTGTTATTGCGGATATCTGAGAGGTTATGCCATGGATGGTATCGCCGATATGGGAGGAACCCCAGGATGGGGCTCCATGTATCCGCCGAGACAGGATGAACCTGTTTTCAAGGAGTCCTGGGAGGGTCGAGCATTCGCGCTCGCGATCCTCGCGAACCGGGTATCGGGGGGAAACCTGGACTCCTTCCGACACGCGCTGGAACGCCTGGACCGAGCGCACTACATCGACGACGGCTACTACGGGCGCTGGCTCAACGCCGGAGAGCTGAGGCTCATCGACAGTGCCATCCTGGCGCCGGGCGCGATCGACGCCCGCGCGCGCAACCTCCGCGGCGAGCACGTGGAGGAACCCCCGATCCCGGAACCGGCCAAGCCCGACTACGCGCCCACCGCCGAGGGCAGCCTGCGCTCCATCGACGCCGCACCCGTGTTCGCCGTCGGCGAGCGCGTACGCACCAAGGACATGTCGCCCGCCGGACACACCAGGCTGCCGCACTATGTGCGCGGGCATGTTGGCGTTGTTGACATCATTCAGCCCGCCGGCGTGCTGCCGGACACCAACGCGCACTTCCTGGGCGAGAACCCGCAGTACGTCTACTCGGTTCGGTTCGACTCGCACGACCTGTGGGGCGCCGACGCCGAACCCTTCGAGCTCACCATCGAGCTGTTCGAGAGCTACCTGGAGACCGCCTCATGACCACCACCAACGGATCGGCCGAGCATCTTTCCGTGGCCCTGCGTACCGAGGCGCTCCAGCAATTGCTCACCGAGCGGGGCCTGATCGACCCGAAGATGATGAACGGGCTCATCGCCACCTATGAGACCAACGTGGGTCCGCTCAACGGCGCGAAGGTCGTCGCCAGGGCCTGGACGGACCCCGACTACCGTCGCCGGTTGCTCGAGGACGGCACGGCCGCCATCAAGGAGCTGGGCTTCGGAGGGTTCCAGGGCGAGCACATCGTCGTTGTGGAGAACACCGCGACCACTCACAACGTGGTGGTTTGCACGCTGTGCTCGTGCTACCCCTGGCCGGTGCTCGGCCTGCCGCCGAGCTGGTACAAGGATCCCGCATATCGCGCGCGGGTGGTGAAGGAACCGCGTGCGGTGCTGTCCGAGATGGGACTGGAGCTGGCCGACGATGTACAAATCACCGTCCGCGACTCCACCAGCGAGGTGCGCTGGCTGGTGCTGCCTGAGCGTCCCGGCGGCACCGAGCACCTGTCCGAGGAGGAACTCGTGCCGCTGGTGACTCGGGACGCGATGGTCGGCGTAGCCAAGGTGGAGGCATCATGACCATGCCGCTGGACATCGAGGGCCCCGCCGCACCGCCTCGCTCCAACGGCGAGCTGGTCTTCGCCGAGCCGTGGGAGAGTCGCGCTTTCGGTATGGCCGTCAGCCTCTACGAGGCAGGTACGTTCACCTGGCCGGAATTCCAGGGCGCACTGATCGCCCGGATCAAAGCCTGGGAGAACACGGCGGCGCAGCACGAGCCCTACAACTACTACCAGCTGTGGCTGGCTGCTCTCGAGGACGTTCTCGCCGGCCTGTGCGCCGTGTCCACGGACGAGGTCACCGCACGCGCCCGAGCCCTGGCGCAACGCCCCCCGGGCCACGACCACCGTGACCACGACGACCACCACGACCACCCGCACTGACCCCAACGCTCGCCTGGCACTCTCCCCTGCCGACTTGTCGGCGCCCTCCTAGGGAACCCCCCGGGCGAGTGAACACAAGGGCTGGTCGACGCTCTGATCACCGCTGCGCTGCGACTGTCGGGCCACCTGCCCGACCAGCAGCTGGACCGTGCGGATCGCGGCCAGGGCATGCTTCCCGCCCACGGCAAGGGTGTCGATCGGCCGGAAGACCGTCGAGTCGGAGGCCACCGCCGAACACGGCCGGCTCGGCCCGCAGCATCCCGACATCAGCCAGACAGTGCCCGCCGAGGGCGACCATGAGCGCGACATCCAACAGGATCTTGCCCCGATCGTGCACCGCCCGGAATTTGCGCCATGGCGCCAGCCCCGCCGATATCGGCGTCCAGGCCCGTCTTGCGGACCGTCTCCACCAGAAGCACGGCCCCAGCTTGTGAGACCACTGCGCGACCGCCGCCCTCGACACGGACACGCGGATACGACTCGCTACGCTGTTTTACCTGAGCAGTGCTCCTTTCCGTGCCGCGATCCAGGCCCTCGACAAGTCCAACCGTTCGAGGCCGGGAGTGCTTCTCGCGCTTGCGATCAAGCCTCGGACAAACGACCTCAAGCCGACTTCACGGTCAAGTCACCGCTCGTTGTCGACAGATCCAGGCGGTACGTGCCTGACGGGTCGTTCTTGAACGCCACGTTCTTGTCACCGTGGGAGTCGTTCGCTGAGATCTGGTACTTGGCAGGCGGTGCGGTGACCGTGAGGTTGCCGCTGGTCGTGCGAGCCTTGATGTCCTGCGGGGTGGCCGTCTGGATCGTCACCTCGCCGTTCGATGTCTGCGTGTCGATGCCGCCGCCCTTGACGTCCTCGACGTCGACGTCACCGTTGGACGTGCGTAGCTTCACGGGGCCCGTGGCGTTGGTCACCGCGATCTCACCGTTGCTTGTGTGCACATCGACCGCGCCCACATCGGTCAGTGTGAGGCCACCGTTGGACGTGCCTCCCGTCACCGGAAGACCGGCAGGCACTTTGACGATGTAGTCGACGCCGCAGTTCTTGCCGCAGCCGGACAGCACCAAGACGCCGTCCGCGACGCGGAAGGACGTGCCACTCGGCTTGTCACCGCGGTAGTTGACCTTGCGATGCACGGAGAACGTGGAAGTGTCGGCCGAAGCGTCTACCTTCACATCTCCGTTCCCGCTGTCAAGACGGATTGAGGTGATTCTCTGAGGCTCCTTGGCGTCGTCCTCGAAGGTCTTCTGGCTGAGGGACGAGCACGAGGACAGCCCGCTGACTGTGAGAGCAGCCAGAGCCGCCACTGTAAGAGTGCGCGCTTGTGGACATTGCATGAAAGTCCCCCCGTGCAAAGCGAGTTGAATCGGTGAATCAGTCACCCCGATCCTACGCAACCGCTTTCCCGCCGCCACTGGGAAACCCCCAGGGCCAGTACTAGGCCGTCCTTCAGGGCCGCCGTGGAGGGATACTCCCAAGGCCTCCACCAGAAGGGACCGCTACGACCGACTACGCGAACTCACCCGGAGACGCACCGTACGATCCGCTGCATGCTGATTCCGACGGACTACGCTCTTTCACTCTCCTGAAACTGGAGGGTGCCGCACCTGGGTGCGACACCCTCCGTCGCTGTGCATGCGCGAGTAGCGCCTGGTGCCGCATCTCCCGGCCGGGACACCAGCCTCCACCTGGGCGACCCGCAGCGGTTTTCGGGCCGGGAGCGGCCGCCACCAAGGATGACCCAGCGCAGGTAGTACTGGCGCATCTGAACAGTGATGATCTTCGCGATATCCGTCATGAAGGCCACGCCACACGGTCCTGACCTGATCAAACAGGCCGAGCGGTGTGCCCTCCCGCAAGGCGGGAGCAACAGACCGACTTTCTCGCCGCGTGCCCATCGGACGGACAGCGGCCCCGGACGTCGCGCGAGTGCCAACGCTTTCCGGAGACCCAACCCCAGACGGTCCCGGCAACCTCCGGGGCTGCGCGCTTCCCGGAGGAGGCCAGTGCGGACCTACCAGCCCCTCCCCCAGGAGCGCGAGTTCGGCGACAGTGAATCGCAGGGCGAAGAGGCGGACCATGAAGCCGACGCACCGACACCTCCAGCACCCGCCTCTGCCGAGACTGATGCCCAGCAGACACCCGCCATCGTGGGAGCACAGGTCACAGAGGGAAAGCAAGGCCTCCGGGTAAACGCCGCTATCACCGATAGGGAAACCGCGCCCGCGGAGGCGAACAACGAAGGCGACCTCACCACCGTCGACCGCTACTACCTCGCATGGGTGGAGCACCAGAAACAGCACGGCGCCGAGCCCACTGACAAGCAACTGTCCGCCTACCTCGCCGCGAAGGGTGTGAAAGGCCGCAGTGGGAAGCCGATCAGCCCGTCCACACTGCGCAGATACCTCCTGCCCTTCCGTGCGTACAACGTCTGGGCCGAGCACCGGATGCGCCATGAGGCCCCCTTGGCCGACGCCGTTGCGCAGGACTGCGCAACCCGCGGGATCACCGCCCAGTACAACAACCCCCTCACTGCCACCGACATCACGAGACAAGCCCACGACTTTGAGCGCCGCTGGAAGACCCTCGCCCCTCGCGCCGATACCCAAAGCTGATGCCCCACCCGACGCGTGCCTTGCTCATCAGCTGCCCCGTAGATACGTCATCGCCGAGGACCCCTGATCGGCTGCTGGGAATCGTTTCTCTGCGTCCGGATACGCTGCCGCCCCGACTGGGCTGTAGGCCACTGCGTCGGGGAACGCACCATCGGAGGTGTTGATCGACTCCTCCGGGATCACCGAACGTGCGATCTACACGTTCTGCATGTCTCATGAGACATCAGCAACGCCGAGGACTCTCCGTTCCAGCGTCTGCACCACTCCGCCCGGCCTCACAGCTTGAAAAGCACCATCGAGACACTGGCATTGCACGTTTGGCTTCGTTCATTTCAAATAGCAGCGATTGTTCGTCCGTTCGGGCAGCAGTTGGTGATCTTGAGGCTCATGGTTGTTCACGAGAAATAGCAGCAGTGTCAGTGGCCAAGAACATCTCCCCGGGTACGGACGGCAACTCCCCACTGGCGGTCCCCAACGGCGGCCATCTGTGCTCCCACCCAAACGATGTTGGCAACGCTGCGTGACCGGCGGCGAATCTCGTGACGGCCGCGTTGCTCCCGTGGCGGACTGGTCGCCGGCGGCCTGACCGTCCTCGGCGGCGGGCCCGCAGCCAGCGCGGCGCTGGCCGGGCTGGCCGTCTTCGGCGTCAGCGTCATGGTGCTGCACAGGCCCACTGCAAGGATCTGAATCAGGGCCTCGGCATGCAGGAACGGCGCATCTCCGGCCGCGTGCTGATGGAGCTGGCCGGGGACTAGCCTCTGCCGCCGAAGCCCGAGTCCGGCCGTTCTGAGATGCCGACCAACGCCGAACAGCCAACTGCGGGCCTTGAGGTCGGGCTCGACCGTGGGCCGGGGACGGCGGTTCAGGGGATGCCCACATCGGATACCCCTCAACGAATCGCTACTCACAGTAATCCCCCACTCGCGGCCATATGACTCACCATCAGATGACCGCGAGTGGGGAATCTCAACTGGCCGCTGACACAGCAGTATGTCGGCCTGCGCTCGTGAGGGCGGGGGGCATGGCGCTGACATGTAGGGATCAGTCGGGTCTTGTCAGCGAGCCGGTGGGGTGAGGGCGGTGCGGTCGAACGGGCCACCATGCGAGGCGGCGTACGTGACGGCGTCGTTGACGGCGTTGAGGCCGAACGACCGGACCCGTTCGGGGGCGAGGTCCAGGGTGCCCGAGGCGATCAGCCGGATGATGCCGACGTTCGCTGTACGCGGGTACATCCACTGGCCGCGCACGGTGATCGAGTTGCGCATGATCCATGGGTACGGGAGTGCGAGGTCGTCGCCACCGAGCATGCCGACGCCGCCCATGAGAACGACACGGCCGTACTCGCGCACGGTCATGGCCGCCATGCGCGCTGCCGGGCTGGGTGCGCTCGGCGGTAGCAGGTCGATCACCATGTCGATCGGGCCGTCGGCCGCCGCGAACATCGCCGCGCGGTCGCCGGCCTCGTCCCCGGTGAGCGGGACCGGGCGCACACGCGGACCGAACCGGTCGGCGAGGAGGTCGAGCGCGGCCCGGCTGCGGCCTGGGGCGACCACGCGGCCCGCTCCCATGGCGAGCGCGACCGCGACCGCACTGCTGCCGAGGTTGCCGGTGGCCCCGCTGACGAGCAGCGTCTCACCGGCTGCGAGCCCGCCGGCCAGCAGCCCGCCGTAGGGGATGACGTGCACGCCGAGCGCGGCCCAGCGGGCCGGGTCGTCCCCCGCCGCTGCGGGCAGCGGGAAGACGTTCTCCGTCGGGACCCGCATGAGCTCGGCGAACGATCCGTCGTGCAGGTACCGGGCGAGGCGCGCGCCGCCCTCGCCGCGGGAGCTCCAGCCCTGGAGCGTGATGTCGGGCGTCAGGGCGTCGTCCCGCGAGCGCACCGTGGAGTCGCACCACACCAGGTTGCCGGGGCGCAGCCGGGTGGCGTCCCGGCCCACGTGGACGACCCGTCCCACGCCGCCGATCCCGGGCACGACAGGAGGGACCAGGGGGTAGTTCCGCTCGCCGCTGAAGACCTCGGCCGCGTAGGGCGCCACGCTGGCGGCGAGGACCTCGACCACCACCTCGCCGCCGCCGACCTCGGGGTCGGCAACCTCCCGCACCGTGAGCGGGGCACCGAACTGCGTCAGAACTGCTGCTCGCACGTGATGACCTCCGTGTTCGTCCGTGTTCGTCGGGATCGACACTAGGAACCCGGCGGGCATGCGGGAAGCGACGATCCAGCATCTGTGGTATGCGTACGCCGCATGGACATCTCCAGCACAGGGCTACGGGTCCTGCGGCAGATCGCCGAGTCCGGCAGCTTCACCGCAGCAGCCACCCGGCTCGGCTACACCCAGTCGGCGGTCTCACGCCAGGCCGCCTCCCTCGAACGAAGCGCGGGCACCGCCCTGTTCGAACGCCGCCCCGACGGAGTGCGGCTCACCCCCGCGGGTCTGACTCTGTTGCGCCACGCTCGCACGATCCTGGACTGTCTGACGGCGGCCGAGCGCGACCTCACCGGCACCGTCTCGCATACCGAACTGGTGCGGCTCGGGCTGTTCCTGAGCGCGGGCGCGGCCATCCTGCCTCTCTCACTCACCCGCCTCGCGGCGACCGACCCGCAGATCACGGTCACGACTACCGAGGGCACCACGCCCTCCCTGATCCGGGCACTGCGCGCGGGCTCGATCGACCTCGCCGTGCTGACGTCCCGCCCGCCCCACCGGCCATTGGACGGCGAGTCGCCGCGCCTGCACGTCGAGACCGTTGCGGACACCGAACTGGTCGTGGCGGTGCCTTCGACCGGAGAGTTCGCCGGCCGCACCGCGGTGCACGTCGACGAACTGGTCGACGCCCCGTGGATCGCCACCCCGGCGTCGGACGCCGAGCCATTGCTCGGCGTCTGGCCCGGCCTGCCCGGACGGCCGGACATCGTCCACTGCGCGCGCGACTGGCTGACGAAGCTTCATCTGGTCGCCGGTGGCTTCGGGGTGACAACGGTGCCCTCGGGGCTCTCGCCGGTGCTGCCGCCCGGGGTGAGCCTGCTGCACGTCGAAGGCGCACCTCCCGAGATCCGCCGGGTTCTCGTGGCGCGACTCCCCGGCCGCCCCACCCCGGCGGTCACGGCCGTCACCCGAGCGATTTGCTCGACCACCTGATGCGTGCCGCCGAGACCGTCAGATTCGGTGCCGTAGCCCGCCGAGGGCGCACACCATCACGTGTACCTCGGCATTGGCCAGGGCCCTTTCAGCACGAGCACCCCGCTGCTGCCCGCGCAAGTACCCAGTGACGTCAAAAATCGTGAACATAACCAGGCCGTAGATCTGGGGACCTCCCAGGCCCGTGAACAACTGACTTCAATACTCGGGCTCTGGTCCACTTCGTGTGGTCCCGTACGCAGGGTGACTGTTGATCTTCGCCTAATGGTGGTTTTAGTGGTCGTAGGCGGTCAGTGCGCGCATGACCGGCTGGCTGCGCATGAAGCTAGCTCCACTCATCAGGTCCCCTGGGATCGATCATCTAGGCTGGCGCGGTGACTGATGAGCAGGAGAGGGTGCAGCCGTCGGGAGTGTGGGCCACGGCGGTGGGGGTGGCCCGGGTGCGGGCGCTGGAGACCGAGCGGGAGAACGCACTGTTCCGCGACCCACTGGCACAGGCCTTCGCCGCCGCCGGCGGCCTGTGGCCCTCCTCGCCGCCGCTGCCCGATGACGAGGCCGCGCGACGCCGCCGGCTGGCCGTGTCGTTCTCCATCGTCATCAGGACGAAGTTCCTCGACGACCTGTTGCGGCAGGCCTCCGCGTCCGGGGTCCGGCAGGTCGTGCTGCTCGGCGCCGGCATGGACAGCCGGGCCTTCCGGATGGACTGGCCCGAGGGCACCCGGCTGTTCGAAGTCGACACCGCCGCCCCACTGGGCTTCAAAGCTTCGGTGCTGCGCCAGGAGCGGGCCGTCGCGCGCTGCGAGCGGATCACCGTCGCGGTGGATCTGCGTGAGGACTGGCCAGGCGCGCTGGCCGCCGCGGGGCACGACCCGGCCGTGCCGACCGCGTGGATCGCCGAAGGACTACTGATCTATCTGCCCGAGGACGCGGTGGAGCTACTGATGGCCCGGATCAGCACGCAGTCGGCGGCGGGCAGTCGGCTGGGCCTGACGTTGGGCTCGCGCGGGGTGATCGAGCGCTTCGGCGCGGACGCCGTGCCGGGATCGGCGGCGTCCATGTGGGTCTCGGAGATGCCCGACGACCCGGTGGGCTGGCTGGCCGGGCACGGCTGGGAGGCCGACAGCCACACCCTGCGCGAGTGCGCTGCCGCCTACGGCCGCCCGATCAGCACTCCGCCGCAACGCGAGGAGCGGCCCGGCGGACTGATCTCGGCGGTCCGCCGGTAGAGCGACTCCCGGTCCCTAGATGATCCCACTGAAGTCCGCCCGAAAATCGCCTGGCTGGACGGTGGTGTGGTCGACAGTCCTTCGCCGTGAGCGAAGTGTTGTCGCAGTTGAACGAGCTGCTGTTTTCCTCGGTCGAGGGCGTGTTGGTGGAATCGGTCGAGGTGATCGACACGGTCGTCCGGGTCTAGGCCCGTACGACTGCAGGGCGGGCGGCCTGCCCGGGGTGCGGGTGCTGGTCGGGGCGAATACACGGCTCCTACCTGCAATTTCCTCGTGATCTGCCGACGGCGGGCAAGATCGTCGTGGTGTCGTTGCGGGTGCGGAGGTTCGTCTGCGAGGAGGGATCTTGCGAGCGCATGACCTTCGCCGAGCAAGTACCCGGTCTCACTCGCAGGTTCGGGCGACGGACCGAGCGGCTGCGGTCGACGCTGGTGTCGGTCGGTCTTGCGCTCGCGGGCCGGGCCGGCGCCCGGATGACGGACGCCCTCAAGGTTCCGGTCAGCTGGAACACCCTGCTGAGGCTGATCGTCTCGCTTCCGGACCCCGCCACCGCAGTTCCCCGCGTGGTCGGCGTGGACGAGTACGCGCAGCGCAAGGGCCGTGTCTACGGAACCGTGCTCGTCGACGTCGAGATACGTCGCCCGGTCGACCTCCTTCCCGATCGGGATGCGGACACATTCGCGGCCTGGCTCGCCGAGCGGCCTGGCATCGAGATCCTCTGCCTTGACCGGGCGCCCTTCTTCGCCGAAGGTGCCACCCGCGGCGCCCCGCAGGCCCTCCAGGTCGCCGACCGATGGCATCTCTCGCCCGCAACATCCGCACCATCGAAGTCCTCGTCGACCGCGACGCGGTCGCCTCCGGCGCCGCCGCCAGCGGCGAACCGTGGCAGTACTACGACCTCGGCCACGGCTGGTGCACCTACAGCTTCTTCGAGCAGTGCCAGCACCGCATGGCCTGCGCACGCTGCGACTTCTACACTCCGAAGTAATCCAGCAAAGGCCAACTGCTGGAGGCGAAAGACAACCTGCAGAAGATGCTGACCAATATCCCGCTCACCGATGCTGAACGCGCCCCCGTCGGCGCCCTCGACAAGCTCCTCGAACGACTCGCCGATGTTCCTACGCCCGCAGGGCCGACACCGAGCCAGATCGGCGCCCCCGCAACCGCGACTCTGCTGCCGGTCATCGACCGCACCCGGCGGGCGTGCCGGCCCGGTGACCTGTGCTGAGACCCCTCGAGCATTATCCAGGTGTGGGCCAGCACGAGAAGATGCCAGAGTCACTGCCGTGACCTTGATGAACGTGCTCGTCGACTTCGCACGGACCGGCCGCGTCGGCCCGCTTCACTGCGGCATGCCGCTGACCGAGGCAGAGGATCTCCTGGGTCCAGGACGCCCACACCCCGCCATCCGGATGAGACCGGACATTGACGGCTACCCCTACGCCTGGAACGGCCTAGAGCTCGTCGTCACCCAACGCACCGTGAGCGGAATCTGCATCAGGCTCCGGCCGGGCCCGACGACCAACTTGCCGCCCTTGATCTTGCCAGACTCAGAGTCGTACTCGTCCACCGAGCCCCGAGAAGACCTGATCGCCAGCCTTGACGCGATCGATTGCCGCCACGACGTCAACGACCGTCTCACGTTCGGAGACCAATCCAGCGTCCTTACCCATCCGGCGAACGTCTGCGCGGTGTTCTTCACGCCTCGCCGTGACGATCACATGCCTCATCGTGAACGCCACTACCTCGGCGTGATCCATAAGCACACCGCTTGACACCTTTGATTCCACAGAAAGTGTGGAAAATCGCGCGGGAGGTAACGCCACTGAACGCCGGTCCGGTCCACGTACAAGACCGCGTCCATGATGTCGCACAGGTCGTGCTCGGCCGGCCGAAGTCCAGGGCCCTGCCGCGGCGCACGAAGCGCCAGGCCGAGAGCACGAGCTCGATCAACTCCCAGCGGGCATCGGACAGATCACTCGGATACGGACGCCGCTTCGCCATGCTCGTAATGCATCGCCGCGGACCGAGTGCACCCAGGCGCACAGCGATGACGACGGAAGCACGCAGCCCTGAAAGCCGGACATCCTGGAATGAGACAGGAACGAGCAGCACCCCGCCCCACCCCTCCCCCCTCCAGACCCACCAACCCCAGCCACACCTGCCACCTCTTCCACACCGCCACTCCACCCTCCGGGAATCAGTCCATAAAGCACCAAAATAGATGAAAACGACCTCTCGGCTTGACGTCTATCCAGTGCGGCGGGGTTTCGTGCCAACCTTGCGGTGGGCGGGTCGGCTGTATGCCTCGCCGGTCACGAGGACTCTGCCCACGTCATGACGGGCGGCTGTGTGGCGGTTCTTCGAACCAAGTGGCCTTCCTGGTCCGGGTGTTGACGGTTTCGGTGCACCGGCTGGAGAGCCGGTCTTCGCTCGCAGGTTCCTGAACCCCCGCCGGACTCGGGCGGGCGTCAGTCTGTTCGGCTCGGCCGGCTTCTCCCAGGGACGCCGTAGATCGGCGGCGAGCGGGCGGGCGAGCCGGAGCTGGGTGTAGGCGGCGATCACAAGCCATGTCCACCGGTCTGCCCCCTCCGGGCTGCGGAGCCGGGGCCGGGTCCATCCGAGCGTCTGCTTGAACAGGCGAAACATGTGCTCGATGTCGAAGCGTCACAGGAAGGACTGCCAGCAGCGGTCGAGGTCCGTCGTGGTGGCGGCGGTGCCTGACCACCACAGCCAGAGCGGCTTGTTCACCCCGCCGCTGGGCAGCTTCTCCACGGCCAGGCGGATGACGGTGCCCTCGATGATGGGCAGTCGCCCTTCGTGATCGAGCCAGGCGGCCCGCCGGGTCAGCTGCGGATGGAGCCGGTCCCAGGCCTGGGCTGTCGCCTTCCCGTAGCGGCGTGTGTCGGTGACCGTCACGGCCTGCTCGGCGCCCCACGTGGCTGGATCGCCGAAGACGAACTCACCGCCGTGCTTCGGCGGTCGCCCGCTTTGGGGATAGGACAGGGCGTAGTCCTTGAGCGAGGGCGTCGGCCGGCGCATCACCCGGTCCGACCGCAGCCGGCCCAGGACCTCGACGGGCAGGTCGCCCAGCAGGTGGGCGATGCGGGGCGCGTCGTATCCGGCGTCCAGCACGACCAGGACGTTGGGGTCTCCCTGCTTCCACTGGCCGGCGGCGACGAGCCGTACGACGACCTCGCGGAGCTGGACCGTGGTCACCGCGGCGACGTCGGCGCCGGGGTCCAGGCGGACCGCGTCCAGTACCGCCGTCCATGAGGTCCGGCCGGTTTCCAGCGCGACCACGACCGAGTAGGGCCAGCCCGGGATCATCTGGTGCTTCGCTCCTCCGCGGCCGTACGTGTGGCAAAAAGCCCGGTCAGGGCAGGTGTTGGCGTCCGGCCGCAGCCACGGCGAGACGTCCGCGGCCAACACGAGCCGGCCGTTCGCCGCCCGCGGCAGCGGCACCGAGGCCAGTGCGCGGCGCAGCCAGGCCACGTCGATCCGCCCCTGGTTGAGGCCACCGTAGAGAGCCCCGTGCCCACGGCGGTGTTCCGGCGCAAGTGCCAGGTCGGCCAGCGTCCGCACCGGCCCGTCCGTGCACAGCAACGCGTCGCACAACTCGAACAGCGCGTCGCCCCGCGCGGTCAGACACGCGTACAACTCCGTCCGGAAGCATGACACTTCCGCGAACGCATCCCGAAGGACACCCTGATGCACCAGACTCACGACACGGCCTTCGCGCTGATCCACTCTGTGACGGAGCAAAGGATCAGACGAAGGCCGCCTTCGTGTCCGCTGAACTGCGAAAACGCTGATCAAGTTCGAGTCGCGTTCGACGCCGGACCATAAACGTCAAGCTCAGCTTGGCGTTTATCTACCAGGATCTGCCGGGTCTGCCGATGGCCTTGAGGGTGTCAGGGCGTTTGACGGTCTTGCCAACGTCGTAGCGGGGTGCCCGGTGTTTGTTCTTGGCGCCGGGTGGCCGTCCGGGGCCAACACCTCGGGGTTTGGGAACACGGGTCGGGCAGGCAAGGTGGGCGCGGATGTTCCTGAACCCCCGGCGGACCCGGGCCGGGGTGAGCCGGCCGGAGGTGGTGGGTTTCTCCCAGGGCCGGCGTAGATCCATGGCGAGGGGACGGGCGAGCCGGAGCTGAGTGTGAGCGACGATCAGGATCCAGGTCCAGCGGTCCGCCGCCTCCGGGGTTCGGAGTTTCGGAGTGGTCCAGCCGAGGGTCTGCTTCGCGAAGCGGAAGGTGTGCTCCAGGTCGAAGCGGCGGAGAAATGCCTGCCAGAAACGGTCCACATCATCGGGGGTGGCGCCGGTCTTCGAAGACCACAACCACACCGGCGGAGCGTCCCGTTCCTTCGACAGGTGCTCGACCTCCAAACGGACCAACGTGCCTTCGACAAAGGGTAGTTCACCGTCGTGGTCGAGCCATGAGGAGCGGTGGGTGAGTCGGGGGTGGACGCGGTCCCAGGCCTGGGTTTTTGCCTTGCCGTAGTTGGTGGTGTCGGTGACGGTGGTGATCGCGGGCTCTGGCCAGGTCTCCGGCCTGGTGAAGCGGAATTCCGGTCCGTGTTTGGGCGGCCGGCCGTTGACGCCGTGCGTCCTGGGTGGTTTTGGCAGACGCATCACGCGGTCGGAGCGGACCCTGCCGACCAGTTCGACGGGAAGGTCGCGCAGGACCCAGGCCAGGCGGGTGACGTCGTAGCCGGCGTCGCTGACGATCACGATATGCGGGTCCCCGGCCTGCCACTGGCCCGCGGTGATGAGCCGCTCAACGACTCCTCGGAGCTGGTCAGCGGTGATCGCGGTCGCGTCGTGCGCCGGGCCGAGCCGCACCGCGTCCAGAATCGCGGTCCAGGACGTGGCGCCCGGCTCCAGCACGGCCACGAAGGAGTAGGGCCAGCCCGGGATGAACTGCGACGCCGTCTTCGCACGGCCGTAGACGTGACAGAACAGCCGCTCGGCCGAGCATGGCGCGTCCGAACGCAGCCACGGCGACACATCGACCGCCAGGACCAGGCGCCCGCCGGCGAAACGCGGCAGCGACAGCCCGGCCAACACGGCCCGCAGCCGATCCATGTCGATCCGGCCGTGGTTGAGACCGCCGTACATCGCTCCGGGCCCACGACGATGCTCAGGCAGCAGCGTCAAGTCCACAGGGGACTTCACCGCACCGTCCGCACACAACATCGCGTCCGCCAGCTCGAACAACTCATCGCGCCGAGCGGTCAGACACTCGTAGAAATCGCCCCGGAAGCGTGACGCTTCCGCGAACGCCTCCCTCCGGACAGCATCAGGCAGCAGACTCACCCTCACGGCCTTCGTCTTGGTCACGTGCACCTTGGTCGGAGCACAGGATCAGACGAAGGCCGCCTCCACGTCCGGCGAATCCCCAGGTGAGCGACCCAGTTCGAGACACCGTTCGAGGCCGGAAGATAAAAGACAAGCTAACCCGTTACGCACTTATTGCACAAGGGATCTTCACCATTTCCGACCCGAGTTCATATGATACGAAGATCAACAGGCCCGGCCAGAGGGAGACTTCGGCGGGCCCCTCAGGTTCCCGTGGGGGATTCATGCGTATACGCGTCGCGGCCGCCGTAGTTTCCGGTGCCGTCGTTCTGTCCGCGCTCGCTCTTCCGGTTGCCGCTCAGGCGTCGGAGCGTGCGGGTGCGTCGGCGAAGCTCAGCTCCTTCGCTTCGAAGACCGTTCGTCCGAACGACTCGCTGGGCAACACCAAGTTTTCGCACGCGGTCATCAACGGTGGCAAGGACATCGTCCTCGGCACCGCCGGCAAGAAGTCCGTCACCGTCACGTACACCGCCACCGACCAGAACGGCGTCGCCCTCACCGAGGCCTTCCTGTGGCAGGGCACCGACAGCTCGACCACGTCCGGTATCACCGGCGGCCTGGGGACGGACGACGACCCCAGCTGCACGGAGACCGCGACCCAGGGCGTCTACAACTGCAAGGCCGTCTTCAACATCCACCCGGCCACCGACATGAAGGACAACGGCGTGGCCGGGACCTGGAAGCTGTTCCTGGGCGCGTGGGACCTGTACGCGAACGCCGGCTACAACGACGACGTCGCCACCGGCGCGATCAAAAAGCTCTCCACGCTGACCGCCGATGCCACACCCGAGCCCGTCAAGAAGGGCAAGACCATCATGGTCACGGGCAAGCTTGCCCGCGCGAACTGGTCGACGGGCAAGTACGCCGGCTACGCCTCCCAGCCCGCGAAGCTGCAGTTCCGCAAGAGGGGCAGCAGCACCTACACCACCCTCAAGACCGTCAAGACCAGCAGCACCGGCGTCCTGAAGACCACCACCAAGGCCACAGGCGACGGGTACTACCGCTACCTCTTCGCCGGCACCGCCACCACAGCCGCCTCGACAGCACCCGGCGACTTCGTCGACGTCAGGTAAGCACCCCAACGCCGAACCACTCAGGCCCAACCACAGCGGCGCCGAACTCAACAAGTCGGCGCCGCAAAGTCGCCCCGATCCCCGGCGAACGCAAGACCAATCGCGCACATGTGACCTCGCGATGACGGGGTCGCTGAACCGCACGACTCCATACGCCGGGCCCCCGGGGATGTCCTCACTCCCCGGGGCCCGTGGTGCATCCGGCCGGTGTCACCGTGTGGGGACAGGGCGGAAGCAGGACTGGTCTCCGTCGTCGGCAAACAACTCGACTACAAGGGACTTGGTGGCCACCAGGGCGAGTTCCAGGTTGAGGAGCCGGCCCGCGGCTGAACTCCGGTCTCCCCCGCCCTCGATGTGGGGACGGCCGTCGGCCAGGAGGTCCGCAGTACCGTCTCAGCCTGTGCAACGAGGCCAAGGGCCGTCTCCTCACTCACGTTCCGCTCCCAGACCCTGCCCTTGCCGAATACCTCATCCATACTGGTCAGGCAGCATGCCGGTATTCGTGGAGCGTGTCACCAAGCCGCGCTCGTCGTCGAATGTCCAGATGGGCGATCCGGTTCGAGTCCCTCAATCGGGGCGGGCAGCGGTTGGAGGGGGCGGGCGTTGGCGAGTGCCTGGTGCGGCCTGTGCTCGTTGTAGAACCTCTCGAACTCGCGTAGCGCGTGGAGCAGGTGGTGCTGGTTCTGGATCAGGATGCGGTCCAACAGCTCACGCCGGCAGGTCTGCACCCACCGTTCCGTGATCGAGTTCATGCGAGGCATCCGTACTCCGCTGAGTACTGCCTCGATCCCCGCATCGTTGAGGACGGCGTCGAACAGGGCGGGAAACTTCCCGTCCCGGTCCCGGATCAGCAACCTGGCCCGGCAGCAGGCGTCTTCGAGGTCCATGAAAAGGTTCTTCGCGGCTTGCGTCACCCACCTGACGGTGGGGTGCGTGGTGGCGCCGAGAATCCGGATCCGGCGGCGGCGCGCTCGATCACCGCGAACACATACATGCGCGCCCCGGACAAGGTGACCGTTTCCAGGAAGTCACACGCCAGCAGGGCGTCGGCCTGAGAGCGCACGCAGTCCGCCCACATGCTCGTAACACGCTCGGATGCCGGATCGATCCCGGCTTCCTGGACGATCTCCCAGACGGTGGAGGCTGCCACCCTGACGCCCAGAACGAGGAGTTCGCCGTGGATGCGGCGATATCCCCAGTTGGAGTTCTCGCGGGCGAGCCGCAGCACCAGCAGCCGGACAAAGCGCACGGTCCGCGGTCTCCCCGGGCGCTTGGGCCGGGAGCGCGCAGCGTGGCGGCGCGCGACCAGATCGCGGTGCCGGCGCAGCACCATGTCCGGACGCACCACCAGCCGAATCCTGCGCAGTACCCGTGAGGGCAGGCGGTGCGGCAACGCTGCCAGGAACGCGCCATCGCTTGGAGGGAACCAAATCCTCTCGCCAGCGGGTTGGCGCTCCAGCACCGTGATCTGATGGCGCGTGGCGAGGATCTCTGTGTGCTTGCCCCGATCGCTCATGGGCAGCAGGCACAGCGCGGCGAACGCATTCGCCTCGGTCAGGTGAGCCAGTCGCAGCAGCACGATCGGCCAGCATGCCGGGGTGATCGTCAACCGCGCGAGAGTACCAATCCGAGCGTTCGCGCCCGAGACCCCGCGCATCCCGCACACCGAACTTCAACCTGAGCGGATGAGGTTTTCGGCAAGGGCAGCGTCGGCCGCGGGAGAGCCGAGCGGTGATGTTGGACGACATCCCCGATGCGCAGGTCGCGGTGCAGGCGGCGCCTGATCCCGGCGGCTCCCAGTGCGAGCCTGGCGTCGGCGCCCCGGGTCCCGGATGCCCGTTCTTGCACAGGTCAGACCCGGCGCCCGCCGCCTCGGCCACCGTCGCCCTGCTCGTGACATTCGACCCCTCCGACGTGCTGTGATGAGCCTCACCGCAAACATGAGGACCCCCTCGAGTACGCTGGGCGACGTCGAACATGAGGACCCCCTCAGGATGACCCTCACGGTTCAGCACCCGGCCGATCCGGATTCCCTGGATCACGGACAGGACAGCCGCCCGGTCAACGGAGCCGCGGCACATCACAAGGAGATGACCATGAACAAGTGGATCAAGCGCGTCTCGACCGCTGTCGCTTCTACGGCGCTGACAGGCGGAGCCCTTCTCGGAGTCAGCGGTACGGCGTCGGCAGCGACATCCTCGGCACCCGGGGAGCACACGCAGTCCGCGATCACCGCCTTCACCACCGGCGGCGAGCGCGCGAACGGATACCAGAGCAATCACCACGACGCACAGGACGACAGCTGGGGCGCACCCCGCGGCTGGTACACGAACGACGGCCGCCAGGGCCACTACGGGGAAGAGCGCTGGAACGGTAGCCACCTGTACGTCTGGGACGGGTACCGCTGGGACGAGGCGACGACGTACCGCGTCAGCGCCGAGCGCTGGCAGCTGGACCAGGTCGCGTGGTACGCGGACCAGCGCTGATGCGGCCGCAGGCCAGCACGGTCGGTTTCACCGGCCGCAACGACGCGGCTTTGGGGTGCGCCGTTGCGACTCGTCAAACCGACCGCTCGCCGAGCCGACATCGAGCGCGAGCCGGTGAAATCGCCCCCCGGGCGGACAGGGACAACACACGGGAACCGCGTGAGCTGCTCCCGTCCACCGGCGCTACTGGTTGCGCCGGCGGTACCGCCACCCCCGCGCCTCGAAGCACACGGGGAGCCATCGCAGTGCCGGGCGAGCGGGGACATGGAAGTGAGGGACAGTGAGATCGGTCAGAACCGTGGCACACGAGCTGCCCGTGCGGCTCGTCTTGTCGCACGACCTGTGGGTGTCGATACATGCAGCACTGCAGTACGACGCGGATGATCCCTATGCCGTGCGTGCCGTCTTCCACACCCTGGACCAGAGCGGAACGGTCGAGTGGTTCCTCAGCCGCGACATGCTGGCTCAGGCTCTGAGCGAGCACACCGGGCACGGAGACGTACGCATGTGGCCGACCAGTGACTCGGGACGCGATGCGGTGTGCATGGCTCTTCGTTCGCCTGCGGGATCGGCCCTGCTCGAGTTCCCCGCGCAGGGCGTGGAATCCTTCCTGCGCGAAACATGGCCCGCGGTGCCGCCGGGGACCGAATCCAGCCGGTTCGACCTGGATGCCGAACTGGCACAGCTGCTGGCGGAAAACTGAACGCCATCCCCCTGGATGGCGCCGCCCCCGTGAGGCTGAGGGCCCGGATGCCGACGGCGGCACCGGGCCCGCCGTATGTCCCGCTGTATGCCGTGTTGCACGACGTCGTATGTCGTGTTGCACGATGTCGTCAGCCGCGGCTCATGCCTCCTCACGGCACTCGCGGCATTCCTCTTCGGGGCACTCGAGAGTGGTGAGGGTCTGCGCGAACTGCTGAGGGGTCAGCGGGGGTTCGGGCAGCTCGTGGGCGCACTCGGCGCGGAAGGCGTCGAGCAGCAGGTGGAGATGGCGGCGCCAGGCGTTGGGAGCGACGGCACGGGTGGCCTGGATGATCCCGACCTGGGACCAGATCACGAATGCGATGTCGTCCGGAGTGACATCGTCACGCAGGACGCCCTGCTCCTGGGCGTTCCGGAAGATCTGAGCGACCCGTTCCTTCGTGCGCTCGAACATTCCCCTGCCGAGCGCGTGGACGGGCAGGCGGGCCGAGACCAGGTCGTTGAAGGCCCGGTCACAGGCCTGCAGTTCACAGAGCCTTTCCAGGTAGTAGCAGAACCCCTCCCAGGCGTCGTCCATGGCCGCGGCCTCTTCGGCTGCAGCGAGCAGATCCGTGAACTTCGCGGTGAAGAGCTCCTCGACAAGGTCGAGCCGGCGCGGAAAGTGCCGGTAGACCGTGCCGATCGCGACACCCGCCTCGCGGGCAACACCCTCCAGGGAAGCGTCCAGCCCCTGCTCGGCGAAAGCCTTGCGGGCAGCGGCCACGATCGCGTCCCTGTTGCGCTGCGCGTCGCGGCGCAACGGTTTGACCGGCACCTGGGGCGCGGACAGGACGTGCTGGTGACTCATGCATCCAGACTAACATGAGGGGCCCCTCGAATTAGATTGTGATCTTGCTCATGGTGCGGACGGAACGTTGTCCTTGCCGAAAACTTCGTCCGTACAGGTCACACGGCATGTTGGTACGCGTGGAGGATGCCGCCGAGTCGGTCGCGTTTTCGTATGTCGAGGCGGGCGATCTGCCCCGGATCGGTGACCGGTGGGAGCAACGGATGTAGTGGGCGGGCGTTGGCGATGCCCTGATGCGGTCGATGCCCGTTGTAGAACTGCTCGAACTCCCTCAGCGCGCGGAGCAGGTGGTGATGGTTCCAGATGAGGGTGCGGTCCAGGAGTTCGTGGCGGCAGGTCTGCACCCACCGTTCCGTGATCGAGTTCATGCGCGGTATTCGCACGCCGCTGAGGACTGCCTCGATGCCGGCGTGGGTGAGGATGGTGTCGAACAGTGCGGGGAACTTCCCGTCCCAGTCCCGGATCATGAACCTTGCCCGGCAGCCGGCGTCTTCGAGGTCCATGACGAGGTTCTTCGCCGCCTGGGTCACCCAGGCCGCGGCGGGAAGCGCAGTGGCGCCCAGGACCCGGATTTGCCCGTTGGCGCGCTCGATCACCGCGAAGACGTACAACCGCGCCCCGGACAAGGTGACGGTCTCGAAGAAATCACACGCCAGAAGGACGTCCGCTTCGGAGCGCAGAAGGTCCGACCAGGTGCTCGACGCCCGTTCGGGGGCCGGCGGGATGCCGACGTCCTGGAGGATCTCCCAGACCGTGGACGCGGCTACCTTCACTCCGAGTACCAGCAGTTCGCCGTGCACGCGCCGCTACACCCAGCTCGGGTTCTCACGTACCAGGCGCAGTACGAGAGCCCGGATGGAGCGGACGGTGCGCAGTCGGCCCCCGCGGTGGCCGCCGGGATCAGGCGGCATGCCGGCGGGCGACCAGGTCACGGTGCCAACGCAGGATCGTGTCCGGCCGCACCAGCAACCGCACACGGAGCAGCGCCTCTTTCGGGAGGTCATGCAGCAGCGCCGCCAGGAACGCCCGATCCCCCGGCGCGAACTGGACTCGCTGCCCGTTCAGATGCCGTTGCAGCACGGTGATCTGATGGCGTAGAGCCAGGATCTCTACATCCTTGTCCCGGGTGCTCACCGGCAGCAGTCGTAGCATCGCGAACATGTTGGTCACGCTCAGGTAGGCGAGTTTCAACAACACGAGCGACCATCATGCCGAGGTGATCGTCATCTCCGCCAAAGCACTGCGCCGGCCTCAGCATCCGACGGAACGAAGATCACGGCACACAGGCTCTGACCAGGCCGGATGAGGCTATCGGCAAGGGCAACGTTAGGCACGCTGAGTGACGCATTTTCCAGTGAGCCACCAGTGCCCGTGCTGTGGCTGAGCGCTTCAACCGGCGAGCGTTCGATCGACCACGTGAAACGCCTTGGGTTTGCTCGGGCAGGTTGATGGCGACGCTCGCTTACGAGTCCGGCAGGCGGAGCCAGACTTCGGAGAAGGTGAGGCCGTGCTCGTGGGTCACCAACCCGCACTGGCAGCCCAGTGTGATCAGGCGCCAGTCGCTGGCCAATGTCCAAGGACCGTCCGCAACTCAACGACCGCGGCACCCACTACCAACCCGAGCAGGACGTCTCCAGTTGGATCCGTTTCAACCTGACCGCCTACCGCCAACAGGCACAAACCGTCCAGGGCCGCCTGATTCGCTCCGGCCGCGTGTGGAGCACCCTCGCCGAATTCGCCGACGTCACCCACCTCGACGAACGCACCGTCACCGCCCTGCACGACGTCGCCATGGCCGGACGCGTACGCCGCTCCCGCTACCAGCACGCCGAAGCCCTCAGCCTCCAGCAGGCCCAGCGCGACCTGCGCGACCTCACCGCCGCCCACATCCTCCAACCGGTCGGCCGCACCCGCGCCCGCTTCTACACCGCTGGCTCATAATTCCCCCAAGACGCCCGCGAAACCACACACACCCCCATGAATCTCAGCAGCCCTTACCGAACACCGCAAGACACCTGAGCAGATCACCCCGAACCCTGCGCCCCCAAAAAACTCGTCCGTGCAGGGATGTATCAGGATTCAGGGTCTTCCAAGATTTTCGTAGCCGGTGATCGCTTCCGGCGGGGCATCAGTTGAGCAGGGCGTAGCAGCAGCCGGCGAGTCGGCACGGGCCGCGGTCGAGCAGCAGCCGGTTGATTCCAGCCGTCACTTCGGCGGACCGCTGGTCTGCGGCGGTGAAGGCGCGTACGGCGCTGCGCAGCTCGCCCATGGTCGCCGCCGCGCGGCGTTGTGGCCCTCGACGTCGGATCCCGGGACAAGGAGATCGCGAAACTGCGGACCGCGCGGGCCGACATGCCGCGCATGGCCTAATGAGCCGCTTCGGCTGCTTGACCAGGTCACGTTGTGCACAGGCAGTGACCGGCGCGCAGGACAGGAAGGCGGTGGCGAACCGGGCCATGAGCGAGGAGAGCATGGACCGGTCGGAGGGTTTCGGCGAACGGCTGCTCGGTGTGCTGCTGGATCGTGCGCGGCTCTTGCCGCCGCAGCTGATCGCCCCGCTGATCGCGGAGGAGGTGGCCGGGATCGGCGGCCGTGAGGTGTCCATCCTGCTCCAGGACTACGCCCAGGAGCTGCTGGTGCCGCTTCCGGGCAGGAAGCTACACGTCGGCCAGCCCGAGCCGATGGCCGACTCCCCCGCCGGCCGGGCCTTCCTGCGCGGGGACGTCGTCGAGGTACCACAGCCCGGCGGCGTGCGGATGTATCTGCCCCTGCTGGACGGAAGCGACCAGGTGGGCGTCATGGCCCTGACGCTGGACACCGTCGACGACGATGACCGGCGCCTGCTGCGCCGGCTCTCCGGACTGGTCGCCGACATGCTGGTCACCAAGAACGCCTACACCGACCAGTTCTTCCTGGCCCGGCGCCGGGAGCCGATGAGCGTGTCCGCGGAGATCCAGTGGGGCCTGCTGCCGCCGCTGACGATGACCGTGCCCCAGGTTCAGGTGGCAGGCATCCTGGAGCCCGCCTACCGCGTCGCCGGTGACAGCTTCGACTACGCCCTCAACGACAACATCCTGCACATGGCCGTGATCGACGCGATGGGCCACAACCTGGACGCCGCCGCGATGGCGACCATCGCCATCGGCGCCTACCGCCATGCCCGGCGCGTGTTCGTCAGCCTGGCCGAGAAGTACGCGTTCATGGACCATGCCATCTCACGGCAGTTCGGGGACGACCACTTCGTCACCGCGCAGCTGATGCACGTCAACGTCGCTACCGGTGAGCTGGAGCTGGTCAACGCGGGCCACCCCGCGCCGCTGCTGATCCGCGATGGCCAGGTCGTGCGGCAGCTGGAGAGCGCGACGACGCTCCCCGTCGGCTTCGGAGGTGAAGTGCCCCGCATCAGAGAGCACACACTCCAGCAGGGCGACCGGGTGCTCTGCTACACCGACGGCATCATCGAGGAGCGCATCGACGGCGGGGAGACCTTCGGTGAGGAACGCCTCATCCACTGCGTCAACCGCCTCGGCCAGGAGCCGTCAGACGGAATGCGCGCGGATCTGCGCCGGCTCTCCCACACGCTGAAGAAGGAACGGGGCGGGCGCACCAGCGACGATGCCACCCTCTTCATGATCGAATGGCGAGGAGGGGCCGCCGACCATCACCCAGTCCTCGAGTCAACTTGACCCGGCTGTAAACGACCGGGCTTGGAGGTAGGGCACCACTGGCTGTGGTGTGGCCTCCTCCGTCCAGACACCTAGCTCTGCTCGTACCGGCAATGCTCCTACTCCTGATGCTGGCGCTGGACGTCTTTGAAGACCTTCTCTTCGCCTCGCCACCACCGCCCCCTCCAGATGACAAGCCCCCCGAGCAGATCGACAGCCACGATTGAACAGTTCGCTGCGCAGGTCGGCCTCCAGAAGCGCGATGGAAGAGAACGGCTACCGGGTGAGCATCCCCTCCCGTGCCCCTGAGTCAACGCTCCCCCTCGGGAAACAGCAGGAACCGGTCAAGACGGTCGAGGTGAGCCGACTCCCCGGTCCCAATCATCCGCACGATCTCCTTCGGAAGGTGCTCCTGGTCGAGGCCGAGCAAGGAAGTAGGCAGGTCGGTCGGTTCGCTGCCAGCGGGGTCGCCGTAGCGGAGCAACACGCTGGGGAGAAGCGCGCCCCAGGCCTCCACGGCGGCTTCCTCGGTCAGCAGGGGGAAGATCCTGACAGGAGCGCCGAGCCGGTCCCAGCCGAGGTGGTCGAACAGGCCCGGATCCAGCTTCAGGGAGAGGTGTCAGTGGTCGTGGCGATCGCAGTGGTCATGACGCCCGTCGTGGCCGTCGTGCCCGTCGCCGTCGTACCCGTGGTGCTCGTGGTACTTGATCGTGGTGGTGTCGGTGGCGGTGTGGGTGGTGGCGTCACCGCCTCCAGTGACGGTAGCGGTGTTGGTGACCCGTGCACGGGCGTTGCAGGAGACGTCGACCTTCAGGGTGACGGGCGGGTAGCTGTGCCCGGCAGACAAGACGTCGCTGCGGGTGCAGGTGAGGGTGGCCAGAGTGCAGTGCCATCCCCTGCCGGTGATCCTGTCGGCCCGAAGACCTGCGGGGAGGATGTCGTGAACGGTGACCGTGGTGCCATTGGTCGGGCCGGCCGCAGTAGCGTTACCCACAGTGATGGTGTAAACGCCGTCCTCGCCCCGGATGAAGGTGTCCGCGTGACTCTTGGCGATGGTCAGGGTGGGGTGGTCGACTGGGATGACCGTAAATGTGAGGCCGGTATTGCCGGTGTTGGCGGTGCTGTCGGCGCCGCCAGGCCCAGTAGTGGCGGTGCCGCTGGGTTCGGTGAGGCCGGTGGTGGTGAAGGTGTCGATCACCGGTACCGTCCCGTCGTTGGCCTGGGCGACGTAGGCGCGCTGAACCGTGGCGGTCCAGGCTGCGGCCAGGACGATCGTCAGGACGGCCAGCCCGGCCATCATGACCGCTCCCGTCGTGCGGGCCCGCACCCTCAGCCGCAATCGAAACATGCCGCCCGTACCTCCCGTGCCGCGGCTTGCTCCAGCCCGCCCTCTCCCATGCCTGAACACCGACATCTCCGCTTCCAGACCGTCGACAACAAGCCATAGATACTCACCGTGACATGAATGTCATTTTATGCTTCCGAGAGTGGGCTCGCGGATACGACACGACGGTGATCGCGGCGAGCACACGAGACTCGACAAGCGGGGGGCGAGTGGTGCGCCGAGGTCAGAGCGCCGGCGAGGATGGCGCCGGCGCAAAGGAGCGGTGACGCGCGCGATGACGACCGTCATGCGTCGCCCACGGACGCCCATGGAGCAGATCAGCCGGCTGCGGGGGCGAGGCTCGACCGGAGCGGTCACCGGTGGCGCCGGAGGAACTTGGAGAGCAGAGCGGTGAGGACGAGGGCTGAAAGCCCGGCGACCACAGGGGTGGGGAAGTGCCCTTGCTGGGCGGCCGCCGCGGCGACCGCTCCGGCGCTACCGTAACTCGTCGGGAAGGTGACGGTGGCGCGCGTGGTGCGCTCGACCAGGCCGCTTTTGAGCGTGAGCGCCACGGTCCACGGGCCGTCCGGCAGCCGTGCGTCCAGCGGGACGACCGCCTCCGCAAGGTCGCCCGGAGCCAGTGTGGTGCCCGTCTTGGCCAAGAACGGTCCAGCGCGCAGTCCGCCCGGCCCGTCGAAGAGGGAGAGTGCCCCGCTGATGTCCAGGGCACGGCCCCCGGTGTTGTGGATCCGGGCGCGGACCTCCCCACGCCCGTCGCGGGCTCGGTTCGGATAGAGCCGCTCGATCTTGAAGTCCGAGGGTGGCTCACCGCCGGGACCGACGTCGATGTACATGCGGACGCCCACCCGGCCCAGCATCGTCATATTGTGCGAGCGGTCCGTGGTGGTGCCCGTCTGCGCCCAGACGACGCCGTATCGCTCCCCGGCGGCGGCATCCCTGGGCACCCGGATGGTGGTGCGTACCCGCGCCGTTTCGGAGGCCGCCAGCTCAAGGTCCGCCGTATCGAGTGACGTCCAGCCGGTCAGCTCGTTGGGGGTGCGCTGCGGCGCGAAGGTGAACTCACCCTTCGCGATGGTGGCCGCCGCAGCGTAGACGTCGACGTGCATCGGTGTGGACGACTCGTTGGTGACCTCCACCCGCCGCTCGATGGTCGAGCCGGGCGCGACATGGTCGACGATGTAGGCATGCGCCCTGGGATCGGCACGGCGGCTTTCCGGAGCGTCGAGCAGCTTGATACTGATGGTCCTGCCCGCAACCGGGCCCTGGAGGGAGGACACCCCGGGCACCCCGTGCCCCGCCGCCGGCATCACCCCGGCCGCCTGCACGGAGGCCAGCACCAGCAGCAGAACCCAGTACCGGCGAGCACCCTTCATTCCGTCAGGCAACGGACTGGGTCAGCGTTCCGGTGTAGGTCCCGCCGACGGCGCCGGCGGGCACGTTAACGGTGACTGTCGGGTTCCAAGACGCTGTGTTGTCTCCGACACCGGCGCTCCCGGTGACTACCGTCTGCCCGGAGTTACTCAGCGTCACCGGCGTTCCGGTGGCGGTAATGGTACCGGTCGTCGTAATCGACCCGGGATCGTAGGCAGCTCTGGTGGCGGGGATCGTCGACCCACCGCTCGTGAAGTCCGTCTCCGCCGCGGTTACCGTCCAGGAGGCCGAGAGGAGGGCGCGATCGTCGGTGACGGTCACGGGGCCGATCGGCGCGCTGATCGCGGTGCCGGGCGCTCCCGAGCCGAGGCTGGCGCTGGCCGGTACCGACAGCGTCAATGCGCCGGACGTGACGGCGTACGTGACTGTGGTGCTGGGGTCGTCCGCCGCGACGGCGAGGCCCGGCTGGACCAGGACGAGAGCAGCGGCTGCGGCCGCGACAGATAGGCTTCGAGCACGCACGATAACTCCCGAAGTAGCCGGCCGCCAGCGGAGATGCCGGCTGACGTGACGCAGACAATCGGGCGCGGCCTGTTCACACAAGCCGATGCGCGCCGCATTCCGCCACACGAAGGACCACGTTTCAGCCGGAGCGAAGCCCAGCCCGCCTCGCCGGCACCCCCAGATCGCCTGGCCGCGACGACGAAGGACAGCAGCGAACGGAATCGCAAACCGACCCGCGACCAGCTCAACATGATCCTCGACGCGGTCGACGGCCTCGCCCTCGACTTCCCGGGGGCTGTCGAGGACGCCCAGGAGAACCTGCGCAAGAGTCTGGCCCCGATCAGCACGCTGTGGACCAACGCCGACGCGGCGCATTCATTTCCACAGTGTCATCGCGTGGACTCCGAAGTCGGCGGCCACCTGCTCGACCGTCATGCCCGGGCCGCGGTTCCTCGCGACCCGTACGACATCCTGACGGAACTCTTCCGGATAAGGCTTGGGCACAGCGACATCCTTCCCACCCGCCCCACGGGGCAAGCCAGTTCAGGTCAAACTGGAACCTGAGAGGTGGGGCAGGTCACTCGGTCTCGCTAAGTCGTCGAATCCGTTCGCCTTCGGTACGCCCGCAGGCCGCCTGGCTCGCGACCGCGTGATCGAGCTGGTCGCCGTCGGCCGTACGCAGCCGGGGCTCCTGCCCGACCTGGCCGAGGTCGAACGCCCCGACGGCACCCGCGGCCCCTGGTGCCACTCGCTGCACCCGCCCGCCCTGCGGATCGAGTACACCGCGCTGCGAAATGCGGCGTTCGTGCTGGTGGTGGGGCTGTAAATGATGCGCAACATTGAGGTCCGCGACATCCTCAAGGACTCGGTCGTTGAGTACTACGGCAGCCCCGCCGTGAAGGCGACCAAGCACAAGCTGGACCCGGACCTGCCGATCCGGCACTGGTGGATCATCGAGCCAGTGGCCAAGGCGATTACCACGGCGGCCGAGCTGTCGGTCGATGACGAGTACGCCTTCGCGTCCGTGCAGGCCAAGTCGCCCATCAACCACTTCGACAGCGGCGACGCGATCAACAGCTTCGCCCGGCACGCCAACAGCAACCGGCATGTCACCGGGCTTCCGCAGATCCCCGAGCAGGAGCTGGCCCCGCACATGTTCCGCCGCACCATGGCGATGCTCCCCCGGAAGTTCCCCGGTTCGGAAATCGCCGTCGGGATGCAGCTCAAGCACGTCGCCACCAGGGCGCTCGCGAACGCCACTACCCAGGGCTACACCGAGCCCTCGCCCGCCTGGGCCCAGCACCTGCGGACCGCCATCAGCGAGCGCCGCTTCGAGCGGCTGGCCGCCGCCGACAGCCGCCGGCGAGCAGATCGGCTACGGACCGGGCGCCGACCGCCTGCGCGAGACCTTCGCCGCCATCCGGGCCAAGGCCACCGAGATGAGAGCGACCACCCACGCGCAGCGCGGCGACCTCCGGGTCGAACTCGACCTTCTGCGCCGCACGCGCCTGTCCGTCCGTTTCGGCAAGCTCAACCACTGCACCATGGACGACGCCAACCCAGTCGGCGCCAAATGCCTGGAAGACGCGATCATCCCCGAAGGCCACCAAGGCCCGCTCATCGACCGCTGCCGGCCCTCCCGCTGTGCGAACAGCGTCATCGCCCCCCGCTCACCTGCCCATCTGGACTGCCGAACGAGCCTCGCTCACCGACCTGCTCACCACCCCCAAGCTCCCGCCCAACCGCCGGGCACTGCTCACCGAACAACTCCAGGACGTCGACCGCGTAATCCAAAAAGCCACCCCATGACCCATCCAACAGTGTCAGCCAAGACTGAGCAGGCTCTGCGCGAGGCGATGGAGCGACTGTTCAACGGCTAGCCCACCCGCACCGACGGCAAGCTGACCAAGAACAGCCTCTGGCGAGAGGCCGGCGTAAGCCGAGCCGCCATGAACCGCGCGATCGCCGTCCTCACGGAGTGGGACAACCGCGTCGGTGGAAGCTCCGCCAGCCTGCGCGACCAATATCAGCAGGAGGACATCACCCGCCTCCGCCGACAGTTGAGGGGCAACCGGCAAGAGCGCCAACGACTTCAGCAGCAGGTTGACGCCGCAGCGACCGTCATCGCCACCCTTCTCGCCGAGAACGTCGCCCTCCACGAGCAACTCACCAAACGCTCCGGCGCCGTCGTCCCACTACCTCTCGCCCGTCGAGGTTGAGAGCGAGGCTGACTGACGACAAACCGAGCGCGTCGGTCGGGCGTGGTCGTACCTGCGCGTGCGTTCGACCTGCCGGTCCGGCAGCGTGGGATCAGCTCGCGGTCGAGTCCTTGGCCAGCGCGTCCATGCGGAGATCGGTGAGTCGGCGGGCCTGCTCACTGGTGCCGCGCGGAATAGGCGATGCCGCCCACGAGGAGCAGGACGTGGGCGGGGGTGACGCCGACTCGCAGGCTGCCGTCCCGGGCGCCAGCGTCGCCCCTGCTGGACGGCCTCGGTCGCCCGCACCGCGCGCAGGATGGCCGGGCTGCACTCGAGCAGACTCAACAGCTCAGTGCGCGCGTCTGACCCAGGGCGCTGGGGGGCGCATGCGGCCGGTGCGCGGCCCCACTCCTCGGGCTACGAGGCGGACGGTGCGTCGGTGCCGGCTGCCAGGGACCTCAGGAGCGGTTTGGTCAGGCTGGTCATCTCCATCGGGGTTCGCGGGCATCCGCGCTGGAGCCAGTCGGTGGCCACGCCCATGAGTGCACCGGCGACGAACGCGGCGGGGACGTCGTGCGGAACGACTGGGGAGTCGGGCGTCGTGGTGTCGTCCGTCGCGGGAAGCTGCCCGGAGGAGTGAGCGGCTGCCATGGTGCGGCGGCGTACGTGCTCGATGACGCGGGCGCTTCCCGTCGGTCCGAGCAGACTGCGGTACAGGCCCGCGTGCTCGGCGAAGTGCGCGAAGAAGGCGGTCAGTGGCGGGTCGGGGTCCTCCTGGGAATCCGACGGGTCCGCGCGGGCGGGGTCGAGGGCGAGGACGACCCCGATCAGGTCGTCGATCATCGCGGTGCAGGCGGCCTCGGCCAGTTCGTGCACGTCCTGGTAGTGCGCGTAGAACGTCGAGCGGTTCACCTCGGCTCGCTCCACGACGTCGGCGACGCTGATCTGCGCGAGGTCCCTCTCCTCCACGAGATCGATCAGGGCGCGCTGAAGGGCAGCCCGGGTGCGTCGCACGCGTCGATCGCCCGGCGGAGCGCTGCTGCTGGTGTTTGTCGTGGTCATCTCCGGAGCCTACCTTCGATTGCCTACCTAAACAACAGATGTCTGATTACCGACTCATGGTGGAAAACCGACAAGTGTGGGTTACGGTGAACTCGGAACGGTCGCTGCTGCGGGCAACGGCATCCTCCGCGGCGTGATCCGGACAGGAAGCGGCGTTCAGCGCACCCAGGTAAGGGAGAGGGACATGAGGGGACTGCAGGGCAAGCGAATCGTGATCACCGGGGCTACCGCCGGGATCGGCGCGGCCACGGCCGAGCGGCTCTCGGAGGAGGGAGCCTCGGTCGTCATCGGGGGCCGCAACCTCGATGCCGGGCAGGTATTGGCCAAGCGGCTGAACGCGGCCGGCGGCAAGGCGATCGCGGTGAAGTTCGACCTGGCCGACGAGGACTCGATCAAGGCGCTCATCGACAGCGCCGCCACCGAGTTCGGCGGGATCGACGGCCTGTTCAACGTCGGCGCCGAACTCTCCGCCCAGCACCTGGCCAGAGACAAGAACCTGCTGGACACGGACGTGGCCGTGTGGCGGCGCACCTTCGAGGTGAACCTGTTCGGCTACGCCATCGCCATCCGTGAGGTCATCCCCCACCTGCTCACCGCGGGCGGCGGAGCCATCGTCAACACCTCGGCGGCCGCGGCCTGGATCGGCGAGGCCGAGCGCCCGGCCTACGGTGCGTCCAAGGCCGCCATCAACTCGCTGGCCCGGCACGTCGCCTCCGCCTGGGGCAAGCAGAACATCCGCGCCAACACCCTCGGCGTCGGCGTGACCATGACCGAAATCGCGCAGGAGCAGATGGACGCCGAATGGCAGGCCAGGATCCTGGCAACCACCCGCGGTCCGCGGCTGGGCAAGCCCGCGGATGTGGCCGCGGCCGCCGCCTTCCTGCTGTCCGACGACGCGGAATGGGTCAACGGACAGGCCTGGTCGCTCGACGGCGGCATGACCATCCGCGACTGAAACACCCCGGCCGACAGGTTGCCGTCGCAATGGCGGGCAGGCCGGTCGACGACACCGTCCGAACGGTCCGCGCCCCAATTGACGGGCACGGCGAATGGCGCCGAGACCGGCCACCCCTGCGGCGCCCTCATCACCCGTGCCGGGGCATCCGCAACCGACGATCCCCGGCATGACCGGCTTCACCTCAAGGAGCATCCATGCAACGCAGGTATATGGGTGCGACCGGTATGTCGGTCAGCGCCCTCGCCCTGGGGACCATGAACTTCGGCGGCTGGGGCAACACCGACCGCGCCGAGACCGTCCGCATGATCCGCGACGCGGTCGACGCCGGGATCAACTTCATCGACACCGCCGACGTCTACGGCGCCGGCGAGAGCGAGGAGATCCTCGGCGAGGCGCTGCAGGGGCGCCGCGACCAGGTCGTCCTGGCCACGAAGTTCGGTCTGCCCGGCGCCGAGGAGCCCAACCACCGTGGCGCATCACCGCGTTGGATCCGCCGCGCGCTGGAAGCCAGCCTGCGCCGACTGGGCACCAACCACATCGACCTCTACCAGCTGCACCGCTACGACTGGAACACCGGACTCGACGAAACCCTCGGCGCCCTGACCGACCTGCAACAAGCGGGCCTCATACGGGCGTTCGGGCACTCCACCTTCCCCGCCGAGAAGATCGTCGAAGCGCAGTGCGTCGCCGAGCGGCGCGGCCACGCCCGGTTCCTGACCGAGCAGCCGCCGCACTCCATCGTCAACCGCGCCGTGGAGACCGCGGTCCTGCCCACCGTGCAGCGCTACGGCATGGGTGTGCTCAGCTACAGTCCGCTGGCCCACGGCTGGCTCAGCGGCCGGGAGGCCGCCGACGCCCACCGCGCCAGGCTCAACCCCCCGATGTTCGACACCACCAACCCGGCCAACGCCCGCCGTGTCGAGATCGTCGAAGCCCTGGCCAAGGTGGCCGACCAGGCCGGCCTCGCCCTGCCTCAGTTGGCTCACGCGTTCGTCCGCGCCCACCCGGCCGTCACCTCCGTGATCATCGGCCCGCGCACACCGCAACAGCTCCAGGGCTCGATCGCGGCGACCGACATCGTGCTCGGCAACGACGTCCTGGACGCCATCGTGCCGCCCGGCACCGACGTCAACCCCGCCGACACCTACAACGCCACCCCGCCCTCGATCACCGACCCCCAACAGCGCCGCCGGGGCGCATAGCCACCCGGTCCGGCGCGCCCGGTCGATGCCTGAGCGCGGCCCGGGGCACCGCCCCGACCCACATGCCCGCCATCCGCATACCTGCAGTTCAAGGAATTGGAGTGTCATGAACCTCAACCTCACCAACAAGACCGCCGTCGTCACGGGTGCCAGCAAGGGCATCGGGCTGGCCACCGTCCAGACCCTGATCGGCGAGGGCGTCCGGGTCGTGGGTGCCGCCCGTACCGTCACTCCGGAGCTGAAGGAGACCGGCGCGCACGCGGTGTCGGCCGATCTGAGCACCGCGGAAGGGGTCTCCGCCCTGTTCGACACCGCGCTCGCGGAACTGGGCGGCATCGATCTGCTGGTGAACAACGTGGGCGGTGGGGACGGGGCGACCGTCGGCTTCCTCGACGTCGCCGAGTCCGAGTGGGCGAGCGCGTTCGACATGAATGTGCTCAGCACTGTGCGTGCCACTCGTGCGGCGCTGCCCAGCCTCATCGAGCGCCGGGGAGCGATCGTCAACATCTCGTCCATCATGGCCCTGATGCCCGGGGGCTTCCCGCCCGCCATCAGCTCGGCCAAGGCGGCGGTCACCGCGATCGGCAAGGCGCTGTCCGAGGAGTTCGGCCCTCAGGGTGTACGGGTGAACACCATTTCCCCCGGCCTGGTCAACACCTCCGTCTACTCGGACCCCAACGGCGCGGTCGCCCAGTGGGCCGCCGCGTCCGGCATGCCCCTTGCCGAGTTCCGCCAGCAGATGGTGAAGGGCCAGAACGTCACGACCGGCCGCATGACCGAGCCCGAGGAAGTCGCGGCCCTGATCGCCTTCCTGCTGTCCGACGTGGCCGGAAACATCACCGGCGTCAACTACGTCATCGACGGCGGGACCATCAAGGCTGTCTGAACCGGAAGCACGCCGGTCCGAGCGGGCCCGGCAAGGAGACCGGGCCCGCTCGGACCGGGAGCGGCGTCCCGGACTCCGACGAGTGGTCACGCCGTCTGCTTGATCAGCGCGCCCGAACCGGCTCGACGTAAGCCGCGTCCGCAGCCGGCGGTTGTTGATGGTGTGCATCGGCATGTGCACTGTCTCGGTCGCCCGTCCCGCAGCCGCGAATTGCCGCACGCTTTTTGTAACCGAATTCGCATCCCACAGTTCGAGAATTGGAATGCCGTGAATCTCAATCCCACCGCCAAGACAGCGGTCGTCACCGGTGCCAGCAAGGGCATCGGGCTGGCCACCGTCGGCACCCTGATCGACGAGGGCGTCCGGGTCGTGGGCGCCGCCCGCACCATCACGCCCGAGTTGAAGGAGACCGGCGCGCACGCGGTGTCGGCGGACCTGAGCACCGCGGAAGGGGTCTCCGCTCTCATCGACACCGCCCTGACCGAGCTGGGCGGCATCGATCTGCTGGTGAACAACGTGGGCGGCGGAGAGAACCCCACCACGAACTTCCTCGAAATCGAGGACACCGAGTGGGCCGACATGTTCGACCTCAACCTGCTCAGCGCCGTCCGAGCCACGCGTGCAGCCCTGCCCAGTCTCATCGAGCGCCGGGGAGCGATCGTCAATATCTCGTCCATTGTCGCCCTGACACCCGGCGGTTACCCGACCACCTACAGCTCGGCCAAGGCGGCGCTCACCGCGCTCGGCAAGTCCTTGTCCGAGGAGTTCGGTCCCCAGGGCGTGCGCGTGAACACCATTTCCCCCGGCCTGGTCTACACCTCCGTCTACCAGGACCCCAACGGCGCGGTCGCACAGTGGGCCGCCGCGGCCGGCATGAGCCTCACCGAATTCGTCCAGCAGATGGCGAAGAGCCAGAACGTCACGACCGGCCGCATGGCCGAGCCCGAGGAAGTGGCGGCCCTGATCGCCTTCCTCCTGTCCGACGCGGCCGGAAACATCACCGGCGTCGATTACCTCATCGACGGCGGCTTCATCAAGACCGCCTGAATTCGACTGGCGAAGCTGTCCACGGGATCTCGTGGCCGGGTGGGCTCCGCACGGCGGACCACCGGGGCGCGAGTGCCTCCCGCCACACGACGTGGTTTCCCGAGCAAAGGCAAGAGGATCATGGAATCGATGGACCGGCGGACTGAGGACGACGGGTACGAACTGGAGCGGGACAACTGCGTCCAGTTCCTCATGGCAGACTTCCTCGGCTGGAACAACCGCAAGTGGGACATGCAGGAGCACTACCACTCGTCCGATGTCTACGTGGAGATGATGGGAGTGGCGACCACCGGCGCCGAGAAGCACATCTCCGACATGCGGGACGTGATCAAGGAATACCCCGACATGCTGATCCAGCAGGAGAACTCGCTGGTCGCGGAGGGGGAATGGACCGCGGCGGTCGTCCACCAGGCCGGCTTCGGCCCCGAGGCCACGTCCACGGCCGCTGTCCACCGTCACCGCGGGGGGCAGATGGTCGAGGAGTACTGGTTCGGTCGGCAACTGACCGAGGACGAGCCGGACCCGTACGCTCACGAGGAGCCGTTCATCACGATCACCAGCCCCGACAGCCACCTGCTCCAGGTGTCGGTCGACGTACGGCCCGGCTGGAGTGTCGTCGTCCGCGGCAACGAGGTGGGCAAGCGTTCGGCCACCTTCACCCGGCGGGAGGACGGCAAGGTCGTCGAACAGCTCCGGTTCCTCCCGATCTGAACGACACGTGCTCGCAGTGGTTGACCTCGGCCGCGCCGGCCAACGACAGCCGCGAGACCCGTCAAGCTCGGCCAGGAAAGGGCAGGCACGCACCACGACGGCCACCCACTCCTGCGGGCAGCTTCCCGCCGCCGGACGCCGTGGACACGCACGACGTGCCTGCGGCGTTCGTCGCCGGCGCACTCATCGGCGTGGCCGCAGACTGGCTCCAGCGCGGATGCCCGCGAACGCCGACCGAGATGACCATCCTGACCAAGCCACTCCTGTGGGCCCTGGTGGCCCGCACCGGCGCACCGGCACACGCCGTAGCCCCGGCGGCTGACACGCCCAACATCGGCCGCGCACCTGAGGCGTGCCTTCTTCCAGGTACGGGGTGAGGGAGTTCCGCCGTGGCCAACGGCCTCACGCGGCTCAGCGCACATGGACTCGTGCAGTTGTATCGAAGCCGGCCATTGTCACCAGTGACGGCGGTCGGCGCGGCGTTGGACCGCTTGGAGCAGGCGTACCCCCCGGCTGAACGACATAACGACGACCTCACAGACGGTCGATGCGCGCACCGCCTATGGCTGTGTCACCTATGCCGATCACGTGCCCGACGAGGATGCCGGCACCTGGTCCCGCTTCAAGGACTCCGTGACGATCCAGTCGAACTGGACCACGACTTCCGAGTCCGGGTTCCTCGGCGTCACCCAAAGCAAGCCGACCGGCACCACCGGCGCTCCGCGGGACCCGCTTGTGCGGCCGTCGCTCCAGCGGAAGAGTCGAGGCTTCGACCGTCGCCGGCATCGCGCCAGCGACCTGGGGTTCCGACGGTGAGGCCTCCATCCGGGTCCCCTCCTCGTTTGCCGTCCAGTCGGGCTCAAACCTTGGCCGGCCGCATCCCCGATTCCTGTAGCACGTGCCACATCGTCGCGAACCACTGCACTCCAGAGCGGAAGAGTGAGTAGACACGGGCGCGGAACAGGCCCCCGCGACGACGATGAGCCAGCGATGCGCACCAGCGCGGCCTCCACCACCTCGACCGATGGCGGTGCGACCCCGCAAGGCTTAGTTGGCATCCGCCCCGCCCGCTACCGCGACGTCAAGGCCCGTCCCGGACGAAAGTTACGACCTGGAAAAGCCAAGGGATGAGTATTGCTCGTTGTACATCACTCGCTATACATTCGCCGTCAACTTGGCTCGGAAGCGGCCGCAGGCTGCGACGAAGGGGCGTCCCGATGGCTACACGACACATCCCAAGGGCCGCGGCACTCAGCCTCATACTGGCCGCGTCCACACTCACCGCGTGTTCCGGCGGCACGTCGGGCGAGCAGAAGCCGGTCTCCGCCGACGACCTGGTCTCCTCACTCCCCACCGCGAAGGGAGACGTCGACCAGATCGCCTGGAACCTCACCGGCGGCGAGCCGGAAACGCTGGATCCAGGAAACGCGGCGACCACGCAGAGCGGTCAGGTAGTCCGTAATCTCTGCGACTCCCTGCTGACCCTGGACGCGAAGTTCAATATCAAGCCCAACCTCGCGAGCTACCGGCAGCAGTCGCCGACCAGGCTCGTGCTCACGATCCGCCCGAACGTCAAGTTCTGGGACGGATCCACCGTCACCGCGGAGGACGTCGCCTTCAGCCTGCGGTGGGACGCCGATCCGTCGAAGATCAGCAGCTATCTCTTCGCCAACGTCGACTCCATCAAGGCGACTGCCGCCGACAAGGTCACCGTCACGTTCAAACAGCCGGACGAGATGTTCACCAGCGAACTGGCCAACGTGGCGGTCATGAAGAAGGCGTTCGCCGAGAAGGCCGGTTCCAAGCTCGGGACGCCGGCTGGTGGCCTGATGTGCAGTGGTCCGTTCAAGCTCGACAAATGGGTCAGCGGCGACAGCATCACGATGAGCCGCAACGACGCCTACTGGAACCGCGACCGGCGTCCGTTCGCCAAGTCGGTCAAGTTCACCTTCGTCACCGACGCCACGTCCCTGGCCCAGTCGCTGGACGCCGGGGAGATCGACGGCGCCTACGAACTGACCGCCTCTTCGGTGCCCGCTCTTCAGAGGTCCAAGAAGGGACGGCTGGTCTTCGGGCCCTCTCCTCAGTCGGTGGGCATCTACGTCTCCCGCCCGGACGGCGTGATGGCCGACGGCAAACTGCGTACCGCCCTGGAGCGGATGATCGACCGCGGTGCCATGGCGAAGGCCGTGTTCCACGGGGCCGCCACCCCGATGTACACCATGACGGCCCCGGCGACCTGGCCCAACGCCCAGCGCGTGGTGTACGAGAAGGCGTACAAGGTCTTCGAGACGACACGGTCCTACGACATGGACGCGGCAAAGAAGCTGGTCAAGTCCTCCTCCTACAAGGGACAGCAGATCGTCCTGGCGATCTCCGCCGGCGATGACACACAGTCGCGTACCGCGCAGTTGCTGCAGCAGCAGGGCAAGCAGGCAGGTCTGAACATCAAGATCCAGAGCATGCAGCCGCTGGTCTACGCACAGGCGGGCTACGACGCCTCCAAGCGAAAGGGCGTCGACCTGATGCTGTCGTCGAACTTCAGCGCCGCGCCCGACCCCCTGGAGACGATCGGGTTCTGCTACCTGCCCAAGCAGACCTACAACTACTCCAACTACGACAACCCTCAGGTCACCAAGCTCTTCGACGAGGCACGCAGCACCTTCGACGCGACACGCCGGGCTCAGACGGTCGTCAAGCTGCAGGCCCTGTACGAGAAGGCCGACGCGATCATCCCGCTGGTTTCCACGAACACCACGACCTTCCTCAACAACCGGCTGACCGGGGCGATCACCTCGTTCGCCTACTGGTCCATGCCGCAGATGGCGTACGTCGGCGCCGCACACAAGTAGGAGCGAGACATGTCCGTGTCCACCTCCGTGGCCGGTCCCCCGGCCCGGGTTCGCGCCTCCTGGCGCCACCCCGCCCTGTCCTTGGCGGTGACGTACGTTATCGGCCCGGTGGCCACCGTCCTGTGCGCCTCCTTCCTCCTGTTCGCCGTCCTCGCCTGGGCTCCCGGCGACCCTGTGGCCCAACTGCTGGGACCGCACGCCTCGGATTCCGCGCGCGCCGCGATGCGAACCAGGCTCGGCCTGGACGACCCGATGCCGGAGCGCTACTGGCACTGGCTGACCGGCGCTCTGCACGGAGACCTCGGGACCTCGCTGACCTACCGGCAGCCGGTCTCCGATCTCCTCGCGCCCCGGCTGCTCACCACGTTTCTACTCGTGGGCATGTCCGCGGTCCTCATCCTGGCCGCGGGCCTGCTCCTCGGCGGGCTCGGCGGGACGAGCCCGCGATGGCGCCCGCTGGTCAACGCTCTGTCCGGCCTGGGCATCGCCGTTCCGGCCTTCGTCGCCACCACGCTTCTGATCAGTGTGTTCGCGGTGAACCTCGGATGGTTCCCGACCAGCGGGGCGGGTGGCGGCTTCACCGACCGGCTGTGGCACCTCACCCTCCCCGCGGTCGCCCTGTCCATCGGCTACGCCGCCTACCTGGCGCAGCTGACCTCCAGCGCGATCGGCGAGGAGGCCGAAGCCGAACACGTCGTGACCGGCCGCGGCCGGGGACTGCCCCGCTCCTGGATCTTCCGGCGGCACATCCTGCGCAACGCCGCACTCCCCATCCTGACAGCGTCCGGCCTGACCGTGGCCGGTCTGGTGGCCGGCGCGGTGGTCGTCGAGCCCGCCTTCGGCATCGACGGCATCGGCTCTCTGCTGATCAGAAGCGTCTCCGCCAAGGACTATCCCGTGGTGACGGGAGTCAGTGTCCTGATCGTCACCGTGTTCGTCGTCGTCACCACGCTGCTGGACGCAGGTCAGCACCTGCTGGACCCCCGGCTGAGGAAAGGACGCTGACCGATGGCCACAATCACAGCCACCCTCCGTCTGCGCAGCACCGGCCGCGCGCGTTTCGGTGACCCACTGTTCCTGGTCTCGGCGGCAGTGGCCACCGGCCTGGTGATCCTCGCGGTGATCGGCCCCTGGATCGCCCCGTACGACCCGGCGGCCACCGACGTCCTCGCCGCGAGCCAGGGTCCGAGCGGCGCGCATCTGTTCGGCACCGACTCCCTGGGCCGCGACATCTTCTCCCGGGCACTGACCGGAGCCCGGCTGAGCTTCGCGGGACCGGGCATCATCGTGCTGGGCAGCAGCGGCCTGGGCACCCTGCTTGCGCTCGCGATGGCCTGGTACGGCGGCTGGGTCGACCGGCTGCTGAACCGGGTGCTGACCCTGCTGTTCGCGATTCCCGGAGTGCTGGTGGCCGTCGTCGCCGCCGCCATCTTCGGCGCCGGCTTCTGGGCACCGGTCCTGGCCCTGACCATCGTCTACACGCCTTATGTGGCCCGGGTGGTGCGCAGCGTCGCGGTACGGCAGCGCCAATTGCCCTACATCGAGGCACTGCAACTGGCCGACCTGCCGACCTGGCGTATCTGCGGGCGGCACCTGCTGCCCAACGTGGCGCCGATCGTGCTGGCGCAAGCGACGATCGGCTTCGGATCGGCTCTGATGGACTTCGGAGCGGTGTCGTTCCTAGGGCTCGGCATCCAACCGCCCACGGCGGAATGGGGAGTGATGGTGGCCGATGGCCGTTCCGAGGTACTGGATGGCGCCGTGCAGCAGAGCATGGCGGCGGGGCTGTGCATCGTCGTCTCCGTGGTGGCGTTCAACATGCTGGGCGAGCGTCTCACCCAGAGGTTCGGAGGGACCCGATGAACAGGGCACCGCTGCTGGAGATGCGGGACGTCGGCGTCACAGCCGGGGACCGGGCAAACCGGCGCACGCTGGTCCGTGACGTGGACCTGACGGTGGCGGCGGGCGAGACCATGGGGCTGGTGGGCGAATCCGGCTCTGGCAAGTCGATGCTGGTCAAGTCCGCGATGCGGCTGCTTCCCCGGCACGCTGAGACGTCCGGGCGGATCGACTTCGAGGGGCGGTCGGTGCTCCGCTTCTCACGCCGCGAGCTCGCCGCCTACCGCTCGCGCGAGGTCGCCCTCATCCACCAGGACCCACGCGCCCACACCAACCCTCTGCGGACGATCGGCGACTTCCTGGTCGAAGGCGTCGTGGCGGGCAAGCTGCTCGGACCGCGGGAGGCCCGGCAACGCGCCTGCGAGATCATGGCGAGCATCGGCATCACCGATCCCGAGCACCGCCTGGCCCAGTACCCGCACCAGCTCTCCGGCGGCCTGCTGCAACGCATGATGATCGTCGCGGCACTGTTGCCCTCCCCCAAACTGGTCTTCGCGGACGAGCCCACCACGGCCCTGGACGTGACCGTGCAGTCGGAGGTCATGGCGATCCTCCAGGAACAGATCCGGGATCGTAACCTCGGGCTGCTGTTCATCTCCCACGACCTGGACCTGGCCGCCGCCGTGACCGACTCCCTGGCCGTCATGTACGCCGGGACGGTCGTCGAACGGGGAGCCACGGCAAAGGTCCACTCCCGCCCCCTGCACCCGTACACGGCAGGCCTGCTCGCCTGTCGTCCCAGCGCCACCGCCGTGACACGGCTGGAGCCGATCCCGGGGCGGCCGATCTCGGCGTACGAGGCGGGATCGGGGTGCGCGTTCGCCGCGCGCTGCCGTTTCGCCGCTGAGGAATGCCGGCAGGACCGGCCACAACTGCGCACCGTGGAGGACCGGTTGGTCGCCTGTCACCGAGTGGAAGAGATCGGCGCCGAGCTTCCCCAGGCGGTGCTCTCATGACCCTGGAAGCCGTCCCGAACCGGGACACCGGCCCCGCGCTCGTCGTGGAGCACCTGCGCAAGGAGTTCCCCGTCCGCTCCCGTGACGGCGAGGCTCTCGTCGCCGTCGACGACGTCGGTTTCTCTCTGGAACGCGGTGGCTCGCTGGCCGTCGTGGGCGAGTCCGGCTCGGGTAAGACCACCACCGCGCGCATCGTCGCCGGGCTGGAGCGGGCCACCAGCGGGACCGTCACCGTCGCCGGCGGCGGGAAGGGCAGCACACGCCCCGTGCAGATGGTCTTCCAGGATCCCTTCGCCTCCCTCGATCCGCGCCAGCGCATCGGCGCCGGTCTGACGGAACTGCTGCGCGTGCGCTTCGGTCTCGGGCGCGCCGCGGCCCTGGAACGGGCGGTGGGTCTGCTGACCGAGGTCGGGCTCGACGAGCAGCACGCGCAGCGGCTTCCGCGCGACCTGTCCGGCGGGCAGCGGCAACGCGTGGCCATCGCCCGGGCCCTGGCCCTGGAACCGGAGATCCTCATCCTCGACGAGGCGGTCGCCGCCCTGGACGTCAGCGTGCAGGCACAGGTGCTGAATCTGCTCTGCGACATCCGCGAACGCACCTCGGTGGCATTCCTGTTCGTCTCGCACGACCTGGCGGTGGTCCGCCAGGTCACCGACCACTGCCTGGTCATGCGCAACGGCCGTGTGGTCGAACGGGGGCGCACCGCCGACGTGCTGGACCACCCCCAGGACCCGTATACCCGGGGACTGCTGGAGGCCGTTCCCAGGCCCGGCTGGCAGCCCCGGCGCCGAAGCGCCTGACATCCACGGTCCGCCCGCACCGGGCGGACGCACGCCCTCGTAATAAAGCATCCGCTACACAAAGGAGCCGATCATGGGCATCCTCTCCACCGAGGGAGCCACAACCCTGACCGTCCCCCATCCCTCCCAGGCACCGGCCCTGCTGGACGGGACGTTCACCACACCCTGGTTCGTCGTCGACGACGACCGCACGAAGGACTTCGAGAAGGCGTCGTACCACGACGAGTACCCGCACGCCTACGAGGGCGAGGCCGGGTACGGCGAGGACCTGGTGGAGGGCTTCCACCTGCTCAGCCTGCTGGACGTGCTGTGCAACCACTCCGTGTGGTCCGAAGGCCCGTGGATCGCCTGGAACTACGGGCTGGACAACATCCGCTTCGTCTCGGTGATCCGCACCACCGACCCCTTCCGTGTCCACGGCCACGTCCGCGAGGTCATCGACCGCGGGGAACAGGGCCACCTCGTCGTCACCGACCTGCGCGCTGAGGTCAGGGGCCGGGAGCGGCCCGGTTTCGTCGCCACGCAGCGCGCCCTGTGGTCCACCGTCTGAATTGCCGTAGAGAGGCAGAAAGCATGGAACTGAACGCACACCAGCAGCACCTCGGGGACAAGACCATCCCCGAGGCACTGGACTACGCCGCCGAGCAGTGGCCGGACAACGTCGCGCTCACCCACATCGAGGGCGGAGGCCCCACGCTGACGTGGGCGGACCTGCGCGAGCGGATCAGCCGGGTGCGCACCGGGCTCGAACGCCTCGGCGTCGTGCCGGGCGAGAAGGTCGGCATCATGCTGCGCAACCAGGTGGAATTCCCGCTGACCTGGCTCGCGGTCATCGAGGCGGGCGCGGTCGCCGTGCCGATGAACCCCAAGTACACGCCACGGGAGATCGACTTCGTCCTGAGCGACGCGGGCGCCCGCTGGCTCGTCGCCGCCGACGAGGTCGTCACCGGTGCACTCGGCGAGGGGCGCGTCGGCCCCGTGCCGAGCGAGCGGATCATCGCGGTCGGCGAACCGGTCGAGGGCGTGCACGACTTCGCGACGCTCACCGCACAGGAGCCGACGCCGCGCACCCACCGGGCCGATCCCGCGGAGGTGGTCAACATCCAGTTCACGTCCGGCACCACCGGACTGCCCAAGGGATGCCTGCTCACCCACACCTACTGGATCCAGATCGGCGTCTACGGCTCGGCGATCGGCGACACGCAGCGGATCCTGGCGGACCATCCCTTCTACTACATGCAGAACCAGGCCTATCTGATGATGGCACTGGCCGGCGGAGGAGGCATTTACGTCACCGCTGGGCTGAGCCGACGCAAGTTCATGAACTGGCTGGTCGACCACCGCATCGACATGGCGTGGATCGACGAGGGCATGCTCGACCTTCCCGAGAGCGAGGCCGACCGGCAACTCGCCCTGAAGAAAGCACCGGTGGCCGCCCTGCCGCCCTCCCTGCACAAGCCCCTGGAGCGGCGCTTCGGCCTGCGGGCCCGCGAGGTGTACGCCAGCACGGAGGTCGGTAACGGCACCTACGTCCCCTACGACCGCACCGACACCGTCGGCACCGGCTCCATGGGCTGGTGCTTCCCGCAGCGCGAATCGAAGGTCATCGACGGGAGCGGCGACGAGGTCGAGCCGGGCCGTTCCGGCGAACTGTGCCTGCGGGGCCCCGGCATGATGCTCGGCTACCACAACCGCCCCGAAGCCAACGCCGAACTCTTCCTGCCGGGCGGCTGGTTCCGCACCGGCGACATCGTCCGCAAGGACGCCGACGGACAGCACTACTACGAGGGCCGTGTCCGCGACGTCATCCGCCGCAGCGGCGAGAACATCGCCGCCGCCGAGGTCGAACTGCAGATCATGGCCCTGCCGGAGGTGGACGAGGTCGGCGTCATACCGGTCCCCGACCCCGAGCGCGACGAAGAGGTCAAGGCGGTCGTCGTGCTCAAGCCGGGGGCGAGCCTGACCGCCCAGGAGATCGAGGCGTGGTGCCTTCAGGGGCTCGCCCGCTTCAAGGTGCCTCGCTACGTCGAGTTCCGCGACAGCCTGCCGTACACCGCAAGCGGCAAGATCGCGAAGGCGGAACTCCGTGCGGAACCGCACAGTGACCGCGTCGTGGACCTTCGTGCTTCCTGAACCGGGGCAGCGGATCGACCGGCAGTCACCGGCCGGTCCGCTCCCTCACTCCTTCCGGTCGGCCGGACGAGAGTCCCGCTGCGAACAACACGTCGAGGAAGCGATCCAGCGCGGCCCGCTGACGCTCGGGCGTCCAGATCTCCGGGTGCTCGACCACGGACAGCGCTATGCCGGACACCCAGACACGCACCATGTCGACCGTCCCGTCCAACTCCTCGGCCGGGACCAGGTCCCGGACGGCCCGTGCCAGGATCGCTCGCATCGCCGGCTCCATGCGCTGCAGGTGCCGGCGGATGACGGGCTCCGCACCCTGGTGCGTCAGCAACGCCACCCGCGCGCGCTCCTGCGTCAGCGCCTCCTCGGTGTCCGGCAGGAACCATCCCAGGGCGATCCGCAGCCGTTCTTCGGGGTCCGGAATCTGCTCCAGTTCGTCGAGGGCGGCGTCGGCATCGGCCAGCACATGCTCCAGGACAGCGTCGAACAGGGCCTCGCGGTTGGCGAAGTAGTGCGTGATCAGCGTGATGGACCCGCCCATCCGCTTCGCGATCTTCCGCAGCGTCAGCTCGGCGAGTCCCCCCTCGCTCAAAGCCTGCAACGAGGCCATGACGATGTCGCGAACACGCTCTTCCGGATCCACATACCGCGGCACCGCGACCTCCTTGCCCTTCGCGCCCGGCCGTTGCCTGGCACGACTTCCCTATGCCGTTATATAACGAGCGTAATATATCTCGGAGGCAAGCCATGAGTTTCACCATCGCCGAAATCATGACGCCCGAGCCACCATCCGAACACGCCCGGGAACGCATGGTCGCGATGCGCGACGGTGTCGAACTCGCCACGGACGTCTATCTGCCGGACGACGCGACCGCGCACTCCGCCATTCTCGCGCGGACCTGCTACGACAAGTCGAGCCGGTACACCGCCCTGACGTTCGAGGCCGAGTACTACCGCTCACGCGGCTTCGCGTTCGTGACCCAGGACGTGCGGGGCAAGTTCCGGTCGGGCGGCGAGACGCTCCCCTACGCCTACGACGTCGCCGACGGCTACGACACGGTCGACTGGATCACGCGGCAGCCGTGGTCCAACGGCCGCGTCGGCGTGACCGGACAGTCGTACTACGGCTTCACGACCTGGGCCGCCGTGGCGAGCGGCCACCCTGCCATCAGGGCGGCCGTCCCGCAGGTGACAGGCATCGACATGGGCGCCGGGCACGTGGGAGCACAGTGGAGCCAGCAGGTCCCGTACCTCGCGGGACTCAACGACCTCCTGCAGATCTGGACCGACAACAACGGCTACCTCGCCGAGATCGACTGGAGCGCGGACTCCGTCGAGAACATCATCGCCGCGGCCCGCACACGGATCGGTGAGTGCCGGGCGGCCACGGACATGCTGGGGCGCTCCGTGGACCAGGGCTGGTACAACCCGTACGGCGACCGGCACCCGTACCACACCACGTCCATCCCGATCCTGCACTGGCAGAACTGGTACGACCCCGGCCTGGCTCCCCTCGGGCTGCGCGACTGGCGCCACTTTCGGTCCCTGGCAGGCCAACGCGACCTGCACTTCCTCCATGTCGGATCGGCCGACCACTCGGGTTACCTGCTGCAGGACGTGGGGTTCGGCGACGAGCGCAACCCGTACCTCAGCGAAGCCGCCCTCGCCAAAAAGATCGAGACCGAGTGCGGCGAGGTGGCGGACTTCTTCGACGAACACCTCAACGGGGTACGGCCGGTGAAGTCCCGCCCGAGAGCTCGCTGGCACGTCGGACACGTCGGGTGGCAGTTCTCGCACGAGTACCCGCCGCCGAGCGAACCCCTGACCTTCCACCTCTCGGCCCATGGCTCGGAGGTGTACGGCCTGAGCCGCGACCGGGACGAGGAGACGACGTCGCTGAGGTGGACGCACGACCCGGAACACCCCGTCCCGTCGAGCACCGACATCGAGGCGATCTGGTACCTGCTGGCGGCGTACCCCGACGAGCGTGACCTCGCGGAGAGGGCCGACGTGCTGACCTTCCGAACCGAACCACTGAGCGAGCACGTCGACTTCGCGGGACAACCGGTCCTCATGGGGCGCATCTCGTTCTCGGCCCCCTCCACACACGTCTTCGCCAAACTGCAGGACGTCTACCCCGACGGCACGACCCACCCGATCTCATGGGGCCGCGCCGTCCTGTCCGAGCAGGCGGGAGACGCCGTCACACTGACCCTGGACGACAACGCGTACCGGCTGCGCAGGGGCCACTGCCTGCAGTTGCAGATCCAGTCCAGCGACTTCCCTCACTCCGCCGTCCATCCGGGCACCGCCGAGAACCCGTGGCTCACGACGAGGCGGCTCCCGAGCACACAGAGCCTCGTCGTCGGGGGCGTCTACGGTGCGCAGCTCGTCCTCCCGGCCATCACCATTGCCGAGCACCCGGACGAGGGGGCTCAGTAAACCGCCGAGTGTGTCGCTGAGGTCGCAGAACACGCCGGTGAGGAAGCACGTCACCGCCCACCGTGATCCCACCCTCCTCTCCTGAAAGGAACAAGCCGACCATGGCCTGGACCGGGACCATTCGCGCCGTACCGCACGACGCTCGAACCCAGCACGTGACGATGCGGGATGGAGTCTGCCTCGCCACCGACATCTACCTTCCGGAAGCACATGACGGTGCCCTTCCCTCGATCCTGATCCGGCTGCCGTACGGGAAGACCAGCGACTACTGCTTCCCGGGCCTGATCGCCCATCGGCTGGTGGCCCGCGGCTACGCGTGCGTCGTGCAGGACGTCCGCGGCAAGTTCGACTCCGAAGGCGAGACCTTCGGCCTGCTCAGCGAGGCATCCGACGGCAACGACACCCTCGATTGGATCATCGGGCAGCCCTGGTCGGACGGGCGCGTCGGCATGTTCGGAGACTCTTACTACGGGTTCACGCAGTGGGCCGCTGCCAGCACCTCCCACCCCGCCCTGCGCGCGATCGTGCCCCGGGTCACGACCCACGACTTCGCCGGCCTCCCCCACCAGCCCGAACCGACCGTCGTCGACCCGCCGTGGCTCACCTTCGGCACCTACCTCCAGCAGTGCTGGGTGGACGGCGGCCTCAACGAGCGGACCATCGACTTCGGGGACCGCCCACTCGCCGATGCCTTCGAAGCCGTCTTCCAGGAACTCGGCGCCCGCTCACCTTGGTTCGACCAGTTCGTCCACGGGCCGCTGAGGGCCCCGGTCTTCCCGTTCGGTGACCCGATCGACGCCCGCCCGATCCCCGTCCTGCACACCGTCGGGTGGTACGACAACCTCGCCATCGCTTCCCTGCGGTCCTACGCCCGGTTCGCCGCCGACCCCGCCTGGGGTCCGCTGCAATATCTGTTCGCCGACTCGATCGACCACGAGAACTACCACCTGGATCACGTCAGCTCACGGTCCGAGAACGATCACGCCACGATGGACCCGAAGGTCATGGACACCCTCCTTGACCGGTACATCGAGCCGGCCATCGACTTCTTCGACGTGTTCGTCCGGGAATCCTCCGACGCGCAGCAGCACCCCCGCGTCCGATGGCATCACGGCCACGACGGCTACCGCACCGCCGCCACCTGGCCGCCGGAGCAGGCCCGCACGACCAAGCTCTATCTGGACGCCCTTGACCGTGCCGCGGAAGAGGGTGGCATCCTCACCTACGTCGTTCCGGCTGCTGATCAGCACGTCAGCTGGGCATACGATCCCGAGGACCTCGTACCCTCGGGCGACGTCGACTCCTGGTCACTCCTTGGAGTCAGCCCTGATGAGGCCCCGGTGGGAGAGCGGCCCGACGTCCTGCGCTTCGACCTGCCCCCAGTGGACCAGGAAATGGACCTCGCCGGGCCCGTCGACCTGTGGGTGGCGGTGGACTCCACCGCCGAACGGACCGACGTCTTCGCCAAGTTCCTCGACGTCGCCCCCGACGGCCGGGCCACCCAGATCGTCCGCGGACAGGGAACCCTGCTGTGCCCCGCACCGGACGCCGAGGTCCGCATCGAGATGGGCCACATCGGCCTGCGACTCCAGCGCGGCCACCGCCTGCGCCTGCAGCTGGCAAGCAGCGACTACCCGGAGTACGTCCCCAGCACCGGCGACGACCGCAACCCCTGGACCGCGGCCGAACGCAACCACTCCACGCAGACCCTGCACACCTCGCCCGCGACACCGGCACAGCTCACGCTCACAGTGCTGCACGGCAGCGAGACGACCGACGTCAGTAGGGCGATCGCACCTGGGGCGCGCATCGAGTCGTGATCAGTGGCGACCTGGGTCAGCCCCTTGAGCTAGATCTTCGGCGACCTGCACGTTGATTCTCAGCAAGCCGCTAGCAGAGCAGCGCAGCCCTGCCAGGAAAAACTTGTTTACCGCCCAGGAGGCAACATGTCGGACGACCTTTACTGGAAGACGGCCGCAGAACTCGGCGAGCTGTATCGGCGCCGCGAGCTCTCCCCGGTCGAGGCGGTCGACGCCGCACTCGACCGGATGGACCAGGTGGATCCGGCTCTGAACATCATGGTCACCGTGACCGCCGACCAGGCACGGGCGGATGCCAAAGAGGCCGAGCGGCGCCTGCGGGCAGGAGGGGAACTACCGCCGCTGTTCGGGGTCCCGATGACGGTGAAGGACCTCGCCGAGACCGCCGGGGTGCGGACCACCTACGGATGCACGGCCTTCGCTGAGAACGTGCCGGAGGTGGACGCGATCGGCTGGGCGCGGCTCAAGGAGCAGGGCGTCATCCTGCTGGGAAAGACGACCACGCCCGAGTTCGGACTGATCGGAGTCACAGAGAGCAAGCTCACCGGCTCAACCAGCACTCCCTGGCGGCCGGGCTACAACGCGGGCGGCTCCAGCGGCGGCGCAGCCGCTGCCGTCGTCGCGGGAGTCGGTCCGGTCGCCTGGGGCTCCGACGGCGGCGGCTCCATCCGCGTGCCGTCATCGCTGTGCGGCGCAGTGGGGATCAAGCCGTCCATCGGCCGGATCCCCACCGCCACCAGCACCGACGGTGACTCCACCGACGGCCCGGTCGCCCGCACGGTGCTGGACGCGGCGATGGTGTTCGAGGCGACCGCAGGCCACCACCCCTCGGACCGGTTCTCGGTGCCTCGGGACGCCGGTAGCTACATCGAGGCGGCTCTCACGCCAGGAGACCTGACCGGGGTGCGCGTCGCCGCGTGCTACGACCTGGGGCAGAAGGTCCTCGACCCCGATGTGCGCAGGCTCTTCGCCCAGGCCTTGGACGACATGCGCGCCGCCGGCGCCACTGTCGAGGAGGTCGACATCCAGCTGCCGGACACGATGCTGTTCTTCGACCACCTGAACGCATGCGAGTACCTGGAGTTCGCCGAGGAGATGCAGGCCGGGGGCGTGGAGCTGTGGCCTATGGTCCTGGAGCTGGCCGAACGCGCCAAGAGCGTCACCGGGCGGCAGGTCAGCGCCGCCTTCCGGCAGGGGAAGACCGACATCTACAACGCCTTCCGCGCAGCGATGACCGGCGCTGACGTGCTAGTGACCCCGACCACCCCCGTCCCGGCGTTCCCGCACGGCGGCGACTACGGGCCTACCCGCCTGGTCGACGGCCAGGCGACCCTGCCGCTGGGCTTGCTGATCCACCAGATGACCGAGCCTCCCAGCCACGCGGGGCTCCCCGCGATCACCGTGCCCGGGGGCTTCGATACCCAGGGGCTGCCGATCGGCCTCCAGTTCATCGGCCACCTGTGGGCCGACGCCGACGTGATTTCGGTAGCCGCCCGCTACCAGCGCGCGACCGACTGGCACACCCGACACCCTGAACTGTGAGTCCCGCCTTCCCCGCCGATTTCGGCGCTCCAGTGGCCCGCCCATCCGTTCGGCGGGCCACTGTGTCCATCCTTGGTAGCTCGGCGTGCTCGCTTCCGGCTCAAGTGAGCCTATGTCCGGGTTAGTTGACTGATTCCGCCTCCGGTTCGCTCTCCGCTCTCCGTTTCGCCGGCCGGGTCGACCGGGGTCTTCACCGAGTCGAGGAGGAGTTGGGCGACGTCCACGACCTGGATGGACTCCTTGGCCTTGCCGTCGTTCTTCTTGCCGTTCACGGCGTCGGTGAGCATGACGAGGCAGAACGGGCAGGCGGTGGAGACGATGTCCGGGTTGAGGGAGAGGGCCTCGTCGACGCGCTTGTTGTTGATGCGCTTGCCGATGCGCTCCTCCATCCACATCCGGGGCGCCGTCGGCGCCGCCGGCCGGATGAACGGCGCTCGCCGACACGGCGCCCTCGATCGCCAGCCTTCTGGCGGGCGTTGTCACGTTGTTGGGTGTTGGGTGTCTGACGGTGCATCGGGGCGTGGTGAAGTCCGGTTCCGGGCGATGTTCAGGCCTTGGTGGGCAGGCCGGCGACTCCGGTGACCTGTTCCCAGATCATGAAGCGGACGGTCATCTCGGCTCGGTATTCGG
>NZ_JBVKBU010000029.1:0-59165 GCF_055638955.1 Streptomyces sp. NPDC111507 | reverse complement strand
CCGCAGTTTCTCCAGCAGCAGCACATGCAACTGGTCCCAGACGCCGGCCTGGTTCCAGGCCGCCAGGCGCCGCCAACAGGTCATACCCGAAACGATCCAAGGCCGCGACTGACGTTTCCCCACAACCAGACCAACGAACAGACAAGCCAACAGTCACATGATCAACAGCTTTTGTTAGAGCCAGTTACTCGACCACCCACCGGTGGAGGCTCAGACCGCTGCCGCGGTACGCGATGGCGGGCATGATGCTTCGGATGCGGGCCTGCTTGCGCTAGCGGTGGAGGGCGTCGCCGAGGTCCGCGTAAGGCGTCACGGCTCTGCGGCGCGGTAGGCCGCCCCGACCGCGGAATGCCTCGCGGCGTTCACCACTGGTGCCAACTGGGTGAGGTCCTTGCGGTTGCTGCCGGTCAGGATGACCGGCAGCCGCGTGCCCTTTCCGTCGGTGATCAGGTGGCGTTTGTCGCCTGCTCACCCCGGTGGATCGGCGACCGGCCGGCTGGTCCCCCCTTTCTTGTTCTTGCGTCTTTTCGATGGAACACCGGTCAGCGGCTGGGCTGTCGTGCGAAGAGCTTCGTCTGCCGTCATGAGGCACACGACGGCTGCAGAAACGACATACAGCTGGACAGGCAGCCGATGCCGTCGGCTATGAGGCCAGCCTGATGCTTGTCGGCGTCCCCCGTTGGGCCATCTTCGTGTAAGGGCACAGCGAATCGGCCTTCTTCACGAGCGGGGCGGCGACGGCCAGGTCGATCTCCGGCCATTTGACCTCGAGGTCGACGTGCAACAAGTAGCCGCCGTCTTCCGGGTCCCGGTGGAGGCGATCGAGTTGGACGCCGTCCGTCGCCTCCACTCGTAGGACGCGTTCTGGTGCGCTGCTGCTCGGAGGCTGCGGTGGCCGGCTGACCACCAAGCTCTACACCGATCGCCCCTGTTCCCTGTCAAGTTCTACGTGTTGAACCCATACCCACGGATCTTCTGGGAAGGAGTGGGGCGGATGGTGCCGCAGTCTCGCTGCTGCCGAGGGTTGTTGTTGCGTGTCGGCGCCGCAGTAACCGCCGGCCGACGCCTCGCTCTGAGGCTCGTCGAAGAGGCCGGCGCCGCCGCACGCTTCTCAGCCGCGAACTCGCGGGCACTGTCGGGCACGTCGAATATTGCGCGGGCGTGATGGTGACCTGAACGGTGCCGGTCCGCGTCAGCCGTGCTCAGGGCGTTCGATGGACACCTTGGGCAGTTTCCGGTCCAGCCATGCAGGTAGTCACCAGGCGCGTTTGCCGAGCATCTGTATGGCCGCGGGGACGATGAGGCAGCGGATGACCACGGCGTCGAGGAGGATTGCGACGGCCAGGCCGAGCCCGAACTGCTGAAGCTTACGGTCGTTGCTGAGGACGAAGGCCCCGAAGGCGAACATTATGATCAGCGCACGGTCTACCCGCGGACGATGTCGCGGAAGGCGATCGGGGTCTTCCCGGTGCGCTTGTGGAAGTACTTGCTGAAGTGGGTTGCACTGGAGAAGCCGAGGTGGTCGGCGATGCGGGCGGCGGTCCGGTCGCTGTGGGCCAGGAGGCGTTTGGCTTCCAGGACGACGCGACGGTCGATGAACTCCTTGGCGCCGAGGCCGGTGGCGGCGAGGGTGGCGCGGGAGAGGGTGCGGGCGGAGTAGCCCAGGGTGCGCGCGTAGTCCTCGACCTGGCGGGTCTGGGTGAAGTTCTTCTCGACGGCGTCACGGAACCGGAGGTAGGCGGCGCCGGGCTCGGCAGTCGGCGGGCCGGCGGGCTCGGTCAGGTGCGCCAGGCGCAGCACGAGTACGGACAGCAGGTGGCGCAGGGCCGCGGTGTGGACGTCCAGCGGCAGGTGCCCGAGCGCATGGAACTCGGCGGTGAGGTGTTCGGCGGCCCGACGCAGTGCCGCCGCGTCGTCGGGCAGGGGGCGGAGCAGGGCGGGGGCGTGCGGGTCATCGGTGCGGGCGGCGGCGGTGGTGGCCGTGTCGAGGAAGTCCTGCTGGAAGAGGATCAGGATGCCTTCGGCGCGGGTGAGGTCGCCCCAGGCGTGGACCTGGCCGGGGCGTACCCACAGCCAGCAGCCGGGCTCCAGGGCGTGGGCGGCAAAGTCCACCGTGTGCCACAGGGTGCCGGTCGTCAGGGCCAGCAGGTGGTGGAAGTCCGGGCGCTGGGGCTCGGCGAGCCGCCGGGCCGGGACACGGGAGCGCAGGTCGGACAGGGACAGCACTTCGACGCCCGCAGGGGTTCCGGCGGGCGCAGTGAAGGGGGTCTCGGGAATCCCCTCGACGCCAGCATGTCGGTTTTTGACCATCATCAGTCGCGAGCGTATCCGGTTCCCGTGCTTTCTTCCTCTTAGTTTTGAGGTGTGCCACTGACCGGCGCCGTACCGGCGTCGGAAAAGTCCAAGGGTGCGAAGAGGTGCGACAACCCCCTCGCCGCCGCCTTTCCGCTGAGGAGAATTCCGATGAGCACTGCCAAGAACACGGTCCTGACCGCCGCCGCTGAGCTGTTCGGTGAGAAGGACCAGGCCGCGGTGGACCGCTGGGCGGCTGCCGACTACATCCAGCACAGCGCGCTCGCCGCCGACGGACCCGAGGCCCTGCGCGCTCTGGTCGCCGGGCTTCCCGAGGACTTTCGCTACGAGGGCGCGCGTGTCATCGCAGACGGTGACCTGGTGGCCCTGCACGGCACGTACTACGGCTTCGGACCCGCCCCGCTGGTCGGTTTCGACATCTTCCGCGTCGACGCGGACGGCAAGCTGGCCGAGCACTGGGATGCCCTGACCCCGCTGGTCGAGGAGACCGCCTCGGGCCGCTCGCAGACCGACGGCCCCGCCGACGTCACCGACCCGCAGCGCACCGAGGCCAACCGCGCCCTGGTCGCCGAGTTCGCGCAGAAGGTGCTCGTCGGCGCCGACTACTCGGTCCTGACTGACTACATCTCCACCGAGACGTATCACCAGCACAACCCTGAGGCCGCCGACGGCCTGGACGGCTTCGGCGCCGCCGCGGCGAAGTGGGCCGAGCAGGGCAGGAACCTGGTCTACAAGAGCGTCCACAAGGTCATCGCCGAGGGGGAGTTCGTTCTGCTGCAGTCCGAGGGCGAGTTCGGTGTCCCGGTGGCGTACTACGACCTGTTCCGTGTGCAGAGCGGCAGGATCGTCGAGCACTGGGATGTCATCGCGCCAGTGCCCGCCGAACTCCCGCACACCAACGGCCTGTTCTGACCCTTACCTTCACCGCACTGTCCGTAGGATCGAGGATCACCGTGCCCGCCCCCGCACTGCCGCTCGGCGCCTACTGTGCCGCCATCGCCCTGGACCAGCCGTTCGAGCCCCGCACCGGGGCCGCGCCGGCCGACCCTCCGGGGCGGGCGGGCATGGTCCGTGCCGCGCTGCACCTCCTGGGCCAGGACCCGATAGCTGTCCGAAGCGGTCTGCGGCCCGGCGACGCGGACCAGCTCGGTGATGCAGATGCCCGGCGCCTGCTGCGCGCCGTGCTGACCGTACGCGCGCCGGGCCTACTGCCTGCTGAGACCACCCGTGCGTTGGATGCGCTCCTGGCCGCCGAGAAGCAGGGGCGCGAGCTCACTGATGCGACCTGTCTGCCCACCATCCGCGCCATGTTCCCCGGCACCGCCTACCCGGCCGCCGACCGTACGGTGCTGTGGCAGGGCGACCTCACCACCCTCGTGGCGGACGCCGTCGTGAACGCCGCCAACAGCGCCCTGCTCGGCTGCTTCGCGCCGATGCACCCGTGCATCGACAATGCCCTGCACGCAGCCGCAGGCCCCCGCTTGCGCGAGGACTGCCACACGGTCATGACGCTGCAGGGCCACCCGGAACCGACCGGCACCGTCAAGATCACCCGGGGTTACCATCTGCCGGCCCGCCATGTCCTGCACACCGTCGGCCCCATCGTCGACGGCCCGCTGCGCCCGGACCACGCGGATGCGCTTGCGGCCTCGTACCGCGCCTGCCTCGATCTCGCCGCCGAGGCCGGCGGTATCCGTACCGTCGCGTTCTGCTCGATCAGCACCGGCGTCTTCGGCTATCCGAAAGCCCCCGCCGCCCGTATCGCCCTGGACACCGTGGCCGACTGGCTCGACCGCCGTCCCGGGCAGCTGGACCGCGTGATCTTCAACGTGTTCACGGACGACGACCGCGCCGCATACGCCCGCGCGCTGACCCAAGGAACCCCGACCCGATGAAGTCCCCGCAGCACCACGAGCGGACGTTCGCCACGGTCCGCGCCTGGCTGGACGAGGCCGACCACGTCCTGATCACCGCAGGGTCGGGCCTGAGCGCCGCCGCCGGACACGACTACGGCGACCAGGCCCGCTTCCGCGAACTCTTCCCCGCCCTGCACCGTCTCGGCCTGCGCTCCCGCTACCTGGTCGGCGTCCCCCTGCCGCCCGCTCTGCTGTGGGGCTACTGGGCCGTCCACATCGACGACATCCGCTTCGCCGCCGCCCTCAACCCCCTCTACCAGCGCCTGCACACCCTTATCGGCGACCGCGACCACTGGGTGATGACCTCCAACGTCGACGCCCTCTTCGCCCGCAACGGCTTCGACCCCGACCGGATCTACGCCCCGCAGGGCGACTACGGCCGCTACCAGTGCACCACCCCCTGCACCCGGATTACGTACGACACCGAACCGCTGGTCAAAAGACTCCTTGCGTCCTTTGACCCCGCAAGCGGCGCGATCACCGACCCCGCAGCCCTGCCCCGCTGCCCGGACTGCGGGGGAGATGTCGAGATCAACGTCCGGACCGGCCCCGAGTTCATCGACGACCCCTACCTCCCGGCCGCCGGTCGCCTCCACGAGTGGCTGAACGCCCTCCCCGCCACCTCCCGGCTCCTCGTCCTGGAGTTCGGCGCCGGCTTCAACACCCCCGGCGTCATCCGCCTGCCCGGCGAAAACCTCACCCGCCACCTCCCCGGAGCCCGTCTGATCCGGGTCAACCCCGAGCACCCCGAAACCCCCGCCGACCTCGCAGGACGCGCCCTGCCGGTCGCCGCCCGCGCCGATCACCTGATCAGCGCACTCGACCCGTCCCACCCCCACCACGTGAACCTACGGTGACCACCATGATCGATCCCGAACACAACAAGGCCACGGCCACGGCGTTCTACGACCTGATGTTCAACCAGTGTCACCCCGCCGAAGCACTGGAGCGCTACTCCGGCGACACCTACATCCAGCACAACCCGCATGTGGGCGACGGCAAGGAGGCGTTCATCGAGTACTTCGAACGGATGGCAGCCGAGTACCCGGGTAAACACGTCGAGGTCAAGCGCGCCTTCGCCGAGGGCGACCACGTCGTATTGCACTGCCACCAGACCTGGCCCGACGAGGAGTACGCGGGCATCGACATCTTCCGCTTCGACGACAACGGAAAGATCGTCGAGCACTGGGACGTCCTCCAAGTCATCCCGCCCACCTCCGAGAACGACAACACCATGTTCTGACACAGAGGCGGGAGCCAAGCGCCCCGTGACCTCGCCATGGCGCTGACGCCCCAATCGTCTCCCGTCCGCTCTGGGGTTCACCAGCCGCGAGAAGGATCGCCGGTGTTTCATGAGGTCCTTCAAGCGGGAGAAACGCAGCAAAGCAAGTGCGGGGGCGTCAGCGTCCTCGATCTGGTGACCAGTCCCCATGTTCATCAAGGGTGTCTCTTCTGAGCGGGCGCCCAGCAGAGTCATCACAGTTCTCACCCGGGCGTTCCATGCGAAGCCGAAGAGGCCGCGTCTCCCGGACAAACCGTGCTCAGGGCCGGTGTCCTCGCCACCAGCGATACAGGTCTCACCCGGCCCGCGGCGCGCAGGTCGGCTCCGTTGTGGACATCCAGTTCAAGGACCGCGGGCTGCGGGTGCACCTGGACCGGCCGGTAGCCCCGGTGTGGGACGGCGAGAGCGAGCCGGTGCCAGGGGTGTTGGTGCCGGTGGACCGGGACACCCTGGTCCACCGCTGGTATGTGCACCGCATCCGATTGGACAGCGAGTGCACCGCCCGCCGGGTCCGTATCGGCACCGAGGCGTTCGCCCGGCCCACCGAGTGGTTCGGCCTGGACGAGTGCGCGATGACGGAGCGAGGTCGGTCGACACCGGCCGTCGAGCGGATCGTCCGGGCCCGCAACACGCCCCCGCCGACGCAGCGGTCCCCGGGCCGGGCCCGGAAGGAGCCGGACGCGGATGCCCGGGCGCCGGGGCCGATGCCCAGAAGGTCGACTCCGTGCTCGTGGTCCGCCGGGTGTGCGGCGAGATCGCCGATCTGACGGGGGTGAGCGAGGAGACGGCGGGTCAACTGGAGGCCGGCGTACGCGAGGCACAGCGCCGGCTGGACGAGCAGGCCGAAGCCCGCCGGGAGCTGTTCGCCCGCCTGGACCAGGCGGCGGACGCCGAGGACGCCAAGCAGGTGCGCGAGCTCCTGGTCCTCGCCAACGCGACCGCCGCGCATGACCGTACGGAGACCGAGGACGGCATCGTGGAGAAGGCCACCGCCTACTTCGCCGGCCTCGCCCACGCCACCCACGAGTCGCTCTAGGCGGAGGCCACTGCCGATCGAGCGGCGGCGGAGGCTGCCGGCCGCGTGCGCGCACCATGCTCAGGAACCTGCGCCGCCATGACGCGTACACGTACGACCTGCGAGATCAGGTGGAGGCGGTCACCAGGGCGGCGGCCGCGGCGGGGAGTCGGTTGACTGACCGCCAGGCCACGGAGGTCGCCATCTGGAACGGCAGTGGCTGCGCTCCCGGAACATCACCCCGTGCGTCGCCCGCAAGGGCATCGAGCCCTCCCAGCGCCTGGGCCGCCACCACTGGACCGTGGAACGGACGGTGGCCTGGCTTGCCGGGTGCCGCCGTTTGCACGGCGCTACGAGCGCAAGGCCGAACACTTCCTCGCCTTCGCCGGCACCGCCGCCACCCTCATCTGCTACCGGCGTCTGGATGGGGGAGCCGGTTCATACGGCTCCGAGGAACCCCGGATCGGCACTGTCGAACTGAAGGCACGAGGTGCGGCTCAGGCCCAGGAGTTCCGCCATGGGCACCGCACGACGGCTGGTCGCCGGCAGGTCCTGGCGGGCCTCGGCCGACCACAACGGTGGGAAGAACGACAGCCCCTGCCGGCCATTCAGCACGGAGACTTCGTCGCGCCAGCCGTCCCACCGCAGGCCCTCATAGAACTCCTGGAGCCCTCCGGAAAGAGTCCAGGACAGCCAAGCCGAGTGGCCGGCGCCCAGGGCCTCCCAGCCAAGGGCATCGGGGGCGAAGTAGACGATCTCGCCCGGCTCGCCGGGCCGACCGGCTTCGCGGGGGTTGCCCCCGTTGAGGGCGAAGACCCCGCCCAGCACATCGTGCGCGACCACGAGCCCTGCACCCGACGGCCATGCGGGATCGAACGTCCCCGGCATCGCGTTGATCTCAGCCAGGCCGGGCAGTCCTTCGACATCGGCACCACTCGGGCTTCCGAAGATCCTCAACCATCCGCTGTCCACGAGCAGACCGCCGCAGTTCAGTACGATGCCGCCCAAATTTGATCGGGCGGAGACCTGGAGTTGCAGCAGCGAGGCGCGGCCTGTCTCGGCATCGCCGGGAAGTACCTCAACTGGTACGTCGATACCGGACAGCTCCTGAAGGAGGAGCGGCCAGGCCGGATCGTCAACGTTGATCAGCTCATTGACCTCGCGCATCCCCGCATCCTCGCACTAGCACTCAGCGGCTCAGTCCGCCGGGTCACCGCACATCGATCGACCCATCGAGATGACCTCTGAGGCGGAAGAACTTGGAGCGCATCGAGCGGGCCTACCGGGCGGTGCGGCGGGAGATCGTCGCCCGTTACCTGCTCGCCCGTCTCAACCAGGAAGGCCGCGGCACTCGTGTGGAGATCCACCCGCTGAATCAGTCGCAGGTCGATCGGCCTGCGCAGCGGGACCATGACCGATGCGGACCGGACTTGCCTGGCCCGCAGTAGGCCGGACATGAGTGATGCCCCCCCTGTTCATCCAGGACACCGCCTACGCCATCTTCACCGACCTGCGCGCCCACTGAGGGCGCCTACGACCGCGACTCCCTCCGCCGGCGAGGCCGACCTGATCGTGGCGAAACACCGCGACGGCCCCACCGCCACCAACACCGTCGCTTTCCAGGGCCACTACGCCCGCTTCGTCGACATGGCTCAGATGTAGAAGGCCGACTGTAGGTTCGCGTTTCGAGTGTCCCTTTCTCATTGACGGTGCCCCCTGTCCGACCCAAGGGCCAGCACGTTGAGACGGACTGAGTGTCCTGTCGCGCACTCGTATACTCGTGCGGGCTCATGGAGGGGGAGGTGGAGACAGTGAAGCTTGCTGAGGCACTGGCAGAACGTGCGGAGGCGACGCGCCGTGTAGAACAGCTGCGAGCGCGCGTCGTGAGCAGTGCGCGGTACCAGGAAGGGGAGACACCCGCCGAGGATGCGGCCCAGCTGTTGGCTGAGACCGGTGAGGTGCTGGACGCTCTGGAAACGTTGATCCGGCGGATCAACCGAACCAATGCCACCGTGGAGATGGGTCCGGACGGCACGCTCACCGATGCCCTCGCACGCCGAGATGTCCTGCGGTTGCGTCACTCCGTGGTCACCGCGGCGGCGGACGCGGCGACGGGTAAGGGCGAGCGGGGATACGGCCGGCAGCTTCGGTCCGAGCTGATGATGCTGTCCGCGCTTCCGGTCGCGGAGCTGCGCGGTCAGGCGGATGCACTCGCCCGGGAGATCCGCGAGGTCGATGTGCGGATTCAGCGTACGAACTGGGAGGTCGATCTGCTGGACTGAGTAGTCCAGCGACCTGGGACGATGTGGAGCAGGTAGCAGCTTCGGAGGCGTGCACACGCCGAGGGCTGGCGGTTTTCCAGCCCACTCCTGGCGCGTGAAGAGCAACGCGGGGGTTCGACTCCCCATATAACAGCGCAGCTCAGCACCGCGTACAGGTAACGGTGCACATCGCACAGCACATCACCACGTGCAGATCCGAGGCGGCGAGGGCGGGTTCGGGGCTTTCCACATCGCAGCACCATGGAGAACGGCGATCTCCGGCGGATACTGTCGGCGATTTCGGCGGCGCTCCTGCATCTATCGCGAACGAGACTTCCGCGAAAGCCTGGTCGTTTGAGAACGCCGGCCACCGGCGGTCTCAAGCGACCTGGCAACCGTGCAGGTCAGCAGCCCACCACACGCCGGACGCGGTGCGACAGGACACTGAGCTGCCCGAACTGAGTCGCTCGATGGCCTGTCGCCCAGAGCGGCGCCGACGATGACGTCAGCAGCAGGCCCGGACCAGGCGAACCGCGCACGGTCACGATTCGTGCGAGCGGAAGCCGCTGTCCTACGACCCGCCGTCCGACGCGGTGCGGACGCTCCAGCAGCACCACGCTGTTTCGGCTGAAGGGCCGCAGCCGCTCGGGGCAGCGGCCCTTCCGGCGCAACTCAGTGCCGGGTGCTACCCCAGGTCGAAGGTGTTGGGCAGCCCCAGCCGATAGCGCACCTCGTCGACCCGCTTCAGGGGCTCCATCTCCGGCGGCCGGAACAACTCCCAGATGTGACACCGCTCTGCGGCCGAATTGTCCGCGTCCAGGAGTGCGTTGACGGCGCGTCGCGCGGACTCGTTGGCGCCCTCCATGGTCGCCAGGTCCACATCCGTACGGACGTAGTCGCCCGCGAGGAAGAAGTTCGGCACCGCTGTCCTCGCCGATGGGCGGTGGTAGAGGGTGCCGGTGGGGTGGATGAGGAGTTGTTCGCGGTTCTGCGGGTCGGGGCCGCCGAGGCCCGTCACCGCCGGGTCCATGAACCAGCCGAGCCGGTCCTCGTCCCTGAGCGTCGTCTTGCCCGAGTCGTTCAGCCCGTCCTTCAGCTGGGCCCACAGTTCGGCGACGATCTCGTCCTTGGTGCACTCGCGGGCCGTCTTGCCGTACAGGATGCCGGGCTTGTCCCACTCGGAGATGATCGTGGACAGGCACTCGTGGGCCTGCCCGTCTCCGTAGTCGCGCGAGAAGTCCCGTACGTCCCAGAACTGCGTCTGGCCGATTCCGGTGACCGCCCACGGTGAGTCGAGGCAGTTGATGTGGCCGTGCACGACGGGGGTGGGTGTGCGCAGGTAGAACATCACGCCGGTCATCCAGTCCGTCTTCAGCGCGTCGCACCGCCCGAGCTGCGGGTCGGCGGCGCGCAGGGCCGGGCCCCAGGTGACGCGCGCGTGCTCGACCGGGAGGGCGCTGACGTAGTGGTCGGCGGTGATGGTGCGCTGCCGGCTGCCGTCGCGCTCCGCCACCCGTACGCCGGTCACCCGGCCGCCGCCGTACACCACGTCCCGGACCTCGGTGCCGAGCACGAACTCGACGCCCAGGGAGCGCAGATGCCTCTCCCAGGGGTCGATCCATGCTTCGCTGGTCGGGGCGTTCAGCACCCGGTCGACGTCCGCGTCGCCGTCCATGCCACGGCCGAGCAGGCCCCACAGGATGAGGGCCTCGATGATGACACGGCCGACGGTGCGGGTGGAGGCGATCTCGGCACGGGTGGCGACAAGATTGCGGGTCTGGCCGATGCCGAGGAGCACCTGGTACTCGCGGCTCATCTCGCCGGCCCGGATGAAGTCCCACCATGCGACCTTCTCCCACTGGCCTTCGCGGCGCGCGTCGCAACTGGTGAGGTGGACCAGGAGGCGGTCGGCGAAGTAGGCGGCCTCGTTGGCGGGCAGGTGGGCGCCGAGGTCCAGCACCGACAGGATCTGGTCGCGGATCCAGGACGGGGTGAGGTCGCCGGGGGCGGGCGGGGTGGTGACCCGGCGAAGTGGGAAGTGCAGGTCCGGGCGGCCCGAGCCGCGCGCGAACAACTCCTCAGTACCACTGCGGAGGTTGCCGTGGACGCCGTTCGCGTTGCCGGGGAAGGGAATGCGGTGCATGGTGTCCGGCAGATTCCGGTAGAAGCCGGGAAAGAAGCGGAAGCCGTGCTCGCCGGGGAGCGGCTTGCGGCCGCCCGTTCCGGTACCGGGGACGTCCATTGAGCGGGCCTTGCCGCCGAGGGTGTCGTAGTACTCGTAGACCGTGACCTCGTAGCCGCGTTCGGCGAGTTCGTGAGCGGCGCTGAGGCCGGAGACTCCGCCGCCCAGGACGGCGACGCGCTTGCCGGAGGAGGCCGCGGCCGCGCTTCCGGCAGCCCCTAAGGCGCCTACCGTTCCCCCACCGACGACTCCGGCGACGGTTCCCCCGGTCGCCGTCAGGAAGCGTCTGCGGCTGTGTCCGTCGTGCCCCTGAGACTGCTGCGCGCGTTCTGTTGTCATGAACATCGGAGGGTAGGGAGCGGCTCCGGAAGCCGGAAGCCTTATTGCCTGTCACCTACAGCATCCTCACAAGCACAAGGAGGCACCGATGCCCGGGCTTGTTCGTGTAGGACCGGCCCGTCGACGACCTCGCGACCATCGTCAACCAATTGGTCTCTGCCGATCCGTCAGTCCCATTCATCACAACTGCCGCCGAACAGCGTGAGTATGGACACGGCGGTGAGATGAACTCACCGGGGCACTGCGTTGAGACGTCCAGCATTAAAGCTGGTCACTGCTGCTCCGGGGGCATCTGAAACAGGGACCTGCACGACGTGGGGAGAGCAGCCGGGGCCGTGGGGTGGTGGCGTGCGCACCATCCGGGTCCTGTCCGTCGGCGCCTCGTCCGCAACCTGTTCGCCACCCTCGAGGCGGACGCCGGCGACTCGAAGGGCGGCTCCGCGGTCAGCTCGACCCGCAGAATTCGGCCTCGGCCATGGCCTTGACGCTTCCTGTCCAGTCGGCGTTGAGGTTGAACGCCGCGGTATGGCCGCCGTCACGGGTGGTGAGGGCCAGGGAGGTCGAGCCGTGGATACCGCCGTCGTGGCCCCATACCGTTATGCCGCAGGACAGGACAGCGTCGCGGGAGAGATACCCAGGCCGCCACCGTGGGTACCCGGGCCGCTGGACGCCGTGGTGAGCATTTCCGTCAACTGGGCTTTGGGAAGCAGCCCGCCGCGCATCAAGGCGGAGTGGAACCGGGTGAGGTCTCCTGCCGAGGAGATCATCTCACCGGCCGCCCAGGCCGTGGACGGATTGAGGTCGGTGACGTCGTGGACGGGCTCGTCCGGGGCGTCGTCGGGGGAACTTGGAGTACCCGTGTCCATGCGATGGGGGCATGACCGCTGTCGTGCTGGGCACCGTCGTGGAGCGCAGCCCCAGGGGCTTGATGATGCGCTGCTCGATCTCGGTGCCGTATCGGTGGCCCGTGACCTTCTGCACGATCAGGCCGACCCGGATGTAGTCGGTGTTGGAGTACTTGTAAGCGGTGCCCGCGGCGAAGTGGGGCGCGTGGGCGAGGGCTGTGCGTACCAGTTGTTCGGGGGTGTAGGTGTCGTAGCGGTGCGTCAGGAACGCCGTGGTGAAGACGTTCGCCCGGAAGCCGGGGTCGGCGTCGTAGCTGTAGAGGCCGCTGGTGTGGTTCAGCAACTGCCGGACGGTGATCAGACGGCCGTCGTTGCCGTTGCCCCGGACCAGCTCGGGCAGCCAGTGCCCGACGGTGTCGTCCAGGTTGATCCGGCGCTCGGCCTCGAGCTGGAGGATCACGGTCGAGACGAACGTCTTGGTGATGCTGCCGATGCGGAATCCGTCGTCGGGCCGGCGCGGACGGTCGGTCGTGAGGTCGGCGACCCCGACCGCGGCGGACAAGGTACCGTGCGCGTCCCGTACCCGGCCCAGCACTCCGGGCGTGCCCGCCCGTACGGCGGCCTCCATGGCGACCCGGGCCGGCGCATGGTCCACGGCCGCGCTCCAGGAGGTACTGGCCACCGCGGGCGCCGCGAATTCCGTCGGAGTCACGACGCCGGCCGCCACCAGGCCGAGCAGTCTCCCGCGAACAGTGCGTAGGAGCACACGAACATCCCTTCCACGAGCGCGAGCGCGATCGCCCGTGGACGTGGGGCTGGGCGTGGCCGGCCTCCGCCGGGTTGTCCCTGGATGGCCCTCGGGACACAAACCATCCGGAGGAAGGAACAGCCCCTGAACCGGGGCTTCCGGGAACCCTGAGGTGATCGGCCGGGAATCGGCGACCATGGCGGCCGCACCCAGGAGCGCCGCAACGGGGTATCGAAGGCCGTGCCGGTTGTCGGCCCTACGCCGCGAGCACCGCGACGGCCGCTTCCACCGTTGCCTCGGTGTCCGCTGCCGCGCGGCACACTTGTTCGTCGGCGTCGAGCCGGGCGTGCCGGGCCGCGGCGGCGATGGCGGGCAGCGCGGTGCGGCAGCCGAGGACGCACGGTCTCTGCAGCCTCGTTGAGGTCGGCTGTTGTCCGACCCATGGCAAGCCGAACGGATTGTGGCCGCCCAACTCGGGGCCGTTGATGCCGGGAAGTCGGTGCGCGAGATGTCGTCTGCGGGCCCTGGCTCGTACGGGCCCGACAGGGGGAAGTCATCAAACTAGGCTCGCCGCTCCACACCACCTAGGAGAGGAAGCTTGTTCCCATGAGGAGTGCGCATCGTGAAGTTGCAGGTCACCGGTGTGGCGTGAGGAGCGGTAGGGGGACTCGTGCTGGTCGGCGGCCGGTGTCCACGGCGAAGATCGTCCGACCGGTCAGCTGGAGTGGTTTCTCGGGTTCTGCTGTACTTGCCAGGAGTCTGGCCAGCACTCTGGATCATTCCCGCGCCAGGCGGCTGACCGGCCACCAGGGCACACCACGGCGAGTGGCGCCGATGCGCGCAGGTAGGGAGTGCACGTCATGATTCTCCCGGAGGTCCGGGACCCTCGCTTCGTGACGATCCGCCGTGGTGGAACTCTCACTGATGCGGATCACCATCTCATGGCCCTATGGGCTGCCTTGTGTGCAGAGCACGTCCTTGGCCTCTTCGAGTCGGCTCAGCCTGGGGACCCGCGACCGCGCCAGGCGATCGAGCATGCACGGGCCTGGGTGCGCGGCGAGGTCAAGATGATGCAGGCTCGCGCGGCGGGCGGCCATGCGATGGGGGCAGCCAGAGACCTGCGTGGGGCTGCACGGCATGCGGCATACGCCGCCGGCCAGGCCGGGGCCGTCGCCCACGTCGCCGCGCACGAGCTCGGCGCGGCCGCCTACGCGATCAAGGCCGCACGTGCAGCGGCACCGGAAGGCGAGAGCGAGACCGCGGGACGACTCGAGTGCCAGTGGCAGCGCGATCAGCTCCCGGACGCGATCCGCGAGCTCGTACTTGATGACCAGAGGTTGCGCAACGACATCTGCTGGTCGGTGTTCGACTGTTGAGTCGGATTCCGCTGCGCCTGCGCTGGCGGTCCGTAGACGATCCGTCGCCGTGCGGACGTGCCGCCTGGTCAGCACTTCGGAAGGCGCCCGCTTGGGCCGTGTTTGATGTTCACGAGAACTGGCGGCCTGCGCGTGACGGGGGCGGGCCCGGCGGCGACACGGTGTGGATCTAGGCCGGCCTCGCAGTGGCCGGTCCCTGCTGGCCGGGCGGTGGGAAGGGCTTCAGCATGTCGCAGTGCGAGCACGAACGGGCCGAGGTCCAGCGTGAGCGCTGGCAGCAGACCTACGGCGAGAATCCCGGCAGGTACGGCGAGGAGCCGTCCGAGCCGGCCGTCCATGCTGCCGCCGTCTTCCGCTCCGCCGGTGCCCGCGAGGTGCTTGAGCTGAGTGCCAGCCATGGCCGTGATGCGCTGTACCTCGCCCGCGAGGGCTTTACAGTGCTGGCCACCGACTTCAGCCCAGTGGGCCTGGAGCATTTGCGCGAGGCGGCTGGGGCCCGAGGTGTGGCCCAGCGGGTCACCGGACACCACGCTACGACTGCTGCGGGCATGACCTCGCCCGCTCTGGTCGTCGGGCGTCTCCTGGACGTCGTGGCCTGGAACCCGTTGGGCGGTGCCCTGCTGGGGGAGTTCACCCGGGGTCGTGTCCGCCCGGGGCATCGCGCGGGCGATCGGGCGCGGTGCGGCGCACGACTCGGCAGAGGGTGGCCAGGGGGCCGCGCGGGTGGATCTGCGCGCAGGTGAACGCCCGGCCGCGGCCGTCGACCGCTGCGACCACGGCGATCGGGGCGGGTTCGCGCGTGAGCATGGTAGCCGCCGCCCTTGCCCTGGACCGACGACCCTGGGAGCCGAGCGGGATGTGTCCGGGCCAAACTCATGCCGCACACATATAGTGGCTTATGTCTCACTTTGGGTGTACTGCTGGCGAAAGGACATGCCATGAAGTTCGCAGTCATCGGCGGTACGGGAATGATCGGGTCGCAGGTCGTCAAGAACCTGAACGCCGCCGGGCACGAGGCGGTACCGCACTCGAAGTCCACCGGCGTCGACATCATCGGCGGCCAGGGAGTGGACGAGGCCGTGGCGGGAGCCGACGTCGTTGTCAACCTGACGAACTCTCCGACCTTCGACGAAGCCTCGCTCGCCTTCTTCCAGACCTCGATGGACAACCTTGTGGCCGCGGCCGGCAAGGGCGGCGTCGGTCACTTCGTCATTCTCTCGATCGTCGGCGTGGACCAGGTGCCGGAGATGGACTACTACCGCGCCAAGGTGCTCCAGGAGAAGATCCTCCAGGCCGGGCCGGTCCCCTACTCGATCGTGCGGGCCACACAGTTCATGGAGTTCATGGACGCCACTATGTCTTGGACCTCCGACGCCGACACCGTCCGGCTGCCCGCCACGCCCATTCAGCCCATCGCCGCCAAGGACGTGGCCGCCGCGGTGGCTGAGGTCGCCGCGGGCGCCCCGCTCAACGGCATCCGCAACATCGCTGGCCCCGACATCTTCACCCTGGACGAACTGGGCCGGATCACACTGTCCCACAAGGGCGACAACCGCACCGTCGTCACCGACCCCACTGCCGGCATGTTCGCCGTCGTCAAGGGCGACGTCCTCACCGACAAGGACGCTCACCTCGCCCCCACCCGCTACACCGACTGGCTCTCCTGACGAGCTCGCGCCCTCACAGGCGGACGGTCCGCGGACTTGCCGAGGCGCGGTCGCCTGCCGGCAACAGTCAGCGGAAACCACAGAGCAGCGGCTGCAAAGAAGGCCGTCTACGGCAGCACCGGCAGCCTGGGGCCGCAGTTCCACAGCATCACCGCCATGGCCAGGGCCATGGCGGTGTGCAGGAGATGGTCGACTCGGCTGCGCCGTCCAAGACTCCGTGACACGGGGGCAGCCCGCAGTGCGCGGACGGCCGCGGCCGCGAACAGCGCTGTCAGCATGCAGGACACGACATCAGTGGCGCTCATGCCTCACCGCGTCCTCCCACGGAGCGAACGGGCTCCGTCAGGAACCGGCCCGTGCGCAGCCGGCAGGTCAGTCGGTGGGGCGCGGGGCGCGCAGATGGGCCCGCTTCTCCAGTTCCTCGTCGTCGACCAGCGTGAGCATCGGCTGGTCCGGCGCGCACATCATGAACACGATGTACTTGGCCGGCACGTCCGAGGAGGCGTTGCCGTTCTGATAGTGGATCACTTCACCGCCGGGCTCCCAGAACGTCTCACCGGCCTTGATCACGTGCTCCGGCTCGCCCTCGAGCTCCCACCGGACCGCTCCCTCGATCACGTAGCCGAAACACGGCCCCGAGTGGCGGTGCGGGGGAGTCCCAGGGTCACCGGGAGCCCACTCGACAAGGACGGTCATTCCCGAAGCGCCCTCGGGAATGAAAGGCGGCTTGATGTCCGCCAGCATCTTGGGTCCGAAGCCGTCCTTTGAGTGCATTTCGTGCATTGTGCTACACCTCCGTAGACCTGCCCGGAACGGACGATCCAGCGTCGGAAATTCCGGGCTCACAACAACGTGTTTTTACAGTGAAGTCAAAGGACGGCCCGCATCCGTGACACGCCGCGCGCCTCTTGCCTGACACAGCGCGAGTCCCCGCATCCCCCTGACCCCTGCCGGCGGTCTCCACAATTCGGCTAGCTGCAGCAGCGAGAGCGCAGCGCACAGTGGCAATCGCGGCCAAACGTTGTCACGTTGCTGGCCTTGACGGCATCACTGTGGAGGGTGAATATGCGTTCACGCCGAACCATGAGTGAGCCCAAAGACGGGACGGGTATACAGGGGCCCTGCCGACCAAGGGTGGCCCGCACCCGACTTCGACGGCGGCCTCCGGGGCGAACACGGCCGGCCGATCGCGCGGTTGAGCGCAATCGGCCGGCGCCCGAAGTCCGTCTTCCCGTCGAAGGCAGCGGTGACGCGGAGAAGGACCGTCCGCGTCGGCTGGGCGGGACCCCGGCTCAGCCGAACATGCCGACCTTGTAGCTGCCGGCCGGCTGCTGGGTGATGATGTTGATGCGGTTGTAGGCGTTGATGATGGCGATGAGGGTCGTCAGCGCGGCGAGCTGGTCCTCGTCGAAGTGCTTGGCGGCGTTCGCCCAGGCCTCGTCCGTGACCCCGCCGGCCGCGTCCGCGATACGGGTGCCCTGCTCGGCCAGCTCAAGCGCGGCGCGCTCGGCGTCGGTGAAGACCGTCGCCTCCCGCCAGGCGGCGACCAGGTTGAGCCGCACCGAGGTCTCCCCGGCGTGGGTGGCCTCCTTGGTGTGCATGTCGGTGCAGAAGCCGCAGCCGTTGATCTGGCTGGCGCGGATCTCCACCAGGTGTTGGATGGTGGCCGGCAGCGTCGAGCCCGACAGCACCTTGCTGGTCGAGAGGAGGTGCTTCAGCACCTTGCCCGCAAAGGGATTGCCGTAGTAGTTCAGGCGTGCGTCCATTGGTCCTCCTAGCAGAATTGCTGGTACGCACTACTGACCGGACAGCCCGGCAACTTGTGACACCAAGGCCTGTGTGATGTGGGTCGTAGAGGCCATGTCATCGTCGGCATCGTCGTACAGCCCCGGCTGCGGGTTGTGCCCATAGGAGAGGCGCACCGGCTCCGAGACGAAGCACGGCTGACGATCTGGCGCACGTTGACGAGTCCGAGCTGAAGGAATTCAGCGATCTCGGGGTAGGCGCACGGAGGTGCGGGCTCCACTGACGACCGGCCTGTACGAGCAGGTGGCAGGTGAGCCGCGAGGCGCGCAGGTGGGTCCCGCTTCTTCAACTCCTCCTCGTCGACCAGCTCGAGCATGGATTTGCCCGGTGCGCACAGCATGGTCACGACGAGCCGAGTCCGCGCATCCGCCGGCGCGTTGCCGTCCTGGTAATGGATCACGTCACCACCCGGCTCCCAGAACGTTCCGCCGGCCTTCGAAGACGTTCGTGATCATCGCCACCGCGCAGCGCAACTGTCTCGGCAGCGGCCAAGCGGCACAAGCCGGATGATCATGGGCGCACCAGCCTCACGCTCGGCCAACCACGCATCACCGGCCTGGTCGAAAAGCCCGAGCCGGTGGCGCCCCGTCGTCGTACGCGGCTGTCGGCAATTACGTCGTCACCCAGGCATTATCGACGAACTGCGCGAGCAGACCCGCCGCTGGTACGACACTGGCAACCGGGCCGACCACCCAGTCGCCCAGATGGCGTCCGCCTTCGCCCACCCGGAGTGCGGCCCCGTACTGTGCGGTCTGGTCACCGGACTGGATGCCGACCGTGCTGCCGCCCTGAGGGCGGAAACCAACATCTGACCGGGTTTTCCCTCCTGGGTCGCCAACGCGCAGCGAACGGCCCGGGACAGGGAGCAGCTAGGCCTGGGGCAGCTGGCCGAAGTGGACCTCGATGGCAGGGACGAGCCGTTCCATCAGTTCCCCCCCAGCCGAGTGAGGCCAGTGGCTCCACCGCGAGGACATGGCGCAGTATGGCGACGCCGACCAGCTGTGCGGACACCAGAGACGTGAATGTCGGTGTCCGCTCGGTCTCCTCGGAGAAGAGGAACGTCCGGGCGATCCACTTCCCGTGGTTCTTCACCCGGGTCTCCCTCCCCTCCTCCGTCTCCTCCGCCCGGGATTCGACACAGGCGGACAGGTCGATCCGGGAGGAAACGGCCCCTCGGAAAGGGCCGTCCTTGTTGCCGAAGAAGTGGTGGATCAGCGCAGGATCCACGTCCGCCCGCTGGGCGATTCCGCGCATCGGCGTGCCCGAACAGCCCTTGACGGCGCAGAGATCGAGGGCGGCCGCGAGGATCTGGGCCCCGGTGCTGCTCTGTCCCGGGCGGCGGCCGCCCCGTGAGGGCCGCTTTCCGCGGAGGGTCGTCAGGGCGACCGATCGTCGACATCTGTCGCCGCGGTCGCGCCGTGGCGGGCACGGATGATGGCGATCACGGTGTCGGTGGTGCGGTCCAGGTAACTGCGGCCATCGGGCAGACGCGCCTCTGGGCTGATGTAGCTGCGCGGCCCGACGTGGGTGGCCGGGTCGAGCCGATGCACGGTGATCTTCCCGGCACGAAGGGCCCGATTCCATTGGCTACGGCGGAACAGCCGCCAGCGTTGCGGGAAAATCCAGGTGCCGACCCGCTCGATCCGGTCGTACGCGCTGGTGAGGCGATGCACGTGCTCGGCATGGGTGAGGTCGTTGGCACCGTTGTGGAATCCGCCGAGCATGATCAACAGGAGCGGGGAGCGCAGCTGGGCGTGCAATGCGCCGACCGCGCCGGCGGCGACCTGGGCGCCGCCGCTGTAGCTGAGCAGCACCACGGGGATCCCGCTGTTGGGCTGGTAGCCGGCGAGCCGGAGTTGAGCGGTGATCTGGGAGCCGACTGCCCGGTCGTACAGAGGACGGTACCGGTGGTCGGCGGCGACGAAGGTCTGCATGACATTGTGCAGGAACAGCAGCAGACCGACGCGGCGGCCCACCCACGACCACACCGGCCGATCAGCAAGCGGTTCTGCCAGTGGTGAGTAGGGCTGCACCTGACCCAGTACCCGCAGCTCCGGCGCTCCGGCGATCACGGCCTTGACCAGCTGACCGCCGTCGCGAGTGTCGCGGAAGCGGCGCTTCCCGATGCCGTCCAGGTAGACCAGGTAGGCATCCGGGGGACTGTCAGGGGCAGCGCCCCGGGCGTAGGGCACATCCTCCGGAAGCTCGATGGCAGGGCCCTGCCAGCCGGCGCTGTAGGCCAGGACCTCATAGCGGGCCAGCAGACCTTCGATGAGCAGAACCGGCCCGAGCAAGCAGACCCAGAGCACGAAAACGTTCATGCGATCGACTCCTGAGCCCTGGGCGCACTGATCCTCACGACCAGGCGCCGAACAGCCTCCACAGCAACCCCGAGGCCCACCCCGGCGACGGCCACACAACTGGCCGCGGACCACCAGCCCAGCCCGGTCGCCGTGGCGAGTGGGCCGGTCAGACCCGCTCCGACCCCGACAAAGAGCAGCAGGTGGAACAGGGGCCCGAGCAACGGGAACGCGAGGACGGCAGCGAACACCAGCGGGGCGACCAGGCCGGGCGTCCACACCAACGCGCCGCCTTGCGGTGGAGGGGACTGCACCAGCTCGGCCAAGGTCTCTGCGGTCAGCGGCCACAGCGCGAACACGGCACCCTCCGCCAAGCCGCCGGCCACCAGCAGCCCGAACACAGAAGTCCGCGACATGCCGGGTCGGCGCGCCGCCATGGGCAGGATGCGCCCAGCGGCCTCCGACAGCCCGGCGAACCACAGCAGCAGGACGACGACAGGTGACATCGGTCAGCCTCGCTGTGCGGGATCGGCGGGAGCCGGCCGGCCGGCCGAGCCGTTGGCATCCAGGTACCGCTCGAGTTCGTCGGCGGCCCGCCGGTATCCCCCTGCCTCGACCTCGGCGGCTTTCAGAGTCGCTGCGGCTGCTCGGAACGAGGGGTCGTCCAGAAGGCGCCGGGCGAGGGCACGTACGGAGGCCTCGGTGACGTCCTGGGGACGGATCGACAGGCCGGCGCCGCGTTCGGCGACTTGCCGGGCCACCATCGGCTGGTCAGCGCCCTGCGGGACCACCAGCAGCGGAACCCCGGCGTACAGGGCCTCGCTGACGCTGTTCATCCCGCCATGGGTGACGAACAGCGCCGCGCGGGCCAGTACCTCCGGTTGTGGCACGAAGCGACGGGCGAGCACATTGGCCGGCAACGGCTCCAGCACGGAGGGATCGGTCTGCCCGGTGGCGATGATCACGGTCCCGCCCAGCGGGGCGAGCGCGGTGGCGAAGGTGCGGAGCAGCTGCGGGCCGGCGTTGAACACCGTGCCCAGCGAGGCGTACAGGACTGGATCCTGCAGCTGTTCGGCCGGAAACGACGGGTCGACGGGGCGGGCCCCCACACTTGGGCCGACGAACCGGTAGGACGGGTCGAACTCCTCGGCTGCGGGCTGGAACGACCGCGAGGTGTAGACCAGATTGAGCGGCTGGCGGATGTTCAGCAGGTCGACCAGTGGCAACCCGCGCGTGTCGAAGCGGCGCCGCAGACTCCAGCGAGCCCGAAGGTAGGCCACGAGGCCGCGAGGCCGGGCCATCGCCGAGGCCAAGAGGTCCCACGAGCCGCGGGTGATGCTGGGTACATGCCGGTTGTAGGCGAACGTGGTGAACGACGAAGCCGCAGGCACCTTGAGTTCGCGAGCGGCGATTGCGCCCCACAAACAGTCGCTGTCGTGGACGATCAAGTCGGGTCGGACGCGGCGCAGATCGCTGAGTACAGCGGGTAGCAGGCGGACGGTGCCGAGCCCGAGCGTCTCTATGAACGTGGCCGGCGTCGGTGGGTCGGGGAGCGGCTGGTCGCCCCCGGGGTAGGGGTACACAGTCGCGCCGGTGGCCTCGATCTCCCCACGGAACGCGGGTGGGGTGTGGTAGGTCACCGAGTGGCCGCGCCGGACAAGCTCGGCCACCACCGGCAGCGTCGGGTTGATGTGCCCGTGCATGCCGATGTTGAGGAAGGCGATGGTACTCACTGGTCAACCCCTGATGTGGAAGAAGTGGATGCCGCGCCCGGACTGGCGGATGGCAGCGAAGGGCCGTCGACGCGATACAGGCCCGGACCGTTGACGTCTAGCCCGTCGAGAAAGCGCCCCGCCGTGCGGGACGCGGTGCTGATCAGGCGCTGGGCCTGGCGGAAGTCCCACGGTGCGGGCCAGGTCTCGATGCCGGTCGGCAGCACGACTGTCGGGATGCGCTTGGACACCTCGTGCAGGTCACGTTCGATCTGATGGTGCAACAGCAGGGTCCCGGCCCTGGCGGCGATGGCACTGGCACGTCGGCGTGGGGTGGCGGGGCGGGGCGGTGCGCTTTCCGGCCCGGTCGACAGCACCACCACGCTCGCCGCCCCGGCCTGCAGGGCCGCCAGCACCGGGACGTAGGCGATCACCCCACCGTCGACGAGCACCCGCCCTCCCCGGTCGACCGGGGGCAGCATCCCGGGAATGGCTGCACTGGCCAGCAGCGCGGACTCCAGGTCTCCGTGGTCGAGCAGCACCGCATTGCCGGTGACCAGGTCCATGGCCACGGCGGTGAACGGGACCGACAGCTGCTCGATGCGCGACGGCAGTCCGGCCCGGGCGATCAGCCGGCGCAGCCCTCGATCGGTGAAGACGCTGGTTCGTGAGAACAGGCGGTGGCCGAGCGGATAGACCTCACGGCGATGCAACTGGGTCCACACGTGGTCCAGCCACGGCGCGGCGCTGTCGGGGTGGGCGGCCGCGATGGCTCCGTTGAGAGCGCCCACCGACGTTCCGATGATCATGTCCGGGACGAATCCGCGCTGTTCCAGCGCGTACCCGATACCGACATGCGCCGATCCGAGTACGCCACCGGCGCCCACCACCACGGCCACGGGACGGGGAAGGGAGCTCAAGCCGGTTGACGGGGGAATCCCGGGCGGGCGGCTCGATGAGATTCGTCCTTGCGACAAGTAGACCCTCCGCCTTTCTGACCAGGGCAGCCGGATGGGATTGGTTTCGCAAGTACGACCGGGCCACCACCCGATCTGTGACACCGGCCCCGCCGGCGAAGCGCTGGGCCGTGAAGCGAACCCGCGGACGGCAACCCGGAAATCACGGGGTAGAACACCAGGAACCATCGACCTGTCAGAAGGAGGGCGCCGTCCGCGGCGATCGACCCAGGGCTTGTTCGGCCCAGATGGTCTTGCCCGCCGAGGTGTAGCGGGTGCCCCAGCGCTGAGTGAGTTCGGCAACGAGGAACAGTCCCCGGCCGCCCTCGTCGCTGACCCGGGCCCGGCGCAGGTGGGGTGTGCTGCTGCTGTCGGAGACCTCGCAGGTGAGGGACCGCTCCTTGATCAGCCGCAGGCGGATCGGGCCGGAGCCGTATCGGATCGCGTTGGTGACCAGTCCGCCGACCACCAGTTCCATGGTGAACGTGGCCTCCTCCAGTCCCCACGAGGTGAGCCGCTCGTCCACCAGCTTGCGTGTCTCCGCCACGGCGGCCGCGTCTGGAGGGACGTCCCACTCGGCGACGTGTTCCTTGCCGAGGATCCGGGTGCGGGCGACGAGCAGGGCGATGTCGTCGGTCCGCGTCTCGGAATCCAAGGACTCCAGGACCGTGTCGCGCAGTTCTTCCACCGAGGGCGCGGACCGGGCCAGAGCGTCGCGCCACTCGTCGATCCGGTCATCGATGTCGTGGCCGCGGGTCTCGATGAGTCCGTCGGTGAACAAGGCCAGCAGACTGCCCTCGGGGATGGACAGCTCCGCCGCCTCGAACGGCGGGCTGCCCAGCCCGAGCGGGGGCCCGGCGGGCACGTCGACGACCTGTGTGGTGCCGTCCGGACACACCAGAATCGGGGGTGGGTGGCCTGCCCGGGCCAGCGTGCAGGTACCGGACACGGGGTCGTAGACGGCGTACAGGCAGCTGGCGCCGATGTCGCCGGGGATCGCGTTGTAACCGGCGACACCGGCACCGGCCTCGTCGCCCGTCTCTTCGTGCTCGAGCAGCGCGGCATCCGGGATCAGGTCGCTGATGCGCCGATCGCTTAGTTCGCCCTCGCGCAGACCGGTCGCCCGGACCATCGTCTGGTTCTGCTTCAGGCTCCGGGCTTCGCAGTCGAATACCTCGAAGTGACCTGGATGCTGCTCGAACACCCACCGCATCAGGGCCTCGTCTCCGGGCTCCTGCGCACCCGATCGAGCCTCAGCAGTCACCTGAGGCTCCACGGTGACCAGGAACCCGCCCGGCCGTTCAGAGGCCACCAATGTCGACATACAGACCCGGGCCTCGACAGAACGGCCGTCACGATGCAACAGCGCCGCCCCGGCAGTGGTGAAGAGAGAGCGTCCAGTAACTCCGGTGCGATCCCGCACCGGCTTGTGGGGGCGCAGCAAAGGCGGTCATAGCATGTTTTGTTTCAAACGATACCGTATCGGATGAATGAGTAGCTGGTAACCTGGAGGTGTGATTGCCGACATTCCTCAGCCCACCGCCGCCTCGCGTGCGACCGACCGTCCCGGGGACACCTCGCCTTTCGCTCTCGGTCTGCTGCTGCGGCGGGCGCACTGGCGTGCGGCCGCGGTGATGACGGAGGCGCTCCGCCCGCTCGGCGTCGAGTTGCGGCATTTCGCGGTGCTGATCGTGCTGGTCGACCGGGGGCCCACGGTGCAGCGTGACCTGGCGGCGGAGACGGGGTCGGACAAGGCGGGAATCATGCGGGTCGTGGACGATCTGGAACGCATGGGGCTGGCCGTTCGCAAATCGGTTCCGGGGGACCGGCGGGTGCGGGCCGTGGAGATCACGCCTCAGGGCGTCGAGCTTTTCGACGCGGCGCATGTGGCGGCGGAGCCGCTGGCCGAGCGCCTGGTTGCCGAGCTGGGGCCCGGTGAGCCCGAGCAGCTGACGGGGCTGCTGACCCGGTTCGCCCATCCCGCAGAGGGCGAGGCGTAAGCGCGCGCCCGCACGACGGTTGCCCGAGGCGTGGACGGGTTCCGCGCCGTACGACTTTCACGGCGAAGCCAGCCTTGAGGGCGGCGGCCGCCGTTGCCACACCGGCCTGGCTGCGGCCAGGGCCTCGTCGCCATCGTCCCGAGGTGCGCGCCGTCGGCACGCCGAACACCAGGCCACCCTGGAGTCGGGCCACCCATCGTCCTTCAGGGGCAGAGCGCCATCGTCTCGGTCAGGGCGCAGGCGACACGGACACAGTGTGACGTCCTGTGTCGAGGCGTCACACGGTGTCCATCGCAGGGTGTTCTACGCGGCGAGGAGTTCCGCGAGTTCCTTGGCCTTGGCGGCCGCGTCCTCCAAAGCGCGCTTGCGGGAGGTCTCGTAGAGGGGGACCAGTTCGGCCATGGCCGGGTTGCGGGGGGCCATGGTGAGTTCCGGGACGATGAAGTGGAGGTCCAGGCCCAGGGTGTTCTTGAGGACGGCCTCCAGGTAGTTCTGCACGAAGTCGTAGCCCTCGCGCGGGGTGCCGGGTGCGTAGGAGCCGCCGCGGCTGGCGACGACGACGGTCGGGGTGCCCTGGGCGGAGGGGGTCTCGCCGGCGGTGCGGCCGAGCAGGAGCACGCTGTCCAGCCACGTCTTGAGGGTCGAGGGGATCGAGAAGTTGTACATGGGAGCGCCGATCAGGACGGCGTCCGCCCGCTCCAGCTCCTCGATGAGCTTCACACGCGCGGCGAACGCGGCGGACTGCTCCGGGGTGCGCTCGGCGGGAGCGGTGTATCCGGCGGACCAGGCGGCGGCGGTGATGTGCGGGACAGGGTCGGCGGCGAGGTCGCGGTAGATGACGGTGCCCTCCGGGTGCTGCTCCTCCCATGTCCTGCGGAAGGCGGCTGTGACGGAACGGGACGAGGACGCCTCGCCGGGGAACACGGACGAGTCGATGTGTAGCAGCGTGGCCATGGACCTTCTCCTAAGAGCGGATTAGTGCGCGAGAGTAGTCGCATTTGAGATGGTAGTGAATGAGACTATCACGATCGAAATGGATGCCCTGGTCGGTGAGGGGAGGGGACAGGCGATCACGGACCTCTATGGGGAGTGCGGGGTCCGTCCAAGAGCACAGCGCAGTCAGAGGAAATCGTCGGCCGGCTCATCCTCGCCGACGAGGCGTTGCCGTCCTGGCAAGGCCGCAGACGAGCAGCGGCAAACCGTCCTCGCCGTCCGGCTCTGGCGCCGGCTCCTGGACACTGCCCCGCCTGGCCCGAGCCACGAGCAGCGTGTCCGCGGCCGCTATGGCCTGGTGCACGTCCTGGGTTCCCATCGTGATGCACAGCGTGTAACTCACGTCCTCAAGCTCACGTGCCCTTTCCCGCCCCTCTCTTTCGGCGAGCGAGATCTGCAGGGACGCGTACCGGGTCAGCAGCCTTCTGACGACCTTCGGATCCGGGACAACGAGCACAGCCAGGTCCTCTCTGTAGATGTCGAGTCACACCCGCACCTCAGCCAACATCGCGCTGGGCGACGACAGCGTTCATGTGCCTTCGTGGCCCACACCGCTGCCTTCAGTGAAGACCGGGTGCCCCCAACTTCTGTGACGAGATGGGCTCCAGCGCTCCATTGCCGCAGCCGTGTCACGCCGTCCTGGCCCGTCCGGTCCGTCTGGCCGGTGATCCCCGCACGTTTCCCCCGCGCCGGGCCGGTCGCCGGACGGCCACCCCATCAAATCCGAGGTCGAATACGGTCGCGGGCCGGAGAAGACCTGTGTCTGCGGCGCGCTGCGGGTGTGGGACGGACACGAGGTCACCGTGACCGCCTCCTCGCGCAGTAGCGCCTTCTACCAGCAGTTTCTTCAGAAGCTCCAGACAGCCCATCCCGCTGGGGACATCTACGTCGTCACCGACAACCCGTCCTCGCACAACAGCCTGTCCACCCGGACCTGGCTTGAGGACATCCCAGAATTCGGCACGTCTTCATCCCCGTCAGCGCCTGCTGGCTCAACCTCCAGGAAGGCTGGTGGCGCATCTTCCGCAGGGCCGCCCTCGCCGGCCAGTCCTTCGCCGGACCATCCGAAATCGAGCAAGCCACCCACCTGGCAGCATCCCAGCTCAACGCTCGTGCCCGGTCCTGGATATGGAGAAGACCCGCACCACCCGCCCGGCAATTGCGGCGCCGACCGGCTGGTCGTTGTTGAGGGGGATCGCGATGGCCAGGGCGGCTCCGCCGTCGGCCAGATCGATGCCCCGGGTCACCTCGTCGTCAAGAGCCAGGACATCGGCAAGGAGCTCGAGCAGTACAGGCGCGTCGTTGGGGACGCGCCGCGAGAGCAGCCGCCGGCCGCTGTCGTCGATCGCGACGCAGCGGTCATGGGTTTTGCCTGCGTCGTGCCTGACCAGATCGCGCTCATGTGGAGCCTCCGTGCGGTGTGCTGCTGGTGCCTCCCATGGACGACCTTGCTGTCGATTCCCTACGAAGCGATCATTCGCGATTCCTCATTGGTAGCCGAGTCGTCTTGGGGCCCGGGCGGCCAATCACTGAGAGCCACAAGCGGCAGAGCTTTTTCGACCTCACCCGGCACCCCTGGGTGGGTGAACCATGCGAAGGGCTCGCCCCAGCCCGCAGAGCCACATGGGGACCTCTTTCAAGCCCGCGCAGAACTCGGCTGCGTGTCACAAATACTCCGGGCGAACGGTCTCAGTCATGGCCCCCCAGCACCTCTTCGCAGGGGCGAGGAAGACCGTGATCGGATTCCGGGGCCGCCTGCCGAATGACGGACCCTGGGGGTCTGCCTTTCCACGCGTGCAGAACGCCGAGGCAACTACGCGATGCATTGGCGTGAACGGGCGGCTTGTCTACGCGTAGACCCTGATCTTTTCTTCCCCATAAGCCAAGGCGGTCCGGCGCTCACACAGATCGACGAAACCAAGGCCGTCCGCGGCCGGTGCGCTGTCGTGCGGCAGTGCTTCGACCGGGCCCTGCGGATGGGGCAGGTGGAAGGAGTCTGGGGCGGTACGACCGAGATCGAACGCCCTGCGCTGAGGCAGAACGAGGCCCGCCGGACAAAGCACAACGTCACAACGGCGGCGTGACGGTGTCACATCCACGCCTCATGCCCGGTCATATGGGTGGAAGCAGCCGATGAGCCTGCTGACCCGAGGCGTGCCTGTCTCTCATCCGCCACCGACAGGCGGCGACACAATGCGCCGCACTTCAATCTCCGCTCGTCGCCGAAGGAGTTCACGACGAGACCGAGAAGCACGGATTCCGCGAAGTCAGAAATCAGCCCTTTGAGGCGATCGAGGAATATGGGTGGTAGGGGCATGGGTGACCGGAGCGAGGAAAACGAAGTGCGGCATGGAGGCCGGGGGGAGAAGGTTGCTGACTGGGTCGACGGACGCCTCGGTGGCTTCGGCCGGATCAGGGCGAAAGCGCGCAGGGCTGCCTTTCCGGACCACTGGTCGTTCCTGCTGGGAGAGATCTGCCTCTACAGCTTCGTCGTCCTCATCGTCACGGGCGTGTATTTGACGTTGTACTTTCACCCGTCCATGAACGAAGTGCGCTACAGCGGCAGTTACGCGCCGCTGAAGGGCCAGATGGTGTCGGAGGCGTTCGATTCGACGCTGCACATCTCCTTCGACGTCCGCGGTGGGCTGCTGATCCGACAGGCCCATCACTGGGCGGCGCTGGTCTTCGTCGGCGCCATACTCGCCCATATGATGCGCGTCTTCTTCACCGGCGCCTTCCGTAAGCCCCGCGAACTGAACTGGCTGTTCGGATTCCTGCTGCTGATCCTCGGAATGTTCGGAGGGCTGACGGGTTACGACCTTCCGGACGACCTTCTCTCCGGGACCGGGCTGGCGGTCGTCAACGGAACGATCCTTTCCGTCCCGATCGTCGGAACCTACCTCTCGATGTTCCTGTTCGGAGGCGAGTTCCCCGGGGGCGATCTGGTGGCGCGCTTCAACACGATCCACGTCCTGATCATCCCGGCCCTCCTGGTAGCACTGCTCACCGCCCACCTGATCCTGATGATCCGCCACAAGCACACGCAGTATCCGGGGTCCGGGCGCAGCAACAAGAACGTCGTGGGCCTGCCGCTGAAGGTACGGGCCGTGAAATCCGCGGGATTCTTCTTCCTGGTATCCGGTGTCATCTTCGTCGTCGCCGCGATCGCGCAGATCAATCCCATATGGCTGTACGGCCCCCACCGTGCCGACCAGGTCTCCGCCGGATCCCAGCCCGACTGGTACATGGGCGTGGCGGACGGGCTGCTGCGGGTCATGCCCGGCTGGGAAATCACCTTCTGGGGCCACACGCTGGCTCTGGACAACCTGATTCCCCTGACGGCGGGAGTTGGCCTCTTCCTCGCCCTGGGCGTCTACCCGTTCATCGAGTCCTGGGTGACCGGCGACGACCGAGAACAGCACCTTCTCGACAGACCGCGCAACCGCCCCGTGCGCACGGCACTCGGTGTCGCCTGGATCAGCTTCTATCTGGTCGCGGTGATCGGTGCGGCGAACGACATCATCGCCACCCGCTTCCATGTCTCCGTCGAATCCGTGACCTGGGCGGTCCGTCTCGGCCTCTTCATCGTGCCTTTCACAGCCTACGTCGTGACGAAAAGGTGTGCCCTCGGCCTTCAGCGCAGAGACCGTGAGCAGACGCTGCACGGCCGCGAGACCGGCGTCATCAAGCTTTTGCCGCATGGTGAGTTCGTCGAGGTGCACGAGCCACTCAGCCAGGAGAAACTCCACCTTCTGACCCAGCATGAGCAATACAGGCCGATCGACCCTGGCCCCGACGACAACGCCTCCGGTGCGGGCACCCGCCGCGCTCGGCGCCTTCGTGTCAGGCTCAGCCGTGGCTTCTACGGCGAAGACACACAGATCACCAAGCCGACCGCACAGGAATACAAGGAAATAGCCGGCGAGCACATGCACTGAGGCCTTCGAGTGCACTCCGTGAAACACGGCGAACCGGTTTCTTCGCCTTGCAGGGAAGGGGCCCCGTCCGTCCGACGGGGCCCCTTCAAGACCTCCTGCTGCTGCCGCGCCAGCCAGTCGGCGAACTTGACCCCACCGAGGTGCGCGCCCGGACCCGGCAGGAGGGTGTCCTCCCGCAGCTCCGCACCCCAGTAGCGCGCCTGTGGGTGCGAGACGACCTTGCGGGGGATCGTTCGTGGCGGCGAGCTCCTTGCGGATGAACTCCTCCAGCTGGAACGCCTCGGGGCTTTCGGCCTCCACCACGCCGTTGACCGGAGCGCCGACCGAGGTACGGCCCACGGCCGTGGCTACGTCGTCGGAGACCGTGAGCTGGATCCTGGCGTCGGGCGGACACACGGTGCCGCCCTGGGTGACCCCGTCGGCGAGCCCCGTCGAGAACTCAAAGAACGCCACATGGTGCCGTACGCCGGCCTCGGACTCCGCCTGGAGGAGGTTGGCCGCGGAGGTGCGGAAGAAGTCCAGGACGGCCCGGTTCTCGAACGAGTGAGAATGGGACACGTCGACCACCACCGAGGCATCCTTCAGTATTTAGGCGAGACCCTCGCCGGTGATTCCTGGTGCGGCTGTGCTTCCACGATGAGGTGCTCACCGGAACGGCATAAATTACCTGTTATATCCACGCGGAACAAATCGAGGAATTTCCCTGGCCGAGCCGTGCGGTCGTTCGGCGGCATCGGATCCTACGTGAACTGGTTTACGAACTGCTGCAAGTTCTGCCCGTCGTCGTCCGCCGTCGCCCGTAGGCGCTTCACTTCATGTGCGTCCACACACCTGACATGCTCCCGAACAGGCACGACAGGACGACCTGAAGGAGTCCTGCCTGCTCCTCTCTTGTCACAGATCCAGTTCCTCTCCTGTCTGATGTTGAGAGCTGGCAACACACATGAATCGAAGGTGGGGTACCGTGCTAATGCCTTATACAGCTGCAACTGTTAGATTCGCCCCCGCGTGCCGGCATACCGTGTGGCGAGAACACCTGGAGACACTCAGATCCGCGATAGATTTCAACGCGCTGATCGCCCAGGAAAATGCATCCCTGCAACGGGGCCTGCTTCCTGCGCCGGCGCTTAGTGAAGACAACTTCTCGGCCGCTTCGCGTTACATTCCAGGACGGGCTCACGCACTCTTGTGCGGTGACTTCTACGACATTGTGCAAACCGAGGACTCGACCGTACACGTGATCTTGGGAGATGTCTCCGGGCATGGAGCGGCTGAGGCTGCTCTAGCGGTTCACCTGCGCGTGGCCTGGCGAACTGCCGTTCTCTGCGGCAAAACCCAGTTCGAGCAACTGCGTATCCTGGAGAAGATTCTGATCGATGAGAGAGCGGACGACGACGCCTACAGCACTGTTGTGTCGCTCGTGTTCCCTCCGGGAGGATTGTCTTTGAACGTGGTGAGCGCGGGGCACCCGGGGCTTCTGCTACGCAGCGACGGGGAAATCCGCTGGGTCGAGCCTCGGGCCGGAATTGCCCTGGGCCTGCTTCCGGGATGCGAGGACTGGACTCAGACCGATGTCTCGCTTTCCCCGCGTGACAGCGTGGTTCTCTTCACCGATGGACTGTTCGAAGGAAGGACTGGCCCTTCCACACGACTTGGCGAGGAAGGCCTGCTGCGGCTGGCGATGCAGCACGGACACCTGCCGGGGCAGGAGTTCATCGACGCCTTGGTCCACGGTGCTGTGGCCAGGGCGGCACCCTTCGGGGGCCTGGCGGACGACGTAGCAGTTCTTCATCTGGGCTGGAACGCAGGGAGCTGACCGCCTGGGTCGGTATGCCATTGACGATGATCGATCACACCGGGACCGTGGTCTGAGACGCCCCGCGTTTCGTGGAGCCCGGCGGACTGTCCCGAGTCGGGCTGAGTCGAGTTGCCTGGTTTCAGGCTACTGGCAGGGTGCCGTGCGCGTCGGTCAGTATGTGGGAGCGTGCGGGACAGTTGATGTCACAAGATGCGTGCATACCCGGTCAAAGGATTGAGCCCAGGAATGAAGGAAGTGCGTCGTGTACGCGGACTTCTTGATCGGCTGTTGGAGTCCCTTTGCCGGGCGCATGGGCTGCAAGGGCTGCACGGTGGCACTTTGCCATCGGCACGCAGAAATCTCTGACGCCCTCTGAAGGGTGAAGGGATTATTGTGTGCGGCCATGTTGTGTTGCGCCTTGTGAGAGGGAGGATGCTGTATGGACCATGCTGACGCGGTGCCGGTCGCGGAGTTGCTTGATGAGCGTCGGCACCTGCTGGAAGTCACCCGCTGGATGCTGGGCAGCTCCCGTGAGGCGGAGAGTGTCGTCGGCGAGACCTACCGTCGGTGGTACGGGCTTCCCGACGCGGAGCGTGAGCGGATCACAGCTCCCCGATACTGGCTCGCGAAGACCGCGGGCGGGATCTGTCTGGGCCTGCTCGCTCGCCCCCACCGGGGTGCGACCGGCCAGAGGGACCAGAGAGGGGAACATCGTACGAAGGCGGGAGACACCCAGGGGGTGCACCAGGGGGCGCAGGCGCACCTGGCGGAGGAGGTCAGCCTGGTTCTGCTGAACGCGCTGGACTCTCTGTCGCCCGCCGAGCGGGCGGCGTTCGTGCTCAATGACGTCTTCGGGATAGCCTCCGATACGGTGGTCGACATCGTGGGACGCCCAGAATCTGACTGCGTCGAGCTCGCCGACCGGGCCCTCCACAGTCTTCGGAGGCAACGCTCACGCGCCACCCCACCGGACGAGCACGATCTCCTCGCCCTAGCCGTCCGCCAGGCCTGCGTGAACGAGGATGCCGAATTGCTCGAGTCGCTGCTGTGTCCGGACGCCACGGCGTTCTTCGACGGCGGCGGCAAGGTCCGCGCACTGAGCAGGCCCGTACACGGCAGCCGTCAGGTGGCCCACAGCCTGCTGACGCTCCTGGCTCGCCACCCCCGCACCACCCTGACCACCCACTCCATAAACGGCCGCACCGGCCTCATCACCCGCTACGACGAGCAGGTCGCCGCCGTCATCAGCCTCGATATCGCCGACCACCATGTCGCACAGGTCTGGGTTGTCCTCAATCCCGACAAGCTACGCTCCTGGAACCAGCCCCCCACCCCGGGTGACGCCGGCTCGCACCGGAGCCCGTCACAGCAGGGCGATGGCTGGCCCTGATCGCTTTTGGGCGCTGCTGTGCGGCCCTCTCATGGCGCATCGAGGCCCTGCTGCTGTGGAGATCGTTCTGTCCGACGACGAGCGGGTCGAACTTGTGCACCAGGCAGGGCTGCCGGAGCGGCGCACGGCTGAGCGGGCCCGGATCATCCTGACGTGCGCTGACGGGATGTCGAATGCGGGTGCCGCGTGTGCTGTTGGTGTCGGCGCTAACACGGTCCCGCAAGTGGCGCGGGAAGTTCACTGCTGAGCGGCTGGCAGGGCCTTGAGGACGAGTGTCCCATCGGCCGGCCGAAGTCCAAGCCGGCCCTGACCGAGGGCGAGCGGGCCCAGTAGGCGCGCCGGTCGAGGAGGGGGAAGACCGCCCAGTACCTCGCGCTGCGGGCGAAGATGGTGCTGCCGTGCGCCGAGGGCGTGACGAACGAGCAGGTTGCAGCCGATCTGGGTGTAGACCAGTCGTTGGCGGGCCCGTCTTGTGGCCGATCGTCTGGACGTCCTGGACGTCCTGGACGACGAACTGCGAATCGGTCAGGTCGCCCACCCTCGATCCTGCTCGACCAGGTCGAAGACGTCAGCGTCGCGACCCTGGAATCCGCATCGGGCAAGGACACTCATCGGTGAACTCCACCGCTGCCATCGGGCGGTCGAGTTCAAGGAGTGCCTGACCGCCACAGACAAGGCTGTGCCCGCCGGCCTCGACGCGCACTTGGTGTGCGACCACTGTGTCACCCACAAGACCCCTGAGATCCAGCAGTGGCTCGCCCGACACCCGCGCTGCCACGTCCACTTCACGCCGATCGGCTGCTGCTCGACGAGATCCTCACATCCCTTGCCGACTGCTTCGCCAGGATCGCCCCACCCAACAGCCGAACCGGGACCGAGCGACCCTCAGGATTTCTGGCGCATCACGCCAAGTAGGCCCATTGAGCGAACGCGTGGAGATCGCTCTGCCTGCCCTACGGCTGCTTCCACCGCCGTGACCCGCCGCGGGCGTCATGCGGACACAGCGCGCAGCAGGGCGGGTGGTCGCGGTTTCCAGGCGTCATGTTTCCAAAGAGACCTGTCGAGGACGCCGCGCGGAGCCCAGGCCCTTACTCACCGCTGGGTTCCGCGCATAGGGACCAGGTCGGTGAGTGTCCGTCTGGCTCCCGTCGCCGTCCGCTCCCTGTCGGGAAGGCCGGCTGAATGAGCCCTTTCCAACCTGGCTGTGGCGTCGGGGTGTTGGTGGGCATGGGTTGTACGGAACGACGAAGCTCCTGGTAGACGGGTTCCCGGCCAAGATCACCCGTGTCCGCCAGGAGCTTAGCGTGCTTGTCTACCCGTCGTCGATCGATCTGTCCAGCCGCACGCTGCGGCACCTGACGAGGCAACTGGCCGCTCACCGGCGGGAGATAGGTACGCGATGGCGGCGTCTGCCCGTCGGCCGTCAGGCCCTGCTCGCCCTGGCCCACCTGCGATGCGGCGACACGTACGCCCAACTCGCCGCAGGGTTCGAGATCGGCATCGCGACCGTCTACCGCTACATACGCGAGGCCGTCGAAGTGCTGGCCGCCCAGGCGCAGACTCTGGCCGAGGCAATGACGACCGTCCGGACGAAGGCGTACGTGACCCTGGACGGCACCCTCCTGCCCATCGACCGGATCGCCGCCGACACCCCGTACTACTCCGGAAAACACAAGCGCCACGGCATGAACGTCCAGGTCATCACGAATCCCTTCGGCCGACTGCTGTGGGCTTCCGCGGCCCTGCCCGGCTCCACCGACGACCTGACCGCCGCGCGCGAACACGGCATCATCGACGCGCTCGCAACGGCAGAGCTGAAGTGCTGGGCGGACAAGGCGTACCAAGGGGCCGGCCGCCATGTCCGCGTACCTTTCCGGGGCCGCCGGCTCAAGCGCTGGAAGCGACGGCACAACAGCACCCACGCCAAAATCCGGTGCCTCGGCGAGCAGGCCATGGCCGTCCTGAAGGGCTGGCGCCTGCTACGCAAGCTCCGCTGCAGCACCAACCGGATCACCAACATCGTGAAGGCCGTCGTCGTCCTTCACCACGCCTCAACCTGAGGTTGGAAAGGGCTCAATCAGCGCCTCTGCGGTACCCGGATGTACTTGCTCACCGGCCTGCCGGCGCCGCGGAGCGGGACCGCGAGCCGAGGAACGCGGCGATCTTGGTCGGGTTGAACACCCACATCACCTTGTGGATGCCCTCCTTCGAGGCGGCTATCGTCATGAACGCCATGGGTCGGCCATCCCGGTAGATCGTCATGCCCGGAAAGCCGTTGGCGTCGACCAACGTGGGCTTCGTTTCCCGCCACAGCCGGGGATAGGTCGACATTTTGGCGATGCGTTCACGGCCCAGCACAGGTATACGAGCGCAGCCCTGGAGACCGTTTCCGTCGGACAGACTGACGGCATCGGCGGTGAGTAGGGTCTCCAGTGAAGCCACATCCCCCGTTTGAGCGGCTGAGACGAAGGCGTTCAAAAGGCGCCGGTGCTCCGCCGTGTCCACGCTCTCCCGCTGCTCGTCCGACAGATGCTTGCGAGCACGGCTGACGATCTTCCGTACGTTCACGACGCTGAGCTGAAGAATTTCAGCGATCTCGGGGTAGGTGTAATCGAACGCTTCACGCAGCACGTACGCGGCGCGTTCCGTTGGGCTCAACTTCTCCAGCACCAGCAGCAGCGCCATTTCGAGGGCTTCTGCGCGCTGTGCGCCCACCTCCGGATCCGAGCTGGTGTCGATGGGCTCGGGCAGCCAGGGCCCGATGTAGGTCTCCCGGCGCACACGCGCCGACTGCATGACGTTGATCGCCAAACGGGTCGTGGCGCTCGAGAGGAAGGCGACCGGGCTGACCACCACGGAGCGGTCTGTCTTCTGCCAGCGCAGCCACACCTCCTGGACCACGTCCTCAGCCTCGGTCACGCTGCCGAGCACACGGTAGGCGATGCCGAACAGACGTGCCCGGTGCTGCACAAAGACAGAGACAGCCTCTTCAAGGTCCCCTCTCGGGGCGGACAGTTCGAGATCCATGATGATGCGTTCTCCGTTGCTCCGGTTACGGCTGTCTAGCGGCGGGACCGCGCGGCTACCGCGCAGTTGCGGATGGCTCCGGCCTGCGATGCCAGGCGCTCTCCTGAAGACCGAGGTGCTGCCGGGCACAAGGCGCTGTATGGCTCGTTCGGGTGGTACCGGAACTGTGGTCACTGAAAGTCACGACTGCTCGAATCACATCTGTTCCATAGACCGGGATCGGCTCGTTCCTGTGACACGACTGGGGTAGAAGGGCCGCGCATGGCCCGGGCGAAGGCCGTGGAACAGCTCTTCACGAAGTTGGGGAGTGATGATCTGAGCAGTCGTCAGCCTGCGGAGCTGCCTGCGGATGGTCTCCAGCAGGTGCTCGGAGTTCTGCTGCTCGGTATGTGTGGTGCTCTTTCAGGCCGCCGCGGTACTTCTCGACCCAGTTCTTCGCGAACGAACTGTCAGGGATCTCGGTGAGGACCTTCTCCATCTCGGCCTTGGTGGCGTCGGTGACGTAGTCGCCCCACTCGGAGGTGCACCAGTGCATCTCCTCCAGGCCACACTTGTACGTGAGTTCCACGATCAGCTACAGCTCGCGCAGACCTCGAAGTAGATCTCCGGCAGGTAGCCGACCCCGGTCGGCGTCTCGAGGCCTGTCTTCACCACTGATGACGCCTGCCCGCGTGTCGCCGATGCCCGTCGCACAGAACTGCACACGTCCATGCCAGCCGGGGACTTGATGAAGCCGAACCGGATATTGAAGCCGTGGCGGACGTAGCCTGGCGATCAGCACTCCGCGCCGGCGCGATCGCCGATGTCGTTCCGAAGCCGCCTCTGCTCGGGCTCTTCGTGCTTGCATCGGCGCGTGGCTGACCAAGCCGTAAGCCTGACGGCCCGGACGGGCGAGAGTACTTGCTCGCCGCCCCCGGACGCCGACGGTGTCAGCCACCGTCGACGAACGTGACCGTGTTGTCGAGCGGCGCTCGGCCGGTACGGGGTTGGCTTGCCGTCCCGTCCTCGTGCCCGATCGACATGCCGCAGAAGAGGAGGAGTTCATCCGAGGGCGATAGGACCTCGGCGACGGTCTTGTGATACTTCGCCCATGCCATCTGCGTGCAACTGTGCAGCCCTTCTGCGCGGAGGAGCAGCATGACGGACTGCAGATACATGCCCACGTCGGACCACTGGGGTCGGCCCATGCAGCGGTCGATGTAGCAGAACAGGGCGGCGGGTGCCCCGAAGCAGTCCCAGTTCGCGGCAGCGGCCCTCTGGCGCGCTTCCAGGTCCTCACGCGGAATGCCGAGTGCGCCGTAGCGCTGCTCACCGAAGGCGGATCGGCGCTCCTGGTAGGGGCTTTTTAACTCCGGCGGGTACTGCTCGTACTCCGGCTCGTCCCAGGGATCGCCTGCGGCTATGCGCTCGCCGGCGCGCTTTTTGAGCTCAGCCAGTGGCCGGCCGGTCAGCACGTATGCGTGCCACGGTCGGAGGTTCGATGCGGACGGCGCCCAGGCCGCGGCGGACAGCACGCGCCCCAGCACCTCCCGCGGGACCTGCTGGTCGGTGAATCCCCGCACAGCTCGTCGACTCGCGACCGCTTCATAGACGTTCATGATCGCCTGCATCCCCTCTCCGTCCGGCGCATCTGTCACCGTCACGGTCGCGACAGTATCAGTTAATATTATCTGGGTAAGGGTGGGGCGGTGCACATGGAGAGGGGGACTCGTGCAGGGGCGGGTCGCGAGCGTCGCCGTCGTCTGCCGGTCCCCGGCAGGAGTGGTCTCCGCGCCGGTCCACGGGGTGAGCGCCGCGACACAGACTTGCTGCGGGTCGATGTGTCGGCCTGGGTGTATGCGGCCCGTTCGGCAATGTTGGGGCGATGAAGCTTCCGACCGTGATGCCCGCAGCCGAGTCGGTGTGTAGCAACGGCGGTCGCAGTCCTTGGGCCGAGTTCGCCGTGAAGGTTGTGCGGCGCGGAACCCGTCCACGCCTCGGGCAACCGTCGTGCGGGCGCGCGCTTACGCCTCGCCCTCTGCGGGATGGGCGAACCGGGTCAGCAGCCCCGTCAGCTGCTCGGGCTCACCGGGCCCCAGCTCGGCAACCAGGCGCTCGGCCAGCGGCTCCGCCGCCACATGCGCCGCGTCGAAAAGCTCGACGCCCTGGGGCGTGATCTCCACCGCCCGTACCCGCCGGTCCCCCGGAACCGTCTTGCGTACGGCCAGCCCCATGCGTTCCAGGTCGTCCACGACCCGCATGATTCCCGCCTTGTCCGACCCCGTCTCCGCCGCCAGGTCGCGCTGCATCGTGGGCCCGCGGTCGACCAGCACGATCAGCACCGCGAAATGCCGCAACTCGACGCCGAGCGGGCGGAGCGCCTCCGTCATCGCCGCGGCCACACGCCAGTGTGCCCGCCGCAGCAGCAGGGCCAGAGCGAAAGACGAGGTGTCCCCGGGGCGGTCGGTCGCACGCGAGGTGGCGGAGTGGGCGGTCCTGTGAGGAGCGTGGGTGGTCACGGGGTCACATTACAGCCATATGTGCATTCGAGACTGTTTCACTTGAAACTAAGTGTGTGGTGCTGCTCTCTCTCGCACCCAGGACCGTCAGCTCGCGGCCGGGTCGCGAGTGCCGAGGCCGGCGGCGGTGAGGCGGCTGTTCGCTGCGATCCGGTTGAGGATGTGATCGACGCGGGACGAAGTTCGGCGAGTCGGTCTGACGTGTCGAGGACGTCCATGTGTCCGTTGTCGTTGAACTGCCACAACGTCCCCGTGCTGACCTGCACGGGTAGCGGTTGGCCGGCCGCTGGGTCGATCGGCAGTCGGACTCCGGCTGGGCCGATGATCGGCGAACCGGTCGTGGTCGATGCGCCGGAGTCGTCGGTGTCGGTCACGGACGGCTCGTCGAGGACCTGGAGGACGGTGGCTACGGTCGGCTCCCCCCAGTGCTCTCCGCTGGCGGGGATGCTGGTCGCGATGTGGACGACGGATATGAAGTCCATCATCAGGCACCTGCATGGCCCAAGGAACACTCCGCCGACAGGTCCCCAACCAGCGATATCCGCAGCTCTCAGTCAGTGGCCGGAGCGTCCCGCAGGACCGGGCGGCCACTCCTCCAGAGCCGTCAACGGCAACCTTCTACCAGCCACACCTGACCCTCCCGGACCGCCTCATGTTCTTTGGGGACCGTCTACGAACGCCACAGGCTGCGGTCGGCGGACGGGACTTGGGAACGGTTACTCCAGCAGGTCCAGGCTGCGGCCGACGCCGCGGGTGAGATCGACTGGGACGTCTCCGTGGACTCCACCATCGTCCGCGCGCATCAGCACGCGGCCGGCGCCCGCTTCCGATCCGCCGCCGGCACCGCGTCTCAAAGGGGGCTGTACCGCTGGAACATCAGGGCGAAACCGCATGGCGAAATCTGGTGGCCCGCCTGGCGGAGGTGGTGCGGGAGGTGAGGGCCCGGGCCGCTCGCGGGGCGGGTTCACCAGCAAGCTCCACTTGAGCGCGGTCGGCCGTTGCCGCCCGCTGTCTCTGGTCGTCACGCAGGGGCAACGGGCGGATGTGCGGACCGCACCCAGTTCCGCGATCACGGGGAGACAGGGGGAGATGGGCTGCAACCCTCCCGCTGGTTACGGCTCTTGCCGGGGGAACGGCGGCCTGTGGCTCGGAGGAGTCGGCGCAGGAGCGTAGCGACCGCATCAAGGCCCAGGTACCACAGCGGGTCGACGAGTGGATCAATGTCCGCAACGCCGGCACCTGAGTGGGGGAGTTGCTGAGGGACATGGCGCTCGCTCGCGGTGGCGCGTCCCCGGTGGAAGCGCTACCGGGTCAGGCGGGGTGCCGTGCCGGGTGGGAGCGGCAGGACCTCGGCGAGAAGTACGGCCAGGACCTCGTGGCCTCCTGGGTCGCCGGATGCACGGACGTGGACGTGGCGGTCCCCACGACGACAGGATGAGGCGCCGTCGGCGGTTCATGATCTGGGAATGGCTCGCAGTGCTCGCGGCCAACAATGGCGAGTGCATGTACTGCGGTGACCGCTCACAGACCATGGACCACGTGATTCCGTTCGCCGACGGAGGCGCGGATGAACTGACGAACCTCGTGCCGGTCTGTCACGACTGCAATCGGAGAAAGAGGGACAAGACCCCGCTGGCCTGGTTCATCGGGATGGACCTCACGATCCGCTGGTCCGGCAACGGCACCCCTCAAGGGCGGAGTGGTCGCGACGACAGCAGCATGAGCCTGCGAGAGATGTACCTCTCGGTCCACGAAGAGGTCCTGGGGCTGCTCGACGACCTGGACACGGTGGCCACGGAAATCGCCGATCGGACACGCCGGGAGTGGTTCGAGACCCGGTATCGGCTGTAGCCCTGGCGCGGCGGGGCTTCAACCTGCCTACCCCTTGATGTTGTCGAAGGTAACCCACTGCTGGACGATGAGTTTTCGCATCACTGATCATGCCTTTCGAGTACCTGTCGGATGAACAGGTCCGCCGGAGTGGGTCGAGGCGCCAACGAACTCGCGCTGCGCTGGAGGTGAAGGGTGGCGGCAGTCCGGACGCCGGCACGGACACGGCCGTTGCGGGGCGGAGAGGCCGGCCCGGCGGGAGCCTCAGCAGCGTGGTGCGGTCCGCTCTCGCCCGCGACAACGCTGGTCGTGCCCCATTACTCCGACACGACTGGGGGCAGCGGTTCCCGGGCTGCGTGCCAGGCTGCGGGGAGAGCGGCGACTCCCGTGCGGGCGGCGATCACCCCGCCCGCGATAGCGCAGGTGGTGTCGATATCACCGCGCCCGGCGACCGTGCACCACAGGCCCTCGTGCAGGTCGTCGAGGTGCCCCGCCGCGCACCACAGAGCGTAGGGGACGGTGTCGGGCCCGGACATTCTGTAGCCGGAGCCCAGGACCTCCGCGGCGTGCCGAATGGAAGTGCGCTCCGGCATCCGGGCCGCGCTCCGCACTCCCGACCGGACGTCGCTGTCGGGGAGTCGCTCGGCGACTGCCTGGAGGAAGTCGGGCCGTGCCGGAGTGTTCCCGCCCCGGCTGCGCGTTGCCAGCGCCGCGGCGAGGGCGACCGCCACCGCCGCGGCGACCGCCTCCGGGTGGTGGTGCGAGACCGCGCCCTGGCGGGCGGCCTCCTCGGCGACCGTGTCGAGGTCGGCGGCGTGCCAGGCGCCGAGCGGGGCGGCGCGCATGGCTGCGCCGTTGCCCCAGGAACCCTGGCCGCCGAACTGTCCGGCGACCACCTCCTGCCAGGGCTCGCCCGCGCCGATCCGACGGAGCACGTCATGCATCGAAGCTCCGTAGCCGCGGTGCGTGTCGTCGATGTAGGCGGCCGCGAAGCGCAGGGCGAGGCGGTCCTGATCGACGGTGCCGCCGCCCTCGGCGAGTTCGCGGACGAGAACGAGCGCCTGGGCGGTGTCGTCACTCCACCGCCACAGCGGCTCCGGGGGCAGCGTCCGCGCCTCAAGGACGGCCGGGCCGTCCCGGCGCAGGATGCCGAACCAAAGGTCACCAAAGGCGTCACCGAAGGCAAGCCCGTTTAGCGAGTCCATTGCGGCGGTAGGCACGTTGATCATCGGAGCAGTATCACAGCGCGACGGTGCTCGGGCACTCCGTTTTGGGCACGGACATGCTTCTAGTCCGGACATGGTGCTGGGCGACCACGGTTACTACCAGGACAAGTACCGCTGCCTGCTCTGGGACCTGGAAGCCGCCGATCGCATGCCGTGGTACCGAGCACGCGGGGGAGCCCCAGGCCAGGACGGTCCAGCCCAGACCTGTCGGCAGGGTGCCGCCAGCGACGATCAGCGCCAGCAATCCGATCTGGACGTCCTTCGTTCGGCGGGCCATTTCCCGCTCCGCTTGCTTCACTCCGTGCCGGAGCTTGCGCAGCTTGGACCTTTCATCGGCTGCCGCTTGCCGTTGTTCGGCGCTGAGCTGCTCATCGGCTCCGGTGAGGTGAACGCGGTAGCCGTCCTCTTCCATCAGGACGACAGTGACTCCGAACGGGTCGGGGTGGTCGCCCTCGAGGCTGCGGGATAGGAGATGCTCGGCGTAGGGGAACTGGTGCAGGACGTGGGCGTCGCAGGTGGCTGCGACCATATTCAGACACTGGGCCGGTCCGACGATCGGCAGGTTGTCAGCGGTGGCGACGTCGTGACTCTCCCAGGCGAGCACGACCTCGCCCGCGCCGGCCACCGCAGCGATGTTCGCGCGTTCCGCAATGCCGGTGAGCGCGTCCTCACCCCCCTTGATCGGGCGCCCCCCCACCGGGCCGACCAGCTCGCCGCGCACCAGCGGCATGATGACCGGGCGGGGCAGGGCGCCCTTGGGGAGACCGGCGGTGTACGCCTCTCGTCACCAGGGCGTGCCAACGCTCGTGGGTGGTCGGCTCGCCGTCGACCCACCGATTACTGGCCGCATGAGCTGGGGCAGCCGGCCATGAAGGCGCCGATGGCGTCGTAGCACGACTGACTTACAGGCGGCTGATCACACTGGTGACACCCATGCCGGTGAGAAGGTAGTTTGCGGGAGGACAGAGAGAAGAGTTCGCATGGACTCCCGGATCGCCCGCATCCGACGCAAGCTGGCCAAAGTGCCCTATGCCGCGCTGCGAAGCCACTCCTTCGGTGAGGAGAAGCACGGGTTCCGTCTCGAACCCCAGTTGCCGGAGGCGAAGGTCGCCGAGTTCGAGGCCGACCACCACATCGAACTGCCCGATCCCTACCGCATCTTCCTGACCACACTGGGCGGGGGCGGCGCATCGCCTTTCTACGGCTTGCTGCCGTTGCAGTCAGGTCGGCTGTTCACGATGGACCCCAGAGGCGAACCCGGCCGTCCTCGGGGATTCACGTTCGCCGACGGTCCGCCGCACCGAAGCGACCTTTTCCTGCACATCATCGAGGCAGGATGCACCGACCTGGTGCTGCTCGGCATCACCGGACCCCTGGCCGGCCGTGTCGTCACCGGAAACGCTGACGGTTTCTGGGGCCCCAACGTCTCGTCGGCCACGGACTTCCTGGCCTGGTACGAACGCTGGCTCGACCACATGCTCGACGGCCGCGACAACCGTGACCTGGAACTGACCTCGCCCGCCCTGCGAGCGCCTCTCGACCGCGCCCTGAGGAAGTACCGCAGCCGAGAGGATCCGTCACGCAACTGAGAATCCGGAGTCACGAACTCACCAGTGTGATTCCGGCAGGTGCGGGGCGCGGGACTCGGTGGTCACACCCCGAATCCCGCATCCGCCTTCTGCCGAGCGGGCTCAGGGCTGGATCAGGTCGATGCGTTCCTGGGCGATCGGGTAACCGGCCCTCGCGAAGTGGGCGGCCATCGGTACGTTGGTCTGGTCCGTCCCGGCGACGATACGGTCCACGCCCTCGTCGGCGAGCTTGTGTGTGGCCTCGACGAGCAGGTCATAGGCGTATCCGTGACCGCGGTGCTCGGGCACCACGCCGATGTAACCGATGAGGGGGTCACCGTAGTGGTGGCCGGGGACGCTCAGGCCGACGAGTTCCCCGGCGGGGTTGTAGGCCAGGCGCCACCACTCGCGCGGGCTCGGCAGCCAGCGCAGATAGTCCAGTTCTTCCTGGGCGGCCGCCTCGAGTCCGGATGTGACGATGGTGCGGCGCACATGGGCATCGAGACTGCCCTGGTGGATACGGCGGAAGACGTCGAGGACCGCCGTGTCGTCGGGCTCGGGACGGAATTCGAGGCGGCCAGGGCGCGCGGGCACGCCGCAGTCCGGTGTCCAGCGGTAGCGGAAGCGCTCGACCAGAGGGGACAGACCCGCGGCGACGGCCGCGTCGATCCGGCTCTGGGCCTGCTCCCGGACCGCGGGGATGTCGCGCCAGCCGGGCCGCAGTTTGAGGGAGTACTGGGCATGCAGTGGCGAGGTGCGGAGCAGTTCTACGGCCGCGCCGACGTCGACGAAGTCGAACCAGTCGAGGGCGAGTGGGCTGTCGTCCTTCGGCCCGGCCCACCATGCGGCGCGTGCGACGACGACGCCGTCGCGCAGGGCCACCCAGGTCCACTCGGGGCGGTACTCACCGGCGGCGGCCATCTCGCTGTAGGTGTCGCCGAAGGCGGCAAAGCCGACCAGACCGGGATCGGGCAGAGATTCGAAAAGCGCTTCCTCGCCTGCGGCGAGGGGGCGGATGACCAGATCGGTCATGGGAGGTCCTTTCGGGTAGCGACATGCTCCCGTTCAGATCCTCGGCGCCCTCGGAACGGGGTGGGAGCACATGAGAGTCAGTCGGCTCACGGTTCCCACCTCCTTTTTGCGATCGAGGACGCGAACGCAGCGTAACAGCGTGATCGAATCGGCTACAACGGCATTCTTCCCGAGGTATCACGCCGTGGGCCAACTGGAACGCGAACGGATGGGCGGGGACGGTGCCCCGACGCGACTTCCCGGGCAGGGTCGCGGCGCGCAAGGAGCCATGGCCTGTCGATGACACCGCAGCCGGCCACGGCCAGCACTGGCGTTCCGCGCGTCGGTATCGCTTGGCCTCGACCCTCGCGACTACGAGCGGATCGTTGAACCAGGAACGCCACAGCTGCGCGGGGGACAGTGATTCGCGGGGGGCTTTGACCGGCTGCGGCGCGCCAAGCAGGGCGAGTTGCTCGGCGTCTGACGCCGAGCTGGAGATCGGCCTGCCGGGCAGCGGCAAGGGCTCGTGTATTGCCATGGTGGTCACCGGCCCCTGCCTGAGCGACGGTCGGCGGCGCGGGCGCCGAGACAGTCGGTCCAGCCACGTCCGGCCAGGGTCGCCCAGCGGGTAGGGGTTCAGAGGGGTTCCGACCGGCAGCCTGAGGAGTTCGGGGAGGACCGGCGCCGGCAGGTCGGCGGCCAGTTCGCACCGTGCGCCGCCGCGGGCGGGCCGGACGAAGACGCCGAGCCGGTCGTTGAGGAGGGTGGCCAGGCGGTCGGGGTCGAAGTGGGTTCTGGGCTGGGCGCTGGGGAGCAGCTAGGGACTGGTGTCGCGGTGGATGAGGGGGCGGCGTCCGGGGGTTGCTTGTTCGGCGAGCTGGTGGACGAGTGCGGCGAGATTGGGTGGCAGCAAGGCCGGCTGACGGCCGAAGGTCAGGTAACTGCGGGATCCCATGGTGGTGAGGTGGTCGCGGGTGGGGACCAGGGTTCCGGCAACAGTCAGCACGGTGTCCCTGCGGAACCGTTTGCGTGGCAGGAGCGCGAGCAAGGGCCGGAGGTGGTTGATGATGCGTTGGCGCCCGACTGCAACGCCCCAAACAGCGGCGTCAGTTGGCGCAGCATGAGGGTGGTCCGCCAGTAGGCGGCGACCAGGAGCACCCGGTCCTCCAGCGGTAGGCTCCAGGGTCGGCCCTTGCGCACCGGGTCGGCGCCCCTCGCGTCGTAACGCTGCGATCGGCTGGCCGAACTGACGCGAGGTCAACTCGACGAACGAGGCTGTCCAGGACGGCTGCGACGCCGTGATCACACCAGCCACGTGACGAGCATCCCCCCTGCAAGATCACGCACTGGGCACCTTCGAAGGCAAGGGCCGCCTCCGCCTCGTAGGCGTGGGAAAAGCCTTTGCCGCGATGCACGTCGTGACTCGAAACTGAGGTCATGCTCGGATTCGTCAGGACCGACAACGAAACCCTCGTCGCGTGCTTGGGCGACGCTCAGCGTACCGTTGTGGCGTACCGCGAGCTGCTGCGACGTGGGGAGACCGCGCTGAGCGCCGTTCGCGCCGGGCTGCGTGACGAGAATCCGACCATCCGTGAGGGCTGCTGCCGCCTTCTCGATCACCTGGTCGACACTGAGTCGATGGGCGAGCTCCTCGCCATGGCCGACGACCCCGACGCCCGCGTCAGGATCGCCGCATTCCACGCTCTGGCCTGTGACCGGTGCAAGGGCGACACCTGTGCACCGGGCCCGGACCAGATCCTCGAACCCGCGCTGCACCACCTGGTTTCAGACCCCGACCCGCATGTCCGGGCCAGGGCTGCCGAACTCGCCGGCAAGTTCGCGCACTCCGATGTACGCGCCCTTGCCGCCTTGAAGGCGTCCCACGCCAACGACCCGAGCCCCGCAGTACGGAAGAAGGCGGGCTGGTTCACACCCGGCGGGACCATCTACGAACGGACTCTTCCGCCCGCGACCTGATAACGGGACTTCCTTGAGGGCGCCGTGGCCCGCCAGACCATTGCGTGACGGCGGCGACTTGACGGATTCATCGCCGACGACACGGACGCACCTGGCGCGGGGCGGCTTCAGTCGTCGCGCCCGGCACCGCGATCGGGTGCGCTCATGTCCCCCGTCGCGGGTGTGCCGTCGGCGAGTCCGTAGCGCAGGTACACGGTGCCCTTCGGGCCGGCTACCGGCAGTTCGAGGAGCGTGACGTTCGTGGGCACCGCGCCACCGTCGAACACCTTCTTCCCTACGCCGAGCACGATCGGGTGCACCCAGAGGTCGAGTCGGTCGAAGAGCTGCTCGCGCAGGAGGGTCTGCACCAGGTTCAGGCTCCCGACGACCTTCACGTGCTGGTGCCGGTCACGGATCTCGCGCACCGCGCCGGCCAGATCAGGGCCGAGCTGAGTGGACCCGGCCCACGAGAGATTGGGCTTGCCGCGGGAGGCCACGTACTTCGGGACGCTGTTGAAGAGCGTGGCAATCTCGTTGTCCTCGCCGCCCTCCTGGTACGGCCAGTAGGCGGCGAAGATGTCATACGTCCGCCGGCCGAGCAGGAGGGCGTCCGTGCCCTCGTACGCGGCACCGATCTGCGCCCCGGAGACCTCGTCCATCAGGGGCGCCTGCCAGCCGCCGAACGGGAACCCCACCGGGTCCTCCTCGGGGCCGCCGGGCGCCTGCCCGACGAGGTCGAGGGTCGCGAACAGCTCGATGTGGATGAGGCCCATGCCTTACTCCCGATGAGTTGGTTGTCTCGGTCGGCAGGTAGACCTGTGGGCACCGGCAGACTCATCGCTGCGACGGCACCCAGCCGCTGTCGCCGCTGCGTTCCAGCGATACCCCCCCTGCTCGCGTGCCGCGCAGACCCACAGTTGCCCGACGACGACGGTGATTACTCAAGTAGGTCCAGAAGTGAGACGTACGAGCCTGATGAGCGCAGTGGATGTGCCGGAACCGCCACGTCACCGTGGTCACCGCCGCCGATGCGCTCCTTCTGGATAGGGTCGGAACGTGGCCCCCAGCAGCAGACAGCCGGACGACTCGTTCGCCCAGGAAGCACGGGGTGAACTGTCGCCCCGTGCGGCCCGTGCGCTGTGGTGGGGGACGGCCGGCCTGGTGCTCTCCGTCCTCGGCACCTCGGTGCTCGTCGCCGGCACGGAACACGGCCGACGACTGCCCGTGGCCGTGGCTCTGGTCCTCTCGCAGGCCTGCGCCCTGAGGTGGCAGGCGCGCGCCCCGGTCGCCGTACTGGCCGCGAACGCGGCGACGGGGCTCGCGGTGTGGGCGCTGCTGCCCGCGGTGACCTTGACGGGGGCGCTGCTCGCGGCGCAGTTCGCCTTGTGCGTGCTGTCGGCCACCAGACCGCGGCGGGTATCGGTGCGGGCGCTCGTGGCGATGTGCCTGCCGGCACCGCTGGCGTTCGGGGCGGGCGGCATCGCGGGGCTGGCGGTCTATCTGCTGACGGTGGTCCTGGCGTGGACCGCGGGGCAGTGGCGCCGGGCACAGCAGGCGCGGACGAGGGCGGAGATGCGCCGGGCTGTGGTGGAGGAGCGTGCGCGGATCGCGCGCGAGGTGCACGACATCGTGGCGCACACCCTGTCGGTGATGGTCGTGCAGGCGGGGGCCGCCGACGACGTGTTCACCGAACGGCCCGAACAGGCCCGTCAGGCGCTGCGGGCCATCGATACGGGCGCCCGCTCCGCGCTCGGTGAACTACGCCTGCTGCTCCGTGCGTTCGGGGCCGATACGGGGGAGGAGGGGGCCGGGGAACAGCGGCAGCCGGGGCCCTCACTTGTGCGCCTGGACGAGCTGGCCGACACCGTGCGCGCGACGGGAATGACCGTGCACGTGCACCGCGAGGGCCCCACTGACGGGCTGCCGGCCGCGGTGGACCTGGCGGCGTACCGGATCGTCCAGGAGGCCCTCACCAACACGCTGCGCCACGCGGCCGGTGCCACCGAGTTGAGTGTGCGCGTGACGGCCGAAAGGGAGTGCGTGAGGGTCATGGTGGTCGACAACGGGCGTACACAGCAGGGGCGTTCGGCCGCGGCGGGAACGGGGCGCGGTCTGGTGGGGATGAAGGAGCGGGCACGGCTCGTGGGTGGCAGCCTGCGCGCCGGTCCGCTGCCCGGAGGCGGGTTCGAGGTGGCGGCGCGGCTGCCGACGGAGGGCGCGTCATGACGCTGCGCGTGGTGGTGGCCGACGACCAGGCCCTCGTCCGTACCGGATTCCGCATGATCATCGACGCCCGGGACGACCTCGAGGTGGTCGGTGAGGCGTCCGACGGTCGGGAGGCGGTGCGGCGGACACGGGAACTGGCGCCCGACGTCGTGCTGATGGACGTACGCATGCCCGTCGTGGACGGCATCGAGGCGACCCGGCAGATCGTGGAGTGCGGCAGTCCGGCCCGGGTCCTCGTACTGACCACCTGGGACGTGGACGCGCACGTGGTCGCCGCCCTGCGGGCCGGGGCGAGTGGCTTCCTGCTGAAGGACATGCGCCCTGCCGAACTCGTCGAAGCGATCCGCCTCACCGCGCGCGGCGACGCGCTGCTGGCGCCGACCGTGCTGAGCCGTGTCCTCGACCGGTTCCTGCGCACCACACCCGACCTGGCGCCGCCGCCCTCCCTGCAGGACCTCTCCGGCCGCGAGCGGGAGGTGCTCACCCTGATCGGGCAGGCGCTGTCGAACGCGGAGATCGCCCAGCGGCTCGGCCTGTCGGAAGCCACTGTCAAGAACCACGTCACCGCGGTGCTGCGCAAACTGGGCCTGCGCGATCGCGTCCAGGCCGTCGTCGCCGCCTACGACCACGGCCTCGTGCGGCCGCGCCGCCCCTGACATCGCCGTCTCCTCCTCAAGGATGAGGCCGGGCCGCGATCCTCCTGCGTTCCCAGTGCCAGGCCGTTCCCGTGGCCGATCCGTTGCCGGGGTGCGCGGCCATACCGTCGAGCTGTGATCGACGACCTGGCCTGCCTCATGTATCTGCTCGCCCACGACGACGCGGCCGAAGGCCCCTACGACCGCTCTCGGACGGAGTTGCTGGTCCGTGCCGCCGCCCTGGTCGACCTCGCGTCGCGCGGTCGGCTGAGGGAGGACCGCGGCACGGTCACCGTGTCCGGCACGGAACCGACAGGAGACCCCGTCCTGGACGGCGTTCTGCGCGACGCCGCCGCCGGACACGGCTGGAAGGCACTAGTACGCCGCCACCGCAAGCGGACCCTGACGGAGGTGGAGGACCGGCTCGCCGCGGCGGGACTCCTCACCGTGAAGGTGCCCCGCACCCGCTTCGGCGCACGGCGGCTGACCGTGACGGACCGCGCCGTGCCCGCCGCACTCCGCGCCCGCGCGTCCGCGGCGCTGCACGGGGACGGATCTGTGCACGAGATCCCCACAGCCGACGCTGCGCTGCTGGCGCTGGCCGCGGCGGGCGGCATCCGCTCGGTCGTGTCACGGCATGACCAGAAGACCTTCCGGGCTCGTATCGACGCCTGCACGGGGCGTCTCGCCGCCCTCGCGCCCGGCCTGGAGACAGCAGTACGCGCTCTGCCGATGACCATGATCGCCGCACAGGGCGGCATGGGCGGCAGCTGACCGGACGGGGAGAAAATGAGCATGCACCGCCTCCTGACCACCGCACTGGGCTGCGCCCTGACCGCCGTCCTCGCGGCGGCCTGGTCCGCGGCGCCACCGACGGAGCCCACCCGGCCCACCGCCACGACGGTACGCACGACGGAGCCCGTTCGGCCCACCTCCGCCACGACGGTGCTCACCCACGACGGCCCGGTGCGGGGCACCGCCCACGACGGCTACCGCACCTTCGAGGGCATCCCCTACGCGGCGCCCCCGGTCGGCGGGCTGCGCTGGGCGCCGCCCCACCGCTCGATCCCCTGGCCCGGGGTACGGGACGCGACCCGACCCGCGAGCGCCTGCCCGCAGCCGCCCGGCGAGGTGCCCGGCGGCAGCACCGACGAGGACTGTCTCCACCTGAACGTCACGACGCCCGACGGCGCAGGACCGACCCGCCCCCGGCCGGTGATCGTATGGCTGCACGGCGGCGGCTTCACCACCGGAGCGGGCATCTCGTACGACGCCCACCGCATGGCCACGCGCGGCGACGTCGTGGTCGTCACCGTCAACTACCGCCTGGGCGCCCTCGGTTTCCTCGCGCACAGCGGGCTGCCCGGCTCCGGTACCTTCGGCCTGGCCGACCAGCAGGCGGCGCTGGGCTGGGTCCGCGCCGAGATCGGCGCCTTCGGCGGCGATGCGCACAACGTGACGCTGGCCGGCGAGTCGGCGGGCGGCTACAGCGTCTGCGCGCAGCTCGCCTCACCCGCCGCCGCGGGGCTCTTCGACCGGGCGATCATCGAGAGCGGTCCGTGCACAGGGCGCCCCGACCGGCCGTTCGCCCCGTCCTCCGTCCCCCTGTCCACGGCGCGCGCCACGGGCGCGGACCTCGCGGCGAAGGTCGGCTGCGGCTCCGCCAGCGACGTCCTGGCCTGCCTGAGGCGCGTAGACGTCTCCCGTCTGCTCACGGCCCAGGACACCGATCAACAGCCTGCCTACGCAACCCCGTTGCTGCCGGTCGACCCCGCGGCGGCGATCACCGTCGGCCGCTTCCACCACGTCCCCGTCCTCATCGGCAACAACCACGACGAGGGGAATGGCTGGGCCGCCGGGATCATCCAGGCCGGCAACCCCGTCACCCCCGACACCTGGCCCGACATCGTGGCCGCCTTCTTCCCCTCCCCGGGGCAGTCCTTGGGGCAGGCGAAGGCGATCGTCCGCGAGTACCCGGTGCACCGCACCGACGGGGGCCCCGTGTTCGGCGCGGTCATCGGCGACGCGGACTTCGCCTGCCCGACGGAACGCACCGACGACCTCCTCGCCACCCAAGTTCCCGTATGGCGCTACGAGTTCGCCGACGAACACGCCCCGCCGCTCACCTCGGGCACACCGCCGTTCCCGCTCGGCGCACCGCACGCGAGCGAACTGCCCTACCTGTTCGACCTGGGCGGCCGCCCCCGCGACCTGACCGCGGCACAGCACCGGCTGGCCGACACCATGATCGACTACTGGGCCCGCTTCACCCGCACCGCCGACCCGAACGGCCCGTCGTCGCCGCACTGGTCCCGGCAGACGGTGCTGTCCCTGGCGCCCGACCGCATCGTCCCCACCCGCACGGTGCGGCAGCGCCACCACTGCGCGTTCTGGAACGCCCTCGGATGACCACGGTGTACGCCAGGGGTGGAGGTAGGACCACCCCTCATCCGGTGTTCAGGCCCAGCGACCAGGAGCGCGGCGGGCGGCAGGATCCATGTCGTAGGCAACGAACCGACGCACCTCGCCGGCGACGAACCGACGAGGAGCCCACCACACCGACCCAGGGGGACACCCATGAACGAAACCGTCGCCAGGCGCCTGACCGGCCTCGCCGGCATCGCCACCGCAGCCGCCTTCATCGTCGAAGTACCCCTGTACTTCATCTACTCCGGCCCGCCGCCGGACGCGAACGTCCTGGCCAGGCTGCTGATCGGAATCGTCGCGCTGGCGTTCCTGATCGTGTTCGTGACGGCCTTCCGCGAACTGGTCAAGCGGGCGAACCCGGCCTATGAATGGGTCGGCACGATGGCCTTCGCCACCGGACTGGTCTACGTGACGATCACCCTGGTCTCCAGCGGGCTGGAAGCCGGCGCGGTCATCGCCGCCGACCACCCGATCGACCCGACCGTCACGGTCAGCGGCACCTACATCCTCTACGGGTCGATCGGCCGCCTCATGCTCGCCCTCTTCCTGACCACGGTGGGCTACGGCATCTCCCGTACGAACCTGCTGCCGCCCTGGACCGGCCGCTCTGCCTTCGCCCTGGCAGGGGTCAACCTGGTCTTCGTGCCGTCCCTGTTCTTCGGCAACAACCCCGCACACTTCTACGCGGCGAACGGCTGGGGCACCACCGCCCTGATGGGCGCGATCCTCAGCTACTGGATGCTCGCCCTGGGCATCTCCACCTACCGCAGCGCCGCACGACGTGTGCATGCCGGCTCCCCAGCCCTGCAGTCCTGATGCCGCCTGCGCAGAAGACGGTCGCGATGCCAACTGCCTTGGACTGAACCGCCGACCCGGCCCCCACGCCCCTGGCGGCCGTCCATCCTGTGCGTGTTCGGGACGAGTTCGGGACACAAGGGTAGGAGCAGACTGACCAGGACCGAGGGGTGCGACCCGACTCACTCCGCCTGACCTGAAAAACGTAGCGAATGGGCGTCGATCGACAAGCGCCGCCAAGATCCTCGAGGACTCACAAACCGCCGGCCGTGGGTTCGAGTCCTACCCGCCCCACCCGAGGGGCTGTCTTAAAAAGAGCGTTTTGTCCCGACAGGGCTATTTGGTTCGAGGTTCAGGTGCCGCGCCAGTTCGGGGTGGATTCGAGGGTGAGGCGTCGGCTCATGAGGTTGATCACCGCGACGTGGACTGTGGCTTCGCAGCGGCGGGGGCGGGTTTCGTGGTCGCGGGCCAGTCGGCGGTGGTGCATCAGTCAGCCGAAGGTGATGCCGAGGTGGGCGCCGTGGTCGATGGCTTTGGTGCGGTAGCCGGTGTCGGCCCACGCTTTGGTCACGCGCGGGTGGGTGGCGGCGATGTGAGACATCAGATGCATGCCGCCGGCATTGTCGGAGACGCTCGCCGAGGTGACCCGGACAGCCGGCAGCAGACCGAGGGTGTCTATTCCGATATGGCGCTTGTGGCCTGCGATTTCCTTGCGGGCGTCAATGCCCTGGCCGGCCGCGGGCGCGTTCGCCGAGGTCTTCACACTGTGTGCGTCCAGCACGCAGGCACCTTGGCTCACCGTCGCGGCTTTCGGCCTCCCGCACCCGGCGATGCAGCGAACCATTGAGCCGGCCGAAGATGCCTTCTTTCTGCCAGGCGGCGAAGTAGCCGTAGGCCGTTTCCCGCGGTGCGAAGTCGTACGGCAGGTAGCGCCAGGGAATGCCGGTGCGGTCGACGTAGAGGATGGCGTCCATGATGGGGCGCAGGTCGTGCTCGGGTGGACGGCCGATGTCCAGGATTTTGCTTCTTCGCTCGGCCCGCCAGGCTGACAGAACGGGTTCCAGCAGTTCCCAGCGGGCATCGGACAGGTCGCTGGGATATGGGCGGTGTCGTGTCATGTTTCGGCAGTACTGCCTGGCGCGGTGCGAGCCCAGCCTCGTCGGCGCTGAGGACAAGCCCGCCCAGATGGCCGCCGCCACAGCGCGCACGGCCACGGCGGTCGATCTCGGGATGCCCGGCTTCACCCAGATCGCCGGACGCGACAGCGACACACGAAGACGGATACGCTTCGGCGACTCAAGAGATCGGGAGCACGATTCGGGGGTGTCATGAGTCGGCCGTTGCTTTTCCTCGACGTCGACGGACCCCTGAATCCGTATGCGGCGAAACCTGAGAAGCGCCCCGCGGGTTACACCACACTCCGCGTCCCACAGCAGAGCGGGGCAACCGGGGAGCCGGGGAGACTGCGGACCCGCATGAGGCCACTACGGGTGTGGCTCAACCCCGACCACGGGCGGGCGCTGTTGGCTCTCGGCTACGAGATCTGCTGGGCCACAACCTGGATGAGTGATGCGAACAAGTGGATAGGACCCGTGCTCGGTCTGCCCGAGTTGCCGTTCGTGGACTTCGGTAACGCCCTGCTCAACGAGCGCCCTGATGGAGTTCATTGGAAGTCCGCACCGTTGGTGGAGTACGCCAACGGCCGACCGTTCGCCTGGGTGGACGACGAACAGAGCGACGCGGATCATGCGCATGTGTCTGCCAACCACCGCGCACCCGTCTTGCTCCACCACGTCAATCCGCGGATTGGTCTGCGAAACGACGACTTCACGACCCTCGCGGCCTTCGCAGCATCCGTCGGTACGTCAACAGACACTCCCTGAGTGGCAAGCAGCCGTGCCTGGTTCAGAGAATCCGAAGCCCACCTGAACTGGGCACTCATCACCATGATGACCCGACGCCTGACTCTGACTCGCTAAAGCCCCGCACCGACAGTCGGTCGAAAAAACCCAGGCTGCTCAGGGGTGATTCCATACGAGCGGAGAGCACCAGAACAGCCGTCGCCGCAGCCGCGCCAAGGCCTACGACCGATCGGTGGCCTCATGGATCCGCGCTGTCGAGCACTAGTGTCCTGAGTCGTTTAATTCGTGTGCAGTATGCGGCGAGGGTGTCGAGGATGTCGTCGGCGGTCTTCGTCCAGACGAACGGCTTGGGATTCTTGTTCCACTCGTTGATCCAGCCGCGGATGTCCCGTTCGAGTTCGGCGACGCTGTGGTGGGCCGAGCGGCGGAGTTAGCGGCAGGTCAGTTCGGCGCACCAGCGCTCGACGAGGTTGAGCCAGGACGCCGAGGTGGGGGTGAAGTGCAGATGGAAGCGGGGGTGACGGAGTAGCCACTTCTTGACCGGCTCGGTCCTGTGGGTGGCGTAGTTGTCGAGAACCAGGTGCAGTTCGATATTGCCTGGAACGGCGCCGTCGATGACCTTCAGGAAGCGCAGGAACTCCTGATGGCGGTGGCGGCGGTAGTGCTGGGCGATGACCGAGCCGGAGGTGATGTCGAGGGCGGCGAACAGGCTGGTGGTGCCGTGCCGGACGTAGTCATGGGTCATCTTCGCCGGCGTGGTCGGCGCCATCGGCAGCACGGGCTGGGTCCGGTCCAGGGCCTGTATCTGCGACTTCTCGTCCACCGCCAGGACCAGAGCGTTCTCCGGCGGGGACAGGTAGATGCCCACCACGTCGCGGACCTTGGTCACGAACTGCGGGTCGGTCGACAGCTTCCAGGTCTCCACGATGTGCGGCTTGAGGCCGAACGCCCGCCAGATCCGCGAGACCGCCGACTGCGACATGCCCTCCGCCTGGGCCATGGAACGCGTCGACCAGTGCGAATCACCCGTCGGTGGCGCCTGGTCCAGCGTTCTGGCGACCATGGCCTCGACCTGCTCGTCCGTGATCTTCCGCGGAGCCCCCGAGCGCGGCCGGTCCACCAGGCCCTCCAGCCGATCTGCCAAGAATCGGGCCCGCCACTTGCGCACCGTCTCCCGCGAGACACCCAGATCGAGCGCGACCTGCGCATTCGGCAGGCCCTCCGCGCACGCCAGCACGATCCTCGATCGCAACACCAACGCCTGAGACGCCGTCCGCTTACGCAACCAGCCACGCAGCACCTGGCGTTCGTGATCGGACAACTCCAGCGACAACGGCTTCGGACCAGGCACCACCCCATCCTATGACCGCCCTTGAACTTTGGACTCAGGGCACTAGCGCGTGGGGGTGCCGAGGACCTTCCCGAGCGTGATGGCTACGTCGAAGTCCCGATCCCATGTGAGTGCGACGAGGTCGTCGAACTCCGCCTCAGGGCGGAGCAGATTGAGGACGTCGGCTTCGAATACTGAGCCCGGTTCTGCGAGGTCGAGCGCCTCGTCGCGGAAGCAGCGGTACGTGTTGCGTGACCGGAACATGACCGAGTACCCACCGTCTACGAGCTCTCCCACGGAGACATCCCACTTCGCTTCAAGCGCCTGCAGTGTGCCGGCGACGTCGTCGGCGTTGAGCGGCTCGGTCAACAGATCCGCTCCCACCGCTTCTCGGGCCGAATCCAACGGAAGCGTCTCGTCCCAGAGCACCGAGAGGTGGCGCTCGAAACCGATGTCCTCGCGAACTGTTTTGTCGAACTCCAGGTAGTCGGTGTCCAGCTTTATACGCATCCAGCGGGTAATCCAGAGGACCGGGGCGCTGATCAGATTCGCCCGCAACGAGCCATTGCCTTCACCGTAGACAGATTCACGGATGCTCGTCAGCAGCTCTTCGCAGTGGTAGTCCTTGCAGAACCGGAACAAGTGAGCCGACCGCCGTGGCAGACCGTCCCAGCGCGAAGACTGAGGGAGGGGGAAATCAGCCAGAATCTCCTCCAGTTCGCGTTGGAGTCCCGACTTGGCGGCCGACATCACGAGAGCGTCGTCGTTCTCGTCCCACCGCCCGGCGCCCTCATAGTCGAACTTCGCCTTGCACGAGGAATATATAACGGCTTGAGCACATGTATTGAACAGCTCCGTGCTCACCCGGTACGCAACCTCGCAGTGATAGTTGAGGTTGAATCGGTCGAGCTCTCCGTCGGCGACCCGCTCGAAGACATGCTTCGCCGACAGGACGTCTCTGGCGGCACGACCGAGGATCCGCTCGACCTCCCCGGACGAGCTGTCGGCGGACGTTTCGTTGGGGCGCAGATCATCGGAGATCTCCTCGATTGCCGAGTCGAGCCGCTGAAGGGTTACCCGAAGCATGCCGCGTACGGTGTCGATTCGGAGCCGCTGCGCCTCATCTTGGAGCAGCATCTGTTCAATGATCAGGTCGAGGTCGGCCAGGAAGGGGTAGCGGTCGCGCACAAGCGCGTGTCGGCGCCCTCGGGCGTTCTGCTTCGTGAACATCTCGGTTATGACGAGGCCGAGTGCAAAGATATCCGCCGGCTTGCCGATACCGAGGGCGTTGTTCCTCACCATCTGCTCGGGAGCAAGGTAGTTCCGGTTCACCAAGAGGTCCCCGCGATTCGTGAGCAAGGAGTCCTTGAAATGTGCGATGCCGAAGTCGGCCAGGACGAGCCGACGCGCATCAGGGTCGACGAGGACATTCTCAGGTTTGATGTCGCGATGCACTATGCCGTCGCCGTGCACGTACGCGAGCGCATCACAGAGCTGGCGCGCGTAGTCGAGAAGCACCTCAGCATCGATTTCGTCGTTGATCACGTTTCGCAGCGTCATAGGGTAGAAGTCCATGACGTAGTAGAAGAAGTTCGCGTCCTCTGAGCGCGCGTGGATACTCACGACGTTCGGGTGGCTCGATGTCTGCCCGTACTCGATCTCCTGCTTGAAACGCTTGTTGCGAGCGGAGTCCGCGTCGCGGTCCTTCTTAATCCGTTTGACTGCGAACACCTGACCGTCGGGCTTACGGCGGGCCTTCCACACCACGGCTGATCCGCCCTCTCCCGGAGCTGAATCGCGCTCGTAAGTGACTCCGTCGATGATGAACGGTTCGTTCTTCGGCATGAACCCACCCTACTGACCCTCGGGGCGGTGACGTCGGCCAATTGCCGCCAGGACCAGAGCGTTCTCCGGCGGGCGAGGTAGATGCCCGCCACGTCGTGGACCTTGGTCACGAACTGCGGGTCGGTCGACAGCTTCCAGGTCTCCACGATGTGCGGCTTGAGGCCGAACGCCCGCCAGATCCGCGAGACGGCCGACTGCGACATGCCCTCCGCCTCGGCCGTCGAATGTGTCGACCAGTGCGAATCACCCGTCGGTGGCGCCTGGCCGAGCGTTCTGGCGACTAGCTAGGGCCCTGACCTGCTCGTCGGTGATCCTTCGCGGTGGCCCCGAACGCGGTCGGTCCGCCAGGTTCTCCAGCCGGTTCGCGGCGAACCGGGACCGCCACTTGCGTACCGTCTCTCGCGAGACGCCCAGATCGTCCGCGACCTGTGCGTTCGGCAGGCCCTCCGCGCACGCAGGCACGATCCTCGATCGCAACACCAACGCCTGGGACGCCGTCCGCTTACGCAACCAGCCACGCAGCACCTGGCGTTCGTGATCGGACAACTCCAGCGACAACGGCTTCGGACCAGGCACCACCCCACCCTATAACCGCAAGCAAACTAACGACTCAGGACACTAGCTCAATCGGACGGCGTCACCGGGGACCACATGCCGAACCACTGCTCGGCGCCGTAGGCCTCAAACCGCTCTACCTCGGTGAACCCCAGCTTTGCCGCGAGGCGCATCGACCGGACATTGGCGGTCTGGGTGGCGAGCACCACTGGTTCGCCGGGAAGCGCGCCGGCGAACCAGTCGAGTGCTGCTGCGCACGCCTCGGCGGCGTACCCCCGACCCCACGCCTCCGGCAGGAACAGGTAGCCGAGCTCGGCCTTCCCGGCAGCCTGACGAAGGTGCCCCGTTTCTCTGTAGAGCGTGATCTGGCCGATCATCGCTCCGTCGAGATCGACCATGAAACGGCCGGGGCGTCGGCTGGGCGTCCCGGGCATCGCGCGCTCGAGCTCCTCACGCGGCCGGGGCCCACCGAGGTAGGTGCCCACCTCTGGCGAGGCCAGCAACTCGATGACCGCCGCACGGTCCCGGGCCTCGGGCTCACGGAGCACGAGCCGCTCGGTCTCTATCGGGGCAGGTGGCCAGGAGACGGGTCCAAGCTCAGTCATGGCGGGCAACCTATCGCACGCCCACCGGGCAGGAGCTGCAGAGATGGCCTATTGGTGAGAAGGCTTTGTTCCGGAGCCCCTACCGGACTGTCGAATACGGTGAACGTCCCTCACCCCCGGAAAGTGGCTGGAATCGATTCAACGGTTGCAGGAACTACTCGATCCCTGAGGCGCGTTCGAGCCACTTGTACAGAGCAGCTTCGAGTTCTGGGTCCTGGACCCGGAGAACGCCACGCCGGAGGCGGCCGCCTCCCTGGAGCGGACGAACGCCACGGGAATCCCTACTGCACAGCTCACGGGCGTGGATACCGCGTACTGATGCGAGTCGCCGGACAGAAATCACCTGCGCCGGGTCATGCGGCACCCGCCGGAGCAGCTTCTGGACGTCTTCGCATGAGTCCATGTGGAGAGCCGACCGAACCTGTGCGAAGGCGCACGCCTCGTGGGATCCTTCCGCGCTCACGGGGCTCACTGCACGCGCGTATCGCGCGGAGGGAGTAACTCCTGTCACGAGTCCCGCTTTTGATGGGCACATCGGTGCCTGGAAAGCCCAGATCGAATTTGCGAACCGGCGATCTCGTGCTCCTCTGAACCACGCAAAGAAGCCCGTCGGAGCGAGCAGCCTGGACAGCTTCGAATCGCCCCGACGGGCACCGACGTCCCGACGTTGGTGCCGTTCCGGCGGACGTCGTATGTCGCATTCCGCTGAAGCTCACGAGATGGAGGGGACTTGACCGGATCCGACGTGACTGTCCTGGCCCGAAACACCGACGTGGTTGTCGTCCCCCGTGACGACGATGAAATGCGGCTCGGTGATTCCGCCGGAGTCACCTGTGCCGCTGAGGTTGAAAGGGTGGGGTGACGGGGTTACGGGGGCTCCAGTCGCAGTCCGGTCTCGGTGATGAAGCCGTCGAGCGCTTCGGGGCGGCGTT
>NZ_JBVKBU010000028.1:0-78272 GCF_055638955.1 Streptomyces sp. NPDC111507 | reverse complement strand
CGGCGGAAGAAGCGCCTGGCCGCGGCCTTGTCCCGGCGGGACTGCACGAGGATGTCCAGCACGCTGCCGTCCTGGTCAACGGCCCGCCACAGGTATTTCCACTCCCCGTTGACCTTGATGAAGACCCCGTTCAGGTGCCACTTGTCGCCGGGCCGGGGACGCGTGCGGCGCAGCGAGTCGGCATAGGCCTGCCCGAACTTCCGGCACCAGCGGCGGACGGTCTCATGCGAGACGACGACACCGCGCTCGAGCATCAGCTCCTCAACCTCGCGGAAACTGAGCGGGAACCGGAAGTACAGCCACACGCAGAGCGAGATGACCTCGACCGGGTACCGATGCCCCTTGTACGACGGCGGTGCACTCACCACGGACAGCCCTCTCCAGCATGATCAACCCGAAGACCATCCCACCCCATCAGCCAACATGACAGCGCCGGGCTTCCCGCTACGAGAACTCCGCGACCTGCAGCTTCGAGTCCGCACCGAGCAACAGACACCCGAGTGGAAGACCCGGTACGCGGTGCGCTCCGGGGTGGAAGGCACCGTCAATGAGTTCGGCCACGGCCAAGGTATGCGCCGCTGCCGCCTCAGGCGGCACGCGCAGACGCCAATTTCCCTCAAGGTCGTTACTTCGGCGACTTCTTCGAGGCCGTGGCGCCCGGTTCGGGGCGTCCGAGCCAGGAGATGAAGAGCCCGTCGGGATCCCAGGTGCCGCGGAGGTCGTCGAGACGTTGGAGGTTCTCGTCGCTCATGAAGCGGTAGGGGCGGTTGATCAGGTTCTCGTCGGCGAGTTGGATGCCGCTCGCGTGCGGCTCCCAGGCTCGCATGTGCTCGGTCACCCAGTCCGTGTACTTCTGGTCCTCGGCCGGATCGGTCCAGGCCGCGTACAGCCCGTAGTACAGCTCGTCCTCCACCGAGAAGGCCATCGGGGGGCGCTCGGGCTGCCTCTCGGACTCACCCCAGTTGTACGTCACCATATGCGAGGGCCTCGGAGGCCAGGTCTTCAGCATGGATTCGAAGTTGAGCCAGAGGTCATCGAAGGAGGCATGCGTCCACACGTTGTCGGCCAGATACCGCATGGTCTCGTCGTAGTGCGGGTCAGTGCCGAACCGGCTCAGGGATCCGATGTCCGTCACCTCGTTGAGTCGTGTGGTGAGCAGCTGAGCGCGTGCCGGGCAGGAGTCGAAGATGGACAGCTGCTCCCTGGCCTCCTCCTCGGTGTCGGTGAAGGCGGTGGCATTGAGGGAGATGAGTGGCTGGTCGTTCGTCATCGGGTCGCGGTTGCACATGAGATTGATCTCCGTGGGAGTCTGACGGCCGATCTCGTGCACAAAGCCGTAGACGTCTCGTGAGGCCGAGGCGGGCCAGAAGTATCCGCTGTTCATCGTGATCCGCTTGCGCGGGTAGAGCTTGACGTGGAACCGGGTGACGACGGCGAAGAAGCCGGGGCCGGCGCCTCGGGCGGCCCAGAGCAGGTCGGCGTTCTGGGTCTCGTCGGCATGGATCCGCTCGCCGCTCGCGGTGACCGCGTCGATGCCGGTGACCGACGCGCAGGCCGGCCCGTAGTCCCGCCCGCCCCAGGCGAATCCGCCCTGCAGCAGGTATCCGCCGATGGAGACGCCCGTGCAGTGCCCGGTGGGGAAGAACAGGTCCTTCTCCGCCAGCATGGAGTTGAGCTCCGACCCTTTGATACCAGGCTGGGCGGTGGCGGTCATCGCCTCTTTGTCGACGGCTACGTGGCGCAGGTTGGAGAGGTCGATCAGCACGGTGGCGTCGCGCAGGTGCGATCCGGACCAGCTGTGGCCGCCGGAACGTACGGCGATCTGCAGGCCCTCCTCCCTGGCCAGCTTCACCGCTCCCACGACGTCGTCCTCGTTGTTCGCCAGCACGATCACCTCGGGGTAGCGGTCCGGGGTCCCCGAGTGCCAGCAGGCCTCGCGGCGTCGGCTCTCGTAACGGTAGTCACCGCGCCGCAGAACCCTGCCCTCGATGTGGTTCGCCATGTCCGCTCCCTTCACCTCACCGGGTGTTCACGCACAGCGCCCGTCGCCCGGATCCCGGGGCAGCCTTCCGGTCTGTTCACCTCTGTTCGCAGCCTCTGAACTCGTCGAAGATGTCCGAGAGGAAGGTGGCGAGGTGGTTCATCTCCTGCGAGCAGTGCACGACCATGGCGCGGGCCTGGCCGTCTCCGAGATGCCTCACACCTTCCGCGACCGTTTCGAGTTCACCGGTGAGGGAGGAGGCTCCGCGGGGCGCGACGTACTTCCCGCCCATCCAGAAGCGTGAACGCATCTCGACGCCTCCGTTCACCCGGCGCACGTGATGGACCAAGTGGCCCCAATCAAGCGGTACATCGGAGAATCCGACTCTGCCGCAGATGACGGTCGCCTTGTCCGGATCAAGTCCGTCCTCGCTGAATCCCAGACTCCTTGGAGAGATGAAACGAATAGCGAGTCGGCCGAGCACATTGCCGACGTACTCATCCACGAACGACGTGCCGCCGACGTACCTCTCACGGTAGGGAGCGCTCCGGTCCCCCGCACCATCGGACCATTCCGCGTACAGGTGGGCACGCGGATTCCACAGCTTGTACCGCTCGGTTTCCGTGGCGTGCCACCAGAACCACCAGTCCACCGTGTCCGGTGACGCGCTCGGCATATGAGTCAGTGTGGCGATGTGCATGGAGCCGTCGTCGAAGAGGCTGTATCCGTTCTCGAGCTCCTGGTATCCGGCCTCGCTCAGCGTGCCCGCGTCGTCCAGGTTGAGACACAACGGGGGCGCCTGCGGACCGAGATGGATCGCCTCCTTGATGTGCTCCGGCAGCGGCGCCATCAGCGGGTTCCAGTACTTCGCGTACCACTTGCCGTCGAGATCGCCGGGCCGCATTCCCAGATGTGTCCGACGGTGGGGGTCGGGACGTGTCTCCGTCATGGACGTAAGCCTTCAACGGGTCAGGGTCACAATGGCGGAGGACTTGAGGACGCGCCCCTCTTCATTCAGCGCCTTGACTTGAAAGTATGGTCCGGGGTTGTCCGTCGGGATCGCCGTCTCGAACCCGGTCCGTTCGGCGTGTCGCACGACGACCGACAGGGAATCGGGGTCCGGTCCTGCCAGCACCCGCCACGCTCTGGTCTGCGTCGAACCGTTCCAGGAGGCGTAGACGGCGCTGTGCCCGTCGTCGATCTTCGCCGCTGCGCTCGGCGGATAGTAGGGCTTGCCGATCCAATTGTTTCGGAAGGCCCGGTACGAGATGTTCGAGCTCGGCAGTTTCGCGTCGTAGAGCAGATTCTGCGAGCCGTCGCCCTCGGTGTTCCCCGCCCCCGCGTACTCCGAGTAGTACGGGCTCTGGCCCCATCCGATGAATTCGTTGCCGTTGGAAAGAGCCTGCGTGTTTCCCTGGGTCGGTGACTCCAGCGGTGGCTGGTGGTAGTAGGTCCTGTGCACGGTCGCCTTCCGGCTGCGGATGTCCAGGTCGAGGATCAGGCCATGCGATACCTGTTCGGGGGCGCCGTCGGGCAGGTCGCAGCAGCCGTCGTCGAACATGCTGATCCGGTTCCCCGGCCGGTATCGGGCATCGTGCTGCCAGTAGAAGTCCGCGTTCGGTCCGAAGGTGAAGTCGCTTTTCTTTCCTCCGATCTGGTAGCGGATCGCCCCGGAACTCTTGTTGACGTCATAGATTGCCCACATGTTCCGGGCCGAGATCAGCAGTCGGCCGTCGGGACCCTCGTCGACCGAATTGATGTGAAAGGCATCCCACACGCCGTCGGACGACGACGCGCTGGACGCCGGCTCCTCTGAATCTGCGGGGTCCAGGTGGTCCAGTGCGTTCCACGAGAAGAGCAGTCGGCCCGTGGCGAGGTCGACCTCCTGGATTTCGCTGTTCTCGATGGAGCCGTTCTTCGAGCCTCCGTAGGGCGTGAGATCCATGGGCACGGGCTTGGATGCGATGAACAGCGCGGTACCCCGGCGGGTCAGGGTGAACTCGTGCTCGTCCGGGTAGTAGCCGTGATGCGCGAAGACTGTCCTGAGCAGACGGTAGTGGGTGTCGTAGATGTAGTAGCACCCGCCCGGTTCCGGGGCACCCGCCGGCAAGTTCGTATACGCCGGGGGCAGGGCGAGAGTCCCCTGCCACCAGGTCAGCACCGGCTGCCCCCTGTGTCGGTGTTTGTCATAATAGGTTTGGACCTTGAAGTCGGCGTTCTGGACGTTGGTGGAGGGCAGGGGGCGGAACCAGACTGGATCGCCGGAGTCGCTGTTGATCAGTGCTCCGGTTTGGCCGACCATCTGGTCCGCGCTGAACGGGGCGACGAAGATATCTCCGCGAGCCGTCCCCGGTTTGTTCGCGGTCACCTTTACCCGCATGGGGTGAAGGGCCGGCTCGGAAACGAAACTCCACACGTCGCTGCCTGACAGGATCGGGGGTGGAGTGCTTTCCGATGGGGGGAAGGGCTCCGTCGCGCACAGGCGGGCGCCCCATTTCGAGCTCGCCGCGGACGAGGGCATGCAACTTGCGATGACACACCCCGCGACGAGCAGGCCCAGTCCGGCAGTACGGCGGGTCCTTTTTCGTGTCCGGCGAGCCCACAGCTCTCGCGTCGCCATTGCCGACCTCCTGGGTGTCTGGGCACCCCTGGCGATGCCGCTAAGTCTTCGGACCCTCTGTCCGGTTCACCCCTCCGACCCGGAAGGGCCGAGATCGGGAGTTGTTCCTCGGGTGACGGTAAGCAGCAAGGGGCCTCTGCAACTGCCTAAAGCCACTCAAGTAGGCCATTCGGCAGGCGCGGCCTCACCCGGACATGGGACAGCGCCATCGCAGAACCCGACAGGCGTTTCCTCGGCAACTGTGAACACCGCATCCGGCGCAGCAACCCGAATGGATCACCGAACCGGCCCTCGGCAGGCGCGCACTGCCGCACCTCTGCGAGCACGAAGAGCGACATGTGGTCCGCTAAAAGTCGTCATGCGGTAGGCCGTAGGCGCACCGACAGTTTCATGACCTACGAGGGTGAGACTATTCGAGCTCTGTCACGGCGCGCTTCGACGGCGACAACGTCGTCATCGACTCCTCTGCAGGGGTCGGCTCCGCGTAGGACCCTCGCAAGCCCAACCGAAGCTCCAGGTACCCCGAGCGAGCGCTACGCCAGAGACTCCGACCTGCATGTTCGGTCCAGAGAGGAGCCGCCAGCGTCGCCATCTCGTTGACCAGGGAGATGTTGACGAACCGGAAGATGTTCTCGATCGGCTTGGCCATCTCGGCGACCTTGGTCCCGGACACCGGAACCGTGGTCTGAAAGATGCCGTCGTGGAAACACTTGAGCGCGGCGAGCGATTTGGCGTCGATTCCGGACACCAATTTCGGCGTCCCATCGAACGACCACCTCTTGTTACCCGGAGCGATACGCTCAGGACTGAATCCAGCCAGGAAGTCCACCCCGCCCTTGAGGCCCGAGGTCTTCTCCAGGATCGGCAGCAACAGTCCGTCGGTGGTGCCGGGATAGGTCGTGGAGTCCAGGACCACCGTCGCGCCGGGGCGAAGGTGCTCGCCCAGCGTCCGGGCGCAGAACTCGATGTAGGTCAGGTCAGGCACGCCGTCCCGCAGCGGGGTCGGCACGGTGATCACCGCGTTGTCGAAGCCGGCCAGCGCGGCAGCGTCGGCGGTCGCGGAGTAGACCCCGGAGTCCAGCACCGCGCGCAGCCGTACGGAGGCCACATCCTCCACGTAGGACTGGCCGGCGGCGAGCTGCTGCACGCGGTGCGGGTCCACGTCGTAGCCGACGGCACGGTGACCCACCTCCGCGGCGCGTACGGCGAGTGGAAGCCCTAAGTAGTTCTACGCGCTGGGCACGGCGGCAGGCGGTATCAGCGGCCCGTTGCTTTTCGCCAGAGCTTCCGTGCCGCCCCACCCACCGGTCCGCTGCTCAGCTGTCCGCTCACCGTTCTCGCCGGAGCGGACGACGACCACACACCCGCAGACCTGGCGCGCTGGGCCGACGTCAGCAACGGATGCTTCTCCCAGTACACCTTCTCCGGCGGGCACTTCTTCCTCACCCACGAGTCGGCCCGGCCCGTCCTCACCACCGTCGCGTCCGCTCTCAGCAGGTAGCCGCAAAGACCGCCGGGCTCCGCCTGTCCGGCGGGACTGTAAACCGCTCGTTTGTCAGACCCTGCTGTGGGCGCTCCTGCGCGACAACCGGGTCTTCACCTCTGCCCCACCGGTCACGCAATCGGCTTGGCTCCGTCATTGAGACTCCTACGGCACCGCCCACCGGGAGCAGATGCCGTCGGTCGAACACCGCCCCCACGAAGAGCTGAACAACCGGGCCGAGAACAGCCACCAGCCCACCCGCCGGCGCGAACGGGCCATGAAGGGCTTCCGCAGTGTCGGCGCAGTCCAGCGGTTCCTGTCCGCGTTCAGCGGCATCTCACCCCACTTCCGGCCCCGCCGCCATCTGATGACCGCCCCCGAATTCTTCGGGCTGACGGGATGGCTCTCTCTTCGGCCCGCGAGGCGCGATTCAGGCGTGCCGAGGCGGACAGCATCCTGGGACTCTCCCTTACACAGCAGCAGTTGGGGCGGCACGAGCAGGCCCGCCTCCATGCCGAGCAGACGCTGAGCCTGGCACGCGAGCACGGTTTCCGTGTGGTCGAGGGCCAGGCGTTGACAGTCCTGTGTGGGACGGCGGAGACCGAGGCGGCGTACGCCACAGCCGTCATGCTCGGCCAGGAGGCACTGGCAATACACCGTGAGACCGGCCACCGGCTCGGCGAAGCCCGTACTCTCATGGTCCTCAGCTGCTCCCTCCAAAAGCGTGAAGACGCTGCCGCTGGACCGGCGAGGCAGCAGGCACTGGACATTTTCTCGAGCGTTGGCGTGCCGGCGGAGGAGTACAAAGACCTCGACCGGTAGAACAAGCCCCGTAAGGTTCGCCCATGGCAGGAAAGCGACCTTGTGGTCGGCGAGCCTCCTCCGTGCCACCAAGCATGGATGTCGTCGCGCCATGGACACGCATGACATGGCACCGTTTTCTGCTCCAAGACATCGAGTTCGATCCCAGTTACAGCCTTCTACTCACGAGCTGGAGCGAGGGGAGGCCGGTGATCCAGGCTCCGGGGCGGGAGGGGAACGGCTTTACCTGGGAATGAACCGCTCCGGGTCTGATGGAGGCTCCGGACTGATCCCGGAGCGGTTCAGCTGGGCTCGTGCCGGTACCGGTGGACTGAGGGGCATCTATGGTTCCTTGGTGAAAAGGGGGGCGCCGCTCCCGCACGGTGGGCGGGGAGGGGCGCTCCGGGGTGTGTGGCTGGTGGTGGTGTGGTTCAGACGGTGGTGTGGGTGCGGGCGATGGTGTCGGCGAGGTGCAGCAGGGCGGCGGTGTTGCCGTGTATGGCCTTCGTGATCTCTTCGACGTGGGCGTTGTTGAGGCTGTCGATCGCCTGGACGCCTCCAGGGGGTAATCACGTCGGGGTGCGCCGGGGGTGCGGGTCTCACGGCGGGCGGCAGTGGCGTCGGCGAGCGAGTACAGCAGGCGCACGCGGCCGAACCGGGGGGCGGTCGTCCTCCCAGTCGGCGGTGTGGAGTTCGACTGCCTTGTCGCCCTCGCTCCAGGCCGCGCACCTCGTAGTAGGCGTACGGAGGCGAGTGGTGATGCTTGGCCCTGGGCCCTCGTTATCGGCCTCACGTCCCATGGTTCCGGGGTCAGCCCAGACCAGGCAGGCTGCGCAGTTCCCCGATTCGCAGAAGTCGTGCAAAGAGAAAGAACAGCAGGGCCATCGCCGTGCCGCCTGCTGCCAGCGAGATGGCCGACGTCCAGGAAGCCGATGCCACGTTGTGACTGCAGGAGCGGGCGATGAGCCAGCCGGCAGCCCCAGCGCCGGTCGCAGCCGCGGTCAGCTTGGCGTAGGTACGACAGATCCGCCGGCCGTCGAGCAGTCCCGCAGTACGCCGCCTCAGCCGCAGAGCCGTCAACAGCAGGCCGATGGCGTAGGACAGCGCATAAGCGGCGGCCATCCCGGTGACAGCCCAGCGGGAGGACAGCAGAAAATGGCAGGCCACAGCGAGAGCGATGTTGATACCGCTGATCCACAGCGCCATGCGGAACGGCGTGCGGGTGTCTTCAAAGGCGTAGAAGCCGCGCAGTAGGAGGTATTGGGCGGAAAACGGGATCAATCCTAGGCCGAAGGCTTGCAGCATGTGGCCCAGAGGGACGGTTGCTGCGGCGTCGGCGGCTCCGTGGGCGAACAGCAGCTGCGCGATCTGCGGGCCGAAGGCGACGAAGAAGAACGCTGCCGGGACGATGACGACACCGCTTACTCGGAGCGCGCGGGACAGGTCGGCGCGCAGGTCGTCGAGACGATGCTCGCTCACGGCCCGGCTCATGCGCGGAAGGAGTGCGGTGACGAGGGAGACAGTGACGACCGACTGGGGCAGCATCCATATTTGCTGGGCGTAGCTGTAGGCGGTGTAGCCGACGCCGTCTCTGGGCATGGCGGCGTCCGCAGCGGAAGCCAAGCGGGTGACCACGGTGCTCGCCACGAGGTTGGCCAGTACGAACAGCAAGGTCCAGCGGGCCGCGTTCACGCTCTTGCGCAGGCCGGTGCCCCGCCAGTCGAAGCGCGCACGCAGCCGGAAGCCGGCCGCGTGCGCGTAGGGAATCAGGGCGAGTGCCTGGAGGGCCAGGGCGATGGTGGTGCCGATGCCGAGCAGTCTGACCTGGGCGTCGGTGATGTCCGAGACCTTCTCCGGGGCGGTCATCATGCCGAGGTAGAGGCCGAACATCGTAATCAGGACCACGTTGTTCAGGACCGGGGTCCACATCATCGCCCCGAAGCGGTTCCGGGCGTTGAGGACCTGTCCAAAGATGCTGAACACGCCGTAGAAGAAAATCTGCGGGAGCAGGAAGCGGGCGAAGACCACGGTCAGCTCGAAGGCATCGTCTGTGGCGGGTGTGTCGTGCTGGTAGATACTGATGATCTCGGGAGCAGCCCAGGTGGCCAGCGCGGCGCCGACACCGAGGACGCACAGCACGAGGGTGACCAGACGCTGCTCGAAAGCGGCCCCACCATCGGGGTCTTCTGCCCGGGCCCGCACCAGTTGCGGGACCAGGACAGAGTTCAGCGCGCCACCGATCAGCAGGAAGTACAAGCTGGTGGGCACCGTGTTGGCCTGGTTGTAGGTGGTGGCCAGCAGTCCGGTGCCCAACGCGGCAGCCTGCAGCACTTGCCGGATCAGTCCGGTGGCGCGCGAGACCACCGTTCCGGCGGCCATCAGCGCGGACGACCGCAGTACTCCACCGGCCTTCGTGTTCTTGGGGGCAGCATGCTTCCGGCGTCTTGTGCTTGACGGCTCTAACCACTCGGGCGACGTCTCCTCGATCATGGGAACAATCTACGATTCGCAACCTCACCGGCTCGAAGGAACGTCGGGCTTCGGGGTCCTGCGCCCTCCGTCATGGATGCGTGCTCAGATCGTCATGACGGTGGCTGTCCCTATGCGGTGACGGTGATGCGAGCCATGAAAGGCGGTTTGAGTTGGCCCCGGTCTACTGGCTGACGGTGAAGATGACCGCTCGGTCGTTCTGCGCCGCAGTGAGGTAGAAGTTCTTCAGTCCTGGTAGGAACGCCTGGGTGTAGGCGATGTCGTCGGCGTCGCCGGTGCCCTGGTAGGCGTCGAACGTGAGCGTGGCGAAGCGATCGCTCAGCCACTGCCCGTCCAGCGGCTCCAGGGCCTTCGCGATCTCGCGGACCTGGTCCGCAGTGACGTAGCAGACGATGTAGTCGTCGCCTCCGTGCAACGGCACTCCGCCGAGGATGGCGTGCGACCACGGGTAGTCGCCGTTGTCGAAGGCGAGGTCGCCGTCAGTGAAGCACCGGTGCAGGGCGTCCCAGGACTTGTCGAGTTCGAACAGGTGGTTCATGTCCCACTGGTCCTCGACCTCTGAGACGAGTTCGATGACCTCTTCGTCGTCCTGGCAGGCCAGGACGCGTTCGGCGTCCTGGGTCCCCAGAGCGAAGAGCACCGCGCGAGCCGCCATCGTGTCCTCCCACCGCCGCGAAGATCCGTTCCGCGTGATCCAACCACACGGCTGGCGGTCGGGTCCGATGGACTGTTTCTATCGGTTGGCCTGCTGTTTGGCTTTCGTCTGGGCGAGTCGGTAGGACTCGGTGCCTGTCTCGATGATGGTGCCGTTGAAGGTGAGGCGGTCGACGATGGCTGCGCAGAGGCGGGGGTCGGTGAAGGTCTTGGTCCAGCCTCCGAACGATTCGTTCGAGGCGATCGCAACACTGTTCTTCTCCTCCCTGGCGAGTTCGTCCACTTGACGGAGCACGGCGCCACTTCGCGCACCGGGAACCGAACGGACGGCTCAACCCGGCCCTCGTAACCACCTAAACGTTGGCCAGGCGTGTTGGAACTACTAGAGACGTGTCGCAGTCCGGACAAGGTCGGCGACGGCTCTGGACCGACTCTGCGGCGGCCAGGCGATCACGGTGGTGACTGTCGGCGCATCCAGTACGGGCACTGCGGCGAGGTCACCGTGCAGCTGGGCCCGGCACGACTCCGGTGAGACTGCGCAAGCACGGCCGAGCGCGACGAGCTGCAACAGCTGTGCGTGGTCGCGGACTTGGGGGCCCGGGCCGGGCGGGTAGGTGCCGTCAGGGTCGGGCCAGCGTGGCAGGGGCAGGCCCGGCAGCCCGGTGATGTCGGCCATGTGCACATGGGTTCGGGCGGTGAGCGGATGTCCGGCCGGCAGGACCACAACCTGGCCCTCCGTGCTGAGCTCCTCGGTGTGGAAGCCGGCCGTCGAGTCGAACGGCCGGTGCAGCAGCGCCACATCGGCCCGGCCTTCGCGCAGGAGCCGTTCCTGCTCGGCCGGGCCGCACAGGATGACTTCGACGGGGACCGCGCCGAGTTCGGTGGCATAGGCGTCGAGCAGTTTCGCCAGCAGTTCGCTGGACGCGCTGGCTTTCGTGACCAGGACCAGGCCGGGACGGCCGGTCGTGGACAGGGAGGCGCGGCGGGTCCGACGTTCGGCGGCGTCGACCGCGTCGAGGGCCGCCCGGCCCTCGACCAACAGCACCGAGCCCGCCTCGGTCAGAGTGACGGTGCGGCTGGTCCGATCCAGCAGCGCCGCCCCGAGCCGGCGTTCGAGCTGCTGGATCGCCCGTGACAAGGGCGGCTGCGCGATCCCGAGCCGCTGCGCGGCGCGCCCGAAGTGCAGTTCTTCAGCGACGGCGACGAAGTATCGCAGTTCCCGGGTCTCCATGGCGCCACGCTATCCCGGATCAATACCCTGACGGTATCGTCGACCACCCGATCGGTCTTGGACTCCCGCCGGGGCCCGAGGACAGCATGGTCCCCATGAGCGAACGAACGATTGCGCTGGTCACCGGCGCTAACAAGGGAATCGGCTACGAGATCGCCGTGGGCCTGGGCGCCCTCGGCTGGCGCGTCGGCGTCGGCGCCCGCGACGATGAGCGCCGTGCGGCCGCGGTGGAGAGGCTGCGAGCGGGCGGCGTCGAGGCGTTCGGCGTACCGCTGGACGTGACCGACGACGCGAGCGTGAGCGCCGCCGCACGGTTGATCGAGGAAAAGGCCGGGCGCCTCGACGTGCTCGTCAACAACGCCGCCATCACCGGCGGCATGCCGCAGGAGCCCACCAGGGTCGATCCCGCCACCATTCGGACGGTCGTGGAGACCAACGTGATCGGCGTCATCCGCGTCACCAACGCGATGTTGCCGCTGCTGCGCCGCTCCCCCTCACCGCGGATCGTGAACATGTCCAGCAGTGTCGGCTCCCTGGCCCGGCAGTCGGAAACCGCCGCTGAGCTGACGACGGGTCCGGTGGCCGTAGCGTACGCGCCGTCGAAGACCCTCCTGAACGCCGTCACCCTCCAGTACGTCCGGGAGTTGAGCGGCACGAACATCTTGATCAACGTCGGTTGCCCCGGCTACGTCGCGACCGACCTCAACGGCTTCCGCGGCGTGCGCACCCCCGCACAGGGCGCGGAGATCGCCATCAAACTCGCGACCCTGCCCGAAGACGGCCCGACCGGCAAGTTCTTCGAGGACGCTGGAGTAGTGCCCTGGTGATGGGCACGGCGGTCATCACCCGCCGGGTAAATGGCAATTCACCGCATGTTGCAAGCAGCGTGACCATTTGGTTCCAACAAGCGTGACCTGCAGGGTCCGAATCGCAAGGTCACCACACCCTCATGGTTCCAACTACCGCGTCCCGTCACACAAGGATTTCGGTGAGGCCGCTTGCTCTGTGCCTGCCGTACCAGCAGTTCACCAGGAGCTGGATCAAACGACTGTTGGCCGCGGTGCGCAGCGCGGTGAGCTCATGTATGGCGTCGGTGATGATGCGGACCGCGCCTGCGGTGTTGAGGATGTAGTCGCGTACGCCCGTGTCCTGTCCGGTCTGGTGGGCGACGATGTCGGCGAGGGCCGGGTCGTCGGGCGGGTTGAGCAGCTGGTTGGACCCTGCTCTGCGGTCGTTCCTGGCCATGGCGCTGTACATCGTCGGCGACGTCCGGGAGGCCGTGAGCACCCTGCTGTAGGTCCTGGCTGCCACCAGCGACGATCCCCGGGTCCAGGGCTACCGGCGCGCAATCGAACATTACGCCGGAGACCTCGACGCCGTAGAGGGCGCCGAGCCGTCCCACTAGGCTCTGTCCGGCCGCTTCGACGAATCCGCCCGGGCCGATACGGCCGGGGCCGTTCATGACGTGTGACTGAGTGCAAGTGCGGCGCAGAGCCGGGGTGTTCCGGCGGAGAGGCGGGGTCGTGGCGGGAGCGGTACTGGTCCACGGGATCTGGAACCAGCAGCGGGGTGTGGCCCCGGACTTGGCAGCGTCGCTGCTGGCGGACGCGGCACGGCCGAGTCTGGAAAAGGGGCTGCGGGCTGCGGGTCTGTCGCACGTTCCGGTGACGAAGCTGGCCATGGCCTACTACGCCGATCTGCTGGCCGACGGCGTGGAGCAGCAGTCCGGCGGGGTCCCGGGTCTGGAGGAACTGTCGGACGACGAGCTGCGCGAGGCGTGGGAGTGGCTGCTGGCGGCCGGCGTGCCCCAACCGGAGGAAGCGCAGGCGGGTTGGCTGGCACCCGTGAGGCAAGGACTGGGCTGGCTGGTCCGCCGGGACGGCGGTGCGACGTTGGCGTCACGGATCCGGGAAGAGGTGACGGAGCGGCTGGGGCGGCTCGTGGTCGCGTTGATCAGAGAGCTGGACGCCTACACCTCGCGACCGCAGGTGAGGGCAGCCGTGCGTGACCGGGTGGCCGGGACGATTCGGGCGCAGCGCCCGCACGTGGTGGTGGCGCATTCACTGGGGTCGGTGGTGGCCTGGGAGACATTGCACGCCTACCCCGACCTTGAGGTGGAACTGCTCGTGACACTTGGCTCGCCTCTGGGGCTGCCGACGCTGATCCGGAAGCTGGAACCGGCTCTGCGGCACGGGGAGGGTTCACGGTCGCCGGGAGTGCGGCGCTGGGTGAACATCGCTGACGCGGGCGACCTCGTGGCGGTGCCGCCGGAGCTCGGCGGGCGGTTCCTGGTCGAAGAGCACGCGACCACGGACATCGGTCTGTTCGACCCTCACACGCTGGGCGGTTATCTCGCCAGCGGCCTGACCGCCGCGGCGATCGCGCCCTACTTGACCTGAAAAGGGCGTCACCCGGCCGACGTTCCGGTTAGCAGCCGGTCGGGGGCGTGCGGGCCTGCTTCCAGAAGTCGCCTCGATGCCGACGGCGCCGCTCCTATATTGCTGAGCAGGTTTCAGAAGTGGAGGGCGCGGGCGGATGACGAAGTCGTGGGTGGTCGGCGCGGGCGGGTTCATTCCGCGGATCGTGTCCGAGGACGAAGCCGCCCGGGGCGAAACGGGCTTCGAACCGTTGCCGAGCGTGGCGTCGGCCGTGGAGCGCGTGGCCCGTGCGCTCGACGGCGTGGGAGTCCGCTCCGCCCACCCGCTTCTTGATCCGTCCTTCGGAAAGGCGACGGAGGCCTGGGCCGATGTGCAGGACCAAGCCGCCGGTGAGCCCCTGATCGTTCACTTCAGCGGTCACGGAGACGTCCTCCACGGGGAGCTCTACCTCGCGGTCATGGACAGTACGCAGGGCTCGACCCTGCGTCGGACGGCGCTCAACGTGACGACGATGCTCGGCGATGCCGAAGCCGGTCCGGCCGGACCCGTCCTGTTCCTGCTGGACGTCTGCTCCGCTGGAACCGCGCTCTCGGCCCAGGAGTTCCGGAAGATCACCGACAGGGAACGAAAGGCCTGGGTGATCGCGGCCTGCGGGCCGGGCAAGACGACCTTCAGAGCCAGGTTCAGCCATGCCACCGCTCAGGTACTGGAACGGTTGGCCAAGGGGTGGCTGGACGTCTCCCCCGTCCTCGCCCACATTCCCGTGGACACCTTCGCCGCCGAGATCCACCGCGAGCTCAACCGTGCCGCCGGCGCGGACGACTACCCGACGTCCGTGTTCCGGACCCCGACCACCGAGGCCCTGCTCGATCCCGCTCCGTTCTTCGTCAATCCGGCCTACGCCGAGGCCCCGGCCGAACGGTACCGGGCGCGCATCAGTGCGGCCCTGTGGCAGCTGGCCGCCGAGGTCGATCCGGGGCTGGACCCCATTCACTTCGTCGGACGCGCGACCGGAAGCCAGGGGACCGACCGCTGTCTGTTCACCGGCCGGGACGTCGAACGCGAACGTATCGCCCGCTGGCTGGAGGACTCGGCCGGCGAGGAGTCGAACCTGCTGGTCGTGACCGGCAGTTCCGGCTCCGGAAAATCCGCGCTGCTGGGCGTCACGGCCTGCCTGACCCACCCTCAGCTCGCCCCGCTCGCAGGTGCCGTCTTCAGCCGGGTCCGGGATCACCGCCCACGGCCGGCCGGGCGGGTCCTCGCCGTCCACGCCCGCCGGCAGAACAGCGACCAACTGATCGCGTCGCTCCTGCGCCAGCTCGACGAGGAACCGGACGCCCACCATCTCCCTGCCACCAACGGCACGGCAGGCGCGGCGACACTGGAAGCTCTGCGGTCACGCCTGGCCGATGCCGGGCCGGTCATCCTGATCCTCGACGCTCTCGACGAGGCCACCGATCCCGAGGGCCTGCTGGAGCACGTGATCCTTCCACTCGCCGACCGGGGACGAGACGGACCGCAGCCGGACTGCCGTTTCCTCATCGGTACCCGTCCCCTGTGGAAGCGCCTCCCGAACCTGCGCAACGCCGCCCTGAAACCGGGCAACCTCCTCTCTCTCGACAAGGTGTCCAAGAAGCGCCTGACCAAAGACCTGGCAGGCTTCCTGGGCGACCTGCTGTGGAACGACCGTCGCTACCCGGACGAGACCCTGGCAGCGCTGGCCGCAGCTCTGGCCGGGGCGGTCGACCACGGGGGATTCTTGCTTGCCACCCTGTTCGCCGACCATCTCGCCCAACTGCCCGCCGAGACGGAGCTGACGGCCGAACAGGTCCTCGAGCGACTGCCGAACACCATCGCGGGGATGTTGGACCTGCACATCGACACCCTCAGCCGAACCGACCCCTGGGTACGGCCGGTCGTCGCGGCGCTGGGGCATGCCCGGGGCCGAGGTATGCCGCTGGAACTCCTGCACGTCACCGCCGTAGCCCTCGCGCCCGCTCAGGAACCCGACCGGTTGCCGCCCGATCTGGACACCACCAGGCAGGCGTTGGACCACGCCTCGTTCTACCTGCGAGCCGACAGGGACACCGACGGACGACAGCTGTACCGCTACTTCCACCAGAGCCTGGCGGAGCACTCCGCGGCACCGGCCGGCGGCCCCGTGCTGGACGCACTGATCGCCCAGGTCCCCACGGACGCGGACGGCTGTGTCGCCTGGGAGCTGGCTCAGCCGTACCTCAAGCGCCACGCGATGGAGCACGCGGTCGCGGCCGGTGGCGGCGCTGTCGATCGGCTCCTGACGGATCCGGGCTTCCTCGTGCACGCGGAACCAGTCGGCCTCGCGCCCCACCTCCACCTCGCAGACGATCCGACCGCGCAGATCCATGCCTCCGTCTACCGCACCACCCTCACCCACCACCCGCTGCGCGAGTTGCCGGAGGCGCGGCGCCAACTCCTCGTACTGGACGCCCTCCGTTGGAAGCAGCCGGCGCTCGCGGAGGCCGTCTCGGCCGTGGTCACGACCGATCGGACGATCTCGCCGACCCCGTCCTGGGCGACCGGTTCGCTGACCCACCGGGCGCTGCGGCACACCCTGGTACACGGCGACGGAGTCGAGAAGCCGGTGATAGCCGATATCGACGGCCGCACGCACGCGCTGACGACGAGCGTGGTCCACGGCGAGGGTACGGTCCAGGTCTGGGACCTGGCCGACGGAAACCAGCGACACTCACTGCGGCAGTTCGGCGGTACCTCGAAGCGCAACAACGTCCTGGACATCCTCCGGTTCCGCGGGCACGACCACGCGATCACCCAGGACGAACAGAACGTGATCCGGGCGTGGAACCTGACCGACGGCACCATGAGCTTCACGACTCCCGAACCACGCGCCGAACCGCGCCCCGAACCGACGCCCGACGAACAGGGACCCAGCCTTACCATCTCGATTCCCATCGACTCCTACGCAAGCCGAGTGCCCAAGGTCTTCGTCAGCGACGGCCATCTCTTCGCGATCACGACGCGGGACGGTGGTGTGCAGGTATGGGACATGGACTGCGGGCACGAGCATCTGGAGCTCCCCGTACGCCCGGACGGCGACCGTGTTCCCGGTCCGGCCGGGTTTCTGATGACCGGTGGCTCACCCCTGCTCCTCGTCGAGGAGAAGGACCGCCTCCGGGTCTGGGACCTTGCCACGGGGGCGGAGTGCCTGAGCGTCGACACCGCGCCGACCAGGTGGAACGGCGAACTCTCCACGTGTCTCGTCGCCGGCGAGGGCAAGCCCTTCTTGTTCCTCAAGGAGGAGACCCGCCTGCGGATCTGGGACGTCGGTGAGAGCTCACTGGTCGCGGACGTTCCCCATCACCACGATGGTTACGTCATGGCCGTCACCGACGGATCCGAGGGCGGGCCCTGTCTGTTCATGCTGGACAAGACGGGCACGGTCGCCGGATGGAACCTGGGCAGTGGTGCTCCGCTGCCGGAGTTCTCCTGCGCGGGCGACGACGGCGCCTTCCCGCTAGCGGCCCGCTTCCAGAACATCGACGACCGCCTCTGCCTGATCACGGTGCAGCCGGATCGCGTCAGAATCTGGAACGTGGCCGACGGGGCGCCCGTCGCCGGGTTCCCGGTGCCCCTCGTCCCCGATGCGTGGGTGGAGATCGCGGGCACCGTCGTCATCGATGACGACCTGCACGTTGCTTTCCTGTGTTTCGGCGTCGTCCAGGTCTGGAACGTGGCCACCGGAACTCTGCGGCACGCCTTCTCCCACGGCGACGGTGCGATCAGGGGAAACTACTCCAACGACACCGCCACGGTGGCGGAGGTCGAGGACCGGCCGGTGATCGTCACGACCGCAGGCGACGAAGTGGTGCGGGTATGGGACCTTTCCGCCCCCACACAGCTGCAGGAGATGCTGTTCGAGAAGGGCAAGGTGGAGGGTCTGGGCGTCGTGGAGTCCGAGGGCGGGCGATCCGCCCTGGTCATCCGCGAGAGATCGATGTCGCTGATCGATCTGGCCACCGGTTCCGCCGGAAGAGCGTTTGACGCTCAGGACTCCTGGACGTCGGAGCGGGACGACAAACCGACCGTGCACATCGGCTCCACGCACGCGGCCGCCCATGCACCGGACCACGCGTCGATCCAGGTGTGGAACTTCGTCGACGGCACCGAGCAGGTCCATACGGCAGCTGGGCCGGTCAACATCGCCATGACCCTCGCCGACGACCGCGACCACCTCGTCATCAGCGCGGTCCCCACCGGGGACGGCGCTGACGGGCACGTCACCGTCTGGGATCTCGGCCGGAACAGCTTCCATTCTCTGAAGCACACTCCGGCCGATGCCGGTCGGACGGTGGTCGCGATCGGGAGCTTCGGTTCGCGCACCTTGCTGCTCACCACCACGCCCCAGGGCGAGGAGCGGTGGTGGCACGTCTGGAACACGGTCACCGGAGCGGAAGAGGGGGCTCTCCTGCAGCCGAACCTCCGTGAGAACGCGCAAGGGTTGCTGGCGGAAATGGGAGACAGGATCGTGGCCGTCACGCTCCAGAGAGGAGAAGAGGTCCACATCTGGGACATCGCCGACAACGGATTCCGTACGACGTTGACGCATCCCGGAGATGTCGAGCCGCGCCTCTTCCACGTCCTCACCATCGAGGGGACGCACCTCGTGCTGACCCTCGGTTCGGACTGGACCGTGCGGACCTGGAACGCGAACTCGGGTGAACTGCTGGCCGTCCTGGATCTCCGATCGCTTCACGAGCTCCGGTCCAACTCCTGGCTGTCCCTCGACTACGCCGAAGTGGACAGCAGAATGCGCCTCGTCACGCTCGACAAGGACGGCAGAGCGGGGGTCTGGGACGTCCTGGACCTCGACTTCGTCAAGTCACTGTCGTTGTCCGGGGAACCCAGGAGGTGGCTGGTCGGAGAACTGCCGCCGGGCCGCCCCCATCTGGTGGTGGCGACCGACGGCCGCCGCGGAAACGGGGTCACGTATCTCTGGGATCTCGCCAGCGACACGAGCGAGGCTGCCCAGTTCGTGGTGACCGATCCCGTGGAGGATGTCTGGCTGTGCCCTGACGGCCTCGTCGTCGCGTTCGGCGCCGACCTGGCACTCTTCCGCACGGACGGAACAGCCGAGCCGGAGTCGTCCTAGAAGGCTCATGAAGATCTTGGTGAGGGGCTGTCCGGCTGTCCGGCCGGACAGCCCCTGTGGTCATGCACCGGTGGGTGCGAGGTGCCAGGTTTCGCTGGTGTGGGTGAGTCCGAGGTTGATCAGTCGGCGGAGGTTGAGGGCGGCGGTTCGGGTGTGGAGCCAGGTGTCGTTCTTGATGGTGCCGCGGTAGCGCAGGCGCCGGTTGCCGTGGTGGACGAGCCAGGCGACGGCGCGTTCGGCCGGGAGAGCCATGTACGCGGCGGCGGCCTCGATAGCGTCGCCCCAGCGCTGGTGCCCGAGGACGATAAAGCCCACGGGGTAGAGGTGATCGTCGGTGGGGTCGTCGATCCCGGCGACGTACAGGCCCCGGTGGGCGATGAACCCGTGGTCGGTCGCGTCCTCGCCGGGTGTCCAGAGCTGTTCGGCGGGCTGCATGCTGCCGTCGTCGCTCTCGCGGGTCTCGATCTCGTACGGGGACGTGGTCACTTCGAGCTCACCCCTTGGATGGCGTCGGCCAGGAGCGTGGCGGCGTCGGTCTCGTGCGGGTCGTTGTAGGACGCGTGGTCGCTGACGTCGAACGACGCGCCCTTCGCGGTGACCGTGATCCCGGGGATGACGGTGGCTGCCTTAGCGGCCAGCTCGGTGTTGAGGCGATCGGCGTCGCGGGAGGCGAGCCAGGTCTGGGTGTACGGGCCGAGGCGGAGCAGGGTGTAGCCGGTGTTGTCCTGTCGGCGGGCTTCGACGTGGACGGCGTAGGTCGCGGCCGGCATGCCGACGTCGTCGGGGAGCTCCAGGCCCGCTGCGGCGTGGGTGAGAGCCGCGAAGGCGGGGTTCCAGACGCCGATGATCGCGCTCGTCTCGCAGCGCAGCCAGCCCTTGCTGGTGTAGCCGAGCTGGTGGCCGTGGAGGTAGGCCGCGGCATGCAGGGTGTCGGGGTGGACCAGGGCGACAGCGATAACGTCGGGTCCGTGGTCATCGCCCGCGCGGGTGTGGGCGCGCTCGAGGAACGGGCCGACCCGCACGGCGATGTCCTGGCCTGCGCCGGGCGTCCAGAACTCGGTGTCGCGCAGGGCGGCGAGCAGCGCGCGGAACTGGTCGACGGCGGCCTGGTCCTCGGGGGTGAGGGCGCCGGGCGCGTGGCCGCAGCGGCGGAAGGGACGCTTCATCGGGTGGCCTCCTGCTTGGCGGTGGGGTGGGCGGTGGTGTTGTCGGGTGTCTTGAGCACGCGCGGCAGATGGCGGTGAAGGTGCTCGATTTCGACTTCGCGGCCGCGGTCGCGGTCGCGAAGTGCTTGGGCAAGGAGTTCTGTGAGGCCGCATGCACGGTGCTTGCCGCCTGCGCAACCGATCGCGATGCGGCGGGGACCGGCGGGCAGGCCGGCGTAGTGGGCGAGGTTAGCGATGAGTTCGCGGGCGCCGGGAGTGTTCAGGACGACGTCCTGGACGCGGGGATCGAGGCCGTCCAGGTCGAGGATGTCGCGGGCTGCCGCGGGGTCGCGGAGCCGGTCGCGGACGTCCTCGATCCGGTCGGCGGTGGGCGGGACGGGGGAGCCATCCGGACCGATGGGATGGTGCAGGTAGCCGAACGAGATCAGGCGGATCGGGTGCACGAAGGTGCCTCCAGGTACGTGGTGAAGACGGGAACGACGGAGCGTCGCGTCCAGCCGGGAAGGTCGGGCGCGACGCTCGGGGGTGAGTGACTACGCAGTCGTCAGGCCGCGATGTGAGCGGTCAGCGCAGCCCGTACGGCCGGGGTGCGCAGTTTCTTCAGGGCCCGTTCCTTCAGCAGCCTGGCCGCGCCCTCACTGCGATCCATGAGCCGAGCGATCTCGAAGTACGGCATCTCCTGCCAGAACCGCAGCATCAGGCACTGCTCCTGGCACGGCGTCAGGTCCCCGAGGAGCCGCCGCACCGCAGCGACCAGGTCCGCCTGGCTGAGGTGGTCGACGACCTCGTCGGCAGAGTCACCGGCGGTCCACTCCCCGTCGAATATCTCGCCGACCGACCGCTCCAGGCGGGTCCGGGCGCTCCTGAAGTGGTCGGTGACCAGGTTCCGGGCGATGGTCACCAGCCAGGCGCCGATGTCCCGGCCGGTCCAGGTGAAGGACTCGATGCGTGCCAGGGCGCGCGCGAACGTCTCGCTGGTCAGGTCAGCGCTCAGTTCCCGGTCCCGGGTGCGGTGGACCAGGTAGTCGTAGACCAGGGGCTGGTAGCGGATGTACAGGTCAGCGAATGCCTCGCGGTCGCCGCTGCGTAGGCGGTCGATGGTGTCGGAGCCGGCGGGGAACCGCTCCAGCACGGTGCGTTGCGAGGTGGTGGCGGCCATCAGCGGTAACCGCCTTTCTTGTGGGTGTCGATCAGGTCGCGGATGGCGTCGGGGTTCGCAGCCACGCCGACCCAGGCGCCGTCCACGGTGAAGACGGGCACGTCGTTGGTTTCGGCGTCGAACACCACGCAGTACGAGCCGTACCGGTCAAGGACCAGATCGTGCGGCGACGCGGCGGCTAAGACCTCCAGGGCATCAATGGTGAGGCGGGCGGGCTGGTCCGGGCTCTCGGGCTGAACGGCGGTCCCGGACACGCGCAGCAGGTCGCCGGGCTGTACCTCGGTGAGCAGCGCGTGGGTGATGCGGGGGTTTCCGGTGGTGCAGGAGAGGACCGTGTCGGGGGTGTCCGGGGCTGTGGCCTCCCCGTTGGCGGGGGAGACGATCAGCTCGAACGTGGCGGTGTCCTTCGGTCCCGGGGTGGGGACGGCGTCGACGTACCCGTCGACGGCGACGTGGGTGGCGTCCATCAGCTGGCCTCCGCCAGGGTCTCAGTGGGGCGAGGGGTGCGGGTGGTGCGCTGCGCGAGGTCCAGGAGCTCGCGGTTGCGCTTCTTCTGGGCGTCGGTGAGCGGCCGGGCTTTCACGCCGTGGCGGTGCCAGAGCGGGGAGGCGGGCGGCTCGGGGTAGGCGAGGGTGTGGTCGACGTCGCGGTGGGTGCTGCTCAAGGGGGCCTCCAGGTGGAGGGGTTCAGGCGTGGTCGTTGTCGCGCCGGCGGTTGGGCTGGACGTCGGAGGCGAATCGTCCGAGGCGGGCCTCGGTGGGGTGTGCGGCGATCCAGTCCTCAGCGCACGTCTTGTGCACGGGCTCCCCGGAGTGGGAGCGCATGGGCGTGGCCCGGCCGCACAGCGCGCAGGGGCGGTCCTGCCAGCGGTCGAAGTGCTGGCTGTCACGCCAGTCGAGAAGAGCGCCGGGAGCCGGGATCAGGCCCGGCTCGAACGGCGGCTCCTCCTTCTCGCGTTGCGTGCTCACGGCCGGAAGGCGGGCAGCTGCTGGAGCACCTGCGCCACCAGGTCCGGCTTCGGCTTCCAAGCCGGAAGCGCGCCCGTGGCGGGCACGGGCAGGGCGAGCTCCTGGACGTCGGCGAGGACCAGGTGGTGCGCGCCGCGCCGCGCCCAGCGGCTGGTGCACTGCTCGGGCCCCTGGTCCAGGTGGCAGTCGATGAGGCGGGCGACGCCGATGACCACGCCCAGGTGCAGTTCGCGGCCGCGGATCGCGGTGGCGACCAGCGGGTCACGCAGGGCGGGGCGCTCCAGCTTCTGCCCGGTGTGGATCATGATCCAGCCGCGCCACGGCCAGTGCACGGGCCTGTTTTCCGGGTTCTTCCCGGCGAAGATGCAGGTGGCATAGGGCTGGCGGATCGTGATGCTGCGGATCCAGTCGCCCTCGGGCAGGGTGGCGATGCTCATGCCGCCCGCCCCCACACCGCCGTGCCCGGGCGGCCCGCGCGCCTGCCGTTGATGGACGGCACCGTCGCGTGCTCCTGGGTCGCGAGGTGCGCGCGGCCGGAGTGCTTGCCGTCGTAGAGGGCGGCATCGGCGGCGCGCTGCGCCACGGACAGGTCGCGGGTGCCGATCACGTCCAGGGCCGCGGCGCCGACCGAGGCAGCGACGTCCACGGCCTGGCCGTCCTCGAGGACCACCGGGACGCGCAGCATCCGCACCAGCTGCGCGAGGCGGACCTCGCGACGGCCGGAGGGCAGGTACAGCACGGCGGCGAACTCTTCTCCGAACTACTGACCTTCAAAGTGTGGTGTCGTGGGGGCCGACCGGTGGTGATCACTCCGGTATGTCATCTGTATGAGGCACGCGCAGGGTGGCGGGCCGGCTGCTGAGCGCCGCGAGATTCCGCTCCGGAGCCGGATTGACCCTCGACCTTGTGCAGGGCCCAGAGTGCCGGGTGTGGAGAACGACATGCGCAGCATTGGCGAGATGGCCCGCGACAGCGGCCTGGGCGTGAGTGCCCTGCGGTTCTACGACCGTGCCGGTGTGCTGGTCCCGGCCTGGGTGGATCCGGTGAGCGGATACCGCTGGTACGAACCCGAGCAGCTCGAAGAGGCCCGGGTGCTGGCCCGCTTGCGCCGGGCCGGGATGCCGCTGGCGGACATCCGGCTGGTGCTGGCCAGCTGGTCCGGCGCGGACACCGACCTGGTCCGGAAGCTGCTCAAGGCACACCTGCGCCGCATCGAACAAGGGCTGTCCGATGCCCGCAGCGAGTTCTCCGCGCTCCAAGCACTACTCGATCACAGGGAGAACGTCATGACTTCGCTCCGCATCGCCACCGTCCGGCTGTCCATCGCCGCGCCCGAGCTGGCAGCCGCGCTGGACACGGTCCGTTTCGCGGCGAGCACCGACCCGGAGCTGCCCATGCTCGGCGGGGTCCTGTTCGACATCGAGGGGGAGAGCCTCCATGTCGTGGCCACCGACCGGTACCGAATGGCTGTCGCGCAGGCCGGCGTCGCCGGACACGACGGGAGCCGAGTGCAGGTCATCGTGCCCGCCCCGCTCGTCGACGCGATGCGGGCGCTGTCGGACGGCGACGGACCCGTGCGGCTCTGCGTCGACGGTGGCCGCGTGACTCTGGAGGTCGGGGATAGGCAGGCGGCCGGTCAGTGCCTCGACCACGACTTCCCCGACTACCGTCGTCTCCTGCCGGCGGCCGGCGGACGCCGCGCCCTTGTCGAGGTGGCGGCCTTCCGGAAGGCCCTGGAGACCGGTCCTGTCCGTGCCGCCGAGGCGGGAGCGCCCGACCTCAGCGTGCTCAGGGTGGAGGACGGCGGCATGGTGACCCTCTGCGCGGACAGCGACGACGACCCGAACCGCGTCGCGGTCAACCGTGAGTTCCTGCTGAACGCGCTGGCCGCCGGAGCCCGGGACCGACTGTTTCTGGAGCTCGGGGCCCCCACGGCGCCGATCGCGATCCGCCGGCCCGACAACGAGGGCACCTTCTCGATCCTGATGCCGGTCCGCCTGGAGGACTGACTGTACGTTCGCCCTGATCCGGCCCGCTCCGACCAATCGGACGCAGCCGGATCAGGGTTGCCCGGCTGCTCCACGACCCAGCGTTCGAGCGGGGCTTCCTCGACACCCATTTGCTGGCCCGCCCCTCCCGTAGGACGTGGGTCGGGGTGGTGTAGATCATCCGCGTGGATGAGGCTCGGCTAACTTGAAGGTCCTCTTGCCGTACTGATTCGTGTCGCGATCTGGCTGAAGCGGGGCATGCCGAGATCGATAGCCGGGCTTCCACCGCCACAGCGGCACGATCTCCGGTCCGAACACCCTGCGTACGAGCAGCAGGCCGCCCAGGCCGTCGCCGTCGTCCAGCCCGAGGTCGGCGGCCCGCGCCTCGCTCAGACGCTTCAGGTACGGCAGCAGCCGGTAGAGGCTGCTGTCGGCGAAGACGACCTCGTTAAAGCCCTCGGAGAGCAGCTGCGGGTGGGAGTGGACCATCGCCTTGTGCTGCGCGAGGACGGTGTCGTCCGGCACGGTCCGGTTGGCCGGCCTCGGGCTCTGGCGCTCCACACACACCCCAGGTTCTCTGGAGGTCGCCGAACCTGAGGCGGACTCTCCAAGGAGTCCTCGCAGCTCAGTGGCTATGAGGCGGCAAGGTACCGAGCGCAACAGCTGTGGCGCAAGACGACAGGCCAGAGGTACGTCGCAGGAGATCAGGCACCGGCCAAGCCGATGGGTGCGGCCCCTTTGGAAGGACCTTGTTCATCGGAGCCAGTCTTGGCGGCCACCAGGCGGGGGTGCCGCGTCACTCCCTGGCATGATCTCGCCTGTGGGTGTGATGTATGACTACTTCTCCGCGGCATCGGACGAGTCGGCCGCCACGACCATTGACTTGCCCGGCGGGCCGGATGGCGGGGGCGCGAAGCTGCCAATGCCCGTCCCGGAGATCGTGCGGCGTTACGGGCGCGACGGCCTTCGCGAGTTCCTCAGGCCACGGCTTCGGCTGGCCGAGACGGGGTTCCGCGTCGTGGCCACCAGGGGGTTCGACTCGACGACCGATCTCGGAGCGATCGAGAGGATCTTGACCGGGGTCGACTTCGACGAGTTCCTGGCACGGCCTCGGACCTCGCACGCCGTCGCCGAACGCGACGGAGGCGAGCGTCTGGTACTCACCATCAGCGATGAGCTGCAAGGCGTCCTTGCGAGGGTGGAGGCCGATGAATTGACTGCGGCGGCGCGGCGTTGGGTCGAAGAGCAGGGGTCTGGTGACACCGACGTGCTCGGCGGCCTGCTGCACGAGTTGGCGGAACTCGCCCGCGGGGCTCAGCGGCGCGGGGAACGGCTGTACTGCTGGATCTGTGTCTGATCTGCCCGAGTTCCGCACTACCCCAGGGGACGGACGCGTCGGCATGCTGGGTGGGACCGTCTCTCCAAAGGAGCTACCCCCCAAGCCGATAGCAGCCCCATCACCAGGCGCGGTCCCGCCACTCTTCAGTGGGGATGCGGCCTTCGGTGACATCACAGCAGCGCTCGGCCCAGGTGGAGGCGACCAACACCGGCCTGCTCAGGACAACGTCTCCGGCGCGCTGGGCGCGGAGGACGACACCGAGGGTCTCGGAACCTGGGTCCGCATGCTGGGAGTACCGCAGATCGTGGCCGTTCGTGGACGTGTACTCGGCGAAGGCGTCTTCGAGTTCGGACGGGACGCGGCCGACGAGCTGCAGCCCGTCCAAGGTGACCTGTGGACCGCGAAGTGCGCTGACGGCTACGCAACCCAGGCGGCCGGCGTCGTAGTAGGCCGTCACCGCCGGCGCGCTTGATGCTCCGATGAAAAAGAATTCCGAACTCGCCACATGGCTGCCATAGCCGCCACGAGTGGAGAGAGGGCTCAATACATCCGCGACTGCTGCGGCCACTTCGTCATGCGACATCCCGAAACGCAGCGGGCCAACGCCCTCACCAGGATGCATCTCCCACTGAACTCGGTCAGCCTCGTCGACAACCGCCCAGACACTCACCTTCCGCACCGCCTCACCTTGATCACTCAGCCGCCTACAAAGCTGCACAGGTTATCGACCTCCCCGGCGCCCAGCTGTTCCCAGGCGCCGGTCGGGACGCACGGACCGCCCGAAGGTCGCTTCGCTCGGGATGGGTGAGCGTTTTCCGGGAACCGGATCAGTCCCACCAGAAGTCCCAGCGATGGGCACTGGTGATCCGCTCGGCATACGCGGCCAATGTGTAGGGCCTGCTGCCCTGCCAGATGTTGTCCGGGCAGAAGGCGAAGTGCTCGGCCGCGACCAGGAGAGCCTCATGCTCATTCGCCGGTGGCGCGGCGACGCTGAGGTGCAGCGTGGAAAAGCCGACCGCGATGACACGGGCGCCGAACCGGTGCTCCCAGTCCCGGACGACGGCGGAGAATTTCGCGGTGTCGTTGTCGTAGTTGCAGGGTCCGCCCCAGCCCCCGGCCGTCAGCGCCTCGGCACCGGACGCTGCGGAGACCAGTCCCAGACGTGTCTGTGGGCGGTCGGCGAGGAACGCCTGCGCGAACTCGGCAGCCAGTTGATCGGGGTTCGTTGCCGTTTTCCGGCTGGGCGCGAGGCCGGGCCAGGTCTGTCTGAAGGGGGCCGTGACGGCGAGGCGCCTGTCGGCGTCGAGCATGTCGTCGTCTTCGTCGACGGCTGTGTAGGTCGCCCACCACTGTGCGAGGAGGCTGGCAGGGTCGTGGCTTGCCGGGGAGGACATCTGCTCGGGGAAGACCTCGCCGGATCCCCATGGGCGGAATTCGCCGTCGTTCGGATCCAGCGAGTCGAGCAGTAGCGGCCACAGACCGGAGCGTGTGTGTTCAGCGTGTATCCGCGTCCACAGTTCGGCCGTGGCCGGCCCGTCACTGAGCCACAGAGGCTGTGCGTCTCCGTCGCCTTCGTCGGACGTGACCATGCGACCGGGCGGAAGGAGGCCCTCAAGGCTCAAACGGGCTTCAGGGTGCATGGGGCGGATGCTAGTGCTTCGGCCAGGAGGCATCACTGAGAGGGTCCGACCACTCGATCGCGGAACTGCTGGAAAGTGCGCCAGCCTGACGTTTGCCCCGGAGCGATCAGGTCTCCTTCCGCGCAGTCCATCACCTTGCACCGCAGAGCCTCGGCAAGACGGAAGACGGGCGTCAGCACGTCGTCACCGGAACCCCGGATATGGAGCATGATCGATTCCACGGGGTCTTCTGAGCCGATGTTGAGCTCGATGGACCAAGTGGGGCCGGAAACTTCGCCCCAGGTGGGGTCCGAGAGATCGGCTTCGGGACATGCCTGGGTAACAGCGGCGAGCACGTCGCGTCGTCGGCCGAGCGAGTCCGGGGTGTGGTTGGCGGGGATCTCCTGCACGGAGGTGAGGTCGTCGGGCAGGCGGAGGAGGAGTACGTCCCAGCTCATGGCGGCCTTCCAGGTAAGACTCGAGGAGCGGTTGCGGTCGGTCAGATCAGGCTGAGCTGTTCTGTGGGCGGCTGTGGCAGGAGCACATTCTGCAGGCGCCGGATGTTCGCGCGCTCAGGGAAGCGCACACACCTTGTGCGCGGGCTCGCCGTAGCGGGAACGCATCGGCGTGGGAGCACCGCACAGCACGCACGCCAGGTCCTGCCAGCGGTCGAAATGCCGGCTATCGCGCCAGTCCAGGAGGCCGCCGGGAGCCGGGATGAGGCCCGGCTCCCACAGCGGCGCCTTTCCGCCGCCGCGCCGGGTGGGCGCGCTCATCCGACGGGCAGGTGGGTGCCGGGACGGCCCGGGCGGCGCCCGTGGACCGTGGGCGTGTAGGCGTCCTGACGGGTCGCCGTGTAACCGCAGGGCTTCTCACGCGTCTTGACGCGGTACATGGCCATGTCCGCGCCGCGCAGAAGACGGGAAGCTCCGGCCGTGTCGGGCAGGTCGACGGCGCGGGCCGTGCCGATGGACACCGCCGGGCGCAGGGTGTGCCCGTGGTGGTCGAGGGGCTGCTCCAGTTGCTCGCGCAGCGCCGCTGTCTCCCGGAGCGTTGCGGTGGGCGGCAGCAGGAGAGCGGCGCCGAATTCGTCGCCCCCGAGCCGTGCGGCGAGTCCGCCGCGGGCGGCGGCCCATGCTCCGATGCGGTGTCCGATGGCGGCGATGAGGGCGTCGCCGGCGGCGTGCCCAAGGCTGTCGTTGACGGCCTTCAGGCCGTCGGCGTCGGCGACCAGGACGTGCAGCTGCTCGCGGTGAGTGCGGGCGAGACGCTCGGTGCGGTGCGTGAGGGCGTCGCGGCCGGGCAGTCCGGTCAGCGGATCCTTGCGGGCGGCGTCCAGCTGGCGGCGCACGCGCACGTCGTCGGCGAGCAGCGCGGCCAGCGCGAGCGGCACGGTGGGCCGCCGCGATGACGAGAGTGCGGGAAGGCTGCCGTAAGGCGCCGGGTGCGGGCATGATGGGATCTCCGTTCTGCCCCCTCGGGGGCGGGATTGAGAGAGGCGCACCCGGTTGCTTCCAGGCATTGAGGGGTGCGCCTCTCGCTGTGTGCGGGTCAGAGAGCGTGGACGGAGCGGACGCTGCGGCAGTCCGGGTGGCTGCTGTCGTGCTGGCTCCAGCCGTTGGTGGCGCGCAGGTCGGCGAGGATCTCCAGCAGGACGTCCTCCGTGTCGAGGACGATTTCGGCGTAGCCCTCACCGCACATGCACGGGACGATCAGGGCGAGGACATCGGTAGCGCCGGTGATGTCGGTGCGCAGCGTGTGGTGCAGCCACAGCCCGCCCCCCATCGAGGCCACCGCACTCGGCTCCAGCCAGGCGTCACGCACGGCCGGGTAGCCCTGCCACAGGTACGGCTCTACGGCCTGGTAGAGGGTGTCTGCGTATGCGGTGAGCAGGTGGTGGGCTGCCGCTGTCACTGCGCCGTCGCGCTGCTCGTCTTCGCTCTCGTGCGGCACGAGAGCGAAGAGGCGCGAGAGCGGTGCGTCCGCGGCGCCTAAGGCGTGCATGAGTCCTCCAGAGATGAGCAGGGCCGCCGGGCAGGCGGCTGCAGGGTGGGTGGTGCCGGGCTGGGCTGGCCGGTCCTCTGCCCGGCCCCGCCCGCGCCTGGTGACGACGCGGTGCGGGGCCGGACGGGGGACCGTCAGACCAGGGCGCCGAGGAGGAGCAGGACCAGGGCGGCCAGGCTCAGGTCGACCGCGCGCCGCAGCTGGCGGAACTTGCCGGTGGCGATCACGGACCGGACGCGGATGCGGGCGGCGCGCGGCGATCGTGGTGGCCAGGATCCAGCCTGCCGCGATCAGCGCTGCGGCGAGCCATTGCTGCCAACCGTGCGGGTTGAAGGCCTGCTCCTGGCCGAAGCTCACGACAGGCACCAGCAGGTCCAGGGTGTAGAGGAACGCGTTGAAGGTGGGCGCCTCAGCCGGCTTCACTGCGGGTGGATGATGTGAGGCGAAGGCAATGGTCGCGGTGAGCAGCAGGAGCACGAGCCACGCTGCCGCGCGCATGGGCCGGTAGCCGTATCCGACCGTCCAGTCCTGGATGTGGCCCCAGATGCGCAGTGTCGCCGGTTGGCTTGCCCGCTGACGACGGCACTTGGCGAGCAGTACCTGCCGCGCTGCGGCGTCGTGGCCCTGGGCGGTGTAGGTGGTGGCGAGTTGCCCGTAGGGCTGTGGCAGGTATCCGGTGCTGTCCTTCGCCAGCCAGGCGAGACGGTCCCGGACGGGCAGGCTCGCTTCGAGATGGCGGTAGGTGAGCCCGTCGAGCAGCAAGTCGTCGGGCCAGCGGGCCGGGTCGTCGGCGAAGACATCGATCTGTGAGTGCCGCAAGTCCACAGGCCCGCTCAGGTCGGTGTCGGCTTTCGTTCTGACGGAACCCGCTCTGATCTTCCTTAAGGACAGTCGGCCTACGATCGTCGCCCGCTTGAGGCACAGCACGCCGGCAACACTGCTGCTGGTGAAGGACATCCCGCCATCGGAGACGAACGATCCCGGCCCGTGGTCCTCAGTCGCTGCCACGCCACTGGAGCAGATCGAGGGCGACGGCGACCTTGACGGTGTTGTCCTCGAGTGGCTTCGGGAGCAGTTGGCCAGCTCGGTCGAGCTGCCGGAGCAGGGTGTTGCGGTGGGTGTAGAGCCGGCCGGCGGCGCGGGTCGTGTTGCACTGGGCCTGGATGTATGTGAGGACGGCGTGCCTCAGTTCCGGGCTCGCCGTGGCGAGGTCGCCGAGGGTGGTCTTGACGAAGTCGTCGGCCTGTTCGATGTCCTGGCTGATCAGGCTGCTGAGCTGGACGTCGTCGAAACCGGCGACGCGACGCGGTGAACGGAGCCTGGCGAGCATGCGCTGGGTGGTCAGCGCGGCGAGGTGGCTGCGCCGGAAGCCTTCTCTGCCCCCGGCCGGCGGGCCCACGGCGATACGGACGCCCGGCAGCGGGTCGAGGAGCCGGCTCAGCAGGCCGGTGTCGGGTGCGGCGGGTCCGGGCAGCCACACCCACGAAGTGGCAGCGCCGACGATCACGGTGAGCGGTTGCTGCACTCCGGCCGTCTGCGCCAGAGCCTCGGTAGCACGCTCGAGGTGGCCCGGTTCGGGGGACGGTTCCTCGCTCCACACGACGGCGGCGGTGTGTGTCCGGTCGAGGGCGTAGCCCAGGCGTGCTTCCGCCCGTTGTCGGCTGATGGGTGCCCCCTCGACGAGCAGGGTGACGATCTCGCGACGTTCGGCATGGGTGCCGTGGGTCAGCTCTTCGCGCTCGGCGGCCATGCGTGCGGCGATGCCGACGATCGTGGCGTCGAGGAAGCCCGAGACGGAGCGCGCCGACACATCGAGCAGCTCGCGCAGTTCGTCGGGGTCGGAGGTCAGGGTGAAGGCGGTCTGCATCCAGCGCCGCCAGGCCGCGTTCTGTCCGACGCGGTAGGAGTCGAGGGCCGATTCGTCGAGCCCCCGGCGTACCAGGTCGCGGGCGTGGCTGAGACTGTCCGGGCCGGTGTACGCGGGTACCGGCGCGCCGGGGTCGCGCACGGTCTCTGACGCCCAGAACGCCAGGTGGGCGCGGTTGATGCGCCGTGTGGCGGCGCGCAGGGCGGGGTCCTGCGCGATGGCTCGCATGGTCGCCGCCGCCAAGGTCGCCTCGTCGATCTCGTCGAGCCACTCCTGCAGACTGTTGAGTGCGATCGCCGCACCCTGCCGAAGTAAATCGCTTGTACGTTCGGAAGGGCGCTGCCAGGTCATGTCCGCACGGTAGCCCGCAGTGGTGCAAAATGCACTGGTCTTTTCCGATGGAGGTGCGAACTGCCACACCGTGCTGGCCGGTATGTGAGGTCATCATCGAGGCACCACCCAGCGAACGCCTCATCAACGGAGTTCCCGCCCATGACCCGTCAGAGCGAGCACATCGACGTGCTGATCATCGGCGCCGGCATTTCCGGCATCGGCGCTGCCCACTACCTGCAGACCGAGCGGCCGGGCAGCAGCTACGCGATCCTGGAGGCCCGTGGCGTCTCCGGCGGCACGTGGGCGCTGTTCCGCTATCCGGGCATCCGGTCGGACTCCGACCTGCACACCTTCGGCTACGCCTTCAAGCCGTGGCGCAACGACAAGTCGATCGCCACCGCCGATCTGATCCTCGACTATCTGCGGGAGACCGCGGGGGAGAGCGGCATCGAACAGCACATCCGCTACCACCACAGGGTGCGCGGCGCGGCCTGGTCCACCGCCGAGGCCCGCTGGACGGTGGAGATCGAGCGCGCCGACACCGGTGAGACGGTGTCGATGACCGCGAACTGGCTGTTCTGTGCCGGGGGTTACTACCGCTACGACGAAGGGTTCACCCCCCGGTTCGAGGGCCGGGAGCGGTTCGCCGGGCAGATCGTGCACCCGCAGCACTGGCCGGAGGACCTGGACTGCGCGGGCAAGAAGGTCGTGGTGATCGGCAGCGGTGCGACGGCCGTCACGCTGATCCCGGCGCTGGCGGACACGGCGGGCCATGTCATCATGCTCCAGCGTTCGCCCACCTACATCCTCCCGGTCGCGTCCGAGGACGTGATCGCGAACACGCTGCGCAAGGTGTTGCCCGCCGGCCTCGCCTACCGGCTCACCCGGCGCAAGAACATCGCCGTGCAGCGCTTCGTCTGGCAGACCTCGCGACGCCACCCACGGGTCGTGCGACGTCTCATCCGCGCCGTGAACATCAGGCAACTGCCGGCCGGTTATCCCGTGGACGAGCACTTCAACCCGTCCTACGACCCCTGGGACCAGCGGCTGTGCGCGGTTCCCGACGCGGACCTGTTCAAGGCGCTCAAGAAGGGCACGGCCTCGGTCGTCACCGACCGGATCGCGACGTTCACCGAGACCGGCGTCCGGCTCGAGTCCGGTCGTGAGCTCGACGCCGACATCATCGTCACCGCCACCGGGTTGAACGTGCAGCTGTTCGGCGGGATGGCGCTCTCGGTGGACGGCGCACCCGTCGACTTCGCCGACACGGTGGCCTTCAAGGGCATGATGCTGAGCGGCGTTCCGAACTTCGCCTTCGCGATCGGCTACACGAACTCCTCGTGGACGCTCAAGGTGGGCCTGCTGTGCGAGCACTTCACCCGGCTGCTCGGACACATGGACGCCACCGGCACGGACATCTGCTGCCCCGAGCTCCCCGACCCGGCCATGCCGACCCGTCCGCTGCTCGACTTCGGTGCCGGCTACGTCAAGCGGTCCCTCCACATGATGCCGCGTCAAGGACTTGCCTATCCCTGGCTCATGTCGATGGACTACCACTCCGACGTCAAACTGCTGCGCGGCGGCCCCGTCGAGGACGACAACCTGCGCTTCACCTCCGTCGCACGCCACGCGAAGGCCCAGACGTCGGCCTGAGCGATGGCTGCTTCGCTCCCCTCGGGCGCGACATCACCCCGTACCACCGGACGCACGGCGACGACCGGCGGCCGCGTCGGCCGGGGTTTCTTCGGCGGACGCGTACGGCCTGGGAGACCCGGCTCAGGACACCACCGGATCGCTCGGCCATCTCGGTGTGGCGGTCGCCGTCGTGGCCGGCGCGGACCCGGCCGCCGGGGCCGATCCCGCACGCGCGCGCTGCCCACCGGCTCTAGGGAACGGTGAGGTCCAAGGGCTTCGCCGACGGGCCGGGGCGGGTGCGTGCCTCCGGCGGGACGAGGGCGCCGTGTCCCGCGGAGCAGACGACCACGGTCTCGACCGGCGCGCCGCAGCCGGCGTGCGTGACCTCCAGGGGCGGGCCCTCGGGATCCGCCGCATGGCGGTCTCCCCACTGCTTGAGGGCGATCATCGCCGGCCACAGCTCCCAGCCCTTTCGGGTGAGCCGGTACTCGTGGCGGGTGCGGCTGCCGGGCTCGTTGTAGGGGACGGTGTCCAGGATCCCGGCCGCGACGAGCTTCCGCAGCCGGTCCGCGAGCACGCTCTCGGACAGTCCGACGTGCCGGCGGAAGTCGTCGAAGCGCCGTACGCCGTTCATGGCGTCCCGCAGGACCAGCAGCGACCACTTCTCGCCCACCAGGTCGAGAGTCCGCTGGACCGTGCAGTTCTCGGTGCTTGTCTCCAGCCACGTCATGCGGCCCATCGTAGGCTGGCTTCGACGTTGACATCCAGACCTCGTGCTGGCTAGCTTCGAATTCCACATCCAGATCATCGAAGGAGCGACATGGGCAGGTCACGCACGTACGACTGGGAGGACCCCGCCGTCTCCGCCGCCGCCGTCGGGCAGTACAGCGGTCTCGACTTCCTCCGCGAGGTGCAGGCCGGACGGCTCCCCGCCGCGCCGATCGCGGCGACCCTCGGGATGACGTTCGACGAGGTCGAGCACGGCCGGGTCGTCTTCGCCCTCGTCCCGGGCGAGGAGCACTACAACCCCATCGGAAGCGTCCACGGCGGTGTGTACGCCACCCTGCTCGATTCGGCGGCGGGCTGCGCGGTGCAGTCGGTCCTGCCACAGGGGATGGGGTATACCTCACTCGACCTGAATGTGAAGTTCCTGCGCCCGGTCACCGTGGACACCGGCAAGGTCCGTGCCGTGGGCACCGTCCTCAACAGCGGACGTCGTACCGCCCTCGCGCAGGCCGAGCTCTTCGATTCCGGGAACCGGCTGCTGGCGCACACCACCAGCAGCTGTCTGCTGTTCCCCGTCTGAGCGACCGCCCGCACAGGAGCGCGACGTACGGAAAGCAGGCAGTCATGACGGTGTACGACTACGACCGGCGCCGGACGGGGGTTCTGCTGGTCGATCCGCTGAACGACTTCCTCGCCGACGAGGGCAAGCTCTGGCCGCGCATCGCGGAGGTCGCGCGGGAAGTCGGCCTGCGGACCCATCTGTCCGAACTGGTGTCCACCGCTCGTGAGGTCGACGTGCCGGTGTTCTATGTTCCGCATCACCGCTGGACACCGGGGTTGTACGAGTCCTGGTCCCACCCGAACCCGTCACAACGCTCCGTGGACAAGCATCAGCTCTTCGCCCAGGACGCGTTCGGCGGGGACTGGTACCCGCCCCTGCGGCCCGAGCCCTCGGACACGGTGGTCGTACAGCACTGGGCCCAGAGCGGGTTCGCCAACACCGACCTGGAGATGCGCCTGCGTCAGCGTGGCGTGGATCACGTGATCGTCGTCGGACTGCTCGCGAACACCTGCATCGAGACCACGGCCAAGTACGCGATGGAACTCGGATTCCATGTGTCGCTGGTGACCGACGCCACCGCGGCGTTCTCGAGCGAACTCATGAGGGCCGCCCATGAATTGAACGGTCCGACCTACGCGCATGTCATCACGGACACGAAAAGCGCCGTAGCGGCACTGAAGACATAAGGTCACAGGGTCAGATGGTGCAGAGGATGTTGGACCGGCTGTGAGCCGGGCTTCACCGGAAGGATCCACTCATGGACGAGCGCTTCGACGTGGTCGTACTCGGAGCAGGACCGGGCGGCTATGTCGCCGCCATCCGTGCCGCGCAACTCGGCAAGCGGGTCGCGGTCGTCGAGGAGCGGTACTGGGGTGGTGTCTGTCTGAACGTCGGCTGCATCCCCACGAAGGCGCTGCTGCGGAATGCCGAGCTGGCGCACATCTTCACGCGGGAGGCGAAGACCTTCGGCATCAAGGTCGACGGCGAGGTCTCCTTCGACTACGGCGAGGCGTTCCGGCGCAGCCGCCGGGTCGCGGACGGCCGTGTCAAGGGCGTCCACTTCCTGATGAAGAAGAACGCGATCACCGAGATCGACGGCCGCGGCACCTTCCTCGACGCCCACACGCTCCGGGTCGCCCTCGCCGACGGCACCACGAAGACGGTCGGTTTCGACGACTGCATCATCGCCACCGGCGCCACCCCCAAGTTGCTGCCCGGCACCCGGCGCAGCGACCGTGTCGTCACCTACGAGGAGCAGATCCTCGCCGAGGACCTGCCGCGCTCCATCGTGATCGCGGGCGCCGGGGCCATCGGCATCGAGTTCGCGTACGTCCTGCACAACTACGGCGTGAAGGTCACGGTCGTCGAGTTCCTCGACCGGGTCGCCCCGCTGGAGGACGCGGACGTCTCCGCCGAACTCGCCAAGCAGTACCGGAAGCTGGGCATCGACGTGCTCACCTCGACGCGTGTCGAGTCGATCGACGAGTCGGGCCCGCAGGTGCGGGTGACGGTCACCGGCAAGGACGGTGCGCAGAAGGTGCTGGAGGCCGACAAGGTCCTCCAGGCGATCGGCTTCGCGCCGAACGTCACCGGGTACGGCCTGGAGGCCACGGGTGTACGGGTCACCGAGCGCGGCGCGATCGACGTCGACGGCCGCTGCCGTACGTCCGTACGGCACATCTACGCGATCGGGGATGTGACCGCGAAGCTGATGCTCGCGCACAACGCCGAGTCCATGGGGATCATCGCGGCCGAGACGATCGCGGACGCGGAGACCATGGAGCTGGACTATGTGATGATCCCGCGTGCCACGTACTGCCAGCCGCAGATCGCCAGTTTCGGTTACACCGAGGCACAGGCGAAGGAGCGGGGCTACGACGTCAAGGTCGCCAAGTTCCCCTTCACGGCCAACGGCAAGTCGCACGGGCTGGGTGACACGGTCGGCTTCGTGAAGCTGATCAGCGACGCCAAGTACGGCGAGCTCCTGGGTGGCCATCTGATCGGCCCGGACGTGACGGAGCTGCTCCCGGAGCTGACACTGGCGCAGCAGTGGGACCTGACCGTGCACGAGGTCGCCCGCAACGTCCACGCCCACCCGACCCTGGGCGAAGCGGTGAAGGAAGCCGTGCACGGCCTGGCCGGACACATGATCAACTTCTGAGTCCGTGCGACGCGCCGGAGCACCGGCCACGCGAGGAGGTCGCCCACCCCGCGGTGACTTCCACCGCGGGGGTCCTCGGGCTCCTGCGCACCCCCGCGCCCTCGCTCCGCGACGCGAACGGCATCCTCAGGGGCGCAGCACCAGGCGGATCGGATCGCCCTTCTTGTGCTCCAGCCGTTCGACGGCTTCGGCCGCCTGCTCCAGGGGCAGTACGTCCGAGATGGAGCGGGAGAAGTCCAGCCGCCCGTTCTCGGTGAGGTGGATGAGCTGCGCCACCGCGTTCGCTCCGGAGCCGTAGTGGCCCAGGAGCCGTAGCTCGCGGGTACTGAAGGTGGTGCTGTCCGCGATGGTGACCGGCTTTCCGCTCAGGCCGACGAGGACCAGCTTGCCGCCGTCGGCCAGCACGGACAGGGCCTGTTCGCGCACCGGGGTGACGCCGGCGAAGTCGAAGGCGGCCTCGATGCCGGCCCCGCGGGTGGCGGCGGCGATCTTGTCCGCCAGAGCGGGGTCGGCCGGATCGAGGGCGAGGTCCGCTCCGAAGGCGAGGGCGCGGGCGCGGGCGGCGGGGGAGGGGTCGACGGCGATGACGGGGCAGGCGCCCACCATGCGCAGCAGTTGCACCCCGTGCGCGCCCAGACCGCCGATGCCCCACACCCCGACCGCCTGGCCGGGGCGGATGCCGGCGGTGTCGGTGATGGCGCCCCACGGGGTGGAGACCGCGTCGGGGATGACCGCTCCCTGCTCGAAGGGGATCGAGTCCGGGAGCGGGACCAGGGTGTCCATCCGGGCGAGTGCGAACTCGGCCCAGCCTCCGTCGTAGTCGACACCACGGGTCCAGCCCCGCCCGTCGCGGTATTCGCCGGCCTGCAGGACGACGCGGTCGCCGACCGCCCAGCCGTCCGCGTCCGGACCCGGCTCGGCGACGGTGCCGGCCACCTCGTGGCCCAGGGTCACCGTGTCGCCCCGCAACAGCGCGGGTGTGCCGCCGAGTTCCCCGGAGATCAGGTGGACGTCGGACAGACACACCCCGGCCGCTTCCACCTTGACCAGGACCTCTCCCGCGCCGGGGGTGGGCCGTTCGACCTCCTCGACCCGCAGCTCGTGGGTCGGGAAGTGCAGACGAACTGCGCGCATGACAGCCATGGCGGCTTCCTCTCCGTACGTGATCTGTGCCGTGATCTGTACCGTGAAGTGTCGCCGTTGATGCCGCGGTTGAGGTCCGTTCTACGATCCCGGGCATGACGAGTCCCCCCTGCTACGCATGCGACAAGGAAGCGCGGTTCGACGAACTGCCGCCACGCGAACGCATCGCGTTCGACCCGTACTGGCGGGTGGCTCACAGCTTCAACACCGCGGTGCCCGGCTGGCTGGTGCTGCTGCCGCGACGGCACGTCACGGCCGTCCATGACCTCACCGACGCCGAGGCCGGAGCCCTGGGGGTCTGGCAGGTCGGGCTCTCCAGGGCGCTGCGCGGGGCGACCGGTTGCCTCAAGACCTACGTCGTCCAGTTCGCCGAGTCCGAGGGCTTCGCGCACGTGCACTTCCACATCGTGCCGCGCATGGCGGATCTGCCCGCCGCGCACCGTGGGCCGGGCATCTTCGGGCTCCTGGACCGCCCGGAGCCGGAGCGGGTGACAGCGGAAGGCGCGGACCGTATGACCCGCGCCCTACGAGCCCGGCTTCACGGGCTCCCGCACTCCTAGGGTCCGCAGGCCCTAGTTCTGAACCCTGAGGGTGCCCCGGTCGCTCTCCCGCAGCGCGCGGCCGATGATCAGGCGCTGGATCTGGTTGGTGCCCTCGAAGATCTGCATGACCTTGGCCTCCCGCATATAACGCTCGACCGGGAAGTCGCGGGTGTAGCCGGCGCCGCCGAGGACCTGGACGGCGTCCGTGGTGACCTTCATGGCGTTGTCCGTGGCGATCAGCTTGGCGATGGACGCCTCGCAGGCGAACGGGAGCCCCTGGTCCTTGAGCCGGGCGGCGGCGAGCGTGGTGGCCCGGGAGGCCTGGACCGCCGCGGCCATGTCCGCGAGGACGAACGCCAGGCCCTGGTGCTCGATGATCGGGCGGCCGAAGGTCTCCCGTTCGCGCGAGTAGCGCAGCGCGTGGTCCAGCGCTCCCTGGGCCAGGCCCGTGGCCACGGCCGCGATGCCCAGTCGTCCGCAGTCCAGCCCCGCGAAGGCGATCTTGAGTCCCTGGCCCTCCTCACCGATCCGGCGATCCGCCGGGACGCGCACGTCCTCCAGGCGGATGGTCGCGGTGGCCGACCCGGTCAGACCCATCTTGTGCTCGGGCGGATCGGCTATCAGGCCGGGGGTGTCGGCCGGGACGAGGAAGCAGGAGATTGCGCCCGAGCCCGCGTCGGACGTACGCGCCATGATCGTGTAGAAGTCCGCGTGCCCACCGTGCGTGGTCCACGCCTTCGCGCCGTTCAGGACGTAGTCGTCGCCGTCCCTGACGGCCCGCGTACGCATCGCGGCGGGGTCGGAACCGGCGTGGGCCTCGGACAGGCAGTAGGCGCCGAGCAGCTCGCCGCTGAGCATGTCGGGCAGCCACTCCTTGCGCTGCTCCTCGGTGCCGAAGGCTGCGAGGGCGAAGCAGGACAACGCGTGCACCGAGATGCCGACCCCGACGCTGGCCCACACGGCGGCGATCTCCTCGAGGACCTGGAGGTAGACCTCGTAGGGCTGGTCCCCGCCGCCGTACTCCTCGGCGTAGGGCAGGCTCAGCAGGCCCGCCCGGCCGAGCGTGCGGAAGACCTCGCGGGGGAACTTCTCCTCGGCCTCCGCCTCGGCGACGCGGGGCGCGAGCTCCTTCTCGGCGAGCTCACGGGTCAGGCCGATCAGGTCGACTGCTTCCGGGGTGGGAAGCGTGCGGGTAGCTGGCATGGGATTTCCTCGGTCGCTCAGAAATTAATGATACGGCGAGCGATACAACAGTATCGTTTTTGGTACCGTGATGCCATGCAGTCCAGCGATGGATCCGCCGGTCCCCTCGTCGGCCTACGTGTCCTCGAACTCGCGGGACTCGGGCCGGCTCCGCACGCGGCCATGGTGCTGGCCGATCTCGGCGCCGACGTGGTGCGTGTCGAGCGGCCCTCGGGCCGAGCGCTGCGGCTCGGCCCGGAAGACGCGACCGACATCGTGCGGCGCGGCCGCCGGTCGGTCTTCGCCGACCTCAAGGAGTCCGAGGGACGTGCGCTGGTAAGGGCCCTCGCCACCCGCGCCGATGTGCTGATCGAGGGACTCCGGCCGGGCGTCGCCGAGCGCCTCGGCGTCGGCCCCGAGGACTGCGGCAGGGACAATCCGGGGCTCGTCTACGCACGCGTCACCGGCTGGGGCCAGGACGGCCCGCTCGCCCAGGATCCCGGGCACGACCTGAACTACATCGGTCTCACCGGACTGCTCCACGCGATGGGCCGTGCCGGTGATCCGCCGCCCCCGCCGCTCAATCTGGTCGGAGATTTCGGGGGCGGGTCCATGCTCCTGGTCATCGGCGTCCTGGCCGCGCTCTGGGAGCGCGCACGCTCCGGAGCCGGACAGGTCGTGGACTCCGCCATGGTCGACGGGACCGCCCTGCTCGGTCAGATGACGTACGCGCTGCGCGGCATGGGCGAGTGGTCGGACGAACGGAGCGCCAACCTCCTCGACGGGGCCGCCCCCTTCTACGACACCTACGAGTGCGGCGACGGCAAGTACGTCGCCGTCGCCGCACTCGAACCACAGTTCTTCGCGGCGCTGCTGGAGGGACTGGGCATCGCCGAGGCCCATCGGTCCGCCCAGGGCGACCGTGGCGGCTGGCCCGCGCTGCGTGCCCGGTTCGCGCGGCGGTTCGCCTCCCGTACGCGCGACGAGTGGGCCGCGCACTTCGCCGGCACGGACGCGTGCGTCACCCCCGTGCTGACGTTCGCGGAGGCCGGAGCGCATCCGCACGTGGTGGCCCGCAGCACCCTCATCGAGGTCGACGGCATCCTCCAGGCCGCCCCCGCCCCGCGCTTCTCGCGCACGCCCAACCGGCGGCCCTCGGCTCCGGGCGCGCCGGGGGCGGACATCGAGTCGGTGCTGCGGGACTGGGGTGTCGGCGCCCCGGCCGCCACCCCGCGGTCAGGGTGAGACCGCGTGCACGATGAGCGACGCCAACTCGGCGTACGCCTCCGCGTCGGTCAGCCCCGTGCGCGCGGACACCTCGCCGCGCTGGATCTCCTGCATGGTGGCGGCGACGACCTCGCCCACGAAGGCCGCGTGGACGTCACGGAACGCGCCGGCGGCGACGCCGTCGGCGATCAGCTGTCTGATCCGGCCCGCGGCCAGGCGGGTGTTGGCCTCGTACACCTCGCGGGCCGGTTCGAATCCGGCCATGTCGTCGAGGAATCGCCGGGACAGCGGCCTCAACTGCTGGGCGACCCCGTTCAGGTAGACCACCACGCGCTCCGCGGGCGCGGAGGTGTCCGCCACCTGCTTCTCGATGGCCTCGGCCGCGCTCCGGAAGTAGTGCTTCACGGCCTCGCGGACCAAGTCCTGCTTGCTGCCCGCCAGTTGGTACAACGTCGTCTTCGAGCAGCGCAGCCGCTCGGTCAGCTCGTCGAGCGTGAATGAGGCGAAACCTTCCGCCGCCAGCAGGGCGACCAGCCTTTCGAGCAGGTCGGTCTGGCGCGCTGTGCGACGTGTGGACGGCATGACCTCAGCGTAACCGTTCACCTTTACTCGGCAGGAGGTGCTGTCAGCGGGCGGTCCAGCCGCCGTCGACGACGACCGTCTGCCCGGTGACATAGCTTCCGGCGTCGCCGACGAGCCACAGGACCGCGCCGACGATGTCGTCGGCGGTTCCCTCCTTGGGCAGCGGGGTGTTGCGGCGCAGGTACTCGGCGGCGCGCTCACCCTCGTAGAGCGGGCCGGTGATCTCGCTGCGGAAGAAGCCGGGGGCGACCGCGTTCACCCGGATCGAATGCCGCGCCCACTGCACCGCGAGTTCGGCGCTCAGGCCGGACAGGCCGGCCTTGCTCGCCGCGTACGAGGCCTGCGGGATGCCGGGGATGCCGACCCGGCCGCTGATGGACGAGACATTGACGATCGCGCCCCGGCCCAGGCCGCGCATGTGGGGGAAGACGGCCTGCGCGAGCAGCAACGGGGCCAGCAGGTTGAGGTCCACCGTCCGGCGGACGGCGTCGAGCGGCTCGGACTCGGCGCGCTCGGTCGTGAACATGTTCCCGGCGGCGTTGACGAGGATCTCCGGCGGTCCCAGTTTCTCGACGACCGCGGGCACCACGGAGCCGATCCGGTCGAGATCGGACAGGTCGCAGGGGATGGCGAGGCCGTCGATCCCCTGGGCGAGCGCGGCCAGCCGGTCGTGGCGGCGGGCCACCACGGCGACCCGGGCACCGAGCGAGGCGAGCGCGTGCGCCACCGCCGCTCCCAGTCCCGACGAGGCACCGGTCACGACCGCCACCCGGCCATCGAGGCCGAACATCCGTGCGGCGACATCGGGGTCGGGCGCCACGCGGGTCTCCCTTCGAGGGCAGGGCGTGTCGAGGGCGGCTGCTGCGCCGACCGCGGACCGGCCCGGCTGGCATCCTAGGCCGGGCTTTCCATCCTTACAAGGATTACTAGCTTACTGGTCCCGTGTCATCCGGCATCAGCCGCGGCGGAACCGCATACGGCTACGGGCGGACGCGGCGTCGATGACCCGGTTCTTGAGCGTGCGGCACACCCAGCGCTGGGTCGCCGTGAGGTGCTCCTCCGCGATCCGCGCCGCCTCGTCGGCGTCGCCCTGCTCGATGCTCGTCACGAGGCGTTCGTGCGCCCGCTGCGCGAGGGCGCGGTCGGCCCGCGAGGGGTAGTCGCCCCGCGAGACCTGGAGGTCCGCCCAGGCCTCCTCCTGGACCGACCAGAGGGACGTGAGGCTCTTCACGACGACGCGCAGGGTCGCGTTGGGGTCGAACCCGACGACGACGTCGTGGAACTCGCGCGAGGCCCGGGTGAACGCCGCACCGTCGTCGATGCAGCTCTCGCTCGCGGCGAGCAACTCCCGCAGCCGCGGCACCACGACGCGCTCGCGGTCCGCCCGCTGCGCGCAGTGAGCCGCGCACAGCGGTTCGAGGGTGGCGAGCGCGGCGCCGAGATCGGGAACCCCGACCTGCATCGCCTGGAGCGTCAGACCGAGGGCGTAACCGGCCGTCCCGATGTCGGGAGCGTGCACCGTGGCACCGCCGCGGTTGCCGCGGCGCACGGTGATGAAGCCCTCGGTCTCCAGGATCCGCAGCGCCTCGCGCACCGAGGGGTAGCTGACACCGAACTCCGCGACGAGCTCGTCCTGTTTGGGGAGCGTGGAGCCGTCACCGATGCCGCCCGCGAGGATCCGGTCGCGCAGCGCGGCGGCCACCAGCTCCGCCATGCGCATCTGCCCGATCTTGGTGTGCTCGGACCCTGTACGTTCCATGATTGCAAGGCTAGCAGTGATACGCGGGGGGACTTCAGGCTGTTCCGAGGCGCCGTCGCGGGTCCACGAGCTCGGCCAGCCGGGTGCGTTGCACCTTGCCCATGGCGTTCAACGGCAGGGCGTCGACCTGGGACCAGATCTCGGGAACCTTGTACGGGGAGAGCTCGCGCCGGCAGTGCGCCGTGAGCGCCTCGATGTCGAGCGGGGGACCGGCGCTTTGGACCACCGCGGCCACCCGCTGTCCGAGTCGGTCGTCCGGCACCGCGCACACGGCGACCGCGGCGACGTCCGGATGCGTCGCGATGACCCGTTCCACCTCCAACGGGTAGACGTTCGCGCCGCCCCGGATGATGACGAGCTTCTTGCGGTCCAGCACAGTCAGCCACCCCTCGCCGTCCACGGTGCCGACGTCACCGGTGGGGACCGGGCCGGGCTCCAGGCGCCGGACGCCGTCGCGCTCCCGGAACCCGAGCATCGGCCGCCATGTGCCGGCCCACGGCCCCACGGTGGCCCCGCTCAGCCGCAACTCGCCGAGCTCCCCGGCCGGCAGGCGCCGCCCCTCGTCGTCGTACGCCGCGACGTCGTAGTGCGGCAGTACCCGCCCGCTCGTGCCGGGTCGCCACTCGTCGCCCGGTGGGTCGATGGACACGACGGTCGGTGCCTCGGTCAGGCCGTAGGTGACCCGGGGGACCAGCCCGTGCGCCTCGGTGAACGCGCGGCGCAACGCGTCCGGTGTGTCGCCGCCCCCGCTCCACACCTCCTGGAGCGGGCCGAGGTCGAGGTGCGGGCGTGCGGCGAGGTCGTAGAGCTGGGCGGGGGCGCCGTTCCACACCGTGACGCGCCGCGCGGAGATCCAGTCGACGACCCCGTCGACGTCCCGCCGGTCCATGACCACGCAGCATCCCCCGGCCTGCGCGGTGAGCAGGGTCGACAGCACCATGAGGTTGAGGATCGTCAGCGGGAAGCTGTCGCCCTTGCGCAGTTCGGGGCCCCAGTCGCGGGTGGCGACCAGGGCCGCGCCGGGCAGGAGCAGGTTGCGCTGGCTGTGCACGACCGCCTTGGGGTGTCCCGACGTGCCGCTGGTGAAGGCGATCCCGGCCGGGGCGTCGAGGGCCGGCTGGATCCGGGGAGCCGGTTCGGTGCTCGCCACGAGCCCGGACCATCGATCGGGGTCGACACAGTCGGGCGAGCTCAGTCGGCAGCGCGGTCCGGCCAGGACGACCGTCGGCTCGCAGAGCTCGTACAACTCCCGCTGCTCGCCTGCCGCGAGCGCTTCGCCGATGCCCGCCCAGACGGCTCCGATCCGTTGCGCGCCGTGGAAGGCCGCGACGATGTCGAGGTCGTTGGGGAGACAGGCGGCGACGCGGTCGCCGGGGCGTACGCCGAGCGACCACAGCGCGCCGGCCGCCCGTCCGGCCCGGTCGTCGAGTTCGGCGTACGACCAGGCGCCGGAGGCCGCCTCGATCGCCGTCGCGTGCGGGCGGGCGGAGAGCGAGGCGTCCAGTACCTCGGCGATGCTCGCGGGGACGGCCCTTCCCTGAGCGGATGTCAGGCCCCTGGAACCCTCATGCGTGTACTGCGGTGTGCCACCGGCATCGGTACGACTCATGCCCTCTTATTATCACTATCCTTGTAAGGATTCATCCTATAGGCTCGAGCCGGGGCGAGTCCGCTGACGGAGGAGTGGTCGACACGTGAAGGCAGGCGCGCCGCGGCTCGGCCCGACGCCACACACCGGCCCGCTGTCGGGAGTGCGTGTGGTCGATCTGACGGCGATGGTCATGGGCCCCTACTGCACCCAGATCATGGCCGACATGGGGGCGGACGTGATCAAGGTCGAGCCCCCCGACGGCGACAACACCCGCTACATATCGGTCGGGCCGGAACCGGGTATGGCGGGCGTCTTCGTCAATGTGAATCGCGGGAAGCGCAGCGTGGTGCTGGATCTGCGCTCCGGCGACGGCAAGAACGCGTTGCGCGAACTCATCGGGAGTGCCGATGTGTTCATCCATTCGATGCGCGCGAAGGCGATCGCCAGACTCGGATTCGGCTACGAGGAAGTGGCCGCCGTCAATCCGTCGGTGATCTACACCAACTGTTACGGCTACGGCCGCCGCGGTCCCGACGCGGATCTCACGGCGTATGACGACACCATTCAGGCGGAGTGCGGTCTGCCGTTCGCTCAGCAGCAGTTGACCGGTCAGGTCGGCTATGTCGGCACCATCATGGCGGACAAGGTGGCCGGAATGACCGCCCTGTACGCCACCATGATGGCGCTGTTCCACCGCGAGCGGACCGGTGAGGGCCAGGAGGTGGAAGTCGGCATGTTCGAAACCATGGCCGCGTTCATGCTGGTCGAGCACGCCAACGGCGCGATGTTCAGCCCTCCTCTGGGCTCCGCGGCCTATCCCCGCGCGGTGGCGCCCAACCGAAGGCCCTACCGGACCAAGGACGGCCACATCTCCGCGCTGGTCTACAACGACAAGCAGTGGTCGGCCTTCGTGCATGCCGTGCGGCCGACGTGGGCGGGGGAGCACTTCGCCACCCTTGAGCAACGCGCCCGCCAGATCGACACCGTCTACGCCCTGCTGGGGGAGACCTTCCTGGAGCGTACGACGCAGGACTGGCTTGACCTGCTCAAGTCCCTCGACATTCCCGCCGCGCCGGTCCGCACCCTCGACGAACTGTTCGACCATCCGCATCTGAACGACGTGGGGTTCTTCGAGACGGTGGACAGTCCGAACGGCCCTGTCCGTTTTCCCGGCATGCCGGCCTGGTTCTCACGAACTCCCGGTCGCGTCGCCGGTCCCGCTCCTCGGCTCGGCGCCCACACCGAGGAGATCATGGCCGACCTCGGCAGGGCAGACATCTGAGTGAGGGAGTCGGAGAAGCAGTGACCAGTACCGCGGAACCCTTCAGCGCACGCTCCTGGCTGTTCGCCCCCGGCGACAGCGAACGGAAGATGGAAAAGGCGGCCGCCGGTCCGGCGGACATCGTGCTCCTCGACCTGGAGGACGCGGTGGCCGAGGAGGGAAAGCCCGAGTCCCGAGCGATGATCTCCTCCTTCCTGGCGGACCGGTCGCCCGAGGAGAGGGGGCGGCTGTGGGTGCGGATCAATCCCCTGGACGGCGCCCACGCGTTGGTGGACCTGGCGGCGGTGATCCCCGCGGGGCCCGGCGGCATCATGCTTCCCAAGGCGCGCGGCCGTGCGGATGTGGAGCTTGTGGACCACTATCTCTCCGCGCTGGAGGTCTCCGCCGGGAGGGAGCGGGGCTCGACGAAGGTGATCGTCCTGGTGACCGAGACGGCCGAGGGCATGTTCACCACCGGCACCTACCGGGGCGCGCCGAGGATGGTCGCCATGACCTGGGGGGCGGAAGACCTCGCCGATTCCGTGGGCGCCAGTGAGAACCGCAACCCCGACGGAAGCTACGGATTCACCTACGAGTTGGCCAGAAGCCTGTGTCTCCTGGGAGCGGCCGCCGCCGGTGTGGCCCCCGTCGAGACCATCCAGGCCGACTTCCGCGACGCGGAGGGACTGCGCGAGCGGGCCGAGAAGGTGCGCCGCGACGGCTACCGAGGCATGCTGGCGATTCACCCCGCCCAGGTCGATGTGATCAACGCGGCCTTCACGCCCACAGAAGTGGAACTGGCCGCGGCCCAGGAGATCGTCGACCTCTTCGCCGCCCGTCCCGGTGTCGGCGTCATCGGCCACCGGGGCGCCATGCTCGACCGGCCCCACCTCGCCCGCGCACAGGCGCTGCTGGCTTCGGGGGGACGGGCGTGAAGGTCCTCTCCGACGTCGGTGACCTGGACCTGAGTCAGTTCCTGCGCCCCGCAGACCGCATCGTCATGGGCCAGGCCTGCGGTGAACCGACCACGCTGGTCGAGGCGTTGATCGAACAGAGCCCCAGTATCGGAGGTCTCTCGGCCTTCATAGCGACCAGCTTCTCCGGACGTTTCACCCCGGCGGCGCTGAGCGGGTTCTCCCTGGCCAGCATGGGGGCGATCGGCGCGTTGCGCTCCCTGACCAAGGAACACAGGCTCAGCGTGATTCCCTGTCATGTCAGCCAGATCGCCCCGATGATCGAGGCCGGGACCATCGGCTGCGACGTCGCGTTCGTGCAGGTCAGTCCCGCCGACGCGAACGGAGACCACAGTTTCGGTCTCATCAGCGACCATGTGCGGGCCGCGGTCACGAAGGCGCGCGTCGTCGTGGCGGAAGTGAACGAGCAGGTGCCCTTCACCCACGGAGAACTGCTGCCCGCGGCGGAGATCGATGTCGCCGTACAGGTCTCCCGCCTGCCGGTGGAGGTGCCACCGGGGAGAATCGGCGCGACGGAGGAGGCCATGGCGCGACACGCCGCCGCCTACGTCGAGGACGGCTCGGTCATCCAGACCGGGGTCGGCGCCGTCCCGGACGCCCTCCTGCGACTGCTGCACGACCGCAAGGACCTCGGAGTGCACTCCGGCATGCTGGGCGACGGCCTGGTCGAGCTGGTGGAGGCGGGCGTCGTCACCAACGCACGCAAACGCATCGACCGCGGGGTCTCGGTCAACGGCGCCCTGATCGGCACGAAGCGCCTCTACGAGTTCGCCCACCGCAATCCGCGGATCCGCATGTGTGCCACCTCGTACACCCACGATGCCGCCGTGCTCGCCCGGTTGGACCGACTGGTCACCATCAACTCGGCCATGGAGGTCGATCTGACCGGCCAGGTGAACGCCGAACAGAGCGGCCCGGCCTACCTCGGCGGCACCGGCGGGCAGGTGGACTTCGTCCGAGCCGGCGCCCGCTCACCCGGGGGGCACGCCATCATCGCGCTGCCCGCCACCGCCAAGAGCGGCACCGTCAGCAGGATCACCGCCGCCCTGTCGGGACCGGTCACCACGGCCCGTAGCGACGTGGATGTGATCGTCACCGAATTCGGCGCGGCCGAGCTCAGAGGACAGACCCTGGCCGAGCGCACCCGGCGTCTGATCGCCGTCGCCCACCCCGATTTCCAGGAAGGGCTGGCTCGGGCGGCCCACACCATCCAGCGCCGAGGCTTCTGAGCGCGAGAGCTGTGCAGTGCAAAGGGCCCTGCGACTGAGAGAGCCGTGCGACTGAGAGGGCCGTGCCGTACGGCTACCCGGGCCGTCGCGTGGGCGGCTGTCCGCGCAGCCGGCCGGCGGCCAGTTCACGAAGATCGCTCGACTTGATCTTCGCGCTGCCCGTGAGGGTGATCTCCTCGTCGCGGAAGAAGAGCACATGGCGCGGCACTTTGTAGCTCGCCAGGCGTTCCCGCAGGAACGCGAGGATCTCCCCGGGTTCGAGGCCCGCGCCCTCGCGCGGGACGACGCAGGCGGTGACGACCTCGCCGAGTGTCTCGTGCGCGACGCCCACGGTGCGGGCCACCTTGACCCCGGGACAGGCGCGGAGTGCCTCGTCCACCTCGATCGGCGAGACGTTCGCACCGCCCGTCTTGATGATGTCGGTGAGCCTGCCCTCCCAGAAGAGCCGGCCGGCCTCGTCGAGGTGTCCGCCATCGCCGGTGGGGAGGAAGCCTTCGGCGTCGAGCGTCTCGTCGAGCGGTGTGCCGAGGTAACTCAGCATCAGGGTAGGGCTCTTGACGCATATCTCGCCTCGCTCGCCACGTTCGACGACGGCGCCCGTGAGGGGATCGATGATCTTGACCGCCACGCCCGGCAGCGGCTCGCCACTGCTGCCCGCGGTCACTTCCGGCGGGGTGTTGGCCGGGAAGCACGTCGTGATCGTGAAGGTCTCCGTGTTGCCGTAGGCGCTTCCCGGTTCGTGCCACTGGCCCGACACCGTGGGGTGCTGGGCGATCGGGGTCCTGAAATCCGCGAACCGTACGCTGCTCAGATCCACCTTGCTCCAGTTGGGCGCGCTTTCGAGCTGGGCCCACTGGTGCGGCCAGGCGAGGGGGAAGTTCACCCGCTCCGCCTGCATCAGCTCGAGCGCCTCGGCGGCGGCGAACGTCGATTGCAGCACCAGGGACCCGCCGCTGGCGAAGGTCGTACCCAGGCCCATGGCGAAGTTCCCCGACCAGAAGAAGCCGTTGGCCGTCCAGCAGCGGATGTCGTCCTGCGGGGCGAATCCGTACATGCGCCGGAACCGCCACAGCTGGATGGCGACACCGCGGTGTGCGCTCAGGATCCCCTTCGGCCTGCTCGTCGAGCCCGAGGAGAAGAAGAGCACGGCCGCGTCGCTCGGCCGCACCGCCGCGGCCGTCGCCTCGACCAGCTCACGCGACTCCTCGTGTCCGCGGGCCAGGAAGGCTTCCCAGGTGTCGATGGTCTCGTCCGGCAGGGCGTCCCCGACCATGGCGAGCCGCCGCAGGAACGGGAACCTCGCCGACCGCAGGGTGCCCGGCGACGCCTTGCCGATCTCCGGCTCCAACTCGGTGAGAACGGCGGCGAGATCCCTTTTCAGCACCCGTCGCTCGAACAACAACACCGAGACGCTGGACACTTGGAGCAGGTGCTCGAGCTCCGGCGGTGTCGAGAACGTGCTGAGCGTGACGGCCACCCCGCCCGCCAGCGAGGTGCCGAACACCGCCGCGATCCATTCGGCGCGGTTCGTCATCAGGACGCCCACGCGGCTGTCCTTGCCCACGCCGCACGCCCGCAGGGCGCGCGCCACCTCGACGGCGCGCTCCCAGAGTTCGGTGTACGTCCAGCGGGTGGTGCCCTCCGCCGTACGCGTCACCAGCGCCTCGCGCTCGCCGTACAGCGCCGTCACCTCGCGCAGGAAGCCGGGCAACGTGAGCTGCCCGAGCCCCGGTTCGGCGCTCAACGGCGGCCCCGACACGATCGACGGGGTCCGTACGGATTCGGCGTTCGTCTCAGTGCCCATCGCTCACCGCCCCCTGGCTCCTCGTCGCGCTAGTACGGCAGCTCGACCTCGGCCGTGCAGTCCACCAGCAGGCCGCCGTTCTGATCGCTGAGCCGCAGCTTCACCCGCACGAGCGGCACGCCCCACGTCGATTCCGTCTCCTTGCCGACGACCTCGGCGTCGAAATAGGTCACGTCCCCCTCGAAGGCGGGGCCGCGGAAGTTCGCCTTGGAATGGCGCACCATGCCGTCGTGGCCGGCCCAGTAGGAGAGGTAGTCGGTGCACCAGGCGCCCAGCGTGGCGCCGTAGCCATAGGCGCGCCCCATGCCGATCTCGCTCGCCCTGTCGCTGTCGATGTGGCCGCGCGAGGGCCCGACGTAGAGTCCGTCGCGCTTGCGCGGGTCGATCTTGGCGCCTTCCTCGTCGAAGCCGAAGCCGTCCACCCAGCCGGGATCCTGGTTGATCCAGGGGTCCTTGACGCCGGGCGGCGCCACCCAGTGGAACGTGCCCCAGATGTTGAAGAGGAAGGCGCGGTACTCGGTCGTGAAGCTGGCGATGCTGTGCGGACCGATCACACGCCGGGGCAGCCTGTCGCCGACGCGCACCTCCTCGAAGTGCGGTGACACGCCCAGCCGGTTCGACAGGAGCCACTCGTGACGCAGCTTCTCGATCTCGTTCAGCTCGGTGTCGCTCCAGCGCTTCACCACCAGACTCTGGTCCTGGTACATGCCGCGCTTCTCCGCTTCGAGGGCGAGATAGCGGATCGCGGTGGAGCGCTCGCGCGCCACGAGCGTGCCGTGCTGGTTGGTGTGGGTGGTGTCGCCGCGCGAGAACATCGTGGGTCCGGCGAACTTCGTCTCGACCACCTTGTAGTCGTGGAAGCGCCGTTCCTGGAAGAGCTTGTCCCCGGCCCGTACGGGGCAGCCGTAGAACCACCATTCCTCGCCGCCGAAGATCAGGTGGCTGCCGGGGATGTATCCCACGCAGGCGGGCTGCGCGCCGTGCCCGTAGTCCAGGCCGACCGCGATGGACTGCGGTGCGACGAGGCCGCCGAACCTGGAGTCGCGGGCGAACTCCTCGTCCCAGTGCAGCGGGTTGGGATAGTCCATCGCCATCACCCAGCGGCGGATGTCCGACGTGCTGCAGGGGTCCCACAACTGCCCGCCGCCGACCGGTTTGCCCACGCGGTGGTCGACGTCGGAGAGGTCGAGTTCGGTGATCTCTGCTTCGGTGGACTTCTTGCTCACGCCTGCTCCCGATGCTTCCGGCTGAACGGCTCAACAACTGAACGGTCTATCGATTGACGTCGACGACGACGCGGCCGCGCACCTCGCCCTCCATGAGCCGGCCCGCCGCGGCGATCGCGTCGCTCAGGCCGACCTCGTGGGCGATCGCCTCCAGCGCGTCCACGTCCAGGTCGCGCGCGAGCCGGTCCCAGGCGGTCGTCCGTGCCGTGCGCGGTGCCCGCACGCTGTCGATCCCGAGCAGGGACACCCCGCGCAGAATGAACGGGGCGACCGAGGCGGGGAAGTCCATGCCCTGGGCCAGGCCACAGGCGGCGACCGCGCCGCCGTAGCGCGTCTGGGCACAGGCGTTGGCCAGCGTGTGGCTGCCCACGGAGTCGATGACACCCGCCCAGCGCTCCTTCTGCAGCGGCCGGCCGGGCTCCGAGAACGCCGCGCGCTCCAACACGGTCACAGCGCCGAGCTGTTGGAGATACTCGGCCTCCGACGCCTTGCCGGTCGCGGCGGCCACCTTGAAGCCGGCCTTCGTCAGGAGCGCGATCGCGACGCTGCCGACGCCGCCCGTCGCCCCCGTCACCAGGATCTCGCCCTGCTCCGGGCGGACCCCGTGCTCCAGCAGGGCGCCCACGCACAGGCTCGCCGTGTAACCCGCCGTGCCGATGGCCATCGCCTGCCGGGGGGTGAAGGCGGGGGGCAGGGGCACGAGCCAGTCGCCGTCGAGACGGGCGCGCTGAGCGAGGCCGCCCCAGTGGTTCTCGCCGACGCCCCAGCCGTTGAGTACGACGCGGTCGCCCTTGTGCCAGTCCCTGTGCGCGCTGTCGGTGACGACGCCCGCGAGATCGATGCCGGGCACCATCGGGAAGCTGCGCACCACGGGTGAGGCGCCCGTGAGGGCGAGAGCGTCCTTGTAGTTCAGCGTCGAATACTCGACCTCGATGCCGACGTCGCCGTCGGGCAGATCCGCCTCGTCCAGCCGTGTGAGCGAGACCGTCTGGCCCGTCTCGCCCTTCTCGATCAGGAGTGCCGAAAACATCGCAGAACTCGTCCTCACCTCGGCCGCCTCAGACGCTGACGCATACCGCAATCTCGCGATTGAGAATGACATTCTCCATATGTGTGGACGATGTTTGCACGGTGACGTGTCGGCGTCAACCGGCCGGGAGGCCCTCGGTCGGTTCGTTCGCAAGGCTAGCAATCATTACAAGGATTGAAATACGGTGGCGCCATGGACTTCAGGATGGGGGAGCGCGCCACCACGCTGCGGGCACAGCTGCGCGGCATGGTGCGCGAGCACGTCCCGGCCGACTTCTTGGGCGCGTTCACCGAGGACCCGGCCGATCTGGAGGTCGCCCAGCGCTTCTGCCGGCTGCTGGCCGACCGGGGGCTGCTGTGCCTGGCCTGGCCCGAGGAGTTCGGTGGCCGGGGCGCCTCGGTGTGGGAGCAGACGGTCGTCCGCGAGGAGATGTGGGCGCACCACGAGCCCCGGGGAGCGCAGTACATGGGCGTCAACTGGGTGGGACCCGCGGTCATGCGGCACGGCACCCGCGAACAGCAGCGCCGGCACCTGCCCCCGATCGCACGCGGCGAGGTGATCTGGTGCCAGGGCTTCAGCGAGCCGGACGCCGGATCCGACCTGGCGTCCCTGCGTACGGCGGCCCGCCCGGACGGGGACGGCTGGCAGGTCTCCGGCCAGAAGATCTGGACCTCCTACGCCACCATGGCCCAGTGGTGCTTCCTGCTCACCCGCACCTCGCGGGGGGCCAAGAAGCAGCACGGGCTGACCATCTTCCTCGTGCCGATGGAACGGGCGGGCATCGAGGTCCGGCCCATCCGCTCCATGATCGGCCCGCACCACCTCAACGAGGTCTTCCTGGACGAGGTCCGGGTCGGCCCGGCCGATGTCCTGGGCACGGTGGACGACGGCTGGAAGGTCGTACGGGAGGTACTCGCGTTCGAGCGGGTGGGCATCGCCCGGTATGCGCGCTGCGAGCGTCTTCTGCAGTCCGCACCGGCCGCCCTCGCAGAGCAATGGGACACCCTGCCGGGGGAGTTGCGGGGCCGCTGGGCGGGGATGCTGGTGCACTGCCGGCGGGCGCGGCTGCTGGCGTACCGCGTGCTGTCGCTCCAACGCGAAGGAAGGGTCGCTCCGGCCGACACCGCCGCCTATCGGATCGCGGTGACCACACTCGACCAGGACAGCGCCGAGGTGCTCATGGAGATCGTCGGGCACGGTCGGCTCACCGATGCGGACGGGCACCGCTTCCGGCGCGCGGTCCAGGACCACTGGCGGTACGCGCAGGCGTCCACCGTCGCGTCGGGAAGCATCGAGATGCAGCGCATCCTGCTGGCCCGGGCCCTGCTGGCGGGCGCGTGAACATCGACCTGAGCAGGGAGGCGACGGAGTACGGCCGTCAGGTGCTGCGGGCCCTGGAGGCGGCCGGTGGCGACCGGCTCGTACAGCAGGCCGAGGAGGAACCCGACCGTCGCGAGAAACTCGTGGCGCCCGTCCTGGCCGAGCTCGGTGCGTGGGAGCTGAACGTACGGGGCAGCGCCGACGAGTTGGAGGCGGCGGCCGCGGTCTGCCGGGCCGCCGGCTACCGGGCCCTGGCCTACCCTGTGGCCGAGCGCCTCTCCCGGCCCGCCGACCTCGACGCCGACGCGCTGCTCGTCGTCGGCGGCAACGCCCCCGCCGGTGCGGTGGCCGACCTCGACCTGCGCTGGGTCGCCGTGACCCTGGAGGGCGAGCGCAGCCATGCCCTTGCCCTGCCGCACAGTCCGCCGCCCCGCCACTCGGCCTTCGTCGCCGACCTCGACCTGACACGGATCGACAGCGACGGGGCGGCGGACGCCGTGCTCGGACTGGTCCTGCCGTGCTGGACGCTGCTCGGGATGCTCGACCGGGCGATCGACCTCACCCGCGCACACGTGGTCGTCCGCACCCAGTTCGGCCGGCCGCTGTCGGCCTTCCAGGCGGTCCAGTTCCAGCTCACCGACGCCGAAGTCGAGCGCGCCGGCGTCGAGATGCTGGCCAAGTACGCACTGTGGAGCCTGCGGGACAGCCCCGCGGACGCGCTCGCTGACGCGCTCGCACTCCGACTGGCGGCTCTGGAGGCGGCCCAGACCGTGTTCCGCGTCGCCCATCAGTTGCAGGGCGCCACCGGGTTCTGCGACGAGGCGTTCCTGTCCTGGCTGTCGCGCTACAGCCAGCCGGTACGCCGACTGCCGTTCGGCCTGTCCGCCACCCGCGACCGGCTGGCCGGGCTGGTGGACCGGCGGGGCCTGACCGGGCTGTTCAACGACGCCGATGACCCGCACGGACGGCCGGCATGGTGACGTACGACCGGCGGCCGCCCGCGGTGCTCCGGAAGGGACGGTGACCATGGCACAGCGGTCGACCTGGCCAGACGACCTCGGTGACTTCCGTGTCGCCGTGCGGGAGTGGTGTCGGGAGCACGTGCCCGCGCAGTGGCGGCGGAACCAGACCGGCGTGCCGGAGGCGGAGTTCGTCGCGTTCCAGAAGGAGTGGTTCCAGCGGCTCCGGGGGGCCGGCCTGGCCGTCCCGCACTGGCCCTGGGAGTGGGGCGGCGGGATGCCGGTCACCCACCAGATCGTGCTGTACCAGGAGTTGGCCGCGCGGGACGCACCCAGACTGGTCCTGGCCTTCGTCGCGATCCACCACGCCGCCTCCACGCTGCTCGTCGCGGGAACCGACGCGCAGCGCCGACGCCACCTCCCGGCGATCCTGGACGGCGAGATCTGGGTCCAGGGCTTCTCCGAGCCCGAGGCCGGTTCCGATCTCGCCGCCCTGCGCACGACGGCCCGCAGGCAGGGCGAGGGCTACCTCGTCAACGGCCAGAAGCTGTGGGCGAGCGGCGCGCTGCACGCCGACTGGTGCCTGCTGCTCGCGCGGACCGACCCGCACGCACCGAAACGGCACGGCATCTCGTACTTCCTGCTGGACATGCGCAGCCCGGGCATCGACGTTCGGCCGGTCCGTCAGGCCACTGGTGGCGCCCACTTCTGCGAGATCTTCCTCGACGACGTCGTCGTACCCGCGGACAACGTCGTCGGGCGCGTGAACGAAGGGTGGCGCGTCGCGCAGCGGACGCTGGGCGCCGAACGCGGCACGACGATGCTGGAACTGGCCGAGCGCTTGGGCAACGCCGGGTTCCGATGGCTGGTGGAGGTGTGCGCAAGGACCGGTCCGCACGGGCGGCGGCCCCTCGACGATCCATGCGTGGCCGACCGGCTGGCGGCCCTGGAGACCGAGATCACCGGCCTGCGGGCGCTGTGCCGGGACCTGGTGGAGCGGCATGCCGTCGGCGCCGTGGGCCCGGCCGACGCCTCGATCGTCAAGCTCTACTACAGCGAACTGCTCCAGCGCACCATGGACTTCGGCGTCGAGATCGCGGGACCGGCCGGGCACACAGTGCTGGCGAAGCCGGCCTCCGGTGGCTGGGAGTCCGGCGCCTGGCTGCTCGACTTCATCGGCTCGTGGGAGTGGACCATCCCGGGCGGGACGAGCGAGATCCAGCGCACCATCATCGGCGAGCGCGGTCTCGGACTGCCCCGAGAGCCGGTGGGCAACTGATGGCCGCCGCGCCGGAGACCGAGGTGCGCGACGAACTACGCGCGGTCGCCCGCGAGTTGCTCGCGAAGGGGCAGGCGTCGCAAGGGGTGCCCCGGCGGCGGCTGGCCGAGGCCGGGTGGCTCGGCCTTGAGATCCCCGAGAAGCTGGACGGCGAGGGGGTGACCTTCGCTGAGACGGCGGTGGTGCTGGAGGAACTCGGCCGGGCGGCCGCCCGCACCGGGTACTTCGGAACGACCGTGCTGGCCGCCGGGACACTGGCCGCGCTCCAACCCACCGCCGAGCGGGACGCGTTGCTGCGCCGGACGGCGAACGGGACGGAGGCCCTGACCGCCGCCCTGGTGGACGCCACCGACGACAGCCTGGTCGCCGGCACCTTCGACGACACGGATGTGCCCTTCCGGATCGAGGACTCCCCGGCAGGACCACGGCTGAGCGGTCACGCGGGTTTCGTGCCCGACGCCGCCGAGGCCGACCGACTGCTGATCCTGGCGCTCGACCCGGCCGGCACACCGGTCGTCGTGCTCCTCGCCCCGGGGGCGGAGGGGCTGACGGTGACCGGGCAGCCGGTCCTGGACGCCACCCGCCGGTTCGCTCGGGTGCGTGCCGAGGCGGTGGCCGCGGACGCGGGACGCGTGCTGCGCTTCGACGGCGAACCGCGACGCGCCGTGGGCCGGTTGCTCGACCGGGCCGCCGTCGCGACGGCCTGCGACAGCCTCGGTCTGGCCGAGGCCATGCTGCGGGCGACGGTCGTACACACCCGCGGCCGTGAGCAGTTCGGGCGGCCGGTCGGATCCTTCCAGGCCGTGAAGCACGCCTGCGCGGACATGCTGGTACGGCTCTCGGTCTCCCGGCACCTGGTGTCCGAGGCCGTGCGCCTGATCGCCGAGGACCACGTCGAGGCGGGAGTCGCGGCCTCGATGGCGAAGTCGTACGTCTGCGCCGCCGCGGTCGACGTCGTCGGCAAGGCGATGCAACTGCATGGCGGCATGGGCTACACGTGGGAGAGCGGAATCCACGTCCACCTCAAGCGCGCCACGCTCAACCGGTCGCTGTTCGGCTCACCGGCCGCCCACCGCCGACGGCTGGCCGGGCGGTACCGATGACTTTCCATTGCCTGCGTCCCTAACAAACGCTAGATTGAAATGAGAGTGAGATTCTCCATATGGAGAATCTCATTCACCTCAACGACGAGGTCTCCGGGAGTCCGTCACCATGTTGCTGCCAGGAGCGCGCTACACCGGCGCCACATCGATAAGCCTCGCCGAGGGCTGGAGTCTGGAACGACTCACCCCGCCCAGCCGCCTGTTCGGCGCCAATGGCCTGCGCACCGGTCCGGACGGCCGCGTCTACGTGGCACAGGTGACCGGCAGTCAGATCAGCGCGATCGACGTCGGCACGGGCCGCCTGGAGACCATCAGCGCCAAGGGCGGCGACATCATCGCGCCGGACGACGTGGCCTTCGGCCCGCAGGGCGACCTCTACGCCACCGAGGTCATGGACGGACGGGTCAGCGTCCGCGCCGCCGACGGCCGTACCCGCGTCCTGCGCGACGACCTCCCCAGCGCGAACGGCATCACGGTGCACCAGGGTCGCCTGTTCATCGGCGAATGCCGCATCGGCGGGCGCCTGTTGGAGCTCGATCCGAACGGCGGCGCACCCCGCGTGATGCTCGAGAACGTGGCGATGCCCAACGCCATGGAGGTCGGCCCCGACGGCCTCCTCTACTACCCGGTGATGGGCACCAACGACATCTGGCGGATCCATCCGGACGGCGGTGAGCCCGAACGGGTCGTGGGGGACCTCGGCGTCCCCGACTCCGTGAAGTTCGACCCCGAGGGCTACATCGTCTCCACCCAGGTGGCGACCGGCGAGGTGCTGCGCATCGATCCGCGCAGTGGTGCGCGCACGGTGCTGGCCGCCCTGAACCCCGGTCTCGACAACTGCACCTTCGTGGGCGACCGGCTGTTCGTCTCGAACTTCACCGGCGAGATCACGGAGATCCTGGGCGGCGGCGAGACCCGGACCACCCTGCCCGGTGGGCTCAACTGGCCGCTGGACCTGACCGTGGGCGACGACGGCACCCTCTACGTGGCCGACGGGACCTTCTTCTACGCCCTGCGCCCGGGCGGTGAGCCGCACACGCTCGGGATGCTCTTCACTCCGGGCTATCCGGGCTTCGTCCGTGGGGTGACCGCCGTCGGTGGGGGCGAGTTCATCGTCACCACCTCGGGCGGCCAGGTCGCACGCTACTCGCCCGGGAACAGGGAGAGCGAGGTACTGGCCCAGGACCTCGACCAGCTCTACGGCGTGGTGGTCGCGCCGAGCGGGGCCGTGGTGACCGCCGAGTCCGGCACCGGCCGGGTGCTGTCCATCCGGTCCGGCCACGTCGAGGAACTCGCCTCGGGCCTGAACCAGCCGCTCGGTGTGGCGTTCGGGCCCGACGGCGGCTGCCTCGTCTCCGAATCGGGCGCCGGACGGATCGTCGCGGTCACCGGTGCCGGCGTGGACACGGTGGTGGACGGCCTGGAGAGACCCCAGGGGATCCTGGTGCGCGATGGACGGCTCTACATCGTCGACACCGGCGCCAAGGCGGTGATCGGCGTCGATCTCGAGAGCAAGGCCCGGCACACCCTCGCCCGTGACCTGCCGGTGGGCGCCCCGCCCGGCGTGACCCCCAAGCCGCTGCGGGGACTGCCGCCGTTCTCCGGGCCCCAGGGCCCCTTCGCCGGCATCGCCGCCGGACCTGACGGCACGCTCTACGTCTCCGCCGACGCCGACGGCAGCGTGCTCGCCCTGCGCGAGACAGGAGGAACCGCACGATGACGCAGGACTTCCTGGGCCTCGACGGACGCGTCATCATCGTCAGCGGCGCTGCGGGCGGGGGCATCGGCACCTCGGTGACGCGCATGGTCGCCCGCGCAGGGGCGACCGTCATCGCGGTGAGCCGCTCCCCGGAGAACCTCGAGAAGCATGTCGCGCCGCTGGCGGCGGAGGGCCTGGCGGTCGTGCCGGTCGCGGCCGACGCCTCCACCGACGACGGCATCGCGCTCGTGATGACGGAGGTCGGCCGGACCGCCGGCGACCTGCACGGCCTCGTGAACGTCGCCGGCGGCGCTGCACCCGCCACCTGGATGCCCTCGACCCGGGTGACCCGGGCGGACTGGCGCGCGCTGTTCACCCAGAATCTCGAGACGATGGTGTTCATGAGCCAGGCGGTCGCCGCCGAGCTCACGTCGCAGGGCCGACCGGGGTCGATCGTCTCGGTCTCCTCCATCAGCGGCATGAACTCGGCGCCCCTGCACATCGGTTACGGCACGGCCAAGGCGGCGCTGGTCGCGGCGACCCGCACGATGGCCGTCGAACTGGCCGGGGACGGCATCCGGGTGAACGCCATCGCGCCCGGTGTGACCGAGACCCCGGCCTCGGGGACGTACGTCGACGAGGACGCCGAGCGGGACCGCCGCGCCATCGCGATGGGGCGACGCGGCCGACCCGAGGAACAGGCGGGGGCCATTCTCTTCCTGCTGTCCGACCTGTCGACGTACGTCACCGGTCAGACCCTGCTGGTCGACGGCGGCCTCAACCTCAAATGGACCCACCTGGCCGCCGACAACACCTCTCTCTTCCTCAAGGACGATTCGTTCCGAGCTGCCATAACGCGCTGACGCGGGCTGGAGAATGTCATGAGCGAAACCGCTGAGAACGAAGCCCTGTCGCAGCCGCTGACGATCGGCGTGGAGGCGTACATCTCGCAGGAGTACGCCCGGGCCGAGCGGGACAGGCTGTGGACCAGGGTGTGGCAACAGGTCGGGCGTGTCGAGGAACTCCCCGACGTCGGTGACTACCTCACCTATGAGATTCTCGACGACTCGATCATCGTCGTACGCACGGCGCCGGACACGCTCCGCGCCTACCACAACGTCTGCTCCCACCGGGGGCGCCGCCTCCTCGACACCCCGCCGGGCAAGCGGGACGCCCGCGGCCGCGGCAGGCAGTTCGTCTGCGGGTTCCACGGGTGGCGGTACGACCTGGACGGCCGGTGCACCCATGTGCCCGAACGGGAGGACTGGCCGTGCGGGCTGTCCGCCGGGAACACCGGCCTGAGCGGGGTCGAGGTCGACACCTGGGGCGGCTGGATCTGGATCAACATGGACCCGGAGTGCGAACCCCTGCGCGACTACCTGGAGCCCGCGGCCACCCTGCTCGACCCCTTCCAGCTGGAGAACATGCGCTACCGGTGGCGTCGCTGGCTCGTCTTCGACTGCAACTGGAAGACCGCCCTCGAGGCGTTCATGGAGACCTACCATGTGCCGTACACCCACCCGGAGTTCATGAAGTTCGGCAGTTTCCTCGGCTGGTCCAGGGCCCAGGGCAAGCACAGCAACATCGGCTACGACGCGCCCAAGGGCCTGGACGAGAACCAGGCGAAGCTGCGGCTCGGCGGCGGCACCGACCCCCGCGAGTCCACGGCCGAGCTGCAGAACTTCACCTGGGCGAACGCGAACACCAACACCACCCAGACCCTGGTCGACGCGGCGAACCGGCTGGTCGAGGAGGTGCCGCAGGACGCTACGGCGGCCGACGTGCTCAGGCACTGGCTGGACACCGCCCGGCGCACCGACGCCGAGCGCGGTGTGAGCTGGCCGACCGTGGAACCCGCGCACGTCGCGAAGAGCGGCACCGCCTGGCAGATCTTCCCGAACTTCCAGATCGGGCACGCGCTGAACAACATGCTCTGCTACAGCGCCCGGCCCCATGGCTACGACCCCGACACGTGTGTCTTCGAGGTCGCCGTGTACGAGCTGTACCCGCCCGGCGAGGAGCCGGAGACCGAGTGGGTGTACACGCCGGAGGACGACCCGGACTGGCGCACGGTCCTGCCGCAGGACTTCACCAACATGGCCGCCGTCCAGAAGGGCATGAAGGCCGGCGGCTTCTCGGGCCCGAAGCCCAACCCGTACCGCGAGCGCAGCATCGTGAACCTGCACCACAACCTGGCCACGTACATGGGTACGGGCGAGCCGCGCGACCTCACGTGAATCCCCGAACGACCGCCCGAGCCGAGGGACTTGGCATGCCGAAATGCGCACCGACACAGACGCCTCAGACCGACCACGCGGCCCTCAGGGCGAAGTACCTGCTGGAGCGCGACAAGCGGCTGCGCGGCGGGGGGCAGAAGCAGTACCTGGAGGCCGAGGGCGAGTTCGAGGAGTACTACGAGGCCGATCCGTACACACCCGTCGTGCCCCGGCCCCCGATCTCCCAGGACATCGACGTGGCGGTCCTCGGCGGCGGCCTCTCGGGCCTGATCACCGCGGCGCGGGTCAAGCAGGCCGGCGTCACCAGCTTCCGGGTCATCGAGCTCGGCGGTGACTTCGGCGGCGCCTGGTACTGGAATCGCTACCCGGGCATCCAGTGCGACACGGACTGCTACTGCTATCTGCCGATGCTCGAAGAGGTCGGCTACATCCCGAAGCAGAAGTACTCCTTCGGGGACGAGGTCTTCGAGCACTGTCAGCGCATCGGAAGGCACTTCGGGCTCTACGACCACGCGATCTTCAGCACCCTGATCCGCTCGATGGAGTGGGACGAGTCGATCCGGCGCTGGCGGATCGGCACCAACCGGGGCGACGACATCCGCGCCCGTTTCGTCGTGATGTGCCAAGGCCCGTTCAACCGGCCGAAGCTCCCCGGAATCCCCGGCATCACGGACTTCCGGGGGCACACCTTCCACACGGCGCGCTGGGACTACGCCTACACCGGCGGCGACATGAGCGGCGGGCTCGACAAACTCTCCGACAAGCGGGTCGCCGTCATCGGCACGGGAGCCAGCGGCATCCAGGTGGTCCCGCACCTCGCCCGCTCCGCCCGGCACCTCTACGTGTTCCAGCGCACGCCCTCGTACATCGACGAGCGCGGCAACGTACCGACCGACCCGGAATGGGTCAAGACGCTGGAGCCGGGCTGGCAGAAGGAGCGGCAACGCAACTTCCACACCGCCGCGTTCGAGGCCTTCGCGCCGGGCCAGCCGGACCTGGTCTGCGACGGCTGGACCGAGGTCAGCCGCAATCTGGCCGCTCACCTGGACGCCACCGACGGCTGGGCCGCGCTGGCGGATCCGGAGAAGTTCATGGAGCTCAGGGAGATCCAGGACTACCGGGCGATGCAGCGCCTGCGCGAGCGCGTCGACGCCGTCGTCGAGGACGAGAGGACGGCCCGGGCGCTGAAGCCCTACTACCGCTTCCTGTGCAAGCGGCCCTGCTTCAACGACGAGTACCTGCCCACCTTCAACCGCCCGAACGTCACCCTCGTCGACGTGTCGGACACCAAGGGCGTCGAGCGCATCACCGAGAAGGGCATCGTCGCCCACGGCGTCGAGCACGAGGTGGACTGCGTCATCTTCGCCAGCGGCTTCGAGATCACCACCGACCTCGACCGCCGTCTCGGCATCCGGCCGTTCGCCGGGCGGGACGGGCTGTCGCTCTACGACCACTGGGCCAAGGGCTACCGCACCCTGCACGGCGTCATGAGTCACGGCTTCCCCAACCAGTTCTTCACCGGCTTCCTCCAGGGCGGCGTGACCGCGAGCACGACGGCGATGTTCGAACAGCAGGCCCAGCACATCGCCTACATCATCAGGGAGACCCTGGCGCACGGCGCCTCGACCGTGGAGCCCACCGAGGAAGCGCAGGACCAGTGGTGCGCGACCGTCAGGGAGACCGCGGTCGACAACACCGACTTCCAACGGGAATGCACGCCCGGCTACTACAACAACGAGGGCGAGCAGCAGATCCGCTCGCACCTGGGCGAGCCCTACTGGCCCGGCTTCTACGCCCTGGAGGACCTGCTCCAGGCATGGCGCGACACGGGCGGGATGCGGGGCCTCGTCCTGAACGACTGACGAGCCCCGTCCCGCACCGCGCGCCCCGCGAGAGGAACACCTCATGCCCGAACTCAGATTCGACGATCGTGTTGCCGTGATCACCGGCGCCGGCCGGGGGCTGGGGCGCGCCTACGCCCTGCTGCTCGGCGCGAAGGGAGCGAAGGTCGTCGTCAACGACCCCGGTGGGAGCCTGACCGGGGCCGGCGGCGACACCGGTCCCGCGGACGAGGTGGTCAGGGAGATCAGGGCGGCCGGTGGTGAGGCCGTCGCGTGCACCGAGTCGGTGGCGACGGCCGAGGGCGGCCGGGCGATCGTCGAGTCGGCGCTCGACCACTACGGCCGGATCGACGTCCTCGTCCACAACGCCGGCATCGTCCGTTCGGCACCGCTGACCGAGATGACGTACGAGGACTTCGACGCCGTACTCGACGTCCATCTGCGGGGCGCCTTCCATGTCGTACGGCCCGCGTTCCCGCTGATGCGCGGGGCGGGTTACGGGCGCGTCGTGCTGACCTCGTCGATCGGCGGCCTGTACGGCAACCACCGCGTCGCGGGCTATGGCATGGCCAAGGCGGGGATGATCGGGCTGTCCAACGTGGTCGCCCTGGAGGGCGCCGCCGCGGGCGTGCGGTGCAACGTCATCGTCCCCGGCGCCGTGACGAGGATGGCCGAGGGCATCGACACCTCGGCCTATCCGCCGATGGGACCGGAGCTGACGGCTCCGGTCGTGGGGTGGCTGGCCCACGAGTCCTGCTCGATCACCGGGGAGATGCTGGTGTCGATCGCCGGCCGGGTGGCGCGGGCCTTCGTCGCCGAGACCCCGGGCGTGTACCGGCCCTCGTGGTCGATCGAGCAGGTCGGCGAGGAACTCGCCGCCATCCGCGACACGAAAGAGCCCTGGATCCTGCCGGTCGTCCCCTCGGCCCACGTCGACCACATCCGCAACAGCTTCGCGATGGCCAGGCACAGTGAAGGGGTAGCACGGTGACGAAAGTCTTCGCACGCATTCTCGAGCTCTTCGAGGCCGAGGGCATCAACACCCTCTTCGGCATACCCGACCCGAACTTCGTCCACATGTTCCACCGTGCCGAGGAGCGCGGCTGGAACGTGGTAGCCCCCCACCACGAGGAGTCCGCCGGCTTCATGGCGGAGGCGGTCTCGCGCATGACCGGAAAGGCCGCGGTGTGCATCGGCACGCTGGGCCCGGGGGTCGCCAACCTGGCCGGCGCCATGATGTGCGCCAAGGTCGAGAACTCACCGGTCGTCTTCCTGGGCGGCCAGCGCGCCCGGATCACGGAACAACGGGTGCGGCGCGGCCGCATCCAGTTCGTCAAGCAGGCCGCCCTGTTCGAACCCTCGGTCAAGTACTCCGCCAGCATCGAGTACGCCGACCAGACCGACGAGGTGATCCGTGAGGGCCTGCGCAAGGCACTGTCGGGGACACCGGGCCCGGTCTACATCGAGTACCCCTCCCATGTGATCCAGGAGGACCTCGACGTACCCCCGGCGTTGCCTCCCGCGGCCTATCGCCTGGTGGGCCAGACGGCCGGCCCGGACAAGGTCGCCGAGGCCGTCGCGTTCATCCGCGCGGCCGAACAGCCGATACTTCTCGTGGGGCACGGAGTTCACACCTCCCGCGCGGGGGAATCGGTCAGGGCGCTCGCCGAGGCGATGGCCTGCCCCGTCATCCAGACGTCGGGCGGCACCTCGTACATCGCGGGACTCGAGGACCGTACGTTCCCCTACGGCTTCTCGGCGGCGGCGATCGACGCGGTGGTGAAGTCCGATCTGTGTCTGGCCATCGGCACCGAACTCGGTGAGCCGGTCCATTACGGACGCGGGCGCCACTGGGTCGCGGGCGAGGCCAACCGCAGGTGGATCCTCGTCGAGCAGGATCCTCAGGCCATCGGCGTGAACCGCTCGGTCGACGTCCCGCTGGTGGGCGACCTGCGGGCGGTCGTCCCGCAGCTCGTCGATGCCCTCGGGGCCACACCGCGCACCGCGTCCCCGGAGCTCGCGGGCTGGATCAAACAGGACGCGGCCCGGTTGGCGGAGCTCGCGGAGACGGCTCCTTCCGGCATGTCACCCGTGCATCCCGCACGACTGATCGTCGAGGCGACCAAGGTCTTCCCGAAGGACGGCATCATGGTCCGCGACGGCGGTGCCACGACCATCTTCGGCTGGACGTACGCGCAGGCCAAGCCCCATGACGTGATGTGGAACCAGAACTTCGGCCATCTGGGCACGGGGCTTCCCTACGCGATCGGCGCCTCGGTGGCGGAGGGCGGCAAGCGGCCCCTGATGCTGATCACCGGGGACTCGTCGTTCCAGTTCCATATCGCCGAACTGGAAACGGCCGCACGTCTGAACCTGCCACTCGTGTGCGTCGTCGGCGTCGACTACGCCTGGGGCCTCGAAGTGGGCGTCTACAAGCGCACCTTCGGCCAGGGGTCGCTGGAGACGGGCGTGCACTGGAGCAAGAACACGCGCCTGGACAAGGTCGCCGAAGGCTTCGGCTGCCACGGCGAGTACGTCGAACGTGACGAGGACATCGCCCCCGCCATCAAGCGCGCCTACGCCAGTGGCAAGCCGGGAGTCGTGCACGTCGCGGTCGATCCCCAGGCGAATTCGGAAGAGATGCCGAGCTACGACGAGTTCCGGACCTGGTACGCGGAGGGGACGCAGTGACCATGCGCGAGTATGTGACGTTCTACATCGGCGGCCAGTGGACCGATCCGGCCGGGGCAGGGACCTTCGAGGTCGTGAATCCCGCGACCGAGGAGGTCTGCGGCAAGGTGGCCCAAGGTTCGGCGGCCGACGTCGACCGGGCGGTCGCGGCGGCCCGGCGGGCCTTCCCCGGCTGGTCGACGACCACGGGCGAGGAGCGGGTCGAGGTACTCCAGAACACCCTCGACGAGTACCAGAAGCGGGCCGGTGACCTCGCCGCGGCGCTGACCGAGGAGATGGGCGCCCCGGCCGCGCTCGCGGGCGGCTTCCAAGTGGGCCTCGGGGCCGGGCACTTGAGCACGGCGATCGCGGTGCTGAAGGACTTCGTGTTCGAGGAGCGACGCGGCGCCACGCTGGTCGTCAAGGAGCCGATCGGCGTCTGCGGTCTGATCACCCCGTGGAACTGGCCCATGAACCAGATGGCCGTGAAGGTGTTCCCGGCGCTGGCGACCGGCTGCACCATGGTGCTCAAGCCGTCGGAGAAGTCGCCCTTCACCGGGCAGGTCTTCGCCGAGATCCTGGATGCCGCGGGTGTTCCCGCCGGTGTGTTCAACCTCGTTCAGGGCGACGGACCCGGCGTGGGGGTGCCGCTCGCCGGTCACGCGGACGTCGACATGGTCTCCTTCACCGGTTCGACGCGCGCGGGCATCGACATCGCGAGGAACGCCGCGCCCACGGTGAAGAGGGTGACCCAGGAACTGGGCGGCAAGAGCCCGAACATCGTTCTCGACGACGAGGCCTTCGCCGAGAACGTCGGCAAGGGCGTGGCCACCATGATGGGCAACTCGGGGCAGACATGCAGCGCGCCCTCACGGATGCTCGTCCCCGCCGCCCGGATGGACGAGGCCATCGCCGTCGCCCGGCAGGCGGCGTCCGGGATCACCGTGGGCGACCCCGGGGGTGACTTCGTGATGGGGCCGGTGGTCTCGGGGGCGCAGTTCGAGAAGATCCAGGCATTGATCCAGAAGGGCATCGACGAGGGCGCCACCCTGGTGGCCGGCGGCACGGGACGCCCGGACGGCCTGGAGAAGGGCTACTACGTGAAACCCACCGTCTTCGCCCGGGTCACGAACGACATGACCGTCGCCCGCGAGGAGATCTTCGGGCCGGTGGTGACGATCCTCGGCTACGACAGCGTCGACCACGCCGTCGAGATCGCGAACGACACGGAGTACGGCCTCGCCGGCTATGTGGCGGGCACGGACCTGGAGAAGGCGCGTGCCGTGGCGCGGCGCATCCGGGCGGGATGGGTCGCGATCAACGACGCGTTCGACTTCGGCTGTCCGTTCGGCGGGTACAAGAAGAGCGGCAACGGGCGGGAGTGGGGCGAGTTCGGCTTCCACGACTACCTGGAGACCAAGGGCGTTCTCGGCTAGGGGGTGATCCGGACGGCACCCCCTACGCGCCTGAGGCGGCCTCGTCGGGCTGACGAGGCCGCCTCACGGAGCGCACATCCGGGTGTCGGCGGATGCGGGCGCGGGTGCCGGACGGGTCAGGCGCCGCAGGAGCGCAGGAACTTGCGGGTGCGTACGGCGATCGGGAGCGGCTTGTCCGGCTCGCAGGGGTACATGTCCTGCTCGACGATGGCGAACAGCTCCACACCGAGACGCTGGGCGGCCACCAGCACCGGCTCCAGCTCCGGTACACCGGTCGGGGGTTCGCACATCACGCCGCGCTGCACGGCGGGACCGAACGGCACCTCGTTCTTGACGACGTCGGCGAGGATCGCCGGGTCGACCTGCTTGAGGTGCAGATAGCCGATGCGCTCGCCGTACGTCTCGATGAGCTTGACGCTGTCGCCGCCGCAGTAGGCGTAGTGCCCGGTGTCCAGACACAGGTTGACCAGGTCGGAGTCGGTGGAGTCGAGGAAGCGCTCGACGTGGTCCTCGGTGTCGATGTGCGTGTCCGCGTGCGGATGGACGACGATGTCGAGGCCGTAGGTCTCCTTGACCTCGTGGCCCAGCCGTTCCATGCCCTTGGTCAGATGGGCCCACTGCTCGGCGGTCAGCTCCGGCGGCTCGATGATCTCGGCGGTCTTGTCGTCCCGCCAGAAGGAGGGGATGACCACCAGATGCTTCGCGCCCATGGCCTGGGTGAGCGCGGCGACCTCGCTGACGTGTTCCCAGGTGGCGTCCCAGACGGACGGTCCGCGGTGCAGCCCGGTGAAGACCGTACCGGCCGAGACCTTCAGGTCGCGCTTGTCGATCTCGGCGGTGAGCCGGGCCGGGTCGCTCGGCAGATAGCCGTAGGGACCGAGTTCGATCCAGGAGTAGCCCGCCTCGGACACCTCGTCCAGGAAGCGTTCCCAGGGCACCTGCTGGGGGTCGTCGGGGAACCAGACGCCCCAGGAGTCCGGCGCGGAGCCGACCCGGATGCGGTCCAGGGGAGCGGTCATGTCAGGAGGTCCCTTCGGAAGTGGCCGCCGCGGGTGCTTTGAGGTCCTCCGCTTCGGGGAGTTCGTCGACGTCGACGCCGCGGACCTGGGCCAGTTCGTGCTTGAGTGCGGCGAGTTCGGCGCCGCCTGCCATGTGGTTGGTCAGCTCTTCGAGGCTGACTTCGCTGCGGGCGGCGCTGAGTTCGAGGGTGCCCAGGCGCAGGACGCTGAAGTGGTCGCCGACCATGTAGGCGTGGTGCGGGTTGTGGGTGATGAAGATGACGCCGAGGCCGCGGTCGCGGGCGGCGGCGATGTACTTCAGGACCACGCCGGACTGCTTGACGCCGAGGGCGGCGGTCGGCTCGTCCAGGATGAGCACGCGGGCGCCGAAGTAGACGGCGCGGGCGATGGCCACCGACTGGCGCTGGCCGCCGGAGAGGGTGCCGATGGGCTGGTCGAGGTCGTCGAGGACGATGCCCATGTTGCGCAGTTCCTCGTCCGCGGTCTTCTTCATGCGGTCGATGTCGAGGCGCTGGATCGGCCAGGGGCCCTTGGTCATCTCGGAGCCGAGGAAGAAGTTGCGCCAGACCGGCATGAGGGGGACGGTGGCGAGGTCCTGGTAGACGGTGGCGATGCCCTTGTCGAGGGCCTCGCGCGGGGTGGAGAAGCGCACCGGGACGCCGTCGACGAGGAATTCGCCCTCGGTGTGCTGGTGCAGGCCGGAGATGATTTTGATGAGGGTGGACTTGCCGGCGCCGTTGTCGCCGAGGACGCAGGTCACCTGGCCGGGGTGGACGGCGAGGGAGACTCCGTGCAGGGCACGGATGTTGCCGTAGGCCTTCCCGGCGCTGCGCAGTTCGACGATCGGGGCGGTGCCGTCCTCGGGCGGAGCGTCCGGGAGGATGGCGCCGGCGGGTCCGGATCCGTTGGTTGTCATGGGTCGGTTCACCTCCGGGTCGCCGCGCGGCGGACCCACAGATTGATGAGCGTGGCGCCGAGCAGCATCACGCCGAGGAAGGCCTTGAACCAGTCGGGGTTCCAGCCCGCGTACACGATGCCCTGGTTGACCATGCCGAACATGAAGGCGCCGAAGACCGGTCCGATCGCGGAGCCGTAGCCGCCGGTCAGCAGACAGCCGCCGATCACCGCCGCGGCGATGTAGATCAGCTCCTGGCCGACGCCCTCGCCGGACTGCACGGTGTTGAAGGAGAACAGCTGGTGCATGCCGATGAACCAGGCGCCGAAGCCGACCAGCATGAAGAGCGTGATCTTGGTGAAGGTGACCGGTACGCCGACCGCGCGGGCGCTGTCCTGGTTGCCGCCGACGGCGAAGATCCAGTTGCCGTACTTGGTGCGCAGCAGCACCCAGGTGGCGATGGCCGCGAAGACCAGCCACCACACGACGGTGATCTTCACCTGGACGCCGCCGACGTCGAAGGAGGAGGCGAAGACCTTCTTGGCCTGGTCGAAGCCGTCCATGGTGCTGATGTCGTCGGTCGCGACGTTCCCGGTGATCAGCTTGGTCACCGCGAGGTTGACCCCTTGCAGGATCAGGAACGTGCCGAGCGTGACAAGGAAGCTCGGTAGCCCGGTGCGGACCATCATCCAGCCGTTGAACGCGCCGACCGCCAGCGAGACGATGAGCGCGACGATCACGCCCACCCAGACGTTCATGGTCAGTTGGTAGCTGATCATGCTCGCGGTGAGCGCCGAGGTGATCACGGCGACACCGGCCGACAGGTCGAACTCGCCGCCGATCATCAGCAGGGCCACGGGCAGTGCCATGATCCCGATCGTCGACGACTGGTAGAGGACGGTCGCCATCGAGCTGCCGGAGCGCACCGACGGCGCCGCGATCAGGAAGAAGACGAACACCGCCACGGCGCCGAGGAAGACGCCGACCTCGGGCCGGGCGAGCAGCCGCAGCGTCAGGGAGCGCTGCGCGGTCCGCCCGTCGGTTTCCTTGGGGCCGGGGGCCGGCGGTGTGGTCACCGCCGGCTCAGCCTGCTGGGCCATGCTCATCACCGGGTGCCCTTCGCGGCGAACTGGGCGACGGCGTCGACGTTGGACTTGTCGACGAACGCCGGGCCGGTCAGGATCGGCTGCTCGCCGCCGCCGCTGTAGTTCCCGTTCGTCTTGTAGAGCCACAGCGAGTCGACGGCCAGGTAGCCCTGGAGGTAGGGCTGCTGGTCGACCGCGAACTGGATCGTGCCCTTGCTGATGGCGCCGGTCAGGTCCTTGTTGAGGTCGAACGTGGCGATCTTCGCCTTGCTGCCGGCGTCACCCACCGACTGCACCGCGGTCAGGGCGTACGGGGCGCCGAGGGTGACGACGTAGTCGATGGCGCTGTCCTGCTTGAGCTTGGCGGTGATCGTCGACTTCACGGACGGCATGTCGGTGCCGTTGACGTACAGGGTCTCCGTCTTGCCGCTGAAGGTCTTCTTCACTCCGTCGCAGCGCTGGGTGAGTCCGATGTTGCCCTGCTCCTGGATCACACAGACGGCCTTCTTCGCGCCTTCCGAGTTCAGCCTCTTGCCCAGCGCCTCACCCGCCACCGTCTCGTCCTGGCCGAAGAACTCCATCAGACCCAGCTTCTGCCAGTCGCTGACACCCGAGTTGAGGCCGACCACGGGGATCTTGGCCGACGTCGCCTTGCTCACGACGTCCTTCATGGCGTCCGGCTTGGCCAGGGTGATCGCGATGCCGTCGACCTTCTGGTCGATGGCGTTCTGGACCAGGTTGGCCTGGTTGCCCGCGTTCGGGTCGGCGGAGTAGACCAGCTTCACGTTGTCCTTGGCGGCCGCCGCCTCGGCGCCCTTGCGGACGATGTCCCAGAACGTGTCGCCGGGTGCCTGGTGGGTCACCAGCGCGACCGTCATACGGGGGGTGTCGGCCTTGCCGGCCGACACCGCCGCCCCGCTCTCCTCGGCCTTCTTTCCGCCGGAACTGCTGGAGCAGCCGGCTATGAGCAGCACGGATGCCGCCGCGGTCGCGACGAGTGGGGCGATTCTGCGGGTACGGGGGTGAAACGTGCGGTCCATCTTTCCAGCACCTCACTGTGCGACAGGGGAAAGGGAACGGGACGGCGCCGGGGGCGCTGGGCCCGTGCGGGGCCCGGACAGGACGTCCGGGTCGATGCGGGTGACGCGGCTGCTTCGTTGGGACGGGATACAAGTCCCTGACGCACCCCCCTGTCAATACTTTGTTAAGACATCATTTCCTGAGCAGGTCCGAATGTCAGTACAAAGTCTTGACAGGGGAGGGCCGTGGGTCCTACACCTAAGAGGCACCGGGCGCCCCGTTGCCCGCATCCCACGCATCAGGAGCGTCACGCATGCCTGAGTCCGCTGAATCCTTCGACGGCGAGTCCCTGGACGTCATCACCATGGGACGCATCGGCGTCGATCTGTATCCCCTGCAGACGGGTGTGCCGCTCGCGCAGGTGGAGTCCTTCGGGAAGTTCCTCGGCGGCTCGGCGGCCAACGTCGCGGTGGCCGCCGCACGCCTGGGCCGGTCCACCGCGGTGATCACCCGCACCGGGCAGGACCCCTTCGGTACCTATCTCCACCAGGCGCTCAAGGAGTTCGGTGTCGACGACCGCTGGGTCACACCCGTCGATGCCTACCCCACGCCGATCACGTTCTGCGAGATCTTCCCGCCCGACGACTTCCCGCTCTACTTCTACCGGCGGCCCAAGGCACCCGATCTGGAGATCCGGACCGACGAGCTGGACTTCTTCGCGATCCGCGCGGCCCGCATCTTCTGGATCACCGGAACCGGCCTGAGCGAGGAGCCCAGCCGCTCCGCCACGCTCGCCGCGCTGAAGACGCGCGCCAAGTCCGGCACCACCGTCTTCGACCTCGACTGGCGGCCCATGTTCTGGTCCGACCCGGACGAGGCACGCCCGTACTACGCCGAGGCGCTGCGGCACTCCACCGTCGCCGTCGGCAACCTCGACGAGTGCGAGATCGCCACCGGCGTACGCGAACCCCGTGCCTGCGCCGAAGCCCTGCTGGCGGCCGGTGTGGAACTCGCCGTCGTCAAACAGGGCCCCAAGGGGGTCCTTGCCGTCCACCGCGACGGCACCGTCGCCGAGGTCCCGCCGGTCCCGGTGGAGGTCGTCAACGGCCTCGGCGCCGGAGACGCCTTCGGCGGCTCGCTCTGCCACGGTCTGCTGTCCGGCTGGGAGCTGGAGAAGACCATCAGGTACGCCAACGCGGCCGGCGCGCTCGTCGCCTCCCGTCTCGCCTGCTCCTCCGCGATGCCCACCGAGTCCGAGGTCGAGAACCTCCTCGCGCGCGGCTGACCGACGCCACCCCCTGAACGGAGCCTGTCTTGAGCATCAGCATCCCCGACCTCGCCACGGTGCGCGCCCGGCATCCGGAGGCCATCGCCGAAGCGGCCGCCCGCCGGGTCCGCCGCCCCCTGATCGGCGACAGCGGCCGCCTGATGATCGTGGCCGCGGACCACCCCGCGCGCGGCGCGCTCGGCGTCGGCGGGCACCGCCTGGCCATGGCCAACCGCGCCGACCTCCTCGAACGACTCTGCGTCGCGCTGTCCCGGCCCGGCGTGGACGGGGTGCTCGCCACCGCCGACATCCTGGAGGACCTGCTGCTCCTGGGCGTTCTGGAGAACAAGGTCGTGATGGGCTCCATGAACCGCGGTGGCCTGTCCGGCGCGTCCTTCGAGATGGACGACCGCTTCACCGGCCACCGCGCCGAGGACATCGAGCGGCTGCGCTTCGACGCCGGAAAGCTGCTGGTGCGCATCGACTACGACGACCCGGGCTCCCTGGAGACCCTGCAGACGACCGCGCGCGCCATCGACGACATGGCCGCCCGCCGGCTGCCGCTGTTCGTCGAGCCGTTCATATCCCGCCGGGTGGACGGCAAGGTCCGAAACGACCTGAGCGCCGAGGCCGTCACCCGGTCCATCGCCATCGCCTCCGGCCTCGGTGGCACCTCGGCCTACACCTGGCTCAAGCTCCCGGTCACCGACGACCCCGACGACATGGCCGGGGTCCTTGAGGCCTCCACCCTGCCCGCCGTGCTGCTCGGCGGCGAGGTCGGCGGCGACCAGGAGGGCGCGTACGAGAGATGGCGCAAGGCCCTGCGGCTGCCCACCGTCCAGGGCATGGTCGTGGGCCGCTCGCTGCTCTACCCCGCCGAGGGCAGCGTGGAGACCGCGGTGGACACCGCGGTCGGCCTGCTCTGACTCCTACCCGTCCGCGCCGTGTCGCCGCCTCCCGAAGGCCCGCTCTGATTCCCGTAGAGGAGCCCCTCCCGATGACCACCACGCACCATCTGCCCGCGGGCAAGGCCGCCGCCGACGTCTACGCCGTGGACGTCAGTCCCGAGTCGGCCGGCTGGGGCCACTCCAGCCTGCGGGTGCTCGAACTGCCCGCGGGCGGCTGGCACGCCTTCGACACCGGCGACAGCGAGTGGATCGTGCTCCCGCTCTCGGGTGGCTGCACCGTCGCGGTCGGCGGCGACACGTTCCGGCTCGCCGGGCGCGAGAGCGTCTTCAGCGGGGTGAGCGACTTCGCGTACGTGCCCCGCGACGCCCAGGTGTCGATCGCCTCGCGTGACGGCGGCCGGTTCGCGCTCACCGGCGCCCGCTGCGACCGTCGGCTGCCCGCCCGCTACGGGCCCGCCTCGTCCGTCCCCGTCGAACTGCGCGGCACCGGCTCCTGCTCCCGCCAGGTCAACAACTTCGACGCCGCAGGGGTCTTCGAGTGCGACAAGCTGATCGCCGTCGAGGTGATCACCCCCGGTGGCAACTGGTCCTCCTTCCCGCCGCACAAGCACGACGAGCACCGGCCGGGCGAGGAGTCCGCACTCGAGGAGATCTACTACTTCGAGTTCGCCCCCCACGAGGGCACACCCGGCCTCGGCTACCAGCGCGTCTCGCCCTCGGGCCACGGCGCCCGGACCGATGTGCTGGCCGAGGTGCGCGACGGCGACGTCGTCCTCATCCCCGACGGCTGGCACGGGCCGTCCATGGCCGTGCCCGGCCACGACATGTACTACCTCAACGTCATGGCGGGCCCCGGCACCGACCGCGCCTGGCTGATCTGCGACCACCCCGACCACGCCTGGATCCGTGACACCTGGCCGGAGCGGCCGGTCGACCCCCGCCTGCCCCTCTACACCGCCCCCGAGAGGTCCTGATGAGCACCATCACCCGTCGCCTGACGACAGCCCAGGCGCTGGTGCGCTTCCTGTCCGCGCAGTACAGCGAGCGCGACGGCGTACGCCACCGGCTGATCGCCGGCACCTGGGGCATCTTCGGCCACGGCAATGTGGCGGGCATCGGCCAGGCGCTCCTGGAGGCCGGCGAGGACACCATGCCCTTCCACCAGGGCCGCAACGAGCAGTCCATGGTGCACGCGGCGGTCGGCTACGCCCGCCAGCGGAGCCGCCTCTCCGCGCAGGCCGTGACCACGTCCATCGGTCCCGGCGCCACCAACCTCGTCACCGGCGCCGCCCTCGCGACGATCAACCGCCTGCCCGTACTGCTGCTGCCCGGCGACTACTTCGCGACGCGCCCCGCCGACCCGCTGCTCCAGCAGCTGGAACACCCCGTCGAGGCCGATGTCTCCGTCAACGACACACTGCGCCCGGTCTCCCGTTACTTCGACCGCATCACCCGCCCGGAGATGCTGATCCCGGCCGCGCTGAACGCGATGCGGGTGCTGGCCGACCCGGCCGACACCGGTGCCGTCACCCTCGCCCTGCCGCAGGACGTGCAGGCGGAGGCGTACGACTGGCCGCAGGAGTTCTTCGCCGAGCGCGTCTGGCGCGTACGCAGGCCCGCCCCCGATCCTTCGGAACTCGCCGAAGCCGTACGGGCGATCCGCGCCGCCGAGCGCCCCCTGATCGTGGCCGGTGGGGGAGTGCACCACAGCGAGGCCGAGGCAGCGCTCAAGGCCCTGGCCGACGCCACCGGCATCCCGGTCGCCTCTACCCAGGCGGGCAAGGGCTCGCTGCGTCACGATCACCCCGCCGACCTCGGCGGCATCGGCCACACCGGCACCGCGGTCAGCGACGACATCGCCCGCACCGCCGACCTGATCATCGGGGTCGGCACCCGCTACACCGACTTCACCACTGCCTCGAACACGCTGTTCCAGCAGCCGGACGTGCGGTTCGTCAACCTCAACATCACCGCCTTCGACGCCCACAAGCTCGCCGCCCGGCCGCTGGTCGCGGACGCGCGGACGGGGCTCGACGCGCTGACGGAGGGGCTGTCCGGCCACCGGGTCGACGCGGCGTACGAGGCCGAGTACCGCGCGGGCAAGGCGCGTTGGGAGGAGGTCGTCGAGGCCGCCTACCGGGCGGACGACTCCGCCGTGCCCACCCAGACGCAGGTCCTCGGCGCCCTGGACGCCGTCGTCGGTGACGACGACGTGGTCATCAACGCGGCCGGCTCGCTCCCCGGTGACCTGCACAAGCTGTGGCGGGCGCGCGGCCCGCGCCAGTACCACCTGGAGTACGGCTACTCCTGCATGGGCTACGAGATCCCGGCCGGCATCGGCGTCCAGCAGGCCGCCCCCGGCACGCCCGTCTGGTCGCTGGTCGGCGACGGCACCTATCTGATGATGCCCACCGAGATCGTCACCGCCGTCCAGGAGGGCCTGCCCGTCAACCTGGTCCTGATCCAGAACCACGGCTACGCCTCCATCGGCGGCCTCTCCGAGGAGGTCGGAGGCGAGCGCTTCGGCACCGCCTACCGCTACCGCGCCGCCGACGGCACGTTCTCCGGAGCCCCGCTCCCGGTGGACCTCGCCGCCAACGCAGCCAGCCTGGGCATGGACGTCATCCGCGCCAAGACCGTACGGGAACTGCGTGACGCCCTGGCCGCGGCACGCGCCTCGGACCGGCCGACCTGCGTGTACGTCGAGACCGATCCGACGCCCACTGCTCCGCCCGCCGAGGCCTGGTGGGACGTACCGGTCGCCGAAGTCGCCTCCCGCGACGCCGCGTCGACCGCCCGTGAACGGTACGACGGCCACGTCGCCGACCGCCGCCGCCACCTCTGATCCCGACCTCTTCGCCTGCCCCGCCACCGAAAGGCCCCCGCACCATGAAGACCATCACCCACTGGATCGGCGGCAAGCCCGTCGAGTCCGCCTCCGGACGCTTCGGCCCCGTCTACAACCCGGCCACCGGCGTCCAGGAGAAGCAGGTCGGCTTCGCCTCGGTCGACGAGGTGGACGCCGCCGTCGCCGACGCCAAGTCGGCGTACGAGAGCTGGGGCAGCGCCTCGCTCGCCAAGCGTACGGCGATCCTCTTCAAGTACCGCGAACTGCTCGACGCGCACCGCGACGAGATCGCCGAGCTGATCACCGCCGAGCACGGCAAGGTGCACTCCGACGCGCTCGGCGAGGTCGCCCGCGGTATGGAGATCGTCGAGCTGGCCTGCGGTATCGCCGAGAAGCTCAAGGGCGAGCTGTCCACGCAGGTCTCGACCCGGGTCGACGTCGCCTCGATCCGTCAGCCGCTGGGTGTCGTCGCGGGCATCACGCCGTTCAACTTCCCGGCCATGGTGCCGATGTGGATGTTCCCGCTCGCCATCGCCTGCGGCAACGCCTTCGTGCTCAAGCCGAGCGAGAAGGACCCGTCGGCCTCCTTCCGGCTCGCCGAGCTGGCCTCCGAGGCCGGGCTGCCGGACGGTGTGCTGAACATCGTGCAGGGCGACAAGGTCGCGGTGGACCGCCTCCTGGAGCACCCGGACGTCGTCGCGGTCTCCTTCGTCGGCTCCACGCCCATCGCCAAGTACATCCAGCTCAAGGGCGTCGAGCACGACAAGCGCGTACAGGCGCTGGGCGGTGCCAAGAACCACATGCTCGTGCTGCCCGACGCCGACCTGGACTTCGCCGCCGACCAGGCGATCAACGCCGCCTACGGCTCGGCCGGCGAGCGCTGCATGGCGGTCTCGGTCGTGGTCGCGGTCGGCGACACCGGTGACGAGCTGGTCGGCAAGATCGCCGAGCGGGCCAAGAACCTGCGCATCGGCCCCGGCGACGACCCCGCCTCCGAGATGGGCCCGCTGATCACACGCGAGCACCGCGACAAGGTGGCGTCGTACGTCGCCGGCGCTGCGGCCCAGGGCGCCGAGGTCGTCGTCGACGGCACCGGCTACTCCGTCGACGGCCACGAGGACGGCTTCTTCCTCGGTGTCTCGCTGCTCGACAAGGTCCCGGTGACGGCGGACGCGTACAAGGACGAGATCTTCGGCCCGGTGCTGTGCGTGGTGCGCGCCGACACCTACGACGACGCCATCAAGCTCATCAACGCCTCCCGCTGGGGCAACGGCACCGCGATCTTCACCCGGGACGGCGGCGCCGCCCGCCGCTTCCAGCTGGAGGTCCAGGCGGGCATGGTCGGCATCAACGTGCCGATCCCGGTGCCGGTCGGCTACCACTCCTTCGGCGGCTGGAAGGACTCCCTCTTCGGCGACCTGCACATCTACGGCAACGACGGCATCGCCTTCTACACCCAGGGCAAGGTGATCACCACGCGGTGGCCCGACCCGGCCGACGCGGGCATCAACCTCGGCTTCCCCAGCCACTCCTGACTCGCAGTGGCGGCCGGTGCGGGGGTCGGATCTCCTCGACTCCCGCACCGGCCGTCCTCAGGACCGACCGTCAGGACGATGCGATGGCAAGGGTTCCCGTCCGCCGGACCGCCCGGACCCCACGAGCAGCGGCCGCGATGCCCGTGGGCCTGGACTTCGCGCTGGACCGCAACAGCCCCGTACCGCTCTACTACCAGCTCGCGCGACAGCTGGAGGCCGCGATCGAGCGCGGTGTGCTGAGCCCGGGCAGCCTGCTGGGCAACGAGGTCGAGCTCGCGAGCCGCCTCGGCCTGTCCCGCCCCACCGTCCGCCAGGGCATCCAGACCCTGGTCGACAAGGGGTTCCTGGTCCGCCGCCGGGGCGTCGGCACCCAGGTGGTGCACAGTCAGGTCAAACGCCCGCTGGAGCTCAGCAGCCTCTACGACGACCTCGAGAACGCCGGACAGCGTCCCACGACGCAGGTGCTGCACAACGCGGTCGAGCCCGCGTCCGCCGAGGTCGCGGCGGCCCTGGGCATCGCGGAGGGCGGCGCGGTACACCGTGTGGAGCGGCTGCGCCTCACCCACGACCGGCCCGTGGCGGCCCTGTGCAACTACATCCCGGAAGGGCTGCTGGACGTCGACACCGCCCGGCTGGAGTCGACCGGCCTGTACCGCATGATGCGTGCCGTCGGTATCACCCTGCACAGCGCCCGCCAGTCCGTGGGCGCCCGCTCCGCCTCGCCGGAGGAGGCCGAGCGGCTGGACGAACCGGCGGGCGCCGCCCTGCTCACCATGCAGCGCACGGCCTACGACGACACCGGCCGCGCGGTCGAGTACGGCACCCACATCTACCGCTCCTCGCGGTACGCCTTCGAGTTCCAGTTGCTGCTCCGTACCTGACCGCGCCGCGACCGACGGGCGCCCGCCCCGCCCGTCACAGGGATTCCCGGAGGATGCCCTGGCCTTCAGGCCGGGGTCCTGTTTCCCGCGGAGCGGGGCAGGGGAAGCCGGATCGCCGCTGGGTGATCCGGCGTCCGGCCGGGGAGCGGTGAGGGCGACCTCCAGGAGGTGGAGGATCTCGGAGTTGAGGGACCGCCGGTCCGCGGTGGCGCGGGCGGTCACCTGTTCGTGCAGATCTGCCGGGATCCGGAGTGAGAAGCGAATCATGACGCTACGGTGGCATCATGACGACGCCGATGGAAGCCGACGGTGCCGGGCGCGCCCGGTACACCTACCGGCTTCGCGTGTCGTCGAGTGCCCGTACCGCGCTGGAGGCGGAGTGGGCACGGTGCCGGTGGATCTGGAA
>NZ_JBVKBU010000027.1:0-80193 GCF_055638955.1 Streptomyces sp. NPDC111507 | reverse complement strand
CAACGCCGCCCCGAAGCGCTCGACGGCTTCATCACCGAGACCGGACTGCGACTGGAGCCCCCGTAACCCCGTCACCCCACCCTTTCAACCTCAGCGTCAACCTCTACAGCGGTTCGGTGCAGTTCCGCAGATGGGTGACATCCTGGCAGGATCACCCTTTTATCGCTGGTGGGGCGATCACCGTTGACACGGGTCTCCATGCTCCCTGCCATGGCAGCCCGAACGGATACGCGCGTGGCTACGACAGCTACACGAAGAGGTGGTCACCCAGAGCCCCCGTAGTGATCTGCACTCTCCTGGACGACAACGACTGGCGTCACTCATCTGCGGTCCTGTGGCCCGAGGCTGGTGGACCGTGCACTTTCCGGTCGCAGAGGCGGAAGTAGCTGAGTACAGCACGGCCTTGGGGTTGGCGTACTGGCCGGGGTGGCGCAGCGGCGCGTCGCGTCCTGGCTCACGAGCAGGCACAAGCGGCGCATTCCACTCATGACATGCATGTCCAGTCCGAACGGCGGGAGAAGAACGTGGGTGCCCCTGTGTCCGCCGTCCCCTACGACGGATCATGGCCCTGTTCGTGACGGCCGCCTTGACGCTTTCCTTCTCGGTCATGCTGACGCTCACCTCAGCGAAATAGGCATCCGCCTTGTGCGTGGCAAGTGAGTTTGGGGAACGTGGCGTTCATCCGATGACAGACTGAGCCGTATCGACGTCGACGTGTGGCCTTCAGAGGAGGACTGCCGCCTCTACGCCAGAGCTTGGTCCACCTGCGAGGACAACGCGACGCGTGACCCCTTTGTCGGTGTGGGACCACATCGATTACACGTCCGGCCGGAAAGTCGGCTTCACCGTGTCGATGGTCCAAGGTAGCTAGCCTCGATATGGCGTGCGTTGAAATCGGATGGATCTTCGAGCCGTACTTGCCGTGGGAGCCGAACTCGTCGAGGACCAGACGGTGCAGCTTGCCTCACACCCTGGCCTTCGTCCACTCGGAGAAGTGGCGGTGGGCCGTTGCCCCCGACTGCACGAACGAGCTGACGGCAACTGCTGCCACGTGCAGCCTGACGTGGTCACGAACATGATCGCAGCCAGCACTTCCCGGTCACCATGCCGATGTTGCCCGCCGCCCTGAGGTCACGACGGCGCCTCCGGCACCACCCGCTGGAACAGTTCCCGGGCCAGATATGTCAAGACTCCTCCGTCATCCATCGTGCTCACCGATGGCGCTCACGAGCAGGTGCCGCTCGCGCCGATGCCGACTCCGCTGTCGCAGTTGGTTCCGCCTCGGTCAACGGTCAGGACGCCGCCGCGGTGGATGCCACCCATGCCATCAAGGCGCTCGCGGGCGGCAGCGAGGCTCCGCACAGATGCGGTTCCGGTCGGCGACAGCGCCAGGGCAGAAGAGCTGCGGCCTGGAGGGGGCCGTACGAAGGAGGTCGTTTGCTCTGCGCCCCACAAGCGACGCAAGCCAGCTTTGCCGATCGCTCTGCCGGTGACGGTATTCAGCGTGGCGAACCAACGGTGCCGTGGCGGACGTAGGCGAAACTGTGGCGCTCGGGGGTACCGGGCGCGCCCCTGCATGACGGCGGAGGTCGCCTCGCGGATCAGGTCAGCTTGGTGGTGGTCCGGCAGGGCCTCTCTTCCGGACCGTCGTGTCCACGCGGAACGTGGCGGTTCGTTCTCTGTGGTGGCCGGCGCCCAGCCCGTCGGTGCTGAGTACGGGGACGGGGCTGGAGGCGGCGCCGTTCGAAGTGCGGACTCACGGTGATTGGATCGATACTGTGTGCCATGACTGAACGATTTGTCGCCATTCCTGGCAGCGAACGCTCGGCCGCGCCCAAGACACGCCACGTAGGTCCCGTCGACGGCTCGACGCCCATCGAGGCCACGGTCATGCTGCGCCGCCGAGCGGAGGTTCCGCGCGACCTGATCATGGGGACCGAAACGATCTCGCAAGCCGAGCTTGCACAGCGGTACGGTGCCACCCCGGCCGACGCCGACCTGGTGCGCGACGTGCTGGGCGGCCACGGCCTTCGAGTGACCGATGTCGACCTGGGATCCCGGCGCCTCAAGGTGACCGGCACTGCGGACGCGATGGCCGCGGCGTTCGGGACCCGGTTGTCCGAGGTGTCCAGCCCGGATCCGACCGGTGGTGCGCCCATCCAGCACCGCCATCGTGAGGGCCCGCTGCATGTGCCCGACGAACTGGCCGGCGTGGTCGTGGCAGTGCTCGGATTGGACAACCGGCCGCAGGCCCGTCCCCATCTGCGGCGCGCACGGGCCAGGGGCCGCCAGACCTCCTACAAACCGAATCAGCTTGCCAAGGTGTATCGGTTCCCTCCCGGCACCGACGGCAGCGGCCAGACCCTAGCGATCATTGAACTGGGCGGTGGCGCCGACCCGGCCGAACTGGAGACGTACTTCACGTCCCTCGGCATGCCGACCCCTCGCGTGACCATGGTGAACGTCGGAGCTGGCCGCAATGTGCCGGGCGCCGACCCGGACGGCGCCGACGGGGAGGTACTGCTGGACATTCAGGTCGCGGGCGCGACGGCACCGGGCGCCCACCAGCAGGTGTACTTCGCGCACAACGACGACCAGGGCTTCGTCGACGCGGTGAGTGCCGCTGTCCACGCCACCCCGACACCGGCCGCGCTGAGCATCAGCTGGGGCGCGCCGGAGATTTTCTGGACCGACCAGGCCCGCGCCGTGTTCGACGAGGCGCTCGCTGATGCCGCGGCGCTCGGTGTGACGGTGTGCGTCGCGGCCGGTGACGACGGCAGTGAGGACAAGGTGGGCGACGGCCTGCCGCACACTGACTTCCCGGCGTCCAGCCCGCATGCGCTGGCCTGCGGAGGCACCCGCCTGGACGCCGACCCTGACACCGGGGCCGTGCGCAGCGAAAGGGTGTGGGGCGGCGACGGAGGCGGCGCCACCGGCGGCGGGGTCAGCGAGGCATTCCCTCTTCCTGCCTGGCAGACGACTGCCGGTGTCCCGCACAATGGAGGGGCTCCGGGCCGCGGTGTACCGGATGTATCAGGCGTCGCCGACCCGGCCACCGGCTACGAAGTGCTGGTGGACGGCCAACGTCTGGTCATCGGCGGTACCAGCGCCGTCGCCCCTCTGTGGGCGGCCCTGACCTGCCGTCTGGTTGAGGCGCTCGGCCGGCCACTCGGCATGCTCCAGCCCCTGCTGTACGCCAACGCCACGCCAGGACACACCGCACGCGGATTCCGTGACATCACTGTGGGCACGAACGGTGAATTCCGTGCGGGCCCCGGGTGGGATGCCTGTACGGGTCTTGGTGTCCCCGACGGTACGGAACTACTCGCCTCTCTGCGGGAGGCGGTGCCTGGCTGAGGTTCCCGGAGCCGGGCCCGCCGGGTGCCTGAGAGGTGCCGGGCGGGCCTTCGGTTCGCCGATCCGGGCCGCCGGATGGCAGACGAAGGGCAGATCACGCCACTGCACCCAGTGTGAACGATCCTCGCCCGCTGTCGATCTCTTGGACCTCTGCGGGTGAGGGGGCTGGTCGAGCCATGGCCGAGCCTGCGTGACCTGGTCGAGAGCTGGCCCGGGAGCCTTATGGCAACGGAGATCGAACACGGATTTCGTCGACGCATTCCCACCCGCTGTCTGCTCATCGTCGGGGACCCAGGTTGGGGTTCTGCGACCCTGGCGTGGGCACCATGTCGGCGGCCGCCGCCCACGGACCTGTCGGCCGATGGCTCTCCCGCCTGGCCGGTGTCGCATTCGGCACCGGGTTGAAGGCCAACGCAGTAGAGGAGCTGCCGGTCGAGGGTGTCCGCTTCCAGCATCTCGAACGGCATGACCACGTTGGTCGGGTGGCGGGCGCCGACCTGGTTGCTCGTTTCGTCGAGGCAGATGACGATCCGGCGGGGCATGCCCGCCGCTAACCGGTGCGTCTCGTGGTGCGCCGGGTCGCTCCGCCCCGCCGCGGCGTCGTGGCGGTGACCAGGGAGCCGGTCGCGGTGCGCCGCCCCGGTTCGATCTGTTGCCTGAACGCCTGTAGGGCGACGGTACTGTTGGCCGGGAAGACCGCCATCTTCCCGAGGCTCTGGGCCTTGGCGAGGGTGTCGCCCGCCGTGGTCCCCTCGGGCGCGTGCACCAGGCGTACGTGTCCGTCGCCCGATCCGCGTCGGTCCACCGGGGCCACGGCGCCGTGGGTGCCGTCGGGCAGGTTCACCCACAGCTGGAAGTCTTCGTACCGGACGAAGTCAGCGGCCTTGACGGGCCACGGGTAGTGGTGTTCACCGGGCACTTTGGGCAGGATGCCCTGGTGGTTGCCGTGGCTCATCGGCACGCACGCGTTGAACAGCGAATCGGTCCACCGCTCGACGCCGTCGGCGTCTGTGATCGGCGTGCGCAGCAGTTCCTCGGCGCCCTTGTAACCCAGTTCCCCAAGGGCGGGCAGGGTGTCCGGGAAGGCGTCGATGAGCTCGGCGGCCTCCTGCCTCAGCCGGTCCACCTTCGCCGGATCGGAGCAGAACTGCATGCTCCACTCGATGCCCACCCGCGCGCGGTACATCCGCCAGCCGCTGGCCCCCTTGACCCACAGACTGCCGCCGTGGTGCATCTCCCAGTGCTCAGCGCCAGGAGGTCGGGGCCCGTAGGGAAGGTCATGGTCGTCGCTCATCTCGGCGAGGATCTTGTGCGCCGCCTTCTTCGCGGCCTGGAAGTACGTCGACTCGAAACGCGGGGGGTGGTCGACCAGCTGTATTTTCCAGGGGTGGTTCTCCGATTCCGTGCCGCCGGGCGTGAGGGCCGCCGAGGTTTTGGGCCTGGCGGCGGCGGACGTCCGGGACCTCGCGTCAGTTGCCGTACGGGACTTGGTTGCTGAAGGGGAAGCGGTGTGCGTCATGGTCGGCCTCCTCGCGCCGTGACGCGGACTCGCGCCGGACCCGCGACGCCAGTGCCTATGCCTCCATCGTGCGCCCGGAGCTGGGAGCAGGCCAGCCGGCGCACGGCTTTTGCGTCTGCGGAAGTTGCGCCAGGCGTCCGCCACTTGGCGTGCCGCGGCCATGTCCCCGGCGGTCGCTGACGACTGCGGTGGACAGGCCGGACCGGGAGGGCAGACGATGGAGTGGCGCAGCTCGGGGTTATGGCGGGCTGCGACGGAGGAAGTGGTCCTCTTGGCCTTCGGCATCTCGTTCACGCGTACGTAGCTTTCGGCTCGCCGTTTTTGAACGGCTTCCTCGGCCAGCACCGCGGCCCTGATGAGCGTGATGACCGAGGTGACGGCGACGACCAGTGCGGCGGTTGCGAGGGCGGGGGAGAGGAGGGACTTGTGCGGGGGACGACGTGGCGGGGGAGGACGTGGAGGGGGCTTGGAGAGCGTCTCCTCCTCCGGCCGCACCACCGCCTCCACGCGGATCATGGCATCTGAGGAGACCCCCTTCAGCGACTTCTTGCGAGGAACCCCGGGCGTTTACCCGGGAGGAATCGCGTCCCCGATACTGCGGCGCGGAGCGCCGCAGTATCGCTGCGTCTGCCCGGCCGCGCAGCGGCCGGGTGTCTTCTCCGGCGGAGCCGGGTGGTGCGAACGCATGGCCGGGTGATTCGCTCGGTGTGATGAACGGACTCGAACGTCTGGTCTTGTCTCGTACGGGTGCCTACGATCGGTCATCGTGAAGCTGGTCGTGCAGGTCAAGCTGGAGCCGACACCGAAGCAGGCGGCGGCACTCGATGCGACCCTGCTCGCCTGCAACGAGGCCGCGACGTGGGTGAGTGAGATCGCTTTCGAGCGCGGGGAGTTCAAGAACTACGCCTTGCGCAAGCACACCTACGATGCGGTCAAGTCCCGCTGGAACCTTGGTGCGCAGGCCGCCCAGCACGTCATCAAGAAGACGTGCGACGCGTACGCCACGCTGAAGGCGAACTTGCGGGCCGGAAATCTGGGCCGGTCCGGCTCGCCCCGATACCGCCGAGCCGCCGAGAAGCCGATCGCCTTCCGCCCGCAGGGCGCGCAGCCCTACGACGACCGGATGCTGTCCTGGCAGATCCCCGACCGGACAGTGTCGATCTGGACCGTGACGGGCCGGGTCAAAGACATGGCCTTCACCGCCTCACCGGAGCAGCTGGCCACGCTGACCCTGTACCGCAGAGGCGAGTCCGACCTGCTGCAGCGGGACGGCATGTGGTTTTTGAACGCCACCTGCGAGGTCCCCGAAGCGCCCCTCAACCCGGACCCCGTGGACTTCCTCGGGATCGACCTGGGCATCGTGAACATCGCCACCACCTCGGACGGCGAGATCATGGCCGGACGCGAGCTGAACCGCATCCGGGCCCGGGAGCGCGGCCTGCGGGCCAAGCTGCAGAAGAAGAACACCCCGTCCGCCAAACGCCGCGCCAAGAAACGGCGGCGCAAGGAAGCATGGCGGGCGAGAGACATCAACGACAAGATCGCCAAGCATGTGGTGGCCGAGGCAGAACGCACCGGTCGTGGAATCGCCCTGGAAGACCTGACAGGGATCCGCGAACGGGTACGGCTTCGCAATCCCCAACGGGCCACCCACTCCTCCTGGGCCTTCTCCCAGCTGGGAGCGTTCATCGCATACAAGGCCCGCAAGGCCGGGGTACCAGTGGTGCACGTCGATCCGGCGTACACCTCACGCACCTGCGCCGAATGCGGGCACATCGACAGGGCGAACCGGGTCTCACAGGCCTGGTTCGCGTGCCGGAACTGCGGATTCGTTGATCACGTGGACCGGAACGGCTCCCGCAACATTCGGGCCCGCGCCGGGGAGTTGTGGCGACGCGGGGCCCCGTCAACGGCCCCTGCCCCACCCCGAACACCTCGGAGTGAGGCTGGACGCAAACGCAGCATCACCGCCAGTGATGCCCGTTGTGCAAGCCCGTCGCTTTAGCGACGGGTAGTTGACGGCAGAAATTCGTAAACCGGACCGTCAAGCGCGAAGTTGCGAGAACACAACGTCACGTCCCTGCCCTTGAGATAAGCCAGCAACCACTCGCTGAACGTCATCTCGTAGAGAGTCCAGGCCGGGCTGTCGAACTCCTGGACCACGATGCGCCAGGACGACGAAGGGGTATCGGGAATGCAAAGGAAAACTGCCTCGCCCGTCGTGGCCGACGCCACCGGCATCAGTTCCCCGGGGTTCGCCCCCACCGGACTCGGCAGGAACTCCGCCATGTCCTCCTCGCGCCAGAGCTCGAGATCCCCCCTGATGTCTTCTCCCAGACTGTGCAGGAGATGGCCGGCGGGGTGCTTCAGGTACAACTGCCTGTTGATCTCGATCGAACCGTAGGCGTCCACGATTTCACGGAAGTCTGCCGGAAATTCGATACCGAGTTCTTGCTCGAGTTCGATCCATGGAGCTGGATCCGACCAGTTGAACCGGGGTTCGCCCAACAGGGCTGTGATCTCTGGAAGTGTTGCCACCACTAGGTCTTTCTGGCGCGTCGAGCGGATGCCTGTCTTGGAGTTGACCGTAGTACAGGTGAAAGCCTCCTCGACCCCTCGGGGTCCGTACGTGGCCACCCCCGCCGTAACGTTGGCAGGAACGGGCGATGCGGGTATCCGTATACGAGCACGATCGAACCAGCCCCGCCACGAGTCACTGACGGGTCAGGGAGACGGGTTCCAGCCGGGCAGGGGCAGCGACGGCATGCCGGTGCCCACGTTGCGCACACACGCAGTCAGTCGTCAGGGCTGCTGTTGACCGCGCCGCATGACCAGTACTCCCACTCGCCGGGCGCTCGGAGTCCGCCCAAGCTTCGGATGCCTGGCTGCCTTCGTACGTGGCCTCTCGCTGCACGTACGTCACCGACTGGATCGCGGACAAATTACGGACAAATTCCGGACAAGACGAGGTACCGCCTCGCCAGCGACCCGGCAGAGGATGCAGCACTGTTCGAGAGTCTCAGGCGTTGCCCTGACGTCCTGACCCGGCAGAAGATCTGACAGCACCGGATGGGCGTCGGCGCGGCAAGGCGACGACCAGGGCACTCGCGCAGCAGCTGATCCCGGATTCGCGGGTGTTCGACGCTGAGAAGGTCGGCGAGACGCTCATGGACATCACGCCGGGGCTGTCTGGGACGGACAATTTCGAGCACTGGCCGTCGTGGCGGCCATCTGTAGTCGAGACCGCCCGCCGCGTATTCGATTACACGGGCGGCACTCTGGTGATGTCCATGACTGTCCTGGTTGAGCAGTACTGGCACGAGATCACCACGGGCCTCGCCCACCATGCCATCCCGGTACGGCACTTCGTCCCACACGCCGACCAGGACACCCTCCATGGGCGCATCGGGGGCGACGCTGTTCTTGGCCCCCGCTCCCCGTTCTGTCTCAAATACCTGGAGCCCCACGCCGGGTGGCCGGCACGTGGCTAGACGGTGAGGCCGTGGTCGTCGACACCACGCACCTCGCGCCCGCCCAGTCCGCTCAGCGGATCGCCGAAGCCGTCAAGAGTTGAGGTCCGCCCGTCACGCGAATCAGGCGCAGGAGGCACTCGACCCACCGGCTCGGCGCGACTAAGTTGGCGGCGCAGATCCCGCTGACCGGCCTTGGAGCAGTGCATGTCCTCGTTGGATGAGTTGCAGGCCCTGCTGGGCGAGCCCGCCCACCGGCAGATGAACCCGGACGACTGGAACGACATCGAGCAACACATAGGTTCTGCTTTGCCCAGCGACTTCAAGACGTTCCTCAATGCCTATGGCAGCGGGGTCATCTCCGGCGAGCTCGTTGTCTTCCACCCGCGTGGATCAAGCCCGTTGCTGGAGCGCATGCGCAAGACGAACCAGGTGTTCACTGAGCGTCGAAAGAGGGTCCTGAGCCGCGGCGACTCCGAGCATGTCCCGTACCCCTTCCACCCCGAACCCGGTGGGCTGATCTCCTGGGGATACGACTACAGCGGTGACGAGCACTTCTTCCTATCCTGCGACCCTGACCCGGACCAGTGGAAGATCGTCACGATGGTCCATGAAGAGGGCTGCGTGACCTTCGATGGCCCGTTCTCGAGTTTCGCCCTCGCCTTCGTGCGGCGGCTCCTCGACGTGGACCGGTACCACGGCATCGAACCGCAAGCCCTGGAGTTTCTGGAGCCTGAGGACCTGGAGGAACTGGTCGCCGCCGGAGAGATCGGCCCCGTTCCGCCGAGCTTCGAGCCGTTCTAGACAGAGCGCTTTCGGACGACTTCCTGGGCAGCAGTGAACGCAGTTGGCGAGTGGGCGCTCGAGTTGGCGACCGGGGTGTCCGATACCGATGGCCAGGGTGAGGCGGCTGGCGTCGTCGTGGAGCAGTGGCTTCAGCTGGCCATCCCGGCTCCAGATCCAAGCACTCAGCGGTACGTTCGGGCAGCGCGCACGGCAACATCAGATCGTCCAGCTGGCAGGCGTGGGACCACACCGGCCATGTCGGCACACCGATGACCTGTACGTCACTCATGGCAAGAGCACACCGCGGGGACGCCCCCTACACCGAGGCCGAGGAACTGCCGACACCAACACCAACAACCAGGCTCTGCTGGTACTCCGACTCGCACCGCTCATCTTCTGGCTCCGTGAACCGTGATCGATCTATCAGACACGGCCCAGGAGTGGCCTAGGAGGCCCTGGACGTGCGGGTCAGCCGCCCTGACCGGCGCTTCCGACCGGGCCGACCTTCACCGGGGAGCCGGAGCCGTCCGTGACGGGCAGCGTGGGGGCGCCCGGCCAGTTGAGGGTGACCGACTTCGTCTCGTCCGGCGGGGTCACCACCAGCCCGGTGACGCGGACGCCGGAGCCGCCCGACTTGTTGAACGGGTAGTTGATGGGGAAGGCCGTCGACTTCCCGTTCTTGATTATGGCCGAGCCGGCCCGCTGGCCTGTGCGCTTCGCGGAGAGCGATCCCGCGCTGGTCTTCAGGTCGACGCCCGCGTACCCGGAGATCGTGCAGTCCCGGCCGCTGTGGTTCGTCAGCTCGACCACGACGGTGCCGTCGGGGTCGCCGTCGATGGTGTTGTCCTTCGCCGTGATCTCCAACTCGTCGGTGCGGCACTTGCCGACCTTGGCGTTCGCGTGGGAGCCGGTCCCGGCAGCCGTACCGGTTCCGCCGGAGCTCGTTGTGGAGCTCGTACCGGCGGAGTCCTTCGCGCCGCCCTGGTCCGAACTGCCCGAGTTCGAACCGCCACCCGAGGACGACGCGGTGGCCCCGGACGACCCGGTGGACGCGGACGACGGGTCGCTCTGTCCCGTGCCGGCATCGTCGCTCTGGCAGGCCGTGAGCGAGAGACCGGCGGCGACGGCCAGGGCGGCGAAGGTGATCTTGTGAACGCGCATCGTTTCTTCCTCAGAATCGGTTGGCAGTGTCGGCCGCTCGATACGGGGCGGTACGAGCGAGCGTTTCCGACCAACAGGACCGACTCGGCCCGGCGGACCGTTCCGTACAGTCACCTCATAAGACATCTCTGTTACACGCACAGCCAGGCACCACGCGTGCCATCACCGGGCAGACCGCGCCGGGACGCGCCGCCGGCCAGCCGGGACGGCGGTTCCCGCCACCGTCGCGCACCTGTTCGCAGCCGTCGCCCGTTGGGACAGACCCGTAACCCGCCGGACCACAACCGATCGCCTGTCCTCCTCATCCCGCTCCGCTCGCTCACGGGAGCAGCCGCCCGGCCGCACCTCCGGGCCGCACCGCCCGGTCCGCGAGGCTGGGTTTCCAGCACATCGAAGGCACGCATCGCCGCGTCTCGTCTGCCACGATTTCCGCGGTCTCGGGGCTGGCCCGCCCACCGAGTGCGAGGTCCTGGATCGGCCGGAACAGCCCCCGGTGCACGGCCGCGACGAGCGCCGTCGCCACACGCGGTGACGCCGCCCGCCGCACCGGTCGCTTCGGTGCGCACCTCCGCGAGGACCTCTTCGCGCCCTTCGTGCGGGCCCCGCGGACTGGCGGAGAACGTCGGGCTCTCGTCGATCTTCCGGGAGAACTCCGGGCCCGCGAATCCGGCGATCGGCCCCGGTGACGACGGCCTCGAAGACGCCGCGCGGCACGGGCGGGGGCGGACTTTCTCACCGCGCTCCCGGCCGCGCTCCCGACGAGCGCCTCCCGGTGGGTCCAGCACCAAGTCATCCTTGCGGGCGCCGGAGTTGGCTACGGTCGCTCGACGAGTCAGTCCACCATGGCCCAGAGCCGAACCCTCGGCGTCCAGGTCCACGCTGAGGCGCTCGCCAGTCTCTTGTCCAGGAGGGCTGATCCCCACATGCCCCCGACGTGCTCTCCTCGCCGACGCCAGGGCACGCCCGGCAAGATCCGCCGGACAGGCCCTACACCTCGTTGAAGCCGCGCGACGCGTCGTAGATGTCCGTCTCGATGACGACCACGAAGAAGCTCGTCACGACGTAGTGGACCATTACCCGGTCTTCCCAGGCCGAGCGCGTCACGGTGTCGGTCGTGTAGGCAAGGTGACTGTCGGCGCCCTCAGGCTCAGCTGCGATCCTGTCGACGAGACGCAGGAACTTTTCCCGATCTGCGGCCGGCATGTAGTCACGGAACCGCGCAACCTGCTCGGTGAACTGCACACGTCTTTTCATCGCGGCAGGATTATATGGACATGGCGAAGGCTCCTGCCGGGAATATCGGCCGGACCCTGCTCCCTGCAAGTAGCTCAGGCAGGAGGTCACCCGGCAGCTCGCCGTGGAAAACGACTCCCTGCGCGCGGCAACCACCGTCCTTCCCCTACCCACCCGTCCCTGGGCCTCCCCCGCAACACGCTGACTCGGGTCGTTGCGACGACCTCCCCAACGGTGCGCTGTGCTGTCCTACGCCCGGGTAGCGCGGAGGGCGACCGCGCGGAGGAGGGCGTCGCGGCATGCCAGGACGGCGGGATGCTGGCTGTGGCCGCGGCGTACGACGGTGGAGACGCGGCGTGCGCGCTGGCCGCGGGGGAGTTGCCGTAGGACGACGGTTGGGGGGTGTCCGATCCAGACGAGGTCGGGAAGGAAGGCGGCTGCGTGATTCTGCTCGACGAGGCGGAGGTGAAGCAGGAGGTCGGTGGTCTCGAACCGTACGTCGGGTTCGAAGCCGGCGTTGCGGCACAGAGCCATGGCCCAGTGCCGTGCGGTTGTGCCTTCGGGTTCCATCACCCATGGGTGGTCGGCCAGTGAGCGCAGCGCCGTGATCGGGCTCTCCTCGCCCGATTCGTCAGCCACTTCGGGCATGGCGAGGTGGAGTGCATCGTCGAGCAGGTCTTCCTGTTCCAGTTCGGCGGGTCGCGGGTTGGGGTTGCCGGGGTATTCCTCGGCGAGGACGAGGTCGAAGTCGCGCGCTTGCAGCGCGGGCAGGGCCTTTTCCGGTTCCATGTGTGTGACGTGGACGCGCAGGTGCGGGTGCGCGTCGCGCAGGAGGCCGAGCGCGGTCGGAAGCAGGGCCAGGGCGGCTGTCTGGAACGAGGCCATGCGCAGGGTGCCGGTGAGATCGGTCAGAGAGGCGGCGATGTCCGCCTCCGCCCGCTCCAAGCGTTCGAGGACCGCTTCGGTGTGGGCGACGAGGATCTCAGCCTGCTCGGTGAGCCGCACCCGCCGTCCGACGGGTTCCAGCAACGGGACGCCGACTTCGGCTTCCAACTGCGACAGCTGCTGGGAGACGGAGGAGGGGGCGTAGGACAGGGCGGCGGCGACGGCTGCGAGGGTGCCGCGGTGCTTGAGTTCGCGCAGGAGGCGCAGTCGGTGCAGGTCGAACATCGCGGGACCGCTCTCTTCTCGCCCTGCGAAGGCCATGACTGAATAGTCGGTTTCTTCGATGGGTATAGGTCGAAAACTTTCGCTGGACCGATCGTAGAGGGGGCCGCACCCTGTTCGTGTGTCTGAGAATGCTTCCTCCCTCCATTTCCTGCCGTGGTCTGTGCGGCCCGGCGCCCGTATCTGGCGGTGTGATCCCGCACCCGCCGAGGTGCGGGCCTTTCACGCCGCGCTGCCCGACTACTCACCCACGCGATTGACCGAGCTCCCGTCACTTGCAGCGGAGTTGGGTGTGGGCCGGGTCTTCGTCAAGGACGAGTCGTGCCGTCTGGGGCTGCCCGCGTTCAAGGCTCTGGGCACTTCCTGGGCAGTCCACCGCACCCTCGTCGAGCGGGCCGCGAACGGCGTGGAACAGGGGCCGGTCACCCTGGTCACCGCCACCGACGGCAACCACGGCCGCGCGTTGGCCCGCATGGCACGCCGCCTCGGGCAGAACGCTCACGTCTTCGTTCCCCAGGGCGTGCATCCGCAGGCCGTGGCGGCCATAGTCGCGGAACAGGCGAAGGTCACTGAGGTCCCAGGGCCGTACGACGAGGCCGTGCGCCTGGCGGCCGAGGAGGCTGCCGTCCCGGACGCGGTCCTGGTCCAGGACACCGCCTGGCCGGGCTATGAGCAGATCCCTGGATGGATCGTCGAGGGTTACTCCACCCTCTGCGCAGAGATCGACGAGCAGCTGGCGGCCGAAGGGGTCGCCGAGGGGCCCGACCTCGTCTCCGTACCGGTGGGCGTGGGCTCGTTGGCCCAGGCCGTAGTCACTCACTACCGCAGCCGCCCGTCCGAGCGTGCTGCGGCGCTGTTGTCGGTGGAGCCGGAGGCCGCGGCCTGCGTCCTGGAAAGCCTCACCCGCGGCGAACCCGTCAGCGTCACCACAGGCGACACCATCATGGCCGGCCTGAACTGCGGCACCCCGTCCAGCATCGCGTGGCGCTATCTGCGAGCCGGTCTGGACGCCGCTGTTGCCGTCGCCGACTCCGACAGCGCCCGCGCGGCCGGGGACCTCGCCGTTCTCGGTGTCTCCTCGGGTCCTTGCGGGGCGGCGGCGCTCGCCGGTCTGCGCGTGGCGCTCACTGGCGTGGGCGCCGAGGAACGCCGTACGGCATTGGGGCTCGGGCCGTCCTCGGTGGTCGTGTTGCTGAGCACCGAAGGCCCCGCTGCCAACCCCCACTCCACCACCGGTCCCTGAACACGCGACACCTGGAAGACCCCTGCGTTGAACCACCTTCTCTTCATCACCCTGCCGCCGACCGCCGTGACCGCCGTGACCGCCGTGACCGCTGCGACTGGTCCGATCAGTTCGAGCGGGCGGAGGCCGGCAGCATGCTGACCCACTTCGTCGCCGCGATCGGTGTCCTAGGCCTGCTGACCATCGTGCCCGGCCCGGACATGGCGGTGGTGACCCGGCGAGCCCTCGTGGCCGGTTCGCGGGACGCGCTGCGGACCGTGGGCGGGATCGCGACCGGGCTACTGGTCTGGGGCGCGTTGACCGTGGCCGGACTCGCCGCTGTCCTCGCCGCCGTGCCCACGGCCTACCTGGCGGTCAGGCTCCTCGGCGCCGGCTACCTGGTGTTCCTGGGTGCGCAGGCACTGTGGCAGAACCGCCACGCCGAACCCGCCGCCCGAGCGGACACCAGTCCTGCCACCGTAGGCAGCCCGTGGCGGACCGGCCTGGTCAGCAATGTCCTCAACCCGAAGATCGCCGTCTTCTACACCGGGCTGCTTCCCACACTGGCCCCGCCCCAACTGCCCGCCACCTGGGCCATGACGCTCCTCGTCTTCCTCCACACCACCCTCACCCTCACCTGGCTGGGCAGCTATGTGTTCCTCCTGTCCAAGGCCGGTCCGGTCCTGCGAAAGCCGCGGATGCGCCGTGTGCTCGGGCGGACCACGGGCGTCATGCTGATCGGCTTCGGCTTCGCGGTCGCGACCGTCTCCGGCTGACCCGGCAAGCCGCTCACCCCTGCCATTGCCGTCCGCCCCCGAATCCAACGACTGTTGGGAGAACAGATCATGAGGAGCCCCACGCCCGAAAAGATCACCGTCAACGGCGACCGCCTGTGGCAGTCGCTGATGGACCTCGCCGAGATCGGCGCGTACGACGACGAGCGCACCGGCCTGCGCGGCGTCAACCGTCTGGCACTGACCGACGCCGACGCGGCCGGGCGCCGCCAGGTCATCACGTGGATGGAACAGGCGAGCCTGACCGTCCGCATCGACCGGATGGGCAACATCTACGGCCGCCGCGAGGGCACCGACCCCAACGCGGCCCCGGTCCTGACCGGCTCGCACATCGACAGCGTCGCCACCGCCGGCGCCTTCGACGGCTGCCTCGGCGTGCTCGGCGGCATCGAAGTCATCCGCACCCTCGACGAACGCGGCATCACCACCCGCCGCCCCATCGAGGTCGGCGTCTTCACCGAGGAGGAAGGCGTCCGCTTCGGCACCGATATGCTCGGCAGCGCCGTGGCCGCCGGACGCCTCACCCTGGACTACGCCCACGCCCTGACCGACCGCGACGGCCTCACCCTCGGCGGCGAACTCGCCCGCACCGGCTCGAACGGCCCCACCGACGTACGCCTCACCCCGCCCCACGCCTACGTCGAGTGCCACATCGAACAGGGTCCCGTCCTGGCCGAGCACAACGTCGAGATCGGCGTCGTCACCGGCGTGCAGGGCATCTCCTGGCAGGAGATCACCATCCACGGCCGCGCCGCCCACGCCGGCACCACTCCCACCCACCTGCGTGCCGACGCCGGCCTCGCTGCCGCGCAGATCATCGTCCAGCTGCGGGCCATGGTCGACTCCGGTGCGTACGAGGGCCTGCGCGCCACCGTCGGCCACCTGATCGTCCACCCGGACCTGACCAACATCGTCCCCGCCCGTGCCGCGCTGACCGTCGACCTGCGCAACCCCGACGATGCCCAGATGGCCCGCGCCGAGCGCGCCCTCGCCGCGTTGCTTGACGACCTGGAGGGCAGCCAGCCGGGCCTGTCGCTGACCACCCGGCGGATGGCCAAAACCGCCTACGTCCCCTTCGACACGGGCGTGCAGAAAGTCATCGCACAGGCCGCCGACGACCACGCCCTGGACCACATCTCCCTGCTCTCCGGCGCCGGTCACGACGCCCAGGAGATCGCCGCGCTCTGCCCCACCGCCATGATCTTCGTACGCGGCGAGTACGACGGCATCAGCCACAACCCGCGCGAGTACTCCACCCCCCAGGCATGCGCCCACGGTGTCGACGTCCTGGCAACCACCCTCCTGCGCCTGGCAAACCAGGACTGACCGCCCACGCCCACGGCCCGCAACGGACACCACACACGTCCAGACACCCGAGACGGAGCCCACAGCCGAGCCGGGGAGAGCCACCAGGCGCTCCCCGGCCCGGCCTGCCCGCATACACGGGAGACAGAACGAGGATCGCATCGCCCGGGTCGTCAAGGTCGTCGGCTACGTCGCCTCCGCGCCGGACTTCACCGGCCGGCCCGGCGTCATCAACGGCGCCGGCGAACTGCTCGGCGAAGTCCTCGGGGGCAGGGGCATCCACGCCCGCAGCGTGGTCGGTGTCGCGGTCCTGCCGCTCAACGTTCCCGTCGAGGTCGAGATTCAGATCGAGCTGTCCGACTGAGACGACAGGCCGCCGGCGCGCAGCCTGATCGCCGAGCAGGCTGCACGAGGGTGCCGAGGGGAAACCTCGGTACCCTCAGCCCATGTCCCGTGTGGATAACGGACAGCGTCACACCCCATCCACAATGTCACCTCGTAGCTCCGGTCCGTTCCGGTGGGCAGTTCCGGTACGGACCGGGCGAGGACGACAGGGACGGGCCAGTCCACCCGTCCAGCCTGCGGCGATGTCGGCCACGGTGTGCGGCGGCGTTGTCGGGAAGCGGTGTCGGAGACCGCCCTCGTGACCTGCAGCTTCTTCCACAGCTTCACGGCGTGTCGGGCATCGGGGTCTCCGCTTCGTGGCGTTTCCCCGGCGGTCCGTCTTGATCGGAGCAGACCGCCAGGCTTGTGACCTGGGCTGTCGCGCACGTTCCGAGTCGGCGGACGGCAGGTCTCCCACCTGCGCGGTTGTCAGGTGGGAGAGGGGACGAGCGCGCCGGTGCCGGGTCGGCGTGCGGGCACGCGCCGACGCCGCCGACCAGTGCCTGCCGGCCTGGTCGCGGGCTGGTGGAGCGAAACCCGCGTGGACAAGCTTCCGGGTGTGCGGGCACGCTCGATCAGGCCGTGCGGCCGACGAGCTTTCCCGGGCCGTGCCCCGGTCGGACAGCCGGATCAGCGCAGTCCGGCGAAGAGATCGTTCTCGGGCAGGGCCGCGCCGGTGGCGTCCTGGACACGTACGAAGGTCTCCATGCCCATCAACTCGGCGAACCTCTCCTTGCCCATTTTGAGGAAGAAGATGTTCTCGCCCTGACTGGCGTGCGCGGCCAGCGCGTCGAACTTCTGACCGCTGAACGCGGTGGTGTCCACCCACGTGGTGATCTCATCGTCGGGGAGGCCGATCTTGGCCATCGCGGCGGCCTCGGCAGGATCCGGCTCCGGCATGTCCGGATGGAACTCGCGCATGATCTCGCCGAACCGCTGCATCCCCGAGCGGGGCATCGTCGTCCAGTACACCTTCGGTGTCAGCGCGGTCATCTTCAGTGCCGCCATCGTGATGCGGTGGGCCTGGATGTGGTCGGGGTGGCCGTAGAAGCCGTTCTCGTCGTAGGTGACGACCACATCGGGCCGGTAGTGCCGCATGAGTTCCGCGAGTCGGGCGGCGCCTTCCTCCACGGGGGTCTGCCAGAAAGATCCGGGGGCGTCGTTGCTCGGCCAGCCCGTCATCCCGGAGTCGGCATAGTCCAGCATCTCCAGATCGCTGACCTTCAGGACGTCACAGCTCGCTTCGAGTTCTTGACGGCGCATCAAGGAAACGGCCGCCGGATCGTGCCCGGGATCGCCCGGCTTGACACCTCCCGGTCCATCACCGCAACCGCCGTCGGTACACGTCACGAGAACCGTACGGATGCCCTCCGCCGCGTACCGTGCGAGGACCCCTCCGGTTCCGGTGGCCTCGTCGTCGGGGTGGGCGTGCACTGCCATCAGCGTCAAGGGCCGGTTAGTCACGAAACAGTCCTCCTGCAGAAATACGTCTCGGTCCGAGTGCGCGGCGGGCGTACCGCGATACCGAGGGCCCGGATCCTGTCGGGCGACGACCTTGTGGTCTCCGTGTTCCCCGACCGTGCGGTGCCGGTCCCTCGGTCGATGCAACAGTGCCGACCGGACCGGCTGTTCCCGGCACGCACGGAACATCTCGACACCTCGGGTCGCAGGGCGGTCGGGGGCGCCGGAATCAGAAAGTGATCTCCAGGCCGATGACGGGATGCCTGACGCGGCGGCGGGTGAGCGCGGAGTACCAGTCGCCGAGCCGGGCTATCACGTACTTCCGACGGTCCACCGCTCCACGCGCATCACTACGAGGCAAGAAGGGCATCAGTCGATCCCACTCTGCATTCGCCAGGTCCCCACGCCCCATACAGCCGGCCTTACCCCCACACCCCACCCACGTCGGGAGATCCGAGTAACGCGCCCATCTGCCGTTGCCGGACTGGCCATTCAGAGCCGGGCCAGGTCCACCGGGGTGGACGTGGCGTTCGGCGGCGGAGGGAGGACGATCGGGGGCTGGCCAGCGGGCGGGACCGGCGGGGTCATGTCCGACTTGGGCAGCTTCGGCGGGGTGGTCTGCTTGAACAGCGTGGTGTCGAAGTCGACCAGGCCGGTCTTCTCCATCACCGTGATGTGATCCAGGACGGTGTCATTGGCCTGGTCGGCCAGGGCGCGCACCAGCGTGTTCTTCGTCGTCGAGCGGATCTTTGCCACGGTGTTGAAGATCGAACCGTGCGTCTGGCGCAGAATGTTGGCGAAGTCGATGTCGAACTGCTTGCCGCTGTCCGCCTTGAGGGTGGTGACGAACCCTTCCTGCTGCGGACTGGCCACGTTGGGCAGCGTCACGTTCAGCATCGGCGCGATCTTGCGGCAGGTCTCGTCCAGCGCCGCGTGCCCGTCGACCAGGTGCTGACTGGCGGTGAGGACCCCCTTGCTCTGCCCCTTCTGGAGCCCGATCTGTCCCACCGGGTGCTCCCACAAACCGGCAGCGCGCACCGCCACCACGAAGGCCCGGTCACCCTCGGTCAATGGCCCCCACTGGGTGTTGGCAATGATCCGGTCGTTCGAAGTCGACACGGTGTCAACTCCGAGCATCGACGGGTAGACCAACGCGCCAAGTGTCAGGGCCAGCGCGCCCCCTACGAAGATACCGCCCACCATGTTCAGCGAACGCTGCACCATTCCTCCTGCTGTCAAGAAATCCGTCGATCCGTCATCGCCTGGCTGGGGCGGACGAAGAGAAATACGTGCGCGGCGCCCTTCAGGTTCAACTTGTCGTTTGACGTCCACCCGGCCACTCGATCTCGTGCGTGAGCCTCGGGCAGCTGGTCAACCCCAGCTTCGCTGTGCCCACCATCCCTCGTCGGACGGAGCATAGGGGTCGGGCCAGCTTCGTGAGAGGTACAGATCATCGAGTGGTTCGACTGCGCGTCGTAGTTCACGGGCCGGTCGCGGCGGGAGCGCGTGAAGAGCGAGTTCGAGTACCGCGCGTTCGTCGGTTGAGTAGAAGGGATTGCACAGCGGGCAGCCGCAGCCGCCGGAGAGGGTGAGCGCTGGCCGGTGGGCTGTGCGCGACCACTGCCGCAGGGCCTGTGCGACCGCGTCGGGCCACAGACGCTGGTGTTCCAAGAGAGCGACCGCTGCGGCGAGCGTGCTGGAACCGTGGGCTAGACCCGGCTCGCGAGGTGTGAGCGATCGGTGGCTCTGGCCGGGGTTGGCGGCGCGGAGCTGGGATGGCCGTCTACGCGGCATCGGCCTTTCTGCGTCGGCTCTTCACGGGCTCAGCATGCCAGATGCTTCCTGTAGTCGTCCTTCGAACCAGTCGTTCAGTCTGTCCGGCGAGGCTTGGTGCCTTCCAGTCCGCGGAAGAAGCGCCGGGCCGCGGCCTTGTGCCGCCGTCCTGGTCGACGGCCCGCCACGGGTACTTGTACTCCCCGTTGATCCTGAGAAGACCTCGTCCAGGTGCCACTTGTCCCCGGACCAGATCCCGTCGGGCTTCACGGGAGCCGGCGGTATCGAGTCGCGGTACGCGTCGGTCCTCGACTGGCAGCCGGCCTGACAGCCAGGACGTGACGTGATGACGCCGCCGACGGGTCCGCCCTTGGCTCGGCTGACGCCTCGCGCGCGGGGTGGCGAACGCCTCGGAAGGAGATGATATGGGGCATGCTTCCCTTACTGTGCGATTTATTGTCGACCTTCGTATAGAGGATTGGAGTGGGGAGCGTGCCGTTCGCGGAGGCGGTCGGCGGTGCCGAGCCGACACCCCCTCCTGAGACGGCGCCGGGCTCAGGGCGGTGGTCCCGGGCGCCGCTGCTGGCGGTGTGCGCCGGGTATTTCATGGTGATCCTGGACGTGACCGTCATCAACGTCGCCGTGCCCGTCGTGGGCCGGGAATTGTCGGCCTCGCTCACCGAAATCCAGTGGATCACCGACGGCTACACCCTGGCCTTTGCCGGACTGCTGCTGACCGGTGGCGCGCTGGGCGACCGGCTGGGAAACCGCCGGATCTTCTGCACCGGGGTGGCCGTGTTCACCATGTCCTCGGTCGCGTGCGCGCTCGCACAGAACTCCCCGATGCTGGTGGCCGCCCGGCTGCTGGAGGGGCTGGGCGCGGCGTTCATCGTGCCCGGTTCCCTGGCCTTGTTGCAGCAGGCCTACCCGGCTCCGGCCACGCGCTCCCGGGCCATCGGGCTGTGGGGTTCGATGGCGGGCATCGCGGCTTCCGTCGGGCCCCTGCTCGGCGGGCTGCTCGTCTCCACCGTGGGCTGGCGATGGGTGTTCCTCATCAACGTGCCCGTGGGTATCGCCTGCCTGGTGCTGACACTGCGACGGGTGGCACCCTCAACACGGCAGGAAACCCGGGCCGTGGACTGGCCGGCGCAGTGCGCGATCGTGGCGGCGGTGGCCCTGCTGACCGCCGCGCTCAACGAGGCAGGCCGGCGTGGCTGGTCCGATCCCGCGGTCCTCGCGGGGGCAGGCCTGGCGGTGCTGGCTGCCGCGGCGTTCGCGGTCCGCGAGCGGCTGACCCGGTCTCCCGCCCTTCCGCCGAGCCTGCTGCGCTCGCGCGCGATGAGCGGCGGAGCCGCCATCGGCCTGCTGTTCAACTTCGGTTTCTACGGCATGGTGTTCACGGCCAGCCTGGATTTTCAGCACCAACGCGGCTTCAGCGCCCTCGCCGCCGGGGTGGCGCTGCTCCCTGCTGTGGCGATGACCATGTTCGCCTCCGTGCTGTCGGGGCGGTTGGCCCACAGATCCGGCGATCGCCCGCTGGTCGTCACCGGTATGCTCCTGGCTTCTCTGGGGCTGGCCGGCTGGGCCGCGGCGGGCACCGACCCGGCTTACCCGCTGCTCGTGGCCCCGATGATGGCCGCGGGGTTCGGCACCTCCTTCGCGCTCACCGGCTCCACCACGACCGTGATGGGGGCTGCGCCGGCGGGGTACTCAGGAACGGCCTCGGCCTTGTTCAACACCACCCGCCAGATCGGCAGCGCCTCCGGCGTGGCACTCGGTGGCACCCTGCTCGCCACAGCCCCCGACTACGACGCGGGACTGCGCACCAGCATGGCCGTCGGGGCGCTCGCCTACCTGACCGCCGCAGGCCTGGCGTGGCTGTGCGTGCCGCCGAGGGCCATGGGTGATGAGGCTTCGTGAATTTGGCTCGGCCCGCGCTTTCATGATCAGGTGCATTGGCAAGTACGCGTTGTCCCACCCCCTGTCGGTAGGCTCGCGACGTGTCGGATCACGGCATCGACTTGGCGCTCGATCGGGCACCACTGGGGTTGCCAGTAGGCTCAAGAGGTGGGTCCGGCCGTCTGGTAACTGCAGGGTTCGGCATAGGCGTGCCCGGGGCGGCCTCCCAGGAACGTTGCGATGGCCTGCATCCACCACCTCAGCCCGACGCTGTGGCGCCGGTACCGTTCGCTCAGGTCCGGGACCTGCTCGACGAACGTGCGCCGTGGGCACTCATCCCGCTCGCAGAAGAAGCGGCGAACCTTGAGCGAGATCACCAACGACCGTCCCACCAGCGGACGTTCGGTCAGGCGGCGCACGTAGCGAGAGTGCAGGTGACGTCCCGGACAACCGCAGTTCGGGCAGGCTGGTAGACGAGTGTAGGACGACGCCTCGACGGCAATACCGTCCACGGTGACGTGCACCGCGATGATGCGCACATCGATCCCGGGAAACAGCACATCCTCAACCTGCACAGCCCCCATACCTGGGCAATTCCCACAAGAAACGTTCTCGCAGTCGTGAGATGACCGGGAGATTCACGGCATCGCGGCCAGAACCACATACGTGATCGTCCACAGCTGGGCGTCAGTACCTGGCAGCGACTCGACGGCGAAGCAGTGGGGAAGGAGGTGCTTGAGCGGGCTGAGCACCTCCGGGAGATATTGACGGGCTACCAATCCGGCCCCTCAGGAACTGGCACGGCCGGGAGAGCCCCGGCCTCGATACGCTCCGGGCCTGCGGATGGCGCCGCCGCGCGCGTCACATCCGCCGTGGTCACGGCCCCCGCCGATGTCCGGGCAGGAGGCATGGCATGAGGCGCATCGGGTGCCAGGCCACCCACGCCGGCAACGCCGCCGCCCCGACCGCCCTCTCCCTCAACAGCACGGCCTGCACGTCGGCGTAAGTGAAACGGACCCGCCGGATCGGGAGGCGATCCGGCAGGCCCGCGCCGTACTGCTCCTGATCCCGGCCTACGCGATGAAGCGCACCGCGTCGGCCACGACGTATCCGTCGGCATCGTCGGAGAGCTCGACGACGGCCGGGGTTCCGGCGGTGAACGAGAAGCTGCCCAACGACACCCACCGGCCGCCGCGTTCGGTCTGGTCGATGCGGACGACGGTGGAGCCGCCCGCGTGTCTGACGGTATAGGCGGCGTTGGACGCCCGGTTGCTGTCCTGGGTGTACCAGACGGCCACGTCGTACATACCGCTCGCCGGCACGTCCGACTGCCAGCGCACGACCGAGGTTCCGGTACCCGCCGCGTGGGTGCGGTAACTAGCCCCGTAGTACCCGGCGACCATTGTCGCCGGGCCGCTCCACGTGCCGGAGACCACGCTGTACGTGGTGGCGTCGTCGTTGTCGGCGACCAGACCCTGGGCCGTGATCCGTATGGCGTCGGCCACGACGTATCCGTTGGCGTTGTCCGAGAGTTCGACGACGGCCCGGGTTCCGGCGGTGAACGAGTACTTGCCCAGGGAGACCCAACGGCCCCCGTTCTGCTGCTGGTTGACGCGCACCAGTGTGGAGCCCTTGGCGTCCGTGACGGTATAGGGCGCGTTGGACGCGCGGTTGGTGTGCTCGGTGTACCAGACGGCCACGTCGTAGGTCCCGGTCGTCGGCACGTCGGTCTGCCAGCGCACGACCGACGTGCCCGTACCGGCAGCGTGGGTGAGGTAGTTCGCCCCCTGGTACCCGGCGACGCTGGTCCCGGCGTTCCAGGTGCCGGAGACCGTGGTGAAGCCGGACGAGCCGTTGTCGGTGACGGCACCCCGGTAGGACAGCCGGACGGCGTCGGCGACGACCGTGCCGTTGGCGGCGTCCGACAGTGTCACTGTGCCGTCGCCGCCGCCGGAGAACGGAAACTCGCCGAGTCGTACCCAGCGACCGCCGCCGGATGTCTCGTTCACCGTCACCGCCGTCTGGCCGTCGGCGTGGTTGATGACGTAGGAGGCATTGGAGGCCTGGCCCGACGCCGCCTTGAACCAGGCGGAGACCTCGTACACGCCGTTCATCGGCACATCGGGCCGGAACTCCACACTGGCGGTGCCGGTTCCGGCGGCGTGCGTGTCATGACTGTTCCCGTAGGCGCCGGTGACCGAGTTCACGTCGGTCCAGGTGCCGGAGAGGGTGTCGAAGCCCGGTATGAAGTCGTTGTCCGCCACGGTCTTCGGCACATCCGCGGGCTGTCCGCCCGAAGTGAGGGTCAACTGGTCAGGGGCGATGGCTTTGCCGCCGGCACGCCCGACGGCGGCCAGGGTGAACCGGACGGTGTGCTGCCCGGCGGCCAGTGTCATCGATCCCAGCTGGTAGACCTGATAGCCGTCGATGTCATAGCTGTCGGAGCCGGATGTCAGCGTCGGGTCGAACAGCCCCTGGCTCAGTGCCGTGCCGTCGATGCTCGCGCGTATCTGCCCCTGGCCGAAGCTGCGATGGAAGCGCGCGGAGACTTCGTAGTCGCCCGCCTGCGTGACATCGAACGGGACGTCGATGTAGTCGCCCACATCGGAAGCCCCGTAGCGCAGGGCCTTGCCGCCTCCGGCGTTGGCATCCGTCAGGATCGGCACAGCGGCACCGGTGTCGGTACGGGCGTCCGAGGTGGCCATTTCGTATGTGTGCTGGGTGAACCCGGGGCCGGAGGCAAGACTGTCCCTGCCCTTGGTCAGCCACGCGAGGTCGAACCGGGCGACGCTGATGCGCTCGGGGTAGTTGGCCACGGTGCCGTCACGGCCGTAGACCAGCAGGATCGTCCCGTCGGACAGCCGTGCGAGGTCGGAGTAGTAGGACGGGCCCGGGTTGACCACTCGGCTGTACCGGAAACTCGCTCCCTCGTCGTAGGAGATCGAGACGGTCATGTTCTCCCGGGCGGACGAGTCCGGTCGGCTGAACAGCAGCCGGTCGACCGAGCCGCTGCTGTACTGGAGCATGCCCGCGTCGACCGAGCTGAACGTTCCGGTCGAGCCGTCGATCGCCGGTGCGGACCAGGTCTCCCCGCCGTCTGTGCTGGTCGAGGTGATGCGGTAGCGGGTACCGCCCGAGCCCCAGCGGCCGTTGATGACGACCGATCCGTCGGAGCGTTCGTAGATGCGGCTCTCGTTGATCGGATAGTTGGCATCCATGAACGGGGAGCCTCGATGCCACGAACCGCCGTGGTCGTCGCTGTACAACATGTCGATGCCGTAGTTGGCGTCCGTGGCGTCACTGGCGGCGCGGTGCATGACGGGCATCAGCAGCCGACCGCTGGTCAGCTGTATTCCATGGCCCGGAATCGGGGCGTCGCGCGTCCAGCCGTGGGGATTCGAGGCGAACAACGGGGTCAGATCCTCGGTGGCCGACCAGGTGGCGCCGGCGTCGTCGCTCCGCTTGACGTAGATGTTCGAGCCGTCCCCCTTCCAGAACAGGGACACCCGGCCGGTCTGCTGATCCACCACCGGCGTCGGGTCGCCCCAGCTCTGGGTCGCGTCCTGCGGGACCACGATGGTGCTGGCGGACCAGGTGAGCCCCGCGTCCACGCTGCGGCGAAGGAGCAGGTCCTTCGGTCCCCCGTCCTGCACGCTGAACCGGCCCTCGGTGAACGTGAGCACCACGTCGGCGGGCAGCGCCTCGCCTCCGGCGGGCGGCACGATGCCCGCGGGGACCACCCCGAGGCCCTGCACGTGGAAGCTTGCGTACGCGTCGTTGTCGGTCGAATCCCACAACTCGGATTCGGAGAACGAACCGGAATCGGTGGCACTCGCTGCCTGGGCTCGGCCCGTCGCTGTCGCCAGGCCCATCAGCGTCAGCAAGGCGAACAGGGCTGTCCCCAACGCCTGGAGCGGCGTTCTTCGGAACGTCCGACGTGGCATCACATCTCCACCTCTATGAGAAATTCTCGTGATCGCCGGCCAACACTATGGGCTGCGCATCTGTGCTGTCAGTGCAGTGTCAGAGCCTCGTCCGGCTGGCGACCGGACAAGTGTCTGTCCCGAGGTGAACGACAGGATGACGGGACGACTCCGACGACACAGCCCCGGGATGACAACACGAAACCGCACTTCAACGCGCTTCAGGACGACATGGCTCACGGGAACCTACGGTCCTTGCGGGTTCTCGTTGCCCGTGTCCCTGTCTCACGAGCGAAGTCCCCTGTGACGCGGAAGCGAGACGACCGCAGCCGCCCAGACCGCTGCCGGTGAACCGTGCGCGCGGCCGGCCCCGGTCGTGCTGCCCGCCCGCCCCGTGCCCGGTGTCCGCCGCACCTGCGTCGGGGCCGGAGGGCGAGGATGTCGGCCAGGAGCAGGTCCCACTGGACCTTGTCCACAAGTCGGTAGACGTGGACAAGTAGCGTTCTCGCGCGGCGCGCTGCGCGCGACCGAGCCCGGGCGGTGGCCCGTGGCCTGGCCCAACACGAGGCCCGGCGTGCGAACGCGCAGGCCCGGCAGCTGCTTTGCTGTTTGCTGGTGTGCGCCGTCTTCGGTGTCGGCTTCATCCTGCTTGTCACTCATCATGCGGTCCCTTGGGGCGCCTGCGACGCAACGTCATGGTGATCTCGGCCGGTGCGGGGGTGCGATCGCGCCAGTACCGGTGTGTCGCCGCCTCGAGTGATCATTTGTTCGGTGAGGATGGCGGTGCTGTTGACGGTGGAGCGTTGGCTGGGGTGGCCGCGCCGGGGGCCGCGACCCGCCGGAGGGCGGGGTGCGGGCGCAGACGTTCATGCTGCCGCTCGGGGAGCCGGTCCCGGGTCTGAAGGAGCTCGGCGAGGGCGAGGTGCGCGGTCGCCTGGCAGCCGAGTCCAGTCAGTTGGTGGCTGAGGGGACGGCGCTGGAGACGGTTGGGCCCGCGGCCGGTAACGGCCGGCGAGCGGTGACGTCCGCTGCGGTGCCTGCGCCCGTTGTCGCGCGAGGGGTGAAGGCGGCAGCATCTGCGACGGTGTCGTATGCGGACCCGGCTCGCATGATGTCGCTGGCCGAGTGCAAGACGCACATGACCGGGGACGAAGTGATCTCTATCGAGTCGCGGTTCGCGGTGTGCACCGGCATTCAGGTCACGACGATCTGGATGGATGCGCGGTAACGGCAACCCGATCGGCACCAGTTCGTTCGCCCTCTACATCCGGGACACGGTGAAGGAGAACGACCGCATGGTCCGCTTCAACTACGACGCAACCGATTTCAAGAAGATCAACACCACGGCCGCCAGCGGTCAGAAGACCAAGATCGAGGGGACCGTTCCGCAGGACTGGCCTTCGCGTGCCAACCCTGAGCTGGGCGGTGACCGGCCGGTGACGAAGACCTTCGACCAGCTGCGGCAGATGCCCTCGGCGCACTTCACGCACACCGTGTGCTACGCGCCTGGCCAGGGCAGCGGTGCGGGTCCGCAGACGTGGTCCTCGCCGTCCACCAGCCCGTCGTCATCGCTACCCTGCAGCCCGGCTGGGTCGGCGACAGTCCCGGGGTGGGCAAGCCCGCGATGATCGCGCCTCGCTGGGACGCGGGGACGCATCTGGGTAACCCCACCGGGGGCGGCAACCCGGCGAACAAGGGCGCCAAATCCTTCGGTTACCTGGCCACTCTCTCGTCTACAGCACGAAGGCGACCGCGCCGGAGCGCGGAGTGGCCGCGCACATCAAAAGGGCCTCCACCACACCGGGCGCGACGAAGCCGACCAACGCCAACAAGAGGATCATCGGGCAGACACCGTCCGACCCGCTGCACCGCCTGCTCTCGGACGCCCAGCGCCGTAAGGGCAACTGTGCGCGGGCGGTGAGCAACTGCCGCCGCTACTTCGGCCCCGGCTGCAGCAGCAACACCACCAAGGCGGCGACGAGTTCCCCTTCGCCACGACCTATGAGGGCTGCGCACAGCGCGAGTACGACGTGCACGCCAAGAAGAACAGCTTCTCCGTCCTGCCCGTGAACAAGAAGCAGAACGGGGACGCCGGAACCCTGCTCGGCCAGTTCTACAAAAAGAACCGCATCATCGACGGCATGGACGACGGCTTCCTCGTCACGATCACTTCATAGCCGCCCGGCCGACCGGGACTTCGATGCAGCGACATGGCCGCCCTCTCACGCGGCGGCGCGCCAGAACCGGACGAGGTACCGCTCGACGCCCTCCGGCACGCCCTGCTGCGCCAGGTGTGCCACCTCACGGCAGCCCTCGCAGTACACCCGCACCTGCCACGTGCCGTCCGTGTCGGACAGGTGCGCATAGGTGTCCATCGGCCCGGCCGCCACACCCCACAGCGCCAGTTCACCTGACGGAGTGCCTGATCTTCCTTGTCCAGAGCCCTTTCGCACAGGGTGAATTGCAGGCGGCCTCGGACGACCAGCCCGCCCCCATCGGGGTGGCCCGACCACCACGGTGCCGAGCCGGCGGCCACGCAGGGCGGCAGAACACTCAGCGCCAGCCGAGCTCCGGTGCTACGTGGGTGAGGATGCTCTCCAGTACATGGGTGTTGTAGTCGACACCGAGCTGGTTCGGGATGGTCAGCAACAGGGTGTCCGCGGCTTGGATGGCCTCGTCTTCCTGGAGTTGCTTCACCAGTACGTCCGGCTCGGCGGCGTACGAGCGTCCGAAGATCGCCCTGGTCGTGTCGTCGATCATGCCGAGCTGGTCCCGCGAGTTTCGGTCCTGGCCGAAGTAGGCCCGGTCCAGGTCGTTGGTCAGGGCGAAGACGCTGCGGCTGACCGACACACGTGGTTCTCGCGTGTGGCCTGCCTCCTTGTACGCCTCGCGGTACGCCTCGATCTGCTTGCGCTGCTGGACGTGCAACGGCTCGCCCGTCTCGTCGTCCTTCAGCGTGGAACTTTGCAGGTTCGTCCCCAGCTTCGCGGCCCAGACGGCGGTCGCGTTCGAACCGGAGCCCCACCAGATCCGCTCGCGCAGCCCCTCGGAGTACGGCTCGATGCGCAACAGCCCCGGCGGGTTGGGGAACATCGGCCGCGGGCTCGGCTTCGCGAAGCCCTCGCCCTCGATCACCTTGAGGAAGGCCTCGGTGTGTCGGCGGGCCATGTCCGTGCCGCTCTCACCCTCCGCGGGGGCGTACCCGAAGTAGCGCCAGCCGTCGATCACCTGTTCCGGTGATCCGCGGCTGATGCCGAGTTGCAGCCGGCCGCCGGAGATGAGGTCGGCAGCGCCGGCATCCTCGGCCATGTACAGCGGGTTCTCATAGCGCATGTCGATCACGCCGGTGCCGATCTCGATCTTCGAGGTCCGTGCACCGATGGCTGAGAGCAGCGGGAACGGGCTGGCCGCCTGCCGCGCAAAGTGGTGCACCCGGAAGTACGCACCGTCCACGCCGAGCTCCTCCGCAGCGACCGCCAGGTCAATGGACTGGTGGAGGAAGTCGGCCGCGGACCGGGTCTTGGAGTGCGCACTCGGTGACCAGTGGCCGAACGAGAGGAAACCTATCTTCTTCACTTGAGGTCAAAGCATCCGGCGGCCGCGTTTGATTCCCGTACGGTTCGCCGGAGGTTCTCAGGACGTGGGCTCAACAGCCCGGCTTCCGGCTGCTCACATGGCCGGAACTCGGTCGGTCGGCTCAGGCGAGGAGCGTCCGCCCTCCCGTCGGCCGGCGTAACCCGCACGGGAGATGACACCCAGCACGGCGGGTTCACCGTGCCTATCGGTGTCGACGTTGCCGGCGAACCGAACCGAACCGAACCGAACCGAGGCGGTGGCGGCCGCGTCGACGTCCCTTGAACTGCTCCGTTGTGTCTGTGTGCCGTCCGTTCCGGCTGCTCACGCAGTATGGGCGACGGACCTTCTCGCGGTCTTCCCCGTGGGTCTTCCGCGTGCCGCAAAGTTCGAGCCAGTCGTTGGTCCCACAGCCGTTGACGCATGCCGTTATAGGCATATGATGGCGCCATGGCACGAGCGGCGACGACCTCGGACGCGTTCAACGCGATTGCCGAGCCGCAGCGGCGGGCGATCCTGGCGCTGCTGCGGGGCGGCGAGCGGCCCGTGACCGAACTGGCGCGGGACCTGGGGATGAGCCAGCCGCAGGCGTCCAAGCACCTGCGGGTGCTCCGCGAGGTCGGGCTGGTGCAGGTCCGCGGGGCGGGCAAGCAGCGGCTGTACGGCCTGGACGCCAGCGGGCTGCGGCCGGTCCACGAGTGGGTGGGCGGCTTCGAACAGTTCTGGAACGAGACCTTCGACCGGCTGGACGAGTACGTGCGAGATCTGAAACAGGCAAGTCAGGAGGAACCACCGGATGACGACGACCAGTAGCGGCGGCGGGCCCGACCACACGACCGCGGCCCGCGAGATCGTGGTCTCCCGGGTCATCGGCGCCCCACGGGAGCTGGTGTTCGAGGCGTTCACGCAGGTCCGGCACCTGTCGCGGTGGTGGGGACCGGAAGGGTTCACGACCACGACGCGGTCCTTCGAGTTCCGCGTCGGCGGGGCCTGGGACTTCGTGATGCACGGGCCGGACGGGACCGACTACCAGGAGTGGATCACCTGGACCGAGATCGTCCCGCTGGAGCGGATCGCGCTGGTGCACGGCGAGTCCCGCGACGACCCCAACTCCTTCGAGTCGGTCATGACCTTCGAGCCCACCGGCGAGGGGACCCAGATCGTGATGCGCGCGGTGTTCCAAACCAAGGAACTCCGTGACGAGGCGGTGGAGAAGTACCACGCGATCGAGGGCGGCGAGCAGACCCTGCGCAGCCTGGCGGCCTACGTCGCCGAACTCACCTGGAACGAGACCGCCCAGAACGAAACCACACCGAAGGAAGCGGAGGGCTGATGGCCGGGAAGGTGTTCTTCAGCGTGACGATGTCGCTCGACGGCTTCATGGCGCCGGAGGCCGTGCCCGTCGAGGACGTCTTCTCGCCCGAAGGTCAGAACGACCCGAGGGTCCAGCGCTGGATGACGAAGTGGTCGGAGCTGCAGGCGTGGCTGTTCCCGCAGCGGTGGTTCCGCGAGAACCTCAAGCTCGGCGAGGGCGGCGAGGAAGGACTCGACAACGACATCGCTCGGGCGACGTACGAGCGCACCGGCGTGAGCGTCATGGGTAAGCGGATGTTCGACGCCGGCGAGCTGGCATGGCCGGAGGAGGCGCCGTTCCACACCCCGGTGTTCGTCGTCACCCACACCCGGCGCGAGCCGTGGGAGCGGCCGGGCGGCACGACCTTCCACTTCGTCAACGACGGCATCTCCAGCGCCCTCGACCAGGCCCGCGAGGCCGCCGGCGACCGCGACGTCCGCATCGCCGGCGGCGCCGAGACGATCCAGGAGTACCTGGACAGCGGCCTGATCGACGAGTTCTCGATCACCCTCGCGCCCGTGCTGTTCGGCACCGGCATCCGCCTGTTCGACCGCGTGGACCCGGCCCGCCTCGCCCTCGACCAGGTCCGCACGGACGCGTCATCCCGGGTGACTCACCTGACCTACACCGTCGGGAAGCGGTAGCCCGCGTTCCCGCAGGGTTGAGGTGCCGGCGTGCCGCTCGATGTCTCGCGGGTGCGGCCACGCTGCTCGGCGGTGAGGATCGCGCGGGCGCCTCCTCGGTCTGCAGCAGCCCGCGACACCCCAGGCCTCGCAGATGCCGATCTGCGCGTAGACCCGGGCCTGGGCGGCGTCGTGGCCTGGCGCCCGGACCTGGGCCCAACCATCCTCCCCTGGCCCGGGCGGCTCCACCTCCGACTGGGCCTCGGTCCACGACCCCGACCCCGACGACCACAAGATCAGGCCGCGGGTAGAGACCTACCCGGCCATGGAGGCGGCGTAGGGCAACAGGGCCGGAGCCAGTTGCATGCCGGGGGCCAGGCCGAGGGCGACGAGGGCGTCGGGCAGGCCGCGCCCGGTGCGGGCGGCCTCCGCTGTTCCCGGGGTGGCCAGTTGGCGGCAGCTGGCGGCAATGATGTCGAAGAGGTGCTGTACCCGGCCGGGACCGCGGGGCAGCAGCTGGCCGTGGAAGTCCTCGTGGTGGGCGAGAACGAGGGCGGCCAGGCCCGCGACGTGGGCCGAGGCCGTGCCGGTGCCGTCGAGGGCCGTGTAGCCGCCTTCCGGGGCGCACGACAGGACGGCCACACCGGGGGCGGCTGCGTCGATGCCAGGGCCGTAGCTGCTGAACGGGGCGGCGAACAGTCCTTCCGGTGTCAACTGCGGCCCTGTGTGGGTGGCTTGGGAGGTGTCGGGCGGATAGGTGCCGAAGGCTCCCAGGGCGCCTACGGCGAAGACGGTGGGCAGCGAGGCGGGGAAGGCGATCGGCCCGCCGGTGTCGCCTGCCGGGGCGATGCAGGCGATGCCTGCCGCGCTGGCGTCGGCAAGTTTGCGCGAGACCAGCGCCGACGGGTAGGGGGTGGCCACGGCGATGTGGGCGAGGTCGGCCTCGCGCTCGATGCAGTGGTCGAGGGCTGCGATCAGGTCGCTGAAGTGGCCGTCGGGCAGCACCTGGCAGACGTCGAGCTCGGCGTCGACGGCGATGCCGATGATGCCCGTGCCGGTGTCCGTGCCGGCGATGATGCCGGCCGCGTGGGTACCGCTGCCGACCAGGTCGTGCGTCCAGCCCTCCTCCGTGCCGTGCACGAGATCGGCGCCCGAGCGCACTCGTTGCTTCAGGTCGGGGTGCTCGGTGCTGACGCCCGAACCGATGACAGCGATCTTGATGCCGAAGGCGCGGAATGTGGGGGGCAGCCGGTCCAGCCGCATGGCCTGCTGGCCCCAGCCGTACTGCTGGCGTTCGTCCAGTTCCGGGTACACCTTGGACAGCGGGGTGAGGGTGACGACGTTCTCCCGGGCCGCCGACAGGTCGGGACGGTGGATCCAGCGGTCCGTGTAGTTGGCCCTGGGGCGGACGTACAGGCACTGGACGGACTGTTCGGTCTCGGTGGCCAGGGTGACGGTGACCGTCCCGTCGGCGGCGGTGATGCCCTGGCTCGGCCAGGTCGTCCCGATCAGGAACACCCCTGCGCCGGCCAGCGGTTCGCCGTCCGGGCCGCAGACGCGCAGCGAGATCTCCACGGGCTTCTCCAGCGGCAGGACCAGCCCCGGGTCGTACAGCGGTAGCACCCCTGGGGCCTGCGCGGCGGCAGGCCCGGCGCCGGACAGCGGCAGGTCCGGCTCGATGTGCACGTGCAGTGTCCGCATCGCCGGCAGCTGGGTCTCGGCTGCCTCGACGACCGCGATCTCCGGGCAGGAGGGAAAGACCCCGGCCGACTGCAGCTTCTCCGACGGCTGGAGTCTGCGGATCACCGTGATGTCGGGCATGTCCTCCAGCCGGTCGCACACCGCGTCCATGCCGAGTTCGAGCACTCCTGGTGGGAGCAGTTGCTGGGGCAGCGGTGTCACCATGTACCGCTGCCGGCGCGGCTGGACCGCGACCGGTGACGGTGCGCTCTTCTTGCGTGGCGCCGCTTCTTTGTCCTCGGGGCCCAGCTTGCCGCCGGAACCCGCGCCCTCGGATTCGCTCTGGCGGTTGTTTCGGGGCTTGTTTCCGGGCCTGTCCTTGACCATCACGTCCACCTTCACCATGCCTACGTCGGTCTTTGTGCTTCTGATCCCGATCACGGGCGGTTCGCGTCCATGGTGATGCGGTGTGCCCGGGAACGACTCCCGGGCACACCGCATCGCGCGCTGCCAGGATCAGCCGATACCGAAGGGCTGAGTCATCTGGCCGTAACCGAAGCCGGGCTGCTGGAACTGCGGGAACTGCTGGCCGAACTGCTGCTGTCCGTACCCGCCGCCCCACTGCTGCTGGCCGTGCTGGCCGTGCTGGCCGTGCTGACCCTGCTGGCTCTGCTGCAGCAGCGTCAGGATCGCGGTCGGCAGCGCCTGCTGCACGGACTGCTCCACCGCGCCGCGCACACCCTGGAGCAGCGTCGTGTGCAGCGCGACAGCCAGGTACGGGTGCGCGTGCTGCTGGGGAATGCCCTGCTGCTCCAGCTGCTGCTGGACCTGCTGGATCTGCTGCAGCGTCTGCTGCATGCGCTGCGCGATCTGCTGACTCGCCTGCTGGCAGGCCTGCTGGATGGACTGCTGGACCACCTGCGCGAGCTGCTGCGGTCCGGCGGTGTGCTGGCCGAACTGCTGCATGGGCGGGGCACCGGTCATCACCGACATGAATGCTCCATTCAACGCCACGGGAAACGCTACATAAGAGGTTATGTAGGTTTTCGGAATGATTCCGACGCGCTGAAGCTAAGATGGCGTCGCCCTGATCGCAATCGGGCGAGCCGCTCGGAGGGAAGAATCCCCCCGATCGGATCCGTCGAGTGGCGAGCCGTCCGCGGCGCGGCAGAATGGGCTGCTCCTGGGCTGCAACAAGGTCGGCTGGAGCCGTGCGGTCGCTCTGGGGTCATCGACAAGCCCCACCCGCAACAAACCCCAAAATCCTGATCGACACTCCCCGGCACATCACCGAGCATCACGGAGAGAATGCATAGATTAGGCACACGGCCGTACCGCGTTGTGATCACGCGAGTAGGACGCGCCCTGGCTGGCCGAGCTCCCGCGGCCTTCGGGGCATATGGGATATGGGGTAATTGGCAGCCCGACGGTTTCTGGTTCCGTTAGTTCAGGTTCGAGTCCTGGTATCCCAGCCACGGCGGACGCCGCCATCACGGGAGGCACCGACGAAGTCAGAAGGTGCCCGGACGCGGCGGGTTGGCGCTCGGCTCCGTACTGCGGACCGCCGACCGGGTATGGCCGTTCAGGACGGCGACGGCGTACGACGCGCTGGGCCGGCAGACCACGCAGGTCGAACCGGTCTCCGCGACGGCCTCGATCACGACGACGTTCGGCTACGACGTGGCGGGCAACCGGTCGCAGCAGAGGTACGTCGCGGTTGACGAAGTCGACGCCGGTGATCCACTCGCCGTCGGCGTGCACGCGCAGGGTGCCTTGTGTCAGAACAACACCCCGAAGTGGGCGCCCTCGGCGTCGGGCGGGGCGATGAAGTCGCCGTACATGTCGGCGTGTCCGCGGGGTTCGAGGCACAGCAGCTCTCGGAGGTTGTCCACTGCGGGGTTGCCGATGGCGAACATGCGGCGCTCGGTGACGGTGGCTCCCTCGTAGGGGGTGGTTCACATCATGTCGGCTCCGGAGCCGGTGCGCTGCAGGCGCTCGGCGACGCGGTACGCCTCGGCGTAGCAGCCGTGTGTGCCGGCGGTGGCCGAGGTGTAGTCGCCGGCGAAGTCGATCCCGTGCACCGGCCGGCGCAGTGCGTCGAGGACGGACAGCCGGGTCGGGGAGAGCAGGGAGAAGCAGTGCGGCCAGGTCTGACCGTGCACGCCGACGATGTGCCCACGCAGTTCGGGGGCGACGGTGAGGAAATCCTCGACCCAGGTGTTCAGGGCCGACTCGTCGGTGCCGAAGCCCTCCAGGTGGCCTGCGCCGTTCCCGTAGCAGACGTACTGGATCAGGGCGGCGCCCGTGTGTGGATCGTGTCGGGGCCGTCCGGGGGTGGGATTGATGATGGCGTCGAACCGGGTGCCGACGGTGGTGACGAACGCCCAGTCGGCCAGGTGTGGGGATTCCCGGACATCGGCGACGACGGCGAGCGTACGGCTGCCCGGCGTCAGGGCCTTGTCCAGGGCGTCCCGCTTCCAGCCGGGCAGGTCCGGCACGACATCCGGCACCTGGGGCGCCGGCACCGCGACGACCACGTGGCGAGCAGCCACACTCGTGGAGCGGTCCCTGTCGCGGATGCGGACTCGGTAGGTCCCGTCGTCGAGCGGTGCGACCGATTCGACGGTTGTCCCGAGGTGGACGGTGCCTTTCGGCAGTCGTTCGGCCATGCGCAGCGGCAACTGCTGCATGCCGTCCACCGGGAACAGCCGGTTGCGTTTCTCGTGGGCGAGGTAGGAGGCGAAGTAGCGCAGGCCGTACTGGGCGGTGGTCTGCGAGGCCTTGCCGACTGCGCCGCCCTGGACCGCGGTCCGGATGATCCGTGCGACGTCCGGATGCAGACCGGCGAGCCGGTCCTCGACCGAGAGGTCGCCGAGTTCGCCGGAGCGGGACCCGAGCGTCCCCCTGCTGGTGTAGCGCCGGTACTCGTCCATCGCTTCCTCGACGAAGGCGCTGAGTTGTTTCTTTGCTTCGTCGTCCAGCGGAAGGCGGGCGATGAGTTCGGTGTTGTCGGCATCGATCACGGTCCGGCCGTTCACGTGGATGCCGTACGTGTCGGGCTCGAAGGGTTCGGTCCGGATGCCGAGTTCCGCTGCCAGCTTCTCGGCAGGGGTGTCACGGTAGATGAACATGGCGCCGGTGTTGACGGTGAGGCCGCCCACCTCGACGCTGCGGGTGTGTCCACCGACCTCGTCCGCGGCGTCGAAGACACCGACGTCGAGGCCGGATTCCCGGAGCCGATAGGCGGTGGCGATGCCGGCGGCTCCGGCACCGACGATGAGTACGTCGTACATGGTGTGGGCGCCTCTCACTGGGCTTCGGCCGCGGCACGGAGCCGGCCGGCCAGCTCGGGGTCGATGGCGATCCCGTCGCCCGGGGCGGGCCGTTCGAGTGCGGGCAGGTCCACCCCGTAGTCCGCACGCAGCCTGTGCAGATGTGAGGTGATGCGGTCGAGTGAGCCGGGGAAGGCCCGGGGGCTCAGGCACAGCACGAAGAGCCCGATGCCCGGTGGTCGCGAGCCACGATCGAACGGCGGGGCGTTCACTGAGAAGGACCCACCGGCCAGCGTCGCGAGCAGCTCCACCAGCAGGGCGATGTTCCCGCCTCGGTACCCGCCGAAGGGGAGCAGCGCCCCCTTCAGAGCGGCTGATGCGTCGGTGGTCTCGGCTCCGTCGGGCCCTACGGCCCAGCCGGCGGGGATCGATGCGCCGGTGGTGGCGGCCTGCCGCACGTTGACGTAGGCGGTCTGCGACGAGGCCTGGTCGATGACCATCGGGAGATCGTCGGGTCGCGGGAAGGCGTAGGCCATCGGGTTCGTTCCGAGCACCGCTGTGCTGGAGCCACCGAGAGACATGAGAGCCGGGGTGTTCGCGCAGGTCACGGCGATCAGTTCCCGCTCGGCGGCCCGGCGGGCGTAGTAGCCGAGTTCGCCGCACGTGTAGGACCCTCGGATCCAAAGGGCGGCGAGGCCGGCTTGCTCGGTGGCGGCGAACAGTGCCGGGGCGGCCTCCTCGAATGCGACTTGGGCGAGCCCGTCGCACGCGTCGGCGACCACGCAGGACGGCGTCGCGTGGAGGACCTCCGGGGCTGCTCCGGCCGTTGCGGTAGGCGTCGAGGTAATCGAAGAGATGCGCGATGCCGACAGCTCGGATTCCCGCTCGCTCGGCATCCACGATGGCACGGGCCAGGATCTGGGCGGCCCGGAGCTCTTCCCCTGCCCTCTGCAACGCCCGGGTGCACAGCCTGCTGAGCTCGTCCTGGGGGATGGTGATGGTCATGTGGCCTCCGGTGCGTTCTCCACAGCCAGTTTCAGATCGCGCGGCAGATGCGGGCCGCATCAAGCATCGCGGCATGGACATTCCTGCTTGCCACGGCGTCCCCTATGCGGAACAGCTGGAACGTGCCTTCTTCGTTGCGCACCATCGACTGGGGCTTACGGGCCAGCAGTTCGGCCAGGTCGACGGCCCCCAGGTTGGTCGAGGAGTCGAGCAACTCGTCGTAGAGCTCCTGTACGGGATCGGTGCCCATCTCGGCCACGACGGCATGGAAAGTGCGGTGCTCACGGAACTCGCAGCCGTCCACGCCGAGTTCCGCCGCCAGACCCGCCGGAGTCCTGGTGACTCCGTGCAGCCGTCGAAGAACCGTGACCGCGACGCCGTTCTCCGCAAAGGAGTTGAAGTACCCGGACGCTGTGAGCGAGCCGACGTCGGGTGAGAGCGTGCGCTCCGGCGTGACGATCTCGACGGTGGCGCCGCCCCGGACGAGGGCTTCCACCGCGTCGAGTGCCTGGTTGCCGCCGTGGTCGTCGTAGACCATCACATGCCCGTGCAGCCGTCGTGCCCCGGCCAGTACGTCCCAGGTGTCATGGACCAGGCCGGCTCCGGGGACGCGGGGCGCCGCGGGTGTGCCGCCGGTCGCGACGATCACGACATCCCATGGCTGCTCACGCAATGTCCGGGCGTCGACGTAGGTGTTCAACGAGACCGGAACGCCCAGGCGGGTGAGCTCGTCGGTCCGCCAGTCGATGATCCCGCGCAGGTCGCGACGGCGCGGGGCCTTCGAGGCCAGCAGCAGTTGTCCGCCCACCTTGTCGGCGGCCTCGAAGAGGTGCACGTCGTGACCGCGCTCGGCGAGCACGCGGGAGGCTTCGAGACCGGCGGGCCCGGCTCCCACCACCGCCACGCGTCGCGGCGTGCCGACGCGGTCGATGCGCTGGGGAACGTCGAGCTCTCGGCCGGTGGACGGATTGTGCATGCAGAACGCCGCGCCGGAGGCGTAGATGCCGTCGATGCACATGTTGGCTCCGACGCACGGGCGGATCCGGTCCGTGTGCCCGTCGCGGACCTTGTTGGGCAGTTCGGGGTCGGCCATCAGCGCTCGGGTCATGCCGACCAGGTCGAGCAGGCCTTCGGCGACGGCGTACCGCGCGGTGGCGACGTCGCTGATGCGGGCGGCGTGCATGACCGGGACGGAGAGCTTCTGCTTGATGCGCCCCGCGAACTCAAGGTGCGGAGAGGCGGGCGTGGACATCGGCGGGATGGTGCGGGCCAGGGCGGCGTCGGTGCCGATCGAGCCCTTGATCAGGCTGATGAAGTCGATACCGGCCTCGGTGATGTCCTGGGCGATGCGCAGTGCCTCGTCCGTCTCGAGGCCGCCCGCACGCTCTTCGTCGAAGGTCATGCGCGCGCCGATGACGAACTCCGGGCCGACCGCCTCGCGGATGGCGCGGATGACCTGGAGCGGGTAGCGCATGCGGTTTTCGTAGGAGCCGCCGTACTCGTCGTCGCGGTGGTTCCAGAACGGGGTCCAGAACGAGTCCAGGAAGTGGCCCCAGGCCATGAGTTCGATGCCGTCGAGACCCGCGGCCTGACAACGCTGTGCGACGTCGACGAAGTCCTGCCGCACCCGGTCGAGGTCCCACTGCTCAGCGGCCTTGGTGAAGGCGCGGTGTGCGGGCTCGCGGACACTGCTCGCCGAGATCGCCGGGAGCCAGTTGTCGGTGTAGCTGCTGGTGCGGTGACCGAGATGCGTGAGCTGAGTCATCACGGCTGCGCCCTGCTCGTGCACCTCGTCGGCGAGCCGGCGCAGCCACGGCTCCGCCTCGTCCTTCCACAGCTGCAGGTTGCCGAAGGCCGGTGCGCTGTCACGGCTGACGAGAGCGCTGCCGCCGATCATGGTCAACCCGACGCCGCCACGGGCCTTTTCGACATGGTAGGCGCGGTAGCGATCCTTGGGCAGGCCGTCCTCGCTGTAGGCAGGTTCGTGAGACGTGCTGACGATGCGGTTGCGCAGAGTCAGGTTCTTCAGGACGAACGGACTCATCAGGGGGTCGTCGACGGTCACCCCGCACCTCCAAGGATTCGGACGGAAGGACGGGTCAGCGCCCGTGGTGGTGCATGACGTGCTTGGTGCGCGAGTAGTCGTCCAGCGCGTAGATCGACAGATCCCGTCCGTAGCCGGATCCCTTGAACCCGCCCCAGGGGACTTCGCCGGCCAGCACGAGATGGGAGTTGACCCAGACGGTGCCGAAGTCGAGGCGGGCGGCGATGTCGTGGCTGCGGCGGGCGTTCTCGGTCCACACGGACGCCGACAGGCCCAGGGGGACGTCGTTGGCTCGCCTCACCGCCTCCTCCTCGTCGGCGAAGGTCTCGACCGTGACCACGGGGCCGAAGATCTCCTCGCGGGCGACTTCGGCTCCTTCGGGTACGTCGACCAATACGGTCGGGGCCACGAAGTAGCCGGGTCCGTCGAGGGCCCCGCCGCCCGTCGCCACACGCACGCCTTCCTTCGTCGCACGCTCCAAGTACCCGATGACGCGGTCGAAGTGAGCCTTCGAGACCATGGGCCCCACTTCGACTTCCTCGCCGGACGTCGGCTCACCGACGACCAGGGCCCGGACCTCGCCGACGAGTTGCTCGACGAACTGCTCGGCCACCGATTCGTGGACGAGGACGCGGCAGGCGGCCCCGCATTCCTGGCCCGAGTTCCAGAAGCTCGCGACGCGCAGCGACGAGGCGGTGGCCGCGAGGTCGGCGTCCTCGAAGATCACCACTGGGGCCTTGCCGCCGAGTTCGAGGTGGACGCGCTTGAGGGTGTCGGCGGCGGCCCTCGCGACGGCTCGGCCGCTGGCGACCGAACCGGTCAGGGCGATCATGTTCACGTCCGGGTGCTCGGCGAGCCGGGCGCCGGCGTCCGCGCCGTAGCCGTTGACCACGTTCAGCACGCCGGGCGGCAGGAGGTCGGCGACGAGTTCGGCGAACTTCAGGGTGGTCAGCGGGGTCTGCTCGGACGGCTTGATGACCAGGGTGTTGCCTGCGGCGAGGATCGGTGCGATCTTCCAGGCCGCCATGAGCAGCGGGTAGTTCCACGGCGTGATCACGCCGATCACGCCGAGCGGTTCGCGCAGGATGACCGACAGGTGGTTCTCGGCGTAGTCGCCGGCGGCCATGGAGGTGGTCGCGCGCAGCGCACCGGCCATGAATCGGAAGGTGTCGACGGTCATGCCGACGTCGTCCCGGGACACAGCGAGCGGCTTCCCGGTGTTGGCGGACTCCAGCCTGCTCAGGAGGTTGGTGTGCTCGGCCGAGGCCAGCCGGTCGGCGATGGCGTGCAGCACCTCCGAGCGGTCCTTGGGGACCAGCCGTGCCCACTGATCCTTGGCCGCTACGGCGGCGGCGACCGCTCGGTCGATGTCCTCGGCGGTTCCCTCGGGAATCCGGGCGATGACGCTCTCGGTGCTCGGATCGACCACATCGATGACGCGCTCGGTCGATGCCTCGACGAAGGTCCCGTCGACGAAGTGCCGGGCCTGAGGAAGGTCGGCCTCGGTGATCAGGGGCGGCGCGTCGGCCGCGCGGCGGACGGTGGAGGCCGTGAGGTCGGCGGTGCTGGTCATGATCAGTGACTCCTTGAGGGTGGTCGGATGAGATGGCCGGCCAGGGAGCAGCGGAGTTCGAGCGGTTCCGGCGGGGTCGGCGCATTGGTCCGCGCCTCGGCCACGGCGATCGGCCCGCAGCGGTGCCGCTGGGCCGATCGCACTCCCGCGTTCAGAACCGATCGCACTTCCGCGTTCGGATCCGATCGCACTTCCGCGTTCGGAACAGACGCCGTGATAGCCGCAGAACCTCACGGCTGCCGCCGCCCCCTTCGTCAGCGTGCGGCCGACAGTTGGGGAAGGGCCTGGACCAGGGAGGAGATCCGGGCGGTCGTGTCGGCGTCGAGGCCGAGCAGCGGCTCACGGGGGCCGCCGACGGGGAATCCGGCCGCGTCCAGGGCGGCCTTGATGGCCGGGATGAACGGAGCGGACATGATCGCGTCCATCAGCGGGTAGATCCGTGCCCATTCGACCCGCGCGCGTTCGAGGTCGCCGGCGCGCAACGCGCGGTGGATCGAGACGAGTTCGGCCGGCATCACGTTCGCGGTCCCCGCCATGACACCGGCGGCGCCTTCGGTGATCGCCTGCAGCAGAAGGCTGTCCCAGCCGATGAAGGTGGAGATGACGTCACCGTGGCGGTGGATCAGCTGCCCGGCCTGGGCCATGTCGGCGCTGGTGTCCTTGATGTACTGGATGTTGTCGACCTCGCGGGCGAGCCGGCCGACGATGTCGGGCGAGAGGTTGACGCCGGTGGCTCCAGGCAGGTTGTAGAGCATGATCGGAATGTCCACGGCGTCGGCGACGGTGCGCAGGTAGTGCAGCGTCTCGTCGAGTGTGAGCGGCTCGTAGTACGGGGTGACCACCATCAGAACCGAGGCTCCGGCGGCCTGCGCGTGGCGGGACAGTTCGACCGCTTCCTTGGTGCTCAGCGCACCGGTCTGAGCGACGACCGGCACACGTCCGGCCGCCTGGTCGATGACGGTCTCGACCAGGCGGCGTCGTTCCGCCGCGCTCATCGCCGCGAACTCGCCGGTGGATCCACAGGCGACGACGCCGTCGACCCCGCCGTCGATGCTGCGGTCGACCAGGCGGCGCAGTGCCTTCTCGTCGATCTCCCCGTCCGATGCGAACGGTGTGGCCAGTGCGGTCAGGACACCGCTCAACTGTGACGACATTCTTGATTCTCCTCAGGTGAAGCTGCGAAGTACGAGTAGGGAGGCGGACTTACGGGGCTACCGGGGTCAAGTCGCGCCGTGCGGTCTGCCGTTCGGTGGCCAGCAGGCTCTGGGCTTCCTGCGCTGCGGACAGGCCGGTCTGGATCGCGGTCTCGGTGTAGAGGGTGCCGAGGTAGTCACCGGCCAGGAGGACACGGCCGGTGCGGCGGGTCAGCGTCTGCTGGAGCTTCCCGCGGCCGGGGAAGCAGTACGGTGCGCCGGTGGGCCAGCGTTGGACCTCGGCCTCGACGACGTTGCCGGCGAAGCCGGGCAGCACCTGGTCCAGGTCGTCGAGGTAGATCTGCCGGATCTTGTCGTCGTCGTGCTGCAGCAGTTCGCGCGCCAGGCTGCCCGGCGAGAAGGTCATGACGCTGCTGCCGGGCCGGCGCTCCTGCTCGTACCCGTGCACGACGTTCGACATGTTCAGCGCGACGGCGAAGGACCGCTTCGGCGTCGCGATGCCGTAGGCGTCGTCCCACACCTGGCGCTCGGTCTCGTTGCTGAGGAACGCCGCGCTTACGTAGGGGCCGTAGACGATCTTCGACAGGGCCTCGCGGACGTAGGGGTCGAGATCGACCGCGATGCGGTGGCTGACGGTCGCGGGGGTGGCCAGGACCACGCAGCGCGCCTCGACCTCCTGCTCGATGCCGTCCTGCCGGTAACGGACGACGACGGAGCCGTTCTTCTGGACGATCTCGTCGACGGTCGCGTTCAGCCGCACCCGGGCCGACAGGGCCGCGGCGATGCCTTCGGTGAGCGTGGACGGGCCGCCGAGGATGCTCTGCGAGAGACCGCCGCCGATGTTCCAGACCAGGCTGAAGTAGCCGACGCCGGCGCCGGCCGCGAGCTGGTCGATGTCGGCGGCGGAGCGGGTCACGGTGGGCTTGAACAGGGCTTCGGCGTCCTCGGGCAGGTCACCGATGAAGTCCTTGAAGGAACGGTCGTTCATGAAGTCGTAGATCCGCTGCTGGTGTTGGGCAGTGGTCTCGCCCTTGCGCCGTTGCACGATCCGGGCGTAGCGAGCGACCTGCACGGCGACCTTGGCGCCGGTCTTGATCATGCCGACCCGCGCCGACATAGGCATCGGGATGCGGAACGGGTAGCTCTCCACGCGGCCCTTGAGCAGCAGCTTGCCGTTCATCGACAGTCCGGCCAGTGAGCCCGGGACCGGTACCGCGTCGACGCCGGTGCTGTTCAGCAGCCACGACGTCGCGGAGTTTCCGCCGGCGTAGACGTGCCCGCCCCAGTTGAGCCAGTACGGACCGCGGCGCTCCGACCGGATGCGGCCGCCGATCCGTCCCTCCGACTCGAGCAGGAGCGTGTCCCAGTGCCGAAGTCGCCAGCCCGCAGCCAGTCCTGCGATGCCGCCTCCCACGATCACTACGTCTTTCATCAGTACCCTCCTGCAAGTTCTACGGGTGAAGATTTCGGCTGCTGGAAAAGGTCGCCGCGCGTTGCTCCGTGGACATGCCGGCCGATACGGCAGCCAGGACCGCGCTGCCGGCGCCGCCCCCGGGCCCCCACGGGTGGTGGGGGCCCGGCCGCACGGTCAGACGCCCGCGGGGCGGCCCGTTGCTTCGATCCGGGCGGTCCGCGGTGTCAGAGCGGCGGACTCGTGCAGAGCCATGCCGCGTGTCTCCGGTGCCCAGAAGACGGAGACGACGGCGCCGACGCCGTTGATGACGGCGGCCGCGATCATGGTGCCGCCGACGCCCCAATCGGTCAGGGCCATGGGGACGAGGTAGGTGCCGACGGCGGCGCCGATACGGCTGGCCGAGGAGGCCAGGCCGACGGCGGAGCCGCGTACCTCCGTCGGGAACAACTCGTTCGGGTAGATCCACTGCAGGATCTGGGTGCCGCCGATGATGACCGCGTACAGGGCGAACAGGGTCATGATCACGCCCGAGGGGGCGTCGGGGAAGATGCCCAGCAACAGCAGGGCCAGACCCGACCACACGAAGCTGTGGATGACCAGCGGACGCCGGCCCATACGGTTCACGCCGAACAGGGCGATCACACAGCCGATGAGGAACATGACGGTGATCATGGCCTCGCCGATGTTGGCGAGCCCGCCCTTCAGTTGGAGCGCGTCCAGGATCTTCGGGCCGAAGGCGTAGATGGCGAAGAGCGGGACGATGGAACAGGTCCAGAAGACGGTGATGTAGAGCATCCGTCCGCCGTAGCCGGACCGCAGGATCGCCTTGATGTCGACGTTCTCACGCTCCTCCGCCTCGTCCGGCAGGTCGGCGATCGTCACGTCGGGGCCGTAGACCCGCTCCAGGACGGCGTTGGCCTCGTCGGTGCGGCCCTTGTTGGCCAGCCAGCGCGGGGACTCGGGCGTGCCGTGGCGCAGCAGCACGATGACCGTGGCGGGCAGCGCGGCGCTGGCGAGCATCCACCGCCAGCCGTCGGCGCCGGTCTGCAGCAGTATCTCGCCGACGATGTACGCCACGGCGGCGCCGACGAACCACATGACGACCAGGCCGCCGAGGAGCGGACCTCGGTAGCGGCGCGGTGTGAACTCGGCCAGCAGCGAGGTGGCGATGGGGTAGTCCGCACCGACCGCCATGCCGATGAGCAGCCGCAGGATGAACAGCCACACCGGGTCGGCGGCCCAGAACTGCGCGACCGAGCAGACGATGATGGCGATCAGGTCGATGGTGTAGAGCAGCTGCCGTCCGAACTTGTCGGTCAGCCAGCCGCCCACGAACGCGCCGAGGAAGATGCCGATGAGCGCGGACGCGCCGATGAGGCCCTCGGCGGAGTCGGACAGGTGCAGTTGCGGCGAGATCTGCACCATGGCGACGCCGATGATGCTCAGGACATAGCCGTCGAGGAACGGGCCACCGGAGGAGTACAGGGCCAGTTTCTTGTGGAAGCGCGACAGTGGCGCGTCATCCAGTTTATTTCCTGCGGGATCGGTCATCTCAGCCTCCGGGAGCGGTGACCGGACCTGCCCGTACAAGGGTAGGTCCGGGCCAGATCGGGGTTGATGTGCGGTTCGATATCGCGAGTACTGCCCGGCGAACGGGGTCGGCGGGGGCCGGCTGATCGAGGCGAACTCGCGGTTTCTCGGGGACGCCGGTGGCGTGGCCACCAGATGGCAACGAAGTATGTGAAGGCCGGGAGCGGCCAACAATGCCCGCGCCGCGCTCAGGAGACCGGGGGTATCTCTGAGTCATAAGTTCGACTACGGTTGTCGGCATGGCCGGCCGTCCCCGCAATTCCGTGGTCCTCACCGAGGACGAACGGGCCACCCTGCTGATGTGGACCCGCAGCCGCACCTGCTCCCAGGCCCGGGCCCAGCGTGCGCAGATCGTGCTGGCCTGCGAGGACGAGCCCACCAACACAGCTGTGGCCGGGCGCCTCGGTATCTCCCGCGACATGGTCGGCAAGTGGCGGGCCCGCTTCCTCGCCGACCGGCTGGACGGCCTGGACGAACAGTCCCGTCCCGGGAGGCCTCCCACGGCCGACGACGACACGGTGGCGCATGTCCTGGTCCGCACGCTCACCCCACCGCCGCCCGGTGCCAGGCAGGCCTGGTCGACCCGTTCGATGGCGGCCGAGACCGGCCTGAGCCAGAGCACGGTGAACCGCATCTGGCGCACCTACGGCATCCGGCCGGGGATGCGCGCGACGGCCGGGCCGCGCCGGGCGTGGTCCCTGCCCGACCACGCCGAGGAGGTGGTCGGCCTTTTCCTGGCCCCACCGATGTGCGTGCTTGCGGTGACGGTGCGGGCAGGAGGGCCGAGGCGCGTCCGCGACTCCGCGGCGACCGACATCAGTCGGCTGTTCGGCCAGGACCGGGAGGCACCCCACGTCCTCGCCGTGGCCGGCGCCTTCGCGGCGCTTCGGGGCAACCACCGCACGGAGGCCGCGCCTTGGGCGGACCACCCGGCCCTGCGCGCGTTTCTGCAGCAGGTCAGCTCGGCGGCGGGCACCGGAGCGACCGTGCACCTGCTCGAGCACGGCGTACCGGCGGACGGCTGCACCGCCCTCGAGCGGCACGAACCGGTCCTGCCCGCCCGCGTGCGCCGGCATCGCGCCCCGAACTCTGAGGCTTGGACCGACGAGGCCCGGCGTCTCCTCGCCGCCGATGCGCCAGTTCCCCGTGACGCGGGACCCGACCCGCACCGGCTTCGGGACGCGCTGCTGACCTGGTCGACCACATGGACGCCGTCCGCGACGGCCTTCACACGGGTCGCCGCGCCGCGTCCGTCGTACGACCGCCCGGCCATCTGCGGCCCTGAAAATGACTCGAAGGTCCTGGACGGGAGCGCAGTCGGCGATACGGCCATGCCGACGGCGACCCAGATCACCTCTCCCGACGCTGCGCCCGGCGCTCCCCTCACCACCGATCCGGTCGTGGGTCTGCTGCGCGAAGCCGTCCTCGCCGGTGGCCACCGGCCCGGCGACCGCGTGCGGGAGGCACCGCTCGCGGTCCGTCTGGGCCTCTCCCGGCGGGTCGTTCGCGCGGGGCTGCGCGCGCTGGCTGAGGAGGGCATGCTCGAGCTGCTCCCCGGGGGGGCGACCGCGGTCCCCGCCGTCACGGCGAAGGACGTGCTCGATCTCTACGCTCTGCGCGCCAGCCTCGGTGCCCTGCTCATGCGCCGTATCGCGATGCTCGGCCCCCACCGCCTCGGCCCGGCCTCAGCGGCCCTGGCGGAGGTCCGGGCCGCCGCCCGGGACAACGATCATCTCCGCATACGGGAAGACGACTTGAGGTACCAGGACGCTCTCGCCCGTATCGCGGACCTTCCGCAGGCCGCCCAGACCTTCGAGCGCCTGACGGCCCGCCTGCGCATGTTCGTCGCGGTCCTGGACATGGACTACAGCCAGGCCTGTGACACCATCAGGGACGAGGACGCCGCGGTCCACGACGCGCTGTGCAACGCGGACGGGAACGAGGCGGCGCGGCTTTGGCGGGTCAAGATCGAACGCTGTGTCCGCTACATGATCGCCCAGCTCCCCGAGGACGACGTCGCCCCGTACCTGTGGACCACCTTGGCGGGCAGGCCCCGCATGCGCCCCGGGGAACCACGGGGCGTCGCGCACTGACCTCTCGACGAGCCGGAGACCGGCTCCGCCGGCGTCTCAGATGGCCTCGCGAATGGCCCGTTCGAAGCCTTCGACGTGGCTGCGGGCGAGCTGTGCCGCCCGGTCGGGGTCACCGCCGACGATCGCCTCGATCAGCGGTCCGTGCTCTCCGACGTGGCCGGCCATGTCGGACAGCCGGTCGACGAACAGGCACCAGATGCGGGTGGCCAGGTTGTCGTGGCGGACGAGGGTGTCCTCCAGGTATGGGTTGTGCGTGGCGGCGTAGATGGCGCGGTGGACCTGAAGGTCCAGGCGCATGAGCCCGGCGGCGTCCTGCCCGGAGGAACCGGCACCCTCCAGTTCCCGCCCCAGAGCCGTCAGGCTCGCGCGGTCCGTGGCCGTGGCGCGCCGCGCGGCCTGCGCTGCGGCCAGGGGCTCCAGCTCCTGGCGGACCTCGGAGATGTGGGCGAGGTCGGTGATGTTGACGTCGGTGGCGAAGGTGCCGCGGCGGGGGTAGGTCGTGATCAGGCGCTCGTACTGGAGGCGCTTGAGCGCCTCGCGCACCGGCGTCCGTCCGACGCCGAGGGACTGCCCCAGCTGCTCTTCGTTGATCGGCGCGCCGGGGCGGATCTCGAGCATGACGAGCCGGTCGCGGATGGCGCGGTAAGCACGCTCGGCGAGGGACAGTTCCTCGACCTCGCCCATGGGGTCGGTCGCCACCTGTTGCATGAAAAGCCCCCTTGACCTGTCCGGCGAGCTTCTATACCGTACCGCACAGGCTGATATATCAGTTGCTCATTAGTCGCTCATTAGCTGGCTCTCAGGATGGTGCACAGATGGCAACGAACCCGTCGATCACCACGGTCGCCTCTCCTCTCTCCCTCCCGCTCAGCAGGCTCGACCCGGACGTCGCCGCCGCCGTCGACGCCGAGCTGCACCGCCAGCAGTCCACCCTCGAGATGATCGCCTCGGAGAACTTCGCCCCGGCCGCCGTCATGGAGGCCCAGGGCTCGGTCCTGACCAACAAGTACGCCGAGGGCTACCCGGGCCGCCGCTACTACGGCGGCTGCGAACACGTCGACGTCATCGAGCAGTTGGCCATCACCCGGGTGAAGGAACTGTTCGGTGCCGAGGCCGCGAACGTGCAGCCGCACTCGGGCGCGCAGGCCAACGCCGCCGCGATGTTCGCGCTGCTGGAGCCCGGCGACACGATCCTCGGCCTCGACCTGGCGCACGGTGGGCACCTGACCCACGGCATGCGCCTCAACTACTCCGGCAAGCTGTACAACGTCGTGCCGTACCACGTGCGCGAGTCGGACATGCGTATCGACGTGGACGAGGTCGAGCAGCTCGCTCTCGCCCACCGGCCCAAGATGATCGTCGCCGGCTGGTCGGCCTACCCCCGCCGGCTGGACTTCGCCGCCTTCCGCCGCATCGCCGACGAGGTGGGCGCGTATCTGATGGTGGACATGGCGCACTTCGCCGGTCTGGTGGCCGCAGGCCTGCACCCGAGCCCGGTGCCGTACGCCGATGTCGTGACCACCACTACGCACAAGACCCTCGGCGGCCCGCGCGGCGGTGTGATCCTCAGCCGTGCCGACCTGGCCAAGAAGATCAACTCCGCGGTCTTCCCGGGCCAGCAGGGCGGCCCGCTGGAGCACGTGATCGCTGCGAAGGCCGTCTCCTTCAAGGTCGCCGCCTCCGACGACTTCAAGGAGCGCCAGCAGCGCACCCTGGACGGCGCCCGCATCCTCGCCGGACGGCTGCTGGCCGACGACGTGGCCGAGGCCGGGATCACCGTGCTGACCGGCGGCACCGAAGTCCACCTGGTCCTCGTCGACCTGCGGGGCTCCGCGCTCGACGGGCGGCAGGCCGAGGACCGGCTGCACCGCATCGGAATCACCGTCAACCGCAACGCGGTGCCGTTCGACCCCCGCCCGCCGATGGTCTCCTCGGGGCTGCGGATCGGCACCCCCGCCCTGGCCACCCGCGGCTTCGGCGAGACGGAGTTCCGGGAGGTCGCCGACATCATTGCCCAGGCCCTGAAGGACGAGCGGCTCGGCGACGAGCGGGCGGGCCTGCTGCGTGACCGGGTCGAGAAGCTCGCCGACGCGTTCCCCCTCTATCCCCACTTGCCCCACCTGCCCCACGCGAACGGAGACGCGGCATGACCACCGAGCCGCTGCCGGAGCATCCGGACTTCCTCTGGCGCAACCCCGAGCCGCGCTCCTCGTACGACGTCGTCATCGTCGGCGCGGGAGGCCACGGCCTGGCCACCGCCTACTACCTCGCCAAGAACCACGGCATCACCAACGTCGCCGTCCTGGAGAAGGGCTGGCTGGCGGGTGGCAACATGGCCCGCAACACCACGATCATCCGCTCCAACTACCTCTGGGACGAGAGCGCGGCGATCTACGAATACGCACTCAAGCTGTGGGAGCGGCTCCCCGAGGAACTGGACTACGATTTCCTGTTCAGCCAGCGCGGCGTCCTCAACCTCGCACACACCCTCCAGGACGTCCGCGAGGGCGTGCGCCGCGTCAACGCCAACCGCCTCAACGGAGTCGACGCCGAGTGGCTGGAGCCGGACGAGGTCGCCGAGGTCTGCCCCATCCTCAACGTCTCGCCCCGCACCCGCTATCCGGTCCTCGGCGGCACCTTCCAACCGCGGGCCGGCATCGCCAAGCACGACCACGTCGCCTGGGCGCTGGCCCGCCGGGCCGACGAGATGGGCGTGGACCTGATCCAGGGCTGCGAGGTCACCGGCTTCCTCAAGGACGGCGACCGGGTCGTGGGCGTCGAGACCAGCCGCGGCCGCATCCACGCCGGCCGGGTCGGCCTCGCGTCCGCCGGGCACAGCAGTGTGCTGGCCGAGCGGGCGGGCGTACGGCTGCCGGTACAGTCACACCCACTCCAGGCGCTGGTCTCCGAGCTGCACGAGCCGGTGCATCCGACGGTCGTCATGTCGAATCACGTGCACGTGTACGTCTCCCAGGCCCACAAGGGCGAGCTGGTGATGGGGGCGGGCGTCGACGCGTACAACGGTTATGGGCAGCGTGGCTCCTTCCACGTGATCGAGCAGCAGATGGCCGCCGCCGTCGAGCTGTTCCCGATCTTCGCCCGCGCGCATGTGCTGCGGACCTGGGGCGGCATCGTCGACGTCAGCCCGGACGCCTCCCCGATCGTCGGCAGCACGCCCGTGGAGAACCTCTACGTCAACTGCGGCTGGGGCACCGGCGGATTCAAGGCCACCCCGGCCGCCGGCTGGACCTTCGCGCACACCATCGCCACGGGCGAACCACATCCGCTGAACGCCCCCTTCGCCCTCGAACGCTTCGCGACGGGCGCCTTGATCGACGAACACGGCGCGGCAGCCGTGGCCCACTGAGGAGGACACCGTGCTGCTGATCACCTGCCCTTGGTGCGGTCCGCGGAATGAGACCGAGTACCACTACGGGGGACAGGCTCACGTCCCCTATCCCGAGAACCCCGCCGACCTCACCGACGAGCAGTGGGCCGAGTACGTCTTCTACCGCGACAACCCCAAGGGCCCCTTCGCCGAGCGGTGGATGCACAGCACCGGCTGCCGCCGCTGGTTCAACGTCCTGCGCGACACCGTCACCTACGAGGTGCTCGCCGCCTATCGGCTCGACGAGCCCCGCCCCGAACTGCCCCAGGCCGGAGGTAACAACCGATGACCGACCAGCGATTCCGGCTGCGGCAGGGGGGCCGTATCGACCGTGACCGCGTGCTGCGGTTCACCGTCGACGGCCGGGAGTTGACCGGGCACCCCGGAGACACCGTCGCCTCCGCGATGCTGGCGAACGGGTGCGTCGAGGTCGCCCCATCGCTCTACCGCAACCGTCCGCGCGGCATCGTCGCTGCGGGCGTCGAGGAGCCCAACGCCCTGGTGCGGCTTGACGGTTCGTGCGCGGAGGGCATGCTCCCGGCGACGACCGTGGAGCTGTACGACGGTCTGTCCGCCACGACCCTGTCCGGGATGGGCCGGCTCGACCCGACCCCCGACCCCGCCGTCTACGACAAGAAGTACGTCCACACCGACGTCCTGGTCGTCGGCGCCGGACCGGCCGGCCTCGCGGCCGCCGCCGCTGCCGCCGGCTCCGGCGCCCGCGTGATTCTCCTCGACGACCAGCCCGAGCCAGGCGGTTCGCTGCTCTCCGGTGCGCGGAGCGACCTCCAGTGGGTCGCAGAGGTCCACGCGACACTCGACGCCGTGCCCGAGGTCGTGGTCCTCCAGCGCACCACGGCGTTCGGCTCGTACGACGACAACTACGTGCTGGCCCTCCAGCGGCGCACCGACCATCTCGGAGCCGACGCCCCCGACCCGTCCGAAGGCATCTCGCGCCAGCGGCTGTGGCACATACGGGCCCGCCAGGTGGTCCTGGCGACCGGCGCTCACGAACGTCCGCTGGTCTTCGCCGGCAACGACCGCCCCGGGGTGATGCTCGCGGCGGCGATGCGCTCGTACCTCAACCGGTACGCCGTGGCTCCGGGCTCGCGGGCCGTGGTGAGCACGACCAACGACAGCGCCTATGACACGGTCGCCGACCTCCACTCCGCCGGCATCGACATCGCCGCCGTCGTGGACGCACGCGCCGAGCTGTCCCACCGGGCCGCCGAGGTCGCCGCGGCGACCGGGGTGCGGGTGCTGACGGGCAGCGCGGTGATCGACACCGCGGGCGACCGCCGGCTCACCGGCGTCACCGTCCAGGCCCTCGACGAGAGCGGCCAACTCGCCGGCATCTCCGAGTCGTTCGACTGCGACCTGCTCGCCGTGTCGGGCGGTTGGAGCCCGGTGGTGCACCTGCACAGCCAGCGCCAGGGTCGGCTGCGCTGGGACGAGGACCTGGTGGCCTTCGTTCCCGACGGCGCCGTACGGGACCAGCAGGTCGTGGGTGCGGCCCGGGGGACGTACGACCTCGACGGCTGCCGGGAGCGGGGGGCGCGGGCCGGAGCGCGGGCCGCGACGGAAGCCGGGTTCCCGGTTTCCGTACCGTCGTCCAGCGATGACCAGGGCTCCGGCCCGGTGCGCGCGCTGTGGCTGGTACCCGCCCCCGACGGCGAACCCGGCACCTGGGACACCCACTTCGTCGACCTCCAGCGCGATGTCACCGTCGCCGACGTCTGGCGCTCCACCGGCGCCGGCATGCGCGGTGTCGAGCACGTCAAGCGCTACACCTCGCTCGGCACCGCCAACGACCAGGGCAAGACGTCCGGTGTCAACGCGATCGGCGTGATCGCCGAGGCGCTCGGCGCGGGTGCGTCACCGGGGGAGATCGGTACGACGGCCTACCGGGCGCCGTACACGCCGGTGGCGTTCGCCGCCCTGGCCGGGCGTGAGCGCGGCGAGTTGTTCGATCCGGAGCGTACGACGTCCATCCACGGCTGGCATGTCGCTCAGGGGGCTGTGTTCGAGGATGTCGGGCAGTGGAAGCGCCCCTGGTACTTCCCCCTGCCCGGTGAGGACATGGACACGGCCGTGGCCCGTGAGTGCCGCGCGGCCCGTGAGGGCGTGGGAGTCATGGACGCCTCCACCCTCGGCAAGATCGAGATCTGGGGTGCGGACGCGGGGGAGTTCCTCAACCGCGTCTACACCAACGCCTTCAAGAAGCTCAAGCCCGGCCTCGCCCGCTACGGCGTGATGTGCAAGCCCGACGGCATGATCTTCGACGACGGCGTGACCCTACGCCTCGACGACAACCGCTACTTCATGACCACCACGACCGGCGGCGCCGCCGGGGTCTTGGACTGGCTGGAGGAGTGGCTCCAGACCGAGTGGCCCGAACTCGACGTCCACTGCACCTCGGTGACCGAACAATGGGCGACGATCGCCGTCGTAGGCCCGAAGTCGCGCGAGGTCGTCGGGGGGCTCGCGCCCGACATCGACCTGTCCGCCGAGGCGTTCCCCTTCATGGCCTTCCGCGAGACCACCCTGGCCTCCGGCATCCCCGCCCGCATCTGCCGGATCTCCTTCTCCGGCGAACTCGCCTACGAGATCAACGTCTCCGCCTGGTACGGCCGCGCCGTCTGGGAGCAGGTGTACGAGGCCGGGCAGCCGTACGGCATCACGCCGTACGGCACCGAGACCATGCACGTCCTGCGGGCCGAGAAGGGCTACATCATCGTCGGCCAGGACACCGACGGCACCGTCACCCCGCAGGACGCGGGCATGCCCTGGGTGGTCTCGAAGCAGAAGGACTTCGTCGGAAAGCGGTCCTACTCCCGCGCCGACACCGCCCGCACCGACCGCAAGCAGCTGGTCGGCCTGCTGCCGACCGACCGCACGACCCGGCTGCCCGAGGGAACCCAGCTCGTCGCGCCGGACGTCGCCTTGGAGACGGTGCCCGTGCCGATGCTCGGCCACGTCACCTCCAGCTACCACAGCCCGGCCCTCGGCCGCCCCTTCGCCCTCGCCCTCGTCTCCGGCGGGCGGGCAAGGATCGGCGAAACCCTGCTCGCCCCGGTGGGCGAGGACCTGGTGCCCGTCGAGGTGACCGACTTCGTCCTCTACGACCCCGAAGGGACCAAGCGAGATGGCTGACGAGACGACTGAGCCGACGTTCGGCGCGGGCGCGGCCCCGGTGGCCCAGCGCACCAGCCCCCTGGCACATCTGGCGGAGCGGATGCGCGCCGCCACCGTCACCGGCCCCCGGGGCGTGACGCTCGCCGAGCGGCCGTTCATCAGCATGGTGAACGTGCGTGTCGACCCCGCGTCCGAAGCGGCCGACCGCATCGAGAAGACCTTGGGGGCGCCGCTTCCGCTCCAGTGTGGCCACACCACCGCGTCCGGCCCCCACACAGTCCTCTGGCTCGGCCCCGACGAGTGGCTCGTGCTGTCCCGGTCCGACGGGACCGCCGTGACCGCAGAGCTGCGGGAGGCACTCGGCGGCGACCCGGGCTCGGTCGTGGACGTCTCGGCGAACCGCACCACCCTGGAGCTGAGCGGCCCCAATGCCCGGCAGGTACTGGAGAAGGGCTGCCCTCTGGACCTGCACCCCCGGTCCTTCGCACCCGGCCAGGCGGTGTCGACCACGGTGGGCCCCGTCGCGGTACTGCTCCGGCAGGTCGACGACGCACCCACGTACCAGCTCTTGCCGCGCTCCTCGTTCGCCGACTACCTGGCCCGCTGGCTCATCGACGCGATGAGTGAGTACATCGGCCCGGAGACGCCCTGATGGCGCTGAGCGCGTTCGACCTGTACTCGGTCGGCATCGGCCCCTCCTCATCCCACACGGTGGGGCCGATGCGCGCGGCGCGGCGCTTCGTCCAGCGCCTGGACGACGAGGGTTTGCTGACCTTCGTCAGCCGAGTGCGGGCCGAACTGTTCGGGTCGCTCGGTGCGACGGGCCACGGGCACGGCTCGGACAAGGCGGTGGTGCTCGGTCTGGAGGACGAGGATCCGGCAACCGTGGACACCGAGCGGGCCGACGGCCGGGTGGCGGAGGTGCGCGCCGGCGGCACCCTGCTGCTGGCGGGCAAGCACCGCATCGGTTTCGACAGCGATGCCGACCTCGTGCTGCACCGGCGCAAGTCCCTGCCCGCGCACCCCAACGGCATGGTGTTCCATGCCTTCGCGGACGACGGCCGGCTGCTGGACGAGCGGACGTACCACTCCGTGGGCGGAGGCTTCGTCGTCGACGAGGCCGCCACCGGCGCCGCACGCGTCGTCGCGGACACGACACGGGTGCGCTTCCCCTTCGACTCGGCGGTCGAACTGCTCGCGCACTGCGCCCGGGAAGACCTCGCCGTCAGCGACATCATGCTCGCCAACGAGCAGGCCTGGCGTCCCGAGGCAGAGGTGCGGTCGGGACTGCTGCACCTGTGGTCGGTCATGCGAGCATCCGTGGAGCGCGGATGCCGCCGCGAAGGGGTGCTGCCCGGCGGCCTGCGCGTGCCACCCCGCGCACCGGGCCTGTTCCGGGGGCTGAACACGAGGACCGACGGCGGGGATCCCCTCCAGGTCATGGACTGGGTGAATCTGTTCGCCCTGGCCGTCAACGAGGAGAACGCCTCCATCTCCGGCGCGGAGGTCGGTTGTCAGGGCGAGGTCGGCTCGGCCTGTGCCATGGCGGCCGGAGCACTGTGCGAGGTCCTCGGTGGCACTCCCGCACAGGTCGAGAACGCTGCCGAGGTCGACATCGAGCACAACCTGGGGCTGACCTGCGTTCCGGTGGGCGGCCTGGTCCAGATCCCCTGCATCGAGCGCAACGCTGTCGCCAGTGTCAAGGCGATCAACGCGGCACGGCTCGCCCTGGCCGGTGACGGCACGCACAAGGTCAGCCTGGACCAGGCCGTCAAGACCATGCGCGACACCGGCCGGGACATGAAGGTCACGTACAAGGAGACCGCCCGCGGCGGTCTCGCCGTCAACGTAATCGAGTGCTGAGACCATGACTGACTTCCCGGCTTCCGCCACGTCCCGCGCCCACGCGCCGATCGACCCCGCCGCGGCGCCCGTCGAGCACGTGCTCACGGTCGACTGCCCCGAGGCTCCCGGCATCGTCCATGCCGTCTCACGGTTCCTCCTTGAGCATGGCAGCGACATCATCGACAACCAGCAGTTCGGTGACCGCCGCGACGGCCACTTCTTCATGCGGGTGCACTTCGCCACCTCGGGCGGCGAGAACACCACCGACGTCCTGCGCCGCGGGTTCGCCGCGGTGGCCGCACCGTTCGCCATGCGGTGGCACCTCGAACCGGTCGGCACCCGGCGCCGCGTGCTGGTCATGGTGTCCCGCTACGGCCACTGCCTCAACGACCTGCTCTTCCGTACCCGCAGTGGGGACCTGCCCATCGAGGTGGTCGCCGTGGTCTCCAACCACCGCGACCACGAGGCACTCGTCGCGTGGCACGAGATCCCGTTCTTCCATGTGCCGGTCACCGCCGCGACCAAGCCCGAGGCCGAAGCCCGGCTCCTGGAGTTGGTCGACGAGTTCGCCGTCGAACTCGTCGTGCTGGCCCGCTACATGCAGGTGCTCTCTGACGACCTGTGCACCGGACTCGCCGGCCGGACCATCAACATTCACCATTCGTTTCTGCCGAGCTTCAAGGGCGCCAAGCCCTACCACCAGGCACACGACCGGGGCGTCAAGCTCGTCGGCGCGACGGCCCACTACGTCACCGCCGACCTCGACGAAGGCCCGATCATCGCCCAGGAGGTCATCGGCGTCGACCACAGCCACACCCCCGACGACCTGGCCGCCATCGGCCGCGACGCGGAATCGGCGACGCTGGCCCGAGCGGTCCGGTGGCACTGCGAAGGCCGAGTGTTCGTCCAGGGCAGGCGCACGGTGATCCTCCGCTGACGATCGGCTACCTCGATTCGGCCGGTCAGGTCGCAAAGGACTGCGACCTGACCGAGACCGCGGTGCCCGACCAAAGGGGCAGGACCGGCGGGGTTGGCTCTCCTTTTCGCTGCCCCGCACGGTCGCCTTGTCCTTGATGTCAGGGGGCTGATCCGCCTCGCGTGCCTGACGTGCGGCGGGGTCAGTCCCAGACCAGGTTGAGGGAGCGTTCGAAGTTGACGTATCCGGCGCGGGCGAAGGCCTTCGCCATGGGGACGTTGCCGAGGTCCGTCGATGCCCTTATCCGGTCGACACCCTCGGCGGCCAGGATGCGCGTACCCTCGGCGAGGATCTCGTCGATGTAGCCATTGCCGCGGTGTGCGGGCAGGACACCGATGTACGCGATGATCGGGTGGTAGCTGTTGCGGGCGGGGACCACGAAGCCCACCGGAGCGCCCCCGCCGGGGAGTTCGGCGATGCGCCACCACTCGTGTGGGCTCTTGAACCCGGCGAACTCTCCGTCGTAGTGCCGTTCCGCCGCTTCGCGCGGGCTCAGTCCGGATGACAGGTCCGCCTGGCCGTGGGCGTCGAGGGTGCCCTCCATGACCGGGGTCATCAGGGCGAGGAGGTCCTCACGGTCGGCCACCGGGCGGAACACGAGACGCCCCCTGGGCTCCGGGAGCAGGGACGACGGGGTCCACTGCAGCCGCAGCCGCTCGACCAGCAGCCGTGCGCCGGTGCTCTCCAGCACGCGCGTACGGGAGTCGACCACCTCGCGCGCCGCGGGGTCCTCGTGCCAGTCGGGTGGGACGAAGCGGCAGTACTCCGGCAGCTTCGCGCCCGCCGGGAAGACGGTCGCCGTCGCCGTCTCGAACAGCCGCAGGCCGATCTCGTCGCGGTCGGCCCGGGGCAGCGTGTCGTCGATGTCGAAGAAGTCGAACTGCAACGGGACGTCACCGCCCGGGGTCGTCCACCAGGCGAGCCGTGCGAGGAGACGGTCGCCGTCCAGGGCCACCCATGACCACTCGGGGCGGCGGCAGCCGCCGGTGAAATCCTCGGTCAGTTCGTGGTCGAGGAGGTAGGAGAGCCGGCAGAAGAGATCGATCTCCTCGGGGCCGGTCAGAGGTCGGTAGCTCACCGATGTCAGTTTCAAGTCAACTCCTGTGCAGGGATACAGCGCTCCGGGCCCGGGATGTCGTGCTGGTCAGGCACGCCGGGTGTCCGGGCAGAAGGCGTCGCGGGCCGCATGACGCTCAGGCCGATTCGAGTATCGGGCGGATTTCGAGCGCCTCCGGGGTGGGGAAGCCGCGCGCCAGCTCGATGGCCTCGGCGTGGTCGGCAACTTCCAGTACGAACCAGCCGCCGAGGGTCTCCTCGCCGCTGTGCACGGGCCCCTCGGTCACCACAGCGGACCCGTCCACCGTCTTGCGCACAGTGACGGGGCCCCGGTGCTCGGTGTCGAGGGCGTCTCCGCCCACCAGTTTGCCCGCTGCCGCGAGTTCGCCGATCCAGGTCTGGTAAGCCTTCCGATAGCCGTCGCGGTCGGCCTGGATCCGGGCGCGTGACGCATGCGTCTCGAAGATCACGAGGGCGTATTTCATGAGGCGTTCCTCTGTTCGGTGTTCTGGGTGGTTCTGGTGGTGTCCGGTTCGATGCGGGCCAGTGCACCCGTCTCCAAGGCCGTCCACAGGGCGCCGTCCGGGCCCACTGTGATCCCGTGCGGCTCGGAGGCCGGGGTGGGCAGGTCATGGACGGCGACCGTGCCGTCCGAGGTGACCGAGCCGACGCGGTTGCCGCCCCACTCGGTGAACCACGCCGTGCCGTCGGCGTCGGTGGTGACGGCGTGCGGCCGGGCGGAACGGTCGGGCAGCGGGTACTCGGTGATCCGGCCGCCGGGTGCCATCCGGCCGATCTGACCGGCCGCGATCTCGGTGAACCAAATACTTCCGTCCGGGCCCACGGTGATCCCCACCGGCGCGGCCGCCTCGGTGGGCAGCTCGTACACCGTGATGCGGCCGTTCATGCCGATCCGGCCGATGGCGTTGGCCTGGTTCATCGTGAACCACATCGCGTCCCCGGCCGCGGCGATCGCGGAGGGTAACGCTCCGGTGCGTGGCAGCGGATATTCCGTGGCCGTTCCGTCGGTGGTGAGGCGGCCGATGCGGTCGGCGGCGGTCTCGGTGAACCACAGCGCGCCGTCCGGCCCTGCGGCGATGCCGAAAGGCCCGCACTGCGCGGTGGGCAGCGTGAACCCGGTCACCCGGCCGGCCGGCGTGATCCGCCCGATCCGGTGCGCCCGGTACTCCGTGAACCACAGTGCGCCGTCCGGCCCGTTGCAGATGACCGTCGGGCCGCTGTCCGGGGCGAGTTGATGACTCGTCGGCTCCTGTCCCGGGTTCAGCCGGCCGATCCTGCCGCTGTGCACCATGGTGAACCACAGCGCGCCGTCCGGGCCGGTGGTGATCGCGTACGGGCCGCTGTCGCGACCGGACACCGCGTACTCCTCGACGGCCGGGGGCGTCACTGCTGCTGCCCCAGACCTTCGGCGGCGGCGATGCGCTCGATGTCCTGCGGGGATCCGGCCATGATGGTCCTGGCGTGCGCGGTCACCAGTTCAACGGGCCAATCCCACCAGGCGCTGCGCGCGAGCCGTTCGATGTCGCTGTCGTCGAAGCGCTGTCTGATCGTCCGGGCCGGGTTTCCGCCCACGATGGTGTACGCCGGCACGTCGGCGGTGACCACCGCTCCGGCCGCGATCACTGCGCCGTCGCCGATCCGAATCCCCGGCATCACGGTGACTCCGTATCCGAACCACACGTCGTTGCCGACCACCGTGTCCCCGCGGCTGGGCATGCCGGTGACGAGGTCGAGGGTCTGCTCGGCCCACTCCCCGCCGAACATGGCGAAGGGGAAGGTGGACACCCCCATCGACGGGTGGTCCGCGCCCGCCATCAGGAACCGGGTGCCCGTCGCGATGGCGCAGTACTTGCCGATGATCAGCCGTTCCTGACCGTAGGCGTACAGCACATTTCGCTGCGCGAAGTCGGTCGCCCCGTCGGGGTCGTCGTAGTAGGTGAAGTCACCCACCACGACGTTTGTCCCGGCAACCAGTGGCTTGAGGAAGACGACTCGCTCGTGGGCGGGCAAGGGGTGGATGGTGCTCGGGTCAGGTGTCACGCGGCAATCTCTCTGTGGGGGTTCGTACTCGGCGGGCGGAGCGCGCGGCGATGAGGTCTCACTCACCCGCGGGAAGCCTCCCGGCCTGGTCCCCAGCATGCATACCGGGGCAGCCCAGGAACAACGGCCGATCTTGTTATGGTCGTTAACCCAGAGGTTCACGACTCCGGGAACCAGAACGGAATCGGGGGACAGGATGGAACTGCGGGACATAGAGATCTTCCTGACGCTCGCTGAGGAGCTCCACTTCGGCCGCAGCGCCGAACGCCTGCATGTCTCCCCGGCCCGTGTCAGCCAGGCGATCAAGAAACAGGAACGCGCCATCGGCGCCCAACTCTTCGAGCGCACCAGCCACCACGTGCGGATCACCCCCGTCGGAGAGGTGTTGCTCCAGCGGCTGAAGCCGGCATATGAGGCCATCCAGGACGCCATAGCGGAGGTGACCACCGGCGACCGCCACGCGGCCGGCACGCTGACACTGGGGGTCATGGGCGCACAGATGCACGACATGGCCCCGCTCCTGACCCGCTTCCGGTCCCGGCACCCGTCCGTCGAACTCCGTTTCCGGGAAGTGTTCTTCAGCGATCCGTTCGGAGCCTTGCGGGCCGGCGAGGTCGACGCGGTGACCACGTGGCTGCCGGTTCGCGAGCCGGACCTGACCGTCGGTGTGGTGCTGCGCGAGGAACCTCTCAACCTGATGGTGTGCGCGGATCATCCGCTCGCCCGGCAAGAGTCGGTGAGCATGGAGGTGCTCGGCGATCACATCGTGCCGCGCCTGAATGGCCCCATACCCGCCTACTGGGAGGCCGCCGTCCTGCCGGCCCGCACTCCGGCCGGACGCCCCGTCCGCCGCGGCCCGGCCGTCACCACCTTCTACGAGATCCTTGCACTCGTCGCGGCAGGCGACGCAGTCTGCACCGTCCCCGACGAGGGACGGCGTTACAACGCGCAGACCGACGTCGTGTACCTCCCCCTCCACGATGCCCCGCCCGTCCAGTGGGCCCTGATCTGGCGCACGGACCGCGCGACCCCGCTGGTACGCGCACTCACCCGGGCGGCGACGGACTGCGGGGACTCAGCCACGCGTTAGAGATGTGCTGGCGTCGGTGCCTGTGTCCCTTGGTCTGGCTCCGGTCCCGTCCGCGAGGTCGCTCCGGCCGCCGGACAGACCGCCGGTTCCGTCAGCAGCCGGCCGAAGATGTCTGCGCCCAGGCGTTCGGCCTCGGCCTGGCCCAGGACGGCGCCGCTGAGGTCGGCCTGCTGCCTGATCCACTGCTCGGCGGTGGTCCCGGTGGTGAAGAAGCGAAGGTAGCCGCAGCACACGGCGGCGGCCGGGCCGGTGCCGGGGCGGGCGCCGTAGTAGACCACCGCGGTGGCCGGCTGCCACGTGGTCTTCCCGTCGGTGAACTCCACGCGGACGGGTTCACCGGTGACCGGGTCGGTGGAGGTGATGACGGTGTCGGTGTCGAGCATGACCGGGATGCCGAGCGCGTCGATCGCGCACATCGACCACACCGTCCGCCCGCCGGCGATCTGCACGACGTGCTCGGTGGGGGTGGCGGAGAACGGGTACGCGGCCTGGATGCGGCCGGTGTCGTCCAGGGTGAGGAAGTCCTCGGTGGCCAGCTCGGCGAGCACCCGGGCGGCCGGCACGCCGAAGGGCTCGGCTGCCGAGTCCAGCTCGCCCGCCCCGGGTGGGGTGCCGGCGGTGGCGAAGGAGCGCAGGACGGCCTGCTGCACCGCGCGTAGGCCGCCCTCGATGGGGGCGAGGCGGCCCTGCCCGGCGCGGCCTGCTGCCTGGTACGCGCCCGTAGTGGCGGTAGTGGCGGTCGTGCCGAGGGCTTGCCGCAGCTCCTCGACGGATGGTGCCCCGTCGATCCGGCCGTCCAGGCCACGGTAGAGACGGCAGGACACGCTGGCCGCAGTGCCCGGGGCGGCGAACGGGTCGCGACCGTCGACCAGCAACGTCGGCGAGCCGCGCATGCCGCGCCATTCGGCCTCCGCCTGGTCGTCGACCACGTGCACGGTCAGCTCCACGTCCGCTCGGCCGGCCAGGGCGAGTGCCAGCCGTTCCTTGAGTACCGGGCCATTGGGGCAATCCGCGACCGTCAACATTTCCACGCGCATGAGCGGCACCTCCAGGCCGGGCGGCCCACGCTAGACCTTCCACCACACTGGAAGGTCAAGGTCTACGGTGAAGGTATGCGCATCGGAACACTCGCCGCCGCCACCGGCACCACTACCAAGACCCTGCGTTTCTACGAGCAGGCCGGACTCCTGGAGGCGCCGCCCCGCACCCCGGGCGGCTACCGCGACTACCCGGCCCACGCCCCGGGCCGGGTCGGCTTCGTCCGTTCCGCCCAAGCGGCCGGCCTCAGCCTCGCCGAGATCCGTGACGTCCTCGCGATCCGCGACGGTGGCCAGGCACCGTGCGCGCACGTCACCGCACTGCTCGACCAGCACCTGGCCGACGTCGAGCGAAGGATCGCCGAACTGGACGCGACCCGCGCCATGCTGCGAGAACTGACCCGCACCGCCTCCGCCACCGACCCCGCCAGCTGCGCCGAGGGCGACATCTGCCGCATCCTCACAACCGGCTGACGATGGAGCGGCGTAGTCCTGCGCCCGTCGGTAGCCTGCCGTGACGCCTGGATCCGAATCCGATTGCATCGTCATGGCCGGCTGCGCATCCTGCTGGGATGCGCTTCTCCATCAACATCCCCAACTTCGGCGACTTCGCCAACCCGCGTAACGTCGCGACCGTGGCGGCTGCCGCCGAACAGGCCGGCTGGGACGGGCTCTTCGTCTGGGACCACGTACTGCACCGACAGCACCAGGGGCGTCCCTTCGGGGACCCCTGGATGCTGCTGACCGCGGCCGCGCTGGAGACCTCCCGGATTCGACTGGGCACCCTGCTGACGCCGGTCCCTCGTTACCGTCCGCAGCAACTCGCCCGGCAGGTGGCCACCTTGGACCACCTCAGCGGTGGCAGGGTGACCTTCGCCGCGGGCCTGGGCGGTCCCGTCGAGGATGAATACCGCAGCTTCGGCGACGCGGCCGAGCCGCGTCTCCTCGCCGAGCGGCTGGACGAGGGACTGGAGCTGTTGGGGCGCTTCTGGTCCGGCGAGCCGGTGAACCACTACGGCCGGCACTTCGAGGTCCGGGACGTGACGCTGGTGCCCGCCACCGTGCAGCGGCCCGGTCCGCCGGTGTGGATCGGCGGATTCTGGCCGCGTCGTGCACCCATGCGGCGGGCAGCGCGGTGGGACGGCGCCGTGCCGCTGTTCGAGACGGCCCGGCATGGTCACGCGCCGGATGCGGCGGAGGTACGGGAGCTGGTCGCCTACGTGCGCCAGCAGCGTACGGGCGGAGCCGAGCGCCCCTTCGAGTTCGTGCTCGGCGGTGCCACGCCCCCGGACGCGGCCAAGGCCAAGGACGTGATTGGTCCGCTGCACGACGCCGGCGCCACCTGGTGGGACGAACGGCAGGTCCAGACCGGCCCCGACCTTGATCGTCTGCTCCCGGTGCTACGCCGCATCGAGGCGGGGCCGCCGGTGGTCTGATGAGCCGTTCGAGGGTGCGCCGGGCTTGTCGGTGGATCCCTTCGGGCGCTTGTCGGGGCGGTAGCCGGGGCCGTTCATGATGACGCAGTCGAACGCAGTGCAGTCCGAGCAGGCGCTGATGAGGATCGCGGCTGACACTGAGCAGCAGCAGCTGCGCAGCATGAAGGCGCGGATGGCCTTGGCTCGACGGCGCGGGGCCGTGGCGGTGAGCGGCGCGGCCGTGGGCACTGTCGGTGCCGTCCTGGCCGCCGGGTACGGCCCCGTGATGGCATGCTTCAGACAGGACTAGTCAAGGGGTCATGCCCGCGACCCTCCCGTCCGCATCCGACTGGCACCCCGTGCCTCACCAATCCACCAACAAGATCGTGTGACGAGTTCTATGGGCCTGCGAGGACAAGCAGACGCGCCGACGGCCGCCCTCGACAAGGCGACGGGGCGATGCGGCAGGACGCACGCACAGCCGCCGCTTGCCGCGGCCGCGGCGGCGGGTGTCCGACACCCCGGCACACCGCCGTCGCTGCGTTCCTTCTCACCGCCCAGTGGCAGGAGCTCTCGCCGAATGTCCGACGACAGAGCACCCAGGCCAGAGCCGTGGAAACGGATCACGCGCCGTCGCATGTGATCCGTCCGGTTCGCGGCGCGGCCGCGCCCACGCCCGCGATCCGGCCACGCGCGCGGGCCCATGGACCGCCGCGCTCAGACCACGATCTTGCGCGGGTTGAAGTTACTGCCCGGGTCGGCGGCGTCGAACAGGCCGGACATGATCGCGACGCCATGCGTCGAGATGTCCTCCTCCAGCCACGGCGCGTGCTCCAAGCCCACCCCGTGGTGGTGCGAGATCGTGCCGCCGGCATCGATGAACGCCTGCTGGATCGCGCGCTTGACCGTGTCGTACTCGCCGAGCGGGTCGTCACCGAAGACGAAGGCGAAAGTGAAGTAGAGGCAGGCTCCGGAGTGGTAGGAGTGCGACAGGTGCGACATCGTCCAGCCCTTGCGGCCGATCCGTTCGTAGGCGCGGTCGGCTGCTTCGTAGACCGCCGCGTGGATGCCACGTAGCTTCGACCACGGACCGGCGGTCTCGCTCACGTCGCCGGCGGCACCGCAGTCGAGCAGGAAGTCGCGGATGTACGGCGTGTCGAACTTCTTCTGGTCGTAGAGCGCACCGGGTCCCTTGCCGACGCTGAGCCCGTGATGCTTGCGGACGATTCGGTCGACGAGTGACTTCTGCCGTTTCGCGTGCTCCTTGTCGCCCTCGAAGCCGATGAAGGAGAGGCACATCTCGTCGAGGTTCCAGCCACGCCTCTTGAGATACGCCATGAGGCCGGCCTGCGCCTTCTTCTGGATGCCCTTCGACTCCTTGCTCGTCGCCAGGGAGAAGCCCGTCTCGTGCGCGTCCGAGATACGGGTGACCGAGGGCGAGACGTCGCTCTCGGCGATCTCCTGCATCGCGGCGAGGCCGTGGTCGAGGTTCTTGAAGAAGTAGGCGTGGATGGCACGCTTCTCGGGGAGCCGGTGCACCTGCACCGTGACCTCGGTGATGACGCCGAGTCGCCCCTCCGAGCCGACCACCATCTCCCGCACGCTCGGCCCGGTCGACGCGCTCGGAACGGCACGGATCACGAGGACCCCGCCGGCCCGCACGACACGCAGCCCCTTGACCATGTCCGCGATGTCGCCGTACTTGTCCGACTGCATGCCGGACGAGCGCGTGGCGACCCATCCGCCGAGCGTCGAGTGGGTGAACGAGTCGGGGAAGTGCCCCATCGTCCAGCCGTCCCGGTTGAGTTGTGCCTCGAGATCAGGGCCCAGCGCTCCGGCCTGGATGCGTGCCAGGCCGGAGTCGGCGTCGATCTCCAGCACCTGGTTGAGGCGGCCGAGGTCGAGTGAGACGACCACCCGCGACTCGCTCGGGTGCGGCTCCAGGCTGCCCGCGATATTGCTGCCACCCCCGAAGGGAATGATCACGGCGTCCGCTTCGACGGCCGCGTCGACGACGCGTTGCACCTCCGCCTCGTCGGCCGGATAGACGATCACGTCGGGAGTGCGCGCGATCGCGCCGGATCGGATGCGGACCAGGTCACGCAGGCTCTTGCCGTACGTGTGGACGACCCGGGACAGGTCGTCGATGACGGTGTTCCCCGCTCCGACGATGCCGCTCAGGGCGGTGACGAACTCCTCCGGTGCCGTCGAGGCCGGCACCTTCAACTGCGAGAAGTCGGGCCGTTCGGTGCGCTCGTCCGCCCAGAGATCGAGACCTACGGCCTTCTGTACGAACGGTGCGAAACCGGGCTTGTCCTCGTGATGGAAGCCGACACCTTCCAGGCCCCAGCCCCACCACTTCATGTGTTTCACCTCACCAGCGAGCATCGCGTCGGTGCGGTAGGCGGGTTCGGTCACGAACGGTCTCCTTCAAGTACACGACGTGAGGTGGCATGCGCGCCGAGGATGCGGTCGGAGTGCTCCTCGGCCAGGGTGACGATCGCCAAGCGGATGCGTTCGGTGAACTCGCTCCTCAACTCTCCGGGATGGGCGATGAGCGGTTCGCCGAAGACGACTCCGACCGGCAGGCGGCCCGCTTTGGGCCAGTTGGATCCGCGAGGATGCGCCTGATGCGCGCCGATGACCGCGACGGGGAGCACCGGCACCTCGGCCGACGAGGCGAGCGCCGCCGCCCCCGGCTTGAACGCCCCGAGCGATCCGTCGCGCGAGCGGGTCCCCTCGGGAAAGATCAGGAGCGGCACTCCTCGGTTCAGCAGGGCCTTGGCGCTCACTCTGTGGGGGTTCACTCCGGTGCGGTCGACCGGGAAGGCGTTGAAGAAGAGAGCCGTGAGGCCGCGCCGCCGCCACACGTCGAAGAAGTAGTCGGCGGCGGCTCCCACCGCGAGGTAGCGCGCCAGTCTGCGGGGCAACGCGCCCATGATGAGTGGCGTGTCGAGGTGCGAGGTGTGATTGGCGACGACGACATATGCGTCCTTGATGTTCGCCAAGCGCTCGCGCCCAAGTACCGTGACGCTGGTGACGCTCCAGACGACGGGCTTCAGCAGCCCCCGCTGCGCGATGAAACGCGCCGCAGCGTGAGAGCGTGAGGTGAAACGGTCGCGTATCGTCGCAGGCATCCGCTTCCTTCCCGTGCGGGCTCGCCCGCACTACTTCTTTCAGTGAGTGAGACTGTCGTTGCGGCTGGACGAGATCCGTCGCGAGATCCACCGCACCGTGCGGCGCGGAAGATGACGCGTGAACCAGATGAGCAACCGGTACCGGAAGCTCGGCATGGAGATCACCCGTCCGCGGCGCACGTCGCGCAGACTCGTCTCGACGAGTCGCTCGGCGTCGAGCCAGAGGAAGTCCGGAATGCTCGACGACCGGATTCCGGCCCGCTCGTGGAATTCCGTGCGGACCCAGCCCGGACAAAGGGCTGTCACGGTGACGCCCGTTCCATGGAGCTCGTTCGCCAGTCCCTCCGTGAGTGAGGTCACGAAGGCCTTGACGGCCGAATAGCTCCCCATCGTGACGAACCCAGCCGTGCTCGACACATTGACGATCGCGCCGTGTCCGCGCTCGCGCATGGCCCGGCCGGCGGCGCCGGCGAGCACCAGCACCGCACGCCCCATGACCTCGATCGCACGGTCATGCGGAGCGGTGTCGGCCGAGGTCATCGGTGCGTGCACGCCGAAACCGGCGTTGTTCACGAGCATGTCCACCGGACGGGCCGGGTCCTCCAACCGGGCGACGACACGCTCGACGTCGGCGCGATCGGACAGGTCGGCGGGCAGTACCTCGACGGCACGGCCGCGGGATTCGAGCTCGACCGCCATCCGGCCGAGCCGCTCCCTGTCGCGCGCCACCAGGACAAGGTCCCATCCGCGGTCCGCCAGAGCGCGCGCGAACGATGCTCCGATACCCGACGTGGCACCGGTGACAAGTGCGACCCGTATACGGCTCAGCACAGTTTCATATGCCATCTACTCGACATCCGAGCTCTCCGCTCGTAGTGATCACGTGGGGGGATGAGCGGGTCCACGCCGTCGATCCCGACACCGGCCTTCCGAGGCACCTGGTCAACAACCCGCTTCTGTAGGGGAACTGAAGATCCAAAAAAACTTTCGTGTTCGATGTCCTTCGATGTCCGACGAGCTCCTTCCGTTAGACCGGGCATGCATCCGTCTTGTGACACGAGCTTCCGCACATGCTCATGCGGACTCAGGGATCGCCCTCTGACCACAGGCCTTCTGACCACAGGCCCTCGGACCGCGCGGCCGAGCGGTGCCCAGCAACATCGGGCACATGTCGCCCGCGCTGTATCCGGCGACGTCCCGGCCGTCGTGATCGGTCGGTCGGCTCCGGATGATCCCTTCAGCCGCACCGTCGGCCTCCACGCGGAACCAAGTCATGTGTCACACATCCACCGGTTGCCCGGTCACACGTGACGGCCCCCGACGGCTTCTCGCACGTTCCGGGGCCTCCGCAGAGTCACCCCCGCTCCCGCCCCAGAAAGTCCGTGCATGAACTCAAACAACGAGACGGCGACCGCGACGCCCGAGACAGCGGGTTTCGACGTGCGTGAGTTCGCCCGTACGGCACACGGCAGCCACCGCGGAACACTCGCACTAGGGGCGCTCGCCGAAGCGCCGCTCGACGCCGAATCCGTCCGGCTCGTTCGCGCGCTGCGCGACATGGAACGTTCGATGCTGCCCCGCATCAGCGACCTGCTCCTCACGGCGACTCACAGGGATGCCCGGGTCACCGCGTTCCTCACCACGTGGATGTTCGAGAAGTACTGGATCGCCGACGCCCTCGACGCGGTCCTGGATGCTTCTCCCGCCACCCGCGACCTCCCTTCGAGCGCCGGTCCGCCGCGGTGGGTACTGGCGGAGCGCCGCGAGCGCCGTGGCCCGATCCGGCACGCCCTCATCGCCAACATCACCGGTACGCAGATTGTCGCCGAACATGTGACGACGGGCCTCGTGGACGAATGGATCACGCAGGCCGCCTACCGGCGGCTGGCCGACGCGTCCTCCGCCATGACGTCGATCATCAACCCCGTGGTGGAGATCAAGCATCGCCACATCCACTTCCTCGCCGAGGAGGCGGACCGGCGACTTCGGTGTTCGGCCCGCGCCCGGCGCATCACCCGTCGCGCTCTGCGGCACTCCGCCTGGCCGCTCGGATCGGTCGATCGCTCCAAGCACGAGCGCGCCTTCTTCGAACGCCATGTCTTCGGCGACCAGAGCGGACGAGCCGAAGCGGGCCGTATCCGCGCGATGGTCGCCGCGCTCCCCGGCATCCGTCCCGGTGTCGCATCCACCGTGGAATCGAGGCTCCTCCCATGACAACGAACGACGCGAAGACCGAACTCGGCAACGCGCATGTCCTGCTGACCGGCGCGACCGGCTTCGTCGGGCAGGCCGTGCTTGAGCGGCTGCTCACCGATCACCCCGCCACTCGCATCTCACTCCTCGTGCGCGGGAAGGGCAGCCAGACCGGGCAGGACCGGCTCCGGCAGCTTCTGCGCAAACCCGTCTTCCAGCGCTGGCGGGACGCTGTGGGCGCCGAAGAGGCCGAGCGCATCGTCCGGGAGCGGATCACCGTGCTCGACGGCAGCATGACCAGCATTCCTGAGCTGCCGTCCCACCTTGACGTCGTCATCCATTCGGCGTCGACCGTCTCCTTCGACCCACCCATCCACGAGGCGTTCGACACCAACGTCAACGGCGCCGTAAGCCTCTACGAGGCCCTGCTCGCCTCCGGATCCGACCCGCATGTCGTCCACGTGTCGACCTGCTACGTCGGGGGACTCCGTCGCGGTGTGGTGCCCGAGGCCAAGCTCGAGCACGACGCCGACTGGCGCACCGAGTGGACCTTGGCGACACAGACCCATGAGCGCGCCGAACTGACTTCGCGGGAGCCCGCGACGCTCGAGCGGTTCATGTCCCACGCCCGCGGCAACCACGGGAAGGAGGGCCCGATCGCGGCGGCCCGCGCGAGCGAGAACGCGCGGCGCGAGTGGGTGCGTTCCCAGCTCGTCGCCGCCGGCCGGCGCCGCGCGCAGAGTCTGGGGTGGACGGACGTCTACACGCTGACGAAGGCGCTCGCCGAACGTGCCGCGGAAGACCTCTGGGGCGAGGCCGGACACCGGCTTTCGGTGGTCCGGCCCGCGATCATCGAGAGCGCCCTCCAGCATCCGTTCCCCGGCTGGATCGACGGCTTCAAGGTCGCCGATCCGCTGATCTTCGCCTACGGCCGCGGCCAGCTGCCGGACTTCCCTGGGCTGCCCGACTCGATCCTCGATGTCATCCCTGTCGACTTCGTCGTCAACGCCATCCTGGCCGTGGCGGCCAACCCGACCCCTGTCGACGAGCCGACGTACTTCCATATCGCCTCGGGCGCGTCGAATCCGCTGCCTTTCCATCGCATGTACGAGAACGTACGCGACTACTACACGCAGCACCCGGTACCCAAGGACGACGGATTCGTCAAAGTACCGACCTGGAAGTTCTCGGGCGAGCGCAGGTTCAACCGAGGCCTTCTGCTGGCGAAGAAGAAGGCCGACCTGCGGGACGTCGCGCTGCGGCTGATGCCGAACGACGAGCGTAAGCGCGCTCTCGCGACCGAGAACGCCAAGCTGCGCGCCGGCATCGCCACCCTCGGCAACTTCATCGACCTCTACCGCGCGTATGCGCAGACCGAGATCATCTTCGACGACCGCAACGCCCGCGCGCTGAACAATGCCCTCCCGGCCGAGATACGCGAGGACCGTGGCTTCGATGTGGAGCGGATCGACTGGGAGGAGTACCTGCAGAAGGTGCACCTCCCCGCCCTCAGCGAGCTGACAGCGGCGTACCGTCGCCGGAAGGCCGCGGCCGCCCGGCCGGCGACCACCCGAGCCAAACGCGAACTGCCGCAGCGTACCGACGCACTCGCTGTCTTCGACCTCGAGCGGACCGTCGTCGACTCCAACATCGTCGAGCAGTACCTCTGGGTGCGCACCGCGGGCTTCCGCAAGGCGGCCTGGCCGAAGGAGGTGGCGGACCTGCTCGCCTCGCTGCCCGGCTACCTCCGCGCCGAGCGGCGTGACCGCGGCGAGTTCATCCGTGCGTTCCTGCGCCGCTACCGCGGCATGCCCCTCGCCCGTCTTGAGGAGGTCGTGCGGCGCGGCTACGCGGACACGATGCTGCGGCACACCAGCGCGGACGCCCTGGCGCGCATCCGCGAGCACCGTGCGGCAGGTCACCGCACCGTCCTGGTCACCGGCTCCATCGGCCTTCTCGCCGCTCCGCTCGCCGACCTGTTCGATGAGGTCGTCGGGAGCTCCATGCACGTGAAGGACGGTGTGCTCACCGGGTATCTCGCGAAGCCGCCGCTCGTCGACGAGGCGAGGGCCGCGTGGCTTCAGCGGTACGCCGAGGAGGGCGGCTACGACCTGGCGGCCTCTTACGGCTACGGCGACAGCCACTCCGACCTGTCGTGGCTGTCGCTGCTGGGCAAGCCCTCGGCGATCAACCCCGACGCCGAACTGACACGCGAGTCCCACAAGAGGAACTGGAACATCTACCGCTGGAAGAGCGGCGGTTCGGGTGTGCGCCGCGACGTCATCGCGGCACGGGCGACGATTCCGACGCACACCGAGGAGAAGAGTGACTGATGGCTTTCGACATAGACAAGTACACGACGAACTCCACCGGCGTGCAGTGGGCCGACCTCGACTTCGACGAGTTCGAGCGCAACCCGCTGTCCGAGGAGACGTTGCGCACGCTGCGCTATATGTGCGACATCGAGTACCACACGGTCTGCTACATGCGGAACCTGCTGACGACCCCGTCTCACAACGAGCCGGCGGTGGGCGCTTTCATGACGATGTGGAACCGCGAGGAGTTCTGGCACGGCGAAGCGCTCGCGGCGGTGCTGGGGCGCCACGGCGTCCGAGTCGACTTCGACGAGCTCAAGGCGACCCGTCTGAAGCTCGGCTGGAGGGACCGCCTGGCGCCGGTGAAGCTGACGGCGATCGGTCGGCTGGTCGGAAACGACTTCGTCGCCGTGCACATGGCGTGGGGCGCGGCGAACGAGTGGTCGGCGACAGCGGCGTACCACCGGCTTGCGGCGCTGGAGAGCCACCCGGTGCTGGTACCGCTGCTGAGGCGGATCGCGCAGCAGGAGACGAAGCACGTCGCGTTCTACGCGTCGCAGGCGCGTGACCGGCTCGCGGCAAGCAAGAAGGCCCGCGTGATCGCCCGGCTGGCCCTCGAGAAGGCCTGGGGCCCGGTCGGATCGGGCGTCATGCCCGAGAACGAGGTCACGTACGTCATGACTCACCTCTTCGCGGGTCCCGAGGGCCGCAAACTCATCCGCGACATCGACTCGCACATCGCGAAGCTGCCGGGCATGGACGGGCTACGCATAGTCGAGGACGCCATGGACAAGCGCGGCATCGCTTCCTGATGCCTTTGTCAAAGTGGCCTGAGTACTCGAGTGGAATGTCACCATTCCAGTTCGTCACAGCGGTAGTTTCGAGCTTGGCGGGCTGACGGCGAGTCAGCGACCGGTTCAGGGACGCTGCGTCGTGCGGCCGGAGAAGCTGAGCATGGTCGGGGCAAGGCCGAATACGGGACTACGTCCGGGGCCTGCTGGGCCCGGTCGGACGTAACAACACCTGGCGGATCAGCCGGTGGGATCCCGGTCAATTCCGCGATGACGTCCAGGAGTACGTGGCCGAGCGGCTCGGCGCCCCAGGCGGCGTCCGGATCATGGATGACACCGGGTGCCATCAGGAAGGGCGTCGTCTCCGCCGGGTTGCAGCGGCAGTACTCCGGCAGCGACGGCAATCCGAGAATTGTCAGCTCGGGGGCGGATGAGCCGTTTGTAGCGGCGGAGGGCGGCTGCAAGTCCGAGGAGAGCCAGGTCAGTTGCGGGGACGGCGTTCGTAACGAGGGCAGTCTGCGATAGCCGGACAGCCACGACATCGTGCGCTCGACGACCCACCCGCGGCGCCCAATCGTTCGCTGGAGTCGGTGCCCTTGCCGGCGATGCGGACGCCGATGCGTTCGCCCCGTAGCCGTCGCCGCAGGTGAGGTACGTCGTAGGCCTTGTCGGCGGGGAGGCGCTGAGGCTGGGAACCGGCTGCGTGGGACTCGTGCCCCCTGTGGAAAGGGGACAGCATCGGCTTCGGGGCATGGCCGTCGTGGGTGTCGGCCGCGGAGAGCCCGACGCGCAGGGGCAGTCCGTTCGCGTCGGACAGGACGGGCCTCTTGGAACTGGGCTTACCCCGGTCCACGGGGCTCGGACCTGTGTGTTCGCCCCCCTTTGCCACGCGGATGTGGGCGGAGCCGAGGGTTGCACGGGGTAGGTCGATCAGATCCTCCTCGTCCAGGAGGCGGAGAACCCTCTGATGCAGCGGTCCCCAGACCCCAGCACGGAACCAGATGACAAACCGACGGTGCACGGTCGCCCTCGACGCTCCGAGGCGCAGTGGCCATGCCCGCCAGGCGCAGCCGCCGACCAGCACGTGGACGATCGCAGCGAAGACCGCCTCATCATCGACGTTCGCGACCCTGCAGCCTTGGGGACGTCCCCTGCGCCGCCCGGCGGCAGCAACGGCCTTGCCACGTCCCACAAACCGTCCGGAACGATCCATCCCCGAAGCGGCGACGCGATCGGGCTCCGTTCCCGAGCGGGTCATCCACCGGGACGCCGTGTAGCGACCCGGTGCTGTCGCTCGACTGATGCGCCACGTCAGAGTCGCCGACCTGGCCCGTCCGCTCATAGTCACTTGACTGATGCATCAGGCCTCAGCAGGTCCCAGGATCGTAGTAACCCGATCTACCGGAGCAGGTGAGGACCTTGCGGACCAGCCGTTGCCCAGTTCACGGCTCTGTAGACACCGATCAGTAGGTGTCGTTGGCGGGAAGACGCGAGAGGACGAATCATGAGTGGGAAGGTCTTCGACACCGATGATGACCCCGGGTGTGCTCACAAAGATCGTGGGCACCGGCAAAATGACCCCGCAGGGTGGGACATCCAGCCCGAGCCGGTGACATGTCGGACGGTCGTGGCTCTTCTCGAAGAGCAGACGCCTCGGTCGGTCATGACAGATCTCCGATACGAGAGCGCAGAGCCGTATTCAATATTCGTAGCATTTAATGCGGGCACCGGTATGGCCATTGAATGGGAACTTGGGCGCGAGCTCCTGATTTCCGGCCGGCGGCGGCTCGCTGGTCTCGGTGATGTTCAAATTTGGCCTGCCGAAATCCGCGGTCATGAGTTGGTGTACATGTCGTTCCGGTCTGGCTGGGAAAAGTTTGTCGTAGCCGCTGCGGCGGTGGTGATCGATGAATTCCTGGAATCCACCTTCGAGGTCGTGTCCCTTGGGGAAGAAACACGTTTTCTGGGTGTCGAAAGTTTCGTCAGTCAGTTGCCAGATGAAGCCTGAAGAGCCGAATCAGGCGTGTCTTCGAGCCTGATCGAGTAATTCCGGCGATTCCTGGGACGTGTACGGGTCGCAACCGGTGTTCCAGTGGCGTGCGGTGCCCGCGGGGAATGGGCATACCCACGCGGTTGAGGACGGCACGGGAGCGACGGTGGTTTCAGGCGCGAGTCGTCTCGAGAGCGGGGAAACCGGCGACGTGTGCTCAGACACTTCGTCGTCGCTCTCGCCTGTCCGAGATGACATACCGGCGCGCATGGGCCATCTGCATTCGTCCCCACGCCACGCGATGTCAACAACGCCACGACCTTCAGCACGGTGCCCCGCCCGCCCTTGGAGAGCCTCGCTTGAAGGTTCGAGACGGTCATCGACGGCGGAACCTCCCTTCATGCGCGCGCTCCGGGCCGGACCGTACCAGCTGGGCATCGAATGGCCATTCCGAACGGATCGACCGGATTGCCGGCCGACGGAGTTGCGAAATCGGCCGACGGACGGCCCGGCGTAGCGCTGCTCGCCGATGTCTTTTCGACCCGCAGGTCGACTGAGCTCTTTCAGCGTGGCCACTGATCGGGTGACGGCGTCGGTACCCGCAACGCACAAGGCTCCCGGGTCATTGTCCGAAGTCTCAACCCATCGGCGCAGGAGCCTTGTTGGTGTCCTGTCCTGCCGCACTCGACCCGCCTCACGCCCTGTTCGGGTGGGTCATGATGCTGATGGTCGCTCGCGAGGGTGACGGCGCTGCAAGCTCCCGCCGCACCAGTGTGCGTGCCCTGGTCGGTCTTGTGTACCTACGCCGCACGCCCCCGCCCATCTCGCGGGCGGCTTCGGTATCTCCGTCCGGCACCGCCTACACGACGGCTGTGGTCGACCTGCTCGCCGACCGCGCACCCCGTCTGCGGCGCGCCCTGCGCGAAGCCAAGCCGGACTACGTGCTGCTGGACGGCGCGGCCGCGAAGTGCGACCGGGTAGGTGACAGCCGGGCCTCTGTGGACCTCACCCGTGTTGCCCGGCCGTGCCCACGACTTGACCGTGGCCCGTACCCACCGGATGATCCGGATCCGCGAACGCCGGGGCGTCCCGGTCCTCGCCGACCGAGCCCACCTGGACTCCGGCCCCTGGATGACAACAACCAGTCGGACGCCCACCCCGCGGCGATCTGTCGCCAACCCAACGCACAGTCAACCGCGCTCTCCCGGCGGCCCGTGCACCCGTGGAGCGGGGCGCGACGCGGCTGCATCCCTGGCGCATCTTCCGCACGGCCCGCTGCAGCCCGAATCGTATGTCGTCAGTCAGAGGGCAGGGCCTGACCGCCTGGCGGTCGTTCATCTCGGGATCACGCCCGGCAGAGTCGCGGGTCCGCCCGGAATCAGGTGATACGCGCCGTTCGCTGCGTCGTAAGAGAGTCGTTTGACTGATGGTTAAGTCTCACCGATATGAGTCACCACACCTGACAGGTACCATGGTGGCCAGAACGACCCCATGAGGAGAGAAGCTTCACGTGCCGTGCCCGATGCCTGCTGTGCCGATGAGTGAACGTGCGGCCCCGCGTGAGCATTCTGTCGCCACGGTCAGCGGAAGCAGCGCGGGAGGGCGGCGCCGGACGTCAGAGGGCGTCGTTTTCGCATGGCCCGTTCCGGTGCGCATGCCCACGCTCACGGCGGCGGCAGGTGTGGGGACGGGGCTGTCGGGAGCTCCGCAGCAGGCGGGACCTGTACGCGTATCATGATCGGGCGGGACAAGGAGCTGCGCACCCTGCGTGGGCTGCTGGCGGACGCTGCGGCCGGGCACGGCAGTGCGCTGCTGGTCCACGGCGCCGCTGGTGTCGGCAAGTCGGCTCTGCTGCGTACGGTCGGGGCCGAGGCCACCGAGAGCGGGTTCAAGGTACTGCGCACGTCCGGGGTGGAGCCGGAGCAGTGGCTGCCATTCGCCGCGCTGCAGCTGCTACTGCAACCGGTCGCCCATGACATGGAAGACCTGTCGGCGCCGTACCGGTCGGCGCTGAGCGGTACGTTCGGCGTCAGGGACACCGAGTCCGAGATATATCGGGTCGGGATGGCAGTGCTTGAACTGCTCGCCGACGCGGCCAACCGGCAGCCGCTCCTACTGCTGATCGACGACGTGCAGTGGATCGATTCCTCCAGCAGGGACGTGCTCAAGTTCGTTGCCCGGCGCACCCGCGACCTCGCCGTACAGGTGATCGCAGCCGCCCGGATCCACTACTCCGAGTCGTACGTGCTCCTGGACCTCCCTTTGGAACCGCTCGACCGACCGGCCGCCGCCGAATTGCTCGATGTCGGCACGCCCGACCTGCCGGCGCCGTTGCGGGAGCTCATCCTGGAGCGTGCCGCGGGAAATCCGCTGGCCCTCGTGGAGCTGCCCAAGGCGGTGCAGGGCGTGACCGCGCAGATGGAAGACCTGCCGCTGACCCAGCGGCTGGAGGACGCGTTCTCCGCGCGTACCGATTCGGTGAGCCGGGAGTGTCGCACGTTGCTCCTGGTCCTTGCCGCCGAGCCGGCCGCGCCCCTGAATCTGCTGCTGGACGTGTCGAGTCGCCTCAATGACTCGGTGGTCTCCGTCGACGCAGTGCAGGAGGCGGTCGACGCGGATCTGGTCACCTTGGTCGGCTATACCCCCGAGTTCCGCCATCCGCTGATGCGCACGGCGATCTACACCCACGCTACGCTCGCCGATCGACTGGCCACTCACCGTGCCCTCGCATCGATGATGGGCGATACCCCCGCGCGTCAACTTGCCCACGAGGCAGCGGCCACCATCGGGCCGGACGAGGAACTGGCCGCCCGGCTCGAGCGTTTCGCCGATGCGTCGCAGGCCCGAGGGAAGGTGGCGGCTGCCGTCCCGGCACTGCGTCAGGCGGCTGACCTTGTCCTCGATGCGCAGCGCCGGACCGGCATCCTGGTCCGGGCGGCCGAGCTGTCCAGCGAGATCAATGACCGCGTCGGTGTCCAGATGCTGCTGGGCCGCACCGACATGAGCGAGCTGGGCCGGGTGGGGCGGGCTCGCCTCATGGTGGTGTCCGACAGCTCCGCTTTCGAAGCGGGCGAACCTCAGCGGCGGATCCAGGACATGGTCACCGCAGCGGCCGGAGCGTTCGACGCGGGAGCTCGAGACGTCGCGGAGAACCTGTTGTGGCGTGCCGCCGCACGATGCTACTTCCAGGACGGTGACGCGCAGGTCCGTGCTCAGGCCGCAGCAGAACTGGATCGATGGAACCCCGATCAGGATGCCCCCCACCGGCTGGCGGTGCGGGCGTACACCGAGCCGTACCGGCACGGGGCTGACGTGATCGCGCGGCTCGACGGAATCAGCGCAAACCGTCAAGACGGCCGGATCCTGCATTTTCTCGGTAGCGGTGCCATGGTCATCGGCGACATCAGCCGCGCCGCCCAGTACCTCACGCTGGCGGCTGCGGCGTGGCGGTCGGAGGGCCGACTCGGGCTGCTCGCCCGTTCGCTGGCCACCAGCTGGCCGCAGGTGTACCTCGGTCAGCTCGAGCGAGCTCGTGAGGAGTCCGCCGAGGGGCTCATTCTGGCCGAGGAGACCGAGGAATGGATCGTCTGGCTGGGACTGAAGGCTACGGCCGGCCTGGTGGCGGCGCTGCGCGGAGAAAACGATCAAGCAGTCCGGATGGTCCGCGAACTGCGCATGCACAGCCTGTTCCCGAGCATGCCGTTCGTCACCGTGATGGCGCAGCAGACCGACGGCCTGCTCGCGCTCTTCGACGGCCGCGCAATGGAGGCATACGACGTTCTCTCTCGCGCGTTCGATCCCGCTGACCCGCACTACCACTCGGTGAGTCGCTGGCTGCTCGCGCCGGACCTGGCGGACGCCGCAGTCGCCGCGGGCACCGTGAAGCAGGCTCGGGAACTGCTGGCCGACCTTCCGGAGCTGGCCGGACGGCTGCCTTCGGAAATGATGGTGGTGGCTCACTCGTACACCGACGCGGTGCTGGCTCCGGACGACACCGCGGAGGAGCGCTACGCCGCGGCCTTGACCGCACTGCCGGCCGACTGGACGCTGTCGCGTGCCCGGCTGCATCTGAACCAGGGCCGCTGGTTGCGCCGCCAACGCCGCAACGTGGACGCCCGGCACCCGCTTCGACTCGCTCGCGACGAGTTCGACCGGGTCGGCGCGCAGCCCTGGGCCGAGATGGCCCGCGAGCAGCTGCGTGCCACCGGCGAGTCGAGCGGCCGACGGCACACGAACACCAGCGAGCAACTGTCTGCCCAGGAAATGCAGATAGCCGTGCTGGCGTCACAGGGGCTGAGCAACCGGGAAATCGGCCAGCGCCTGTTCATCTCGCACCGCACCGTCGGAGCACACCTGTACCGCATCTATCCACGCCTTGGCATCACCGGCCGGGGCAAACTCGCTGCCGCACTGGCCGCACTTCACGAGGAACAGCCCATGTCCGACGTGTCCAGCGCCCCAGAGTGACATCTGAACTGTCCTGCCCTGTAGGGAGGGTGGGAAGGATGCCGCTCTGCCGAAGCCGTATCCGGATGAGTTCCGCGAAGGTGTCGTGCGGGTCGCAAGGAACCGCGGCCCGAGTGTGACGCTGGAGCAGGTGGCCGCCGGCTTCGGAGCCCACGTGATGACGCTGTCGAAGTGGATGCGCTGTGCGGACATCGACGACGGGGTGAAACTCGCAATGACCACGCAGGCCAAGGTGGAACTGCGGGAGGCGCGTCGGCCCATCAAGTTGCTGGAGCAGGAGGACGAGGTCCTGCGCCGGGCCGCGGGCTCCATGTCGCAGGCGAATCTGCCGGGAAAAGGGTCTACCCGCTCGTGAAGGAGCTGGCCGTGGACGGGGTTCCCGTCACGGTCACGTGCCGGGGACTCAAGCTCGCCAGACAGCCCTACTACCACTGGCTCAGATCAGGTTCGCACCTGGTGACCGGTACCGCGATCGAGGATGCCCATCGCGCGACGCATTCTTCGACGCCCACTGTGACGACCCGGAGTTCGGCCACCGCTTCCTGGCCGATGAGGCCCGCAGCGCCGGGGCTGCCATGGCCGACCGGACCGCGTGGCGGATCTGCCGGGACAACAGTTGGTGGAGCGTGTTCGGGAAGAAGCGCAGCACCAAGAAGGCCGGCCCACCGGTGCACGACGACCTCGTCCGCCGTGACTTCAGCGCCGACGGCCCGAACCGGCTGTGGCTCGCGGACAGCACCGAACACGCCACGGGCGAAGGGGAGTTGTTGTATCTGGGCGCGATCAAGGACGTCTTGAGTAAGAGGATCTCCGGCCACCCCATCGACACGCGGATGTAATCCCGCCTTGCCGTCGCGGCCCTGGACAACGCTGTTGCCCGGCGCGAGCACGCTGCCGGGTGCATTCTGCATACGGATCGCAAATCTGGTCACGGAGATTCGTCCGGGCACTCGACCGTCACTGGATCGCCGGATCCATGGGGAGCGTCGGAGTTGCAGGCGACAACGCAGCCATGGAGTCCGTCTTCGAGGGACGCATTCCGGATGCAGCGGCCTTGCGTGTGCACACCGAGCGCTCGGGCGAAGTGCTGTCAGTCGCGAACGTCGAATCCTGGACCTGTGAGAGACGTACGGAAACGACTCGTCCCGGAGAGGAAGGCCAACGCGTGCCGATTGAGTGGTGGGGTGAATCTGCGGCCGGGGTGGCCCCTGACTGCCGCCAGGGGCCACTCGCAGGGCCTACTGCTGCTGCAGCCAGTCGCTGAACCGGGTCTCGGCGATATGCGCGTCAGGTCCCGGTACGAGCGTGGTCTCCTCCAACTCGGCACCGGAGTACGGGGCGCTCGGGTCCGTGACGACCGTGCGGGCGTCGTCCTTGTCGGCGAGCACCTGACGGATGAGTTCGTCGAGTTGGAACACGTCGGGGCCGGCGACCTCCACCACGCCGTTGACCGGGGCACCGACCGCAGTGCGGCCGACGGCAGCGGCCACGTCGTCGGAGTAGATGGGCTGGAACCTGACGGGGGCCAGACGCACGGTGTCGCCCTCGGTCGAGATGTCAGCGATCCCGTTCACGAACTCGAAGAACTGAGTGGCGTGGACGATGGAGTACGGGTTGCCGGAGGCCTTGATCAGCTCTTCCTGGGCCTGCTTGGCACGGAAGTAACCGCTCTCCTGAAGGCGGTCGGTACCGACCACGGACAGTGCCACATGGTGCTGCACGCCGGCGTCTGCCTCGGCCTTCAGGAGATTGGTGGTCGAGGTACGGAAGAAGTTCATGACGTCTTCGTCGCCCCACGAGGGGGAGTTGGACACGTCGACGACGACCGTCGCGCCCTGCAGGACCTCGGCCAGACCCTCGCCCGTCAGGGTGTTGACACCGGTGTTGGGCGAGGCCGCGACCGCGTCGTGCCCGTACTCGTTGAGCTTGCCGACCAGCTTCGAGCCGATGAGCCCGGTTCCACCGATCACTACGACCTTCATAGCGGTGTCCCTTCGTAGGTTTTCATGGTGCGGCGCGCATGTGCGACGAGTTCCTCGTCGACGCCGAAAGAATGTGGATTTGCACTAGGAGAGACCGGACAGCAGCTCTCCTTGTGACAGGGGTTCGTAGGAATCAGTAAAATTCCCGGATGGGCTCTCGATGGCCTGGTGTGCGCGGGAGGGTGAGGCTGTTTCCCCAGGTCGCTTCGCGGTCCCGCGGGTGGTTGGCCGGTGTACTCGAAGGAGTGGCCTGGTGCGCCGCCGTTGCTTGCTTCGCAGCGTTGTCCGAGGTTATTCGGCGAGCTTTCCGTCGGTCGAGACTTCCTCCATCAGCGTGGAGATCTCGTCCGGGATGCCAGGAATGGTTTCGCGGGTGATGCCCGTTGTCGGGGACCACACGAGATTGACCCGCAGGGCGGGATCCTGTTCGGGGTAGTCGCTGCGGTTGTGGCAGCCACGTGTCTCACGACGTTCCAGAGCCGTTTC
>NZ_JBVKBU010000026.1:26810-83466 GCF_055638955.1 Streptomyces sp. NPDC111507 | reverse complement strand
AACCCGGCTAGTGCTGATGGTGGAAGTCCCCTGGGAGCGCTGCTCCCGGAGGCAGCCTGAGCTAGGAATCCCCCTGCTTTAGCTGGGGGAGGATGGACTGTGCAGGAACGGGGCGGCGCAGCCGCCTCCGTGCCGGATCGTGCTGCTGACGGCTGCGGGCAGCACGGATAGCCTGGGCGCGGGCAGACAGGCGTCTTCCTCGACGATCCTGAGCGGAGCCGACCGCCACGGTATGTCCGGCAGACGCTGGTTGGGATGGCCTCGATGGCTCGCGCGGCGAGCTGCTGCGGTCCATTGACGGCAGCCAGTTAGCCTGCCTGGGGGATGTGGCTGTGCCGATCAGCGGTCCACGCGGTCTCCTGTGCTTGCATCACGCCAGGAGGCATATCGAATGGCTGACGAGCAACAGCAAGACACCCGCTCCCGGCTCATCGCATCCCGGCGCCGCGTGCTGGCCGCGGCCGCCCTTGCGCCCGTACTCACCGGGGTGCCTGCCGGGGCCCGCGCCCTGGGCGCCGGACCGCAGAACCGCGCCCTGGTCGAACCGGTGATGACCAAGCTGGCGGACTGGGCGGACGTGGGCGAGGCCCTGGGCCGACCCGGTGACATAAGGCGGTTCATGTACCACACGGGCCTGCCGCGCGGGGACCTCACGGTCTTCTCCCGCGGCATCCGGATCAACCCCGCGCTCGTTCTGGGCTCGCACGTGTCCTTCGTCCGGTACGCGGACCACAGCACGCTTTTGATGGGCGACGCCGTGGTCACCGAGTGCGAACTGCAGCACTTCAGTGACGTCCTGCATGAGCACGGGATCATGCAGACCGCCATCCACAAGCACCTGCTCGCCCACGAGCCGGATGTCTGGTGGGTCCATCTGCACGCCCACGGCCACGATCCGGTCACCGTCGCCCGCGGTCTGCGCGCCGCATTCGACTGCACTGGCACTCCGCCCGCCGAACCCACCACCACCTCCTCGCCGCCCGTCGACCTGGACACCGCCGCGATCGACGCTGCCATGGGTGTCAAGGGCGCCACCGACGGCGAGATCTACAGGTGCACCTATGTCCGCCGCGAGACCGTCGCCGACGGTCCTGTGATCCTGCCTCCGGGGCTGGGCGCCACCACCTCCGCCAGCTTCCAGCCGCTCGGCGGCGGAAGGGCCGCCCTCAGCGGTGACCTGGTCATGATCGCCAAGGAGGTCCAGCCCGTCCTCGTGGCCCTGCGGCGCGGTGGCGTCGAACTCGTCGAGGTGCACCACCACAACCTCACCGACGAACCACGCCTGTTCTTCGTCCACTACTGGGCTGTCGGCGATGCCATCAGCCTCGCCAAGGCCGTTCGCTGGGCCGTGGACACCACCAACGTCGTACCCATGCCCGGAGGAGCCGCCTGATGACCGCGGACAACGAGACAAACATCTGCCCGTTCGACCTCAGCGAAGCCCTGCGATCCTGCGCTCGCGGACCTGATGCAGCGCGATTCTCCCCGCACGCGTCCGGCTTCCCTATGGCGATGCGGACGTCTGGCTGATCACTGGCTTCAACTCCGTCAAGCAGGTGACCAGACCCGGAAAGCCTGCTGGGTGTTGGTTGAAGGCGTTCACCGTGCGTGCTTGGTTCTCGCTCCGCACCATGCGCAGCCAGCAGACCTACACGAACAGGTGACCGCCCGCGCCGCCGCGGACGGCGGTCCCTCAACTCCGAGATCCTCCACCGCCTAGAGGTCGCCCTCGCCGCTCCCCGGGCGTACGCCGGATCACCCGGCGGCGATCCGGCTTCTCCTGCCCCGCTCCGCGGGAAACCGGATGCCCCGGCCTGAAGGCCGGGGCATCCTCCGGCAATCCCGGTAGAACACCGCGACCAGGCCGGCAGATCACGGGGCAGATAACGCCGCTGATAGCCCGTCCGGTTCTGGTAGAAGATCGCGTTCACCGGAACGGCGAGCGCGATCACGTCCACCTGCTCGTGCACTACCCGCCCAAGGTCGCCATCTCCCGGCTGGTCGGCTCCCTCAAGGGCGTCTCAGCCCGCAGGCTCCGCCAGGAGTTCCCCGGCCACATCCGCAAGTATCTGTGGGGTGACCACTTCTGGTCCCCGTCCTACTTCGCCGCGTCCTGCGGCGGCGCACCACTGGCGATCATCAAGGAGTACATCGAGAACCAGAAGCGTCCCGGCTGAGGCCAACAGTGCCAACCCGTGCACCCGTGCCGGTCACCCCCATCTTGAGAAGCGCTTCCTCCCGGGCCTGAACGCCCGGCGTTCCGCGCTAGATCATGCTGAATACCCTCTTGACTGCGCTGTACGTGAAGATCGACGACGAGATCGGAGGGACCCGGTGGATGGGGCGGCCGCCGCTGCTGACCGACTCCGAGCTCGTCTGCCTTGCCGTGGCGCAAGCCCTCTCCGCAGGTACAGGCTCAGGTACGCCGCTCGCGCAGCGCGACGGCGAGGTCTTCCAGGTATGTGCCCATGCCGTCTCGCCCACCGGACTGTTCGGCATCGCCACGGCGGCCACCTGTTTCGGGGTTCTGCTCTGCAGGTTCAGGGGTAGAGGCCGGCCCGGAAGGTGAAGGAGACCAGTTGGGCTCGGTCGCGGGCGCCGACTTTTGTCATGGCGCGGACCGCATGCGTCTTCACGGTGAACGGTGACACGGACATCTGGGCCGCGATCTCGTCGTTGCCGAGACCGCTTGCGACCAGAACGACCACGTCGCGCTCCCTGGGGGTCAGAGCGCTGAAGCGTCGCAGCAGTTCCTTGTCGATCAGCGGGGGCGGGCTGTCGGTCATGTGACCGATGAGCGCGGCCGTCGCGGCGGCCGACAGCGCACCGCCACCGCCCACGACCTCGGTGATTCCGGCGACGAGTTCAGCAGGGCTCACGGTCTTGCTCAGGAAGCCGTTGGCGCCCGCGCGCAGGGCGGCGAGGACGATGTCGTCCTGGTCGAAAGTGGTCAGCACGATCACCCGCGTCTTCTCGGGTGGATGCTCTGCGCGGATCCGGCGGGTGGCTTCGACACCATCGATGCCGGGCATCCGGATGTCCATCAGCACCAGGTCGACGGGGTGGTCCCGGAGGAAGGGGACGACCTGGAGTCCGTCGGAGAGATCCCCCGCGACGACGAGACTCGGGTCGAGCCGAAGCATCGCCCGGATCCCGGCCCTGATCTCGTCCTGGTCGTCGACGATCAGAATCCGTGTCATCGGACGACCTCTCCCAGCGGGCTGAACTCCGCGTGGACCCGGAATCGCCCGTCGTGACTGTCGATCGTCAGCCGCCCGCTGGAGGACTCGACGCGTTCGCGCATCCCCACGAGTCCGAGTCCGCTGCCCGGGTCGGAGCCGTGGGGTGAGTGACCGACGCGGTTCTCCACGGTGACGCGGATCCTGCCGTCGTGCTCGCGCACATCCACCGTTGCCGTCCCCTCTCCGTGCCGGTAGGCATTCGTGAGCGCTTCCTGAACGACCCGGTAGACCGTCACGCCGACGCTCGGCTCCACGAAGCCGGCCGGGATGTCGATGGAGGGCAGGACGTCGAGGCCGATGCTTTCGAAAGAGGCGATGAGTCCTTCCAGGCCGCTCAGCGCCGGGGTCGGCCGGAGCGCCTCGTCGCCGGAGACGTCGTCCCCGAGGCGGAGGAGCGCGAGGATGCGTTGCGTCTCGACGACGACGGTACGGGCGCTGGACCTGGCCGAGACGAGGGCCTGCCGGGAGGACTCGGCGTCCTCGGGCAGCCCGATCTCCGCCGCACCGAGGTGCACGCTCAGCATCGCGACCTGGTGGCCGATGACGTCGTGGAGGTCCCGGGCGATACGGAGACGTTCCTCGGTCACTCGTCGGGTGGCTTCGATCTCACGGGTGGCGATGGCGATCTCGGCCCGTTCCTCCAGGGTCCACCAGTGCTCCCGATGGATACGGAGCGCTGCCCCCGTCGCACCTCCCGCCATGGCCGAGAAGAGGGCGGCGGCTCCCACGACCGCACCGCCACGGAATCCTCCGACCGTCATGAACGCCCCCAGGAAGAACGCCGCCACGATGCCGGTCCCGCCCAGCGGCTGCTTTCCCCTGAGGGTGACCGAGAACAGCACGAGCACCGCCATCATCCACACCGACAGGGGGTCGTCACCCACCGCTGTGACGGCGAAGGACGCCGCACTCGTCACGACCAGTCCTGCCCACGGCTTCCACCACGAGAGGGCGACGCCGCCGCCGGCGAGGAGCACGGACAGGGCCGTCGGCCAGTCCGATCCCCTCACTGTCGCCGCCACGATCTGCCCGGTGAACACCAGCCCTGCCACCGAATAGGCGACCCGGTGCAGTACCTCGGGGTGGCGGACCCACAGCGGTGCGGCCGGCCCGTCCTGACTGTTCTGCGCCTTGGCCATGAGCCGATTCTCGTTCACGTGTGCGGCGGCCGTGTACTTCGAACGATGTAGACGACGAACGATGTGGACGACCGAGCCGCTTCGGTCGACGGAGACGGCAGAACCCATTCCGTCGAAGGTGGATGGCAGAAGTACTTCGTTCGAAGTACGCGGCCCCTCCCGAGGCCGCTGAGACTCCTCATCGAGGCGACCGTCTCACACCGTCACGATCACAACGGGACACCCGATGACTCAGACCACCGTAACTTCGACCACTTCGGCCACGGCCACGACGACGTCCTCCGGGCTCCGATCGCTCCACCTGATCCGAGTCGCCTTCTCCCTGATCTGGGTGGCACTTGTCTTCACGACCTCCGCCTCGCTCGTGTCGACGGACGAGCCCACAGTGATCGCGGCCGTGCTGCTCGTCGTCTACCCCCTGTGGGACGCCATCGCCACGCTCATCGAGCGCAGCCTGACCGGCACCGGCTCCACGGACAGCGTCAAGACCATCAACATGGGGCTCGGCCTCGCCGCCACCGCCGGGATGATCGTCGCCGTCTCCTCCACCGTCGGAAGGGCCCTTCTCGTGTTCGGCGTCTGGGCCCTCCTCTCCGGAGCCATCCAGCTCGTCGTGGCGGTCCGGCGCCGACGCACCGTCGGCGCCCAGTGGCCCATGGCCATCAGCGGCGGACAGTCCGTCCTCGCCGGTGCCACCATCGCCGCCACGTCCGCCTCGGCGACGAGCAACCTGTCCACCGTGGCCGGATACTCGGCGTTCGGCGCCTTCTGGTTCCTCGTCTCCGTTATCGCCCTGAGCATCCGCAGCCGACGCGAGAAGCGTTGACCACCGCCGTCGGAGCCTTCCGCCTCCGTCGGCTTCCATTGGCGTCGTCATGATGCCTCCGTAGCACACGCAGGGTCTCGTTCTTCTGTACGTAGCCTCCGGGCATCGCGGGAACCGCGTGCCGGTGATCGCCCAGCTGGTGGCGGCCGACGAGGACACTGCGCGCGACGTCATTCACCGCTTCAACGAGATCGGCCTGGCCTGTCTGGACCCCAAGTGGGCGGGAGGCCGTCCCCGCCAACTCAGTCCTGAGGACGAGGACTTCGTCGTTCAGACGGCCACCACCCGCCCGGCCAAGCTCGCCCAGCCCTTCACCCGCTGGTCGATCCGCAAGCTCGCCGCATACCTCCGCAGAGTCCACGGGCGGGTGATCCGCATCGGTCGCGAGGCCCTGCGCTGCCTGCTCGCCCGACGCGGCGTCACCTTCCAGCGGACCAACACCTGGAAAGAGTCCACCGATCCTGACCGCGATGCCAAGCTGGACCGGATCGAGCACGTCATAGACCATTTCCCTGACCGCGTTTTCGCGTTCGACGAGTTCGGGGCCGCTCGGCATACGCCCGACCGGCGGATCCTGTTGGGCCGAGCAGGGCTGGCCCGACCGGGTCCCGGCGACCGCACCCAAGGCGTGACCTACTTCCACGGTTGCTACTCCATCGGCGACGACACCCCCTGGGGTGTCAACCGTCGCCGCAAGGGCACCACCAACAGCCTGGCCGCGCTCAGGTCCATCCGTGCCGCCCGCCCCCACGGCGCCCCGATCTACGTGATCATGGACAACCTCTCCGCCCACAAGGGCGCCAAGATCCGCCGGTGGGCGTGGAAGAACAAAGTCGAGCTGTGCTTCACCCCGACGAACGCCTCCTGGGCCAATCCGATCGAGGCGCGCTTCGGGCCGCTGCGGCAGTTCACCCTGGCCAACTCGAACCACCCCAACCACACCGTTCAGACCCGCGAGCTGCACCGCCATCCACGCTGGCGCAATACCAACGCCCGCCACCCCGACCTCCTGGCCGCCCAACGCCGCGAACGAGCCCGCATCCGCAGCGAGAAGGGCCTGCGCTGGGGCGGCCGACCGTTAGCCGCGGCCTGAGGCTTCCCGCGATGACGGCCTACTCGGCCATCTCCTCGGGAGAAAGACGAGTAATCTTCTTTCCCGCTTCGGTCTCGACCAGGGTCAACGCGCCATTCCAGTTCCCATCCTCGGGATACTCCCAGTTGGCCGCAGCTTCGAGAATCGCCGGAAGCTGATCACGAGGCACCAGCTCGCCGGGCTGGAAGCCGTTCTCCCCGGAGGGGGAGGTCCACGGCGCGAGTCGGCGGACCTCGATCCACCCACGATCGATGAGCGCGAGCAAGATTCCCGCCAGCTCGTTGACCGGTCGGGACTGGTCGGCTTCGTCGAGGTCGCCCCAGACACCAGGCAGGATGTCGATCTCGTAGGAATTGACCATGAAGGCTTCTTCGGACTTGGTCAATGTGTCCCACTCTTGCTTGCTCACTCAGCAATCGTCGCAGAGCCGGGGGCACGACAGTCTGCTACACCACCGACCAGGCCATCCCAACTCGGAGCTCACCCCGACCGCCCGGACCCGGTGAACCTTCACGGTCACAGCACTAGCGTGTTTTAGAAGTCCCACCTCCTCGGCTTCCCCCAACTGCAACTGGTAGCTGCCCACACCGTGGGATGGTCCCCTGACAGCCGGCGCTTCCTCCCGAAACATGCTCTGGACCCCGTTTCGGCACCGCCGAAACCGATTGAGCGTGCGATCCCGACCGTGGTACCACTTCGTGATTCGTAAGATGATCACGAGACGCACAAGGGGTCGGTGAGCATGGCGCTTGGAGAACTGGTGAAACTGCGGGCGATGGGTCCCGCGGACGCCGACGCACTGTGGCGCTGGAACCACGACCCTCAGGTCATGCGGTGGATGGACGACGCGTATGCCCAGCCTGTGGAGCGCGTCCGCAAGTGGCTGGAGGAGCGCCCCCGCAACGCCTATGGCGACTTGCTCCTTGGCATTAGGCGCTGGCCGACGGCCAGCTCATCGGCCTGATCATGCTGCACGACGCGGACCCGGAGAAGGGCATCGCGAAACTCGATATCTACCTGGGCGAGAAGGCGTATTGGGGCCGCGGATTCGCCACCGATGCGGTGCGGACGATCTGCCGCTACGGCTTTGAGGACATGCGCCTCCACAAGGTAACGCTGACCGTGGTTACCGAGAACCATGCCGCGCGCAGGGTCTACGAGAAGGTCGGCTTCGTTGAGGAGGGCCGTCTTCGTCAGGTCTTCCGCCGTGACGGCAAGTGGTACGACATGTTCACGATGGGGCTGCTGGCGGGCGAGCTCTGCTGAGCCCCGAGTTAGAAGTGGATCAAGATCTGCCATGATCCACTCGTGGGGCGCGGAGATTTGACGGACGAGCAGTGGGCCAGAGTGGAGCCGTTATTGCCGGTGGGTAAGAAGCCGGGACGGCCGCCGGTTTGGTCCAAACGGCAGCTGATCAACGGCATACGGTGGCGGACCCGGACGGGTGCCCCTTGGCGCGATGTGCCCGCCCGCTACGGCGAGTGGGAGACGGCCTACGGCCTGTTCCGGCGCTGGCAACGCAACGGCACCTGGAAGTGCATCCTCACCCAACTTCAGACCGGGGCAGACGCGCAGGGCCTGATCACCTGGGACGTGAGCGTGGACTCCACAGTCGCCCGCGCCCACCAGCACGCAGCCGGGGCCCGCAAAAGGGGGACCTGCAGCGGGACAAACCCGGCGGCATCGAGGACGAGCCTGCCGACCACGGACTCGGACGCTCCCGTGGCGGCCTGACCACAAAGTTGCACCTCGCGGTCGAGCAGGGCCAGAAGCCGCTGGCGCTGACCGTCACCGCTGGCCAGCGCGGCGACTCGCCCCAGTTCCGGCCCGTGCTGGAGCGCATCCGAGTCCCGCGCATCGGCTCCGGGCGCCCCCGCACCAAGCCGAACAGGATCCGCGCCGACAGGGCGTACGGCTCCCGCGCCAACCGTGCTTACCTGCGCCGACGCGGGATCCACTGCACCATCCCGGAAATGGTCGACCAGATCCGGAACCGCAAGAGACTCGGTGCTAACGGTGGGCGGCCGCCCAAGTTCGACACGATCGCGCCGTCGGCCCAGAGCACTCGCCTCCGGAGGGCTGCCGGGCCACGGGACGGCCCTGCCTGTCCCGTCCGCCGAGGAGCCGGCTCTCTCACCAACTCCCCGGTGATACGTGCGGCGGGGACACTCAGGTGCAGGTTTACGGCCAGCGCGTGCCGAATCGTGCCCCGGCAGACGCCGTAACGCTCGGCGAGCGCCCCCTGGGGAGGCAGCTTGGCGCCGGTGGCGTACTGGCCCGCGATGGTCCCTCGCGGAGTTCCGCCGCGACCCTGCGGCAGCGCAGTTCACTCTCCGGGCTGCCGTGCTCCTACCGCGGCGTGTCTCCTGAGCCGCTCATGGGTCGTGCAGGCCGGGTCCCCGGCCTGCAGCAGATCCTGCCCGCCGGCGTGGGACCGGTCGCGGGCCGCAGCCTGCGAACGGTCCCACCCGGCGTGCCTCACCCGGCCTGCACGGTTCCCGCATAACGCTGGGTGAACCGGGTGCCCGTACCCGCGGTGACGGTGACGTCGTAGCGTCCGTCGTCGGTATGCCACGTCAGCCGGGTGCGGTCCCCGGCTTTGACCCACACGGTCTGTTCCTTGCCGGCGAAGTCGTTCGGCATGACCGTGAAAGCCACCTCGGTGCCGCCGGCATTGCGCAGTTCCAGTTCCAGCGACGAGTTCTCCGGGCGCCCGGAGTACCGCAGCGCCGCCGTGACCGACGGCACCGCCACGTCGTCCTGGCCCTCACGGACGACGGTGCCGGAAAAGCGGCGGACGAACCCGTCGGCGCCGTACACGGAGAAGTCGTAGCGGCCGTCGGTCGCCGTGGCGTCCCACACGTAGGTGCGGGACGAACGCGGCAAGACCGTGAACGGCGTACCGGTGAAGGGCAGGGCTATGTTCGGCAGCACGGTGAAGTGGTAGCCGACGCTGCCGTCGTTGGTGAGCGTGCAGGTGACCTTGCCGGTGGCCCGGTCGACCGTCACGTCGGCCCACGGCCGGTACGGCAGCGGGCGGTGCGGCCGTCGTCCCTCCTCCTGCGCGGGCATGGACTGCTTGTCCGGCAGCTTGACCGGCGGCAGGGAGTTGCTGGCGTCGGCCTTCGCCATCAGGGCGACCGTGTCCGGCAGCCCGGGGATGTTGTAGTCGGGCCTGGCGAAGTCGAAGCAGGTGGTGAGGTCGCCGCAGACGGTGCGCCGCCAGTCGGAGATGTTGGGCTCCCGCACACCGGTGACGCGTTCCAGGAAGCGCACCACCGAAGTGTGGTCGAACACCTGGGAGTTGACCCAGCCGCCGCGCGACCACGGCGACACGACCCACAGCGGCACCCGGCTGCCCAGGCCGATGGCCTTGCCGTTCGCGAACTCGTCCTTGGTGCCCGGCTCGGGGAACGGCGGGATGACGTGGTCGAAGTACCCGTCGTTCTCGTCGTACATGAGCAGGAAGACGGTGTGCTTCCACACCTCGGGATGGGAGAACAGTGACTGCAGTGCGGTGTTGACCCAGTGGGCGCCGTAGTCGGGGCTGGCCGCCGGGTGCTCGCAGAACAGGTAGGGCGCCACCAGCCAGGAGACGGTGGGCAGGGTGCCGTCCTTGCAGTGCTGGTCGAACGCCGTGAGGTCGAACTTCGTCATGGCGTTGATGTAGCGCGGGTCGTCCTTGGGGAACGTGTGGAACTGCTTGAAGTACGACAGGGCGTTGTCGTCGTAGTCGCCGTATCGGTCGTCCGAGCCGTCCGGGTTGTGGTAGACGCGCCAGCTGATCCCGGCCTCCTCCAGGCGCTCGGCGTACGTCGTCCAGTCGGCCACCGGGTTGCCGGTGACCGGCGTGTTGTCGGTCCACGGGCCGGTGGTGCCGTCGACGCCAGGGCCCGCGGTGCCGGTCCACAGGTAGAGGCGGTTGGGGTCGGTGGGGCCATTCAGCGAGCAGAAGTAACCGTCGCAGAGGGTGAAGGCGTCGGCCAGGGCGTACTGGTAGGGGATGTCCTGCCGGGTGAAGTAGCCCATGGTCCGCTGGCCCTTGGCGGAGACCCACTTGTTCATGGCGCCGCCGTTGACGGCCGAGTGGCCGGAGTCCCAGTCGTGCGGGAGGCCACCCGCGTTCTGCGCGTTGTATTTCGTGGTGTCCATACGGAAGGGCAGGAGGTAGCCCTCCTTGGGACTGCTGGCGGGCTGGTGGAACACCGGGGCGCCGCCCGGGAGGACGGTCGCCTGGCGGTCACCGAAGCCCCGTACGCCGTTCAGGGTGCCGAAGTAGTGGTCGAAGCTGCGGTTCTCCTGCATCAGGATCACAACGTGCTTGACGTCGGCGATGCTGCCGTGCGGGGCGTCGCGCCCTGCGGCCTCCGCCGTGCCGGGGAGTCCGGCCGCTACGGCGGCGCCGGCTGCGGTGGTGCCGATGAAGGTGCGGCGGCTGATCTCAGTCATGAAAGGAACGTCCTTCGGGTCGTCAGGGGTCAGCCGCGGGCAGGCAGGGAGAAGGTGACGACGGCGGCCGCATGGTCGGAGGGCCAGCCGTTGGCAGCGGTGTCCGGCACCGGCCGCGGCCAGCCGGTGAAGAGGCTGTGTGCCTCCAGCACCTTCAGCCGCCCCGCGTACTGAACCTGGTCGACCCGGTCCTGGGGTTCCGCGCCGCCGCCCTCGTGCTGCGGCCTGACGGGGGACCAGGTGGTGCCGGGCTCCTTCACCGGGCTGGGGTGGGCGTCGCGGAAGGCGTCGACGAGGCCTGCCTGTTCCAGGGCCTCGGTGACCGGCCAGCGGACCCGGCCGACTCCCCCGTGCGCGGATGCCGTCCGGCTCGTCCAGTCACGGTGGGACGGCGAGGCGAGGCCGGCCGCCAGCACGACGGGGTTGCGGAAGGCGAGCTCCGGCCGCATCGCGGCCACCAGTGCCTGTACCTGCCGGTAGCGCGTCGTCCCCTTCTCCGCCGCCTCGACCTGCGCGGCCGTCCGTCCCGCCAGCAGCGCGTAGGGGCCGTAGTCGGCATCGTCCAGCTGGGCCGTCCACACACGCACCGTGCGGTCGCCGGGCAGTTGCAGCGTCGCCGCGGCGGCCGGGAGCGCCGCGATCGGGGCGACGACGTCGGTGAGCGGGTAGCGGCTCACGATGCCGAGGCCACCGGCCTGGTGCACATGCCAGCCGAGCGCCCCGGCGAGGTTCTCGGCCCCCTTGTCACCGCATTCCTGGAGCGCGACGACGTCCAGGCCCTGGGTGAGCACCAGCCGCAGCTGTTTCTCCAGGAACCCGTCGACGTGGGTGCCGGCATCCCAGAGGTTCAGCGTGGCGACCTTCAGCGGGAGCCGCTCCCGGGATGTACGCAACGGGACTTGAACGGTGACGGTGTCGCTGCCCACGACGCTGTCGGTGACGGCGGCCACTACCCGGCCGGGCGTCCGCGGCGCGAAAGCGGGGACCTTCCCGCTGACCGTGCCGTCGGCGGCCACCGACAACCACGGGTCGCCTGCGACGCGTTCGAAGGTCGCGCCGCCGACGGCATTGCCCTCGGGCCTGATCCACAAGCCGCCGAGCCGCACCGAGAAGGCCGTGCCGGCGGTCTGCGCGGCGGTGGTGACGGCGTCCACCACCGCGTACGGGCGCGGGATCACGGGGCGGACGACGAAGCTGAACGGGGCGGTGCGGGCCAGGATGCCGTAGCCGTCCTTGGCCAGCAGGTAGGCCTTGTACGGCCCGCCGCTCAGGCCGGAGGTGTCGATGGTGATGTCGCCGGAGACCCCGGGGGTGTACTCCCAGGCAAGGGAGGAGCCGCTGCCGGGCGGCCGGTCTCCGTCGTACACGCCGACCCAGTTCTTGGCGTCGGGAGCGTCCGTCGCCCAGTGGAAGGAGACCTTGTCGCCCTCGTGCGGGGTGGGTGTCGTCAGCTCGATCGAGTCGCCGGTGGGCGCGGGCGCGCCGGCGAAGCTGAACGGCTCGGTCCGGGCGAGGATGCCGTAGCCGTCCTTGGCCAGCAGGTACGCGGTGTACGGCCCGCCGCTCAGGCCGGAGGTGTCGAGGGTCGTCTGCCCGGAGGCGCCGGAGACGTACGCCCACACAAGGGAGCCGCTGCCGGGCAGCCGGTCTCCGTCGTACACGCCGACCCAGTTCTTCGCGTCGGGAGCGTCCGTCGCCCATGTGAAGGTCAGCTTGTCGCCGCGTTGCGGGGGTGCCGTGGAACTGATCGTGATACTGCTCCCGGACGCGACGTCCTGTGAGAGAGGTGGCATGGTGTTGGGTCCTCTCCGCCCCAGGTACCACCGCGGCGACACCCGGGCGAGCAAAGTTGTCTAGATAACTTCGCTCCAAGCAAGCCGTTCCACGGCGACGGGCCAGTGAACGACGGGTTGCCGCCGGCCGGGAAGCAGACGGAGATCTGAGGATCCGCTGTGCGGCCCGAGCGGCCGGCGCTTGCACCCGAAACCCCATCTGAGCAGCGACATTTCGAGGCCGTTGGACTCTACGGCGGTCCATGGAACCGAGAAAAGCCGCACCCCTCCAAGCGGCGGCTCGAGGGGATACGACGTCATGCACTCTTCAACGAGTTGCGTCGCGCTGTGCACACAGCAGGACGATGCCGGATGCGCTCAGCACTCGGCTTCGCAGCGGATGGCGATCTTGGGATCGGGGGCCAGCCGCTCCCCGCCACCTACAACCGGCCCACCAATAACTGTGATTGCGCGGGATGTTCCCTTTCCCTGCCCGATGCGCGGGGCGCCGACGGGGAAGGTGCGTTGGCTGACCGGGTGGGATGATCTTCGGGTTGATGGTGAAGGGGGTGTCCGTGGGGAGTATGTCGCCGTCGTACGAGGGGCACCGGTACCCGGTCGAGGTGATCTCCCCCTGTGCGCGGCTGTACTTCCGCTTCCCGGTGTCATTCGGTGGGGTGGAGGAACTGATGCTCCGGCGTGGTGTGACCGTCTCTCCTGCGAGACCGTGCGCGGATGGTGTCCGAAGTTCGGGCAGGCCGATGGCGACGGACTGCGCCGCCGCCGGCCCCGCCCCGGGGACAAGTGGCACCTGGACGAGGCCTTCGTCAGGATCAACGGGGAGTACAAGTACCTGTGGCGGGCCGTCGACCAGGACGGCACCGTCCTGGACATCCTGGTCCAGCCCCGCCGGGACAAGACCGCGGCCCGGCGCTTCTTCCGCCGCCTGATGAAGAAGACGCGCGCGGTGCCCAGGGTGGTCGTCACGGACCAGTTCCGCTCCTACGGCGCCGCCCACTGCGAGGTCATGCCCTCCGTCGAGCACCGCTCCCACAAGGGACGGAACGACCAGGCCGACAACAGCCACCAGACCATCCGCCATCACGAACACGCGATGAAGGGCGTCCGCTCCGCCGGCGCGGCACCACGTTTCCTGTCCGCGTCCAGCGGCATCTCACCCCCGCTTCCGGCCCCGCCGCCACCTCATGACCACACCCGACTACCGAGCCGAGACAACCGTCCGCTTCACGTCCGGGAGCAGATCACCGGCGTCACCAACCGGCCCACCGCACCCTGAGCAGAGGGTGGGAACCTGGCTTCACCACGCTCCGACACACCCTCACCCAGCAGCCCACCCGACAGGTTGACAACGCCCTGCCGAGGCCAACGAACCGGCTCCCCCCCCGCCTCGCTTGCAGGCGCCGGGGGCCACCCGTGTGACCTGGCCAGCTCGACGGCAAGAGGAGTACCGCCGCCCTGGCTCGCGGCGCCTACCGTGCAAAGAGACATCAGCGCGCGTCGAGGCGGGACAGACTTGACATCCTCCACCCCTTGAAAGGGGTGGATTCCTACGGCTCGCGCCGTGGGGTTTTCTGCTTCGTCGCCGACTGCCCGCCCGGAGTTCTCCGTTGAGGTCTTACACCAGCTCCACAGACAGACACGGCCAGCCCGGCCGCCAGAAGATTCTTCGCCGCGTTCACGTCCCGGTCATGGGTCGCGCCGCAGCTCCCGCATGTCCAGGTACGGATGTTCAGCGGCATCCCCTTGGCGAGGGTGCCGCAGTGCGAGCACAGCCTGGAGGAGGGGAAGAAGCGATCGACGGCGATCACTTCGCGCCCGTACCACTGGGCTTTGTACTCCAGCATGCTCCGGAACTCCGACCACGCGGCATCACTGATGGCGCGGGCGAGGCTCCGGTTTTTGACCATGTTGCGCACGGTCAGGTCCTCGATCACGAGCGTTTGGTTCTCACGCACGAGCCGCGAGGTGAGTTTGTGCAGCGTGTCGCGGCGCCGGTCAGTGATCCGCGCATAGATCTTCGCGGCCTTCAGCCGGGCCTTGGCCCGGTTCGCCGAGCCCTTCTCCTTCTTCGCAAGACGACGCTGCTCCCTGGCCAGGGCGGCACGGTCACGGCGCTCGTGCCGGGGATTGGAGATCTTCTCCCCGGTCGAGAGCGTCAGCAGGTGGGTGAGCCCCACGTCGATGCCGACCGCCGTATCCGTGGTGGGCAGCGGCCCGACGGCGGGGTCCTCGCACAGCAGGGACACGAACCAGCGGCCCGCCGCGTCCTGGGACACGGTCACCGAGGACGGCGAGGACCCTTCGGGCAGCGGCCTGGACCACACGATGTCCAGTGGCTCGGACATCTTCGCCAGCGTCAGCTTCCCGTCCCGGTAGCGGAATCCCGAGGTGGTGTACTCGGCGGACTTCCGGGACTTCTTCCGCGACTTGAAGCGCGGGTACTTGGCCCGCTTACCGAAGAAGTTGGTGAACGCCACCTGCAAGTGCCGCAGCGTCTGCTGAAGCGGAACCGACGACACCTCGCCCAGGTAGGCCAGCTCCTCGGTCTTCTTCCAGGCCGTCAGCATCGCCGACGTCGCGTTGTAGTTGACCCGCTGCTGCCGCGCCCAGGCCTCGGTACGGGCGGCGAGCGCCATGTTGTAGACCTTCCGCACACACCCGAACGTGCGCGACAGCTCGGCTGCCTGCCCATCACTCGGATAGAAGCGGTACTTGAACGCCCGCTTCACAGGGGAAGCCGTCACGCTCAGAAGCTAACGAGACAACTGTTTGAACTCAAGTCTGCGGGTCAGAGCCACGCGATCCGCCCTGGCGGCGCATCGCAGCCCGTTGTCCTGCTCCGCAGGAGTCCGATTCCTCTCCGCCCTGAAGGGCGGAGTATCCACGGAGAAATCAGATGACGGAACCTGAGATCGACTACACGGCAGTGTTCCAGGCCCTTCCCGGAGCGGTGGCGCTCCTGACCCCGCAGCTGGTCTATGCGGACGTCAACAAGGAATGGCTGCGCGTGCTCGGCCGCAACCGTGAGCAAGTAGTCGGCCGCTACATGCCCGACGATTTCGCTGACAGACCGAACCACCCCGACGCACCTGTGGCGCGCAACGTCCAGGCGTCACTATGCCGGGTCGCGGAAACCGGTGAGCCCGAGACCATGGAGCTGCAGCGGTTCGAGCCGGGGGACCCCGGCCGGCCCGGGGCAGGAGACGCGAGCTACTGGAGTATGACCACCATTCCCGTCCTCGGTGCGGACGGACGGGTGGCACTGTTGCTGCACCGGGTGGAAGAGGTCACCGAACTCATCCGCGCCCGTGTAGTCGCGTTGAGCCTGCAAGAGGCGATGCTGCCCACTCCTCGCCCGGTCGGGCGCCATCCCGTGGCCGTACGCTACCGGCCCGCCATCGGCGCGCTGGACGTGGGCGGTGACTGGTACGACCTGGTCGATCTGCCCGGCGACCGCCTCGGGGTCGCCGTGGGCGACGTGGTCGGTCACGGGCTGTCCGCGGCCGGCGTCATGGGGCAACTGCGCAGCGCGCTCAGCGCTGTCTCCCGCGTCGCCGAGGGTCCCGCCCGGGCTCTGGAAGTCCTCGAGTTGTACGCCCGGTCCGTCGCAGGTGCCGAGAACACCACCGTGGCCAACGCGTTCGTCGACTGGAACACCCACGACATCACCTACAGCAGTGCCGGCCACCTACCGCCGGCCCTTCTGCAGAGCGACGGCACGGTCGAGTTCCTGGACCAGGCCACCGACCCTCCACTCGGCGCCCGCCCTGAACACGCTCCCTGGCTGCAGGCCACCATGCCCTTCACCGAGGGCGCATTCCTCGTGCTGTACACCGACGGCCTGATCGAACGCCGACACGAAGACATCGACGCCGGCCTCGCCCGGCTCGCCGGGTCCCTAGCGCGCCACCAGAGAGCCGACCCCGAAACCCTCGCCGACGCCCTGCTGGCCGACCTGATCCCGCCCGACGGCGTCACCGACGACACCGCCCTCATCATCGTGCGCCTTTGACTTCTCCCCCTCCTGAAGGAGGGGGATTCCTACGGCTCGCGCCGTGAGGGTTTCTGCTTCGTTGCCGACTGCCTGTCCGGAGTACTCCGTTGAGGTCTTACACCAACTCCACAGACTGTCACCGCCGGCCCGGCGGCCAGAAGGTTGTTCGCCGCGTTCACGTCCCGGTCGTGGGTCATGCCGCAGCGGTACGTCCAGGTGCGCACGTTCAACGGCATCCTGCCCTGCAGGGTGCCGCAGGCGGAGCACGCTTCCCCGTCGCCCGCCAGATCGGCCAGCTGCTCTTGGAACACCGCGACGGCATCGTCCTGGACACCTGAACGACGTACTGGCCCGGCGAGATCGCCGAGACCATCGACGACCGCGACGACCCGGCCAGGCGCGCCCGGTTCGCCGGCCGGGTCGAGGTCTTCGTCCGCGCCGTCCATGGCCACGCCCGGAAATGCAATCAGCCCTCCACCACCGCCGAGGAGGCCCGCCGAGCTCTCGCGCTCGCCAGCGAGTTCACCTTCCAGGAACGACCCGAGATCCCTGAGCAGATCCAGCGTTCCCAGACCGGGAACCCATCGCAGCGTGAGCGCCGGCGAAACCGCGGCGGCCGGCCGGCCCGCTGACCCCACTCCGGCATTCCGTCACCCCGCGAGCCGCATTCCGTCGGTTCGCCGACGGGGCCCTGAAGGTCGGTGCCTCCTTCCGGAGCACTGCCAGGAAGGTGCGGAGCCTGCGTCACGCGCCGAGCCAGGCAAGGGCTGCGACGGTCAGGGTGCTGACGCCGGTGTCCAGGGTCGGCTGGGTGACGGGGGCGAAGGTGGGGCTGTGGTTGACCGGGATGTCCCGGGCGATGGTGCCGTTCTTGGCGGCCTCGGCGTACAAATCGGGGTCGATGCCTCCGATGCCCCAGTAGGTGAACGGCGCGCCGAACGCTTTGGGGATCTCGCTCATGTCCTCGCTGGCGGTCTGCAGGTCGATGGTGTGTGCGTCATCGCCGAAGTGGGCAGCGAACGCCTCGGCGACGCGCCGGGTCGGCGCCTTGTCGTTCACGGTGGGCGGGAAGGAGGCGGTCCGCTCGATCTCGGGCGCCTTGGGCGAGCGGGACGCCTCGCACTCGGCTTTGACGATCCGTTCGATAGCGTCCAGAACCTGGCGGCGCGAGGCGTCGTCGTAGGTGCGCACGTTGAGCTGGATGACGGCGCTGTCGGGGATGACGTTGGGACCGGTCCCGGCGTGGATGCTGCCCACGGTGACCACCGCGGGGGTGGTGGCAGCGAGCTCCCGGGAGACGATGGTCTGCAGGCGGACGACGATCATCGCGGCCATCACCACAGGGTCCACTGCGGCTTGGGGCATGGAGCCGTGCGCCCCTCGTCCGTGGACGGTGATGCGCAGGCTGTCCGCGGCCGACAGGAATGACCCGGGACGGGTGCCGACGTAGCCGGCCGGATAGGGCAGGACGTGCTGGGCGAGTACCACGTTGGGTCGGGGCGCCTTCGACGTCAGACCGTCGTTGATCATGGCGTGGGCGCCGTCGCCATTCTCCTCCGAGGGCTGGAAGAGCGCCACGAAGGTGCCTCGCCAGGCGTCCTTGGCCTGGGCCATCAGCCGTGCGCAGCCGATCAGACAGGTCACGTGCACATCGTGCCCGCAGGCGTGCATCACAGGCTGCTCGGTGCCGTCGTCGCCGGTCACGGTGATGGTGGAGGCGTAGGGCAGACCGGTCTGCTCGCGTACCGGGAGGGCGTCCATGTCGGCGCGGGCCATGACGGTCGGGCCCTGTCCGTTGGCCAGAATGGCGATCACCCCGGTTCCGCCGATGCCGTCGGTGACCTCGTAGCCGAAGTTCCGCAAGGCATCGGACGCCTTCTTGGCCGTGCGGTGTTCCTGCAGGCCGAGTTCAGGGTGTCTGTGCAGGTCCCTGTAGAGGTCCTCGAGGTCGGAGCGGATGCCGTCGAGGCCGGCCAGCACAGCGTGGGCGCGCTCGCTCATGGTTCCTCCTTGCCCGAGTGGGACTTCCCCCCGCGGCGGGTGGTGGGACGGGAGCGGCGCCGCATCAGCGAGGCCAGTTTGGAGTGGGACTGCCAGTCCAGGCCGCTGGGCAGGTTCCAGCCGTAGTGTACGGCGGTGAGCCGGAAGACCAGGGCCAGGGCGATGCCCAGGCCGATGCCGACCTCGGGGATGCCGAGGTACGAGCAGAGCACAGTCGTCCGTCGTCTCTACACCTGCCGGCTCGATACGAGAGGCGTGACCGCATCGATCAGGCGGCTGGAGACGTACCTGCGGGAGGCAGTGGCGGAACTCTGAGTGGAAGATCAGTGCGTAGGACGAGAAACGATGACGCCCCTGGAGAACCAGTTCCCGCCCCGGGACCGCGGCGACCACCCGCCAACCGGGAAACGTCGAGCCTTCGGCAAGGGGCCGCGGCCCGGACGCTACGCAGTCGGCGCAACCCACCAGTCTCGTGTAGCCGGCCCAGCCAGGGCGCTGTGTGGTCGTCCTGTGTCTGCGCGTTTCTGTGTCTATTTCCAGGCGCGGCAGTCACCGGTGTCAGGCGAGCAGGGTGCCGGGGGTGACCTGGCGGTATCGGTCGCCCCGCCCGGCAGGTGCCGGGCGAGGGTGGAGACCATCGCGGTCCGGCCAAAGTGGCGCGGCCGGGCGCTGAGCCGGCCGCGCCACTTTGGGGTCTTGTGACGCTGCCCGGTCCTGGTCGCTATAGCCGCCAGGACCGGGCAGTCGTGCAGATCAGCGGGTGGCGCAGGCCGCGGAGTTGATGATGTCGGCCACGGCGCCGGGATGCGAGACCAGGGAGACGTGCGAGGAGTTGATCTCCTCCACATTCGAGTGCGCGGCCTTCGCGCCCGCCTCCTGCGCGGCCGCCGGAATGACCTTGTCCTGACGTCCGATCAGAGCCCATGAAGGGATCGTCTGCCACGCCGGGTCGCCCGATTCCTCGGTGACCGCGGAAGCTTCCAGCGGACGCTGGGTCGCCATGACCTGGTTCTGCTGTTCGGTGGACAGGTCCTGCGCGAAAGAGGAACTTACGACCTCCGGCTTCAGGTAGAGGTCCGCGTCCCCGGCCGGCGCGCCGGGGAAGGGGACGAAATTGAACACCGTCGCCGGATCCTGCTCTGTCACTGAACCGGGCTTGGAAGTGGCGATCTGCCCTGCGGACTGCCCCTTCTGGGGGATGAAGGCGTCGATGTACACGAGTGCCTTGACATTGGAGTTGCCGAGGGCGGCGTTCGTGATGACCATGCCGCCGTACGAGTGGCCGGCCAGTACGATCGGGCCCTTGATCGTCTTGAGGTAGTCGGCCAGGTACGCGGCATCGTTGCTCACACCGCGCAGCGGGTTCGGCGGGGCGACGACGTGGTAGCCCCGGTTCTCCAGGCGGGTGATGACACCGTCCCAGCTCGATGCATCGGCCCAGGCGCCGTGCACGAGTACCACAGTCGGCTTGCTCGCAGTGGCGGACTGGGTGGACGGGGTGTCTGAGGCGGGCGAGGTTGACGCACTCGCCGGACCGACCGTGGTGACGAGGAGGGCGGCTCCGACACTCGCCGTGGCCAGGGCGACGAGCGGAGTGCGGGTACGTCGGTACAGAGAACGACGGTTCATGGAAGGACCTTTCGGAACAGAAATTGGATCTCAGCCGTTTCCGGATGGTTGGAGCGGCAGTCGCTGCAGTAGCGCGCTCTCGCAAGGCATGGCGAGGCAGACTGTGGGAGGCAAGCTGGAGAGATGTCCCGGGTTTGACAGGAGGGGCCGCGGCCGAAAGACGACGCGGATCGGTGAATCGATCAGGCTTCCCGACCACGGGTCAGAGCGGGTTACTGATCGCCCTGGTGACTATGGTCTGAGGCGACAGAGAAGTCGCACGGCCGAACTGCCGTCATGGAAGTGCACCCCGCTCCACTTCGAAGACCCGGATTGGCAGGGTGCCGGGCGAGCACTCTGACCGGTTCGCCCCGTGCTGCTCATCGTGTCTGTTCGGCGCCGATAAGCACGGGTGGCGGGGGCTGATCATCGATCGTGGTTGATCGAGCTGATGCCCATGAGCGGCAAAGTCGCGGAAGCAGATGCTGCTTGTCGCTGGCCGCGTCGGTGCAGCCGTGGGACACATCGGTTGCCGTCGAGCCATCCCCTGGGAATCACGGGTTAGACGATATGAGGCGGCACAGAAGTTTCAGGTCTCACATCGAAGTCCGATCGATGATACGACGCACGCCGCTCGGCCTGTAACGGGTCAGCAGGCCGTCCGCGCCGCTTCCTCGATGATGCGGGTGACGGCGTCCGGCTGGGACACGCTCACGGCGTGGGAGGCCTTGACCTCCTCGACATGGGCGTTGGCGCGCTTGGCCATGTAGATCTGAAGCTCCCGGGGGATGTTCAGGTCATCGGTGGCCACCAGGGACCAGGACGGGATGGTCTTCCAGGCGGGGTCGGAAGCACCTTCGTTGAGAGCGGTGCCGGTCGCGGGCCGCTGGGTGACCGCCATGAGGCCGGCGGTGCTCGCAGGGACATCGGCGGCGAACTGATGGTGGAACTTGGGCTCGTCGATGTAAAGGTCGACGTCCTGCGAACCGTCGGGCTTGGTGAGCGGGACCGCGCGCAGGGCCTGGCCGAGCGTGCTGCCCTCGAACTTGCTCGCCAGCTCGTTGGCGTTCTCGCCCTTGTCGGGGAGGAAGGCGGCGGCGTACACCAGTGCCTTGACGTTGTCGGAGCCGTGGGCGGCGTTGCTGATCACCGCTCCGCCGTAGGAGTGTCCGACGAGAACGACCGGCCCGTCGATGCCGGCCAGGACGTCTTTGACGTAGGCGGCGTCGCTGCTCAGCGAACGCAGCTGGTTCGCCACGGCCACCACCGGGTAGCCGTCCTCCTTCAGCTTCTTGATGACGCCGTTCCAGCTGGAGGAGTCGGCGAACGCGCCGTGGACGAGTACGACGGTCGGCTTGCGATCCTGCATGAGAGGCCCTTTCGAGGCAGAGGTTTTCGAGGCAGAGGTTCCAGCCGTGTCCGGACAGATGGACATGGCCGCGGTTGCGGCAGGATGCTGCCGCGTGTCATGGAGAGGTGGCCGGTTCGTCAGTTGCCGTGGAGGGCGGTGCGCAGGGTGCGGACGGCCTGCTCGATCGCGGCGGTCGTGGCCTGTGTGGGCCGCAGGGGGTTGAGCATCATGAAGTCGTGCAGGATGCCGTTGTAGCGGATGCTCGTCGTGGGAACACCGGCCTGGGTGAGCTTGCGAGCGTAGGCCTCGCCCTCGTCCCGCAGCACGTCGTTCTCGTCGACGATGACGAGCGCGGGCGGCAGGCCCTGAAGCTCCTCCAGGCTCGCCCGCAGCGGCGAGGCGGTGATCTCCGCCCGCTGGGCGGGGTCGGTGGTGTAGCAGTCCCAGAACCAGGCCATGCCCTTCGCCGTGAGGAAGGGACCGTCCGCGAACTTCCGGTAGCTCTCGGTGTCCTGAGCTGCGTCCGTGACGGGGTAGTACAGCGACTGGTGCACGAAGGTCACATCGCCACGCTGCTTGGCCATGATGGCCAGCGCGGCAGTCATGTTGCCGCCGACGGAATCGCCGGCCACTGCCAGACGTGAAGCGTCCAGACCCTCCTCGGCGCCCTTCGCGGTGATCCACCGGGCCGTCGCGTACGCCTGCTCGATCGCGACCGGGTACCTGGCCTCCGGCGAACGGCCGTACTCCACGAACACCACGGCGGCATCCGCCCCGACAGCCAGCTCACGCACCAGACGGTCATGGGTGCCGGCATTGCCCAGGACCCAACCGCCCCCGTGCATGTAGAGAACGACCGGCAACACGCTCCGGCCACCGACAGGCTTGACGATACGGACCCGCACATCACCCACCCCGGCGGGCACCGTGATCCACTTCTCCGCCACGTCCGGCTTCGCCACCGGCCCCGCCTGCAGATCGTCCAGAGCCTTCCGGGCGCCCTGCGGACCGAGTTCGTACAGGAACGGCGGGTTGGCCGTCGCCGCCGCGAGCTCCTGAGCCGCAGACTCGAGAACGGGCTTCGTCATCACTACCCCCTTGGGCCGACAGGATTTTGCCTGCTTTCACTCTTACGACCAGGCTCGCACCGAAAATGTGACATGTGCCGTTGGAGGCCGCCTGGTCCCAGAACAGGTCCGCACGCGTTCGCGTGAGCGAACGCCCTGATGTCAGGCGTCCGGAGGAAGGCCGCATGCCAAAAAACAGTTATGGTGCGGCCTGAAACAATCGCCACCGTAGGGAAAACCGTATGCCCTCCTCGATACCTGCCGCGCCGGCGACCGGGCGTCCACCCATGCCCGAGGGCTCCGCCACCACGCCGGCCAATGGTGGCGGGAGCGGCGTCGACGGGCACCGCCGGACGGCAGCGGGGACCGTCTCCTCGCCACATGCCAGGGACCACACGCCTGCGGTCGCGATGCCGGGCGGACCAGCGACAACATGGTTGGGAAGCCCCGCGGAGGCCGCCACCCGCACGCACGCGTTGATAGGCCGGGACGAGGAACTGCGCACCCTGCGCGGACTGCTGACGGAGGCTGCAGCCCGGCGCGGCGGCGCGCTGCTGCTCCATGGCTCCGCGGGCGTCGGCAAGTCGGCTCTGCTGCACACGGTCGCCGCCGAGGCGGCCGACAGCGGCTTCAGAGTGCTGCGCACCTCCGGGGTGGAGACCGAGCAGTGGCTGCCGTTCGCCGCATTGCAATTGCTGCTGCAACCGGTCACCCGTGGCATCGAGAATCTAACGGGCCCTCACCAGGTGGCGCTGAACGGCGCGTTCGGCACCGTGGAGACCGAGCCTCACATATACCGGGCCGGAATGGCCGTACTCGAACTGCTGGCCGACGCGGCCGCCCGGCAGCCGCTCCTGCTGCTCGTCGACGACCTGCAGTGGATCGATTCGTCCAGCCGGGACGTGCTCAGGTTCGTGGCCCGGCGCACCGGCGACCTCGCCATAGCGCACATCGCCGCCGCCCGGAGCCAGTCCGCCGACTCGTACATGTACCCCAACCTCCGCCTGGAACCGCTCGGCGAAACGGCCGCCGCCGAGCTGCTCGCTGCGGGCACGCCCGAGCTGCCGGCACCAGTGCGGGCGCTCATCCTGGAGCGGGCCGAGGGTAACGCGCTGGCCCTGGTCGAGCTGCCCAAGGCGGTACAGGGCGTGTCCGCGCATGTGGACGGCCTGCCGCTGACCCAGCGGCTCGAGGACACGTTCGCCGCGCGTACCGACTCGGCGAGCCGGGAGTGCCGCACATTCCTGCTGGCCCTGGCCGCCGAGCCGACCGCACCGCTGAACCAACTGCTGGAGGTTTCGGGCCGCCTGTGCGGCTCGGCGGTGTCCGTGGACGCACTGCAGGAGGCGGTCGACGCGGGCCTGGTCAACCTGGTCGGCTATACCCCGGAGTTCCGGCATCCGCTGATGCGCTCGGCGATCTACACCCGCGCCGCACTCACCGATCGGCTGGCTACCCACCATGCCCTGGCAGCCGTGATGGAGCACATCCCCGAGCGTCGGCTCGCCCACCAGGCCGCCGCCGCGATCGGCCCGGACGAGGAACTCGCCGCCCAGCTGGAACGATTCGCCGACGCGGCGCAGGCCCAGGGCAAGCTCGCGGCGGCCGTCCCGGCCCTGCGCCAGGCGGCCAAGCTCGTCCTCGACACCCGGCGCCGGGCCAGCATCCTGGTCCGGGCCGCCGAGCTGGCCGGTGAGATCAACGACCGCATCAACGCCCAGACGCTGCTGGAAAGCGCCGACATGAGCGCGCTCGGTCCGGTGGAACGGGCCCGCCTCCTGATCGTGTCCGACAAAGCCGCACTGGAACCACACAAGCCGCACCGACGGATCCAGGACATGGTCACCGCGGCGGCCGAAGCCTTCGACGCAGGAGCCAGGGAAGTCGCCGAGAACCTGCTGTGGCGTGCCGCCGCACGATGCTTCGTCCAGGACGCCGACGCAAAGGTGCGCGCTCAGACCGTAGCCGAACTGGACCGGTGGAACCCCGATCCGGACGCTCCCCACGTACTTGCGGTGCGGGCGTTCGCCCAGCCGTACCGGAACGGCGCCGACGTGATCGCACGATTCGACACCTTCAGCCCGGATCGCCAGGAGGGCCGGACCTTCTATTTCCTCGGTGGCGTTGCGATAGCCGTCGGCGATCTCCACCGCGCCATCCGGTACTTGGTACTGGCAGCTGAGGCGTGGCGGTCGCAGGGCAGGCTCGGGATGCTCGCCCGCACTCTGGCCGGCGGCTGGCCGCGGCCGTACCTCGGTCAGCTCAACCTTGCTCGCAAGGAGTCCTGCGAGGGTATCGCCCTGGCGGAGGAGACCGGGGAAAGGATGGCCTGGCTATCTCTGCAAGCAACGGCCGGCCTGACAGCGGCGCTGCGCGGAGAGACCGAGGAAGCGGCGCGGACGGTCCGCGAACTGCGCGCCCACAGCCAGTTCGCCGGTCTACCGTTCGCCGGCGTGACAGTGCAGCAGACCGACGGCCTCCTCGCGCTTTTCGACGGCCATCCGACGGAAGCCTACGACATCCTCGCACGTGCGTTCGACAAGGGCGACCCGCACCACCACTCGATGCGTCGTTGGCTGCTCGCGCCGGACCTGGCGGACGCCGCGGTGGCCGCCGGAACCGCGGACCAGGCCCGGGAACTGCTGGCCGACCTTCCGGAGCTGGCCGCACAGCTGCCCACGGAGATGATGGTGGTCGCGCACTCCTATACCGGCGCGGTGCTCGCTTCGGACGGCGCAGCGGAGGAGCGCTATGCCGCGGCCCTCACCACGCTGCCGGCCGGCTGGACGCTGGCGCGTGCCCGGCTGCACCTGCACCACGGCCGCTGGCTGCGCCGGCAGCGCCGCAACGTGGACGCCCGCACCCCGCTGCGACTGGCCCGCGACGAGTTCGACCGGATCGGCGCGCAGCCCTGGGCCGAGATGGCCAGCGAGCAACTGCGCGCCACCGGCGAGTCGAGCGGCCGACGGCACGCGAACACCGGCGAGCAGCTGTCGGCCCAGGAAATGCAGATAGCCGCACTGGCATCACAGGGGCTGAGCAACCGGGAGATCGGCCAGCGCCTGTTCATCTCCCACCGCACCGTCGGAGCCCACCTGTACCGGATCTATCCACGCCTGGGCATCACCAGCCGCGGCAAACTCGCCGCCGCACTCGCCGCCCTCCACGAAGAACAGCCCTCGGTCGACCTGCCCGAGGGCCCGTAAGAGGGTGGAATGTGAACTGCTGCCCATTCTGTCGCCGCCTGAACGAGTGGCCTTGCCCTCCGCGGCGGGTCGCCGGGGCGGTGCCACGGCAAGGAAGGTCATGCAGGTGCGCGGGTGGCCCGGATGAAGCGGGTGCCCCACTCCTGGACGTGCGCGGCGAACTCCGGCGGCCCCAGGACCTCGAACTCGGCGCCCACGTTGCCCAGTGCCTGGGTCGGCCAATCGAGGGAGGTCGAGGTCATGGTGAGCCGGCAGCTGTCCTGGTCGAGCGGTTCGATCGTGCCCCAGCGGCCTACCACCTGTCGCACCCGCGCGGAGGGCGCATGCACAAGGACCTCGACCGTGTGCGGAGCCGGGGCCCCGCTCGCTGCCTGGACGAAGGCCACGGCGTCCTCGGTCGGGAGCAGGCGCGGCCGAAAGCGCGTGCCGGTCGCCGTCGGCTCGGTCAGCCGGTCGAGGCGGAAACTGCGCCAGTCGTGCCGACCCAGGTCGTAGGCCACCAGGTACCAGCGTCCTCCGAGTGCGACGACGCGGTGCGGCTCGACCTCGCGCTCAGTGGGTGCGGAGCCCCTGGCCGTGTAGCCGAACCGCAGCCGCTCCTCGTCCCGGCAAGCCTGGGCGACCGCGGTGAGCACCCCCGCCGCGACGACCGGCCCGGACACGACAGCGGAGAGGGTCATCGCCCGCAAGGCGTCCACCCTGGCCCGCAGCCGGGGCGGCAGGACCCGCACCACCTTGGTGAGTGCGCGAAGCGATGCCTCCTCCATCCCCGCGATCCCGCTCTGCGCCGCGTCGCCGACGCCCACCGCGAGGGCCACCGCCTCCTCGTCGTCCAGCAGCAGCGGCGGCAGGACGGCGCCGGGCGCGAGCTGGTAGCCGCCGTCGGTGCCCCGTGCCGCGCCGACCGGGTAGCCGAGCTCGCGTAGCCGCTCGACATCGCGGCGCAGCGTCCGCTCGGAGACCCCGAGCCGGTCGGCCAGTTCCAGGCCGGACCAGTGCCGGTGGGTCTGCAGCAGCGAGAGCAGTCTGAGGGTCCGTGAGCTGGTGTTCGCCATGGCGACATCCTGCCTCGGCTTCCGGTCAGAAAGTGGCCGGAAGCCTCCCTAGAGTCGATCTCGACGGGAACACCGGACACACCCGAGGCAGGGACAGAGAAATGATCACCCGTGAGATCCAGCTGACTGCCCAGATCACCGGCACCCCCATGCTCGACCATTTCACCGTCGCCAAGACCGAGGTGGACGGCGAGGTCCTGGTACGCACCGACCAGATCGGGCTCGCCGCGACCTACCTGGAGCTGATGCGGGCCGACTGCACTATCCCGGTCCCCGCCTGGCAGCCGGGGCAGCGGGTAGGGGTGGCCGCCATCGGCACCGTGGTCCGATCCGACAGCCCCGAACTCGAGGTCGGCGACCTGGTCCAGTCGATGACCGGCTGGAGCGAGTACTCGGCCGGCCCGGCCGGCTCGTACCTCAAGCTCGACCGCGAGCTCTTCGCCGACCCCGGTTACTACCTCGGCCAGGGCCCGACCGCCTACTACGGGATGGCCGAGGTAGCGGCCGTAGGCGAAGGCGACGTGGTCTTCGTCTCCGGCGCGGCGGGCGGGGTCGGCTCGCTGGCCGGGCAGATCGCCAAGTGCCTTGGCGCGGCGCGGGTGATCGGCAGCGCCGGCAGCCCGGCGAAGGCCGACTACTTGGTGAACGAGCTCGGCTACGACGCCGCCTTCGACTACCACGACGGCTCCCTGGCCGACCGGCTGGGGGAACTCGCGCCCGAGGGCATCTCGGTCTTCTTCGACGTCGTGGGCGGCGAGCAGTACCAAGGCGCGCTCCAGGCGGCCCGGCCCGGAGCACGCTTCGCTCTCTGCGGCTCACTGTCCAGCCAGCTCGGCGACGCGGCGCAGCGCTTTCCGCGGCCCGACCGCGCGGCGGCCGAGGCCAAGGGCGTCGAGCTGCTGCCGTTCTCCTGCTACCACACGCCCGATCAGATCGCCGCCTGGCGCGAGCACTTCAGCAGCTGGCTGGGCGAGGGCCGCTTCGTCTACCCGCAGACAGTGGTCGAGGGCGGGATCGAGGATGTGCCGCAGGCGTTCCTCTCCCTGCTGCGGGGTTGCTACCGGGGCAATGTCTCGGTGCGGCTGTCGTGACCACACTCTCCCTCCGGGCCCTGAACCGGGCGTTGATGGAACGCCAGTTCCTGCTGACCCGCACCGATCGCACCCCGCTGGAGGTGATCGGGCGACTGGTTGCGCTGCAGGCACAGGAGCCCAACTGGGCCTATGTCGGGCTGTGGAGCAGGATCCACACCTTCGCGCAGTCCGAGCTCACCGCACTGCTGCAGGACCGGCAGGTGGTCCGCTCCGGTCTGCTCCGCAGTACCCAGCACCTCGCCGCGGCCGACGACTTCCGTCGGTTGCGGCCGTTGCTGCAGCCCGTGCTCGACCGCACGGCCGGCTCGCCCCACTTCACCCGGAACAACACGGGCCTGGACACGGCGTCCTTGGTGGCCGAGGGACTCGACCTGCTCGCGGGAGGGACGCTGTCGCGCAACGAGCTGGCCTGGCGGCTGGCCGAACGCCATCCGGGACGCGACGGACGCATTCTGGCCGGGGAGGTTGAGCTGCGCACTCCCCTCGTACATGGCGCGGCCACCGGCGCATGGGGCTCGTGGGGCAACCGGTCGGCGGTCTCGGTCACGCCCGCCGAGGTCTGGCTGGGACAGCCGATGGCGACGGCAGCGACGGCGCCTGCCGCCAAGGCTTCGGCCAAGGAGCTGATCCGCCGCTATCTGGCGGCTTTCGGCCCGGCGGGAGTGAAGGATGTTCAGGCCTGGTGCGGGCTGACCCGCCTGGGCGAGGTCGTCGCGGAGATGCGCGCCGAACTGCGCCGCTACTGCGGCCCCGACGGCAGGGAACTGATCGATCTGGCCGACGCTGAGCTGCCCGACCCCGAGACCCCCGCCCCGGTGCGGCTGCTGCCCGCCTTCGACAACGCCCTGCTCGGCCACGCCGACCGAACCCGCGTCATCAGCGACGAGGACCGAAAGCGGGTGATGCCCGGCCAGGCCCGGGTACGGCCCACCTTCCTGACGGACGGCCGGGTGCACGGAACCTGGTCCCTCGACGCCGGGACGCTGCGGCTCACCCCGTTCCGACCGCTCTGCGCAACCGATCGGGCGGCCCTGGAACAGGAAGCCGACCGGCTGCTGCCGTTCGTGGGAGGCAGGATGGTGTCCTGCAGCGATCCGGTCGCGACCCGCTCGTCTTGAGATTCCACCCCCTCCAGGCGGTGGCGCGCAACGCCAGGAACAGCCCGTTGCGACTTTCCGGGGTAGATGACACCGGGGCGCTGGGCTGATCGGGGCCCCTGATTGAGCCTGTTCGCACTACTCGACACCGGAAGGTCGTTCTCTGTTGCCACTTGCGCCTGTTTTCGCGTGGCGGGCGGACCTCAACTCTTGACGGCCTCTGCGATCTGCAGGGCGGCCTGGGTGGGCGTGAGGTGCGTGGTGTCGACGACCTCGGCCTCGGCGTGCAGCCAGGTGCGGGCGGCCTCGGCGTAGGGCTCAAGGTATTGGAGACGGAACGGGGAGTTGGGGCCAAGAACAGTGTCGTCGGCGATGCGCCCGCGGAGGGTGTCCTGGTCGGCATGGAGGACGAAGTGCCGGACCGGAATGGCATGCTGGGCGAGGCCCGTGCTGATCTCGCGCCAGTACTGCTCGACCAGGACGGTCATGGGCATCACCAGGGTGCCGCCGGTGTAGTCGAGTACGCGGCGGGCGGTCTCGACTACGAGCGGCCGCCACGGCGGCCAGTGCTGGAAGTTGTCCGTCGCGGGCAGTCCTGGCGTGATGTCCATGAGTGTCTCGCCGACTTTCTCGGCGTCGAACACCCGTGAATCCGGGATCAACTGCTGCACGAGTGCACTGGTCGTCGTCTTGCCCGCACCGTGGGTGCCGTTGAGCCATACGATCATGGGACCCAACGCTAGCGCTGTGCGGGCCGCGGGAACGGGCACAGCAGAATCCCGGGACGTCTTCGGCGTTTCTCAGGGTGGTGTCAACCGCCAAGATCAGGTGTCACCCATCTCGAAAAGCCGCACCCGTTTGCGCAGGTCAGAGCCCGCATGACAGGTGTCCTGAAAACACGACAACTACCGTGCTCAGGCTCAGCTGGCCACCGAGTTCACTTTCCAGGAGCGCCCCAAGATCCCCGAGCAGGTCTCGCGTTCCCAGTCTGGGAACGCGGCACGGGGCGAGCACCGACGGACACGCGGCGGCCGCTGGGCCCGCTGACCCCGTTCCGGGCATTCCGTCACCTCGGGAGCCGCATTCCGTCGGTTGGCCGCCAAGGCCCGCCGCACCAGCCTCCTGCGCCGTATCCCTCTCGGCCGGGCCCTCCCGAAGACCAACCACCCCTTCGATGACCGCTCCTGCGGGCCAACGCGCCGCCCAGGAAACGTAGTTGACATCGAACGCTCCCTATCAACGCTGCACGGCCTCAGCCCCGTCCAACTCCGTCAGCGGACCTGGCACAACCTCGCGGAACCAGTCCGCCTCACACGCACCCGCACGGATAGCCGTGGAGGAGCCGCGGCAGGGACTGCGTCTGGATCGTCTCGCGACTGGCCAGCTTGCCACCGTTGATGAAGCGCATGGCCTCGGGGCCGTTGTCCAGTGCAAAGAGAAGGTTCGGCGTCGACGTCGGTAAACGGGGCGCAGCACGAGCCGTTCGGTTTCCAGGAAGACATGCATGCCGCGATCTTCACCAGCGAAGGCAGGGGCCAGCATCGGATATCGCTGCAGGCCGGTGAGGGCGGCTGTTCACGCAGCACGGGTTGGGGGCGTTCGACCGCAGGCCGCGTTCGACGCGGGCTCCGGCGCGGACGAGAGCCACGAGGTGGGGTGCGCTCACCGCCCGCCACCGCGGCTGGGCGGACTCGACGAGCTTGAAGGCCATGGCCAGGGCAGTGGTGCGGGAGCCAGCCCCTCGGGTGACCTTGGTCCGCAGCCGGACGGTGGCGAAGGTGGACTCGATGGGGTTCGTGGTCTGCCGGTGGATCCCATGCTCGACCAGGAAGTTGTAGAAGGCCAGCAGCTCCTCCTGGTCGTTGGTGATCTTCTTGACGACAGGTACACCGTCGGCGCCACTCAACCGTTGAGGGCGGGCATCCATCTGGATGCCCGCCCCTTCGCTACCCGCACCGTCATAGCGGACGGCCGCTGGTCACTTGACGATTGGACCCGTGGGGCCGGGGGTGGGGGTGGGGGTGGGAGTCGGAGTCGGAGTCGGAGTGGGGGTGGGGGTGGGAGTCGGAGTCGGAGTGGGGGTGGGGGTGGGAGTCGGAGTCGGAGTGGGGGTGGGGGTGGGAGTCGGAGTGGGGGTGGGAGTCGGAGTGGAGTGCTTGCCGCAGCCACCTCCCTTGCCCTTGCCCTTGTCCTTACCCTTGCCCGACCAGTTGTCCTGACCCTTGCCCGACCAGTTGTCGTGACCGTTGCCCGACCAGTTGTCGTGCTTGTCGCCGTGGTGGCTGTTGCCGTGACTGGCTGTCGCCATGGTCACGGTGCCGGTGTGCGGCGTCGCTGCGAATGCACTGGTGGGCAGCAGTACGCCTCCTGCGGCAAGGGCGCTCGAGGTGACAAACATGGCGATGCGCTGAGTCCGAGAAATGCGAGTCATGGGAATTCTCCTTCATTCAATATGTCTGTTGGCCTATGCCGCCGGAGGTGTTCCGGGTGGGCAGCGGGCCATATGCTCTGCGTGAGCCCGTGGAACAAGTAAGCCCGGCACCGACGATGCGCGTCACGACACTGCCTCTCGTGACTTGACAGCCATCGATAATTCGGCTCGTTGTCCATATCCGGCCGATGGAACGCCTCGAGAGCAGATTTCAGGAGCGTTCAGTAGCTCACCCTCTGGTCTGGGTTGACCCGCGCGTTCTCTGCTTCTGGGCGCCGTGGAGTCTCGAACTCATTCGTGACTGGCTCGGCGAGCTGGAGCGGGCGGCGCCGGCGCCCGCATACCGCCGCGCTATCGCACCGCACGAGCACCGGCGCCCAGCCGGCGCCGTGTCGCCCCTTGGATGGCCTGGCAGTCGCATCAGGGCGACTTGCCGCTCTTCGGGCGGTATGCGATACGTGGAGAGAGGCCTTGCAGCGCTCGCCGGGGACCCCCTGCTGGCCCGTCCTGGAAGAGGAAGCGCCGTGACAGGAGCGAACGAGGCCGCCGGGCGCGTGATCACCGGGCGCTACCGGCTCCTGCGCCGGCTCGGCGCCGGCGGCATGGGACGGGTGTGGCTGGCCTACGACCAGGAGCTGGCGTGCGAGGTCGCGCTCAAGGAGATCATCCTGCCGCCGGACGTCCCAGAACGCGAGGTGGGCACCCGTATCGCGAGGGCCCGCGGCGAAGCGCGGCACGCCGCCCGGCTACGCAATCACCCACATGTCGTCACCGTGCACGACATCGTGGAGGACGATGGCCTGCCGTGGATCGTCATGGACTTCGTCCCGGGCGCCATGGACCTGGAGGCGGTGGTGCGCGAGCAGGGGCCGCTGGCGCCCGCCGACGTCGCCCGGATCGGGCTGGCGGTGCTCGACGCCCTGCTGGAGGGCCACCGGCTCGGCGTCCTTCACCGGGATGTCAAACCGGCCAACATCCTGTTGACCCACCCCGGCCCGGGGCCTTCCTACCCTACGGAGGGCGGCGGCCAGGTGCTGCTGACGGACTACGGCATCGCGCTGGAGCCGAGCTCCGGAGAGGCCCGCCTGACCGCCACCTTGGAGGTCCTCGGGACCCCGCGCTTCATGGCCCCGGAACGGACCCGCAGCGCGGCGCCCACCCCGGCCGCCGACCTGTTCTCACTCGGCGCCACCCTGTATTTCGCGGTCGAGGGGACCGGCCCCTTCGACCGCGACTCCGCGCTCACCACGCTCAGTGCCCTGCTGTTCGAACCTCCCACCCCGCCGCGCCGGGCAGCGGAGCTGGCCCCTGTCCTCCTCGAGCTGCTGGCCAAGGACCCCGCGCAGAGGATGGACGGCAGCGAGGCCGCCCGGCAGCTCACCTCCGTCGCTGCCCAGCCTCATCCTTCCCCTTCGCGGCAACCGGCTCTCCCACCGGAGATGCTGCCACCCGAGTGGTCCCCCGCTTCGAAGCCGCCGCGCTCCGCGGAATCGCTCCCGGCGACCGAGTATGTGTCACCGGCCGAGCCGGAGAAGCCGGCCGGCCCGCCCCTGGGACCGCTGCCGCGCAAAGGTGACGAGGCCCGGATGCAGCCCCGCCCGACGCGGTCCAGACACCGGCGGGCCGGGCTCATTGCGGGGGTGGTGCTGGTGGCGCTGGCCGCGGGGGGCAGCATCTACCTGACGCAGTGCCGCTCGCCGAGTCCTGAACCCCCCGCACCGGCATCCGTGCTCTCGGTCAAGGTCGGCGACTCCCCGCAGGGGGTGGGTGTGTCGCCGGACGGGCGCCGGGTCTACGTCGCCAACTTCACCTCGGGCTCGGTTTCGGTGATCGACATCGCGACGAACCGGACGGTGGGCAGCCCCATCCCTGTCGGCGCCACTCCGGAGGGGGTGGGTGTGTCGCCGGACGGACGCCGGGTCTACGTGACCAACAGTTCCTCGGGCTCGGTTTCGGTGATCGACGCCACGAGGAACCGGACGGTGGGCAGCCCCATCCCCGTCGGCGACACCCCGGAGGGGGTGGGTGTGTCGCCGGACGGACGCCGGGTCTACGTGACCAACGGAAGCTCGAGTTCGGTTTCGGTGATCGACACCGCGACGAACCGCACGGTGGGCAGTCCCATCCCCGTCGGCCGCTTCCCGCAGGGGGTGGGTGTGTCCCCGGACGGGCGCCGGGTCTACGTGACCAGCCTGGGATCGGACTCGGTGTCGGTGATCGACACCGCGACGAACCACACGGTGGGCAGCCCCATCCCCGTCGGCGCCCGCCCCGCGGGGGTGGCCGTGTCGCCGAACGGGCGCCAGGTCTACGTGACCAACGGAAGCTCGAGTTCGGTTTCGGTGATCGACACCGCGACGAACCGCACGGTGGACAACTCCATCCCCGTCGGCGCCCGCCCGGCGGGGGTGGCCGTGTCGCCGGACGGACGCCAGGTCTACGTGGCCAACGGGAGCTCGAGTTCGGTTTCGGTGATCACGTTCTAGAGGACGGCCGAAAGTCAGGACTGTGCCCCGGTCGATTCTTCGGACCGGCGGCGTGGCCCTCCGCCCGGAAAGAGGGAAACTTCGCGCGGGCGGCCCACCAGCAGGACACCGAGAACAGGGCGCCGAGAAATCGCCGACAGACCGGGAAATTCCCGCCGTACAGCCGTACAGCCGTACAGCCGTGCAGCCGTGCAGCCGTGCAGAGTGGAGAAGATCGCGCGACCGGTAAGCAAGGCCGGCACATCCAGCGGTTGCCCGTCGGCACAGTGGTGCCTGCGGGAACCACACGTCACGGCGGGGTGCAGCCCGGCGGATCCCAGATGCGGTTGTGGTTGCCGTCGTAGTGGTAACCCGTGCAGGAATCGTGCGGTGCCGCGTTCGACGATTCCGCCATGGATGTCGTTGTCTGAGGCGCCGCCTCGGCGTTCGCCATGCCCACCGTGCCGGCGAGCAGCACTGCAGTGCAGGACGCTCCCACGATGTGCCGGATGCGCTTCCGGGTACTTGTCGCCATGATGATCTCCCTTTGGGCGGATGAGCCACGCACCCACCAGCGTGGGAGTTGGACATAACGGTGTCAAACGACCATCGGTCTCACGCAGCCACGCATTGTGGGTGCGGGCCTCGGTCAGCATCTTGTCCAGCCGCGCCGGACCGCACTTCTCCTCGTCCCGGTGGGCCTTCTTGGACCGGGCGCAGCATTCGTTCCAGATCCACCGGCACCGGTCCCACTCGCCCAGCAGCGCCGTGAGCGCGGTGGATGACACCCGAAGCCGGTAGGTGTACCGGGCGTGCCCGGCCTCCCGACCTCCAGTGGTGTCGTCATGGTCCCAACGTAGCGACCATGGACGACGGGGTACGCACAACTGCCAGGATCCCCACGGCACTTCATGCCCGCTGGGCTGCCCACGCCAAGCGCGAGCGGCGGTCACTCAACGCCGATCTCATCTACCTGTTGGAGGGCGTCCTCGGCACTCCCGCAGTAGACGCCGAATCGCCCGGCAGCGATTCGACTACCCCTGCCCCGCTACGCGGGAAGCCGGATTCCTCCCCGGCCTGAAGGCCGGGGCATCCTCCGGTCATCCGGTGACGGGGCCGCACAGGAGGGGCTGGAACATCGGGGTGGGCTTCTTGTCCTTGGACAGGATCTGAGAGCCGTCGCCGAGGTGGATGTTGAGGTAGGTTGCGCCGGTCAGCTGGGCGGACTGACCAGGGACCTTTACGGTCTTGTCGATGACGCCTTGGTCATCGGCGGTAAGGTCTCCGAGCATCACCAGGACCGGGCCTTGCTTGGCGCACGTGCCCTGGTGCAGGTGCGCCGCGTGCCGGGAGTTCGCTGCCAGTCCGGTGGCCTTCACCTTCAGGGTGTAGGTCTTGGTGGCGGCGTCGTAGGCGACGGTGGCGTCGCCCTCCCGCTTGGTGGAGCCGACAGGCTGCACCTTCACGGCTGAGTTGTCAGGCCTACCGCTGGGCAGCGGCACGCACGCGATCGGTTCCCTCTGCTGCTGGGAGTCGCCGTCGCTCAGCCGTACTACCAGGACCGCGTTGTCGGGCAGCTCCCGAAGTCCTGACTGTGTGCTTTGGACGGTGGTCTTGAGGTTGCCGAAGCCGTCGCCGGTGACGGTCGGGAAGGACACCAGCGCGGAGTCGGACTTCGGTTGGGCGCAGCTGCCCGGCACTATGTCGACAGCATGTTTGATGCCGGGTGCGAGACCGGTGATGTCGAACGCGGCGGAGACCTTTCCGTCCGGCAGGCCGAGTTTGACTGTGCCGACCGGCTGGGCCTTGACTGCGAGCTTCGCGGAGGAGAAGGCGTTCTTGGACGCGGGCGGCGAGGCGGAGTCAGCAGCCAGCGGCGAGGCCGAGGCGGACGCCGGCGGCGAGGACGCGGACGAGGACGAGCAGGCGGTAGCAGCCAATGCGGTCGCTATGGAGAGGACGGCGAAGGTCGCGCGCCGGATGGCTGTGGACATGGGGGATCCCTTACTTCGGCAGTGTGGTGTCAGCGGCTCGTACGAGCAGGGTCGGCAGACCCGTTCCCGCTGTGATCTCAATAGGGGGTTTTGCCTGTTCTGGCATGTTGTACGTGCGTCCGCAATGGAATCCGCTCCACTGGTCGCGGCATGCGGGATGACGGTGCCATCTCGCTGCCGTCAGGTGACGCACCCCTCGGTGTGTGGTTCGTGCAGCCGGTGTTGCAGGACGAAATGGGGGGTGCGCGGGCGGTCTGGCGGGTGCGGGGGAAGGTGCAGAGGGAAGAGGACTTCTTCCATGCGGCCGCGTGCATCACAGCCGTCTTGGTGACCACCCTGGCGGGGCCGAAAAGGCAGGCCACGTTGCCTTCGGGCAGGCCGAGCTCGGTCATATGGCACCTTTCCCACGGCGCGGCGTTGAGAGGTGTCGAGTGCCACAGCCGACGTGCTGTTCGGCGAACAGGGTGTGCCCCTGTCCGCATCCGTTGCGTGGTGCGGGAGGAAGCGGTGCTCATGGGCGACTGTCGGCCCCGCACCAGCCCGCCACCCGTGCGAGCACGCCCCCAGGCGTCTCGCTTGTCCTGTCAAAACTGCCGCACGACCTGGGCCGGACGGTGTCCCCCGAGCGGAGGACCAGCCGGTGGACGCTGCTCATGTGCGCGCCTCTTGCCGGGGTCTACGACCGGTGGGGCGGGGCTGCCGTGGCCGCCGGCGGACTGCGGAGAAGCGGCCGCCGAAGGTGCCCTGAAAGGTGGTGAGTGCGGTCTTCCAGCGTCTGATCCTGCGAGTCCGGCCTTCACCGGCCGGATCGAGCGGCAGGCCGCAGGCGGACTTTGGGGTGGCCTGCCCGTTGGGGGAGCCTCTTCTTGAGGCTCAACCTCGGTAGTGGACACCGGGTTTCATGCGACGCGCAACAGAGTGGGTGATGAGATCAGCTGCTGCCCGAACTCGGCTGGAGTGAGGTGGCCGAGGGCGGAGTGGCGACGGCGGTTGTAGCAGGCCGGCCGGCGGAACAGCTCCAGCCGTGTCTGCGTCTTCGAGGTGAGGCGTCGTTTGTGGAGCAGTTCCCGTGTCAGGCCCTGGAAGAACGACTCGGCCAGGGCACTGCCGTAAGTCGATGCCGGTGGCCGGATACGGCCACCTCGAGCCGACGGCGATATACGTGATGCCGCTGCATCAGCTGGTGTTCAACGTCTTCGCGGTGTAGTCGCGTATGACCAGGTCCGGTGCGGAGGGGGCCGTCTTGTCCGCGATCGTGGTGCGGCGCTCGGCGCGCTTGGTGCGGCGCAGGTGACGGCCGGCGCTCTGGTGGATGCGCATCAGGCGCGTGACACGCTTGCGGTTGATCTTCCGGCCTCGCGAGCGGAGTTCGGCATGGATGCGCGGGCCGCCGTAGGCACCATGGTGTCCGGCCTGGATCTCGCGGATCCCGGCCACCGCGGCGGCCTGCTCGGACTGACGCGCGGCACGGGCCTGCGTGGTGACCTGGTGCCGGCAGCAGCCGGAGCGGGAGACGCCCAGCACCTGGCATATCCGCTTCACGTCGAAGTCGCCACGGTGGTCGGAGAGGAAGTCCCGGCGGCGGGGGCTCACTTCGCCTCCCGGACGGCATGGGCGGCTGCCCGGTGCAGGATCTCTCGCTCCGGCTGCCGCTCCCTGTCTGCCTTCAGCAGCCGCTGGCTCCCGGCCCGCGGCCGGGCCGGCTCCTCGGCCGGACTCTGCACGCTGCCGTGTGACGGCTCGGGCGCCGGCCGAACGGTGTGTCCGTGCGGACCCACGTGCGCAGCGTCTCCCCGGTGATCCCGGGGTCCGCGGCCACCGCCGCGTACGTGCGCGTGCCGCCGGACGCGCGGCACAGCGCGACGGCGTCCTTGCGGAACTCCTCCGGATTCCTGCACGGCCACAGTTCGGCAGTGAACCTCGCGTATCCGCCGGGCAGCGGGCTTCGCGTCGGCCGCCTGGCGGATCCCCCGCTCGCCCGCGGTCCTGCGCCAGTAGTGGAAGCCCGAATCGAGCGGGCGCCCCCCGGAAACTGCCGGCCGGATCGGGGGGTCACGATGAGGGGTGGTGGATCCGCCGTTCGGCCCACCCGGAGTCGTGTACGCACGACTCACCCTGGAGTCATGTACGCACGACGTCGTCACACCTACTTCGCCATGATGGGGACATGTATCGCGCTCTTCGTCCTGGCCTGGGGCGTCGTGCGTATCTGGTCGGTTCCCGCGGCGGTCGGCATGTGCGTGGTCGCCATGGTGATCCCGCCGGTGGCCGCCATCATCGCGAACCGGCGCGGCCCCGACGACCGCTGGTGGGACGCCCCGTCCGGCGACCCGAAGTCCGACGAGTGGTGGGACGAGATGGACGGCAAGCAACATCACTGAAGCCCGTCAGCCCCTTCCACAGCCACAAGGCCGGTGCCTCCTCACACAACTACCGGCTCTCGGTGAAAATGCGGGCCGTCCTCGGCGCCGACACGAAACGTGTGGTCGCCGGCACAGGGGAATGGTCACCGTGCACCGTGGCAGATGCCAGGGCCGCAGGTGACACCGGCCTGGCCTGCCACCGCGACGGGTGCGCCCCTGCGGGGTTGCGCCGCCTGCATCGGCACTGTCCGGTTGCCCCGCATCGCAGACCGAGAGCAGGCATGCGGGAAGGCGTACGGCGCGCCACAGGCTCCTCAGCGTCCGATCGGTGTCAACGCAGGGCATCCGCGCGGCGCTCGTCCTGGACCCGCTGCGGGCCTGGATCCGCATCCCCTCCCCTGCCGCGTCCCACCACATGGCTGCTCACGGCGGCCACCACGCCTTCAACACCGCCATCGTCGGGCCCGACCCGATACGGGCCGGGAGAGCGTGTCCAGCGGGGGCATCCGCCAGGACATGCGGACGGTCCGGTCAACCGGTTCCCGGCCCGCTCCGGTGTGGCGCCTGAGCAGCGTGTACCCGGCGGCAAGCACCCCGACGAGGCTACGACAGCCCCCACCATGCGGTCCCCCGGTTGACGGATCCAACTGGGCACTGGGATGCCTTCACATGGTGAGCAGTTCCATCGACGGCTCCTGAAGCCCACAAGGCAGAGAAGGATCACGAACCATGGCGTGTCAGTATGCTCCCGATCAGATCCGAGCCGGTTATACGATTCAGCAGATAGCCGACCGGTTCGAGGTCTACGCCCGCGGCGGAAGGTTCATCGGAGAACACCTTCTTCGGGCCTCGGCAGAGCATGAGGTGGCCGTACTTGAACGCGCCAATCGAAACAGGGAATTGTCTTCCGGTCCTGGAATTTAGCGCAGGGAAGTGCCGGCTGGCCTGATGGCTGCTGTGGCCCAGCCCAGCCGGCCTCGGCTGTCCCCCGTCACCTGCAGCTGCTCCTACGGCCTGCGGGCCGGGCCTGATCCGTCCTGCCGGGCATGTCCGCGACCTTGAAGGATCCCGGGTCCGGACTGATTGGTTCCGCTTTCCTCCGCCGTCCTTTCCGCTGCGAAGTCCGAAGCGGGTACGCCCATGTCCGAAACGGCTGTAAAGGCTCGGCGGCCTCAGTGACCCCGCCGCAGGTCGCTGGAAGGCGCTCGTCTTCATCGCGCTCGCCCAGCTGATGGTCGTCCTCGACGCGACCATCGTGAACATCGCGCTGCCCTCCGCCCAGCAGGATCTGGGGATATCGGACGGCAACCGTCAGTGGGTCATCAGCGCCTACCCCCTCGCCTTCGGCGGTCTGATCGGCTTCGCGGGCGCCTCCGCCCTCGGCGGCGCCGCACAGGGCGAGGCCATGATGCTCGGCGCCCGCGCCCTGCAGGGCGCCTTCGGCGACTCCAGCCCCCGGGCAGTACCCAGATGACCGGTTCCGACGCCGGCGAGAGCGCCGAGGATGGGTGCCAGCCGGCGGGCGGGTCTTCATCCTCAGGCACTCAGCCCGTCAAACGGCGGCCGCGTCGGCCGCGAGTGCCGCTGGGAAGACCATGCGCTTTCCGAGTCGGCCCCTGATCGGCGGTCACGGCCAGGGGCATCCCGCCGGCCGCGGACGGTCCGTGCTGTGCTTGAGCGCGTGTTCCGGGTCGCGCACAGCACGGGCACCTCGAATCCAGTTCGTCCATGCCTTTGCGGACATCGTCTCGTCGTCTCGTGTCGTCTCGCTCCCCCCAACAAGCAGTCGGCACTGCCGCTCGTCCAGCTGTGGAAACAACACCCCGGACTTCACAGTGAGTTGATCACGGAGGTCTTCAGGAACGCGCGTGCGCAGCGTGTGAAGCAACCTGTCGATTTCCTGCGATCCCTTAGCTGTCATCGGCCGATCAGTGGGCGGGAGGGTATCGACTGGCCAAGGCGCATTCCTCTCCGGAGTCAGACGCAAACCGCTCCATGCACCGTCTGTGTCATAAAATAGTCACCACATGGCGAAGTTGACGGAGACATCGGCTTCTTAGAGAAAGGTGGGAGCCAGCCGGCCGTGGTGTATCTGCGCGGGCGTACTTTCCGTGCGGGCGTGCCGGAGTCGATCCGGTTGCGATGCCGTTGTGCGCAGCCGGCTCCAGGACATAGCCAGTAAGGACGGCACAGCTCTCTGCATACAGAGGCAGGCGTGGCGACACCCGGTAAGAGGATGACATGACACTTCCGGACTCATTCCCGACCGCTCGAGAAGGTGGCCTACCGGATCGAGGGGACATGGCCGAAGTGCCTGCCCTGCACCTGCAAAGGGCTTTCAGATGGCAGGCAATACTTCGAATCGCCATCGTTATTGCACTCACGGCAGACTTGGCAGTGTTTCCGCCGTCTGAGCAGATGCAGATTTCGGTGACACTGGCTGTCATCTATGCTCTATGGACCTTTGGAATGCTCTGGGCGTCCTGGAGGTCGCGCAAGCCATATCCAAGTTGGGTGTATCCACTGGTCGACCTGGCTTTGCTCACCGCATTGATAGCGATTTCCGGCGATTTTTCTGACCCGAACTGGAGCTCGCCGGTATCTGCTGACATCTTCCTCTTCATACCCGTCCTCGCCTCATTCCAGATGCGGCCGGTTCTTACTGCGGCATCTGGAGTGCTCGCAGCGGCGAGCTACGCCGTCGGTACTGCCGTCGGCCATCTACAGCAGCCGTACTGGAACTTCATACTCATGCACACCCTGTTCATTCTTGTGGTGTGCGCAGGCTGTGTACTTCTGTCGGACGTCCAACAGCACAGGGTGAGGGCGATAAGAGAGTTGGCGGAACATCGCCTATGGCTGCTGGACCGGATCATGGCGACGGAGGAGAGGGAACAGCGCAAAATTGCGGAAGTGCTGCACGATGGTGCATTGCAGAACGTTCTGGCGGCCCGGCACTCCATCGACGAAGCGGCATGCAGCCCCGGGGCGACCGATGCGCTGCACCGTGCCGATCAGGCTCTTTCCGCAGCAAGCAAGCAGCTCCGCTCGTCGGTACGGACCCTGCATCCTGAAGTCCTCGTTTCAGGAGGCCTGGTGCCCGCTCTGCAGCATCTGACTCAACAGGCTTCCGAGCGCGGGAGATTTCACGGAGAGGTTCGGTCCAGCATAACGTCTGCAGGTTCTGCGGATCAGCCGCTCTACTGGCTGGCTCGCGAAATCCTCGAGAATGCGGTGAAGCATGCGCAAGCAAATAATGTCGTTGTAACCCTGCAGCAGAATGATTCAGCGAGTGTTAAACTCTCGATTTCTGATGACGGTGTAGGGATATCTCGCGAATGCTTGGCCAGGAGTCTCTCGTCAGGCCATATCGGGATCGCTTCGCATCGTGCGCGGATCGAGGGATTGGGGGGTGTTTTCACCCTCCGAAAAAATGAATCCGGAGGTACGACGGCCGAAGCCGTTGTACCAGTGAAATGAGCGATGGTTTCTTGCATCGCACTTCACGGGGTGAATTGGCGATCATTCCAGCAGGCCTCGACGCATGGCTTCCGCAACCGCTGCGGCGCGATCCGACACCTGTAGTTTCTCGTAGAGGTGCTGAGCGTGCGTCTTGACCGTGCTCGTACCGAGGATCAGCTCTTTGGCGATCTGCGGAATGCTGAGTCCCCGGGCCATGCCGTTCAGGACCTGTTGTTCCCGCTCGCTGAGGGTGGGCGAATTCTGGGATCGCCTCATGCGGATTTCGTCGGCCAGCCCTCCTGTCACTTCGGGTGGCACGACAGTTTTACCCTGTGCGATCGCTCGCACCGCTTCGACGACTTCCGAGCGTTTGCTGTCTTTGGTCAGGAACCCTGCAGCTCCTTCTTCCAATGCACGGTAGACAGAGGAGCTGTCGGTGAAAGCGGAGAGCATGAGAACTCGCGTGTCGACTCGGTCCCGGACCAGGGCGTGAAGGACTGCGATCCCGTCAAGTTCAGGCATGCGCAAATCGAGCACGGCGACTTGTGGAATTTCTCGGCGAATGATCTCCAGTGCATCTCGGCCGTTCTCCGCCTCGGCCACGACATCAATGAACCCACTTAGTTGCAGCGCGCGTGAGATGCCCTCGCGAAACAAGGGGTGGTCATCGGAAATTACCACTCGGATGCGAGGAGGGCTTGGCGTTGCCACGGCAATCCCGACCTTTCGTCTGCGCTTTTACTGCTTTACGATCGCCGGCAAGTTTTCGATGACTCTTACCAAGGTATATGAGCCCCTGCCGGCGGGCCATGCGTGGCTCGTTGCCGTAATGCAGGCAGACACGAAGGGGTCACCGGCGGGTCCTCAGCGGACGGCGGCCATCTCCCGCCGTGCAGCAGGGGCCCGGGCCGCCCTGGAACAGAACAGCGTGATCGTCACGACGCCCGGCATCGCCGGCAGGCCGACCCCTACCGTTGCGGACCAGCCGGCCACGTGGAAGGCAGCGGCACCCACCGTGCTACCGACGCTGGAGCCGATGCAGTAGGCGGAGATAGAGGCCAAAGGCCTGGGCACGCCCGGGGGTGGCGGTCTTGCTGCTGGCCCGGGGTCATCGTTCCGCGGCGAGGCGGGTGAGCGTCTGGGCGGCGGGTTCGACGCGGGCCTGGCGGTAGCCGGTGCCGGCCCACAGGTGGATCAGGCCCGTATCGCCCGCGGTGGTGGCAGCTCTGCGCAGCGGGGTGGTGAGGTGGTGGAGGGCCGGGTAGCCGAGCGGGGCGAGGGATTCGTAGGTGTCGGTGAAGCGGTTGCGCAGGGCGCGGGCGGGGCGGCGCGTGAAGGCCCGGGTCAGCATGGTGTCCGTGAACGCCGGGTCGGCCAGGGCGGCCTTGTGGGGTGCGGAGGCGCCGCTTTCGTGGGTGCGGAGCAGGACGGTGCCGACCATCACGGCGCGGGCTCCGGCGCGCAGCGCGGCAGCGGTGTCGGCGGGAGTGGCGATGCCTCCGGCGGCGATCACGGGCAGCGGAACGGTGTGCCGTACGTCGCTGACCAGGTCAGGCAACGGAATCGGCGTGAGAGGGCGGGCAGGGGTGAAGGTGGCGGAGTGACCGCCGGCCGCCGGGGCCTGGACGATCAGCAGATCCGCGCCGGTCTCGGCGGCGGCGAGGGCCTCGGCCGGGGTCGTGACGGTCTGGGCGACCAGGCTGCCCGCTTCCTGGAGCGCCCGGATGCTGTCGGGGCGGGGCAGGCCGAAGGTGAAGGAGACGAGCGGGACGGGGCTCTGCAGGAGCAGGTCGAGCTTGTCCGTCCAGGCGTCGTCGTCCTCGGTCACAGTGTCGGCGGGCAGGGTGAGCTGGTAGCCGTCAGCCTCCGGCTGGAGGGCGCGGGCGTACGTGCGGTGCGCGTCCGGCGTGCAGGGGACGGGGTTGGGGACGAAAAGGTTGACACCGAAGAGAGTGGTGTGGGACCTGACTGTGGCGATCTGCTCGGCGAGACCGGCGCGCGTCCGGTAGCCGCCGGCGAGAAGGCCGAGTCCACCGGCGCGGGCGGTGGCGGCGACGAGCGCCGGGGTGCTGGCGCCGCCGGCCATGGGTGCGGCCCAGACGGGCAGGTCGGTGGAGAGAGTCGTCACGTCGCGGGGCATGGCGGGACCTCCAGCAGTAGGGCGGAAGACGATCAGACGGCCGTGCGCAGGGTTTCCCGATCGACGCTAGGCCGCGTACACGACGGCGGGAAATGCCGGTTACGCTGCATTCATGTGTTCCCGGCATAGTGCGAGGCAGCGGTGACTTTCTCGGGTCACGCGGGCGCGTCCGGTATCGAGCTACGACATCTGCGGGCGTTCGCCGCGGTGGCTCGGCACCGCTCCTTCACCCGGGCCGCCGAGGAACTGCTGATCACGCAGCCTGCCCTCAGCCGTACCGTCGCCCAGCTGGAGGCGTGCCTCGGGGTGCGCCTGCTCGACCGCTCCTCCCGGGGCGTCGCACTCACCGATACGGGCGCCGAATTCCTCGTCCACGCCGAGCGCACCCTCGCCGCGTTCGACGCGGCCGTGGCCGCCGCGCACCATGCGTCCGTCGTGCGGCTGGGCTTCAGCTGGCTGCTGCCCGACCCCTGGGCGCAGCGCGCTATCGCCGGCTTCGAGCGTGGCACCGCCGCGCGGGTCGAGCTGGTGCGTTGCGATGACCCGCTCGACGCTCTCGACCGCCAGGCCGTCGACGTCGCCCTGGTGCGCGGCGGCAGGCCGGTCGGCGCAACCGTGCGGACGGTGCACCTGTACGACGAGCGGCGCGTCGCCGTCCACGCCCGCGAAGAAGCCCCGGCGGACGGGCGGCCGGCCTCCTGTCCCCCGGCGGCCGTGGCTCTGCGTTGGCAGGACGCCCCCGAGTGGACCCTGGTCGTCAACACCGTCAGTGGCACGACCGGACCCTGGTGCTGGCCGAACGGAGGCGGACCGCGGCGGTACGTGGAGACCGCGAACTTCGACGAGTGGCTCGAATCGGTGGCCGCCGGGCGCGGCATCGGCATCGTGCCCGAGGTCGCCGAACGCCGCATCCACCATCCGGCGCTGCGGTTCCTGCCGGTGACCGGCGCGCCGCCCAGCCCGGTGCGCCTCGCCTACCGGCAGGACACCGGCACCGGGTCCGCGCTGCTGCGCCGCTTCCTCGACGCGGCCCTCAAAGTGGCTGCGACCTGCACCCATGCAGGTGAGGCATAGCCTCGGCCGGAGCGGCATTTCCGCTGGGGACCGCGATCTCCTTACGGTCAAGGAGCCCTGGCCCCCCGTCCCGAAGGACACGCGCCATGCCCCTCGTACGTATCGACCTGATCCGCGGCCGCAGTCCCGAGAACGTCCGGGCGATCGCCGACGCCGTCCAGCGGTCCCTCATCGACGTCCTGAAGATCCCCGAGCGCGACCGGTTCCAGATCGTCACCCAGCACGACCCGGACGAGATCATCGCCGAGGACGCCGGACTCGGCTTCCAGCGCACCCCCGGCGGCACCGTCATCGTCCACATCTTCACCCAGCGCGGCCGCTCCACCGAGGACAAGCAGCACCTCTACAAGACGCTCGCCGCCCAGCTCGCCGAAGCCGGCGTCGACGGCAAGGACCTGTTCATCAGCTACTTCGAGAACGGCCCCCAGGACTGGTCCTTCGCCGACGGCCGCGCCCAGTACGTCGAGGGCGACCTCCCTGTCCCCGGGCGCTGATCCGCGCCCACCCCCTGCCGCGCGGCCGCTCACCCGAAGGGCGAGACGGCGCGCAGCGGCACCCCTCGACGGCCACAACCGCCCTCCCGCCCGCAGGAGCATCGCCATGGAACTCATCCCCAACAACTCCCTGAAGACCGCCACGCCCCAGGAGGGCCGCGAGCTGGCCCTCAAGATGGCCCGTCTCGTCATCAAGGCGACTCAGCCCGACGGTGAGGTCCGCACGCGGCTGCGTCCCGAATACGCGGAGAGCTCCGACTCGCTCATCGCCATAGGCCAGGTGGTCGCCACCGAGTTCGCCACCATCGCCGCCGCCAACGACTACTGGCGCTGACCCACCCCACCGACACGTTCCCTCTCCCTGGGGTGGCAGACACGAAGCGGTGCCCATGCGAACCGACAATGCCTCCATGTACGCGGATCTGCTGCCGGAATCAACGCTGCGTGACGTCGTCGACCTGGCGGTGCGGCTTGTCGAATTCGCCGGTGCCCTGATCATCTTCGTAGGTGCAGCCTGGGCATTCGTCCAGTTCATCGGCTACGGCGCGGTCAGGCTGCGTAACCGGCGAGAGCCCGAGGGCGCCGAGTTCGGCTTCAACCGGATCCGGCTGACCCTCGGCCGCTTCCTGGCCCTCGGTCTTGAGTTCCAGCTCGCCGGAGACATCCTGCGCACAGCCATCGCCCCCTCCTTCACGGAGATCGGCCAGCTGGCCGCGATCGCCACGATCCGGACCGGACTGAACTACGTCCTCGGCCGGGAGATCGAACAGGAACGCCGGGAGATCGAGCGGCTCTCCCCCCAGGCCGGTCCGGCGGCTCCCGGAACCGCCCCGTGACCGGGCTGATGACACAGGCCGCCGTTCTGATCACGGCGTTCGGTCTGGTCAGCGCGGTCTGTGTGGGCCTGCGACTCCGCCGGGTGCAGCCCGGCGTGGCGGTGCTGACGGACTTCCTCGTGGCCGCCGGCCTCATCCGCCTCGCGGGCCAGCCCTCGTGGGCTTCCCTCGCCACCGCCGCGGCCGTCATCGGCGTGCGGATACTGGTCAACGCCGGCCTGCGAACGGGACCGAAGCGGCAGCAGGTACAGCCAGGTTCCCCATGACAGCCCGCAGCCCCGCACCCCGGTACGCGTCCGCGCCGGCCAGGGCAAGGGAAGGCCTAAGACAGTGCGGGCGGCCCAGCGCGAGCGGCCAACCACACGCCGCACGGTGCCCGACCGGCCCCAGACGGCGGCGGTCGCGAACAAGGCGGGCATAAGACAGACCGCCGACCGGAAGCCGTCGAGTTCATCGCCCTGGACGCCAGATGTCGCCGGCTTCCGGACTGACGTGCCGCACCTCAGGACCGCCAGTAGTTGTTGGCAGCCGCGATCGTCTGGAACTCGATGGCCACCACCTGCGCGGCGTACACGAGGCTTTCCGGGGTGGTGGAGTAGTTCGACCGGCCACCCTTCAGCACGTCCAGATCGGGCTGGATGTTGTGAACGGTGTGACGGGCCAGCGTCAGAGCCAGTGCACGTCCCTCTTCCGGAGAACTCGTGATCAGGGAGTTGCCGGGGACCAGGACCATGCCTTCTTCGGGTACTCGGTTCATGACGCCAATGTGGCTTCCGACCTGAGCCCGGACGGTCCCTGACACGCTCCACGGAGCCGAAGGAGTGACCAAGCCGAAGCAACGCGGGAGGCCGCTGTACACGTACGTCCACACGTCGACCTGCGTCCTCAACAACTCTTCCCTGCAAGGGCAGCCCACCGCTCCGGCAACCATGTCGCCGCCAGCAGCGGACACCATGGCCAGCGAGGCGCATAACGGATGTACGTACGTAGGCGCCCCCGACTCAGCCAGGGACAACGTGTCGCGGTACGTGCTGTCGCGGTACATGCCAGATTTGCTGCGACCGAGCCTTACGACAGTCTTCGTGACCTGGGCCGCAGCAGCTTCGCGTACGGACTGCGCCCCGGGCGGGCACCGAAACCGCGGATGCCGCGATGGAGCGTGCTCGACCCGACTGTTCGGCCAGACCCTCGACGGCTCCGTCGCCGCCCTCCAGTGCTTCCTCCGCCTGCCTGGAAGACGTTGACACCACTCGCCAGAGCCCGGACCGCCGTGGACTGCACCCCGCCGAGCTGGAATGCGATCCGCGCCCACCATGATGGCCTGAGGACTGTCCGGCACCGGCGCGCCGCACCCGGCCAAGGACACCTTGTCGGGTTACGGCTGACTGATACCCGCGGCCGCCGACGGCAGATGATCCGGGCTGGCCGGCGCACTCCCCCGCCAGAAAACCTGCAGGTCAGCCGCATCGGGGCCGGGGCCACCGGCACCGTTGCGACCTTTGGAATTTCCGGCAGGGGCGTGGTCCACTGGCCTGGGGGCCGCCCGCCGCCAGGCCGTCGGCACAACAGCCACGGGGACCACGCATGAAGGACCACGAACACCGGCACGGCCACGCCAGAGACGGCGAAAACCACGACGGACACAGCCATGGCGTGACCGCGGAGGCGGACCGACGATGGCTGAGCCTTGCGCTGACCCTGATCGTGGCCTACATGTGCGGCGAGGTGGTCGTGGGTGTCCTGGCGCACTCGCTGGCGCTGATCTCAGACGCCGCGCACATGCTCACCGATGCGGCTTCCATCGTGTTGGCCCTGGTGGCGATGCGGCTGGCCAGCCGCCCCGCGCGCGGCGGCTACACCTACGGCCTCAAGCGAGCGGAGATCCTATCGGCGCAGGCCAACGGCGTCACCCTGCTGGTGCTGTCAGCCTGGCTTGCGTATGAAGCGGTGCGCCGGCTGATCGCCCCGCCTGAGGTCACCGGCGGCCTGGTCGTGATCACAGCGCTCATCGGAATCGTGGTCAATATCGCAGCGGGCTGGGCGATCGCCAAGGCCAACCGCTCCTCGCTGAACATCGAAGGTGCCTACCAGCACATCCTGACCGACCTGTACGGGTTCATCGCCACCGCCATTGCCGGCGCCGTCGTGCTGCTGACCGGATTCTTCCGCGCGGACGCGATCGCCTCGCTGTTCGTCGTGGTGCTGATGCTCAAGGCCGGGATCAGCCTGGTCCGCCAGTCCGGGCGCATCTTCCTGGAGGCCGCCCCGGCCGGCCTCGACCCTGACATCCTCGGCCGTCGCATGGCCGCCACTGAACAAGTCGTCGAGATCCACGACCTGCACATCTGGGAGATAACCTCCGGTCAGGCCGCTCTCTCCGCGCACGTCCTGGTCACCCCGGGCGGTGACTGCCACGCCGTGCGCCGAGCCCTTCAGCTGCATCTGCGCGAGGCATACGGCATCAGCCATGCCACCCTGCAGGTCGACCACCTCGGCGAAGACCGCACCGGCACCGGCCCTCTCCTGCACATCACCACCCGCCCGGACGGCAGCGCCAGGGACGGCCGGGAACCGCCGCAAGAGGAAGACATCCACGGCCCGGTCCACCGCCCCGGTCCCCACACCCCCTGACCCGCCGAGGCGCCCCCGTTCTTGTGCGCGGCCGGCTCACTACTCCTGCCGGACGGCCGCATCGCCGTCGGCGACGTCGAGCAACTGACCCGGTTCGTCAGGCCAGATGAGCCCGCAACTCAGTTTGGTTGCCCGATCGCGGCCACCTATGACTCGTTCGTGTCGTCCGTCTAGTAGGACTCCGTTAGGTCTGTGTCGATCTTGGTGTGCTGTGTGTTCGCCTGGGCAGGGGCTGATGGCAGGTGGTGCAGGTGCCGGTCCAACACCTCAGGACGTCCTGTAGTGCGTCGAGGACTTGGTAGAGAGTGAGACCGGTTCGGGTGCTTTTGGGGCCAGGCGTTGTTCTGTGAGGAAAGCGTGGGCGGCGGTCACGAGGGTGATGTGGTGGTGCCTTCGCCCGGATGAAGGGCTGGAAGATCCTCCGCGATTGCCGCCTCAAAGGCGACGGAGTCCACCACGCCATGCGCGGCGTCGCACGCCTACACAACCTAGTCCTGACGGGATAAGGGAAGGTCCCACCGATCAGCCCGCTGCAACCCTCAACCCGTAGAAGATCGTTTGCGGGACAACCCTTAGGCACGCTTTGGCCAGACGTTCGACGGCTACAGCCATGTGATGGACGGCGAAGTCCTGGTCCGCAGGCTCTTGCAGGTAGGCGTCGATCGCATCTGGGAGTTGTGTCCTCGGCGCTCATAGTGGGATTTGCGGGCGCGGGCTTGGCTTCGTCGGCGGAAGCGTGACCAGTGCAGGTGGTGTTCGTTGGCATGGTGGTGGGGTGCGGCGACGAAGTGCCCCACCAGCCGGCGGATCTCCGGAACGCTCAGCGGTATGAACTCGTCGCCGTCGGCGGAGTTCTTCCCCAGGCCTGACCGCACGGCTGCGGCCGGCCACCCCGAACTGTGGGGTGGCCGGCCGCAGACATGTCCAGCTCTGCCCACTGGCCCGTCAGGCTGCCCAGCAGGGCGGCCCTGCAGCTTTGGCTTGCGGTGTTCAGGCCGCGCGGGCTGCCCCGGAGCAGGCCGCACTCTCAAGGTGGCCCGCTCCGGTAGCGTGATGAGTTGGACAGAGAATTGTCAGATGGAATCGTCCTCGGCCCAGAAGCTCTGGTATCCGGCGTCCTGAGAGGAGCCGTTGCAGGCGAAACCGCGGGTGCCGCCGCCGGAGGAGATGTCCACGCACATGCTGCTGGGGTCCTCGTTTGTGGCGCTCTTGAGGACCTGGGAGCCGTTGAAGGCGCTGCGGTTGATCATCGCCCATCCCTGCCAGCCGCCAGTGAAGCTGGGACCGTTGCATACGTAGGTACGCAGTTGGTACGCGTGTGAGTAGTCCAGGCAGCGACCTGTGTTCATATTTTTCAGCTGGGCCCAGCCGTTGCTGAGGGCGGTAACCTTCCACTGCTGGTAGTTCTGCCCATTGCAGGTGAAGTTGCGCAGGTAGCCGGAGGGACTGGAGCCGGAGTCGTCCAGGCAGGTACTGGAGTGATAGTAGTCCGGGCTCATGCTGATGAAGCGGTAGACGTGTCCGTACGTCCAGTTGGAGGCCTGAGCCTCCGCGGTTGCGGTTCCGGTGTTCGCGACCGCGAGCCCGAGCGCCATGGCGAGCGCCGCAGTGGCAGATCCAAGGGCGCGGAGCCTCATACGGCCACGAACCGGAGTGGTGGATATGGAACCCGACGTGGATACGGTCACGGCAAACCCCCTGTTGTCGAAGCTGCTGTCCCGAAGCGGGACCTCAGCTGCTGGCCTGTCGGTGAACATCAGGATCGAGGCTAAGGACTACCGTCCTAGATCCGTCCTAGATCCGTCCTAGTAGGACTCCGTTAGGTTGCTCTGGCTCTTGGGTTTGGGCTGGTGGTGGATGTTCTGGGCAAGGGCCGGTGGCAGGTGGTGCAGGTGCCGGTCCAGCAGTTCAGCAGGTCTTGGATGGCGTCGAGGATCTGGTAGAGGGTGAGTCCGCTGTATCGGCTTTTGGGGCCAGTCGCTGTTCGGTGAGGAACGCGTGGGCGGCGGTGACCAGGGTGACGTGGTGATGCCAGCCAGCCCAGGAACGTCCCTCGAAGTGGTCCAGGCCGAGGCCGTGCTTGAGTTCCCGGTAGTCGTGCTCGATCCGCCAGCGGATCTCGGCCAGGCGGACCAGTTCAGCCACCGGGGTGTCGGCGGGCAGGCTGGTGAGCCAGTAGTCGGTGGGCTTTGGGGCGTCCTGGGGCCATTCGACCAGCAGCGTCACCTCGGGCAGGACACCGTCCCAGTGGCCGTGTTCGGCGATGGCGGCGGCCCGGGCCAGGCGGCGGGCCCGGATGCCGGCCGGCCGCACCCGCAGCGCCAGAAAGCGCGAGCGCATCGGCCCGCGGGAGCCTTCACGCCACCTCACCTCGGTGAACACCTGTCGTCCGTGGCCGGCCGCCAGCGCGGCCACCGAGGACGGCTTGTGCCGGTAGCGGGGCTGCGGCTTGCGGCCGTTTCCGGACCAGGCCGGGGCGGTGGGCTGCGCGTCGTGCGGGTGGAAGGTCACGTCCGAACGGACCGCCACGACATAGCCGATGCCCCGCTCGCTCAGGCCGTCGCGGAAGTCAGCGTTCTGCCCGTAACCGGCGTCGGCCACCACCACCGGCGGCACCAGACCCCACGCGGCCAGCTCGTCGAAGGTGTCCAGGGCCAGGCGCCACTTCTCCCGGTGCCCGACCTCCTGCGGTATCCCGGTCTTCTTCCGCCGTCCGGCATCGTGCGCCCACTCCTCGGGCACGAACAACCGCCACTGCAGCGGACAGGACGCTGTGTCGGAGACCGCGTGCACGCTCACCGCGACCTGGCAGTTGGCCTGCTTGCCCAAAGCCCCGCAGTACTGGGGCGCGACCGCCACCGACATGTTCCCGTCCTTGGGGAACGACACGTCATCGACCGCCCAGGCATCCGGGCCGATCTGCGGCACCATCCGCTCCGCGATCCGCCGCCGCACAGGCACCGGATCCCAGGTCGACTGGTTCACGAACTGCTGCAGGTTCTGCTCGTTGCCGTCCGGCAGCCGCTCCGCCATGGCCTGGACGGACTTGCGCCGCCCGTCCAGCATCAGCCCCCGCAGATAGCAGTCACCCTTCGCCCGCTGATCCTTGCGAGGCACCGACGCGAACACGTCAGCCACGAATAACGCCAACTTCGCCCGAGCACGCTTCACTTCATGTGCGTCCACACCCCCACCATGCCCCCAAACAGGACCGCCGGACAGACCTAACGGAGTCCTACTAGTGCTGTGACCGCATGGGTTCGCCGTGTTGGTGGTCGTGACGGTTGGATGTGCGATGACGTCCGATCCGACCGCTGGAGGCGCGGTGGCCGAGCCTGTCCGTGTGCGCAGACTGACCGACCAGGAAGGACAGCGGCTGCAGCAGATCGTGCGCCGGGGCGGCACGAGTTCGGTGCGATACCGGCGCGCGATGCTGCTGCTGGCCTCGGCTGGCGGGAACCGGGTGCCGGTGATCGCACAGCTGGTGCAGGCCGACGAGGACACTGTCCGGGACGTGATCCACCGGTTCAACGAGATCGGCCTGGCCTGTCTGGACCCTCAGTGGGCGGGAGGCCGTCCCCGCCTACTCAAGCCTGACGACGAGGAGTTCGTCGTGGCGACGGCCACCACCCGACCGGCCAAGCTCGGCCAGCCCTTCACCCGCTGGTCACTGCGCAAGCTGGTCGCCTACCTGCGCAAAGTCCACGGCCGGGTCATCCGCATCGGCCGCGAGGCATTACGCTGCCTGCTCGCCCGCCGCGGCATCACCTTCCAGCGCACCAAGACGTGGAAGGAATCCCCGGACCCCGAGCGTGACGCCAAACTGGACCGGATCGACAAGGTCCTGGACCGCTTCCCGGACCGGGTCTTCGCCTTCGACGAGTTCGGCCCGCCCGGCATCCGTCCCACCGCGGGCTCGGGCTGGGCCGAACAGGGACGTCCCGACCGGCTGCCCGCCACCTATCACCGCACCCATGGAGTGCGCTACTTCCATGGCTGCTACCCAGTCGGCGAGGACACTCTGTGGGGCGTCAACCGCCGCAGAAAGGGTGCTGCCAACACGTTGGCTGCGCTGAAGTCGATCCGTGCGGCCCGCCCGGACGGCGCCCCGATCTACGTGATCCTGGACAACCTCTCCGCCCACAAGGGCGCCGACATCCGCTGCTGGGCGAAGAAGAACAAGGTCGAGCTGTGCTTCACCCCGACCTACGCCTCGTGGGCGAACCCCATCGAGGCGCACTTCGGACCGCTGCGGCAGTTCACCATCGCCAACTCCCACCACCCCAACCACACCGTGCAGACCCGGGCCCTGCACGCCTACCTGCGCTGGCGCAACGCCAACGCCCGCCACCGCGACGTCCTGGCCGCCGAGCGCCGCGAGCGCGCTCGCATCCGCAGCGAGAAGGGCACCCGTTGGGGCGGACGCCCGCTCGCCGTGGTTGCATGACCAAGCGCCCCGGTGATCTACCTAGCTGTTCATCAGGTCCTTGGCCATGACCTGTTCCCTACCCGTGCCATCAGGCAGGAGGTCACCCGGCACACCGGTGTCCGTGAACCCGTGGCGCTCGTAGAGAGCGGCAGCCCTCTTGTTGTCCGGCATCACAGACAAACGCAGAGACTTGGCACCTCGCTCTGCAGCCCACCGTGCAACCTCCCGGATCAGGCAGTCGCCGACCCCTCTGCCCCGGGCCGCGGGACTGACCCACATCGAGATCAGCTCAACGCTGTCCTCTGCCTGCTCACCTGGAACGCCGCTGGCCATCCCCGCAGGACGACCGTCAACTACCGCAACGACATTGTGTGCGCCGGGAATCTCCAGACGGGCACGCCAGCGGTCTTCGCGATCACCAGCTCCCTGCCACTGGGCAAGCGTCGACCCGAACGCGTAGGGCGCCTCCGCCAGGGCTGACTGCCGCAGTTCCCGCCAGATCGGCCAGTCGTCTGATTCCAAAGTGCGCAGTTCAAGCATGACGCAGACCCTGCCGTACTGACGGAAGCAACAGCAACGGGATAACGTCCGATCTTCGTGCCAAACCGGTGAACCTATGCGGTCACAGCACTAGCCATCAGGGGCTGGAGCCTCGATAGCCTCTCGCGGCACGACATCGAGAGCCGGTGACTGAGCAGTACCTCGCTCCGATCCGGTGCCTCCTCTCTTCGGATAAATCCGGGGGGGGCTTCTCCTGCCGGTGGCCAGGCCACCGGCAGGAAGGACCAGCCCGGCCCTGATAGCGACGTTGAGTGCGCCGATGTGGTCGGCGTTGGCGGTGTGTCCGCACCGGGTGCACTCGGACTTCTCTTGCGTGGTGCGGTTCTCGCCGGACACATACCCGCAGACGGGGCAGGTGCGGGAGCAGGGCTTCGGCACAGTCGGGCGCGTCCGATTTGCACTCAAGTGAGGCCGACTTCGACGAGATCAAGACGGTTCGCGCGAACGCCACGCCATGGGAGGGGCGACGTCCCGCCGCGGTGCGCAACCGCCGCCCATCCTCCGCCCCACCCCTTGCTTCACCTATCGAATTTCGATAGATTCCCATCGCAATTCGATGGAAGGATGGGGTATGGGAAAGCTAGCCGTGCGTGCGCTGCGCGCCGTGCTCGTGGTGGTGCTCGCCGGCACCGTGTTCGTGCAGGCGGGGATGGTGTGGGTGTTGGTCAGTGGGAGCGACCCGGAGGACGGGTCGCTCCCACTGACCGCGCTGCGCGTGATCACAATCCTGGGCATGGCGTCGGCCCAGGTCGCCCAGGTCAGCGTATGGCGGCTGGTGACAATGGTGCGCCGCGGAACCGTGTTCTCCCACGCCGCCTTCCGCTACGTGGACGGTGTGATCGGCGCGATCGTGGCGGCTGCCCTGTTGTGGTTCGCGGTCACGGCCGTCAACGCGCCGGGCCAGCGGGACGACCCGGGCGTCACGCTCATCATGGGCGGGGTCGGCGTGGCCATCCTGGGGGTCGCGCTCATCGTGCTCGTGCTGCGGATGCTGCTCGCCCAGGCCGTCGCGCGCGACGTCGAAGCGGCGCAGATGCAGGCCGAGTTGGACGAGGTGATCTGATGCCGATCATCGTCGACATCGACGTGATGCTGGCCAGGCGGAAGATGTCCGTGGGCGATCTCGCGGACCGCGTAGGGATCACACCCGCCAACCTGGCGGTACTCAAGAACGGCCGCGCCAAGGCGGTGCGCTTCGCGACGCTCGCCGCGCTCTGCGACGTGCTCAAGTGCCAGCCGGGCGACCTGCTGCGCTGGGAGGCCGAGGACGCCGCGGGCGGATGACGTACCTCCGGGCGGGCGTGAAAACTCCTGGCACCACCGGCCTGGCACGGCACGTGGACCGCATGGCGACCTGGCGCAACCTCGCCATCGGCACCCTTCGCCTCGCCGGGAAGAGCAGCATCGCCGCCGGCCTCCGGCACAGCGCCCGCGACGCCAGCCGACCGCTCGCCCTCCTCGGACTCACATGATCATGAAACGGACGTCACGCGACTACGCCGAAGCCCTGTCCAGAGGGCCACGGCGATACCGAGGGTTGAGGACCGCAATGCTCCACGCGCCGCCCGGCATCCTGGCCTCGCTCAGGATGTCGAACACGTGGACGTTCGCTGCCGGGGGCGAGGAACCTCTCCGCCGAACCTGTCGTGGGCGCCAGTCGAATAATACTTCTGAATTTTCTGGTCAACGGCCTGGCGACGGGAGTGCAGCGGTAATGCAGCATGCGCGGGGCGGTCATGGAGGAATGCCCCATGACCGCGTTGACGCGCTGCATGTAATTCAGAGAGCCAACCGATGCTCCGGCCACGGGAAGAGTGATTCGAGTCCTCGCTCCCTTTTTGCTTGTCGGCACGTCGTTGATCGCGACAACAAACTGCAGGAGGCGCTGTCGCTGCGTTGAGCAGCACAGAAGACACCTCGCGAACGCCGCCTGCCCCGCCCCAGAACGGTGCGGCCGTCGCGATCACGACGTTGGAACGGGTGGCGAAAAGTCGACCGGGCGAGCAGAACATGCTCGACACGCTGCTCGGATCTCCCGGCCGTGTGGTGGCGGCTGTACGCGAGAGGCTCGAATACCTCGCCGAGCCCGATGAGTCCGGCCGGGTCCACCGCAGGAGCATCGGCCTGGACCCGGTGGTCCATGAGGGGTCCCGCACGCAAATAAATCCCACAATCACGGTGCAGTCTGCTTAACACTCTGTATGGGTGACATTGCCGTGTCGCTGTAGTTATGGAGTGATGTGTTGCGACAGTTTAGTCCACAAAGATTCCTATCTCTGGCTACAGCAAGAAAGGGGTGCCGTGAAAAGGTTTGGCATCTACGCAACGCTGCCTTTTGTCGCTGCCGTGGCACTGGGAGGCGCAACAGCGGGACAGGCTTCCGCGGAACTCCGCTACGATCCTGAAACTCCCACAGGAGTTACCGTTGTTTTCAACAACGGCGGGTCCTACGGAAATGTTTTTAATGAGGTGAACGGCAACAGCAATAACACTCAGATCGGGAACACCCAGGGCGGCACGCAGGGCGGCACCGGGAACACTCAGGGCGGCGCTGGGAACACCCAGGGCGCTACGCAGGGCGGCACTGGCAACACCCAGGGCGGCACACAAGGCGGCACCAGGAACACGCAGGGCGGCACACAAGGCGGCACCGGCAACACCCAAGGCGGCACACAAGGCGGCACCGGCAACACCCAAGGCGGCACACAAGGCGGCACCGGCAACACCCAAGGCGGCACACAAGGCGGCACCGGCAACACAC
>NZ_JBVKBU010000026.1:22150-26713 GCF_055638955.1 Streptomyces sp. NPDC111507 | reverse complement strand
CCCAAGGCGGCACACAGGGCGTCCAGAACGCGACAGCAGGGCGCAGGCTCCCCTCTCCTTCTGCGTCACCCATGGCGTTCACAAAGAGTCTTCTGAAGTCGGTCACTGATCGAGTGAGGCCACTGTCGTGACGGCGAGGCCCCCGGGCTGTTGAGCGAGATGTCCGACGTCTCCGCACCACAGCCCCGGGGGGCCTCGTTGGTTTCACATGTGCTGGAGGAGTGGGTGCCGATGCTCATCGTCACCCATCAGCACGACCGACGGTGCAAGCTGCCACCGGCAGCCAGTCTCCGATCTGTCAGAGGCAGGCTCCATGGCTGTCCCGCTGCAGTCATCCACGCCTTCGCAGCGCAGCTGCCGCTGTAATCCGCCTGCAGAAGCAAGCCGGGTTCAACCCACTCAGCGGAGCTGTCTCAAGTCGGCTGGGGCACCGGGATCGCACCAGTCACACGGAGATCATCCCGATGGTGCCCCGACGCCGGCGAACAGACTCAGGTTGCGGCATGCCCACGTGTTCCGGACGTGAAGGCCTTCCCTCCTCGACAGCGTCGACGTCCACGATCACGCCCGGGCGCCGTTGAAAGCCGCACCGACGCCGGATCGGACATCTCGTCTTCCAGTTCATTGCAGGGCTACCTGGCGTCGTGGGCACGCGCTCCGAAGCGACCTGCGCGAATGTCTCCACCGGCCGCGGCCCGCGGAGCCGTCCCGGTAGGACCTCATCCGCATCCAACCCCTACCGATCCGCTGAGTAGAACCGTGCCCAAGTCCCCATCAGCGGTCTGTCGATGACCGCTCCATTACGGGGCAACGAAGACGGCAACGGGGCCCATCAAGACCTACTGCCTGCAGCATCAGCCAAGCCCCTCTCCTCGGCCGACAGACACATCAACCTGTTGCTCCTCCAATCAGGGGACGTGCAGCAGAGGCCAGACGAGTTGAAATGAATCTACGAAGGTTCGTCCACCTAGAACATACGAGGTTTCCTCATGTTTAACGCTCGACGTCACATGGCCCGCATCGCAGGGATTTCCTGCATCGCCGCACTGGCCGCAGGAACCGTCGGTGTGGCCAGCGCCGAGGCCGCGCCCATGCACGCTGCGCATTCGGTCAGCATGCACAGCAATAACCACCAGCACAACACCCAGGGCGGCACGCAGGGCAACGGCCGCGGCAACACCCAGGGCGGCACCCAGGGAGGCAACGGCAACACCCAGGGTGGCACGCAGGGCAACGGCAACGGCAACACCCAGGGCGGTACCCAGGGCAACGGCCGCGGCAACACCCAGGGCGGCACCCAGGGGGGCGGCATGGGCAACACCCAGGGTGGCACCCAGGGCAACGGGAACGGGAACACCCAGGGCGGCACCCAGGGAGGCGGCAACGGCAACACCCAGGGCGGCACCCAGGGAGGCGGCAACGGCAACACCCAGGGCGGCACCCAGGGAGGCGGCAACGGCAACACCCAGGGCGGCACCCAGGGAGGCGGCAACGGCAACACCCAGGGCGGCACCCAGGGCTGATCGTTGAAGAGTCCCCAGAACTCGATACCTCGCGGAGAAAGCTTCCGCGAGGTGTCGAGTTCAACTTGATTCTTGCGAGGAACTCTGGGCGTTTGCGCCCGGGAGGAATCGCATCCTTGGTGGGGCGGCGCGGAGCGCCGCAGTGTCGTGGCGGCGGAGCCGCTGATGGCTCACCCGGGACGTTTCTGGTTCTCGATGTACTCCTTGACGACGGTAAGGGGTGCGCCGCCTGCGGAGGCGGCGCAGTAGGACGGGGACCAGAAATGGTCGCCCCACAGGTAGCGGCGGATGTGGTCGGGGAATTCCTGGCGCAAGCGGCGCGCGGAGACGCCTTTGAGCGAGCCGACCAGCCGGGACAGAGCAACCTTGGGCGGCCAGCCGACGGAATTCGCAGACCTGCTGAAACGCGGTCTCTGCGGAGTGAGAGTCCCGTGAAGGAGCGTGGGGTTTCCCGGCGTACCTCGGCACGCCGCCGTCGTCGGTCCGGGTGGTGTAGGCCGGTTCCCAGATTGGGAAGCGGCCGATTTCGAGCAGCCCCTCTACGCCAAGCGACCGTGCACGGCTTTGCTCTTCGGCGCGCCCCGGAGGCGCCGACATCCCGGGGCGCGGTGGGCGGCTTGCCGGCGGTAATGACTGGCCTGGGATCGGGCCTGGTGGCGGCGTCGCCCATGGGGACCAATCGAGCCGGTGGGCTGTGCCGTGGACGGGCCAGCCTTCTCACCGGGCGGGGGCAGGGTCAGTCAGCTGTCGAGGTCGATCGTGAAGCGCCTCTTGCCCACACCGATCGTGTCGGCGTGGACCATGCCACGAGCCCGGTCGAATACCCCGGTGCCGCCGGTGATCGCGTTGTCGAACGAAGGGGGAGGGCTCGCTGTGAGATTGCCGAAGACCATCCCCTGCACGGTGAGTTGGCCGCCCGGGAGGTTGTAGTTCACGACGCACACCTCCGCTTGGTTGTTGATGTCGGCGGCCCGGGTGGTGGTGCAGGTGCCGTCGGTTTCGCCGACGACCTGGTTGTCGTGCTCGTCGTAGAGGTCCGAGCGGAAGACGGTCCGATCGCCCTGAGCGGGGGGACCGCCGGGGTTGATGGGGAAGCGCGTCTGCTGCACGAGATGGCCGATGAGTGTGATGACTCGGTCTCCGCCCTTGGCGTGGGCGAAATCGGTGTCCGTCGCGGCGGCGTCCGCGACAGGGGCACAGGCGAGAAGGGTGACCAGCGCAGTGGCCGTGCCGAGACAGGCTGCCCTGATGGGGCGCATCGTGTGGCTCCTGAGGTTGATGTTCACGGGTGGTCAGGTGCCGCATTCATAACCTCGGCTCTGCCGCCGCCCGGAACGTCCCGGCGCGACCCACCGGCAGATCCGACCAGTCGGACCAATCCGGGACGAGAGACGGCCCGGGCGACCGCGCACTACGAAGATGCGATCTACAGCTGGAGTACTTAAGCGACTGATTCCTTTGCCATCAGAACAGGTACTCAACCTTCGATGCGAGAGATACGCGACGCCCAGACTTCAGCGAGAACGCCCAAGGTTCGCTGCGAGGGATCAACCGAGGTGGCACCAGCCATCGGGCCCGGTGACCCCACCCCGCGTATTTCGTCACCCCGCAAGAGGCATTTCGTCGGTTCCCCTGGGCGGGTAGTGGACCGGCAGGTGCACATGGTCCTTCGACCCTGCGGCGGAACAGGCAGACGAGGGTGGCGTTCGCCGCCGAAGGTCTTGCTCTCTACGGCTGCCATGTCGGCGAGGGCCCAGCCCTCGGCCTCGACGGCTTCGATCTGTTCGCCGATGCCGGTCATGGGCCGGTGGTTGCGCTGGTCTTGTTCGCCTCGATGAACTTGCACGCGAGGACGCTGCGTCCCTCGGCGTAGGCCTTGCGTGCCTCGTCGGTGGCCTTGCCCGCCTTGGCGTTGTTGATAACCCCATGGCTCCCCCCTTGGAGTGTGGTGATGAGGGGCCCAGTGTGGACGGACACGGTCCCCTGCTTGGAAGCCTGGGTGACGTAAGGCGATTGTCGTGCCGACCCCTGTTCTCGATCGACTCCCAGTCGGCGCCAAGTCGCCGGTCTGGAGCCGGGCCGGGACATACGTGTAGCTAATTCCAGCTACAGGGCCGCCAAAGCCTGTATTCGGATTGCGGTGACCGTTTGCCATCGAAGTAAATTGACAGTAACGGGCTCAACGGAGGCAGTGAGGTCGTTCTGATCTAAAGTGTGGGTCTTTCTAGTGACAAGCGGTGTGGTCAGGCCTCTTATAGCCGACGATTCGAGTTGACTCAGCCGACGCGTGAGACCAGTATCGGGATTGTAACTTCGCCGTTGTGCAGGTACCCAGGCGCCCGAGATTTACAACGCGCGGCGCTTCTTTTCCCGCACACTGGCCCCCAGGGCTGCATTGGTACTCAGCCCGGCAGCGGAGCTGAAACACCCGGCGGAGCCAGCACCTTCAGGTGTGGGATGAAGGAAATTCGCGATTAATGCGCTAGGCCTTCAATTGGCCGGACGTGTCTTCTGAGTGGCCGACAACACCACGATCGGATCGGACCACGCTCTGCGCATCGCATGACCAGACGCCGAAGCGAATAGTGCTTAATACGGAAGAGAGGAGCACGCGCGTGCGGCACACTCGGAAGCAGAAGATGGCGACAGCAATAGCGTCGGCGGCAATGGCTGGAGGAATAGCCGCCATCGGGGCCCCTGCCTCAGCGGCGCCGGCAGTGACCGGCGCAGTTTCCCACGTCCAGGCACTTGCCAGTAAAGGTACATCGCAGGCTCAGCCCCTGCTGCCGGAAAAGCCGTGCAAGCACTGCAATACCGGCAACAATCAAGGATCGCGGGGCGGCAATACCCAGGGCGGCACCCAGGGCGGCGGCAACGGGAACACCCAGGGCGGCACCCAAGGCGGCCGCGGCAATACCCAGGGCGGCACCCAGGGCGGCGGCTCCGGCAATACCCAGGGCGGCACCCAGGGCGGCGGCTCCGGCAATACCCAGGGCGGCACCCAGGGCGGCGGCTCCGGCAATACCCAGGGCGGCACCCA
>NZ_JBVKBU010000026.1:0-22052 GCF_055638955.1 Streptomyces sp. NPDC111507 | reverse complement strand
GCAACACCCAGGGCGGCACCCAAGGCGGCGGCTCCGGCAACACCCAGGGCGGCACCCAAGGCGGCGGCTCCGGCAACACCCAGGGCGGCACCCAAGGCGGCGGCTCCGGCAACACCCAGGGCGGCACCCAAGGTTGATCATTTGACTGGGCGGAGCCCCCTGGCCTCGCTCAGTCAGATCGGCCTCGTCGGTTGACGAAGGGCGATCAGATGAGTCAGCGCCTCGCAGAGGTAACCTCTGCGAGGCGCTGAGGTTGGATGGCCCGAGAGTGAAGGCCAACAGGATGGGCCATGCCATGAATGGGACGCCCCTAGTGCGCTGAATGAGACAAGTCAGTTCACTCGCAGCTTTTGGAGTGATGAGAATTGAGGAAGGCAACCTTGCAGAGTTGCCGTCTGGCAGTCGCAGCCTCCGCTTGCCTGGCGGTTTGGGTATGGAGCGCACCAGTGAGTACGGCAACTGTCCCGTCGCATAGCTCGCAGGCCGCGCCCGCGAAGTCGGTGCTTCGGTGCTATGCGACGCGAAGCAACCCGGCGGTGGTTGTGTGCTATCGGCTCTCGAAGAAAGCCGAGTACAGGCACGGCATGATTGTTTACGTCCCCATTCTCATTCAGGTGCCTACGCCTTCAAATCCACCATCCGTGATGGTCGTCGACAGTCTGGACGATATTCACCCGAACGGATAACACATCCGAGAGCAGCGAGCAGCGGTGCGCCCGGTTCGGGGCTGAGATCACCCGGTGTGTCCGATCATCGATTCGATATGACAACACTGGTTGCGGGCACGCGAGGATCAGCTCCTCATTGATTACTCTTTAGAAGTTCTCCAATACACCACATTTTAGGGCCAGGCGGGTGAGGTCGGCCCTGCGGCGAGAGCCATACTTTCTGCGCAGTCGCTCCAGGTGTGTATGAACCGTGTTTTCGGTGATATTCAGCTTGTTGGCGATCTCACGATCTGTGGCACCGTTGGCAACGAGCTGCAATATTTGTTTCTCGCGGCTGGTGATACGGGGAGGAGACGCAGGTAGGCTCCGACCAGCGAGACTGGCGCCGAAGTAACTTCTTCCTGAAGCAACGGCGCGGATTGCTGTCACCAACTCGGAATCGTCGGTTTGCCGACTCAGATATCCGCGAGCGCCGGCTTTAATGCACGGGACGGCATCGGACTGCGCCTCCGATGTCGATATCACAATGACCGCGTACCCTTGTCGATGCAACTGAGCGACCTGGTCGGATGCCGCCTGGGCGGACAGATGCAGGTTGGTCAGTACAATAATTTCTACGCCATTCGCCTCGCGGAGCAAGGCATTCACGCTTTTAACTAAGGTCGTGATCCGCAAGTCCGGTTGGGCATTGATTGCCTGCGCGAGACCGAGCTGAAGCAACGACCAGTCGCAAATAACGGCTATAGACGTCACAGACGGGCTCATTAGAAGCTCCAGCGTGGGTCGGGCCACCGGCCACATGACGCAGCGGAGTAGACGGCCGGTGCTTCCCGCCGCCTGACCCCAGACTCAGCTCTGCCGCAGGAAGTAGCACCCCGGATGGCCCATACGGGGATGACGGGACGCGTGGCCGGGTCAATCGCTTCAGCTGGGACGAGGGCGAGCATGTCGATCAGCTTCTTGGTCGGCGGCTGCAGCTCGTCGGTGTTGGCGCGTTGAGCACGGCAACAGTGCTTGTTCTGACTGCTGGGCACGGTTCAAGAGCTGTGGCCGTGTCGTGTAGTGGCTGATGCAGGCCTGGTGCCGGCGCCGGCGGCGCCAGTCGACCAGTGCAGGATATCGCTAACTGTCCCGCCGAGGCGATTTATCCCCGTCTCCGGCATCCGGTGGCCGCGGAGGGATGCTTCCGGCATCAACCGCTCACCGGTTCCCATCGTGACCGACGGCTTGCCGAGAAGGCCAAGAGAGGGCTTCGCAGGGATTGCGGAATCAGCACGCCTTCCTGGCCATCGCGAGGAAGGCGGTACGTCGGCGGGGGCACGGAACCTGACGGTGGAGGGCTGTTCCCGATATGGAAACGACACCCTGCACCTCACAGCGAGTTGACCTCGGGTCACATCACTGACGCACCTACCAGATCAACGAGCCCGATACGGGAGCAACACGTTGGCCTCAAAGCCCTTGGCCCTCGCGCAGCTTGCGCCCTACGCACTCGTCGTGCACGAAAATGACCAAACCCACCGCCAGCAGAACACACGCGGCCCAGACCGCCCGCACACCCCATGCGAAGGTCAACCAGCCGCCGCCGAATGCCCCCGCGAGGAACGCAAGGACGACGCCGGCGAACTGGCGCGCCCGACGTCTGGCGTCCATGTCCCCATTGACCACTGCCGCGTACGCGTTCTGCATGGCTGAACGGAGATTGCCCGTGGTCATCGTGCTGTTATAGACGGCGTCAACAAGCGTGCGGAAGGTGGTCATCTGCACTGCGGCCATGAAGGCGATAAGGACGGTGACGAGCGTGTCCGGCGCGCTGGCGGGAATCAGACCGACCGCTGCCAGCACGACGAGTTCCAGCACCATGGCCGCCCAGGCCGGCTGGCGCAGCACCACCGCCACCCTCGGCCGCTGAAGGGTCTCAGCAACCAGGACACCGGCCACGAAGGCAAGGATCGGCGGGAGGCGTTCCAGCGCCTGCCACCAATGCCGCTCGGCGGCGGCAATGCCCAACAGGACGACATTGCCGCTCTGCGCGTTGGCGAACACTCCCCCTCGGCTGATGAATGTGTATGCGTCAAGGCCGCCGCCAACCAGTGCCAGCAGTGCTGCCAACCGCACCGACCGGATCGCCGGCGTCGGAGCAGTCGACCGGGCGGGGCCGAATCCGGGGGCGGAACCCTGCGCTCCACCGGCCCGGGGCTGCGGCTCGGCGTCCGACATGCCTCCACCTCCATATTCTCGGCCTGCTGGCACTCCATATACGGTCAGGGGCTGACTGGATGAACCGGGTTCTTTTGATTGCCCGCATCATCTGCGCACTTAAAGTCACCGAAACCATATAGCCGACGGAGTCGTTGATCCTTACGTGTCACCCTCGTGCGGCAGTCACCAAACCGGCAGAATCAGGCCCGCCGGCTGCCCGCACAGGCTCCATGGGCAAGCCGCTGGGAACCGCATTGAACGGCTGCGACGGCTGCCTCTCGGTAGTACGCCATTGGCCTACTCCCCCTGCCTCTTCGCGCCGCGCCGGAAGAGCGGCGTGGTGCTGGCGCCTCCAAGCTCCGTGAAACCCGCCCGCGTGCGTCATTCGTTGTCGTCGTGACGCGAGCCCGCCGCAGGGCGACCTCCTGTTCACCACCGCGAGCCGCGAGCTCTGGCACAGACAGAGGCCCCTGGGGTGCGCCGGTATCGCGAACGGCTACCGACCCGGCCGCGGCCGAGGGTGTCGCCAGCGGCGGTCCCCGATCGCCGCGTGTCCGACAAGCCGGTACGGGTGCGGGGCCGCGCTGATCGAGTGATGGCGACAGCCGTGTCCTCGTTGCGCCGCATGGTGTGCAGTTCGGTGTGGTGTCGTTCTGCTGGTGGTCCATCCGTGTGTGGGCGGTCCGCCCACCTTCCCCGGAGGCCCGGGCGACAGACAAGGCGGGGACCGGGAACGGAGACCACGGGATGGCGAGCTCAGCGGCCGCGGTGTTGTCGGCGGCTCAGCCTTGGACCGCTCAAGACACCTGGCTCCTGGTGGTGGTGGGTGTCTCCATCGCCCTCGTCGTTCTGCTCATCAGCTGGTTGAAGATCCACGCCTTCCTGGCCCTGACGGTGAGCTCCCTGACCGTCTCACTCCTGGCTGGACAGCCCGCCGAAAAGGCCGTCGTCTCCTTCACGACCGGAGTGGGCCGCATTACAGGCTCGGTTGGCGTGCTCATTCTCCTGGGCGCGATTCTGGGCCGTATGCTGGCCGATTCCGGCGGTATCGACCGGATCGTCGACACCTTGACCCGCACCGTCCGACCAGAATGGCTGCCGTGGGCGATGACCCTGGTCGCGGCCCTCGTCGGGTTGCCGATGTTCTTTGAGGTCGGCTTCGTCATGCTGATGCCGTTGGTGCTGCAGCTGGCGAAGCAGCTCCACTACCCGGTGCTGCGAGTGGGCATGCCCGTTGTGGCCGGTCTGGCCACTGTGCATGCGCTCGTTCCCCCTCATCCGGGGCCGCTGATCGCGATCCAGGCAGTGCACGCCTCGATCGGGCTCACCATGCTTTACGGGCTCCTCATTGCCGTGCCCTGCGCCATCGTCGTCGGCCCTCTGTTCACCGCCTTTATCTGGCCCCGTGTACCGGCCCACGTGCCCGACTCCGTCGAAGCCGCCTTCACCACCACCCCTCACGACAAGGGCGACGACACGGGCGCCAGCGGTGATGCGGAGGGTGTCGAACGAGCGCCACGCAGGCTACCGAGCCTCCCGGCGACCCTCGGCACCATCCTGCTCCCCATTCTTCTGATGGCACTCAAGGCGATCTTCGACAGCATTCCCATGTCTCACGGCACGCTGTACACCGTCGTAGAGTTCCTGGGCACCCCGATGATCGCACTGCTGGTGGCGGTATTCGTGTCGCTGGTGACCTTCGGATACGCGCTCGGCGCCGACCGGCGCCACATCCAAACATCCCTGGCCAAGAGCTTCGCGCCCGTCGCGGGTGTACTGGTGATCGTCGCGGCCGGCGGAGGATACTCCCAAGCCCTGCAGGACACCGGTGTCGGTCGTGCGGTCACCCTGGCGGCAGGTCACCTCCACCTCTCGCTGCTCCTGCTCGCCTGGCTGATCGCCGCCTTGATGCGACTCGTCGTAGGGTCCGGCACCATTGCCACCATCACCGCAGCCGGCATCGTCGGCCCCCTCGCGAACGGCCTGGCGCCCACTCAAGCAGCGCTCCTCGCCCTGGCCCTGGGCTCGGGATCGACATTCATGGGGCATGTCAACGATGCGTCGTTCTGGATGGTCAAAGAGTATTTCGGAATGTCGGTCGGTGGCACGCTCAAGACCTGGACCGTGTCCCACACTCTGCTCTCGCTGACGTCCTTGGGCTGCATCATGCTGCTCAACGCTGTCGTCTGACACCCCGGCCCGAGCTGCGGTGGGAGCAGGGCTCACTCTCACACCGACGACACCCCGGGTCCAGCCTCAGGAGAAGGAGGCGACAGGCACGTCATCCACCCGCTCCATCGACTGTGGGATCCCCCGCGGCCGGAGGAAGTTTTAGCGTATTCGCAGTGATCCTTTGATCAACCCCAACCACTCAGGCAGGTGAGCTGTCATGCAAAACGAACGAAAGGCCGGTCGAGGCCGCGTCGTCGTCGGCGTCGACGGCGAGAAGGGAAGCACCGCGGTGCTGCAGCGCGCGGCGGAAGAGGCACGACGCCGGGATGCCACCCTCGTGGCCGTCATGGTGTGGAGCCCGTTCGGGGGCGAATACGTCGAGCGTATGTTTCCTTGTCCGGAGCTGAGCGCATCGCAGGAGGCGTTGGCCCGGGAAATACTCGACACGCAGTGCGAGCGCGCTTCTCTCCCCAACGACGTGCCGGTGGAGCACCGAGTGGCAAAGGGCGTTCCTGGACCGGTACTGACGAGTCTGGCTCGGGGAGCCGAAGATCTGCTGGTGGTGGGTCGCAAGCGCCGACAGGTCCTCCGGCGGCTGCGTCGCACGGTCGACAAGTACTGCCTTCAGCACGCGGCATCACGTGTACTAGTCGTTACAGCGCCGTAGCTGCGTCCCGGCTGGGCCGCGCATGTCCGCGCCGGCGGCCTTGAGGCCGCCATGCGATCTCCTCCTGCGTGACAGGCCTGCCGACGAGTCATGGAGCCCTTTCCACCCTCGGTCTGAGCTGTCAGGTGGGGGGAGTGCAAGGGCGGTGGGGCCTGCGGATCAGCTGACGCGAGACGGACGGTGCCGCGAGTCCGCGGGTTCAGGGGGCAGCAGTTCATCGTGAACGCCGGCCGGTCGGGTACTTCCGCGCCGCTGAGAATGAGCGCCGTGGCCCCTCCCACCAGCTGGACGTCCGGACGCGTGTTGCCGTCCGTGCCGTTGAGGAACGCGCCGACCTCGCCGTAGTTGCGCTATCCCCACATCGTGCAGCTCGCCGGGATCGCCTATGCCCGACAGGAGCAGCAGCCGGGGCGAGTTGATGGATCCGCCGCAGAGCGGGATCTCCCGGTCGGCGTGGGCCGTCCGCTCCTGTCCGTCCTGGAGACAGGTGACGCCGGCCGCGCGTGATCCCTCGAGTGTGATCTTTGTTGCCGGCGCCCGGAAGTCCGCCCCGACACTGACCTCGCCATCCGCCGCGAACACGATGGCGGTGGCGAGTGGTCCGGCGGCCGTTCGGTAGCGCCGACGCCGCGAACTACGCGCTTGCCGATCCGGCCGCCGGGGGCGTCTCCCGGCGACGGAGGCGGGTCGTAGACACACTGGTCGACGAGAATGGCATTCTGGTATAGGTAGAACGGTATTTCGCAGACGGGGCGGGGCTCGCGGTGACGGCCCCTGGCCGGGGCGCCCTTGCTGGGTGTGTGCCTGAACGGAAGGAATCGGGTGGACTATCGCAAGCTCGGTACGACCGGTGTCGAGGTGAGCAGCCAGTGTCTGGGCGCGATGATGTTCGGCACGTTCGGGAATCCCGACCACGACGACTGTTCACGGATCATCAACCGTGCCCTGGACGCGGGGATCAACTTCATCGACACGGCCGACGTGTACTCCCGCGGCGAGAGCGAACGCGTGGTCGGGCGGGCGGTGAAATCACGTCGTGACGAGGTGCTGCTCGCGACCAAGTGCTTCTATCCGATGGGAGAGGACCGCAACATGCGGGGCGGCTCCCGGCGTTGGATCGTGCGGGCGGTCGAGGACAGCCTCCGCCGGCTCGGTACCGACCACATCGACCTGTACCAGGTGCACAAGCCCGACTGGGACACCGACCTGGAGGAGACCCTCGGCGCGCTGACCGACCTCGTGCGCCAGGGCAAAGTGCTCTACCTGGGGTCGTCGTCGTTCCCGGCGGAATGGATCGTCGAGGCCCAGTGGGCCGCCTCCCGGAGCGGGAGCGGGCGGTTCGTGTGTGAGCAGCCGCAGTATTCGGTCTTCGCGCGGTCGGTGGAGCGGTCGGTGCTGCCGGCCTGTCAACGGCACCGGATGGCGGTGATCTCGTGGAGCCCGCTCGCGGGCGGCTGGCTGACCGGCAAGTACCGGCGCGGCGAACAGCCGTCGGCGGGTTCGCGGTTCGACCCGGGCGGCCGCTTCATGCAAGGGAGCGTCAGCCACGCCGACGACCTTGTCTCCCCTGCCCGTTTCGACGCCCTGGACGCCCTGCGCGAGATCGCCGGGCAGGCGGGCCTGTCGCTGACCGAGCTGGCTCTGGCGTTCGTCGGCAGCCATCCCGCGATCACTTCGACCATCATCGGGCCCCGCACCATGCAGCACCTGCAGGACGCTCTGTCCGCGGCGGACGTCCGCCTCGGCACGGACGTACTCGACGCCGTCGACAAGGTCGTTCCCCCGGGTAGCGACATGCCAGGAGTCGACCACTTCCTCGAGTACCCGGCGCTGCAACCGGAGTCCCGTCGACGGCCCGGGAGCCGGCCGTCCTGACATCCGCTCCCCTGCCGGTAAGCCGCTCGTCCCAGACGATCACACGTCAGGCACAGCGTGTCGGGCTCTGCGGGCGCGCACACCCACAGACTGCGGCAGCAGGGCCTCCTGGTACCTGGAAGGACGACTCGCAAGCCCCCGGCTGCCGGCCGGTCCCGCCGTCTTGGCCCCCCGGCGACAGCCTGCTCCTGCGGGAACCGCCCAGGACCGCCCGCGTCCTCGACGTGACCGCCCACTGCCTGCTCCACATCTGCTCAGGACGCGCCACCGGGTTCACCACCAAGCTGAAGACCCTCACACCCGCGCAGACCGCCCGACTACGCCCCGCGCACCTGCCGGCCGCCGACCCGGCGCCCCGTTCTCGCACAGCCGCGAGACGTGTCATGCGTTGAAGCGGTCGGGATCAGCGGCCTTCCAGTCCGCTGCCCAGGACTCGGGCGGCTCGATCAGCAACTGCCCGAAAGCCAGCCAGTCGTAGAGCTCCGCGTAGGACTGAACGGTGACCGGGTCCACACGCCGGCGCAGCATGTGCGGGCGCAGTTCGGCCGGTTCACTCACGCCCAGCGAGGCGATGATCTGTTGTGCGCTTTTCACCGTGGCGGACTGGAAGCGGTGGACCCGGGCCGACTTGTCGTCGACGTTCAATGCGCGTGCGCGGCGCGGGTCCTGTGTGGCGACGCCGACGGGGCAGGCGTTGGTGTGGCAGCTCTGTGCCTGGATGCATCCGATGGCGAACATCATGGCGCGTGCCGAATTGGTGAAGTCGGCGCCTTGCACTATGCGTTTGACGATGTCGGCTCCCGTGGCCACCTTGCCGCTGGCACCGATCCTGATCCGGTCCCGCAGGCCGACGCCGACCAGGGCGTTGTGGACGGTGATGAGTCCCTCGGTGAGTGGACTGCCGAGGTGGTCGGCGAACTCCAGCGGGGCCGCTCCGGTGCCGCCCTCCGCTCCGTCCACAATGATGAAGTCGGGCGCGGTGCCCTCTTCGATCATGGCCTTGCACACCGCCAGGAACTCACGCCGGGAGCCCACACACAGCTTGAAGCCGACCGGTTTGCCCCCGGACAGTTCGCGCATTTCGGCGATGAACCGGATCAGTTCCCGGGGCGTGCTGAAGACCTGGTGGTAGGGGGGCGAGATGACGGTCTGCCCCTCGGGAACCTCGCGTACCCGGGCGATCTCGGCGGTGACCTTCTCTCCGGGCAGCACTCCTCCGATGCCGGGCTTGGCTCCCTGGGACAGCTTGAGTGACACGCATTTCACGTTGTCGTGAGCGGCCTTCTCGGCGAACCGTGCGCGGTCGAAGCCTCCGTGCGCGGTGCGGCAGCCGAAGTATCCGGTGCCGATTTCCCACACCAGGTCACCGCCGTGGCGCAGGTGGTACTCCGACAGGCCGCCCTCGCCGGTGTCGTGGGCGAAGCCTCCGAGGGCGGCCCCCCGGTTCAGGGCGAGGATGGCGTTGGCGGACAGCGAACCGAAGCTCATCGCCGAGACGTTGAGCAAGGACATGTCGTAGGGCTTGGTGCAGTCCGGGCCGCCGATGCGGACCCGGGGCTCGTCCGTCCCCACGGGGAATGGCCTGATCGACGATTCGAAGTATTCGTAGCCCTGGGCGTAGACATTCCGCTCGGTTCCGAAAGGAATCTCCGCTTCATCTCCCTTGGCGCGCTGGTAGACGAGACTGCGCACATCCCGGTCGAATGGACGGCCATCATAATTGCGCTCGATGAAATATTGCTGCAACTCCGGTCGGATCGACTCCAGCATGAAGCGAATATGCCCCAGTACCGGATAGTTGCGCAGGACTGAATGGCGCCTTTGAAGCAGATCATGAGTACCGACTCCGGCTATCGCCGCGCACAAAATGGCGGCCGGCCACCACCAGGGCGAGACGGTCAACGCCGTGGCTCCAAAGGCGATTGCGACGGCCCCGATGAATCCGATCACTGCAATTCTGATCATGCGTGGAATTTACATCATTCTCGGGATGCGCGACAATTCCACAATGCTGCGATATCCGACACACCTGGCGGACGGAATCTCTATCAGATCGGCGTGTGCGGATTTCATGAAGGGCGGAATGGGACGAGGTCCGGGCCGTGCCGCCGGTGCCGGGCTGATCGCCGGGAGAGAGCGGAAGGCCGGACGGCCGCTGCCGCCGGCAGGTGCCCGGGCCTTGACCCGAGGCCTGGCAGTCCCTCGGTCAGACGGTGGTGACCACTTGCGCGTATGCCAGACGTGGGGAGCGCGTGAACCACGCGTTCTCGCCCGGCCTGCCGATGTTGACGACGGCGAGAACCGAGTGCTCGCCGTCGCTGAAGAACTCCTTGTCGATGCCCTCGGCGTCGAAGCCGGTCATCGGTCCTGCGGCCAGGCCGGCGGCGCGGACGCCGATGATGAAGTAGCCGGCCTGCAGGAGCGCGTTGAGCTTCGCGGACCGCTCGCGCACCGCACGCTCGGCGAAGAGACTCTTGGCCTGTGGGAAGTGCGGGAACTGGCTGGGCAGTTCCTCGTGGAACTCATTGTCCGCGGCGAGGACGGCAACGAGCGGGGCGGCCGCGGTCTTCTTGCGGTTGCCCTCGGACAGGTGCTCGCCCAGGCGTTCGCGCGCCTCGGCGGAACGGACCAGCACGATACGCAGCGGCTGCTGGTTCATCGAGGTGGGGCCGTACTTGACCAGGTCGTAGATGGCCTCGATCTGGTCGTCCGTTACCGGCTCGTCGGTGAAGGTGTTGGCGGTCCGTGCCTCCCGGAACAGGAGGTCCTGGGCGGCAGGGTCGAGGGCGAGGGACATGGTGAACCTCTTACGGTTGAGTGTCTATGGTTTCTCGGTGACGGCGAACTGCGAAGCACAGGAACTGGGCGCTGACACCCAGCAGGTACACGGCGGTCGTGGTCGTCCCGACGAGCCCCCACAGGAGGGGCCCTGAACAGCACCGGGTCAGCAACAGGCTGGCCAGCGCGGCGCAGGCCGCCATGGGCAGGTGGAAGGCGGCCCAGATCCGCGTGCCGGCCGGGGCGGACCGCTCCGGCATCATGGGGGCACCGCCGTGTGCGACAGCGGCCAACGCGACGAAGGCGAGCGTCGCGCCGGCGAGGAGCGCCAGGACGTCGGCTGCCGCTGGGGCACCGCGATCGGACGACGTCACCGCGGTGGCGGTCCACAGCGCCAGGGTGTACCCGTGCGGGGCCGCGCTCGCGGTCACAGCGGCCCTGAGCTGGCCGCGGTATCCGCGCTGCGGGCCGGTACGGGCACCGGGGCCGGCCGCCCTGGGCTGCGGTTGGCTATCCGTCCGCGACATGGGTGACGGCCTTGCCACGCGGGTGCTCCCTCTCGGGCGCCTCGTACGCGGCGCGGGTCTGGACAAAGTCGCGTGCGTCGCGGTCGGGCTCGGCGACGCAGAACACCGCGCGTGCAGCATGGTCCTGGGCCACGCCGGGGTCGGGCGGCGCGGCGGTAGCGGCAAGGGCGCCGCCGGGGGGCGGAAGGCCCCAGGACCGGGTGTGGGTGTCACCGCCCGCCGTGTCGCGTACGACGTCCACGTCGGCCACGTGGTCTTCGAGCCGGCTGTCTGTGTGGCCGATGGCGTTCTGGGCAGCGAGGTCCGCGACGCATCCGCCATCGCGGTCCGAGGCGGTCGCGGTGGCCTTGGCGGCCAGGGCGGGAGCTGTGGCACCGGCTGCGGCGCCGGACACCTCGTGCGCGGGAATGACGGGTGTCCGCTCACGCCCGGATCCGTCGAGGCTGTCGGTCCGGGTGGCGTTGGGGGCAGGTTCTCGCGTGGTGGTGGAGGCGGCCCGTACCGCGATGACGGTACCGCCGGGCCCGGGGCGCGGTGCGGTCTCGTGGGCCGGCTGTTCGGGGCCTTGGCGTCGGTGAGCGCGTGCTGCGCGCATCGTGTTCATGAGGCGGTCACCTCCTGATGGATGACGGTGCCGTGCCAAAGGCCACGCCGTTGCGTCCAGCATCACGGGTGGTGCCGGAGCCAGGCGTCACCCATTCAAGGGATCCTTGCCGCCGTGTCCTGCGGTCGGTGCACCGCTCAGTCGGCCCCGTCGGCGCTGACGGCCCGCTCGATCGCCAGTCGGGTCAGCTCGACCCGCGAGTTGATGCCGAGCTTGGTGAAGATGTGCTTCATATGCGTGTTGACGGTGTGCACGGACACGTAGAGCTGGTCGGCGATGGCTCGGTTGGTGAGGCCCTCGACGACGAGCGGGATCAGTTTCCGCTCGGATTCGGTCAGGCTTCCCAGCCCCTGGGGGCCGGCCGTGTGGTTCCGCACGGGGGTGGTGCGCACGCCGAGCCGGCGCAGGCGCCGCCTGATCCGTTCCTGGTCGCGTCCGGCTCCTGAGGCCGATGCCAGCCGGCCGGCTTCTTCGAAGTACGGGATCGCCGGCGTCGGGTCGGCCGATGCCGCCATGAGTTCGCCGAGGTCCTCGCAGGCCGCTGCCAGGGCCAACGGCCTGCCGGTGCTCCGGTAGCCCGTGACGGCGGACGCCAGTGCGCGGGGGTCGCGGTGGAGCAGGCCGTCCACGTGGGCGCGGACTGCCCCGATGATCTGCCGGCTCTCGTCCTGTGCGGTCAGGCTGCGCAGTGCGCCGGACACGGCCTGCGCGAGCGACGGGTCCTTGTCGCGGAGCGCGATGCGCACGATCCCGGGCCAGTGGGACGGAGGTACGGCAAGCAGCCGCGTCGGCTCACGGCTTTGGAAGTTTGCCGTGAGTGCCGCCGCCGCTTCGGCGTCTTCGCCCTCCGCGTCTGCCAGGCCGGCGCGCGCGAGAGACACCCAAGGGCCGTAGCGCTGCGTCGTGTTCGTGCCGGAACCGGTTTCGGCGGCGCGGAGGTGGTCTTTGGCCTTGGCGAGGTCACCGCGTCTGATCTCCACCAATGCCAGTACGGAGCGGGCCTGCGGGTTCGGCAGAGTAATCTCGAGTTCGCCCGCCACCATCAGGCTGGCCTCGGCTTCCACGGCCGCGTCGTCCAGCGCTCCCTGTTCGAGGAGTGCGCAGGCACGGGCGGCATGCCAGTGGGGTAGTGACCAGCCCAGGCCCAGTGCTTCCGCTTCGCGCTGTCCCTCCCGCAGGATCCGCTCGGTGTCCGCGAGCCGGTCGGTGGCGGTCAGCACGGTGGCCAGCCACAGCGCCGGGATGCGCGGGGGCCGCAGGTAGAGCGCGGCGGACTGGGTGCCGGCGCGTCGGGTGGCTTCCTCGGCGAGTTCGAGGGCACGGGCCAGGCGCCCGCGGTAGAAGGACGTCTGCGACTGGAACACCATGGCGCTGACGACAACGGCCGGGTCATGGCTGCGGTAGGAGGCCTCGACCAGCCAGGGGCCGGTCTGCTCGGCAGCGGTGATGTCTCCGAGGTACACCTGGCCCGTCGCCTTGGTCTTCAGCAGCCGCACGCGCAAGTCGGGCGGCAGCGCGGGAAGGTCCAGGGCCTGCTGGAGGTGTGTCATCGCGGCGGCGTCGTCGCCGGCGGCCTGGTGGATCTCGGCGGCCACCAGGCGCAGGCATGCCTCCTGCAGTGGCTCGAGGCCTTCCGGCAGGGTGGTGTCGACCAGGTCGAGCGCCTCGTGGACGCGGCGGGTCCGGCCGAGGTACTCGGCGGCGTCGGTCAGCAAGGTGATGCGGCGCCCATCGTGTGGGGGCAGCAGTCCGGCGACCCGCTGGGCCAAGTCCGCAGCCGCGTCGGGGGCCGACGACGACAGTTCCCGTACGGCGGTGGTCAGCGTGGTCACGGCATCGTCGTCGACCGGGCCGCCCGACATGACGACGTGCCAGGCCACCTCGGCCGATCGTGCTCCGATGCCGCGCAGGCTGTCGGCCGCTTCCCGGTGCAGAGCGGTCCGTACGGCCAGAGGGAGGTTCTCGTGGACGGCCTGCCGTATGAGGTCGTGGCGGAAGGCGAGTCGCGGGCCGTCGGCCGAGAGCAGACCGGCGTTCAGGGCGGCCTCGACGCCCGACAGCAGGCTGCCGACCTGTCTGCCGAGCATGCGGGCGGCCGTGCCGAGGTCGAATTCGCGGCCGAGGACGGATCCGATCTGGAGCAGGCGTACGGCATCTTCCGGGAGCCGGTCCAGGCGCGTGGCGATACTCCGCCGGAAACTGACGGGGATACCGTCGTGCAGGAGGCTCGCCTCGCCCGCCTCCGTTTTGGCGGCATCCGTGTCGGCGAATGCGCGCACCAGTTCAATCGCCAGGAAGGGATTGCCCGCGACGGCTCGCAGGAGCCTGGCCAGACCGGGTGACGGCCTCGCTCCGAGGACGTCGGCCGCGATGTCCTGCAATTCCTGCTGTGGCAGGGGGCCGAGGGTGAGCCATCGGGCTCCGAGGCGTTCGAGGTCCTCCCGTACTCTGGCCACGGTCGGTCGCTCGGTGTCCGACCGTACGGCCAGCACCCACAGGATCCGTGAGGCGGCCAGTCGTCCAGGCAGGGTGCGCAGGACGAAGAGCGTGGCCGGGTCCGCCCATTGTGCGTCGTCCACGAGGACGGCCACCGGGGCGCGCTGTGCCCGGTCCTCCAGAGCGTCCGTGATGCTGTCCAGCAGCCAGAGCCGCTGGTCGTCGGTGGCTGCGGCGGCCCGGTTGGAACCGTCGGAGGACTGCAGGGCGGACTGCAGGGCGGCTCCTGCCGCGTACTGGTCGAGCTCGTCGGCCCGTACCGACACCACGTCGAACCCGGACCGCCGCGCCATCTCGTCCAGTTCCGCGAGCAACCGGCTCTTGCCGACGCCAGGCGCGCCTTCCACGACGACACAGGCGCCCCGTCCGCCACGTACCGTGTCCAGGGCTTCCCTGACGGCCGTGATCTCGCGGTCCCGTCCCCGCAGGCGCAGACCGGTCATGGCCTGGTTCCCATGCCCGCCTGCCCGGTCGTCGGCGGGGTCTGTGCTGCCCATGGGGCAAGCATGGCTCACGGCCGTATCCGCCCTCAACGCCGGTTTCCCGGTGATCGTCGCTTTCACCCGGGTGATTGCCGGCTGTGCGCCGTCCTGTCACCCTGTCGCGACGCATGCTCCGTGCCATCCGGATCTCTTGCCCCTGGAGAGGAGCACGACGTGCGTACAGGCAAGGAATACCTGGCAGCGTTGAACGACGGCCGCAAGGTGTGGGTGGGTGACGAACTCGTCGACAACGTGGCCACGCACCCGAAGACCAGGGCGTACGCCCAGAGCCTCGCGGCCTTCTACGACCTGCACCACCGCCCGGACCTCCAGGACGTCATGACGTTCGTGGACGAGGGTGGCGTCCGGCGGTCCATGACATGGTTCCAGCACCGCTCCAAGGAGGACCTGCGGCGTAAGCGGCACTACCTGGAGACGGTGCAGCGGGAACTCGGCGGCGGGGCGATCCCGCGCACACCGGATGTCAACAACTACGTCCTGCTGACCTACATCGACGACCCGGAGCCCTGGAGCAGCCAGTCCGTCGGGACCGACGGGAGGGACCTCACCGAGGGGATCCTCGACTTCTGGAACGTGGTGCGGGACGGTGACCTCAACGCGACGCCGGCGTTCGTCGACCCGCAGGCGGACCGCTCGCGCGATTCCGCACAGGCCGAGTCGCCTGCCCTGCGGGTGGTCGCCACCTCGGACGAGGGCATCACCGTGCGGGGTGTGAAGGCGATCAGTACCGGCGCGGCCTTCGGGGACTGGATCCACATCGGCGTCTTCTACCGTCCTGGGATCGTCTCGGAACAGATCATCTACGGGGCGGTGAAGCCCGACACTCCCGGGGTCACCATCATCTGCCGGGAGAGCAACGTCCGCGACGGTGAGGAGGTGGAGCACCCGCTCGCCTCGCAGGGTGACGAGCTGGACAGTGTCATCGTGTTCGAGGACGTGCTCATCCCCTGGAACCGTGTCTTCCACATCGGTAACCCCCAGCACGCGTCGCTGTACCCGCAGCGTGTCTTCGACTGGCTGCACTACCACTCGCTGGTGCGTGCGATGGTGAAGGCCGAGCTGATGCTCGGCCTGGCTCTGCTGATCACCGAGCACATCGGCACGTACCAGCTGCCGCCGGTCCAGGCCCGGGTCGCCCGGTTCGCCGGCTTCCACCAGACGCTCAAGGCGCATACGGTCGGTTCGGAGGACGAGGGGTTCTTCACTCCCGGCGGCATCTTCAAGCCGAACGTCCTGATGTTCGACTTCGGGCGGGCGTACTACATCGAGCACATCACCGACATGGTCCACGAGCTCCTGGACCTGTCCGGTCGTGCCGCGCTCATCTACCCCACCGAGGGGCAGTGGCAGCAGCCCGGACTGCGGCCGTGGCTGGAGGCGCTGCAGACCGGACCGGTCGGCAGGCCCTACGACCGGCTGAAGATCAGCCGAGTGATCCGCGACATGTTCCTGTCCGACTGGGGCGACCGCATCAGCACCTTCGAGAACTTCAACGGCACGCCCCTGCTGGCCATCCGCAGCCTCACCATGAAGCGCGCCGAGATGTCCCCGAGCGGCAGCATGGCGGACCTCGCGCGCAAGGTCTGCGGCATCGAGAGCGTGAGCGACGAGGAGGAGACCGTGTACAAGGCTCAGGCGAACTACGCCCGGCGCCAGGACGCATCCCGCCAGGACGCCTCCTAGCAGGATGCCGGGGCCCGGATCACAGCACGCCGCACTCCCGGGCCCTGGCGACCGCTCCGCCCCTGTCGTGCGCGTCGAGTTTGCGGAAGATCGCCCGTACCTGTGTCTTGACGGTGTTGTGGGACACATAGAGCTCGGAGGCGATCTCACGCAGCGTCAGCGGACCGCACAGGGCCCGGAGCACCCGCCGCTCCCCCACCGACAGGTCCTGGGGGCGGAAGGCCGCGGGTGCCACCGCTGTGTCCCCGCCGGCTCGGCCGAGCAGGACCGTCAGTACCCCGGGCGACTCGCACCGGGCCGCCGCCCGCCCGGCCGCCTCGCGGGCCTTTCGCGCCGCGTCCGTATTGCGCCGCGCGCTCTCAAGCCGCGACCGCGTGAAGTGGCACAAGGCGCGCACGTGGGGTTCGCTCCCCGTCCGGGGCGAGCCCGCCAGCACCGCTTCCGCGTCGGCCAGAACCCGTTCGGCCTCCTCGGTCTGTCCCTCTTCGAGGAGCAGGCCGGCCCGGCCGATGTAGGCAGGCACAGAGACGAAGTGCCGGTCCAGGCCGACCGCCGCGGCTGCCTCGAGGGCCTCGTCGCTGAGAATGCGCGCCAGTTCGTGCCGTCCGGCCAGGAGCGCGCACACCGCCCGCAGCCCCAGCGCGCGGACGAGCGCCAGGCCGTGCCCGGCGGCATGCGCATCACGGGTCGCCTCGCCGAGCAGTGCCTCCGCCTCCTCGTACCGGCAGGTCCACAGCAGCGCGGCACCGCGGGCCGTACAGGCCAAGGCACGCCAGGCAGTCAGCGGCAGGGTGCCGGCGACGGCGGCTTCGCCGAGACGGCCGGCGGTCAACACCTCCCCCTTCAGACAGCAGGCCACGACCTGAGCGACGGCTGCGGCGTCGGACACCGTGCTGCCTTCACCGACCGTCTCCAGTCCCGTCTGCCTGAGCCGGGCCACATCCAGCCAGCGCCGGGCCGTTTCCGGGGCGCCTCCTGAGAGAGCCGCCATCGCCGCCACGACGCACAGTCTCGCGTCGGCGGCGACCGTGCGGGGCAACAAGAGATCCAGCCAGTGCGAGACCTGCGCACCACGGCCCGCGGAGATCGCCTTCTCCCAGCCGTCGAGGACCGACGCGACGGCCGCGGGCTCATCGCCGCCCAGCGTCCAGTGCCGTACGGCCGCGGTCGTCTCCCCCTGCCGGGAGTACCACTGAGCCGCCGACCGGTGCAGGGACACAACGGTGTCGGACCCTTCGGACTCAAGGACGTCGGACAGCAGCGAAGCCAGTGCCCTGTGATGCCGGTACGCCGACGGGTCGGCGGCCGGTACGAGCAGTTGCACGGTCCGTGCGAGCTCGCGCAGCAGTACGCCCGCCCGGTCCCCGGCCAGGGCCTGGCACGGCCCGGCGCTCAGCTCGTCGAGCACACTGGTACGCAGCAGGAACCGGCGCTGTTCGGTGGTGAGCCGATAGAGCACCTCGGTGGCCAGATACTCGGTGACCGCCTGCCTGCCGCGGGCCAGGTTCCCTTCCGTGTCGGCCTCGTTCGCCGAGCGGGCGAGGGCTCGCCCCATGATGCACAGCCCCGCCGCCCATCCCTCGGTGGCCTCGTACAGCGCGCTCGAAGCGTCCGCGGCCGGAGCGGACCCGAGCAGACCGGTGAGTACTGCCTGTGCTTCCTCAGGGGTGAAAGCCAGGTCGTGCTGGTCGAGTTCGGCGATCAGACCCCGGGCGCGCAGGGTCGGAAGGGGGCTTCCGGGAATGTGCCGGGTCGACACAACGACGCGGAAGCCGTGGGGAAGCCTTGTCAGGAAGTCCGCCAGGCTGCGCACTGCGTCGGCGTCCGTGATGGATTCCAGTCCGTCGAGGATCAGCGTGAGCGGTCCCTCCCCGCCCAGTCCGGTCACAAGGCCCGGCAGGATCTCCTCGAGCCATGCGTCGACCGTCCACCCATCGCTGTCGAGGCGGCCGGGCAGGTTCGGTCGTGCGTGGTGCACCGCTCTCAGGATGCAGGACCAGAGCCGGTCCGGGGCGTTGTCGTACGCGTCCAGGCTGAGCCAGGCGCACTCTCCGCGGGCCGCCAGGTCTTGCGACCACTCGGTCAGGAGCACCGTTTTCCCGGCACCGGCCGGCGCGGAGAGCACCACCACGGGCTCGGTCGCCGCGTCAAGCCGGCGCAGCAGACGCGGGCGTGTCAGCAGATGCGGGGGCTGGGCCGGAGGATGCAGCTTGAATGTCGCAACGGAGCTGGTCATGGCACTTTCCGTGGAGTCGTCGGGACGGGCGGAGCCCCCGACGGCCATGGCTCGCCTCGCAGGAGCCGGACATCGGGGGCGGTGGCGGCCGGTCACGGGCCTGGCAGCGGCCTCCTTCGAACCGCTGCCTCCAGGACTAGTGCGGAGCCCTGAGTACGCCGAAGCCGCCCGCGAAGTGGACCAGAGGCCGGCAGTCCACCTTGTGTGCCCAATGGCGGACATCGCCCACGAAGATGGTGTGATCGCCGCCGGGGAGCGCCTCGGCGACGTCGCACACGACAGCCGCGATGGCGTCCTTCAACACCGGCACGCCGTGGTCGTCGAAGGTCTCGACGCCCGCGAACTTGTCCGTCTTGGAAGCGCCGAAGTTCCGCGCCAGGTGCTCGCTGTCCTCGCCGAGCACATTGACGGCGAAGCGGCCGTGCGCCGCGATCGCGGTCCGCGTGTACAGGTGGTTGCCGATGCATACGAGCAGCTGGAGCGGGTCGAGGGAGAGGGCGGACACGGCGCTCGCCGTCATGCCGATGGGTGTGCTTCCCGAGCACGTGGTGATCACGCTGACACCCGTGGCGAGCCGGCTCATCGTGGCTCGGAAATCGACTGTCATGTCAAGGGTTTCGGTCATCGGAGGACCTCCGTGAAAGTCGGGTAGAGCGTCGGCCTGTTGCGCAGGTCACGGGGTGAACTCACCGCCCCACCGGGTGGGTTGGCGGGCATGTCGTTCGAGCGGGGCAGGAAGGCGGGCGGCTGCCCTATGACGTACGCGAGGTCATCGCGCGCGTGGTGGACGGATCGCGCTTCGCCGGGTTCGAGGCGGAGTTGCGGACCGGCCCGGTACCGGGGGTTGCCGGCTCATCGGCGCAGCCGGTCGGCCCGGCGTCCGGAGTCCGCGGGCGGCGGCGCTCCGGGCTCCTTCGCTCTCAGTCCGCAGGGAGGGGTTCGAGGACGAAGGTGTGGCGCAGCAGGGTGTAGGGCACGTCGGTCAGCCCGCGGCGGGGCCCGGTGTCGGCCGCGTACGTGTCGTAGGACTCGACCAGCGACTCCTTGACTCCGAACACCGGATCGGTGTCCAGGTACGGGTCGTCCGAAGGGAACAGCATGCTGGTCACGCGCTGGAATCCCGGGGCCTCGATCAGCAGGTGCACATGGGCGGGACGCATGGGCGACCTGCTGGTCGCGCTCAGGAGTTCGCCGACCGGGCCGTCAGCGGGTATCGGGTAGCTGGACGGGCGGATGGAACGGAAGCTGAAGTGTCCCCTCTCGTCGGTCCGGAACAGCGCGCGCATGGCCGTGTCGACCTGGCCGGGCACATCCACGTCGTAATGGCCCTCGGAGTCGCTGTGCCAGACGTCCACCGCGGCGTCGGTCACCGGCGCTCCCTCACGGCTCACGACTCGTCCCTCGAAGAACAGCGGGGTGCCGGGCAGGCCTGCGGAGATGTCGGCGGCATCGGCGTGCTGCGGCCTGTCTTCCCTGAAGAAGGGGCCCAGGACACTGTTCTGTGTGGCTTCGGCGGGGCGTCGGTTGCTCAGGGCGTCGACCAGCATGGTGATGCCCAACACGTCGGACAGCAGGATGAATTCCTGGCGCGTCGGTGTGCACATCTGCCCGGTGCGCGTCAGGAAGTCCACTCCCCGGGCCCACTCCTCCTCCGTCGGTTGGACGTCGCGGATGAAGGAGTGGAAGTGCCGCACCAGTGATTCCAGGATCGCCGCGAGGCGGGAGTCCTTGGTGTCCCGCATGGTCGCGATCACGGCCTCGGTGATGGTGTCGCTGGTCAGATCACGCATGGCGCGCTCCCGTGGTGGTCGAGGGTTTGATGACGGAGTCGGTCCGGGGATGTTCGTTGCCCGGTGGCGTCCACGGCGTCTCCCCGGCCCAGGCGCGGGTCAGGAAGGCACGGACAGCTGTCCGGTCCACCGGGCGCGGATTCCAGTAGCCGTCCCGCACGATGAGTTCGGCCGCCTGCTCGATCCCCGATTCGGGCATGCCGAGGTCTCGCAGTGCCCTGGGGGCGCCGAGCCTCCCGGCGAAGTCGAAGAGACCGCTCGCGGCGTCGTCCGCCGGCAGCGCCTGCGTGATGCGTGCCATGGCTTCGGGGACCGCCGGCCCGTTGTGGGCGACCACGTGCGGCAGGACGACTGTGTGGGTTTCGGCGTGCGGAAGGCCGAATGTGCCGCCCAGCACGTGGCACACCTTGTGATGCAGGGCCATGCCCACCGTGCCGAGGCACGTGCCCGCCAGCCACGCCCCGTACAGCGCATCCGCCCGTGCCTCGCCGTCGTCCGGACGTCGCGCGATGACCGGAAGGGATCGGGTGAGGGAGTCGAGCGCTTCACCGGCCATCAGGAAGGCGACCGGGTCCCGGTCCTGTGCGTAGAGGGCCTCCACGGCGTGCGCCATCGCGTTGATGCCGCTGACCACCGATATCGCCGCCGGAAACGTGAGCGTCAGGTCGACGTCGTAGACCACCGTCTTGAGCAGCGCTTCCGGCAGCCGCCGGGTCGTCTTCCTGCGGCCTTCGGTCTCTCCGAGGATCGGCGTCATCTCCGAGCCGGCATAGGTGGTGGGCAGCGCCAGCTGCGGAAGACCGGTCCGCACGGCGATCGCCTTGCCGAGGCCGATGGTCGATCCGCCGCCGATGGCGAGCACGGAGTCCGCTTCCACGGATCTGGCGTACGCGACCGCCTTGTGCGTGACCTCGACAGGGGTGTGCGGGGCCGCTTCGGCGAACGTTGCCACGGCTGCCGCACCCAGCAGGCCGTGCATCTCCGCTGCCTGGTCCACTTGACCAGGTGTGCACAGGATGAGCACCCGACGGCATCCGAGAGCATCGGCCTCTTCGGGGACACGGCTGCGGGTACCGCTGCCGAAGACCACCTTGGTGATCTGTCCCCGATGCACGAATGTCTTCATGAGAATTTCCTCGGTCCTGCCGGTCCTGCCGGTCCTGCCGGTCCTGCGTTCATGGGGAAAGCGTCGGTACTCGGATGATGCGCGTCAACGGAACCCGTGAGTGATAACGGGAATCGGTGAGGGAATACCTTGTTCGCGCGACGCTCACCGACAGAGCGGCCCGGGGATCACGGGCGATATCACTCATCTGCGGGATGCCGGAGGATGCCAAGGCGCTGGACCGTGGGGGCAGGTGTCGGTCAGGTGAGATGCGAATGAGACGGACATGTCTGCGACGGATCCGCTCCCGCAATTTCCGCGGGGCCCGCAGAAATATTACAGAACCCGGCCGAATTCTTGACATTGCACGGAAATAGCGTCCGCTGGTTCCACATTGGCGAGAGGCAGAGTAAAAAAAGATGGATAAAGTGGTCGCCACGGCTTTGGAGGCGGTGTCGGATGTGCCGGAGGGTGCGTCGCTGGCGGTGGGCGGGTTCGGGTTGAGCGGTGTGCCGAACGTGTTGATCCAGGCGCTGTTCGAGCGGGGGGTGGCGGGGCTGTCGGTCGTCTCGAACAACTGCGGGGCGATGGAGTCGGGCCTGGCGGTGCTGCTGGCGGCGGGCCGGATCGGGCGGGTGACGGGCTCGTATGTCGGGGCGAACAAGGAGTTCGCGCGGCAGTATCTGGCGGGTGAGCTGGAGGTGGAGATGATCCCGCAGGGCACGCTCGCGGAGCGGTTGCGTGCG
>NZ_JBVKBU010000025.1:0-83922 GCF_055638955.1 Streptomyces sp. NPDC111507 | reverse complement strand
CCGCTACGAACGCAAAGCCGTCCACTTCCTCGCCTTCGCCAGCATCGCCAGCACCCTCATCTGCTACCGCCGACTCACCAATTGAGATGACCTTTAAGGCGATCAGGGGGTGGCGATCTGTTCCTGGTTTCACGAAGCCGTTCGGGCCACATGGACGACGTCACCGCGCAGGATCCCAAATCCCGTGTCATTTACCGATGCCGTGGCCTGCTGTTGTTCGGGATGTCTCACAGCGACGACCGTGATTCTGTCTCAGGCGCCTGGCCATCTTCTCTCGCGGCCGGCCAGTTGCGGTGTGAGCTGCCGGCGAACCCTTCGTGGCGAAGCGGGGCGAGGTCGCCACCGATCGGCCGGGGATGGAGTCAGGGATGTCGTCCGACGGCGAGCGTCAGTCGGTGATCACGGGGCTGCGGTGGATCCACTCGTCACTGTGGACCGACTGGTGCATGAAGTCGGCCACGTCCGCACGGCTGATCGTCGGGTTGCCCTTCATCGGCAACCGGTCCCTCGCGCTGTAGGTCCCCTGGGCCGGGCCATGGGTCAGCCGGGTGGGGTAGACGATGGTCCAATCCAGACCGCTGTTGCGAATGCGCTCGTCCGCGATCTCCTTGTCTGCATAGATCGCTCGCGTAATCGTGCGGTAGATCACCTTCTGCGGTGCGCTCGCCCAGCCGTAGGTGCTACCGACGCCGAACGACGACAGCCACACCAGCCGGGAGACGCCCGCTTCCTCGGCCGCACCGATCACGGCCGCCGAGGAGCGCGTGAAGAGGCCGTCGGCGCGCACGGAGTTGCCTCTGCCGAGGGCGGAGACGATCGCGTCGTGCCCGACCGCGACGGCGGAGATGTCACGCTGCGAAGTGGCGTCCCCGATGACCGGCGTGACTCGCTCGGCAAGGTTGCCCATGGCCTCCGGGTTGCGCACGAAGGCCGTGACCGAGTCACCGGATCGCACGGCCAGGTCGACGAGATGGCGTCCGGTGGGACCGGTGGCGCCCAGGATGAGCAGCTTCACGTCAGGGGAATCTTTCGTGTGGAGGCGAGGGGGAAGCCAGGATCTGCCGGGTCTTGAGGTTCGCGAAGCCGTGTTCATTCGCCCCCGACCCGGCGGTGGGCTCCTTTCTCGGCTGCGGTGAGCTGATCGTTCCGGGCGGCCTCGCAGCCGGTGATGACCACCGGGTCGTCGTCGGGAACGTATTCCGTTGCCCGTCGGCGGCGAGCCGATCATCAAGTAGTCGATCACCGACTCGTCCGTACCCGTGCACCACGGCTGGCGTTCAGGCGAGGTCCGCGAGGTCTTCCTCTGTGAGGGTGATCGAGCCGGCGGCGACGTTGTCCTCCAGGTGCGCGAGGGACCCCGTGCCGGGGATGGCCAAGGTGACCGGGGAGGAGGCGAGCAACCAGGCCAGGCCGATCTGGGGAACGGTGGCGCCGTGCCGGGCTGCGACCTTGGCCAGCCGCCCGTCGCTGAGGTCTCGACCGCCACCGACCGGGAAGAAGGGCACGAAGGCGATGCCCAGCTCCTCGCAGGCGGCCAGGAGGTCCGCGTCGTCGCGCCGGTCGGCGTGGTACTGGTTCTGCACGGCCATGACGGGTGCGATGGTGCGGGCCTCCGCGAGGTGGTCGGCGTCGACGTTGCTGAGGCCGAGGTGGCGGATCAGTCCCTCCTCGCGCAGTGCGGCGAGCGCCTCGAAGCGTGCGGCGAGCAACTCGCCGTGCGGGGGTTCCATGAGGCCGATGCGCAGGTAGACCAGGTCGAGGCGGCTCACGGCCAGGCTTTCGAGGTTGGCCTCGACCAGGCCACGCATGTCGGCCGGAGGGGCCGCGGAGATGCCGTCAGGGCTGACGTGGGGGCCCACCTTGGTGGCGATGACGAGGTCGGACGGGTACGGGTGGAGGGCCTGGCGGATCAGGGTGTTGGCGCGGACCTTACCGTCGTCGCTGAAGTAGAAGTCGGCGGTGTCGATGTGGTTGACGCCGAGTTCGACGGCGCGGCGCAGTACGGCACGGCCGGTCTCGGGGTCGCGGGCGGGTCCGTTCATGCCCTGCTGGGACGGGAGGCGCATGGCGCCGAAGCCGAGGCGGTTGACGGGCAGGTCGCCGCCGAGGCGGAAGGAGTCGCTCATGGGGCCAGCGTGCGCGGCCCGTTTCGTACGGGCCAGCCATTGGCAGTTTGCTGCCAACGGCATAATGGACCTATGGCAGAGATCATGACGCTCCGCGGCGATCTTGAACTCCAAGCCCGGCTAGCACCGATCGTCACCGCAGGTGAAATGGAGTTCGTCAACGTTTCCCGTGACCTCGACACCTGGCCCGGCGCTCGTGAGAGTGCCCACCTGCGGGCACGGCACGGCGGAGCGAGTCTGGTCCGCAAGCTTTTCAGCCCCGCCGTGCTCGCCGACCAGCGCGACCGGTGGACCTTGCGTGAGATGACCGCCCAGGGATTCCAGGTTCGTATCGCCGCCGCCCCGTTGCCGCAGGGAATGGTGTTCATCGACCGGCGGACCATGATCCTCACCGAGCCCGCGAGCGCAGGTCCAGCCGTCGGCGGGCACCGCCAGTACGCCATGAGTGCCGCGCCCGCGCTGGTCAGCGGGGCCTATGCGCTGTTCGAAGCCGCTTGGGAGACCGCCGCTGATCTCGAGGTCTTCCTCAGCTCCGATCGCCCCCAGCTGGATGCTCAGGCACGCACGGTCCTGCGGGCGCTCGGCTCTGGTGCCACGGACGAGGCAGCCGCACGAGAACTTGGCATGTCGCTGCGCACCTACCGTCGCCGGGTCGCCGAACTCCTCGTCGCTCTCGACGCGGATTCGCGATTCCAGGCCGGGATACGCGCGGGCGAGCTGGGCCTGACCCGCGGGTGATCAACCTCCGTAAATGAAGGCGCGGCGCTGTCCCGGGTGCGCGTCCAGTCGTTGCGCTACCAAGACACTCTCCATCGAAGGTCTGCCTCACGTTCGATTCACTCCAGTCAGTGAACAGGGTGACCGGCCAGACTCAGATCGGTAGCCTTCCTGTGGCGGCTCTGTGACCTGCGCCGTCCGCGCTGTCTCAGGCTGCTTCACCGGTGGGCCGTCTCAACTCCACCGCACTTCACCGTGGTTCGCCGGGCCAGCGATGAAAGTGCACGCCGCTGACCTGAGGCGACGACCTCCTGTCGTGTTGCAGGAAGCGGCTGACATGTGCGTGCCGGGCAGCGACTGCGCGCATTCGGAGGATCTCGTCGTGATCCGTGATCCGCACCTCGTCCTCGACGAACACCCAGGCAGTGCGCCCTACCTCGGTGCCTGGAAGCCGCCGATCTTCTGCTCGAGCAGTTCGGCCAGCCGCAGCGGGGTGCGGTCCTCGAACATCGGACCGATGAGCTGCACTCCCACCGGCAGACCCTCGGGGGACCGGCCCGCTGGTATGGCGGTGGCGGGTAGGCCGGGCATGGTGGCCAGACCGGCCCAGACGAGCTGGTCGAAGTACGGGCACTCGACGCCGTCGATGTCGAGCCGGCGTTCCAGCGGATTGGGGTTGTGGTCGTGCGGGAACGCGGGAGTGGGCGTGATCGGGCACACCACGGCGTCGAACTCGGCGAACAGTTGCCGCCAGCCGTGGCGGTGCAGTTCGCGGTGGTTGTTCGCCTGGAGCCAGTCGCGGTGGCTGAACACCATGCCGCGCAGCCGTGCCGCGTCGAGACTCTGGTCGTCCGCGCTCAGTGCGGCGGCGCGGGTCCGTAGCCGATCGTACGGTTCGACGGGAAAACGTGCGACGGAGCCCGAAACCAGCAACTGGCTGTAGAGCGTCCCGGCCTCGGTCAGATCGGGTAGCAGCGGACTGTGCCGTTCGACGTGGGCGCCGCCCTCGACTAGCGCGTCGGCGACTCGGTTCACGCCGGCCCGCACCGCCGACCCGGTGGGGATGAGCGGATGTTCGTCGAGGATCAAGACCCGGAAGTCGCGGAGCCGTTCGTGGCGCGCGGGCGGCAGCCTCAAGTGGTGCGCCACGCCGAGCGTCAACGGATCCGGTCCGGCCATGACGTCGAGCAGGAGCGTGAGGTCGCGGGCGGTGCGTGCCATCGGACCGACGACGGCGAGGTCGAGGTCGACCGGCAAGGCCGGTGCGGACGGCGGGACCATACCGCGGTTGGCCGCCAGCCCGAGTGTCGGCTTGTGTGCGTAGACACCGCAGAAATGTGCGGGGGTGCGCAACGAACCGGCGATGTCGGAGCCGATGGACAGCGCGCCGAATCCGGACGCCAGGGCCGCCGCTGACCCGCCGGAGGATCCCCCCGGCGTGCGACCGTGATCCCACGGGTTATTGGTGGTGCCGTAGATCTCGTTGAAGCTCTGCACATCTTGCAGCCCCAGGGGCACATTGGTCTTCCCGAGCACCACCGCGCCTGCGGCCTTGAGCCGCGACACCTGCACCGCGTCCTCGGCCGGCACATAGTCCCGGTGTTGCGGCATGCCCCAGGTCGTGGGCAGCCCGGCGATGTTGTAGGACTCTTTGACCGTCACTGGAATGCCGAGCAGCGGCCGGTCCTCACCGCGGGCGCGCGCGTGGTCGGCATCGCGCGCGGCGGCCCGTGCACGGTCGAAGTCCGGCACACAGATCGCGTTGATCGCCTTGTCGTCCCGCTCGATACGGGTGATTGCCTCGTTGGTCAGTTCCGCCGAGGTCACTTCACCGGTACGCAAGGCAGCCGCGAGGTTTTCGGCAGTCGGAAATTTCCACTCCATGAATCCGACCGTAGCGGCCAGTGGAAGAGGTCATGAAATGCCGCTTCGCACAACGGGATGGGCGTCCCCATACTCGTGATGCTTCTCTTCGGCCACAGACGATTCGCCCGACCGCAGGCCATGGCGGCGTGCGGCGGCTTCGCCTGTGAGGCGCTGTCGAGACTCAGTGTTCAGCCTGGTCAACTCTTTGGATGACAGCCACCGTCGGGTGACCGGGTTGAGTCGTAGCCGGACCGGAGGGCCTCTCTGTGAACCCCGCTGGTGGGCGTCGCTCTGTCCAGCGCGCCTGTCCCGGCCGTCACGTGCGGGCCGTGTGGCCCTGCGAGCGGCGTGGCGTGCCCCGCGTGCCGCTGCGGGCCTGTTCAGTCCCGGCTGCCCCGTCCGATTCGCGCTCTACGCATATGCCGCTTGGCTGCGGACTCTGACCGTATGGGGGTTTTCGAGGACGGGATTGTGCTGCCCGAGCGGCGGCCGGACGAGTCGGATGACGACTACTGGGACCGGGTCGAGCAGGTGACGGATCGGATTGAGGCTCGGGAGGAGGGGGCGACCGCGCCTGCTCCTCCGCTGCCGCCGGTGTGCCGGGAGTGCGGGTTGGGGGCGGACCGGTTTCCGACGCTGTCGAAGGCGTGGGTGCTGCTGGAGCGGTTGGATCCAGTGAATGTGGTGCCCGCGCACATGGTGCCGCCGCGGTTCCGTTGGCTGATCAATGCGGATGGGGTGGCGTGGAATCCGTGGCTGGCGGAGCCTACGCCGGGCGCGGTGTGCCGGATTCCGCACCGTCTGGTGTGTCCGGGGCTGCCGGAGGTGAATCCGTGGACGTGGTTGACGGTCATGCGCGGGGAGAACGAGAGGCAGGCGCAGCGTCTCTACAATCCGCCGCGGTTCGGCTGGCCGGACGGGGGCGAGCCGGCGGCGAGCGCGTAGGGCCGGCTCCGCTCGAGACCGTCGCGGACGGCGGTCCGGATTTCGGCGAACACGGTCGTGATGGCCGCGTTGGTGTCCTGGCGTGCTGGGTCGATGGCGTGCTGCCGGCCTGCCATCTGCTGCCGTAGAGCTGCGAGTTCACTCAGGATCTGGTGAAGCACGTCGTCGTCGCCGTTCCCTTTGCCGAAGATCGCCACAAGCCCGCCTTGTCGTCGGTCAACCTGATCAGGGTGGGGGTGGGGGTGGGGCATGACGGGGCAAGGTCGCGAACCGGACATGAGCCCGAACTCTGTGCGGAGGGAGGGTCGTTCACGCCCTGTCCGGCGCCGTGTCGTCGTGAGATGTCGGCGAGTTGCGTCACCCAGAAGGGCGATTAGAGTGGAAAGTGACCACATATGACATAGATCCCGGAAGGGGACACAGTCATGCGTGCTAGCAATGGCAAGCGGGCGGCCGTCCTGAGCGCCGCCCTCTTCGCTGCCACCATCGCCCTCGCCCCTGTTGGTTTTCAGCAGGCTTCAGCGGCCACACCAAGCGCCGCTCCCGTCAGCGTGACCACGAACGTTTCCCATCAAAGTGACTACCGGCAGGGTTACAGGGACGGCTTCCGGGATGGGTACTCGGACGCCAGGGACGACTGCCACAGGAACAACAGACTTCGTGGAGAGCACGGGTACAAGATGAGTGACTACACCCGCGGTTACGCCGATGGATTCAGTGACGGGTTCGCTCGGGCCGAACGTCGATACTGCTGAGAGTCGCTGACGACGGGCACCAGTACCGCTCAGCCGAGGTAGTTGATCTGCAACACGGTGATCGTCTTCAGCGTGTCGCCGATGAGGAGTACCGCGAACGCCTGCTCGGTGACGATCATCCGCATGACGTCATCGTCTTCCCCGTGGGGCACGGTGTCGGCGGGTGCGTTCGTTACAGAGAGCGTGGTTGTGGAGGGGACAGTGTCCCCAGGCCTCACCTATGGCCCATGAGGACGATCGTTCGGCTGAACGCTCATGGAGCCTTTCGCCGCGGAGGCGACCGCCCTTCATGACCACACACACGTCGCAGACCTGGCCGGGATCCATCCCCGCCGGGGTTGTCTTCGTACGCCCGCCGTACCTCCGTACGGGCCGGTCTCGGTCCTGGACAGCGGGGCCTGCCGCCGGACGGTCGGTCAGGCCGCCTCACCGGTGGCCTGTGGCCGGTCGTCCAGAACGATGGTGGTGACCGCAAGGTAGTCATCGCTGACCTCGATCATTCCGTCGTCTGGGTCGTCGATGCGTTCGGGAAGACGGAAATGAGGGTGCTGCGAAGTCTGCTCGATCAGAAACGACCACGTGTCCCGATGCCAAGATCACCCGGGCTGAAACCATGGCTGCCGCCTGAAGCACGCTGTCCATGTGCCGATCGCGGTCCTCCCGTTGCTCTTGTTCGGCATCCTTTGGGACTGCGGCCGCAGGAGGTTTTGCTGGAGCCGGTTCGAGCGGAGGCGAGGCCGACGTGCCGCAGGCCTCTTCGAGGAGGACGTCAAAGTACCGTGCGTCGCCCGGGAGTTACGGGTGAGCGCGAAGTCCATCTACCAGCGGCTCCGTGCCTGGGAGCCGGGCGGGCCGGAAGCGCTGTGCTCGAAGGGGTCCACGGGTTACGACTGCCGACTCCGCCCCGACCTGCCAGGCCAAGCTCGCCGCCTGGCTGGACGAAGGGCCGGCCGCGCACGGCTGGAAGGACGACCAGGTGTGGACCGCCGCAAGGGTGCGCACGCTGATCGGGCGGAAGTCCCGCCTCTCCTAGAGCGTCTCCGGGGTCACCCGGCTGCTGCACCGCATGGGCTGCAGCGCGCAGATGCCGGACAGACCCGCCGCCGAGCGCGACGAAGACGCGATCACCGCGTGGTGGGAGGCGACCTGGCAGGAGGTCATACTCTCCGGGCGGTGACCGGCGCGTTCCTCTGCTTCGAGGATGAAGCGGGCGTGACCGGCCGGCCGCCCTAGAGCCGCACTTGGGGCCGACGCGGCGTCACCCCAACGGTGCGGCTGTCTGGCCGTAGCCGTAGCCGTAGCCGCAGCCGCCTGCCGGTGGCCGGGCTGCTGTGCTACCGGCCCAGCCCGACCTGCCCGCCTGTGCTACCGGCTGCGCCGGTATACCGGCCGCAAGGGCGAACGCCGCTCGCTCGGCGGGAGCGATGACATCCACCTGCTCGACGGCAATCACCAATTGCTCGAAGCCCGGCTGATCGTGGTGTGGGACCGGCTGAGCACCCACACCGCCAAGGCGATGAAGGCGCCCGTGGCCGAGCGGCAATGGCTCACGGTGATCCTGCTGCCCGGTATGCGCCGGAACTCAACCCGGTCGAGGGCATGTGGACGCGTATCAAGCGAAGCCTGGCCAACCTGGCAGCCCGCGCCCGCGCCCTCGGTGAAGGGGAGACCCTCCTCCGCAGGCGACTCAAGGCGCTGCAGTACCAGTACGGCATCCTCAGCGGATTGCTCGCCGGGACCGGCCTCGCTCTCGACAGACCGAACCGATCCCTGGAACGCCGAAGTCAGTAGGCCGTCACAGGACGTCGGCGAGGCGGTCTACCTGGTTCGGGTCGAGGCCGTAGCAGTAGAGCATGACCTCGTCGGCGCCGAGGTCGGCGAAGCGGGCGATCGCATCGCGGATCTCGGTGGGCGTGGTGAGCAATCCGGCGACCATCCGGTCGGCCATGCCGGTGAAGGTGTAGTACGCGTGCATGTTGGCCTGGGCGGCATCGATGACGTCTTGAGGGCCGAGGGCGACGTTGACCTGCGCGACCATGCGCGGTTCGCCGCCGCGGCCGTACGCCTTCCAGAAGGTGCGGACAGTGTCGAACAGGCCGCCCGCCCACGAGGGCGCCGCGGCGGCGAGGAAGCCGTCCCCCCAGCGAGCAACGCGTTCGAGCGCCACGGGCTTGAAGCCACCGAAGAGCACCTCCGGGCCGCCGGGCCGGGCGGGCGCGGGGCCGATCGGGCCGACGCCGTCGCCGTAGGGCTCGCCGGACCAGAGGCGGCGCATCACCGCCATCTGCTCGTCGAGGCGTCGGCCTCGGGTGCGCTGGTCGATCCCCGTGACCTGGTGGTCGTCGTCCCGGCCGCCGATACCCAGGCCGAGGACCAGGCGGCTACCGGTCATCCGGTCCAAGGTGGCAGCCTGCTTGGCGAGGAGGGCGGTATCGCGCAGCGGGGCGAGCAGCACCTCGGTCTGGACGCGGATGCGGGAGGTAGCGCCCGCGAGGATGGCGAGCGCGACCAGGGGTTCGGGGTTGTCGTAGACGAGTCGGTCGAGCAGGCCGAGCGTGCTGAAGGGCCCGGCGTCGGCGCGCTGGGCCCAGGTGAGCAGGGTGGTCGGGTCGCCGATGGGCAGACCGATACCGACGTTCATGAAGGAGACCTCCGAAAGGAAGGGTCGACAAAGACTGCTGCCGCCCCTCCGGCACCTCAGCAAGGTGGGACGCTCCCGCTCTGCGGCGTGTTTCGGGGGAGCGTGACGTCGAAGTGATCTGACCTTAGGGCGAGCCGTGTTCGTGGTACAAGCCAATTTGGCGAGCCCCTGCCCTCAGCAGTTACCGGCAGGACGTCGGGATTTGCTCAAGTGCAGAGAAGGTTCCCGAGGGCGCGTCGCCGACCGAGCTGAATGCGACGGTCGACCAGTGAGACCTGGACGACGAGGGGCGCCGGTTGCGGTCGAAGACCCGCACGGTCGGTGAGCACTTCGCCCAGGAACAGCCACTGCTGAGGCCGCTGCCGAGGGAGGTGTTAGAGACCGGCCGGTGGCTCACCCCGTGAGTGAACCGCTTCGGGCAGGTCACCGTCCGCTGCACATCCTGCTCCGTTCCTGTCCGCTTGATCGGACGCCAGTTGCGGGAGCTGCTGCACGCCGACGACTTGGTCGTCCATGACGGCCGCACGGTGGTCACCCACCACGAACGTCTCAGCGGCAGGGGTGAGTCCCGGCTGGGTTCTGGACCGCTATCTGGAAGCCCTGATGCGCAAGCCGGGTGTCTTTCCCGGCGCGACGCCCTCGAACAGGCCAAAGCCGCAGGGAAGTTCACGTCGGCTCATGACGCGTGGTGGACCGCGGCCCGAGCCGCCCATGGCGAGGCGGCCGGGACCAGAGCGTTGATCGAGGTTCTGCTGTTGGGACGGCACATGGAGCACGAGCATGTCGTTGCCGGACTTGCCGCGAAGCGTAAGTCGGCGCGTCATTGATCATCGAGGGATGCCTGCCGGGCAAGGAATTCCTCGAACGCCGCCTTCTGCTTCGGATCCATGAAGCCTTGGCGGACATTGCGGGCCTTCTCCTGGAGCCAGTGCGCCTCGTCGGGATCCAGTAGCTCGGCGACCACCACGCCTTCGCGAGCAACCGCCGTGCGCCCTCCTACGCGACGACGAAAAAGCGTGAACGCGCCGAATTCCGTTGGGTAGGCCAGTTCCGGCTCCTGCACCACGGCTTGGTTCTCATCCCCAGCGCCACTCGTCGGGTAGGCGGTGGGGGCCCAATGCTCCCAGAGCGCCAGCGTGGCCGCGGGCACTAGCACCGCGCGTTCCGCCTCTTCACGCCCCTCCCACATGAACGTGACAGCGACGGGCTCGCCGACCGCCTCGGCCAACCCGAGCACTCTCTCCATCTCATCGTTGATGGGGTAACCCACCACTACATCGATCTGAATGCCCATGGTGCCTGAGGCTACTGGCCGCTTCCGACATGCCGGCCCAAAGCTCCTGCGCCTCGTCGACCACGGCGCGCCAGGTGGACCGTCCGAAACCAGTGATCTCACCGACTGAGCGCCTGTCCGAGGCTCAGGGCATCCCGCTCGTGGTCGCTGTGTTCGGCGCGAACACGCACGGCAGTCAGGCCCTCGGCGTGATGCGACCACGGAGTGAAGCGGTGCCGGCTGTATCTGACGGGGGAACGGATCGAGTCAGTGGCGTACGGGTTCCGGCTGCACCGGATGACCCGGATCCGCGGCGGAAGCGAACTGTTTCGCGCGGGTGCGGCGTCATCCACCGGCCGGGTGCTGAGGGTCCGGGTTGCCGGGAACGTTGGGTGTTGGGCGCGGGGTGACGATGTGACGTCGCGCTCGCGGGGGTGAGGCGGCGGCGAAGTGCCGGACGGGCCGGGACCGTACCCACTCCGGAGATATCCAGGGCTCTGGCACCTTGGCGCAAGCCTCTGGATGTGCACGACCCGGCCAACAGGCGTGCTGGGCAATGTGCTTGCGACAGTTATGGCCGGAGGCCGAGTCACTCAACCAGGGTGGCGAAGTCTCGGCGCCGGGCTTCTTCAAGACCGCGTCTTACGGCCGCACCTGGACTCCGACCGTTCCTGGACTCCGACCATGGACAAAGTCGACTTCTTACGGGTGTCCTGTCCACGATGGGCGACCTCATCGAGGGCGTCGACGCCGACCAGTTCAGCTTCCCGACGTCGTGCGGCGAATACGACGTCGAAACCCTGAGAGGTCGTCGCTAGGGTCGGCGAGCGCGGCCTCGAACGCGGCGACTTCCATCAGCTCGGGCCGGCGTCGGCGTTCGCGGTGCATGTCGATGACGCGGCGCTTGAGGATCGTCCAGGCGTAGCCCGTCGATGCGGCGCTGCTGGTGGAAACCCCGGTAGGCCATCTGTGCGGCCGGCCCTCACTGGCCGATGGGCTCCACGCGCGGGACGCCGACCGCTCCGCCAGTCTCCTCCGGGCCCCCTCGCCGTTCACGGGACGTCCCGGGTCGGCTGGGCGGAGCGGGACGGGCCGTGTACCGGTCAGCCCGGGGATCCCAGCCCGTACCCCGGCCGCGAGCAGTTGGTCGCACACCCGGACGGCGTCCGGGCCGAACACCCCGAGAGCAAACGCAATTTCAGACAACCACGCGGCAGCGTTCTGCTGCACGGGGTGCTCCCTTGTACGTGGTTCTGCATTCCGGATGCCGCATGCCCACCCTCAACGGTCACCACCCGAGCCCAGAAAATATTACGGTCAGTATCGCTCTAATAACACCTAGTGGGCACGGATGCGGCCGTGAGCGGTCTTCATCTCGCAGGTTCAGATTCGCGGGGGATGTGCCTACACGTCTTTCCACCCCGAGGCCTGTGGAGTGAAGGGAGGGGCGGCCGGATGTGTCATCGCGATCAACCTGAACGGTCTGTGCAGGACGGAAGGGTCGGCTGCTGGCTCATCGGGCCTTCGGGGCCCGCCGCGAATTCATGCGGGGAATTTCTTCGGCTTTAATGGCGTACGTCCCATTAGTACAGGCAACCGATGTCGTCGAAGGGTGGGGCTGCGATGGAGCGGACCATGTGTTGCGTGGTGGGCGGTGGCCCCGCCGGAATGGTTCTCGGCCTGCTGCTGGCCCGGGCCGGCGTGGCCGTCACGGTCCTGGAGAAGCACGGCGACTTTCTGCGCGACTTCCGCGGCGACACCGTGCATCCGTCGACTCTGGCGCTGCTGGACGACCTCGGTCTGGCCGAGCGCTTCGCCCGTCTGCCGCAACGTCGGGTGACCACGGTCCAGTTGCCGCTCGGTGCGGATGGTTCGCTGATCACCGTCTCGGACATCAGCGCGCTACCGGGCCCGTACAACTACGTGGCGATGGTGCCCCAATGGGACCTGCTCGACCTCCTTGCCGACGAGGCTCGAAAAGAGCCTTCCTTCTCCCTGCGGATGAGCACCGAGGCGACGTCCTTCCTGGTGGAGCACGGACGGGTCACCGGTGTGCGTTATCGCACGTCCGACGGCCGTACCGGCGAACTGCGGGCCACCCTCACGGTGGCCTGCGACGGCCGGGGCTCGCTGGCCCGGTCGCGGCCCGAACTGCGGCTGCGGCAGTTCACCTGCCCCATGGACGCCTGGTGGTTCAGGCTGCCACGGCGGGAAGGCGACCCGCACGGGCTTGTGGGAGGTGTCGGCGACCGGTTCCTCACCGCGATGATCGACCGCGGGGAGTACTGGCAGTGTGCCGGGCTGATTCCCAAGGGGACCAGCGCCGAGCGCCGCGCCGCCGGTCTCGAGCAATTCATGGCCGATTTCTCGGCCGCCGTGCCCTGGCTCGAGGACCGGGCGCATGCGCTGCGGTCGTGGGAGGAGGTGAAAATGCTCGATGTACGGCTCGACCGCCTCCGGCGCTGGTACCGCCCTGGGCTGCTGTGCATCGGCGACGCGGCGCACGCGATGTCTCCGGTCTTCGGCATCGGTATCAATCTCGCCGTCGAAGATGCAGTTGCCGCCGCGCGGTACCTCGTCCAACCGCTGCGCAGGGGTGCGGTCGGCCTGCGGGACGTACGCGGCGTCCAGCGGCGCCGGTGGCCGACCACAGCGGCGACACAGGCACTGCAGCGGTTCGCCCACGCGCGGGTCATCACGCCCGTGCTCACGGGACGCCCGCCAGGCAAAGCCAGGTGGGCGGAGCGGATGAGTGAACTGCTCACCACCGCACCGTGGCTCAAGCGCGTGCCGGCGTACTTCATCGGCTACGGCGCGATGCGCGAACGTCCGCCCGCCGAGTCGGTACGGTGAGCTGCGGCGCGCTTGCGACCACCGGTGGAGGATGCGGGGGAGACGACAGCGCTCTCACACTCGTCGGGGCTGAATCGGAAACGCCGTTCATCGCCAGCAGTGTTGGGCGCGTCGCATACGGCACATGGAGAACACGGCAGACGAACCCATGCCTCACCCACGCCCTCGAAGTCGGGTTCGCCGCCTACGCAGCCTTCGGGAGCAGAAGAGCCAGCCTGCGGTGGTGTCTGTTTCTTGAGAGGTATTACGCGTCTCGAAGCGGTAGGCACCAGGTCTTTCGCGTGTGCGCCGATCAGGGGTAGGCCTCCCCAATGGACTGTGCGTGTCTGCACCGGCTGTTCATCCGGGTGCACCTGGGCATGGCTGCTTGCCGATCGCGTCCAGCTCCGGGTCCTGGAGCCGGGATCAGGGGATGAGGGGGATCTTGCCGTGGGTGTGGCGCTGTTCGAGTTGGGCGTAGGCGTCGCGGGCGTGGTCGAGGGGGTAGGTGGCGGCGAGAGGGATCTCGATGCGGCCGGTTGCGGCGCGTGTGGCCATTTCGGTAAGGACGTCGCGAGGGGATCCGTCGCCGAGTTCGGCCACGGTGCCGGCGAGGTCGCTGCCCTGACCGGAGGGGAAGCCGGGGGGGGAGCCGGTGGTGCAGGGCGCCGGTGCGGAGGGCGGTCTCATCGGGGTTGATGCCTGCGGTCCCGATCCCGACGAGGATGGCACCGGCGGCTGGCGGGAGTGCTCGTGAGTGAGGCTGAGCACCACCGCCCGCGCTGGTTTCGTTCGTTCGCGGCAGCTGGGAATCAGGCTGTGTACTGGTGGGCCGAGTAGGTGAGGTAGCCCGCGTCACCGCCCTGGTAGTACGTGGTCTCGTCGACGGGGGCGATCGGAAGTCCGCTCCGCAGCCGCTCGACGAGGTCGGGGTTGGCGAGGAAGGCGCGGCCGAAGCTGATGAGATCGGCGCCCAGGCCGAGCCAGTGGTCGGCGTCGTCCCGGCTGGTCTGCTTGGGGCCCATCGGAAGGACGGGGTTCATGACGAGGGTGCCCGGCCACGCTCGTCGCAGGGCGACGAGCACCTCTTCGTCGGCGGTGGCCTCGAGGTGTACATAGGCCAGCTCGAGGGGGGCCAGTTCGGCCAGCAGTGCGGTGTAGAGCTTGAGGACGTCGGTCTCCTGAACTCCCCAGAACGTCCCGCCCGGTGAGAAGCGGATGCCGGTCCTGTCGCCGCCGACGGCTTCGACGGTGGCGGTGACGGCCTCGACGGCGAACCTGATCCGGTTGGCGACCGGGCCTCCGTAGCGGTCCGTGCGCAGGTTGGCGTTGGACGAGAGGAACTGTGAGATGAGGTAGCCGTTGGCGCCGTGGAGTTCCACGCCGTCGAAGCCCGCGTCGACGGCGCGGCGTGCGGCTTCGGCGTAGGACCGTGCGTGCTCGGGCACTTCGGCGGTGTCCAGCGCGCGCGGCGTCGGGGCGGGCTGGGGTCCGGTGGGGGTGAACACGTCGCCGACGGCGGGGACGGCCGAGGGTCCGACCGGGTGCAGGCCGGTGGTGCTGGAATGGGAGACCCGGCCGCCGTGCATGAGCTGGGCGAAGATCCGGCCGCCGTTGGCGTGGACGGCGGCGGTCACGGGGCGCCATGCCTCGACCTGCTCGTCGGTGTGCAGTCCCGGTGTACCCGGATTGGACTGCCCGATCGCGCTCGGCTGCACGCCCTCGCTCACGATCAGCCCGGCTGTGGCCCGCTGGGCGTAGTAGGTCGCCATCGACGACGTGGCCAGGCCACCGGCGGCGGCCCGGACCCGGGTCATCGGGGCCATGACCGTCCGGTTGGGCAGCGTGAGGCCGCCGAGCCGGTAGCTGGTGAAGAGGGTCGTCATGTCAGGACTCCTTCGGGTTCCGCCGTGCCCGCACCTCGGGCACGGCGGCTACGCTAAAACCTCACACTGACGTCAGAGGCAAGGGTCTGTGACGCAGAACTCAGCCAGGAGGCTTTGTGAGGATCGGGGAGCTCGCGTCACGCGCCGGAGTCAGCGTCCGGTCCGTGCGCTACTACGAGGAGCAGGGGCTGCTCACCAGTACTCGCAGCCCGAGCGGGCAGCGGCACTACACGGACGGCGAGGTCGAACGGGTGGCGTTCATCCAGCGGTTGTACGCCGCCGGCCTGTCCAGCCGCACCATCACCGAGCTACTGCCCTGCGTCGACGCACCCAGCGAGGAAAACTCCGACGCTGCGCTGGAGCGGATGGCACTGGAACGCGAGCGGCTCTCCACGCACATCGCCGACCTCGTGCGGACCAGGGACACGCTCGACGGGCTGATGGCCACGGCCCGGGCGCACCGGGAACAGCTGGAGAAGTCTGCGGTCGGCTGACTGGGGGAGGGGCTGGTAGGGCCGCACTGGCCTCCTCCGGGAAGCGCGCAGCCCCGGAGGTTGCCGGGACCGTCTGGGGTTGGGTCTCCGGAAAGCGTTGGCACTCGCGCGACGTCCGGGGCCGCTGTCCGTCCGATGGGCACGCGGCGAGAAAGTCGGTCTGTTGCTCCCGCCTTGCGGGAGGGCACACCGCTCGGCCTGTTTGATCAGGTCAGGACCGTGTGGCGTGGCCTTCATGACGGATATCGCGAAGATCATCACTGTTCAGATGCGCCAGTACTACCTGCGCTGGGTCCTCCTTGCTGGCGGCCGCTCCCGGCCCGAAAACCGCTGCGGGTCGCCCAGGTGGAGGCTGGTGTCCCGGCCGGGAGATGCGACACCAGGCGCTACTCGCGCATCCACCGCGACGGAGGGTGCCGCACCCAGGTGCGGGCACCCTCCAGTTTCAGGCGAGTGAAAGAGCGTAGTCCGGCGGAAGTGTGGTCTCGTTCACGCCTGACGTACGGCGCGGGATCAGCATCACGGCTCGTCCGTTCACCTGCCCGGGCGTCGGCGCGGTCGAGGCGCGTTCGTCGGTGAGCTGCTCGCTCATCCGTCCAAGGACCCGTTCGGTGAAGGTGAGTTCGTCCCGCTCTGCCCGTACCTCCGCCAATTGCTTGGAGCTCGTAACAAGATCATGTTGCTGACACGGACTCGGAGCGACCCGAGGACCAGAACCGGCTTGCACCGGGCGTTGTCAGGGGCATCAGGCACACTGCGCCGTATGAACTTGGTGACCGCGCACGACTACGCTTGGATCCGCACCTCGCCGCTCTTCCGCCACGCGATGGAGAGCGGATACACCCTGACACTGATACAAGGGCGGACCCCGCGTGAGGTGCTGCGCGCGATGGAGGCGGAACCGCGCGGCACTGGGGAGGGAACGGCCGGTCTGATCGAGGCCGACAACGCCCACCGCGCCGAGGTGGACTACGACTACTGGGACGAGTCCTACGTCGCGGGCGCCTTCAGCACTCCGGGCGAGAACGGCGACTGGACACTCGTCCTCGGCTTCGACGGTGGCCTGGGGATCGCGGGCGCGTGCGTGGAGACGCTGTCGAAGGGCGGCCGGGCTGTGGCCCACTCGACCAACGGGGGCAAGCCCATCCACCTCTTCCACTGGTTCGAGGACGGCGAGCTCCGTACGGCGTTCGAGGGCCCCTCGTCGCGCGACGGCAACACCCCCGATGAACTGGTCCCCCTGCTGCGGGAGGTCGGCTTCCCCTTGACCTCCGAGGGAGAGCACGACGAGAGCGCCCCGGACGTCGACCGGAAGGCGGCGGTCCTCGCTCTGGCCGAGAGACTCACTGGCATACGCGTCACCGAATCCCTCCTCCAGGAGGCTACGTACGAACTGGGACTCGTCCCCGAACAGCCCGCCGAGGAGTGGACCCGCGTGGTCATCGACATCACCGATGCCCACGGGGAGCGCCTGTACAGGGAATGGACCTACGAGGAGATCGCGACGGCGTCGGACCGTGCACGGGCGGAGGCAAACGCGCCGGTCGTGATCACCTACAACGAGCCGCCGGCCACGGATCGTTCGGAGCACGAGACGGGTGAGTAGCGAGGGCGCGTGGTGGGTTCCCCGGCGCACTTGCCGCCCTCTATAGGGAGCTTGCCGCTATGGGGGCTTCTGCGACCATGGTCCAGCAGCCTTTTTGAGCCGCCGCCGGCAGATGAGGCCGCAACCGAGCGACACGAAGGCATGGTGGAGGTCGAGGCGTCGTTTTCACCGCACGGCCAGGCGCCTGAACTGGTGCAGCAGGGCGAAGGTCTGCTCGACAACGTAGCGGATCTTGCCCAGGCCCTTGATGTTCGGGGCGCCCCTGCGGGAGATCACCGGCAGGATCCGGCGGCGCCGAAGTTCACGGCGCACAGCACGTGAGTCGTACGCCTTGTCGCCCAGGACGGACTCGGGTCGCCTTCGCGGGCGGCCGGTCCGTCCGGCGACGGGCGGGATGGCGTCGACCAGGTTGAGGGTCTGGGTGATGTCATTGACGTTGGCGGCAGTTGTGATGACCCGGAGCGGAGTGCCGCGCCCGTCGCAGATCAAGTGGTGTTTGCTGCCTGTCTTCCGCCGGTCGACCGGCGACGGAGCGGTTGCGGCTCCCCCTATTTCGCGCGGATGTGAGAGCCATCCACGCACGCGCGCGTCCAGTCGAATTCGCCAGCCGCGTGCAGTTCGGCGATCACTCGACCACCGTCAGCACGATCTTGCCTTGGAGGTGGCCCTGCGCGGCTCGCGTGTGTGCGCTGCCCGCCTCGGGCAGCGGGTAGGTGCTGTCCACCCCGACCTGGAGCTTGCCCTCGTCGAACAGGCGCCCGATCTCGGCGAGCTGGGGGCCGTTGGAACGCACCTGAATGTCCGAGACTGTGATGCCCAGACTCGCCGTCTCTTCCGGGTCGTACTGGGCAAAGAACACCGGAAGCATGGTGCCGCCGCGCTTGAGCACGGTCAGGAAGCGTGAGCTGTCCGGGCCACCGACGGTGTCGATCACCAGGTCGACACCGCTGACCACGTCCGCGGCCTGCGTCCTGGTGTAGTCGATGAACTCATCGGCGCCGAGCTTGCGCAGGAACTGCTCGTGCCGGCCCGAGGCCACCGCGATTACGTGTGCCCCCTTCCATTTCGCCAGCTGCACCGCGAAGTGGCCCACTCCACCGGCGGCCCCGTTGACCAGCACGGTCATCCCTGGCGTGATCGGCACCGGCTGGTGCACCTGGCCGGTGAATGGAGACGGCACGTCGTGGCCGAGATCAACCAGGTACTGCCAGGCCGTAAGCACGGCCATCGGCGCCCCAGCCGCCTGCACGTGGTCGATGGCGGCCGGCTTGTGAGCCAGGTCCGACGCCGGCGCGGCCACGTACTCGGCGTACGTCCGGCCGTCGAATCCGGGGAACCGCAGCATGCCGAAGACCTCGTCACCGACGGCGAACCCCAGCACGTCCGGAGCGACCTCCTGGACCACGCCCGACATGTCCGTTCCGGGGATCAGGGGGAACTCCAGCGCCGGCCTCATCTCGGCCGGCATGACCTTCATCCCCTCACGCAGGTACCAGTCCGGTGGGTTGATGCCCGCCGCGTGCACCCGGACGAGCACCTCACCCGGGCCGATCTCGGGAACCGGCACCTCGTCATACTGCAAAACTTCCGGCCCGCCCGCTTCGTGGAACTGGATCGCCTTCATCGCGCCTGTCGCTTTCTCGGGGAAACGTTGCTCCTTCAGTCAAGGCCCAGGACGGCATGGCCGTCCAAGACCGGTTCGGCAACCTAGTCATTCCGAAACGGCATGACGCGTACGCTGGAAGGGTGAACGATCTTGGACAGGATCTGGAACTGCGGCTGGTGCGCTACTTCACCGTGGTGGCGGCGCACCAGCACTTCGGCCGGGCCGCCGCCGACTTGCACGTGGCCCAGCCCGCACTGAGCCGCCAGATTCAACGGCTCGAGAAGTATCTCGGCGCACGACTGCTGGACCGCGTACCCCAGGGCACCCGGCTCACTCCGGCCGGCCAGAGCTTCCTCCCCCGGGCCCAAGCCCTGCTGCAGGCCGCCCGCCAGGCCGAACTGGCCGTGCGTGAACAAGCCGAGACCGAACGAATCGCCATCGGCTACGTTGAAGACCTGGTGATCACCGCCGCCGTACGGGAACTGCGCCGCCGTTGCCCGGACGCCGAGATCGCCACCCGGTACCTGAGCTGCCGCGACGTCGGGGCGCTGTCCGACAAGCGCGTCGACGCCCTGATCGCGCGGGCCCCGCTGCCGCTTGCCGCCGACGACGTGTTCACCACCCCGCTGTACGAGGAGCCCCGGATGCTCGTGGTCCCGCGCGGCCATCCCTTGGCCGACCGCGCGTCGGTGACCGCGGAAGAACTGGCCGGCGAGGAGGCGGCGCCGTGCGCGTTCGAAACCGCGGACTGGACTTCCTACCGGATCCTCGGGGCCGGCGTGCCGCCGATCGAGAGCTACGAGGACAAGCTCGAACTCGTCGCGAGTGGCAGGGTGATCGCCGTGCTACCGGTCGGCGATCGGCGTAGCTCACTGCGTCCCAACCTCGTCACCGTCCCGATCGAGGGCGCTCCCCCCAGCCAGGTCGTCCTGGTCAGCCGCAAGGGCGACCCGAATCCGATGATCAGGAATCTCCGGCTGGCGGCCAAGGCCGTCCTGACCGCTCCGGCAGCCTGACCGGGACCGGCCGACCCGCTTGGCGCTGAACTGCACCAAGCGGTGCTCACGCGCGCCGTGTTCGTCGCGCATCTGCCGGTATCGCTCAGGGTTAGGTTGGTGCCGGCTCAGCGTCCGACCCTATGGCACGGCGTTCAAGCACGTCGTCTCGACCAGGAACCGTTGCCGTATCGCGTGAGGATGCAGGGAAGCTTCAGATCCGACAAGGTTAACACAACACGTATTGTTCAGGGTCGTCGTTGAGATGAGCTCCGGAGCGCTGCCTGTCGCGAGCGGCAGCCCGGCAACGTCTGGATACATGTCGATGACCGTTTGAAGACCCCGCGGTGGCGTGGGCGTCCGCCGCGGCTGACCGATGCCGAGCTGGTGGCCCAGGCCGTGCTGGGCTTCCACTGCGAGGCCCGTTGGCTGCGCTTCGCCCACGCCCACCTGCACGGGATGTTCCCGTATCTGCCGCAGCACCCGTCCTGCAACAAGCGGCTGCGAGCTGCTCGGCCCCTGGTCAAGCGGGCCATTCGGTCGCTAGCCGCAGATACCGACCGACCTGTGGCTGGACGATGTGTGGATCGTCGACTCCACGCCCGTCGAGTGCGCCCGCTCCCGCGAGACCGTCAAACGCTCCGACCTGGCCGGCTGGGCCAACTACGGCTACTGCCGCTCTCACTCCCGCTTCTACTGGGGCCTGAAACTGCACCTGGGATGCACCCCGGCCGGCCCGTGGCTATGTAAGCGAGTTGCTGCGACGTGGTTTCGACGCGAGATTGGGAGTCGCGCGCTCGCACGAATAGGCGATGTTCACGAGAACGGGAGTCAGTCGCTCTGGGCCTGTTGGGAGTCGGGCGGTGGTGCGAATAGTGCTTGGACAGTTTCGGTGGCCAGGTCCAGCAGCCAGGTGTGGGCGCGGTCGTCGTCGTGGCGCTGGTGCCACAGCAGGTACAGCGGGATGGCGGGCATCTGGAGTGGCAGTGGCAATGTGATCAGACCGAGTTGGTCCCGGGCCGCGCGGGTGACCGCGTCGGGAAGGGTGACCACCAGGTCGGTTTCGAGGGCTAGTTGCAGCGCGATGGCAGCAGTGGGCGCGGCGGCGGCGACGCGGCGTTCGTGGCCGCGTGTGGTCAGGGCTTCGTCTATCGGGTCGCGCAGGCGTCCGCGGCGCGAGACGGTGACGTGGTCGGTGGCCGTGTAGCGCTCGACGCTCAGCGGGCCTTCGGTGAGCGAGTGGCCGGGGCGGACGGCGACGACGATCCGGTCTTTGCCGACGAGGCGGTGGCGGATGTCGGGGAGGGTCGGCAGCGTGGAGCTGGATTCGAGGTCGACCTCGCCCCGGCGTAGGTCGGGGGTGTCCGTGCCGGGTTCGGCGGGCAGACGCAGCTGCACGCCGGGGGCCTGGCGGTGGATGGCGGCGATCAGGGCCGGACCGCAGGCGACGGTCAGGGCGTCGTGCCAGCGCAGGGTGAACACCCGCTCCAGAGTCGCCAGGTTGAGGTCCTGCTGCGCGGAGAGAAGCTGATGGGCCTCCTGCACGAGGGCGTGGACCTGGGTGCGGATGGCCAGTGCGCGGGTGGTGGGGACCATGGTGCGACCGGTGCGGACCAGGATCTGGTCACCGGTGACCTTGCGGATGCGGCCCAGGGAGCGGCTCATAGCCGGTGGGGTGACGTGGAGACGGGTCGCGGCGCCGGCGACGCTGCCCTCTTCCAGCAGCGCGTCAAGCGCCGTGAGCAGGTTCAAATCCAGTTGCATGAGAGTAACTTTACGAGTGAAAGCATGCACTTGTTGTTAATCAAGAACGGACCTGCCTCCGCGACGAGTTCGGCGATCACATCGGCCGACAGACCGGTGATCCTCCGGTCGTCGGTGATTGCTGCACGAGACACGTTCCCCACCACACGACCATGATCAACGATCGAGAGCTCGACGTCTCACCGCCAACGCTGAGCCCTCCCTCCGTGCGCGGCACCCCGCGCGACAGCCTCTACACCCTGGACACCCTGCTGAACCTCGACGGCGGGGTGAAGCCGGAGATGGTGGCCACCGACACCGCCCCGTACGGCGACATGGCCTTCAGCCCGTACAAGATGGACGAGGGCGTCGCCCGCCTCCCCCCGCTCATGCCTGCACACCAACTTCTTGGGCCCCTACCTGTTCAGCATTAAGGCCGCCGACCACGGCCGGGGCCTGCGCCCCTTCCGTGACCCCGACGCTGCCGAAGGCGACTATGGTGCTGGACAACTACGCCACCCGCAAAACCCCGGCCGTCGGGATCTGGCTGCCGGTCCACCCCGCCTTCACGTGCACTTCACGCCCACCGGATCGTCGTGGCTGAACCTGGTGGAACGCTGGTTCGCCGAGCTGACCAACAAGCAGATACGACGAGGCGTCCACCGATCCGTGCAAGCCCTGGCGGGTCGTTTCGGGGAATCGCGTTGCGTCGGGGGTTCGGCGCGCGGAGGCCGGCGTCGGGGTGTGGAGTTCCCCGATGTACCCCCGGTTGATGCTGGCGGATCGTCAGGGCCGGATGGGGAGGTTGGCTTCCCATCCGTCGAGGAGCCGTTCGAGTCCCAGTTCGAAGCCGCGCTCGGCGCTGTCGGCCGAGTGGGGGAGCGCGGCATCACGAATGACCCGGGCGAGGAGTGGGTGGCGCCCGGTCTCGACGATTTTGTCGAGGTAGGGCGCGTGGGCGTCCATCCATTCCTGGATGCCGACTCCGGAGCGTCGGACGGCTTCCTGTTCGGCGAGCTCGCCGATGGCGTAGCCGCGGACGTAGGCCTGCAGCGTGTTGACGACGGTGATCATGACGTCGATGTCGAAGCCGAGGGGATCGAGGGCGGCGAGTGCGTATTCGGTGGCATCGAGGGAGTTCGGTCCAAGTGATGGGCGCCCTGCTGCGAGGGAGGTCATCCAGGGATGCCGGTGGATGGTGGCTCGGGAACGATGGGCCAGGCTTCGCAGGTCGCTGCGCCAGTCGCCGGTCGGGGCGGGCGGGCCGCCGTCTTCGGCCGCTACGGCGTCGAGCATGAGGTCGAGCAGGTCGTCTTTGGACGCCAGGTAGCGGTAGAGCGAGGCTGTGCCCGTTCCCAGTTCCTTGGCGACGCGCCGCATGGACAGTGCCTCGATGCCCTCGGCGTCGGCGATCGCGACAGCGGCGCTGGTGATCTCCGCCCGGGTGCGTGACGGCGCGGGGCCTTTCGCGGCCCGCTCCGGCCGGTTCCAGATCACCGTGTGAGCGTCGTCCATCGGTTTTCCTCCTCACTACTGCGCTCACTGTTCGCAGTAGTGCTATCGTGACGCCGGTACTGCGAACACTGTATCGCAGTAGAGCGGTGTCCAAGCGAAAGGGAAACCACCATGACCACTCCCGTCACGATCGTCGGCGCCGGGCTCGGGGGCCTGACCCTCGCACGGGTTCTGCACCTGCACGGCATCCCCGCGACCATCTACGAAGCCGAGACATCGGCGGACGCCCGCCCGCAGGGCGGTCAGCTCGACATCCACGAGTACAACGGGCAGCTCGCCCTCGAAGCGGCCGGCCTCACCGACGAGTTCCGCGCGATCATCCACGAAGGCGGCGAGGCCCTGCGCGTGCTCGACCAGCACGGCGCGGTACTGCTCGACCAGCCCGACGACGGCACGGGCGGTCGCCCTGAGGTGCTCCGCGGAGACCTGCGTCGGATCCTGCTCGACTCGCTGCCCGACGAGATGATCCAGTGGGGACACAAGGTCACCAGTGTCCGCCCCCTCGGAGACGGAAGGCACGAGCTGACCTTCGCCGACGGGCCAACCGTGACGACCGGCCTCCTCGTCGGCGCGGACGGCGCCTGGTCGAGGATCCGGCCGCTGCTCTCCGACGCGAAGCCCGAGTACGTCGGCACGTCGTTCATCGAGACCTACCTGTACGACGCCGACCAACGCCACCCCGCAGCGGCCAAGGCCGCCGGCGACGGTTCCCTGTTCGCCGTCACAGCCGGCAAGGGGATCCTTGGCCATCGAGAGGCCAACGCCGTTCTTCACACCTACGTCGCGCTCAACAAACCGCAGGAATGGATCGCCGCCATCCTCTCCAGTCCCGAAACGGCGGCGGCCCAGGTCGCGGCAGAATTCTCCGGATGGGCGCCTGAACTCACCGCACTCATCACTGACGGGGGAACCGCCCTCGCCCCGCGCCCGATCAGCGCCCTGCCGATCGGCCACTGCTGGGACCGCGTTCCCGGAGTGACGCTGCTGGGCGACGCCGCCCACCTCATGTCACCGTTCGCCGGGGAGGGCGCCAACCTCGCCATGTTCGACGGCGCTGAACTCGGCAAAGCCATCGCCGCGCATTCCGACGACATCGAAGCCGCCCTTGCGGAGTACGAGCAGGCTCTTTTTCCCCGCAGTGCCCAGTTCGCCGCCGAATCCGACAAGAATCACCAGCTCATCTTCGGCGACAACGCTCCCGCCAGCCTGCTCGACCTGCTCATCGGCCAGGAGTCGACCGAGTGAGCTAGATCGCTGATCAGGGGATCGGAGCCGCGCGCGAACTCCAGCGCGGCTGCTTCGGTGGGCGTGGTCGCCACCACGCGGCGGGTGAGGCCGAGCGGCGCGAGGGCGTTGCTGAGATTTCCGCGCCGCGAGACGGTGACGTGCTCAGCGGCGGCGTACTGCTCTGCGGTGACGGCTTTGACACGCGTGAGGGGGTGCCCTTGCCGCACGACGATGACGAGGCGGGTCTCGCCCACGTTCTCGGTACGGATGTCTGGTGCGCTCGGGCGGTTGGCGTTCGCCTCCAGTTCGACCTCGCCACGCCGCAACTCGGGGGTATCGAGGCTCGATTCCGCGACGAAGCGCAATCGCACTCTCGGCGCCTGTCCGCGCACGGCCGCGAGCAGTGCGGGACCGCTCAGGGCGACCAGGGAATCGTGCCAGCGGAGTGTGAAGGTGCGCTCCAGCGTTGCCAGATCGAGTTCACGGCTCGGCGCCAGCACACCCTTGACCTGGTGCAGTAGCTCGTGCACCTGTTACCGGATGGCGATCGCATACGGCGTCGGGGTCATCGTGCGGCTGGTGCGCACCAGGATCTGATCCCTGGCCGTGCGAATGATTCGGCCCAGACTCCGACTCCTCACGGGGGCGGTGACATGCAGGCGTGCGGCCACCCCGGCCACGCTGCCCTCCCCCCAGCAACGCGTCGAGCGCGGCGAGCAGGGCAAACCCAATTGCACGCGAGTAATCCTAGGCGTGCTTGACATGCATTTGAAGTTAATTACGGGGCTGCATACCGTTGAGGCGAAGGCGCAAGACGGACCGCACAGCTCGGCCCGACCGACCTCACCATCCCCCTCTCACACGGGAGTACCACCATGTCCGAAACGCTTCAGACCACTGACGCCGCCGCCTCCGACGCCGACCTGCTCGACCAGACCTCGGTCGCCGTGCGCGCGGCCGGTTCGGCGCTGCGCGAGCGGTTCGGCGAGGTAGTCCGCTACCAGAACCGCGACGAGCTGATGCACGCGCTCGCCGCCAACGACGACACGGCCCTCGGCATCCTGCGGCCCCGCCTCACGCACCTGCGCCCCGACGCCGGATGGGTGGAGGACGAGCTGGACGGCGGGGCGCTGCCGCCCGGCGAATGGTGGGTCGTGGATCCGGCCGAGGGCAACGTCAACCACCTGCATGCCCTGCCGGAGTGGGCGGTGACCGCCACCCTCGTGCGCGAGAACCAGCCGGTGCTCACCGTGGTCCACCTGCCGTTGACCGGCGAGACCTACACCGCGCTCACCGGCGCGGGCGCCTACCTCGACGGCCGGCCGCTGCACGTCTCCCGGACCGCGGACCTCGGCCTGAGCCTCGTGGCCACCAGCCAGGCCCGGCCCGACGAGGACAAGAACGTCGTGCGACGCGTCGGCTCCTCGATCACCGCGATGCTCTTCGACGCGCTCGTCGTCCGCACTTCCGTGCCCGCGACCCTGCACCTGCTGAACGTGGCCGCCGGCCGGATCGACGCCTTCTGGCAGTTCGCCGGTGCCCGCGCGGACCTGCTGCCCGGGGCGCTCCTCGTCACCGAGGCCGGCGGACAGATCTCCGACGCCGAGGGCCGCCCCTGGACCCCGCAAAGCGAGAGCTTCCTGGCCGCCGCGCCCGGCGTCCACGCCCAGGCCGTCGCCACCCTCTCACGCTGACCGAACACCACCCCACCCGCACACATGTACCCGTACTCGGAGCCACGGTGGCCTGCTGGCGCGCCCGCCGGGCCCTGCTCGGCCACCTGCGATCGATCGCGACCCACCCCACGATTCTTCCGGAGATGACATGATCAAGACGGGTTCCGAGACGAGCCGGACACCGTACGGGTACGCCGCCACGACGCCGGTGTACTTCGACGACCTCGACCCCATGGGCATTCTGCACAACGCGCGTTACGCCGTGCTGGTCGAGCGCGCCATCACCACATGGTGGCAGGAGCGCGGTGTGTCGTATGCCGGTGGCCGCCCGACCACACCCGACGCGTTCTCTGTGGTCCGCGATTTTTCGATCACCTATCTATCACCCGTGCGCGGCACCGGCGAGATCACCGTCCACTTCTGGATCGAGCGGATCGGTGACACCAGCGTCGACTATCGGTTCCGATTGGTCTCCCCGGGAGGCGAGTCAGTATTCGCCGAGGGCCGCCGCCTGTCGGTACGCCTCGATCCGGCCACCATGAAGCCCGCGACGTGGACCGACCGCGGTCGCGAGCTCGCCGCCGCCCTGATCAAGCCCTGACAGCAGACCCGCGCTCAGACCCCCAGAGCCGTCCAGGCCGATAAGGCCGAGGAGAAACCTCTCGCGCATGAAGCAATGCCGCGTGAGAGGACGTTCGCGCGGGCCGCTCCCGCGACGCTGGTGGCCACACCGGCGAAATGAGTGCTCACCCTGACACGAGGGCCCGGCGAACTCGGCACCTTACTTCAGCGGCGTCATCGCGCACGCCAGCAAGCATGGCTGGGTGGCCGCCTCCGGCCTGGTCGCCGGTGCTCTGCTGGTCTCCGAGGCCAGAGGCACCGTCACCGACCTAACGGGCGAGCCCTGGACCACGAACAGCCGCGACTTCCTGGCCGCCGCCCCCGGCATCCACGCCGCCGCCCTCAAGGTCCTCTCGCCGATCGCCTGACCACAACAGCGGCCCCCGCTCCCGTCCGTCCCAGCCAACACCGCAAGGAGCATCACCTCATGACCACCATCGGCATCCTGGGCGCCGGCCGCGTCGGCCAGAGCCTCGCCCAAAAGCTCGCCATGAGCGGACACCACGTCATCCTCGGCCACCGGAGCACGGAGGAAGAGACCGCAGCGCCTGTCGGCGGCGTCGACCCCCGCATCTCCTTCGCCGATCAGCACACCACCGCCCGCACCGCGGACATCGTGATCAACGCGACGCCCGGCGACAGCGCCCTGGACCGCCTCACCGGCCTGCGCACCGAACTCGCCGGAAAGATCCTCGTCGACGTCTCCAACGCGACCCGCGACGCCGACGACGGCCTGCCGGGCGAGCTGTGCTACCCCGGCAGCAGCCTCGCCGAGCAACTCCAGGCCGCCCTGCCCGACACCCATGTGGTCAAGACCCTCAACACCATGCTGTTCATGGTCATGACCGCCCCCGAAACCCTGGACACCCCGCCGACCGTCTATGTGTCGGGCAACGACAAGCAGGCGAAGAGGACCGTCACCGGCCTGCTCGGCGACCTGGGCTGGCAGCCCGCGTGGATCGAGGACCTCGGCGACATCACCACCGCCCGCGCCACCGAGGCCATGATCCTGGTGGTGCCCCACATCCTGCGCCGGCACGGCTTCCAGCCCTTCGCCGTATCCCTCACCCGCTGACCCCACCGGGGCCGGCGCCGCGAAGGGGGAGCCGGCCTCGGACGAGGAAGCCAGGCGCCGGCACTGACAACGCCCGCCGGGACGTATGTGACTTCCAAACTCATCGACATTGATCAACACTGCCGTGTGCGAGGTGACTCCCGAAGTCGTCTACAAACGACTCCCGTTCTCGGATCAGGCACATATTTCGTGAGGACGATCAAGGTGGTTCGACTTCGTCACCTGACGTGAGCGACGGCGGTCAGTCAGCCCAGCCCGTGGTGTTCGAGTACGACTCATAGGAGTATCGGGTGCTGCGGTTCCACTTCTCGCCGGTGATGCGTTCGTATGCGTGGTCCGGTGTGTAGAGCAGGCTCTCGGCCCAGATGTGGCCGGTGGCGTACGGAACAAAGTCCGCAGGGTCTCGGATGACGCCTTCGAACGCGGTGCGGCCGGCGGCGACGACCGCGCAGCGTGTGTAGAGGAAGGCATTGCCGGACAGGCCCTGTCCGTGCTCCTTACGGTCCAGACGGTAGAGCGTCCATGACAGCTGTTCGGCGAAGCCGGTGACGACGAACAGCGGGGACGCGGCAAGGCGGTCGGTCAGTTCAGCTGCAAGCCGTTCGGCGTCAGGGTCCGGTCTCGTGGGCCTGCACTCTTCGATGAGCTGCCAGAAGGCGTCCTCGTTCATGCTGGTGAGCATGACGCGCCAGTCTGACACTACGGCAGCCGTGTCCCCCTGTTTCCTGCTGCCGTCAGGAGAACTCGCCTGCGCAGCAAGGGGAACTTGGCTCGTCCGAACATCTGGCGCTTGATCATCTTGATGTGATTGACACGGCCTTCCACCGGACCGGAGTTCCAGCAGGTGGTCAGACCCTGAACGACAGCGTCCAGTCCTTCTCCAGACCATGGGTGAACGTGTGCAGGCCGGGCAGATCCTCGGTGCGGGTGGCGACGATCCAGTCTTTGAGGTTCTGGCCGGAGCGTGATGTGAGGATCTCGGCGAAGGTGCGGACGTGGGCATGGAGGGCGGTCAATTCCGGGCATTGGGCGAGAACGGCGGTGAACTGTCGGCGTTCTTCGTCGCCCAGATGCTCGGGGTGCCGCATTATCCAGCCGGTGACCTGACGAACGCTCGGAGGCGCTGGGGCGACAACACGGATGCGTCGACGTCGCCGCGGTCGCAGATAGTCACTGATCGTCTGGTAGCTGCCGCGGTAGCCGAGGTCCTGAAGCTCGGTGTGCAGATCGATTGCGTTGGTTGATCCTTCTGCCCAGCGTTTGTTCAGGTGAGCTTTGTAGGGGTCGAGTTGGCTGGGCCGGGGCTGGTGACGTCCGGTCAGTAAGTCTTCGGGAGTCTCGATGCGGGCGGTGCGACGCACGGTGTTGGCGCCCATGTGCAGTTCCCGGGCGATCTCGCGGATGCCGTGTCCCTGGGCCAACAAGGCGTGGACGGTCGCATGGCGTTCGCGGATACGGGCCTCGATGGGCGACATTTCCTTCCCGGCGCCCGCATGGTCGGCAGCGGCGTCGTTCATAAGGCCCTCAGCACTGATGGCAGCCGCCTTCAGGCAGTTGTTGTGGCGGCGCACGCTGCGTTCGGCGGCGGCGCCGAGGTTCTGCCAGAGGTGGAAACGGTCGGCGACCTGGACCGCGTTCGGGGCACCGGTGCGGGCGCCCTCGGCGTAAGAACCGGCCCGATCACGACAGATGATCTCGGAGCCGGGATGTTCCCGTAACCAGCCGGTCAGGGTCGCAGCGTCACGGCCGGGCAGCAGATCGAGAGGCCGGCTGGTCTCGCAGTCGATGAGCACGGTGCCGTAATGCTGTCCGCGACGGGTGGCGAAGTCATCGACGCCCAACACCTTGGGAACGGTCCAGGCCGGATCGGGCATGGCCATGACCGCCCGAAGGAGTGTGGTCCGACTCACCGGTGCGTGCAGGACAGCGGCGAGACGGCTCCCGGCCCGACCAGCCAGCGCGACCGCGACAGCCTCCAGAACTCGCCGAGCGGCAGGAGTGCGGCGGCCATAGCGAACTGTCAGCCCCTCGACCTGCTCGGCGAACGTACGCCGCGAACAACGAAAGTTCTCGCAGTAGAGCCGCCGCACCGTCAGCTCGATCAGCACCGGCCGATCTCCAACCGGCGTGTCGGCGAGGCGTCTTCCGTACGTGCTGTGCACCCGGTCGGACATCACCGCACATCCAGGGCAGGCCACCTCAGCCTCCCGTGTACGCGCCATCAGGCGAATCACTCCGCAGTCGAAGAACACACGCTCCAGCTGTAACGCGGTGAGGTGCGGAAACAGGTCACCGACGAGCTCATCACACCGCACCACGATCCCAGGTGACGCCACGTCACCGAGGCCGAACCCCGTTGATCGTCCTCACGAAATATGTGCCTGATCCCCGTTCTCACTTACGAAGCCACGGCCCCGGTCGCGGAGTGCGCGGGCAAGGATTTCGGTGAGGCCGCTTGCACTTTTCCGGACTACGGAGCTGTCAGAGGCATGCGCGATGATCCCGACATGCTGGTGATGAGTGATGGTGCGCGAGTGGTAGCCAGACGGCCGACGAAACCGAAGATCAGCGCGGCGATAGCCGACCTGCAGCGCGGCGACGTGGTGATCGTCGAACGCTTCGTCGAGGAAGAGTCCGGCGACTGGTATGTGCAGGTGTTGATGCGCGAGGACAACACCTTCCAGTTGGAGTATCGAGATGGAGCTCCGGCCGAGCACTACCAGACTCGAACCGTCTCTCGGGAGAAGGTTGTCGCCGCCGTGCTCGGCTGGGTAAAGGGTGAGCCCGACTGGAAGGTCGCGTTCATGTGGAACAACATCGCATCCTGCTTCGACGACAGCGGCGACAGCTGAGGAGATCACTGCGACGCTTCGTCTTGAGGACGCGGGGGAGGTGGGCGTGAATGTGCTCCATCACGACGTCGCGTCCGAGTTGTTGGACCCTGTGACCAGCTATTTCTATAAGAGCGCAGGCCCTTTTCCAGACTAAGGGATCGCCCTCGGCTGTACACGCCGCAGGGCCCGGCGGCTTCGAGGTTTCGCCCGCCGTTGCCGGTTCCGGGCTGAAACGTCTTCATTTGTGGTCGCGCAGGAAAGTAGGGATCTCGTCGCGGGTCGGGTAGTTCGGCAGAGGTGCTGGCTTGCCCTGAAGGAACGCAGTGATGACGGCGACGGCCCGGTCGTTGTTGTCGTCGAGGCCGTTCCACATGTGGTGTCCGACTCCGGGCATGTACTGCGTGCGCTGGATGGCCGGGTCATTGGCAAGGACGATGGTCTCCCATTGACGAACCTGGGAGGAGCACTCGGCGATCATCAGCATCGCGGGGGTCCGGGAGCGACTCAGTTGCGCGGCGATGGAGGGGGAGTCCTTGACCGTCTGCTGGATGCGGAGGCTGGCGGCGGGGCTGAAGGAGAAGTTCTGTGGGGTGTCCTCGACGGGGATGCGGTGCGCGTCGCGAGCGCAGTAGGCGGATGCGGTGTCGCTGCCGAGGTCTGCGGCGGTGAAGGCGTTGTCGCCTTCGTCCTGTCCGATCAGTCCGGTGTCGGGGGTGAGGAGCCCGAGGCGCATGAGGCCGAACGCCACGGCGTACCGGGGGACGTGCGTCGATCGCGGTCCGGACATGGCCGGCGCGAGGCCGCGCGCGGATTTTCGGCCCTTGTGCCCGGTGATGTGTGCGGTGGGGCCGTCCATGGGGCCGGGCTCGGCGAGGATCGCCCGGTCCAAGCGTGCAGCGACGCTCGGGTCAGCCAGGGCTCGGGTGAGCACGGCCCCGCCTGAGGAGAATCCGAGGATGTCGACCTTGCCCTTGTTCAGGCGGTCGACGAAGGCGGCGAGGTCGCGAACCGACCTGGAGATCGTGTACTGGCTCATGGGGAGCAGGTCGCTTCGTCCGCCACCGGCCTGTTCGTAGGCGTAGATGTCGTAGCCCTGGCGTGCCAGGAGTTGCAGGAAGCGATGATCGAGCACCGAGATGCCGCGGACCGGTCCGCCGTTGAGGTACACGAGCGGGATGGGATGGCGGGTGTTGGGGTTCGCAGGCGGGTAGTGGTGCACCGCTACCCGGCTGCCTGTGGCCAGGCTCCAGTGCTGCGTGGCCACGAAGGGTAGGGCGGGCGGGTACTGCCGGGCCGTCGGCACGGTCGGGATACAGACCGACGCCGTCAATGCCGCCGCGACGACGACCGGCAGGAACGGCACGAGCCGCGTCGGCCAAGTGCGGCGCCGACCCAGCCACATCGCCAGGACAGCTCCGGCTCCAAGGGTCGTCAACCACGCGGCGAGCCCCGAACCTGCCCCATCTGTGAGGGCGATCAGTGCGAGAAAGACGACGACCAGCGTCGCGACGGCGGCCAAGGCCAGCAGTAAGCGCCCGGTGAAGCGGACGGGGCGTATGGCGGACGTGGGCACGGCGGACCTCCGAAAGTTTCAGAACGATGTTTCAAAACGACGTTATCAGAGGGGGTAGGCTGCTGGCCGTGGGTAGGCCGAGAACAAACGACGAGGCCGTCAAAGAGCGGCTTGTGGAGTGCGCGACCGAGATGCTCGCCACCCGTCCGCGGGAGTCGGTCACGGTCCGCGCCGTGGCCGCTGCTGCCGAGGCGTCGACGACGGCGGTGTACTCCTTGTTCGGTGGTAAGGACGGGCTGATCGGTGCGGTGCGCGACAGAGCCGTCGCCGGCCTGTTCCAGGATCTGTCGGCGGTGCGGCCCTCCGCGGACCCTCTCGCCGACCTCTATGCGCTGGCCGTCGCCTACCGTCGCTGGGGGCGCGGACACAGCCACCTGTACACGGTGCTGTTCGGTGGTGTGCAGTCCTTCGACCCGTCTGGGGAGGCCGGTGCCAGTGACCCGATCCGTCCGCTCCTCGCAGCGATCGATCGCGCCGTGACGGCGTCCGTCCTCGCCGGAGGCGCAACGGCGATCGCCCTGTCGATCTGGGGAACCCTGCATGGGCTCGTGACTCTCGAACTGGCCGGGGCTCTCGACGCCACCACGGCCGAGGCCGCATTCCGCTCGACAATTCACGCCACGCTGCGCGGATGGATGACCCCGGAGTTGTTCCGCAGTCTTCGCCAAGCCGAGCTCGCTCGGTGACAGGATCAGGGCCGGTATCTGGGCTCTCCCGATCCTGGCTGAAGCAGTGATGCGTGGTTGGTGAAGACCGGCATGCCAAGGTCAACCAGCTGCGACCGACCATCGGTCGGAGCCCGTTTGAGGCTGTTGAGCTTGGCCATCGCGGCGTCAAAGCTGACTTGGAGTCCTTCGACCTCGCCGAGCCAGCCGTTGGCGCGGGCCTCGCGGATGCAGGCTTCTCTGAACTTGCGCTGGTTAGGTGATCGAGTCAGGAACGCCCGTGGTCGCGGTTGAGTTCGTGGTAGCCGCGAAAGTCGAAGAAGCGCAGGCCGTCGATCACTGCTCCAGACAGGATTTCCGGCAGGGTCCATGGGTGGGGGGTGTAGTCGTCCGTGGCCACGCCTCCATGCTCAAGCAGCAGAGCGATCATCTGGTGAACCTCTGCCGTGCCGTCGATCCGCCCGGAGATGTCGATCTGCACCGCCCAAGTGGGGTGATGTCCGATGGCCGCTTCGAGGATCGCAACATCCTCAGGATCCCAGTCGGAGAAGAGGTAGCCGGTCTGCTCATCGTCGGTTTCGATGTAGAGGTTGCCGTCCAGAGTCCAGGGATGGCGCTGATCGGGCAAATGCCGATCGAGCGAGGCAACGGTCTCAGCTCGCTCACCTGTGGGAAACACGAAAACAGTTCGCATGGGTTGGAGCGTAGGCAGTTCAGCCTTGTGGCGACCATGGATTTCAGGGACGGTGTCGGCCCGCCGACGTTGTGGTGGTCGTGCGGTTAGTGATGTCTGCGAAGGTCGGCATGCCGAGATCGACTGTGGAGGGTCGGTGGGCTGCTTCGGCATCGAGCTGGTCCAGCTTGCCCTGCGCGCCGGCGAGGCTGACTTGGAGGCCCTCGACTTCGCCCAGCCATCCTTCCCGCTCCGCCTCGGCGATGCGGGCGATCAGGTTGTCATGGATGTCAGTTAGCCGTGACCGTTGGGCTGGATCAGGCCGGAGGAGCGAGCACCTGACACAAGCGTGCTCATGGATGCGGGGGGATCCGAAGGCGCGTGCGCAGGTGCCGATGGACACCTTCCGCTTCTCGAAGTGAGAGAGGAAGGCGTCCCACTCCTCCTCTGTCGGGATGCGGTACTCCTCACCAGGGCGGGAGGCCCGTCGGCGGGCGATGAACGCTCGGTGGGCCTCGATCGTCTCGGCAGGGTAAACCGCCTTGTATCCGATTGTGGTGTGGATGTTCTTATGGCCGCAGATGACCTGGGCAATGTGCGGGGGCAGGCCGTTCATGATGGCGTCAGTGACGAAGATCCTCCGGAAGTCGTGGGGAGAGAACAACGGTGCCTCACCGTCGGCGTTGGTCAGCCCGGTCGCAGCCAGCGCATTGATCAGCAGTTTCCGGATCGCGGTCGGTGTGAAAGCGCGGTGCTCGGAGCCGATGCCACGCTGGAACAGCAGTGGCATCGGCGGGTTCCAGGCTTTCTCACGAACGTCGTAGGCGGCCACCAGCGGAACCATCCCGCTGGGGCCGCGCAGTCGACTGATGATGGCGCTGAGGACATCGGCGAGTTCCGGGCTGACCAGCAGGAGTCGCTCGGTGTCGGTCTTGGACGGAGCGATCTGCAGCAGTGGGACGACCTCGCCCGTGGACGGGAGCCGGTACTGGGTGACGCTGTGGTGCGTGAGTTCCACGAGCTCCTCGTTTCGAACACTGGTCAGACGCAGGACTTCGATCGCGGCGAACGCCCAGAACGCCTCCTCTTCCTCGTAGGACAGATTCCGCCGATGCCCGCTGGAGCCCGCCTCGGCCCAGGTGAGGTGGCCCGCGGCCTTCGGGGCAACGGCTCTGCACAGGGCGCCGCCCGTGCCGGGGATCAGCTCTCCGGGGTCGGTGTCTCGCGCCGCCTGGAGCAGGCCGGCGGCTTCGCGGCGCCACCGGTCGGTGGCGCTGACCAGGGGAGGGAGGACCGGGAGCCGCTCGCGGGTGCGCTGGTCCATCCGGGCTTTGCGCCGCTTGCGTTCCTTGGCCTTGTGGATCTCGTTGTCGCTGATCGGACAGGGCACGGCCCATGGCCCCCAGCGGGCCGGTTCCTCGGCCGCCCATTGTGCGATGTCAAGGTAGAACGCTCGGACGCGCATGAGTTCGTCTTTGGAGTTGAGCCGCGGGCTGGTGACTTCCATGCTCTTGCCGTCGGGGCCGACGACGATGCGTCTCTTGACGTTTAGGTCGTCATTCCAGGCGCGAGCCACCTCCGGGGGTAGCCGCGGGGAGTCGATTCCTGGTGCCAGATCTTCGATGCGGCCCAGAACAGGCCTGCGAGCGGGCGGGAGATCGCGTCCAGGCTGGTGAAGTCCAGCGATGGCTGGCGTTCGCGCAGGTAGTCCACGATCACGTCGCGTACCGGTTGGCAGCGGATCTGGCCGCGGCGGCGATGCCGCGCGGCGACGCGACCTTGCCGTCGCCGACTTCGAATGCCACGGCGCCCACGACCCGGTCGTCGACCACGGCGAGGACGGCCGGGGAGCCGTTGACCAGCGCGATGTGCATCGCGGGGGAGCCGCCGGCCAGGCGCCGCTTCGCCGGAGTGGGCCTGAAGCCGGCCAGCACGTAGGAGGCGCCGCGCTCGCGCGTCTCCTACCACGGCAGCCGCCAGGCCAGTCCGACGCCGTCCGAGACCGCCGTCGCGTCGGCGGTGAGCAGCGCCAGCGGCCGTTCGGTGCGCCCCGACGTGGCGGCGGCGAGGAACTCCTCGACGATCCGGCGCGCGGACGCGGGGTCCACCTCGTCGCCGCCGCGGCGTTCGGCGGCGGCCCGACGGCGCGATGGCGAAGACCCGCTGCAGGCTCGCTGAAGGGATCACGACGCCGTCGGCGCTGTTCATGTAGACGTAGTCGCCAGGGCCGGAGGCGTCGACGGCTACGCCGGGGCATCGGTCGGTATGGACACGGCTCGCGGCCTGCGCTCCGCGCTGTAGCGGACGTCATCCTGTACGTCGGATGACCAGCACGGCCATATCGTCGATATGGCCCACCGGGACGGCTGCGTCGAGGATTCGGTCGGCGGTCGCCTCGGCGTCCAGTCCGTCGTGGAGGGCTTCGCCGGCCAGTGTTCCGATCAGCTCCAGTCCGGCGTCCAACGTCAGTCCCGGTCCTTCGACCACGCCGTCGGTGACCATGACCAGCGCGCTGTCCTTGTCCAGGGTGAAGGTCTCCTCGTGGTAGTCGGTGTCGGGCACGACTCCCAGGACCGGCCCGCCCGGCAGCTCACAGACGTCGTGGCTGCCGTCATTGTGCGCGTACAGCAGCGGCACGTGGCCGGCGCTGGTACCGGTGACCTGGCCGTCGTGTGGATCGATGTGCAGCATGGTGCAGCTGGCGAATCGCGCGGTGCCCATCGTGATGAGCAAGTCGTTGGTGCGTGTCAGCACGGTTCCCGGATCTGGTTCTCGGGCGGCGATCGCGCGCATGGACGAGCTCACTTGTCCCATAAAGGCGGCGGCGTCCACGTCGTGCCCTTGGGCGTCGCCGATCTCCAGGGCGATCGCGCCGTCGGGCATGGCGAAGGCGTCGTACCAGTCGCCGCCGATGTCGAGCCCGTCCTGGCTCGGTCGGTAGCGGGCGGCGACCTCCAGGCCCGGGAGGTGCGCAGGCAGCGTGGGGAGCATGGTCTGCTGGAGCGCCGTGGCCAGCTCGATTCGTGCTTTTTGCAACCTGATGCGCTTCAGTGCCTGGCCTGCCAGGTCGGTCAGAGTACTGATGAGGGCACGCTCGTGCGGGGACCAGTGGTGCTCACTGTCGTAGGTGACCGACCAGGCTCCGACCGGTTGTTCGCCCAGTGGGCTGAGGGGACTGACCACGGCAGCGAAGTCGGCCCCGAGCTGGTCGATCCACGGCAATATGACTCCTTGTGGCCAGCAGCGGATGTATTGCCTCTGGTTGGGAATGAACTGCGGCTTGCCGGTTCGGATGGCATGGGACAGCGGGCTCGGCGTATCCAGCGACAGATCTTGCAGGGCCTTGGCCAGCGGCAGCGGGTACCCGGCATCGGAGAGAACGCGAAGCCGGCCGTCGTCGACGAACGCCAGCACCGCGCCGGTACCACCGAAAGTCGCGGCGAGCCGTGTCAGGACGACTTGCTGCAGCTCTTGCTCCGTGGCTGCAGTGATCAGGGCGGAGGAAAATTCGGCGACCTCGTCGGCGCGCTGCCGCTCAGCGGTCAGCGCGACCAACGCTCTGCGTCGGCGCGCTCCCTGCTGGGTGTCGTCCCGGACCACTGCGAAAGTCCGTACAGGGCCGCCGAATCCCAGTTGGATCCGACGGGCCTGGCAGGCCAGATGGTGCCAGTCATCGTGCTCAGCGAGGTACCGCAACCTGATCCAGGGTGACTCGGGGGCGGTTGTACGTATGAACCGGCGCAGCGCCTGCCGGTCATCAGGGTGGGCTCGCCGCACCATGCCGGACAAGGACACGGAGCCCTCAGGGAACAGCATCGCCAGGGCGGGTGCGCCGCCCATCCACTCCACCTGGCCGTCATCAGGGGAGCACATGCACAGACCGAGATTGGCGGCCTTGGCTGCCAATCGGAACGGAATCAGCAGACCGCTCAGGTCGTTCCCGGCGTGCAAAGAGTGCACCCACACGAGCTGCTCGCCACCGGCGGGATCCTTCACTGCCCGCGCCTCGACCAAGCAGACAACGGACGCATGGCCTGGCCCAGGGAACTCCAGCACCCGCATGGCGACCGTTCCCGTGGTGGCGGTGTGGGCCACGAGACTCTTGGCTGACATCCGCTGACTTGCGGGCAACAGATCACCGATGTCACGACCCACGCACTGGTTCGCTGGTCTGCCCAGGGAACTGGCCATCGCAGCATTGAGGCTGAGGATGGCACCGCCCAGGGTCAGAAGAGCCGACGGACCGATGCTTCGAAGGAGCTCGTCCGAGGCGTCCATCTACCGCTCCCTGGCGATCGGCGAGCGACATTATGTCCTTATTCATACTACTTTGACTCGCCGGGGGCTTCGCATTGCCCGATCACGGAGGGCGAAGACTCGCCCATGTCGAACTCGTGCCGGGCCTCCAGTCCGACCACGAAGAAGAACAGTGCCATCGGGCCGCTGTTGACCAGATCGCGGAGCGGGGGCGACGCGATGTGGGAGGCGGCCTGCACCGAGATCTGCGTGCTCCCAACGAGGTGTAGCCCGACGGCGCTGCCCGTCTCGGTGTGGAGGAAGGCGTATAGCGGCGAGCGGGCGCTCTGTCCAAGTTCCGTCCGGCCGGAGAGTTCGACGGGGCTGAAGAAGAGGCTCATCTGACCGGCCCGCCGTCGGATGGGGCAGGGGCCGACGGCAGTCGGTCCGCCGTGGGCCGCCCTGCGCCCCGTGCGGCCGCACGTCGCCGGGCCGCGCCCTCCGGCTGCCCCTTGCCGGCGGATGCTCCGCCCCCGCTGCCTCTGGGCGCCTCTCGCAGCGGCGTCCGACCGCCGGCCCGACGGCGCCCCAGCCGCCGCCAGGACGGCGCCGATCCTCCGCGCCGTCTTACCGACAACTTCGCTGCGCTCGTTCCTCGACGCCCTCGCGCCCCACCTCTTATCGATCAGCGTGGTAAGACGCCGAGGTCAGACGCCGCTATTACTGGTGAACAGAGAATGCCGTGCAGGCATGGACTGGATATAGGGAGGTGCCGGATGAAGGCGATTGTGGTGACGGACCAGGCCGCGGGAACGGCCGGGATGACGCTGGCGGAGCGGCCTGAGCCACGAGCATCGAGGCTCGCCAGCCTCGCGGGCGCGAACTACGGCGATGTCGTCGTTCAAGTTCATGCGTCGGGATTCACCTGGGATGAGCTGTCGTGGCCCTCGACCTGGATCGATCGCCTCGGCCGTGACCGGACGCCTTCGATTCCCGGACACGAGCTGGCGGGAGTGGTCACCACCCTCAGCTATGGAACGACGGGGCTGTCGGTGGGACAGCGGGTGTTCGGCCTCACGGACTGGACTCGCGACGGCACGGCACGCTGGCGGAGTACGTAGTCGTCGAGGCATGCAACCTCGCGCCGTTGCCGGGCGACGTTGACTTTACGGCGGGCGCGGGCCTCGTGATGCCGGGCCTGACCGCGTGGCAGGGACTGTTCGAGCATGGCCGCCTGCAAGCGGGGCAGAGCGTCCTCGTGCACGGTGCGGCCGGCGTAGTCGGATCGATGGCAACCCAGCTCGCACGAGAGGTCGGCGCCTACGTCATCGGCACCGGGCGCGCTGCCGGCCGTCAGACGGCGCTCGACTTCGGCGCGAAGGAGTTCGTCGACCTCGATAACGACGCCCTGGAAGACGTCGGCGGAGTCGATCTGGTGTTCGACGTCCTCGGTGGAAACATCGGGAAGGGGTCCGCAGGCCTGATTCGCGCCGGAGGAACGCTGGTGACCATCGCCGGCCCGCCGGAGGCGCGGCCCGCCGGCGGCCTGGCAATCGACTTCGTTGTCGTGTCCGATTGCGCCCAACTGGGTGAGGTCGTCGAGCGGGTCCGGGTGGTCGGCTGCGGACAAACATCGGCAACGTGGCTGCCCTCGACGATGCCGTCGCCGCCTTCAACCCGACCGAGCGGCGCAAGGGGAAGACGATCATCCGTGTTCGTCCGTAAGGGCTCAGGGACAGTGACCGGGCCTCGTGGATCAGCGTCAGCCGCGTGACCCGGTCACTCACGCCGGTACGGCGTGGTGACAGCCGTCTCCTCGTCATGCTTCGCAAATGCGCGGGCGACGCTGGATTCCGCGCGCGCCGATCCTGGGAGAACAATGCAGAGCAGGCCGCCTTTGCAGGCGACTAGGGCACCGAGCGGATGGCGGGGCTACCGATAGGTGACCCTGTGGTCCCTGCCGATCATGGCGGTTCCGGAGGCCGACTGGTTCCTGCCGCCGGACATCCACCTCGCCCATCTGCTGGTCATCCCGCTCGCGCTCGCCGCCGCCTTCGCCGACACCCGCCGTAGCGCCGTCACCCCTCTGCGCGCCCTGGCGGCGCTGGTCGTCGCGGAGCCGAGCGACGCACGCTGACCACCGAGAACGTACTCGTGCAGATGCTGTCCCTGGTGCTGTTCTCGGCACTGCTCCTGATCGCCACCCGTCTGCGCGAGCAGCATCAGCGCCAGCTGGTCACAGTGCGCCAGGTCTCGGAAGCCGCACAGTCCGTGCTGCTGCGGCCACTTCGAGGCGGGCACATACGCCTCGACCCGAGCCAGCGTCCAGGTGCAGACCTATTCCACGATTGGCCCACTTACTGGCTCTAACAAAAGCTGTTGATCATGTGACTGTTGGCTTGTCTGTTCGTTGGTCTGGTTGTGGGGACACGTCAGTCGCGGCCTTGGATCGTTTCCGATGAACTGTGGTCGCTCATAGAGCCGTTGCTGCCCAAGCCTGCGCCGAAGCTGGTCGAGGGCAGACCTCGAGTGCCTGACCGGCAGGCGCTGTGCGGGATCCTCTTCGTCCTGCACACGGGGATCCAGTGGGAGTACCTGCCCCAGGAACTGGGCTTCGTTTCGGGTATGACCTGTTGGCGGCGCCTGGCGGCCTGGAACCAGGCCGGCGTCTGGGACCAGTTGCATGTGCTGCTGCTGGAGAAACTGCGGTCGAAGGACAAGCTGGACTGGTCCCGGGCGGTGATCGACTCCTCTCACGTCAGGGCTGCCCGGCGGGGCCCCAAAGCGGACCCAGCCCGGTCGACCGAGCACGTCCGGGCAGCAAGCACCACGTCATCACCGACGGCCAGGGCATCCCGCTCGCGGTGTCACTGACCGGCGGAAACCGTGGGCGACGTCACCCAACTTCTGCCCCTGCTCGACAAGATCCCGGCCATCGCGGGCCGGGTCGGCAGACCTCGCCGACGCCCCGATGCGCTGCTGGCCGACCGCGGCTACGACCATGACAAATACCGCCGCCTTCTCTGGGCCCGGGGGATCCGCCCCGTGATCGCGAAGCGAGGCGAGCCTCACGGCACCGGCCTGGGCATCTTCCGCTACGTCGTCGAGCGCACGATCGCCTGGCTCCACGGTTTCCGACGCCTTCGCATCCGCTGGGAACGACGCGACGACATCCACGAAGCATTCCTCGGACTCGCCGTCTGCCTGATCACCCACTGCCACGTACAGCGGCTTTGTTAGGACCAGTTAGTCACTCTTCAAGTGGACCACATGTCCAGGCCACTAGCTGCATAGGCTCGACACCAATGCGGCTGAGACAACGAGCGACCTCTGTAGGGGTCCCGGGGTCGACACTGGTGCCTGCTCTGGGTTTCCGGCCCGTGCCTCCCGGTCGGCCGGACTGAGTGAGAGGACAAAGATCCGCTGTGAAGGCGTGCGGAGTGTCCGGGGCCGAGAAGGAAGTCGCCCTGCTGGAGTTGCCCGAATCGTCATCTCCCGGGCCCGGTCAGATCCTGGTGGCGGTTGAGGCGGCCGGGGTCGGCCCGTGGGACCAACTGCTGAACGGCGCCGGCTGGGACGTGGGGTTGCGCCCCCCCGGCGGCGCTGGGAGTGGAGGGCGCGGGCAAGGTGCTGGCCGTCGGCGCGGGTGTCACCGGGTTCGCCGTAGGCGACCGGGTGCTCGCACACGAGGCGCGCGCGGAGCCGGTCGGGCAGGACGGCGTCGGGCAGGTACCGGGCGTTCTGGTGCCGGACGTTGATCTCGGCGACGACCTCAGGCCGTCTGGCGTGGATCGTGACGTTGCTGCCGGCGTCGGCGAACACCTTCGCCATCGCCGTCCCCCACGACCCTGCGGAGAGCACCGCAACCCGAGCCACCCGACACCCCGTCCACCTCGCGAGCCCTGACCCCGGTGACCCTATCCGCCATCCGAAGGCCTCCTCAGCGTCACGGCCAGGGCCTCGCGCGCCGCCAACCGGGGCAGGACCAACTCGGCTTCCCGCGCCGCCTGGTCGTCACCGAGCTCCCGGCGCAGCTCCGCTTCATGGGGCTGCCGCAGCCGGTAGAAGCGCCTTTACATCGCCGGATCGTCCGGCAGCTCGTCGATGTACTCCACCGTGAGCCCGGCCGCGCGCCTGCTCCACCACCGACGCCCGCAGCCCGCGCACTACGGCTTGCGTGAGGGACGTGGCGGCCGCAGTGCCGCGTCGACCGCTCAAAGGTGGCAGTCCAGGAACTCCCGTACCTCGGCGATGGTCATGGGGCCCGTGCCGTGCGCCACCACCTCTCCCTCCTTCAGTAGGACGTAGGACGGGGCTCCGGTGATCCCGTATCGCCTGGTCGCGGACGGACAGCGCGTGATGTCGGTGCGGACGGCCGTCAGGCGGCCCGTGTACTCGTCTGCGATGTCACCCACGACGAGGTCCATCGCCCGGCAGGGCTCGATTGCCTTGGGCCATGTCCCGGTGAAGTATGCGAGGACCGGGACTCCGCTCATCCCGAGGATGAAATCGAACTCCGCGTCCTCACGGGGTTGGTGAACCCGCTTCGCCATGGAAGCTCCAGACCTCGCGTTCCGACATTCCATCCCCATCTTCCCCCGCGCGGTGCGCCAGGCTGAGTCCGGTCGGTCGTCTGGCTGACCGACGGGCGTGTGTGAGAGTTGCTGCTCCAGCCGATTCGCCCCTCGGCGTCGGCCTGACAGGATCCGGTCCCGGGTTCCGTCGGCCGACCAGCGGCGGTGGCGCTCATAGACCGTCTTCCAGCATCCGAATCGCACCGGGAGATCCCGCCACGGGACGCCGGTGCGGGCACGGAACAGTATCTCGCTGATCACGGTCCGGTCATCGCTCCAATGCCCTGCCCGACGACCGGACTTGGGTAAATGGACTGCAAGTCGGGCCCACTCGTCATCGCTCACATCACCCCGCCCCACGACCAGAACAATGCCCCCAGGGCGAGGCGGACACATGATCAGCTGGATCCGGGCCGCGCCCACGGTGCAGGACGCCGCCAGGCATACAGTGCGCTCATCCTGTTACAACCGAACCCAGAAGGGACCAAGGTGAACAGACGCCTCAACGGCTGGTGGTGACCGCGGGGAGCCTGGCTCTCGCCGCGGTGCCGCTTGCCATGCCCGCGCAGGCAGCCACCATGTCGGCGAGCTCTTGCCTGTCCGGCTACCTGTGCGGATGGAGCGGTACGAACGAGACCGGCTCCATGATGAAGACCCGCGCCGACATGCCCACGATGGGCTCGTGGGAATCCGCTCCTTCTGGAACCGCACGTCCAGGTTTTCCTGCCCCTACACCGACCAGAACCGCGGTGGCGCTGGCACCTTCTTCAACGACGCTCCGGGCCAGGGCGCCACCAACTACTACCGGGACCTCGAGAGGAAGATCAGTTCCATCAAGTTCGTTCCCAACGAGCGGGAATGCGACGACACTCCGTACTCCGGGTGGTACGCGGAGCCCGCCCCGAGCGCTGCCGGGTTCGGCGACTTGGACCGTGACGGCCGCGCAGACCTGCTGTGGCTAGGGCGACGTTCAGCGGCCCCACCGAGGCGACTTGGGTTCTATAGGTCGTTGCAGCATCCCTCAGGGCAGGTGTTGCAACGACCTATAGAACCCAAGTTCCCAAGCGGGGCCACTACCCATCCGTGAAGCCACCGCCTCCTACGTCGGCTACCGCGCCGCCCTGCGCCCCGTCGAGCGATACCGCAGCGGGGCCGCCACCCTCGCCGACGGCACCCAGCATCTGCGCCTGGACGTGCCCGGTGACCGGGACGACGAGATCACCCGTCTCGGTCACACCCGCAACCACATGCTCGACCGCCTGGAGGCGTCCGCCGAACGCGAGCGCCGGTTCGTCGCGGACGCCAGCCACGAACTGCGCACCCCGTTCACCCTGATCCGCGCCGAACTCGACGTCGCCTTGCACCGCCCCCGCTCCGCCGGCGTACTCACCGCCCCCTGCGCTCCATGGACACCGAGGTGCAGCGTCTGATCGACCTGTCCAACGCGCTGCTGGACCTGGAGGAACTCGGCAGCACCGACCACCTCACCCGAGCACGGGTCTGCCTGGCCGACCTCGTCGATGCCGTGCTGGCTCCGCATCGGCGCAGCGCCGAACGGGCTGCGCGCGGCCTGACCGCCGAGGCGGCCGAGGTGACCGTCAATGTGGATGCCCGGCGGCTGAGGCCCGCCATCGGCAACCTGGTCGACAACGCCCTGCGCCACGGCCACGGGAGCGTCCGCATCACGGCTACTGTCCACGAGGGCAGGCTGCGGCTGTGCGTCACGGACGAGGGGAGCGGCTTCCCGCCGGAGTTCCTGCCCAGCGCCTTCGACCGGTTCGCCCGCGCCGACGCGAGCCGCACCGGCGAGGGATCCGGCCTCGGGCTCGCCTTCATGCAGGCGGTGGCCACCGCCCACGGCGGCACCGCGCACGCCGCCAACACCGGGCACGGCACCACCATCACCCTCGACGTGCTCTGCTGACCGCCGCCGCTGATCCGGGCCCTGCAGCGGCGGCGTACGGTGGGCACATGGTCCCGCCCCTCCCGGGCCCGCTGGCGCACCTGGCCCCGCTGCTGAGCCACTACGGCTACTGGGCCGTCGCCGCCGTGGTCTTCGTGGAGGATTTCGGCATTCCCGCCCCGGGCGAGACGATCCTGATCGCGGCAGGGATCTATGCCGGGGCCGGGCGGCTGAACGTCGTCGCTGTCGCGGCGCTCGCGTTCGTCGCGGCCGTCGCCGGGGACAACGTCGGTTACCTGATCGGCCGCAGTGGCGGCCGCGCGTTCGTCCACCGCTGGGGTCGCTACGTGTTCCTGACCCCCGAACGCTTCCACAGGGCCGAGGAGTTCTTCACCCGCAACGGCGGCAAGATCGTCACTGTCGCCCGCTTCATCGAAGGACTGCGCCAGGTCAATGGCATCATCGCGGGCACCAGCGGCATGCCCTGGCGCCGCTTCCTCGCCTTCAACGCCCTCGGTGCCGCGCTCTGGGTCGGCCTGTGGGTGACGCTGGCCTACCAGGCCGGCACCCACATCACGGCCATCTACGACGAGGTCACCCGCTACCAGCTCTACGCACTCATCGCCCTGGGCGTCCTCGCTGCCGCGTTCATCGGCCGGCACCTGCTGCGGCGCCAACACCAAAACTGACGCACCTGCGTCAGCTCGCCTTTCCCTCTCGCGCCGGGGCCGGCACCGAGCGAAGGCGCACCACCGCGACCACCGCCCCCATCCCGATCACAGCCGCGAGGACACCGAAGCCGTAGGTGAGCGTCGCGAGCGAGGCGAAGGCGGCGACGAGGAGGGGGCCGCCCGCATCGCCGAGTTCCCGGCCGAGTTCGGCCGCGCCCATGGTCTGGCCGAGGCGCTCCCGGGGGGTCGAGGAAGCCAGCGCCGCGAAACCGAGCGGCGTGATCAGACCCGTACCGACGCCGATCAGGGCGGCGCCGAGGAGGACGCCGGTCAGACCGGGCAACATCGCGCAGGCCAGACCGGCGGCGGTGACCGACAAACCCGCGGCCAGGCCCGAACGAGTGGTGAGCCGCCCGGCGTCCAGCGCGCGCCCGGCCCGCGGCTGGACCACAGCCGCACAGCCGGCGAGCACGGACACCGCTGCCCCGGTGGCGACCGTGCCCAGTCCGGCAACGCGACCGGACACCGGGAGGAAGCCGACGCCGACCGACAACGCCGCAGTCGCCGCCGCGAGCGCGGCCGTCGGACCGAGGAAGACCGGATCCATCAGCCGCCGGGCCAGATCCAGCACCGTCTGCCGACTCTTGGGCAGCGGGGCTGGGACGGGAACAGCGAGCGCGGCCCAGACGGCGACCGCCGCGCCCAGCCCCGCCAGTACGGCGAACAGCAGCCGCAGGCCGCCGGCCCAGACCAGGACACCGCCGAGCAGCGGGCCCAGGGTGTAGCCGATGGACTTGTAGAAGCCGTAGCTGCCGAACGCGCGGCCGTGCTTGGCGGCCGGGTTGAGCCGGGCGACCAGAGCAGAGGCCGAGGGGGAGAAGGCGGAGGCCGCGGCGCCCTGGCCGAGGCGGGCGGCCCACAGGCAGCCCGGGCTGTCCGCCATGACGTACAGCGCCGACGCGGCGGCGAAGGCCACGAGTCCGCCGAGCACGACCGGGCGGGCGCCGATGCGGTCGGCAAGGGTGCCGAAAACGGGTTTGAGGAGCACCTCGGCGCCGTCGTAGAGAGCGAGCAGCCCGCCCAGGACCAGCAGGGAGCTGACCGCGCCCTCGGCGTCGCCACCGAGGCTGGCGGCGATGCCGTGCGCGCCGAAGGCGGTGGTGAACCCGGCCGCATACAGCGGCCACATCTGCCGCGCCGGGGCCGCCTGAGCGCTCACTGCCGGCCCTCCGGGGCCTGGTGCAGGGCGGCGAAGACGCGCTCGGCGTAGTCCTCGCAGGCCGCGGCGCACTCCTTGAGCCGCCGTCCGGCCTCGGCCGCCTCCGACGCGCCGAACACGTCCCGCGCGGTCAGGTCACGGTGCCAGCGCCGCAGCCGCTCCAGCGACTGCTCCTCTTCCTCCAGCTCGGCCAGGGTGAACTTGCCGATGCGGATCTCCTTGGCCAGCTCCTGCTCGAACTTGCCGCAGTCGGCCAGGAACTCCTGCCAGTCCTCGGAGCGGGCCGCCGTGAACAGGGCCTGGAAGCGGGAGGCGTCCTGCTCGCTGCGTCCGGCGGCGTTCAACGTCACGGCCTGCCCGCCGGCCTGCTCGGTGAGCGTGACCGCCCGGGTGATGCCGTCGGCGAAGACGGGCACATCCGGAACGGCCCAGATCCCCTGGCCCAGGGAGAGCGCACCGGCCTTGCGCAACTCCCGCCAGACCGCGACCCGATGCCGGGACGGCTCCGCAGGCAGTTTGATCACGAGGATGAGCCAGCGGCTCCCCGGTTCTGTGTTCGACACAACCGTGAATGTAGCAGGCGTTACATCCACCGTTGTGTCGGCGGATGGTCAGGCGTTGAGCGCCCCGGTGGCCAGGAGCCCCAGCAGGCCGACACCGACGACGATCCGGTAGATGACGAGGGCGTCGAAGGAGTGCTTGGCGACGAACTTCAGCAGCCAGGCGGTCCGCGCGCCTGCGCAGGCGCCGCCAGGGATGAACCGGACGACGCCGTGCGCACCGCACCGATGAACGGCATCGTGCGCACCGGTGCGCGCACCGGCGATGAAGTTGCCGCCGCACCGGTGCGCATCTCGGTGTCAGAACCTTCGATAGTTCCGTCTCGCGTGCCGAAGCACTGCCCGCTTCCGTTGGAGTGAAGAACTCGATCAGCCGCTGCCCTTCACGCCTCAACGCGTCATGGTTCCTCTGAGGCAATCAGTGTCGAAGGGAGCAGGGTTGTGCATGTGAGGCGTATCGGAACAATCCTGAGCGCTGCCGCGCTCACCATGCTGGCCATTCCGACGAACGCTCACGCCGCAGCAGTCGCCTGCGGCGGTGGTGTGTCGACCGGCCGGGTGGCCGTCAACGGCTGCATCAGCGCCCAACGCGGAAAGGAAGGCCGAATCTACACTCGGGAGATCACGGCGTACGTCAAGGCGCGCAACACGGGGCCGAGGGCGGTGAACGTCTCCTACGAGGCGTTCTTCCGTGTCGTCGACGGTGGTCACTGGGTGAAGTTGGGCAGCGGCCGCACCTATGTCCCGGCAGGTAGGACCGTCGAGCCCACGGAGGTGGGAAGCTCGACCCGGGTGTGCGGGCCCGTGAAGGTCGAGATTCGTGTACACGCCCGTGCCGACGGGGCCGCCTGGAGCGGGTGGTCTACCGCCGGCACGGCGCAGTGCCAAACCTGAGCGGCCAAACGGCGACCGCTGCGCAGCAACGGAAACTCCTCAGCCAGGCAGGGGAGATGAGCAGAACATCGTTCCCGAGCACGATCGGCAGACACCTGGGGATCGAAGGTTCTGACACCGGCGCTGACTGAGCACGGCGTGCCCGGCCTCCATCCAGGCCGGGCACGCCGCCGTTCAGGGCCGGTTGTCGGTGGCGGCTGGAAGGCTGGTCGGATGAACGGTGATGAGCAGCTGCTCTACACGCGCACCGTGCTCAACTGCTCGGCGCCATCAGGTAATTGACGTGGCGGTCGGAGGACTGCTTCACTGAGGCAGTGGCTGAGCCACTAGACCAAGAAGTCGCTGAACCAGTGGGCCACTAGACCAGTGAGCCGCTGAACCATTGACCGAAGCCTGGGAGATCCTCCGTGGCCGTCGAAAGCATTCCGCGCCGAACCGTGGTCGACCTGCTTGAAGCACGGCTGCGTGACGACATCCTGAGCGGCACGCACAAACCCGGATCCCTGCTGCCCCCCGAGAGGGAGCTGGCCGCCGGGTACGAGGTCACCCGTACGACCTTGAAGCACGCGCTGACCCGGTTGGAGCAGGCGGGACTGCTGAGCACCCGGCACGGCATCGGCACGCGCATCTTGGACTACCTGCGGGTCGGCGGCGCCGACCTGCTTCCGATGCTGGCCGCACAGGACCCCACATGGCTGCGGGAGGTCTTCGAGGTACGGCGGCAGATCGGCACCCTGATCGCCGGTCGCGCGGCCGACCGGCGCACGGAACGACAGGCCCGGCGGCTGGAACACCTGCTGCGTCAGGTCGCGGACGGCCCGGACGCCGACGCCGTCCAGCTCGCCGACGCGGAGGTGCATCGCGAACTGGCGCGTGCCACGGGCAACCGGGTCTATCTGCTCCTCACGAACACGCTGTTCAACGCCTACCTTCCGGTACGGGCCTCTCTGCGGGCGCCGTTCGAGGACGCGGCGCGGGCGACGGACCGGCTTGCGCCGGTGGTACGGGCCGTGGTCGACCGGGACGGCGAGGAGGCGCGGCGCGCGGCGGAGGCGTATCTGGCCGGCACCGAGAAGATCATGCTCGGTTCGCTGAGCAGTCCTCGCGGGCGGCCAGCCGCCGACAGTCCCCGGTAGCCGCGCTTCCCGGCCGCGAGTCCGGGCCCGCCGGCTCCCGTCGAGGCGAGGTGTGTGCGGCGAAGCGGCCCGGCTTCGGCGTGGCCCCGATCATGCACGGATGCCCGTTCATCTCACATTTCCCTGACTGTCATGTACGGGTCAAGGTCCTGGTGAACGCCCGGCGGGGCGGGATCAGATGCGCGACTGCGACCCCTCAGGGGCCCGAGGCAATCCGGGCCCATCACCTCCAGGACGGCCGCCCGTTCACCGTGGGCGCGGCGGCGACCAACAACACAAGGAGCATGGTGAACAGATCAAGCAAGAGACGCGGCGTCCTCATCGGCGTGATGCTGTCCGCGGTCATCGGCGGCACCGTCCAGCCGGCGATCGCCGCACCGGTGCGGGACGCGGGAGACCAGGCCACGCCGTTCCGGAAGTCTCCGGTGCGGTCGACCGAGAAGGAGATCGCGCGGGCGCTGTCCGCCTCGCTGCGCGACCCGCAGTGGCGCGAGCAGGTCCGGGCGGCCGCGCTCGGCACCGAGGACGTGGACCTCCAGGCGCTGGCGGGCAGGACCGCCGCTCCGCAGGGCAGGAACCTGTTCGCTTCCGTCTCTGCCGCGGACCGTCGCATCGCGGGCCTGAAGGGCCTGCCCGCCTCGACCGGGTCGCTGCTGCGCGTCCGGCTGGGCGCGCCGTCCATGCGGTCACACCTGAACGCCGAAGTCACCCCCTGGATCGCCGTCGCCGCGGCCGACGACGACGCCAAGAACATCACGGCGTACGACAGTCAGGGCCACGCCCACGCCGTCGACACCGCGCGCGTCCCCGACCGCCCGCTGTACATCCTGGACATCGACGTCACCAAGGCTCACCGGGCCGGCCTGAAGGTGCTGCAGAAGGCCTTCGCCGACAAGGGGCTGACCTCCCTCCCGCCGAAGACGGCGAACAGCGCCGCCGCCGCGAGCGCGGCGGGCTGGTGGGCGACCAAGGTCACGGCCGTCGAGGTGAACGACGACCAGGAGCCCTGGTTCAAGGGCGCCGCCGAGATGTTCTCCCTGGTGACCGGCTTCGGCCAGGACGGCACGGCGCGCGTGGACTCGGTGGACATGCCCTACCTGGACTACGACGGCACCGTCTACTACCCGAACCAGATCCTGGTCAACTGGTCGAACTACAAGTACAACCTGGCCGACGTCGTCATGATGGAGGACGACGACGGCACCAACTACCGTGCGCTGGCACAGGCGATCACCACGGCGCTGCTCACCGTGACCGACCAGGGCACCTACATCCCATTGGTGAACGCGGTCCTGAGCGCGATCCCCGACAGTTGGTTCACCGACGACCCCGACTACGTGGAGTCCTGGTACACCCTCGCCCAGAACTCCTCGGGCCGGCTGAACGGCGCCTCGGGCAACGGCTGGATGACCGTCGAGCCCTACTTCGTCGAGGAGTTCTAGACCTCGCACGCAAGCGCGGACCGGCGCCGTACGTCGACGAACGCGCCGGTCCGCACCGAGGACGCGGCCGTCTGGGTGCGCGCTCAGACGGCGCGGGCAGGGCGTAGGTGATGTCACGGGGTATCTTCTCCACGGCCGGTGTTCTGGTCGTGGGCCAGGGCGTGGGTGACCGCGGTGGTGCTCTCGTACAGGACCCGGTACTGGGTGAACCGGCGGTCGTGGACACCCGCGGTGGCGGGATCGGGCCGGACCACCGATTCCGCCGGATTCCAGGCCGTGATGTCCGGTCGGCCGATCAGCCCAGCGGCGAGGAAGGCGGCACCGTAGCTGGCACCGATGGTCGTGCGGGCGACGATCTGTTCGAGACCGGTGACATCGCTGACGATCTGAGGCCACAGTCCGCCCCGGGTGCCGCCGCCGACCGCGACGATCCGCCGGATGTCGGCGCCGGCCGCGAGCATCGTCTCGACGTTGTGCCGGACACCGTAGGCGGTGGCCTCCAGTGCCGCCCGCATCAGGTCGCCGCGGGTGTGACCCAGCGTCAGGCCCGCGATCACACCCCGGGCGCCGGGGTCCATGACGGGTGTGCGTTCCCCGGCGAAGTACGGCAGCATCACCAGGCCGTTCGCCCCCGGGGGCGAGGCGGCCGCCTCGTCGAACAGCACGCCGAGGTCGACGTCGCCGAAGAGGTGCCCGAGCCAGTCGGTGACGGCTCCGGAGGTGGCCATACCGCCGGCCAGGCAACGGGTGCCGGGCAGGGCGCCGACCACGGACCACATCGACGGGCTGGTCACGAGCCGGTCGACGGTGTTCACCAGGAACATCGTGGTGCCGTACATCAGCATCAGGTCGCCGACGCCGTGGCCGCCGACGCTGATGGCCTCGCTCCAGGCGTCGATCGTCCCCACGGTGACCGGCGTCCCGGCCGGGATGCCCGCGACGGGCGTGCTCACCCGGCCGGCCTCCTGGCCCGGCCAGCGCAGCGGAGGGAGTTCGATACCGGGTGCGATGTGCTCGGCCCATTCGGGGATCCAGCGCTGCTCGTGGATGTCGAACAGCGGGGTGCACTGGCTGGCGGAATGCAGGTCCAGCACGTAGGCGCCGGTCAGCCGGTGGGCGAGCCACGAGGCGGGCATGAAGAGGCGGCGGGCGCGTGCCCACGCCTCGGGCTCCTGCTCGCGGATCCAGGCGAGTTTCGGCCCGACGGCCTGGGACGACAACGCCGAACCACACCTGCGAAAGACGGTGTTCGACCCCAACTCCCGGTTCAGCCGGGTGATCTGTTCTTCGGCCCGAGTGTCCACCCCGTACAGCACCGCCGCACGCACGGGCTCGCCCGCGTCGTCGACCAGGAGGGTGCACGGGCCCATGCCGCTGACTCCGACGGCCCGGACGGTGACGTCGTCGCCGTCGAGCAGCTCGGATGCGAGCGAGACGAACTCGTCCCACCACACCTGTGCGTCCATCTCGACGTGCCCCGGCCGGGGACGGTCGACCACGTGACCGCGTACGGCCTCGCCCAGGATGCGACCGGCAGCGTCGACCACCACGCCCTTGGTGCTGGAGGTGCCAATGTCAACTCCGAAGACGACGTCGATCATGTACTTCCTTCCTGCATCTGTTCCTCGGACGAGCGCGGCGGCGTCCCCCCGGGTCTGATGCCGTCTGTGACCCGCACGCTGATCCTCTCCGTTGCAGTCGTTGACATGCCCCTGCCTAGTGGCTAGCTTCACGAAGAGTTCCCACTGCGCTCCTTGGGCGCTCGCAACCCAGGGTCCCATCCAAGCGTTCGCATCTCAGGCACCTCATCTCCACGGTTGGACAACGTTGTCAGACTTTGGCGATCAAGACATCTCGGCGCGTCGTTCATTCACCCGGGGTCGCGTTCTCGACGCGGAGACAACGTTGTCGGACCTCCACTCCCGAGTAGAGGAGCAAACCCCGTGATCACACGACTGTCGAGACCTCCCGGAACCATGGCGATCGGTCTCCTCGCTGCCGCAGCGCTTGCTGCGGCCGGGCTGTGCACGCCCGCGTGGGCGGCCGGGAAGGCCGCGCTCGTCACCTCGCCGGCGACCCTCGTCAATCCGTTCATCGGAACCTCGAACCAGGCCGACGACTTCCCGGGGGCCGACGTCCCGTTCGGCATGGTGCAGTGGAGCCCGGACACGCCGTCGCGTCCTGACGGCGGAGGCTACGAGTACAACGATTCGTCGATCACCGGTTTCAGTCTGACCCACATCGCCGGACCCGGCTGCGGCGCGGCCGGTGACATACCGGTGCTGCCCACGGTGGGGGCCGTGAATGCCGGTGCCACGGACGCGTTCTCGCACGCCAACGAGTCGGCGTCCGCCGGGTCGTACAAGGTCACGCTCAACAACCAGGTGACCACCGAGCTGACCACCACGACACGTAGTGGCATGGCCCGCTTCACCTTCCCCTCGACCAGCCAGGCCAACCTGATCTTCAAGTTGACGGGCAGTCAGAACGGTGCCAGTTCGACGCAGTTCACCAAGGTGTCGAACACGGAGGTGAGCGGGCAGGTCACCAGCGGCCACTTCTGCGGCGCGGGAAACACGTACACCGTGTACTTCGACATGGTCTTCGACCAGCCGTTCGCCTCGCAGGGCAGCTCACTCGCCAAGGCGTCGACCGCCACTTCCACTGCGCCGGCCAAGGCGTCGAAGAACGCCGCCGAGAAGCCCAACAAGCCGGTGCTGCACGGGAAGAACCCCAGCACTTCGGGCTCGAAGTCCGCGAAGTCCACGCAGACCACCAAGGACAGCGCTGCCCCTGACGCCGCCGCTTCGAACGGCTACGTCACCTTCAACACCACGAGCAACCCGGTCGTGCAGGCCAAGGTCAGCATCTCCTACGTGTCGGTCGCCAACGCGGTCGCCAACCAGACTGCGGAGAACACCGGTTGGGACTTCAACGCGACCCGCACCGCGGCGCAGAACGCGTGGAACAGCACGCTCGGCAAGGTGCAGATCGCCGGCGGAACGGCCGCGCAGCAGCAGAGCTTCTACACCGCGCTCTACCACTCGCTGCTGCACCCCAATGTGATCAGTGACGCCAACGGCCAGTACTACGGCTTCGACGGGAAGACGCACACCGTGGACGCCGGCCACAGCGCGGTGTACGCGAACTACTCCGGCTGGGACATCTACCGTTCGCAGGCCCAGCTCGAAGCCCTGGTCGCTCCCCAGGTCGCCTCGGACACCGCGCAGTCGATGGTCGACGACTACGCGCAGACCGGGATCTTCCCCAAGTGGTCGGAGAACAACGGCGAGTCGTACGTCATGGTCGGTGACCCGGCGGACGCCATCCTCGCCGACTACTACGCCTTCGGCGCCCGGAACTTCGACACCGCCACCGCCCTGGCCGACATGGTCAAACAGGCGAGCACGACCAACAACGACCGGCCCGGCCTCGCCTACTTGAACTCGCCGGGATACATGCCGCACGACGGCAGCTACGGCTGCTGCAACTTCTACGGCCCGGTGGCCACCACTCTGGAGTACAACACCGCGGACTTCGCGATCTCCGCGTTTGCCGGGGCGCTCGGCGGCACCGCCAACCAGAAGACCTACGCCAACCGCGCGCAGGACTGGCGCAACGTGCTCAACCCCGCCTCCGGTTTCGTGGAACCCCGAAACGCCAACGGCTCGTGGACCGGTGGTTTCGACCCCACCAGCGGCACCGACATGGTCGAGGCCGACTCGTGGATCTACACCGGAATGGTTCCCTTCAACATTGGCGGCCTGGCGCGCGCCAAGGGTGGCAACACGGCGATGAACCACTACCTGGACACCGTGCTGCGCAGCTACACCGGCGCCAACGGCTACGCCTGGGTCGGCAACGAGCCGAGCATCGAGCTCCCGTGGGAGTACGACTACACGGGCCAGCCCTACAAGACGCAGGGCACGGTTCGGGCGATCCAGGACCAGATCTGGTCGAACATCCCGGGCGGCCTGGCCGACGGCAACGACGATCTCGGCGCGATGAGTGCCTGGTACGTGTGGTCGGCGCTCGGCGCGTTCCCCGAGACGCCCGGAACCTCCGATCTCGCCCTGGGATCACCGATGTTCACACAGGCCGTGGTCACCCTTCCCTCGGGCGGGACGCTGACGATCAACGGCAACGGCGCAGCCGACAACGCCCCCTACGTCCAGTCCGCGGCGTGGAACGGCACGGCGTGGAACAACGCCTACGCTCCCACCGGGGCGATCACGGCCGGTGGCACGCTGGACTTCACGTTGGGCACCAGCGCCAACACGGCATGGGCGACGGCGGCCACTGCGGCTCCGCCCTCGTACGCGGGGGACACCACGACGCCGGCCTCGCCGCGCATCGGTCCGCTCTCCTCCGCGGTGGCCTCGAACCTGTGTGCGGACGACGCGTCTTCCGGCACCTCCGACGGCACTCACGTCCAGATCTGGGGCTGCAACAACACGTACGCCCAGGACTGGATCATCGCAGGCGACGGGACCGTCCGGGCCCTCGGCAAGTGTCTGGACGCCGATCACAGCGGGACCACCAACGGCACGCTGATCCAACTGTGGACCTGCAATGGCAGCGGTGCTCAGCAGTGGACTGCCGGAACCAACGGGTCGCTGGTCAACCCAGAGTCGAAGCTGTGCCTGGACGACCCCAACGCCTCGACAACGAACGGCACCCAGCTTCAGCTGTACACCTGCAACGGGACGGCGCCCCAGAACTGGAGACTGCCGAGCTGAGCCGTCGGCGGGGGAGTTGACAGTGCGGGTGCCGATACATCATCCGCACTGGTCAAGCGACTTGTCGGTACTCGTGAAGGACACCGCCAAGTCGATCGTGTCGGCGAACGTCGAGGCGCATGATCTGCTCTGGATCGATCACCGGCTCGGGCAGCGCGCGCAACGGCGCGGCCTGCCCGAGGGTCCGATGGGGCCGATGCCCGTCGTAGAACTGCTCGAACTCGCGCAGCGCGTGGAGGAGGTGGCGTTCGTTCCAGATCAAAGTACGGTCGAGGAGCTCGCGCCGGCAGGTCTGCACCCACCGTTCCGTGATCCGGGTTCATTCTCGGCATCCGGACGCCGCTGAGTACGACCTCGATACCCGCGTCCGTGAGGACAGCGTCGAACGCGGCGGTGAATTTCGAGTTCCGGTCACGGATCATGAACTTCGCCGTCGCCCTCGCGTCCTCCAGATCCATGACGAGATTGCGCCCCGACTGCACCACCCGGGCCGCGGTCGGATGCGCGGTGGCCCCCAGGCCCCGGATCCTGCGGGTGGCGTGCTCGATCACGGCGAACACGTACAACCGCGCGCCGGTCAACGTGCGGATCTCGAAGAAGTCGCACGCGAGTATCGCCTCGATCTGACCACGCAGGAAGGCGGCCCAGGTGCTGTGGTCCCACTGCGGTGCAGGATCGATGCCGTGCTCCTTGAAGATCTCCCGCACGGTCGAGGCAGCGACCCCGATAGCCGAGAGCCGCGAGCTCGCCGTGTACGCGTCTATAGCCCCAATTCGGGTTCTCCTTGGCCAGACGCAGCACCAGGGTGCGGATCGAGAGGACGGTCCGCGGTCGGCCCCGCCGACGTCGTACGCAGGTCGCGGCATGACGCTGCTTCAGCAGATCGCGGTGCCGGCGCAGGATTGTGTCCGGCCGTACCAGCAGCAGAAGGCGACGCAGTTTCTCCACGGGCTGATGGTGCGGCAGGCCGGCCAGCGGAAACCGGTCATCCAGGGTGAAGGCGGGCTTCGTCGCCTGGCGCTGCAGGACGGTCAACGGGTGCCGTAGGAGCAGGATCTCGATCTCCTTCTCCCGCTCACTCATCGGAAGAAGGCATAGGGGGAGAACGTGTTCGTGACGGCAAGGTAGGCCAGCCATCCGCGAGAGCGGCCGCTGGGCCCCTACCCGCCCGCTTCCGAGCAGACGACACAGCCAACGCCTCAGCACACGCACGGCAGTTCACCGCTGTAGGGACACCATCCCATGACCCAGCCCGAACCCGACCACGCCGTCCGCACCGCGGGCGTATATCTGCTCTTCGCCCACGAGCCGCAGTACCTCCGCCCCGGCACCCAGGAGATCAACACGACTCTGGTGACCGCTGCCTCGTCGCTCCACCCGCGGGTACGGCAGCCCGACGGCGCACAGATCGACGACCGCCTCACTCAAGGACGCCAGCCGGAGAGATCATCCAGCTGGCCACCCTCACCCACGAGCTAAACGGGGGCGCCGACTGGCCGACGGTCGGCGACTGGGAGAGCGTCACGACCTCCTGCAGCTCGCCCGTGAAGGGGAGTGTGACGCCCTCAGCCTCGGATTGCCCGAGATCCCGCGGGCCCTCATCTGCACCGGCCCGCACAGCCACGTGCGCACCTACGACGCGGCGGCCGACCAGTTCATCGCTTACGGGCCGACGGAGCGCGCCGCCGTCCTGGCCGAGGTCGACATGTTCCTCGCCCCCTTCGTGGCCGAGCACGCCTTCTGGCCAGGCGACAGCCTGCTGCCCCCGCTCACCCGCGGGCCATGAGACCGCCACCCCCGGTGCGGTGAGGGGCCGACGACTGCGTGCTCCGGTGCGTTGTCAGCGGCGGTTCGTACGCTGGCCGCTGCCGTTCATTCCCCCACGACCTTCGTGCTGGTCAAGTGCCTCTTTGGTCGGAGCGCAGGATCAGACGAAGGCCGTGTTCACGTCTCCGAAATCCTCGTACGAGCGGGTACGTTCGGGACATCGATCGAGGTCAGACCATAGAGAACAAGCTGACGGAACGGGGAGAGAATCACGGGCATGGTGGGGCGTAGGAGAGCTGGGGGATGTACTTGTGCCACTGCCGCGGCGTGAGGACGTTCCGGGTGGTGGAGCAGATCCACTTGGCGGCGTGCTCGGCGTTCAGGTCCCACAGCCTGATCACGCCATCGGCCCCGGCGCTGACCAAACGGCCGTCGCGGTTGAACGCCACCGATTCGACTGAGCTGTAGGCCCCGGTCAGAGGTTGACCCACGGCCTGTGCGCGGGCGGGGTCGGTAACGTCCCACAGCCGGAGCGTGCTGTCGCTGCCGCCGCTGGCAAGGCGGCGTCCGTCGCGACTGAACGCCACCGACAGGACAGAGCTGGTGTGGCCGGTCAGTGGTTGGCCGAGCGGTTTCGCGTGGGCCGGGTCGGACACGTTCCATAGCCGGAGCGTGCTGTCGTAGCCGGCGCTGGCGAGGGTGTGGCCCTCGGGGCTGAACGCCACCGCCAGGACGAGGCCGGTGTTGCCGGTCAGAGGGCGGCCGAGTGGCACCGGGCTTGCCGGGTCGGTGACGTTCCACAGTCGGATGGTCTTGTCCGAGCTGCCGCTGGCGAGGGTGTGGCCGTCGGGGCTGAACCGCACAGAGGTGACGGCACCGGTGTGGCCGGTCAGGGGTTGACCGAACGGGACCGGGTTCGCCGGGTTGGTGAGGTTCCAGAGCTGGATCAGTCCGTTCCAGCCGGCGACGGCCAGGGTGCGGCCGTCCGGGCTGAATGCCACGGACATCACCTGGCCCATCCCTGTGACCAGTTGTCGGCCCAGGGCTGTGGTTCGGGCCGGGTCGGTCGTGTTCCATAGTTTCACCGTGCCGTCGTAACTGCCGCTCGCGAGGACGTGTCCGTCGGGGCTGAACGCCAACGACGAGACTGTCGCGGGGGCGTCGACGGTCAGGGGGCTGCCGAGTGTGGTGGGGTCGGCCGGGTCGGTGACGTTCCACAGCCTGAGCTTCCGGTCGGAGCTGCCGCTGGCCAGCGTGTGCCCGTCCGGGCTGAACGTGACGAACGTGAGGGAGCGGCTGTAGGACGTGATCAGTCGGGGAGGGAGAGACCATACCCTCACCGTGTTGTCGGCACTGCCGCTGACCAGGGTGCGGCCGTTGTGGCTGAAGCCCAGCGCGAGAACGGCTCCCGTGTGGCCTACCAGATCCCCACCGCGCGACACGGGGTTGTTCGGGAAGGCCACGTTCCACAGCTTGATCGAGCCGTCATAGCCGCTGCTGGCCAGAGTCTGCCCGCTCTGACTGAATGTCACCGACGTGAGGGACCCGGTGTGCCCGAGGAGTTGGCCCAGCATGACGGTGTGCGCGGGATCGGTCACGTTCCACAGTCGGACTCGGTTGTCGGCGCCGCCGCTGGCCAGGGTGTGTCCGTCGGGGCTGAACGCCACCGTCGCCACCCGGCTGTCGCCATGGCCGTACAAGGGACGGCCCAGGGCCGCCGCATGGACTGGATCGGCCACGTTCCAGAGCCGGACGGAGTGATCGAAGCTGCCGCTGGCCAGGACCCGTCCGTCCGATCGGAAAGCCACCGATGCGACCGTGTCGGTGTGGCCGGTGAGAGGGTGGCCCAGGAGCACAGGGCGGGCAGGATTGGCCACGTTCCATAGTCTGATCGTCTTGTCGGCACTGCCGCTGGCCAGCACCCGTCCGTCAGGGCTGAACGCTACCGACCCGACGGTGCTGGTGTGGCCGGTCAGGGGTTGTCCCAGGGCGACCGGCTGGGCGGGGTCGCTGACGTTCCACAGCCGGATCGCCGCGTCGTTGCCGCCCGCCGCCAAGGTGTGTCCGTCGGGGCTGAACGCCACGGATTCGGTGATGTCGGCGTGGACGGGCAGTGGTTGGCCCAGGGCCACCGGGTGGGTCGGGTCGGTGATGTTCCACAGCCTGACCGCGTTGCTGTTGCCGCCGGTGGCCATGGTGCGCCCGTCGGGCGTGATCGCCACCGAGACGACCGCCCCGATACCCGAGGACACAGGCGTGGACAACGGAGTGGTGGCGCTGGTGATGAGATGTGTGTACAGATCCGGATTGGGGCGCATTCGGTAAGCGACCAGGTCGAGTTGTGCCGCGAGCGAGGAATCAGTGCTCCGCAGCCGGTTCGCTTCCGCGGTGATCTGGCCGAAGACCGCGGTATCACGTTCGGCCAGGGCTTTGCCGCGTTGCTGAAAGGCGAACACGGCGGCTGCGGAGGCCAGGAGAAGGAGGGTGACCAGGACGGCGGTGATCCCGCGGCGTATCCGTACGGCGCGCTTGGCGCGACGGGCCGAGGCGGTGAGGAACGCCCGCGTCACCTGGTCCACGTCCCCCGAGTCCGTGACTCTCGCCGCTGCGGTCTCCAACCGGCTTCCCGGGTAGAGAAGGTCGTTGTCGCGTCCGGCCCGGTCCCAGGAGAAGGCGGCGTCGCGTAGTTCCTGACGTACGACATTGCCGATCCGGTCGTTGTTGATCCACCCCTTGAGCCGCGGCCACGCGCGCAGCAGCACCTCGTGCGTGATGGCGACGGTGTCCCGGTCCTGCGTCAGCAGCCGGGCCCCGGTGAATGCGTCGAGGACCGTCTGCGCCGTCTGCGGATCGACCTCAGAACGCATCAGGTCGGCGCGCAGTACCCGTCGTCTGGAGTGCTCAGAGCCCTCTGCGACCGTCACCAGACGTAGGAAGACGCTCTTCGTGGCTTCCTCGGCCGGTCTCAGTTGTGTGAAGGCCCGCTCGGCGGTGTCCGCCACCGCGTGTTCGATCCCCTGGGTTGCTTGATACCCGCGGATGGTCAGCTGGCTGTCGTCGCGCTGCATCCACGTGGCGCGCAGCGCGTGGGCCAGCAGTGGCAACCTGCCAGCCTCATAGTCCTCCGGGTTCTCGGCGGTCCCGTCCCGGCCGCCGGGTTCGGTGCCGGACGCGCCGAGATCCCGTAACAGCACCTCGACCAGGCCCGTTTCGACCGCAAGACCGACCTTGTGCGCGGGAAGCACGATTGCGTCCCGCAGCTCGGACCGTGACATCGGGCCCAGAAAGACCTGATTGTGCTGCACCGTGGTGCGTAGCCACGGGTAGCCGGCGCAGGGCGCGTAGAAGTCGGCCCGCAACCCCAGGACGACAAGACCGACCGGGTCGTGTCCGTCCCCCGGATCCGCCAGCCACGCCAGCTCCTCGATGAAGGCCCGCCGCTCCTCCTCGTCCTCGCACTGCGTGAAGATCTCCTCAAGCTGGTCCACGATCACGACGACCCGCGAGTCGGTGCCGGCCGCGTTCTGGCTGAGGGCCCGGCGGAGCGTCGACCGGCGGACGTCATGGTCCACCGAACGCCAGTCCGGCGGCTCGGCGGCGCCCCCGTGGGGGTCGGTCAGCACGGCGAAGTGCGCGGTCAGGGCCCTCATCGGGCTGTGGGTGGGAGTGAACACCAGACGCTGCCAGTGGCGCGAACCTGCTGCGGGCAGGTCGCCGCGTTCGATCGCTGGCAGCAGGCCGGCCCGCAGGAGCGAGGACTTGCCCGCGCCTGAGGGAGCGACAACCACCAGCGGGGTTCGGTCGGCGACGCTGCCGTCCAGCCGTATGGTCAGGTCGGCGATCAGCCTTTCCCTGCCGAAGTACCAGTCGGCTTGTTCGAGGCCGAACGGTTCCAGACCGGGATAGGGGCAGTCCTCGTCCGCCGTCGGTCTGCCGACCCGGTGGATGCGGCCCTGGTCCATGACGAAGGTGACGCGGAGATCGCGGACTTCCACGATGTACTGGTCGCCGACCGCCTGGAAGACACGTGCCTCGTCCGACGCCTCGGCATGCAGGGAGGCCGGTTCCCGAGGTCCGTCCCCGGCCGGATCCCGAATGGGTGCCGGCCCGTCTCCGGTGTTCAACGCTCGGTGATGTGCTGGTCGCGGCCGGCCTGGTAGACACGGCTGCTGTCTGTCGCGTGGGCCTCCAAGTGGAGGTTTCCGTGTACGGTCTGAGCGCCGGACGTCGCCTCCCAGTCGGCCAGGACCGCCCGGAGTGCCGGTTCGGCGTCCCGGTGCGACGCCAGCAACTCGCCGATCCGCCGCCCCCATTCCACGCGCAGCGCTTCTTCGTCGATCGGCGTCCCGGACTCTCTGGCGGCCACGACAGCGACGCGCGCCGAATCGAGCTCGGCCGCCACGGCTACGGCGCTCTCGGGGCGGAACTGCCGCCACAGCCTTACGGCCTTGTCCCGGGCCTGCAGCCAGCCATCTGTGACCATGAGCGTAATCAGGGTGCTTCCGGCGGTACTCGACAGAGCGACGAGCTGCGGATCCATATCTATCCCCGTTGTCCGGTCTTTCGTGGAGCGAAGTCCTGTGCAGGCATCAGAGTGCGGGATGTTACGGCCTCTCGACTGTAAGCCAAGTGACGCCTGATGAGCCGTGGTTGGCGGCGAAAGCACCACATCTCCTCCGTGTAAATGGCCATTGGCGGTGGTGTGAGGCTGTGGGGAAGGAGACGTCCACTGACCGAAGACCTAACTGGTCGACCTGCCGGAACGGGTTGCTTGCCGCCGGGGCGGGGACGCCGGCCTCTCCGATGAGGACGCCACTGTGACGGAGAACATCGGACGGTGCCGGGTTCGTGCGTTACGAGCTTGCGCCACCGCAACGCCCACTCGCCCCATTCGGGAGGGACGGAGGAAGCGAGGCGGACTTGGGGTCCGGCCTTGTCCGGGTTGTGCGCAGCGGGAAAGGGATGATGCCGCTGTCCGCGAGCGCTCAGCGGTCACCCGCAGATCCCGGGCAACCGCGACGATCGGCGGTACTTCCGGCCCCGCACACGCCAGGACATTCCGCGCCCGCAGGGCCAGTGCCCGGGCCGATGCCGCCCGACGCGCCCACCGCTCCACCACCGCCCGCTCGTCATCAGACAGCAGCAACGGTTCCAGCTTTGGGCCCCGACGAGGAACTGACGCACCAGCAGCAGAAGTCACACAACTACTAGCGAGCAACTACTGGCGCAGGACACTAGTAGGGCTTGGTCAGGTCGGTTGTGGTGGTGCGTGTCCTGAGGGCCCGGTGTGGCGCGTTGAGAGTGTGTGACTCCGGACGAGATTGCTGTGGTGCGTGGTGAGTTGGAGGCGTTCGCGGCGGAGGTGTTCGAGCCGTTCGCGCGCAAGGATCAGCGCCGGTGGGGGCAGGTCTACCTGCGCGGGCTGCTGACCGACGGGCAGCGTAAATCGGTCGAGCCGATGGCAGCCCGGCTCGGGGAGGACGGCAATCGTCAGGCACTGGCCAACTTCATCACCACCAGCCCCTGGGACCCGGCCCACATCCGGGCCCGGCTCTCCTGGCGGATGGAGGAGGCGATCGGACCCAAGGCCCTGGTCTTCGACGACACCGGGTTCCTGAAGGACGGGACTGCCTCTGCGTGCGTGTCGCGGCAGTACACCGGCACCGCGGGCAAGGTCACCAACTGCCAGGTCGGCGTCTCGCTCCACCTCGCGTCCGAGACCGCCTCGGCGACGGTCAACTGGCGGCTGTTTCTGCCGCAGACATGGGATCCCGCCTCACCCAAGGCCGACGCGGACAAGATCGCCCGACGTGCCGCCTGCGGCATCCCGGACGATGTCGGGCATGTGGAGAAGTGGCAGCTCGCCCTGGACATGCTCGATGAGACCCGCTCCTGGGGCATCGAGGTGCCGCTGGCCGTCGCGGACGCCGGATACGGTGATGCCGCCGCCTTCCGGCACGGACTGCAGGCCCGCGGCCTGAACTACGTGGTGGGGATCTCCACCACGCTCTCTGCCCAGCCCGCCGACGCGGCATTGGTGGCCGAGCCGTACTCGGGGACACGCCCGCCGGTGGCGAAGTATCCCGACAAGCCGCGGTCGGTGAAGGAGCTGGTCATCGCGGCGGGGCGGAAGGCGGCCAGGCCGGTGCAGTGGCGGGAGGGCTCCCGGCCCGGCACCGGCCGCTCGGGCCGCAAGCGGATGTACTCCCGCTTCGTGGCCCTGCGTGTCCGGTCTGCCGGACGCGAGGTCCGCCAGGCCACCGACGGCCCTGAACTGCCCGTCTGCTGGCTGCTGGCCGAGTGGCCCGCCGGCGAGAGCGAGCCGGTGCAGTTCTGGCTGTCCGACCTGCCCTCCGGCATGCCCCTGACCACACTGGTCCGCCTCGCCAAGCTCCGCTGGCGCATCGAACACGACTACCGGGAGATGAAACAGGCCCTGGGACTTGCCCACTTCGAGGGCCGGACCTGGGGCGGCTGGCACCACCACGTCACCCTCGTCTCGGTCGCGCACGCCTTCTGCACCCTGCAACGACTGGCCCCGCCCCCCAAAGACGCGGCACCGGCCTGAGCCTCTACCAGGTCGTCCGCGAGCTGCAGACTGCGAGAGCCCGCTCCGGCGCTGGCGCCACGTCGACGCCTCGCACGCCGAATACTGGAGCTCGATGCTCGTCGACGGCCATCCAAACGGTTACATCGACTGGTTCCTCCATGCTCATTCGTGGGAGGTCCTGCCGCTGCGGCCGATGCCCGATGCCGACGACAGCCGGGTCAAGGCGTACCGCAAGCAAGCCCGTGAAGGGACACTCCCACCCGTCCTGTTGTGGTGGGTCAGTGGCCTGGACTGCCATCTGATCCTGGACGGTCACGCTCGGTTCGCCGCGGCAGTCGCCGAATCCGTCGAGCCTCCGCTGCTGCAACTGCACCGCACGGTCCCGCGCGATGACCTGGCCACGCGCACCGAGGAAGCCGTGGGCTTCTACGAGGACGAACTGGCACGCTTCGCCGAACTCCGCGCCATCCACGGCCTCGCCGTCCCGGACGGCGCCGCCACCGCCGGCCCACAACTCGTCCGCGTCCTGCACGACCTGAACACCGCGGAACAGCCGACCCGGGCCTGGCCCCTGCCCGGCGGGGAAGAGCAGTGGCGTCGCATCGCGCGCGAGGTGACAGACAGCCAGAACTGGCCCTGTACCTGACGGGGCGTCGTGTTCGGCCTGGCGGATCCACGCCAGCAGTAGGTGTCCGCGCCGGTGACGGACGAGATCGGCGAACGTGCGGGCGAGGTCGCGGGCCTGAGTGATGTCCGGGCAGGCGAGCCGGACGTCCTGCAGCCTCCGGCCTGGCTTTCGGTGAGGGTTTCGCGGGGCCGCATGATCCATGAGGTGATCTTGCGAGGGCAGAACACCGCCGACGCCTTCACCAACGGCATCAGCGGACCACTACACCCCCGGCACAGCCTCGGCCCCGTGTCGTCGTCCGTGACCACGAGCAGCCTCAGACGGGGCACCTTGTCCCTGCGCATGCGGCCACCGTACGAAAGGGCGGAGACCGTCAGAATCCCGGCGTCAGCGAACCCTCCGGCCTACCAAATTACGAGGACGCCAGAGGAAGAGCATGCAGGGACGGGCCCTGCCTCACCACGACGCCGACATGGAGCAAGGTCAGAGACGCGGCATCTGTCCCGGCCATGCGGAGCTACTGTGCTGTCGGGATTCGGTAGACGGAGACGTGAGAACGCGACTCGGCGGTGAATGCGGCGCCGGCCCAGTCTGCATGTCTGGTCTCCAGTTCGAATCCGGCCAGCTGGGCCATAAGGTCGAGTTCGGCCGGCCAGATATAGCGATGAGGACTCCGGAACAACCGTGCCTGCTCAGTCTCATCGAAACGGAAGTGGTGCGATACCACGTGCTGGCGCAGGACGTCGTAGGTGTCCAACCCGATGTAGCCGGGTTCGGACTGCCAGACGGTGGCCGTTTGGCCCGGTGGGAGCTTGCGCAACTCGGGTACCCAGAGCTCAATCACGAACCGACCACCAGGCGTGAGGTGGCGGGCAGCGTTGCGGAAGCACTGGACCTGCTCATCCTGGGTGAGCAGGTTGGAGATCGTGTTGTAGACGAGGTAGATGAGGGTGTACTTCCCGGGGGCGACGGTGGTCGCCATGTCACCAATGATCACCGGGATCGTTGCTTCATCTGCCTTGGCTCGCAGTTGCTCCACCATCGGGAGCGACAGTTCGATGCCGGTGACAGAGACTCCTCGCCCGGCAAGCGGGACCGCTACTCGGCCGGTCCCGATGGCGAACTCAAGCGCTGCTCCGTCCTCGGCGATCTGGGCGAGACGGTCCACGGTCGGCCCCAAGACCTCGGGCGCGAACATGCCGGAGCCGGGCGTGTCATAGCGCTGGGCGGCATCGGCGTCCCAGATCTTCTCCTGCTGCATTCCGTCAACGCTCGCCGCTGGCCCATGCGATGTCCAGCGAGTTTTTCGCACTGCTCTGAGGAAGGATCAGGAAGAGCCAGTCGTTGTCATGCGGGCATCGGGAACAGCTTCTGAGCTTGTCTTTTAACCTCGGCTGGCTATCGGGTGATGCTCCCAGGTGAGTAGTTCGTAGGTCCGGCCCTTGTCGGTGACGGTCTCGGATGCCGAGTTGGCGGGGCGGAAGCCGGCGGATCGCGCGACCGCGATGCTGTGGTGGTTGTCGGGTTCGATCTCCAGGATCACCCGCGGCAGGGCGGCGCTGGTGTGCGCGTACTCGGTCACTGCCTGGACAGCGCGCACTGCCAGCCGCTGTCCCCGGTGGGCGGCGCCCACGATGTAGCCGATGCTGCCCGTGCCCTGGTTGAGGAGGACTTCTCCCAGGGCCTGTTGCCCGTCGGTGGTGATGGCCAGGTGGATCCGCTCGTTCCCGCGTCGGGCTTGTTGCGCGCTGTGCAGGTATCGCAGCGCGGCGGTCTGGTCGAACGGCGACTCCAAGGGCGTCCGATAAGCGACATCGGGGTCGTCGAACAGCTCTTGCATGACATCGAGGTCGTCACTCGTCCATTGGCGAAGTACCAGGCCATGAACGGTGAGTTGGAAGGTATGCGTGTCCATAGCGACCTCATTCTGCCCCGGGATCGCCCAGTGCAGCTGGCCTCGAACGGTGTATCGAACATGATCGCCGTGCGGGGGTTTCCGGGACGTGAGCACGGCCTTCGTCTGATCATGTGCTCCGACCAAGGTGCACCGATCAAGACGAAGACCGTGAGGGTGAGTCTGCTGCCTGATGCCGCTCCCGGGGAAGCGTTCGCGCAAGCGTCACGCTTCAGGGAGGACTTATTCGACTGCCTGACCGCGCGCGGGGACGAACTGTTCGAGATCGTCGACGCGTTGCTGTGCGCGGACGGTCCGGTGACGTCGCCGGTGGACCTCACGCTGGTTGCCGAGCACCGCCGTGGGCACGGCGCGATGTATGAGGCGTTGAACCGCGGGAACGTGGACGTGCCCCGGCTGCGGCAGGTGCTGGCCGGTCTGCCGATGCCGCGGGCGGCTGACGGGCGCCTGGTCCTGGCGGTCGATGTCAGCAACTGGCTCCGCCCTGACGCGCCGACCTGCGCGGACCGTCTGTTCTGCCACGTCTACGGCCGCAGCGGACGGTCCTCGGACCAGTTCGTCCCCGGCTGGCCGTACTCGTTCGTCGCCGCCCTCGAATCGGGCCGGACGTCCTGGTGCCGGCTCCTGGACGCCGTCCGTCTCGGACCGGAGGACGATGTCGCCGAGGTCACCGCCGTCCAGCTCCGCCGTGTGGTCACGGACCTGATCGAGATGGACCGCTGGCACATCGGCGACCGCGACATCCTCATCGGCTTCGACGCCCCGCGCATGGCCCACCTCCTTACCAGCCTCCCGGTCGAGGTGCTGGGACGGATGCGCTGCGACCGCGTCATGCGACGGCCGACGCCCTCGCTCAAGGAGTACTCCTTGGCCTATCCTCAGGGCGGGCGGCCGTCGAAGCACGGCAAGGAGTTCCGCTTCGCCAAGCCGGGGACCTGGGGCGAGCCCAACGCGGCAACCGTGCAGGTCACCGACCGATACGGCACCGCCCGTGCTATGGCCTGGGACCGCATCCACCCTCGCCTGACCACCCGTTCCGCGTGGATCGACCACACCGGCGAACTCCCCGTCATGGGGAATGAGCCGCCCGCACTCCAACGCGCGAGCGAAAAAGAGAGACTTGAGGCAGACGCCTTCGCCACCAGCCCGTATCTCCGCGAGCGCTTCGGCAGGCACTGGCCGCTCCGGTGCCGGGCGAACTGAGCGCCGTGCTGCACCACCTCAAAGAAGCGATCGAGGCGATCCCACCGTGACCTGCAGGAAGATCATACTGAGGTCTACCGGCCGTCACCTGAGCCCAGCACAATCGCCCGATTGACGATCAGCACGGGTGCGCTTCCGCCCACGCACAACACGCCCGTCGCGCTCGCCCGGGGTTTCCTGACCGGTGGCGCGGTCGGGACGTCGCTCACCGCGCTCGTCGTGGGCGGGATCATCGAGAACGCACCGCTGTTCGTCACGGGGTTGGTGCTGCCTGCGGCCTACGCACTGCTGTTGTTCCTCACCGGTATGCCGAGGCGTGCCCGGGAGGCAACGGTCGTGCCCCGCACGGCTCTTGCGATGATCGAGAGTCGGGAGGCCGTCGGGGGCGAGACGAGCGAGGTACCGGTGCGGTTCGAGCTCACCGTCGTACCGGACGACGGGCCGGCGTACCGGGTAGAAATCACGCAGGACATCAACCTCGTGGACCTGCCCGACTACCGGCCGCGCGGTGTCGTGGTGGTCCAGTACCCGCCGGACCGGCCATCGCGGGTGCGCATCGTCAAGCGGCCGACGCCGGAGTGGGAGGACCAGGCGGCCTCGGCCCACCTCGATTCGGTGCCTGGGACGGCCAGAGTGGCCGCGCCCCCGGAGGGCTGTGCCTTCGGCTTCGTCGTGCTCCTCGGCCTGCTGCTCGGCGCGGCCGCCGTGGTCCTGCTTTTCCGCGCGGACCTCTTTGACCGGGACGACACCGCGAAGCCGCCTTCGGCCGCGCGGCCGTCCGTTTCCTCCACGTCGTCGACCACGGTTGTGTCGTCGGCGTCCGGAACGGTCGCCCTGGGCCCGGGCCAGTGGTTTCTCGACAAGGGCGAGCTGGCCCGGGCCCTCGGCTCGCTCACCAAGGGTGGGGACACACGCCAGGCGCTCACCGTCGTCGTGCAGGAGCGCCTGCTGTCGGTCGTGTTCTCGCCCGCCGGCACGCAGTCTCCGGGGTTCGACCCCCGTGTGTTGCCCTACGGCCGTTTCCCCGCCCTGGTCGAGGAGGCCACGACCGACCTCGGCGTCCGCTCCCCGCGGACCTGGCAGATCACCGCCGACTCTCTCACCGGCTCCCTCATCATCAGGGTCGTTGTGACCGGTGCCGAGGGCACGGCGTCACTGGAGGCGGACGGGCAGGGCAAGGTGGTGCGGCGCACGCCCGCACGGTGAGGTGCCCGGGGACCGCACTGTTTTGGACGGCAAGGGGTGTGCTCGGTGGCCGTCCCCGAAGTGGCAGGAGGAAAGACGGATGGGCTGGCACGGATATCTGGTGCTGTGGTGTGGCGTGTTCGGTGCGGTGGCGCTGGTCGGATACGGGAGGTCGCTGGCCGGAATGACCCGGGCGCAGCGGACGGTCTGGGCGAAGGGGCGGATCGAGCGGGTGGATGAGCCTCGGCACGGAATCTCCCCGAAGGACGGGATAGCCGTGGTCGTCTCCTTCCAGGACCCGGCCACCGGGCAGGAGTTCACCGTCACCAACGACGGTGAGCGCGGCGAGAGGATCAGCGTGGCCTGGACGGGCCGGGAGACCGGGGTCCACTACCCGCGCGGCAGGCCCCACGCCTTCCGGTTCGCCAATCACCTCTCCGAAGGCGGGCACGGACTCGGCCGGCCGACCTTCGCGCTCTTCCTCGTCTACGCCGGTCTGGTCGCCGTTGCCGCGATCGACTGGGGCTGGCCGTGGGCGCTGCTCGGCTTCTGCGGACCCTGGGCCCTCTCTGGCGCGTACCACCTGCCCGGGAACGTCCGCGACAGGAATCGCCGTATCGACGCGCTGGCCGCCATGGCCGCCGTACCCGGCCGTGTCGTCGCCGTGCTCAAGAGCGTCACCGTCGACTCCGATGACGGCCACACCTGCACCCACCTGGTACCGGTCGTCACCTTCACTACCCTCGACGGCAGGGTCGTCACGGCCTACTGCGAGTCCGGGCTGCCGGACCCCGCCGGATCGCGGGGCCTGGACGTCACGATCCACTACGCCCCGACGACCCGGCGGTCTTCGTCCTGGACGTTGAGGCCGAACGCCGGTCCTGGAAGCGGGACATGGCCGTCAACGTCGTGGGTGTTCTGGTCGTGGCGGCGGCGGCCGTGGTGGGGGTGGTCGCGCTGTGACGCGGGAGCCGGGCTATCTTCTCGCCATGGATCCGCTGACGTTCGACTACGAGGACCTTCATCTGCGGGTGGACCGGGGAGTATTCGAACTGTTCTACCTGGCCAGTCCCGCTAACACCTTCCGGGTGCCGCTGCGGTGGCTCGGGGCGCTGGTGCATTACAAGAAGCCCAACCAGCCCGGCAAGTTGTCCATCGGTTCCGTACGCGATCCGAACGCCGCGCTCTACGGCACCGACCAGGCCGCCTTCTGGTACAGCACCTCGCCCGCGTTCCGGGTGCCGCACGGTGACGAGCCGTTGTTCCGCGCGTACTTCACCGAGGTGGCTGCGCTCGCCGACCGGAGGGTGGTCTGACATGGATCCGGCGGAGCCGAAGGTCTTCCAGCACGAGCGTGTCCACATCCAGGCCAACAGCGGGATCCTTGAGGTCTTCCGCCGCAGTAACGTCATCGGGCCGTACCGGTACCCGTTGGCCTGGGTGACGGTGCGTGCCGAGGCACGCCGAGGCGGTCTGACCCGGCTGCACTTCGGCATCGCCGAAGACCTGGGCGAACCGATCTACGGGAGCGTGCCGGGCGCCGGACCCATGTTCTTCAGGCACGAGATCCCGACCGCCGACGAGCCCCTCTACCGCGCCTTCTTCACCGAACTCGCCCACCTGGCCGACCAGCACGAGGAGATCAGCCCGTACGAGCCGCGCAGCGATAGCCCTCGACCGGGGCCCGGCACTTCCGAGGCCGCGGTGGACGCCCGTCGGCGCCGGCCGCGGCCCTGGCCTACTCGTCGTCGGCGGCGTCCGGTTCCCGCAGCGGGCGCAGTCCGCCGGGCAGCTCGGGGAGCTGGAACGAGTACCGGCCGTGCGCGCACTGCCGTCCCGCACCCGCGACAAGGCACCTGACACCGACGGACCCGACCTACAGGTCAACGCGGCCACCTGATTCTCACCCAAATGACAACTTTTTCGAAGCATCCAGATTGCCGTCGCGGCTATCTAGCACTTCGACAGCGCGTTGCACTTGGGAGGGTTTGTCCATGGCCGGCACCACCGCGGAAACCATCGCCTCGGCCCCGCCGATAGGCGTGCGGCTGCTCAGCCGCAGCTCAGGGGCCGGACGGGGCGTGGCGAGCCGACCCGGCTGGGCGCGGGTCGCGTACTGGGCGATCCTGCTGGCGGCGGTCGTGCTGTTCAGCTGGGGCATCCAGAACAGCGGCTATCACGCGTTCTACTCGGAGACCGCGCGCAGCATGACGCAGAGCTGGAAAGGCTTTCTCTTCGGCTCGTTCGACCCGGGCAACACGATCACCATCGACAAGCTGCCGGGCTTCCTGTGGCCGCAGGCCCTGTCCGCGCGGATCTTCGGCTTCCGACCTTGGGCGCTGACCCTGCCCCAGGTGATCGAAGGCGTGCTCGGCGTCGTCGTACTGCACCGCGCGGTGCGCCGCTGGGCCGGGGAGAGCGCGGCCCTGCTCGCCGCGGGCGCCTTCGTGCTCACCCCGGCGATCGCCGGACTGTTCCGCACCGAGGTCGAGGACCCGCTGTTCACCCTGTGCGTGCTGCTCGCCGCGAACGCCGGCCTGCGGGCGGCCCGTGAGGGCCGGCTGCGCCCGCTGCTCGCGGCCGGGGCCTGGATCGGCCTCAGCTTCCAGGCCAAGATGCTGGAGGCCTGGGCGATCCTCCCGGCGTTCGCCCTGCTCTACGCCGTGTCGGCCCCCGTGACACTGCGCCGCCGCCTCGCGCATCTGGCGGCGGCGGGCGCGACCTGCCTCGCGGTGTCGGCGTCCTGGGTGCTGCTGGTGACCCTGACCCCGGCGCAGGACCGGCCGTTCGTCGACGGTACGACGGACAACTCCGCGTTCAGCCAGGTCGTCGGCTACAACTTCCTCACCCGTTTCTCCAGCCTCGGCGTCAGCGCGAAGTCCACCGGAAGCGTCGCGGCGCAGAGCATGGCCGGAACCGATCCGGTGCCTCACACCGGACAGACCCTCACCGAGTGGGCCAAGATGTTCGGGCCCTCGCTCACCACCCAGATCGGCTGGCTCTATCCGATGGCCGCGCTCGCCGCCGTATGCGGTCTGGTGTGGCTGCGGGGCCGGCCGCGCACGGATCCGCTGCGGGCGGGCTTCCTGTTCTGGACGGTGTGGCTGGCCACCTACTTCCTGGTGTTCAGCGCCGGCGCGGTCGGCGCGCACACGTACTACATGGGTGTGGTGGGCGTTCCGATCGCCGCGCTGTTCGGCGGCGGAATGGTGCAGTTCTGGCGGGCCTGGCGGCGTGGCGACCGGGCCCGGCTGTGGGCGCTGCCGACGGCTGTCGGGTGCACGGTCGTGTGGTCGGCGTTCGTCGCCTACCAGTTCCCGGCGTTCCTGCCCTGGCTGGCGCCCACCGCGTTCGTCCTCGGAGCCGGCGCGCTCGCGCTGCTGATCCTCTCCCGCGTCCGCGCCGGGATGCCGGCCCGGGCCGCGGTGCTGGGCGTCGGGCTCGGCATCGCCGCGATGCTGCTGCCGTCCGCCGCCTGGGCGTCCTCGGTCCTCACCACCCAGTACGGCCACTCAGGCATGGGCGCGGCCGGCCCCGTCTTCGTACGGCACGGCAGCAAGTACCGCGACAGGGCCACCTGGTCCTCCTCCCAGGGCAAGACCGCCCCGGTCCGCTCGACGTTCAAGGGCACCGGCCACGAGGGGCTCACTCGCCAGGAGCAGCGTCTCCTGGAGTACACCCGGGCCCGCCAGGGCCGCGCCACCTTCGTCTTCGCGACGACCAGCTGGCGCGCCGCCTCCCCCTACATCCTCTACGCCGGCGCCCCGGTCCTCCCCATGGGCGGCTTCACCGGCGCCGTCCCGACCCCCACCGCCGCCGGCTTCCACCACCTGATCGCCACCGGGAAGGTGCGCTACGTCGTCCTGGGCGGCGCCGCCACCGACCCCGGCACCGTCAACGCCGCCTGGGTACGCGGCCATTGTGCCTGGGTACCCGGCCAGACGTTCCCTCTCTACGACTGCTCGAAGCCGCCCGCCCCGCACAAGGCACAGGCACAACACCACCATCACGCGGGGAAGGCGGACCGGGCCAGGGCGCCGAAGTCCAGCACCTGAGTCGTGCCGTTGACACCCCGTGCCAGGTCCGAGGCGAGATAGCCGCCGCCGCGATCTCCTCGGGCCGGTGCACCGGGAAGGGCTGCCCTTCGAAGCCCTTCTCGGTGAGCCCGAGGTCTCCGCGGGACATCGGTGTGTCGACGATGCTCGGGGCCACGCAGTTGACCCGGATGCCGTCGGCGTCGAAGTCGGTGGCCAGCGCCCTGGTCAGCATCAGCACCCCTGCGCTTGTCGTAAACCCCATCCACGCTGCCCGCGCCGCATGTTGGCACTCGTGCAAGGTGCCGCCGAGCTGTTCGTGTCGACGGATGTCGAGGCGGATGATCTCCTCCGGATCGACGAGGGATGCGGGCAGCGGGCGCAGTGGGGCGGCGTTCGCGATGCCCTGATGGGGCCGATAGCCGTTGTAAAACCTTCCGAACTCCCGCAGGCCGTGAAGCAGATGGCGCTGGATCGGAACGTCATGCCCCGTTCAGTGGCAGGCGGTCAGGGGCGCGGCGTATCCCTGTTCCTCACTCCGATGATCGGCAGGAGCTGACCTGGTGCCGCGCCGGGCGCAGTGGGAATGTCTGCGAGGGCTCCAGCAGCCTTTTCAGTGCGGCTTGGCCGTCCTCGACATCGGCTTGCTCGTCGTCCGTAAGAGGGATGGTGGCGCGCATGTGCTGGAGGTTGTCTTTCGCCTCCAGGAGCTGGCCCTTGCTGGAGTTCTTGGTGCTGTAGAAGTCACACCACGCGCAGGCCGTACTTTTCCGGACTACGGATGCCAGTGATCGCGCGGGATAGTCGCGCCTGGCGTACGGAGTCTTGAGCAGAGATCCCATGCCGCTGCCGCTTGCCCATGAGAAGACCGAGCTGATCGAGGTTGTCCGAATCACTGACCCGATGCGACATCTCCTTGCGGAGCACTTGGTTGGCGACGATGTCGCGATCTGGGAGAAGACCCGGGTGAATGAGGTCCTGGCACTGATCAAGGACCTGCCGGGCAGCGAACTGCATCGATGCTTCATCCCGGGCTGGGGCATCAGAGCTCACAGTGCCACGGACCTGCTCTTCCAGGTCGCCTTCTGCTTCCGATGCCATGGCGCCCGTCTGTGGGGTCCGGGCGTCCCCGCTGCTCAGGCGGGGATCCACAGCTTTGATCCGGACAGCCCTCCTGCCCGTGAGTTGCTTGAGCGGTTCCGTGATTGCGACTCCGGCTTGAGCAAGAGGCTGTTCCGGAGCAGGTGAAAGGTGGTCCTATGCTGGGCGCTGTGTTCATCAGCGCTCCCCGGGGATGATCGGCATGCCGAGGTCGACCGAGGCCCGCGGCCGGTATCGGACCAGACGGTCGAGCGAGGCGAGCTTGTTGCGTGCGGCCTCGGCGCTGACTTGGAGACCTTGGACCTCGCCGAGCCAGCCGTTGGCGCGCGCTTCGTCGATGCGGGCAGTGAGGTTGCGGATGATCTCTTCCAGACGCCGTCGCTGTGCCGGGTCGATCCGGAGCATCGGACGACGGATGCAGGCTTCTCCGAACTATTGAGGTTGAAGCCTGAGAAGCCGTATCTCAACCGAACATGATCGCTTGATTTCTGCTGGTCAGGCATGGTCTAGCTCGGAATGAGGGAGGCATCCGGCGTCTTGTTTCCGCTCCATGAGCGAGGGGTGCGCGAGGGCGTCGGTGCTGGGAATGCTGGAGGAGCGGGAGACATCTGCCCGTGTGCGGGTGGAAGGACTGCGGGAGGAAGCCGCCCGGTTGGCTGAGGTGTTGGAGGCCGCCGAGGTCGAGCTGGACCGGCGGGTGATCGCGCGGGAAGAGCTGGTCGAGGCCCTGGCCGCCTCGGCTGCCGAGACCACCGCCGTGACCGGGGCCGAGACGGAGCAGGAAACTGCGCCCTCGCCCGCGCCCGTGCCGGGCTCGATCGTGCCACCTTGGCGCGAAGGATTGCTGGTGACGGTGCTGGCGCTGGCCTACCAGCGGATCCTGGACGTGCTCGACGAGCGGCAGCCGACGGGCCAAGGACCGCTGAAGGCCAAGGAGATCACGGTGGAGCTGGGCCTTCAGACGACGCCGGCGAAGGTTGAGGGGGCTCGTACATGCTCTGACCCGGACGTTCTCGCGCCAGGACGTGATCTTCGTTACCGGGTGTTGCGGTACTCGTGGATGAGCCCGCCGAGGAGGTTGTGGCGTTCGATGCGCTGCGCGGCGGGGACCCCGGCGGCCGCGTGGACACTCTGGGTGTCCAGGACCACCACGGTCGGGTCCTCTAATCGGCGGGCGCGTTCACGGACCTGGCAGCGCAGGAGTTCACCGATGACCTGGTCGGTTCCGTCGTCCCGCCAGGCGGCGTAGTAGTACGTGGCGCTCTTCTGCGGCAGGTCGTACGGGAGATAGGCCCACTGGCAGCCGGTCCGCCCCTGGTAGAGGATCACGTTCACGATCTCCCGCATGTCGTAGGCGCCCTGGTAGCCGCTGACCGAGCGGTGCCGGTCCTCCTACGCTGTGATCACCGGCTCGATCAGCGACCACTGCTCGTCCGATAAGTCACTCGGATACGGCTTGCGTTCGCTCGCCCGGTCACATCACCAGATCAACAACCGCGGACCGGCAGATTCCGCCCGCACCCCACAGTGGAGGTGGTTGTCCTCGGGGGCGCCGAATCATGGCGGTGTGCAGCCGTCTAAAGTGCCCGTGCATGTCGAGGACCACACCACCGCGCCCGCTCGATGTCGAGGCGCTGTTCCCGGAGCTGGCGGCCTACCGAGGGACCACCACCCGGCTCCATCCGCGCCCGGGCCGACCGGATGTGGTGGACAGTTCCGTGGGCGGTCCGCTGCTGTGGCCGGCGGACGAACCCTGGCCGGTGTGCACCGAGCCTCACGGCCATGCGCGTGGCCGACGCCCGGCGGACATCCACCGGCAGCGGCAGATCCTGGCTTCCGCATGGCTCCGTGAACCGAACCCCGGCCCCACGGACGAGGAACGGCAGCTGCTGGAGCAACTGGACCACAAACACCGAGTTCAAGAAGCTGCTGCGAACGGCCCCCTGCCGCTGATCGGCCTTGCGCAGCTATACAGGCGGGACATCCCCGACCTGTCGGCCGGGCCGGCTGACTGCGATCTGCTCCAGGTGTTCTGGTGCCCCTTCGACGCACACGGCCCGACCGGCTACGGCATGCTGATCGACCTGCGCTGGCGCCGGTCGCGGGAGGTCACCGCGGTACTGGCGTCACCGCCGCAACCGCAGGTCGTCGGCTTCGAGGGGTACGTGCCCGAGCCCTGTGTGCTGCATCCGGAGCAGGTGGTCACCTACCCATTCGCGGGTCTCCTGCCGATGGACCTGTGCGCCCGGATCGACGCCTGGGAAGAGGCCCTGGAGGAGCAGGCCGAGCAGTCGACGGACGAAGATGCGGCATCGCCGGCGGGCTATCAGTACGACCTGTCCATCCCACCAGGCTGGAGGGCCGGCGGATTCGCCTCCTGGCACACGACCGACCCGTCCCCCATGAACTGCCGGACGTGCGCGGCACCGATGCACCTGCTGCTGACCATCGACAGCTCTGAGTGGGACGGCGGCAGCGGCAGCTGGAAGCCGTTGGAAGACCAGGACCTGCCCACGCACCTGTCCGCCGGGCCGACCGAGGTCACCGTGGGACGCTGGGGCGAACTCAACATCTTCGTCTGCCCCGAAGAGCCCAACCACCCGCATCGCTGGAGCATCCAGTAGGTCACTCGGTCATGACCAGTGCACCTACTTGAGCGAAACCGTTCCGTCGGGCTGCGTCGTTTGATTGGCGCAGCCGTGGCTGACCGCCGAGTGCTGTCGTCTCCCGTGAGCATCGAACACGGCACAGTCCAGGTGCCTCCCAAAGCACTGAGCAGCCGCTGCCCAAACCCGTGAACAAAGTCAGCCGCCATTACTCCGGCAGCACTGGAGCTTCATCAGGTCCCCAAACAGTCCAAAATCCACATCGACGACACCCCAGGCTTGTTCGAGATCGACGTCACCGACACCTGGGGCCTGTCCGATGGGTCGGCGAGCCTGCCGTGCCTGGTCAGTTGACTGCACTGACTCAGTTGACCGGCTCGACTCAGCGAAGGCTCATCAGGGGCGGCAGCCGCGTGCCCGACGGCGAAGGCGACAATCGGCCCTCCGTGGCCCGAGCCGCGACCACGTCAGCCCGAGGAGCTGGTGTGCCCGCGCACCTTCGTGAACCATCGGGTTGCGTGCCGCGTCCTCCTGATGCGCGGCCCGTGCCAGGCGGGCGCTGTGCGAGGGAGAGCAGGGGACGGATGACGGGTGAAACGATCGGTATCGGGCTGGCCGTATTGGTGGGCCTGGTGGGTCTGTCGGCCAGTGCGCGGGAGGCACGGTTGCAGATGCGGCTGAGCCGCTACGGGTCGCGCGCCGAGGGGGTGGTGGTGGACCAGGAGCATGAGCCCGGGGACGATTGTTCGACGCCCGTCATCGAGTTTTTCGACCGGCAGGGCCGGCCCGTCAGGTTCCGGCCACCCACGACGGCGACGGGGCTGGACCTCGGAACCCATGTACCGGTCGCCTACCTGCCCGAAAAGCCGAAAAGCGCACGGGTGTTCACCTGGAAGTACCGCCTACATCAGATCGTCGGCCTGTTCTTCGGAGCCATGATCTTCCTCGGCGTCGCGGCTGGGTGCCTGCTCACGCGCTGAGCTTGTTCTCCCTCCTCGTTCTCGCCAGCGGATCCACCGCCAGACCCGTCACGAGACCCATCGGACACGCCCTGGTTCTCCCGACGACCCCACCGAGCCGGACGAGCACGGGTAAAGGCGCTGATGGTCGCACCGCGTGGCCAACTGGCGGGTTCTGGCCGCGCTTGCGTGATGACTACGCCAAAGAAGCCCGAAATTTTGATGCCGGCGGCCACACTCTGGACCTCATCGGCGTTCATCGCAGGCGTACCGGGGTCACGACGGCGTGGCGGGTGGTACCTGCCAGAACTTCCACGACGGCGAGGCCAGAAGGAATCCTGGTGTAGGTCTCACTGGTGTCTGCGCGGCCCTGCTCTGCTGGACCGGCCGCAATCAGGACCTGCGTAATCTGCGCAGCGAGCGGCGCCGACAGCGTCTGCGTGAGTGCGGTACTTCCGTTCGGCAGATGTTGCGCCTGCCGAAAAAGTCATCCACCCTGGTGGGGGCTGCCGCGCGGGCTATGGGGGGTGTCGGGGACGGGCGCTCGAACGGGTGCTCTCGTGCGGCTGGTGATTGCCCCGGCATGATGGTCGGTCGTGCTGCTGCGATTGGCTTGCCTGGCCGTTTCGAACGCGTGCTGCGTGCTGCGCCTGCTGGCGATGAGTGACTGGGACAAGGACGCGGACATACTCGCCTTGTGTCATCGGATCACCGTGCTGGAGCGCCAACTCGGACACGGGAGAGTGCGGTTCGCCCTGGGTGGTCGTGCGTTCCTGGCGGCGTTGCTGCGCCGGCTGCCGGTCGAAGTGCTGCGCGGGGTGCGGCTGGTGGTGTGTCCGGACACGGTGCTGCGCTGGCACCGCGACCTGATCGCACGCCGTCATGCGGCCGTCTCCCGGCCCAAGCGCCCTGGAAGGCCGCGGACGGTACGCTCCGTCCCCCTCTTGGTGCTGCGGCTCGCCCAGAGAATCCCGGCTGGGGATACTGCCGCATCCACGGCGAGCTCCTTGTGCTCGGGATCAAGGTCGCCGCCACCACCGTCGGGGAAGTCCTCAAGGCGGCCGGGATGGGCCCGGCGCCGGGACGCGCTTCCCGTACGTGGGCGGGCTTCCTGCGTTCTCCGGCCGACGCCCTGCTGGCCTGCGACGTCCTGGAGACGGTCACGCTGTCCGGGACGCGTCTGTATGTGTGCGCGGTGATCGAGCACGCCGGCCGACGAATCCGGATCCTGGGCGCCACCGCTCATTCGACCGTCTCCTGGGTGAGGCAAGCCGCGAAGAGCCTCGTCATGGATCTCGAAGACACGGGCTGCCGGGCCGGGTTCCTGATCGGGGACCGCGATGGGAAGTTTCCCCGCCTTGTCCGACGTGGTCCTCGCCGCCGCGGGGATCGAGGTAGTGCTCAGCGGCGTCCGGATGCCGCGCATGTACTCGCTCATGGAACGGTGGGTGCAGACCTGCCGGTGTGAGGTGCTGGACCGCACCTTGATCTGGAACCACGCCCACCTGCTCCACGCGCTATGGGAGTTCGAAGAGTTCTCCAACTCTCACCGACCCCATCAGATCGTCGCCAACGCCCGCCCGCTGCACCCGCTGCCGGTGCCGATCACCGACCCACAACAGATCACCCGTCTCGACATATGAAGACGCGAACGACTCGGCGGCATCTTCCACCAGTGTTGGAGGCGGAGTCGGACGTGGGCGTAGACCGCGGTACGCGGCCGGGCCCCGTCGGAAGGGGACCCCGGCCGCGCGGCGCTGTCAGGACCCGGGCCGCCTGGAGGCGGTCCCGGTCAGTCGACGGTCAGCTGCCAGCCACCGAACCCGGCAGTGGGGTCGGACGTGGTCTGCGTGTCCGTGTAGAGGTCGGCGTCGGTGCCCAGCGTCAGGGCGACGACGCGGCCGGCGGAGTCCCGGGCGAGCGCGGGCGGACCCGTCGTGACGAGGCCCAGGTCGGTCCAACTGGTCGGGTCGTAACCGAGGTTCGCGCTGAGCTGACGCAGGGAGCTGACGCCGGTGCCGCGGTTGCGCGCGAGCGCCCAGATCAGGCTGTTCGACGGGGAAGCGGGGGCGCTCAGCGCCGCCACCATGCCGATGCCGCCCTGTCCCCCGGTGGAGGGGCCGCTCTGCCAGGCCGAACCGCTGTAGTAACTGACCTGGACCGAGCCGTCACCGGTGCGGTAGAAGAACTCCAGACGGCCGTCCTGGTTGAGCGCGGCGCCCGGCGGGCTGGAGGGCGCGCCGACCACGGGCGCGTCGGGCTCTCGGATGAGCGTCTCGCTGCCGCTGTTCTGCTGCCAGTGCAGGATGCCCTGCCGGGTGGAGGCGAAGACCTCGACCCGGCGGTCGCGCGTGAGGATCGCGGAGGGCTGGTCCTGGAGGCCGGCGCCGCCCAGGTCGGTCCAGCCGGCGCGGAACCCGTCGTCCGGATCGGAGGTGGCCTCGATGCGGCTGCTCAGACCGCCGCCCGCGTTGCGCAGGATCACCTGCAGGCGCCCGTCGCCGTTGGGTACGACCACGGGCGCGCCGATCTGGTACGGGGAGAGACTGCTGCTGCCCGTGTTGGGGTTGCCCATGTCGGTGAACGAGCCGAAGGCGGCGTTCACCGCGGTCTGCCGCAGCCCGTAGAGTACCGGCGGGGTCGCGGTGTAGTCGGCGTTGTCGTCGAAGCCGAGCGCGAAGACCTGGAGCCTGCCGCTGTTGTCCGTCCCCACGGCGACGCCCGGCTCGAATCTGCGGCCCGCGGGATGGCCGAGGTCGGCCTTGCCCCAGCCGCCGGCCGGCTTCTGCCACCACGTCCACAGGTCGCCGCCGAGCACGCCGAACGCCTGGAGCCGGCCGTCCTGGTTGTGCCCGACCCAGTCGGTGCCGGGGGTCCAGCGCTGGTACTCGCGGGACAGATAGCCGTTGAACTGACCGCCGGCATCGATGTCCCAGGGCGTGTAGGCCTGGAACGTGTCCGTCTTGGCGTCGACGCGGCTGGCGTCGAGATTCGGGGTCATGTCGCCGATGCCGTAGCCGCGGTAGCCGACCAGGGCGTGCTGGTGGGCGTCGGAGCCGTGGAAGTACAGGTCCGAGGCGCGGGTGGCGAACAGCGAGGTCATCACGTGGTCCGCGTGGTCGTGCCATTTGGCGCCCACGCCGCTGTTGTCGTAGCGGACGTCGGGGTGGGTGTCCATGATGCGTACGACGGTCGGCTGGGCCTTGACCATCAGGTCGGCCAGGGTTTCGGTCAACTGGTCCTTGGTGTACGTGTACCGCTGATCGCCCAGCAGACTCCCCGCCGGCACCAGCGAGGTGACCGTGGTGCCGGGCGTGTACCACAGCTGCTCCAGCGGACCGGCGCTCTGTCCGCTGTAGTTGACGTCCGCCTCCTCTGGGAGGTTGAGGAAGATCAGCGACACGTCGCGGCTGGTGTCGGCCCAGGCGTACTTCTCGGCCTGGTGGCCGTCGGGCAGGCTGATGAGCGAACGCTGCCACAGCGCAGGGTCGTTCGGGTCCGAGGCGCCCAACATCTGCGCGTAGGCGGCCTCGACGCCCCGCTGACGGCAGCCGATGTACTCCTCGCGGTCCAGGTTCGGGTCCGCGCAGAGCGCGGCGGTCACCGGATCGGGGTGGTCGCGGGTGTCCGTCGGCGTGGAGGCCTCACCGCCGGTGAGGTACACGGTGGTCGTATGGCCGCCGCTGCGCAGGCTCTCGGCCATGTCCGGGTTCATGAACAGCAGGTCGTCGTCCTCGTGCGCGACGATCTCCAGCTGGCTGGCGCGGTCCGCGGGGGCGGCGGCCGGGGAGGCGGCGGCCGCGGTGACGGCGTCCGACAGGGTCGAGGCCGATATGCCGGTGGCCGGTCTGGCGGACGCTGTGGTGGCGCCGGGTCTGCTGGGGCCGGCCCCGAGGAGCAGGGGCAGCAGGGCGATGGCGGCTGCGGGCCCCGCGAGACGTGAGAGCGACTTGTACATCTGTCTCCGCTGTCGTGGGAGCGCCGTTCCACTGACTAGCGGCACGGCGCGTCCGTGACGACCGCGCCCGCATTCGGCGGGCGCCGGTCCTGGTCATCATCCGTGGTAGCGGCCGCCGGTGAATGGAGGGCGGACGGAGGTCCAACTCTGGTGCTTTGCAGAGAAGTTGGCGGTGAGATCGATGAGTTGGGTGTGTTCGGCGTCCCGACGGGTGATGAAGCACGGCGGGGTCGACGCCCCGCCGTGACGCCTCTCGGTCAGCGATCCTTGGCCAGGGCAAGGAGTTCAGCGAACAAGCCGCTCCCGTAAGCAAGTCCGTCGTACCGGCCTTGCTCGATGATGCGGCCGTCACGCATGACGAGGATCCGGTCTGCGAGACGTGTGTTCTCGAGCTGGTGCGTCACGACGATTGTCATGCGCTCGGCGGCGATGGGCTTGATCTCAAGGAAGATCTGGTGCTCGCCACGCGGGTCCATCTGCGAGGTCGGCTCGTCCAGGATCAGCAGCGGGGTCTGCCGGTACAAGGCCCTGGCACACGCGAGCCGCTGCCACTGGCCTCGGGACAGCTCGGCGCCTCCAAAGAGTTCTTTGGCGAGCAGGGTGTCGAGCTGCTTGGGCAGTTCCTCGACCGCCTTCCGCATGCCGACAGCGTCGACGGCTTCCCACACGGGCCCGTCGTCGAAGGTTTTGGGCTGCCCGAGGGTGATGTTCTCGCGGGCCCGCAGGGGCCAGCAGGCGAAGTTTCGCGGGACGAGGGCCGTACGGGACCACACGGAGTCAGGACGGGTGTCGGCCAGGTCGGTGCTGGCCCACAGGACACGACCTTTGTCGGCGAGCAGGATGCCGGTGATGAGCTTGGCGAGGGTGGATTTGCCCGAGCCGTTCTCGCCCACGACGGCCAGGATCTCGCCCCGGTGCAGGGTGAGTGAGACTCCGTCGACGGCGGGTTCCTCCGTGCCGGGGTACTGATACACGACCTCGTCGAGACGGATCTCCTCTACCTGTTCGGAGATGGTCAGCTCCCCGCGCTTGGCGACTCGTTCGGCGACCATGTCGAGGAAGGAACGCATGTCGGCGAGGTACAGCGAGGTGTGGAACATCGAGGCGCCGTGGATGACGAACTGAGAGAGCGCGGCCAGGGTGGTCTGGACGGCGACCACCGCGGTGGCCGCGACCGGGAGGGCGACGCGGCCGGTGGTGGCGAGCCAGGCGAGGGTGGCCCAGGTACCGAGCAGGAACACCCCGCCGAGGGCGCTGCTCGCAAGGACGATGCGCAGCATGCGGGGTGCGGCGGTGAGGGTGCGCTCGTCGATGCGATCGGACAGGGCCCGGTACCAGTAGACGAGGTAGCTGGTCATGCCGTTCGCACGGACCTCGTCGCCGTAACGGGAGTAGGTGGCCCACCAGCGCATCATGGCCCGCACATTGCGGTCGCCGACGTTGGCGTAGTGGGTCTCGTAGTCGACGCGCGCGGACAGCACGGCCCCCATGCCGGCTGGGAGGACGGCGAGCAGCAGCAGCGGCAGCATCCTCCAGTGCAGCGCCGTGATGACGCCGCCCGCGGCGATCATGCGGACGACGGCGGTCATGAAGCGCTGGGCGTCCTGCACCATCATCCGTGTGCGTGTGACGCCGACCTCAGCGGCTTCCTGCTGGTCGGAGAAGCCGTCCTCCCCGTATGCGGAGGCTTCGACGCGGCACATCGCGGACACCAAGGCGACGTCCGCCTCGGTCATCAGCAGTGGAGTGATCCGCCTGTCGGCGTAGGAGGATAAAGCGCTACTGACTCGGCCGACCGGCGCGGCCGCCGTGACGACGATGAGAGCGGGCAGGGTGGCATGCAGGTGTTCGGAGACCGCGTCGGCTCCGAGGATATGCGTCATGGCCTTCGCGGTGAACGCGAGGACCGTGGCGGCGGCTCCCGTGAGGAACTGGAAGGTGAACAGGAGCATGGCGGCGGGCCGGTCCACGGCCCAGGCCATGCGGGCGGTGTGTCCCAACACGGACGGAAGCCGGCCGCACATCTTCGCGAAACTGGCCTCTGCCAGCGGGTTCTTGCCGTGCTTCCCCTCAAAGTTGATGGTGGCCGGAGGTGGAGGGGGTGGGGTGGAATCTTTGGGCGAGGTGTCGGTCACGGTCACCTGCATGCTTCCTCGGGGTCCGCGCCGCACCTGGTTGGTCCGGCGGTGTCAGGCTCAACGAGACGGGGAGCGAGTCGAACGCGCTCGATTCCGGACGAAGGGCAGGGCCCGGAATCTCAATGCGTCGAACGCGTGGTCGCAGTGCTGGACGGCCTTTGACGCGACGCGAGTTGGCCGAAACGCCAAGGCTTGTTGCGCAGGTGACGGAAACGGAGGCGGCCCGGCACGCCTTCATGTGCCAGGCCACCTCTGCCCCCACCACTCCTGGGTGAGGTTTGGTGGTGCGGAAGGAAGTACAACGCCTCCTTCGATGTAGGCCGTCTCGCCGGTGGCGAGGGACTGCAGCCCGACCAGGACCCGTAGCCGTCCCTGAGTGGGAAGGTCGTCGATGACACGCATGGTGGGCAGCACACGCACTGTTGCCCGCGGATCGCGGTAGATCAGGTGTCCGACGGCTTCGCGGGTCATCGGCGCAGTCGCCAGTACGTGCGTGATGACCTTCCTGCGCCGCGTCTGTACCCAGTCCACGGCGAGGCGACGCAGCAGCCGAAGCCCGCCCGGGGGACCGGAGAAGACGCGATGGGCGGCATTCTCCGGCGTCTGCCTGTCGTACACACCCCCGCCAGGCAGCACGAGCATGCCCCGCAGGTCAGCGACGGCGAGACAATCCGCTCCGACCGGCACCAGAAGACAGACGCCGATCACCGGTGGCCGCCAGTTCTCGTAGGGGCCCTCATTCGGGGAGCGGCGATGGCCTGGGTGACTGCTGACATCACGGCCTCCCGCCGGTGCCGACGGCGTTCACGATCTCGGCGAGATGGCTGAGCCGGCTGGTTGCGGGGATGGGGGCAATGTGCGGGCCGAGCTGAAGCAGCCAGGAAAGGGATGCCTTAAGTCCGGGGCCGCGTACAAGGTTGCCCGCGTCGAGCGGCCGGTACGCGACGTACGGGATGCCGCGGTCCCGGCAGAGTTCCAGAGTCGGGTCGAAGTTGTCCCTCAGGCGTTGTCACGTTGTTGGGTGTTGGGTCTCTGACGGTGCATCGGGGCGTGGTGAAGTCCGGGTCCGGGCGATGTTCAGGCCTTGGTGGGCAGGCCGGCGACTCCGGTGACCTGTTCCCAGATCATGAAGCGGACGGTCATCTCGGCTCGGTATTCGG
>NZ_JBVKBU010000024.1:0-111305 GCF_055638955.1 Streptomyces sp. NPDC111507 | reverse complement strand
TCCACCAACTGCGCGGCCATGTCCCGATCCAGCTCGGCTGCTCTCGCCAACTCAGCCCCCGTTCGTACGATGCTCTCGCGGGGCGACTCGCCCTTAAACCCCATCGGTGATCCTTCCCGGCAGAGGACGCACCTCATGCCATATGGGTCACACCAGGGCATACGCAATCTTTAGGACAGTCCCGACCCGGTCCCTGTGAAGAAGTTCGGTCTCACAAACATCCTGAGTCATGTGGCCGGCTTCGCCGACGGCATGATGGCGGCCACCGACCTCATAAATCCGCCTTGCTGGATCATCTCAGATTTCTGCCATTATCACCCCGAGGCAACCGATAAACTGGCGGCTTGGGCGGGGGCGGATACTGACTCGAGTCTCTACGAGGCGGGAAGGAACAACGGTTTCCTGGGCGGCACGCTGGCCATCGGCGGAAGATTTTCGATAGAAGATGGCGAAAACGGCGCAGCGGGCGCGAGCCGGGCGGCCAAGGGGGCTGACAGCGCAGAGAACGTGGTGAACGGCATCCGTCTGAAAGATGCACTCCGGTGGGAATCGGCCGGTTCGCTGTTCAACAAGGATGGGTCACTCACGGAGGAGGCAATAAAGAACTCTGTTAGGATTCAACGCGGGAGCCAGATGAAGAATGCCAAGGTGACGAAACTGTTCGAGGACCGGGGAGGCGTGGGGCAGTGGGGTAAGTACTCGACCGAGAGACATCAAGCTCCTAATGGAATAAATTTCGAGGCCCACTTCTACATGAACCAACAAACTGGCGAAGTTCTCGTTTATGACTATAAGGTGAAGTTCCCTAGTGTGATCGGGGGTGGCCAGTAGTGAGGATTCGCTTTAAGGGAACTAGTGAGTACTCTATCCCGATCACCCAGGGGGCCAGCCGACTCCGGGAAGGTCGTGAGTATTCGGTTCTGGAGGTCTTCTCGATAGCCGACGGTGAGAACTTGTTCCGGTTCGAGACTGTCCGTGACGAGACGCCCGGACTCTACGACTCCCGGCTCTTCGAGGTGGTCGACGGCCGTATTCCGCCCCATTGGGTCATCTCCGTGAAGACGCGAGGTGAAATCACTTTGGGCCCTTCAGGATGGGGGGCACCGGGTTTCTGGGACGCATTCTTCGACGGAGAGCCGTGGGCGACCACTCTCTATCAATCCGAAAAGAACAAATCCCTTGAGTGAATCTTCGGTGCCGCTCGCTGAAAACGAATTTCCCGACACCGCACAGAGCTGACGCACCGCCGCCGTCGGGCGGCACCGCACGGGACAGGGCCCGGACCGCGACGCGCGGTCCGGGCCCTGCTGCCGTACCGGGCGGCCGATCCCGCTCAGCTCTCGGCCGACCACCCGCGTCTCAGCTGACCACCCAGGGCAGCCGCAGATTCGGCACCCGCTCCGCCCGCAGCACCCGCTCAGCAGCCGGGCAGCGCCTCCAAGTGCCCTGGGGGGTGAGCTCGTTGGTAGAGATCAGTGCCGTCGCGCCGTACGACGGTGACGCGGTCGGCGAGCTGCTCGGTCTCGATGACGGCCAGCGTGGCGAGCAGCCCTTCGCGCAGGTGTCGTGGTTCTCCCACGACACGTACCGCCCGCCGCCGTCGGCGGTCTCGGTGAGGTAGCGGTCCACGATCCAGAGCTGACTCAGGGCCTCCGCGGTGGCCAGCGCTACCACCTCGATCCGGTGGCCGGCGGCCCGGTAGGCGCGGAAGTCGTCGGGGTCGGCGAGCGCGGACTCCACTACAGCGTCAAAGCCCATCGCGCGCACGTGGGCTTCGACGGCGGCCTGCCAGCGCGCGGTGTCGGGACGGACCAGGGCTCCGGCCGTACGGACGCCACCACACAGGCCGTCACACGCCGCTACACCAAGCCCTTCGGCGAAACCCGCGGCGCGACACCGCCGGCCTGGCCCGACGACAAGGGCTTCCTCGGCAAACCCACCGACGCCGACACCGGCCTCACCCACATCGGCGCCCGCGAGTACGACCCGGCCACCGGACGCTTCCTCTCCGTCGACCCCGTCCTCGCCCCCGACGACCACGAATCCCTCAACGGCTACACCTACGCCAACAACACCCCCGTCACCCTCGCCGACCCCACCGGACTCCGCCCCGACGGCATGTGCGGCGGTGCCTCCAGCTCCTGCAACGGTGGTACCGAGACCTGGACCAAGAGCAGGAACGGCTGGGACTGGAGCTACACCAAGACCTACCACTACAACTATCCCGACGGCTCGTCGTTGGCCCTCACCGTCAACACCACCCGCAGCCATGTGTCGTACAGGGTCCACTTCAAGACCGGCCCGAGCCCACTGCCGACTGTGAAGTACGGCAGCGGCGCACCGTCCACCGCGACACCCAGCCCCAGCCCGGGGACGGCTCCGGACCCCGACTACAAGGGGACCGCCACGGGACCATCGTGGGGCGTGGCCGGTGAGATCGCCCTGATGGCCAGCGGCTGGGTTCCCGTGGCCGGCGCCGGATGCGACGCCGCGGACCTGGGTCGCTCCGCCGTGGACGAGGACGCGCTCGGGGTCGGCCTCGGAGCGGCCGGCTTCATCCCGCTCGCGGGCGACGCCTGGGCCCCCGGAATCACCTTGAACCGTCGGTGCATGCCCGCCAGTTCCCGCGGCGTGATCCCCAGTTCCTCGGCGACCCTCGGACGGGCTTCCTGAACGTAGAGCTTGACCCGCTGGTAGTTGCCCGTGAACCCGTACTCCCTGGCCAGCCGCTCGTGGATGACCGCGGCCTTCATCAAGATCTCTGCCCGAAGCATCGAATCGATCAGCGGCGCGAACTCGTCGATCACCCTCACCAACGACCGCCCGTTCGTCGACCGCCGCGGCGGAGTCGCCGGACCGGCCCCGAGAGGTACTTGCGGACAGTCTTGCGGTCCAGCCCGGTCTCCCTGGAAATCTCCGACAGGCTCATCGCCCCGGACTCCAACAGGCCACGAAAACGCCGCAGTTCCAACCAGCGACGTGGATCCAAGACCACCGCCGCCCCCTTCGTCACCCACACCGACATGCAGCAGAGTGCCGAACACTGCCCCTCAACACGTCAAGAACTGGGGATGTTCATCCGTACGCGGGTGGGGACGTTCACGTGTACGCCGACAGGCGCCTCAGTCGCGACGCCGTCGCACAGCGCCTGAGCACCCACGCGCAGGCCGCCGCGCAAACTTGTCCGTCCCTGCTGGACAAGAGCATCCACCCGCACGTCCTGCGGCACAGTTGCGCCATGTCGCTGCTGCAGGCCGGTGTCGACACCACGGTCATCGCGCTCTGGCTCGGCCATGCCGGGGTCCGCTCCACCGACGCCTACGTCCACGCCGACATGACCATCAAGGAGAAGGCCCTCGCCCTCACCGCACCGGTCACCGCCCGCCCGGGCCGCTACCAACCCACGGACAAGATCCTCGCCTTCCTCGACCGCCTGTGACGTCGATCGGCCTGGCTGCGGGGTGAGCCCCGGCTCAATGCCATCGCAGTCAGTCCTCCCACGGCCACCGACTGAAATGCCACCAACGACCGCACGGTGAAACGGTGTGTCTCAAGGCCGGGTGATCGAGAATCCTGCTGTCCAGACGCCCGGCGATGCGGGCGAGCTCGCGCGCGGACTTCGAAGGCAGGGCATGTATGGCGATCTCCAGGAGCTCCCGCCATTCGTCCGGCTCCGGTGGACAGCATGACGGTTCACCGCAGCCGGTGCGAACGTCAGGCGAACGCCGTCGCGGAGTATGCGCCAACTCACTCCAGGCAGCCAGGGCTTTGCCCAGGTCACCGGGCGCGAAGCGAGTTCGCTCCAAACGGATGATCTCGGCCTGCGCCGAGCCAGAAACCTGACCGATCTTCGAGTATCGCCCACGCTCAACCGCGAACCTCCGGCGGACCGAGCGCAGGTCCGAAGGACGCCTACGCGGCATGGTCCTTTCGCTGCACTGTCATGGCACCAGTGTGTCAGAAGCCGAGCAGCCATTCAGCAGCAGAGCGCCGCGACTATGCCGAACAAGCAAACCCCTCACCGGTTGCAGCCAGCCACGCTGACACCCCGCTCGGCATAGGTCGATCTATGCCGATATCCGCATAGATTGATGAACTCGGCTACATGGAAATCGACCGCCACGGCGCCGAACTACTCTTCCAGGTCCTGACCGAACGCGAGGAAAAGAACAGCGTCGCCATCGCCTCCAACGAGTCCTTCGGCGGCTGGACCAAGACCTTCACCGACCCTCGCCTCTGCGCAGCCATCGTTGATCGCCTCACCTTCAACGGCACGATCATCGAGACCGGCACCGACTCCTACCGCCTCGCCAGCACCCGGGTACGCGCCGAGGAGCCCGCCAAGGCCAGCTGAGCCGGCGTCCGCGTCTCACCCATCGCGCTGGTCCTGTCGGCCTGAACAGCGGGCAGGCCCAGCGACATCACTGCTCGCCGTTCAGCAGCGAATACATGAACACGTCCCGCCTGTCGGCCCCCACCTGCTGCCAGCCCCGCAGCAGCCCCTCACGTTGGAACCCCGCGCGCTCGGCAGTGCGCACGGAACCGGTGTTCCACGGCTCGACATACAGCTCAAGCCGAGGAATCCGCAATTTGCTCAAGGCCCAGTCGGCGACGGCGCCGACCGAGGCCACGGCCGCCCCCTGCCCACGCGCCGACTCAACAACCCAGTAGCCCAACGATGCCCGGCCCTGCGCCAGGTCTTTCAGCCACAGCCCCACATTTCCGGCCGGCCGACCATCAGCGTTCACGATGACAAACGGATACCAGTCCTCGCGGTCGCCCGACCCCACTGCCGCTCGACGAACGCGACAGCTGCCGACTCTGAGTAGGGCGAGGGCACCGTCGTGATCAACGGGATGTAATCGTCCTCGGACGCTTCGCGGACAAGCTGAAGATCCGAAAGGCGCCACGGCCGAAGACTGAACCCCGCACCAGCAGCGAGTTCGGGCACGTCAAGTGGTTGCTCCATCCGCCCATCCTGCCGTGACACGAGACCGGCCGCACACAGGTATTCGCCCCCGTTCCGCGCTCTGCTTCCCCGCTGGAGCGACGAGCCGCGCTGGTCCCAGTGACGTCATTTCTCGTGAACATCCGCGAGCCGGCCGACCGCCAATCGCTGTTGAAACTCGTCGATAAACGCTGTCGCTGAACGTGAACGAAGCCACTGGAGAGGTTGCCGGAGGCGGTGGTGGTGACGGAGCAGGCGACGTCCTGTCCGATGTCCAGGAAGCGCAGGGCGTCCTCGGCAGCTGCGCTTGCCGAAGTGCTCTTCGAACTCGGCCCACTCCTCGAACGCGGTCACGTTCGCCCGCTCGCCAGCCTGGTTCGGTGTGCCGAGCGCTTCGGCGAGCCGGTCCGCGGCGATGCTGCCCGCGATCGGCTCGCGGGGAGTGCGGTCCGGATCGCGTCCGGGTCCCTCGCCTCCACGGCGGCGAAGGAGACCGTGAAGAAGGCGATGAAGAAGGCTCCGTCGAAGCACGCGACGAAACTGGGCGCATAGAGACAGGCCCGGCGGCGGCGCCGGGGGAGGGTAGTTCACGGTCTTCTGAACTGGGGCCCGCGGGCATGGCGGAGGGGCCGCACAGGCATCCTGTGCTGCCCCTCCGCTGTTGGTGTGTCGCGGTGTTGTGTCAGTCGCCGTGGTCGTCCTGGTGGGTCTTGCGGCGGTGGTGGTAGATCGTGAAGCAGATGCCGGTGGAGGTGGCGAAGACGCCTGCCAGTGCCGCGTAGACGGTGGCGAGCATGGAGGGGATCGTCAACTGCCAGATGGTGAGGCCGATGCAGGACAGGAAGGCGCCGACCAGCACGTAGCAGGTGATCTTCAGGGCGAGGAGCTGGCGGCGCCTGCGGCGTTCCGCGAGGAACTTGAGGAACTGCTGGGCGACCGAGTCGTCGTCCTTGGCCGTCGCCTGAGCCTCGTCCGGCGTGTCGGGTACGGCAGGGGCCACGGGCTCGGGCCGCGGGTTCGGCACGGCGGTGGTCTTCTTTGCCGGCCTCGCGGTCGTCTTCTTCGCCGTGGTCTTCTTGGCGGCCGCGGAGCTCGCGGTGGTCTTCTTGGGAGCGGTGCCGTTGGTCGACATGCGGGTCTGCCTTCGTGTTCAAGGGGTGCGGATGCGGGTGGTGCAGCGCGCTGGTGAGCGGGTGGGGGCCGGGCGCGCGGGGGTGTGATTTGTTCGTCAGGACCGGTTCGTGGTGGACAGTTGTGTGCAACCCTTGGACCGCGGTTGCTTTGCCCTCCTGTTGGCGGGTGAGGCGCCGGGTGCCGCCGCTCCGGGTTGTCGAGGCCATGGGAGCGGCGGCTTGCTGTGTGGTGTCACCTGCATAGAGCGGCGATGTAGCCCTGTTCTTCAGGAACGGTGTTGCCGCGGTCGGACGGGCTGATGGTGCTCTCCTTCGGGCGTGTACGGGTATGAAGGTCGATGTTCTGGTCGACGGTGTGGGTGCAGCTGCCCGCGGGGAGGCACGTGTGAGCTTCTGCGGCAGGTGTGGGCTTCGGGCCGGTGACGCGGTTGCGGAGTAGATGTCCCATGACGATCAGGCGGGTGATCGCTTCTCCGGACAGGTGCCGGAGAACGGCGAAGACGCGCGGCCCCGCGGCCCCGTTCTGGGGCACGGTGTCGAAGTAGCGGGCGGAGGACCACGGGGCGTCGTTGGGGGCGCCGCCGTTCGCCTGTCGCTTGATCTCGGCTTCGATGGCCTCGAAGTACGGGAGGTCGACGTCCTGCCACTGTTCCGGCGTTGGGGGCCGGACGTGTGTGATCGGGCGCGCCTTGAAGCGGTCCGACGTAAGGTGGTTGAAGGTCATTGCTTCTGGTTCCTCCTTGCGATCTCTACGTCGAAGAAGCTCTCCCTGAGCTCCTCCACCGGGACGCCGGTGGCCGCCCTCAACTGTTTCTTGGCCCGGGCCATGAGCTTGCTGGCCTGCCCCTCGCTGATGTTCAGCACCGAGGCGGTGTCCGCGTTCTTCCACCCATAGAAGGCGATCATCTGGAAGACCGCCCCCTCCTTCTCCGGCAGGTCGTCGACGGCAGCAAGCCAGGCCCGGAACTCGTCGTGGCCCTTCGTGAACTTGAAGCCGTACAGGACCTGGAGGGAGAGGAACTGGATCTCGGAGATGCCGCGGAGGTTCTCAAAACGCGGACGGTCATCGGCCGCGAGCTGCACGGCCACGTCCATCAGCTTTTCGTAGGCCTCCGTGTTGCTGACGTCCGCGGGAAGCTTCGGCAGGACCTGGGTGAAGGCGTCCATCGTGAAGCGGGTGATATTGCACCGCGGGTCGGCGAAGGCGTCGCAGAGCTCGAACCGCACTTGGTGAAACAGGCCGTGCATCAGTTCCCTGCGGCGCGACACGTCGATCAGGCCGTCGCCCTCCGGCCCGGTCTCCGCCTCCGGGGCCGCGTCGGCGTTGATGCCGGGCCCGTCCGCGTCGACCAGGTCGTCGACCTCCGGCTGCTCTCCGCCTCCAAGACCTCGTCGACCTCGTCGACCAGGTCGTCGACGATCGCCTCGTCCACCTTGGCGGCCAGGCCGGCGTCGCCGATCGCCGCGCTGACGGCCGGGGCGCCTTCAGTCGTGGTCTGGGAGGAGCTGTCCCCCTTCGGGGACGGACAGAGAGGAGGATTGGAACTCATCGCTCAAGGCCCTTCGGACAGTTGACGGCGCCCGTCGGCGCCTCGGTGCAGGAGATCGCAAGTTCTGCATCGATGACCCGCATCATCCGGCACGCCCGCTCAGACCCTTTCCTGATGGTCCGAGCGGCTGTCCGGTGACTCCCGACTCATGAACGGCAACGCATAGTGATCATGTTTGGGTAGGTCATCGCCCGAGGTCGCAGACGAAGAGGAGGTATCACCGAGGAGAACGGACCAGATGGTTCCGCCCGATCCTCTCGGGCGATGCGTCAACAGCCGCCGCTCTCATGGACGTTGAACGGTGCTGCCGCGCTGTCGAGAGTCGTCATCGTACAGACGCCCGCACGCGGTCCTTTCCAGGTCCCGCGGGTCCCCCGAACGAAGCCGTACGGTTCGAAAATAGACCGAACATGCTCGGCTTCGACCGAATCACTGTCCGATTCCGTGCCACTCTCACCAGCGCCGACCCCACCCCTGCGCGGCACCGGACCCCAGCAGACCCGCTCCCACCGTATCTCTGCCACGGACCATGGCGATACCGCAGGAACACCGATCAGTACGGCGGTCGCACCGCTGCTCAGGGGGCGCACAAGTACGGTCCCCACGCGCCCCTTTCGCACCGACTACGTAAAGAGGCGCTGTCACGTTGGCTGACCGGGTGGAATGATCTTCTGGTTGATCACGCTGGGAGGGGTCGTCCGTGGAAAGCGCGTCGCCGTCGTACAGGGGGTACCGGTACCCGGTCGAGGTGATCTCCCACTGCGTGTGGCTGTACTTCCGCTTCCCGTTGTCGTTCCGCGAGGTCGAGGAGCTGATGCTCGAGCGCGGCGTGATCGTTTCCTACGAAACGGTGCGGCGGTGGTGTGTGAAGTTCGGGCAGGCCTACGCCAAGGCGCTGCGCCGACGGCGGCCCCAGCCTGGCGACAAGTGGTATCTGGACGAGGTCTTCATCAAGATCAACGGCGAGCAGCGGTACCTGTGGCGGGCGGTCGACCAGGATGGCAACGTGCTCGACATCCTCGTGCAGAGCCGCCGGGACAAGGCCGCGGCCAGGCGCTTCTTCCGCACGCTGCTGAAGAAGACCGGTGCGGTGCCCCGCGTCATCGTCACGGACAAGCTCCGCTCCTACCGCGCTGCCCACCGCGAGGTCATGCCCTCCGTCGAGCACCGCTCCCACAAGGGCCTGAACAACCGGGCCGAGAACAGCCACCAGCCCACGAGGCAACGTGAACGCGCGATGAAAGGCTTCCGCTCCGCCGGCGGGGCACAACGATTCCTGTCCGCGTTCAGCGGGATCTCACCCCACTTCCGGCTCCGCCGCCACCTGATGAACGCCCCCTACCACCGAGCCGAGATGACCATCCGCTTCGCGATCTGGGAGCAGATCACCGGTGCCTCCCGCCTGCCCGCCGCACCCTGAGCGCAGGGGTCGGAACCCGGCCCCACCACGCTCCGACGCACGGTCAGAAGCTCACGCACCCAACAACGTGACAACGCCCCGCTGGCACACCCTCATAAAGGGCGGGCTCCAGCCCGAGTCCATCGACGACGTTGTCACCCGCGCCGGCGAACGCGCCGGAATCGAGATCCGGTTCACCGGCCACAGCCCCCGCCGCGGACTCGCGACGTCCTCCCGACTGAAGGGCCACGACCAGATCGTCATCGCCAAGCAGGGCGGATGGGCCCCGCACTCCAAGGTGCTCGCCGGCTACCTCGAAGTCGTCGACCAGTGGGAGGACAACGCCCTGATCGAAGTGCTGTAGACCTCCAAGTTCCAAGGTCAGCAAGTGGGAAGACGGACCATGGTTTCCGTCGACATGATGATCGGCATGCAGACGGAGACTTTGGTCGGGTTGATCAGTGGTCTGGGCGGTGCCGTCATCGGTGCCGGGGGTGCCCTGCTCGGCGGATGGCTTCAACGGGGGCATCAGACCGGGACCGCGTGTGAGCAGAGGGTTGATGTACTGGGAAGGGCTGGTTCCCCTTGTCTTCACACCCCCCGGTCATCCGGTCAGCGGTCCGTGACCGCTGCAGAGGCTTCGCATGTCCGGGATGGCCGATGGCCCGTCGCGGGCCGACCGGTTGTCCGCCCCCGGGCGATCGACCGGACCGGTCCGATGTGCCTGTCTCGTTATCCGTCGGCTGCGGTGCCCGCGCGGGCCAGCAGTCCGGCGGCTGCGACCTTGAGGAATTCGGCGTACTCCGTCGGGAAATCGATCCGGGAGTCGGTCAGTGCGGGGTCGGAAATCGCTTCGACCACGGCCGGCGGGGGGTCGGAGAAGGGCCAGAGTCCGACGAGCCCCATGACGGCCAGCCGGGTCAGCTGTAGTGCTGTCGTCTCGTCGAGTGTGGCTGTCCGGTCGGCGAGCATGCGTGCCAGCCTCGTGCGGTGTTCGAGGTCGGTCAGTTTGTAGCCGTGGACCGACGCGGCGGACACGTTCCGTTCGAGTACGGAGGGCAGCAGGCTCCAGAGCCGGCACAGAACGGGATGCTCGGCGAGCGACCCGGCCCAGACGTCGAGGAGCGCGTCGAGGTCGGCCGGAAAACCGGGAAGGCGCTCCTCCAGCGTGTCGAGCCAGGACTCGCGGCTGCGGTTGAGCAGGGCGAGGAGGACTCCCTCGCGGGTCTCGAAGTACCGCACAAGGCTGGTCTTCGACATATCCAGCCGTCTGCCGAGCTCGCGGAGGCTGATCTCTTCCACGGGGACTTCGGCCAGCAGCGCCTCGGTCGCGCGCAGGATGTCGCGGCGCCGCTGCTCCTGCTGTTCGGGTCGCCGGGCCCGCTGGAAGTCCTGTTCGTGTGCCATGAGCCGAAGTTTAGCGGTCCACTGGCCGCTTGTTAAAGGTCCAGTGGACTGTTACTTTCATTATCGGTCCACTGGACCGTTATTGGTGCATGTCTTTGGAGGAATCATCGTGATCACGTTCAATCAGCTCTACATCGGCGGCCGGTGGCAGGCACCGGCAGGTGCCAAGACGCTGGAGGTGCGCTCGCCCCACGACCGCGCCCTCGTCGGCACCACTCCCCACGCCGTACCGGCAGACGTCGACCGCGCCGTCGCCGCGGCCCGCGCCGCCTTCGACCACGGACCGTGGCCCCGGATGCTCCCGCACGAGCGGCAGGCCGTGGTAAACCGCTTCGCCGAACTGCACGCCGAGCGGGCCGAGGAACTGGCCGCACTGGTGACCTCGGAGAACGGATCCCCGTTGTGGTTCACCCGCTACCTGCACAGCACCGGCATCCCGCAGCAGAACGAGGCGTACCTCGCAGCGGCCGCAGCGCTGGACTGGGAGGAGGAGGTGGGAGCGGCCGGCGGCGCCCGCACCTTCCTGCGCCGTGAACCGGTCGGTGTGGTCGCCGCGGTCATCCCGTGGAACGCACCGCACCAGTCCGCGCTGGCCAAGATGGTCCCCGCCCTGCTGGCGGGCTGCACGGTGATCCTCAAGGCGTCCCCGGAGACCGCCGTGGATGCCCTCGTCCTTGCGGAGGTCTTCGACGCGGCAGGCCTCCCCGACGGCGTCGTCAGCGTCCTGCCCGCCGGCCGCGAGACCAGCGAGTACCTGGTCGCCCACCCGGGCATCGACAAGATCGCGTTCACCGGGTCCACCGCCGCAGGGCGCACAATTGCCGCAGCCGCGGCCGCCAACCTCACCCGGGTCAGCCTCGAACTGGGCGGCAAGTCCGCCTCGATCATCCTCGACGACGCCGACCTCGACACGACGATCGCCGGACTGAGCACCCTCTCCCTCGGCAACAACGCCGAGAACTGCGTCGCGCACACCCGGATCCTCGCCCCACGCAGCCGCTACGAGGAGATCGTCGCCGCGCTCAGGGACATGGTCGCGGGCCTGACCGTGGGCGACCCCGCGGACCCGGAGACATTCATCGGCCCGATGGTCCGCGCCGACCAGCGGGAACGGGTGCGGAGCTACATCGAGCTCGGCATCTCCGAAGGTGCCCGCCTGGTCACCGGCGGTGCCGGGGACGTCGACGGGCTCACGGACGGTTACTACGTCCGCCCGACCCTCTTTGCCGACGTCGACAACGGCATGCGGATCGCCAGGGAGGAGATCTTCGGCCCCGTCCTGGTCGTCATCCCCTTCGACACCGAGGACGACGCGATACGCATTGCCAACGACTCCGAGTATGGGCTCGGCGGGGGCGTGTGGACGGCCGACAAGGAGCGCGGCCTCGCCGTTCTGCGTCAGCTGCGGTCCGGCTGGCTGACGGTCAACGGCGCCCCGGCCACTTACGACGGCGCCTTCGGCGGGTTCAAGCACAGCGGGTACGGCCGCGAGTTCGGCACGGTCGGGCTGGCCCAGTACCTGGAGACGAAGACCATCGCCATGTGAGCCGGACCGGCTCCTGCGCCCGGGGCGCACATCAGCGGTCCGAACCCGCACGCCCCGGCCGCACACAGTCTGGCCCTGCACCGTTGTGGTCCCGACAGGCCGCTGCGTGATGCCGCTGGAGTCACGATCCGCGCCCCGGACCGCGGCCGCCGACGGCGGAGGCAGCCTGGAACCGCACCTACGACGCTCTCGCCGCTCCCCGCCCGCGGCGGATACGGTGCTCCGTCGCCGTCTGCTGATGCTGTCGACCCGTCTTTGGCGGCATCCGTTCTGGTCGGGGTCCGGCCGGATGCCGGCAGCGCGCAGGGAACTGCGCAGCCAGGCCCGCGCCCTGGATGCACAGCGGTGAATCGGCGTCCTGCCCATCTGACCGTGCGGGAGGAGCAGATCCTGGCCTGCGTCCGGCGGTCGATCGAGGAACACACCCACTGGCCTGCTCTGGGGGCCGGGCAAGCTTCTATTCCCCCTACCGCTGTCCCCTACCGTTCCCCTACCAGCTCCCCTACCGGCACGGGGGCTGGCGTGCCTGCTGTTTATACAGGTCACCTCCCATAGCGGGCCCCGATCAGCGATCTCGACGACCCTCTTTCCGTCACCTCTTGCTCTCCCTGGTTATTGATGGGGCGGGCGGGGAGCAGGCAGGGTGCCGGGGCGAGGGTTCCGGGGCCGGTCACCTGGCCGGTGCGGCCCGGCGCGGCCGGTCCGCGTGCAGCGGGTGCTGCACGACGAGAGGGGAGCGGGGCAGGGGTGGGTGGATCAGGGACGTACCCGTACGGTTCGACGAGCGCGTGCGCGGTCACGTGCTGGCTGCCCTGGGGGGGCTGAAGGTGGCGACAGCCGATCAGATCCACCGCCTCATGGCGCCGGGACACAAGGTGGCTGTGACGTTGTTCAGCGGCCCCGGCATGTTGGCTTCGAGCGGCCCCAGTTGATGGGGCACGCGGGTGCATTGAGGGGTGGTGACGGGGCGAAGTGGCCCCACCTCGGCTCTGCGCAGCGATCGTGGACCGCCTCACGTTCAACGCCACCATCATCGAGACCGGAACCGAGTTCTACCGCCTCGCCCGCACCAAGGCGCAGAAGAACGCAGCCGCACGGTGACACGCTCTGGTCAGTCTTCCAGGCGAAGCTCCTCCTGGTCCAAGCGGAGGCTCAGCTGGCTTCCCAGCTCGCGAAATCCCAGCGCCCGTGCGACGTTGCGGGAGGCCATCGGGCGGGCGCCCCATTGCGGGAGCAGACCGTCGGTGAGTGCCTGCGCCACCGCCGCAGAAGCGACCTGTCGCGCCAACCCGCGGCCTCTTTCTCCTGGTGTGGTGAGCACGCACAGATGGGCGGTTGCCGCGGGCCAGACTTGAAACCCCGCCGCGGCCACCACGTCCGCGCCCTTGCGCACGACGAACGCAGCGGAGGTGATCTCGTCCATCCCGCTCTCCCCGGCGTCCTCGGGCGGCACCAACTTCACCAACGTCGTCAGGTCCTGATGCCCGGGGGCAAGCCGTTCAACGCAACGGTCAGCCGGCACCGGGCGGAAGCCGTCACGTGACACGTATCCCAAGACCGCCGGACCCAGCACCTCGCTCACCGGCAATACAGCCCGAACGGCTTCGGCAGACGTCATTGAGCTGGTCGGCATCCTGGCCAGGACCCGGCGCAGAACCTGCGCAGCCTTGCCGGTCGGCGTCGTGACGATGGCCGAGTCACCCAGCACCACAATTCCGGCCCATGAAGGCGGAGCCAGCTGCGAGGCGGGCGACGTGACCACGTTCAAGCCCCCCACCAGCGGGAACGACACCGGCACAGCAGCCAGCGTTTCCCATACGCCCTGCGCCTGCTTCAGCAACGGATCAACAGCCATCGGCCGATCCTGCCACCCCGAGCCCACAGACGCCGAGGGATTCCGCTGGCGGGTCTGCTGGTCGCCGAGGACGACAACCATGTCGCCGTCGCTCTGTCCGCGGTACTGGCGAGGCGCGGCTTCGATATCACCCTCGCCCGCGGCGGCGAGGAGACTCTCCAAGCATTGGTCCAAGAAGGAACCGTCAGCCCCTTTTCGACCTTGGCCTGTCCGACTAGGACGGGTGCGAGGTCTGTGGCAAGATCCGCAAGCGCACCGAGCACCCCGGAGTCGTCTTCCGCCAGGAGTAGATCATCAGCGAGGTCTGGCGCACCAGTTGAGAGGGGACCGGTAGCACCACAACGAGATGGCGGACAACGTCGAGGACATCCTGGAGCAGCAGCGTGCCTTCGTCGCCGACGCCTCGCACCAGCTGCGCAACCCGGTCTCGGCCCTGCTGCTCATTGTCCTGATGGCGGCCGTGCTGCTCCCGCTCGGTATCCCGCTCGCCGTGAGCGTGGCCGCCCCTGAGCAGCAGAACGTCGTCGTCGACCGGATCGCACGGCACACTTCGCGGCTCGCCTGCCTCGCAAGTACCGCTAACAATCGTTCACTTCGCGCGTTATCTAAAGAACATCAGCACGGTCATCGACATTTCCATCGGTGGATGCGCCACGCGACACGTTCGAGGGGGCGGAAGAGGCCTAGAAACAGCGTGTGAACTGGGCATGGACCTTCAAGTACGGCGGCAGCGAGGGGCGGCGGCAGGCTCAGGGGCTCCGGGTTGTCTGCGAATGTGGGTGGCGCGGACCTCGCCGGTCGGTGGATTTCACGGACCCTGATGAGTGCGATTCGACGTTGAGGCCGGAGTGGCTTCGTCACGTCGAGATCAGCATGTCCCGCACGCTGCCGGAGCAACTCCAGCGACTGTTCGACGAGGTGGAGGAGATGATCCGAGGCCTGAGCGCACCCCTGCGGCCGGGCGGCGAACCCGACGAGCAACGCCCTCTTCTTGCGGCTTACGCGGTGACCCGGCTCGTCCGGCCGTCCCTCGGACGCGTCATCGGCAGCCCCGGCCGGGACCGACACCGGCCGGGGCTGCCTGTCGTAGGACCATGCGGCCCCGGAACCGCTTCCGAGGCGCGTTTGCGCGAGACTGCCGGGTCTGCGAGTTCGCGGCGGGATGAAGGATGCCTGGGCGTGCGCAAACGCAGGAGGCTGGTCGTCGCCGATCCTGGAGATCCGTCCCCTGTTTTCCGCGGCCTCGGCAAGGTCGGTGGAGGTCTTGCCTGCGGCGGCTTACCTTGCCCGGTGAGCGACAGCGCCGCTGTTCATCCGCGGCCGGGTCCGTGCACGCTGGACGGGTCGAACCGCGTACGGATGCCGGGCGGCTATGTCAGGTCGTTCTCGAACGCAGCGGTCTGTTGCTGGTCGTCCGCCCCGCCTGCGGGTCTGTGCTGGGGTAGGCGCCGGAACCCGGATGGACCTTGTCGATGAGATCGCGGTATTGCGGGTTGCGGGCGATGAACTCACCCACGACCGGGCAGATGACGGTGATCTTCTTTCCGGTTGGGCGAATCTCGTCCAACACGCGCGCGATGAGCTCCGTGGCGACCCGGTGGTGGCGGTAGGCGGGGTCGACCCAGGTCGTCAACAACACGACGCGGCCGCCAACGAACCGGTACGAGAGTTCCGCGATCGCTTCGTCTCCGATAGCCGCGAACCATCGGCTGCGCTCCGTGTCATTGATGACATCAAGCTCCCAGCTCGACTCCACCTCGCCGAGACCTGTCTTGTCCAATGCGGCGATGAGCGTCGCGTTGTTCTCTTCCCGGGCAGCTGCCTCGGCCTCGACGCTCGTCGTCACTGTCATACCTTCTCCCCGGGGAAGCCTGAAGGGCTGGTCTAGGACCGGTGTGACTCTCTTGGCTCCCGGGTGCTCGGGGTCGATGAGGTCGGCGTACGCCGGGTTGCGCTCGATGAAGGTGCGCACGATCGGGCACGTGATGGTGACCGTCTTTCCTTGCGCGCGCACGTCGTCCAGGACGCGTCGGATCAGCTCGGTGGCGATCCCCTGGTTGCGGAACTCGGGGAACACTGAGGTGGCCAGCAGCACGAGTCGGTTCTCGCCGGCGGCCTTATAGGTCAGTCCTGCCACCTCTGTGTCCCCGGCCTTGGCCTCGTAGACACCGGTCTTCTCGTCGTTGACGACGTCGAACGCGGGAGTAGGGGGATTATCGCTGGCATCGTCGATGACGACGGCCTGATCCTGAGCGGGGAGGCCTGGGTCTGCCCTCTCGACGTCGCCGACGGTCGAGCGGTTCGGCTCGGTTGGGCTGGTCATGCGGGGTGGTCCTTTGCTGGTTGTGTCCGGGCATGTGCGGTGGCCTCATGGGCGAACGAGGGTCTTGCCTTTGACCCGCTCGGCCGGGTTGAAAGAGGAAACGGCGTCGTCGAGAGTGACGACCTGGCCGATGTTCGTGCGCAGACGTCCGTCCCGGACTCGCTGGACGATCTCAGCCAGCTGTGCGCGGTCGGCTTCGACGACGAAGTCGACCGCCAGGCCGTCCCTAGGCTGCGTCTCGGTCGGGCCGGCGATGGTCACCAGCATCCCGCCTGCTCGCACCAGCCCCGCCGACCGCTTCCCGATATCGCCACCGATCACGTCGAAGACCAGGTCGACGCCGCCGACGTCTTCCAGTGCGTCGTTGCCGAGGTCGACGAACTCCTGCGCCCCGAATTCCATCGCGGCCTGCCGGTCGGCGGCGCGTCCGGTTCCGATGACGTAGGCGCCGGCCTGGCGGGCGAGCTGCGTCACCATCGAGCCGACGCCGCCGGCTGCGCCGTGCACGAGAACGCTCTGCCCCTCTTGGAAGCGGCCGTGCACGAACAGTCCCTGCCAGGCCGTCAGGCCAGAGATCGGCAGACTCGCACCCACCGTGAAGTCGACATCGCCCGGCAGCGGCGCGAGGTTACGTGCCTCGATGGCCAGGTACTGCGCGAGAGTGCCGTCACGCGTCCAGTCCGCCAGTCCGAACACCCGCTGTCCGACCGACAGCCCCCTCGTGCCATAGCCGAGAGCGCTGACCACCCCGGCCACCTCATGGCCGGGGATCGATGGCGTCCGGTCACGGCCGAGACGATCGACCCAGGTCGAGGGCCACTCCAGCTCACCTGGGGTGAAACCTGACGCGTGAACCTCAACGAGCACGTCGTTGCCCGCGGCCTCTGGCTCCGGACGCTCGGTCAGCGTCATCCCGGCCGTTCCCGCTGCCTGATCCGTCACCACAATCGCCTTCACGAGACGCCTCCCTGTCTCCGCTTCCCTGCCTGCGCGGCACGGTCCGTCCAACCAGAGCCGGCCAATCCAACGGGCTGCTGCGATCTCGGCTCGGCCCTCGATTCACTACCTTCACCCTAACCTCAAAGTGGACGTCAGAGTCCAAAGATGGGAGGGCGGAAGCACTACGGGGTGATGGCAGGTAGTCCCGCGTACAGACGCACCCGATCACCATTTACTCAGTCAAAAGGCGACATTAATCGAGCCTGGCGCGGAAGCGCTGGCGAGCGGAGGGCAAGGGGCGTGTTTGACGGAGCATGACGCGTGCCTCAGTCTGGACGAAACAGTCCCGTTACTGCATGATCGACGGGCCAGGCGAACCTACGGGGCGAACCACAGCCGTGACGCGAAGACGGAGCTCGCAGGAGCCAGCAGTCGCGGGGCCGGCTGTCACCGCCCACGACAGAAGCCGTGCGCTGCCTGATTCAGAACGAGAAAAGGACACTGCTTGATGCACAATGTGGCCCCAGCGCCGAATCAGGATCGTCAGGGCAGAACATTCCGGCTGGCATTCCTGTCCGCGGTGCTCTCCCTGGCGGCCGCGTTTGCCGCGGTGGGCTCGACGATCCCCCTGTTCAACGTCTACCGGGCCCAGGACGGGTTCACCAACGCGGGCATCTCGATGACAGTCGTCGCCTACTCCGCCGCCACCATCAGCACGCTGCTGGTACTGGGACGGCTGTCCAACCATGTGGGTCGGCGGCCCACGGCTCTCGCCAGCCTCGGCCTGCTCGTGCTGGGCTGCGTGGTGCTGTTGAACGTGCACCACATAGGCGTCCTGATCGCCGGCCGGCTCCTGATGGGTCTGGGTGCCGGGTTGGCCAGCAGCAGCCTCACCGCGTACATCGTCGACACCGCACCCGCAAAGCCGGCCTGGCTGGCCTCCGTCGCGTCCAGCCAGACAGTCATGCTCGGCCTTGCCATAGGCGCCATCGCCTCCGGTGCCCTGGTCCAGTTCGGCCCCTGGCCACGCGACCTCATCTACCTCATTTCCGTCGGCCTGCTCCTGCTGTCCACCGTGCTCATCGCCATCAGCCCGGACACCGTAGCCCCCGTCCCCGGCGCGTGGCGATCACTGAAGCCCACTGTCCGCGTACCGGTCCGGGTCAGGCATCTGCTCGCCGTCACGGCTGCAGTCCTCTTGTCCACCTGGGCTACCGGGGCGTTCTACCAAGCCTTCGTGCCCGCGCTGGTCGAAGACCAGCTTCGCACGCACAGTTCACTCGTCCTGGGCCTGGTGTTCGCCGCTTACATGGCCCCCAGTGCTCTGGGCGCTCCCCTCAGTGGCCGATTCACACCGGCGGGAGCTCAACGCATCGGCATGGCGGCCTTCTTCGCCGGCTGGATCGGCATCATCACAGCGATCGCCACCGGTGCACTTCCATTGTTCATCGCCGCAACTATCGTCGCCGGGGCCGGTCAGGGCATCGCCATCAGTGGCACCACCCGCAGCCTGCTGTCTGGCAGCAGCCTGGCAGACCGGGCACCGATCTTCGCCGTGGTGTATCTCCTCAGCTACAGCGGCGCGACCATTCCCAGCCTCATCACCGGCCAACTGGCCAACGCCTTTTCGCTGCCGAAGATCGCGCTCGGCTACGGCGCTTTTGCCCTCGTCGCCGCCCTGTTCACCGTCATCGCGGCACGCAATCCGCACACCGACACGACCAGTCAGCACGATGAGTGCTCACGGCAAATCTCGCCGTCACCCTGACGGCACTTGACGCCGAACAAGGCCGCCGCCAGTACTCGTCCACGCCTGCCTGCCGCCCCGCGGATCGCATGTGCTGCTTCATCGGCCCGAACGGGCCTCGGCGAGGATCACATCCCCATCCGTGGCTCGGTCCGGAGTGGAATCAGCGGGCGGACAGGCTCTCGATATACCTGCCCGGTCGCGAGCTGGTATGTCGGCGCCTCGGGAGGAAGCGCGTGACTGTCTCGAAGCCTGCGCAACACGCCGGCCAGCCCAATCCGCGAGTGCATTCCTGACGGCGCACTCCAGGCAGCTGTGACGTGAGACGTCGCACCTAGAAAGAGACGCGTTCGAGTGCCCGGCCACTTGGGGGCGCGTCAGGAAAGGATCCGCATGAGCGCGGAGAGTGCCTGAGGCCACACAGCGTCGGAGGGCCCCCGTATCCCACGACGAGGGCATCGGCCATGACGTGCAGGGACCGTGCATGGCGGTATCGAGACAGGCCAGCCACTTTGAGTCCCTGCCGGGTCGCCGACTGAAGGACGCGCTGCTCGGTCCCGGGCGGCAGACTGAGCACGGTATGCAGGCCAGCCGCTGTCCCTGTGACGCGCACCTTTGGGGCGTGCTGGGCCAGGGCTGTGACCAGAGAGTCCCGCCGATCGCGGTAGCGCCGACGGGCAGCACGTACGTGACGGCTGTAGGCGCCGGAGGTGATGAATTCCGCCATGGCCAGCTGGCTCAATACCTCGGACGAGTCGGTCTGTCCCTTGGCCGCCACAGCTTCCTCAGCGAGCGTGGGGGGCAGCGCCATCCAGGCCAGCCGCAGGCCAGGAGCAAGGCTCTGGCTGGCGGTACCCAGATAGACCACGCAGTCTGGAGCGAGTCCCTGGAGCGCTCCGACGGACTGGTGGTCGAACCGGAACTCACCGTCGTAGTCATCCTCCAGGACCAGCCCGCCTGTCCGTCTGGCCCAGTCCACGACTGCCGTCCGGCGATCGCGCTGCAGTGTCGTGCCCACAGGGGATTGGTGAGCCGGCGTGAGCAGGACCGTATCGGTGCCGTCAGGCGGGACCGGGTAGGTCCCGTGAGTATCCAGGGGAAGCGAGAGGGTCTCCAGCCCGGCAGCCGCCAGCAGGCCGCGGTGCCTGTCTGGGCCGTAGGACTCGACGGCGACATTCCTTGCCCCACGGCCGGCCAGGACTTTGCTCAGGATCTGCAGGCCGTGGGAGATGCTGGCGCAGATCAGTATGTGCTCCGGACTCGTGTATACGCCCCGGGCTCGTGCGAGATGGTCTGCGAGTGCGGCCCGTAGCTCCGGCCGGCCGCGGGGGTCACCGTAGCCGAACGCGTCGTCGGGAGCCGCGGCCAGGGCGCGGCGTGTGGCCCTCAGCCAGGCTGCACGAGGAAAAGCGGTGAGGTCGGGGTTGCCTGGGATCAGGTCGTAGCAAGGTTCACCGGGCGGCTGGGCGGACGAGCGGACCGAGACCGGTCGAGTGATCGTTCTGTCTGCTACGAGTGTGCCCGAGCCTCTGCGGGCGGTAAGCCATCCCTCGGCGACGAGGTCACCATAGGCGTCAGCCACGGTGTTGCGGGCAAGCCCGAGGTCGGCGGCGAGTTGGCGGGAGGAGGCCAGCCGTGTGCCGGGTGCCAGGCGGCCGCTGCGGACAGCGTCGCGCATGGCTGCGGCCAGCGCGCGGCGCCCACCCCGTCCAGCTCGAATCAGATCACTCTCAAAGGCCTGCCGTAGCCGCGCTGGACTGGTCGTACCACGGGCGGCGAGGGGCTCGACGGGCATGGCGGAGGTCAGGCCCGGTGGGCGTAGGTGTGCGGATCCACAGGCTGCTCGGATTTGGGAAGTCCGCCGACCACGAGACGGTAGGAGTCGATCACGAGTTCCTTCACCAGCTTCTCGTCGACGGTGCCCCCGCCTTCCACCGTGATCCAGTGCCTCTTGTTCATGTGATAGCCGGGGGTGATGTCTGTGTGCCGTTCACGTAGGGCTGCGGCGTCGTCCGGATCAGCTTTCAGGATCACGACAGGGTGCCCCGGCATGTCGGTCATGAGCATGAAAACTTTGCCGCGCACCTTGTAGAGGTCCCAGTCGGGGCCGAAACGATGCTCCAGGTCGGCGCCGGGCAGTTCCACGGTGCAGTCGCCCGCGATCTTCTGCAGCTTCTGTCCGTCCATGGTGATCAACTCCTCTATCAATCGAGTGCCCCGGCCGACCGGCCAAGGCCCCAAGGTGGGTTCCGGCGACCGCCTGACGGCGCGGCGTTGGCGCTCCCGAGGTCCTGGGCGAGAAGGCCCGCCACGGATGCCAGGCCGTCGGCGCTGCGGGCCTTCCACGCTCTTGCCGTCACCTCCGTGAACCTGTCAGGTCTAGAGCGTCCCGTTGGCTCTGCCGCGGGCAGCCCCCGTCTATCAGGCTCACGGAACTGTTGCTCTGCTCCCTCAGTGCCTGCCTGGGGCGGTAGACGTACGCGCGAACGTAACCGGCGGCGGCCGGAGGGGCGTCGCCGCCGGGCACGTGCTCCGCCGGTTTCGAGGCGCTCACTGGTTTGCCTGGCCTGAGCAACAGCGCAGCTAGGACAGCGCGCTGCCCCGGCTGGCCGGCTCCGGCCTCGACCCCCTGTTTGCGTAGCCGGACGGGACCGACCATTGAGCACTGGACGTCCACGTGCATGGTGCTTACCGCCCTGGAGATCCTTGTGAGGCTTGACCGCTCAGCTGTCCGCAGGAGACCGCTCCCTCCAAACGTACCGCAAGTCGGCCATTTTTTAGGACCAAATAGTCCGCTCTTGCGAGAGGGCCTCCGCTTTTGACTTGAGGCTGGGCTACGCACAGGCGGAGAAGGGGCTACGCCGGGCACGGAATGTGAGGACGGACGCCTCCTTCTGCCGGCAAACCCCCGTCCGGCCCGGCTATGGATGTCGGGAGGCGGTGAAGGTCCGGTGCCGGAGACTGCGACGCGACCGCCTGCGGTGCGCCACCAGGATTTCTTGGTGCCGCTCTGCCGCAGACGGCTTAGTGCCCTGAAGGGCCTTCCGCCGGTGCATTGGTGTCCTCGGCAGGCACGGTATAGGCCTTGACGTGGCCGATCGCCATGTCCAAGGCGATCCTCATGGGTTTGATGTCCTGGGCTGTCTGCGCAAGGAGGTAGCCACCCTGAAGGGCGGCCATGAGGCCGGTGGCCAGCTCTTTGGCATCTGCGTCGGCCCTGAGGACTCCCGAGTCCTTCATTCGCTCGAGCCCGGCCTCGAGTAGTCCCTCCCAGCTGTCGAAGTGCCGAGCGAGCGCCTCGCGTGCCTCTTCGTCCTGATCGGCCAACTCGCTTGCAAGGGATCCGAGCGGGCAGCCGTACGCCCCGTTTCGGAGCGCGTTGTGTTCGATCAGCACGTCCCGCCAGCGCTCCAGCCCGCGGAGGGAGTTGAGCCGCTGAAGTAGCTGGTGCTGACGTTTGAGCAGTTCAGCAGCTTGCAAGGCGACAACGTCCCGCACCAGTGCATCCTTGTCGGGGTAGTGGCGGTAGAGCTGGGATTTGCTCGTTCCGCTGGCCGCCCTGACCTCGTCGAGGGTCGTGGCAGACACGCCCCTGACGTACATCATGTCGGCGGCAGCCCTCAAAATGCGCTCCCGAGTCGCCCGCCCGCGCTCAGTCAGCCGGGAGTCGTTGCTGTCGCGCGCCTGTTCCGCCACATAGGCCAGATTACCGCTGCGTAGGCTAGCAGAATTGAAAAGGGACCTCAAGGTCCTTTTTTCTGCGCGCCTCCCGGGCGGCGGGACCGGCCGGAGCCGCACCCGGCCGAGTGCGCCTGGGTTCCCGGGCCGGCACTACCACGGGACGATCCAGGCCCCCGGCGCCGCCTCTGAGGCCGAAGCGGCCCCGCCCCTCTGTTTGTCCCCTCCCCATTGACCAGGCGCACGTGACCATCGGCAACGTCCCGACCCGCGATGACGCCGCTGTCGCTTTCGATCCGACCGAGCGGATCACCGGGAGGACGATCGTAGGCGTTCGTCGATACACGCAGTCGGCCGGTGCCGCCCCAGAGTGACCGGCCGCGTGGACGAGGCCTGCTCTGCGGCAGATAGTTGATGAACGGCGACGAGGTCATATCGCTCGACGATGAGGGTGAGCGGCAAATGGACGCCTCGGACGAACTTCTTCAGATGGCTACACCGTCGGCTCTTTTGACCCTGGACGGAGCGATCCGCAGCCTCAACGCGGCAATGGCCAGGACACTGGGCAGGTCCGTGGAGCAGTGCGTGGGTCGTGGCTTCGGTGATCTGTTGCCCGCAAGCCAGCTGACTGCGGTCAAGAGTCTCGTGGCCCACGCCGCCACGACGAAGACGGTTGCGATGCGGGTGCTGGAGTTCCCCGGGCCAGGTACAGCATCTGTCGTCTGCCTTGTCGAGGCACGACCAGTGAATGATCCCGTAGGTGGCGAGTCGCTGGTGTGGGTGCACTCATTGAACGCGGGAAACGACTTGGGCGCCCTGCTGATCCCGTTCCGTCTGGCAGCCAAGGCCGCCAACCTCGGTCTGTGCATGTATTCACCCCAGGAGCGCGAGCTGGAGTGGCTGGGTGGTGCACCCGCCTTGGCGGCGCTGTTCCCGGAGGCCTCCATGTCGTTGTCCGAGGTGGTTCGGCGAGTCCACCCCGATGACCGCGGGGCGCTGCGACGGCTCGTGCGTTCGACGACCGCCCGGTCCCCCTGGATCAGGTTGCGGTTCCTTACCGAGCGCGATGGCTGGCACCTTCTCGTCTGCCGGGCCCGTCGGATCGTTCTGGGGTCTGGCGGCCCTGAGCGGGTCTTCGGAGTGATCCGCGATGACACCAAGAGGGAAGCGCGCAGACGCAGAGCGAAGGACGCGCTGAGTGCTGAGCGTCAGCGCGCCGACGAGATCGCGGCCTTCTCTTCCGCCGTGATGACCGCAGTCACGGAGCAAGAAGTACGGCAGGTCGTCCTGACCCGGCTCGCCGCGACCTTCGGTGGTACCGGCGCCGCGCTAGCGTTCATCACGCAAGGCCGCCTGCGCGTTTCCTCCGATGCCGGGATCCCGATACCGGTGGCCGCCCTGCAAGGCCTGCCGCTGGACGCCCCCAGCGCGCTGCCCTATGTGATCCGCACTGGCGAGCCGCAGTTCATTCCCAACCAGGAGGACTACATCCGCCGCTGGCCGCACGGGGCCATGGTGCCGTACTTCGACCAGCTCGACTCCGGCTTCGCCATCTCGATCACCTCCCTCAGCCCGATCGGCCATCAGCCGCTCGGGGCCTGGCTGGTGACCTACGACAGCGAACACCACTCGTCCCCGGATGAGCGCGCCCTCATGGGTACTCTTGCCGATCTTGCAGGCCAGGCACTGAAACGCGTTAGCTTGCAAGAGGCACGAGTGGAGCTGGCCACGGCGCTCCAACAGACCATGCTCCCCACGCTGCCCGAGCACCTCCCCGGCCTGGAGGTCGCCGCCCGATACCGACCAAGCCGCGACGGGCTCGATATCGGCGGAGACTGGTACGACGCCTTCGTCATGCCCGACGGTGCCGTCGCCTTGGAGATCGGCGACGCCCAAGGGCACGACGTGGACGCCGCCGCCTTCATGGGACAGGTGCGCGCACCCATGCGCGCGATCGCCGCCCACGAACCGGGTCCCGCAACTGTGCTGGCTCGCACCAACGAGCTGCTCGTCACGATGGGCGCAGCACGATTCGCCAGCTGCACCATGCTGCGTATCGACCCAGGCGACGGATGGGTCACCGGTGCGAGCGCTGGCCATGTGCCGTTGCTGTACGCACGCGACGACGGCAGCCACAGCATCCACGAGTTGCCGGGAGGCCCGGTGCTAGGAGTCGTGCTCGGCACCGAGTACGGCGAGGAGACCTTCGCATTGCACGAGGACCGCGCGCTGGTCATGGTCACCGACGGCGTGGTCGAAGGACCGGGCCTCACATTGGAGGCCGGACTGGAACGAGCCGGAACACTGGCTGGCGCGGCCCTCCACGAGGGGCTGAATGCCGAGGAGAACGCTGACCGCGTCCTCGACGCTACTGTCGCGGTGGACCACCTGGACGACGTGGCTGTGCTGGTCATCCGGCGCGCATGAGACTCGATGCGTCCGTGCGCCGGGCAAGGTCGTACAGGCAGCTGCTCCAGACAGGTGGCGGCGGAGCCGAACGCGCTCCTCAAACCGCGAAGGTGGGCTCAGTTGCGAGCGAAGAACGCGATGTGGTCCAGCGCCATGTCCAGCGCGACGGCCATCGGCTCGGAGCTGTGCGCGTTCTGTGCAAGCAGGTAACCTCCCTGCAGAGCGGCCAGCAGACCAGTGCCCAAGCGTTGTGGGTCGGCGTCCTCGGAGAGTACGCCGAGGACGCGGAGCCGGGTCAGTGTCTCGACGAGCATCCGTTGCCAGGCATCGAATGATGCGTTGAGCGCTTGGCGGGACTGCTCATCGTTGTCGGACAGCTCAATCGACATCGCTCCCAGCGCGCACCCATACGAGCCGTCCTGCAGTGAGTTGGCGTGGACCAGGGCGTCGCGCCAGCGGCGCAGACCGGCGAGGGTCTTCACACCGCGCAGGTGCTGTTCCTCGCGGGCGAGGACGAACTTCGACTGCACGTCGATCACGGCGTGGATCAGTGCGCGTTTGTCCTCGAAGTGGTTGTACAACTGCGACTTGCTCGTTCCGCTCGCCAGCCGGACGTCATCGAGCGTGGTGGCGTTGACGCCCCTGACATAAAACAGCTTGGCCGCCGAATCAACGATCCGTGAACGGGTCTCCAGACCGCGTGGCGTGCGGCGAACATCGCTGGTTGCGGACACGGTGTCTCCCTCAGGCACGTTACTCACTCGTGCTGCTCAGCCGTGGAGCGCATCACAAGCGCGGTGGCCTCGATCTCCAGGCGGATCAGTTGTGACACCAATACGATCATAAAGGCCGACCGGCGAGAGATGACGCCCTTGTGATTCTTCACGCAGGTATCCATGACGTCGCGGCCTGTAAGCCAGGACCGGACCTGGCCGACATCGCCCAGTTCCGCGGCCGCCCGCCGCGGCGCCCGGGGTCCGGGGCTTGCCGGGCCTCCTCGGCGAAAACCTCCTGCAGGGTTGCGTCCTGACGCAGTGACGGAGAGGGCCGGCGCGGTGCAGCCCGGGGTCGTGACGCATTGAGGTAGGCGCCGAGGCGGCGCGACACCCTGGCGTCGATGACCTGTGCTGCGACAGCCATGTCAACCAGTACCTCATCGTGGACGGATGCGAGATGGAGGTGCAGGCAGAGCCGGCAGGTCTTGTCGTCGTTCCTGCCGAGCCCTCAATCTAGCTTGGACTAAATAGTCCACTCAGTCAATCGATCCGGACCGAGTCAGGCCGACACGAGCCCGCGCGGTCCGACTGGCACAGCCGCTCACAACGAAGCTCACATGCGGCTTTGACCTGCATATTTAATGACGAGGCCCGATCTCGACCCGCCCGCAGCAAACCTGGCGGACCCTTCCTTTCCGGGAGCGGGGTTGCACTGACGTTTCTGGTCTGTATAGTCCTTTCTATGTGGTGTCCGAGGTGATGAAGAGATCCGCAACTCGGCACCCACGGAGTCACCCCTCTCAACGCAGGCCACCGGGCGCAACCGACGCGACCGTCGAGGTTGCGGCCGGCGCAGGAAGAGCCTGCGGCGGAGCTCCGAAGCACTGCGAGCCCGGCTCGGGCTCGTCGACTATTCACACCCCGATCGGAGGTCGATTCGCCGTGTCACGACTGAACGTTCCCGCTCCAGAGGACGTGCCTGCCGGCGCACAGCAGATACTCGGCAACGTTGGTGCGCAGCTCGGCTTCGTCCCGAACATGTTCAAGACCCTCGCGTCCAATCCGGCCGTTCTTGAGGTCGTCACGACTCTGCAAGGCACCCTGAGCCGGGTTCTCGACGGAAGGACGCGGCACAGCATCGCGCTGGCCGTGTCGCAGACCAACGGCTGCGGTTACTGCTTGGCGATGCACACCCACGTCGCGACCGAATTCGGTGGCATGTCGGACGACGACGTCAAGCTCGCCCGCGTCGGGAGCTCGGTCGATCCCAAACGTGCCGCGGCCGCTCGCTTCGCGCAGCAGGTGGTCGAGAGCCGCGGGCAGGTCAGCGACACCGACCTCGCGGAGGTACGGGGCGCCGGATACACCGACGCGCAGATCCTCGCCATCGTCGCGGTCGCGGTGCAGTTCCTGCTCACCAACTTCATCAACAACGTCAACCAGACCGACCTCGACATCCCCGCCGTTGACTCGGTCGATACGACCGTGCCCCAGTGAACCCGCGCCCCGAACCGCCGCCCCCCGGCGGCCCGCGGAGAGACCCACCACCGTGCTGCGGGATAGATGGGAACTCCGGTGGACGAGGGCACACGCCGGACCCGCCTCGTCGAGTCCGCAGAATCGCCCACGGCCCGCGTCATCGCGTCTGTTGAGGCCGGGCGGCGTCAGGAAGCGCCACGCGGCCGCCGGCAACACCCCACCCGCCGGTTGTTCTTTGGAACCCTCGACGCGGCTCAGGCACGCAGTCGGCCCCCCCCCACTGAGTCAACGATCATTCAGGAAGGCTCGACATGCCGGGCTCCGAACTCTATGAGCAATTCATGGCGCTGCACACCCGCGACGGTGGCCTCGTCATGCCGAACGCATGGGACGGCCTCTCGGCGCTGATGCTGGCCGATGTCGGCTTCGAGGCGATCGCGACATCGTCTGCGGCGATCGCCGCCACGCTCGGCCGCCTCGACGGGCGTCACGAAGTCACCCGCGAAGAGCACCTTGAGCATGCACGGCTGCTCGGCCGCCTCACCGGGCTGCCCGTCAACGGAGACTTCGAGGACGGCTACGGCGACACGCTTGAGGACGTCGCCGCGACCGTTGAGGCCGCCGTGGAGTCCGGCCTGGCCGGTATCGGTGTTGAGGACACCTCGGGCGATCCCGATCAGCCGATCCGCGACTTCGACGAAGCAGTCAGTCGCGTACGTAGCGCCGTTGACGCTTCGAAGGGACGCATCGTCGTTACCGGCCGCACCGACAACTTCATCCAGGGGCGACCGGATCTCGACGACACCATTCGGCGTCTGACGGCCTTCGCCGAGGTGGGCGCAGATGTGGTCTACGCGCCGTTCCCACCCGACCGCGACGCACTCGTCGCGATCGTCACCGCTGTCGCCCCGACACCGGTCAACGTCCTGGTGTCTCCGTCGGACAAAGTGCTCACCGTCGCTGAACTGCAGCAGGCAGGAGTCAAGCGCATCAGCTTGGGTCCGTTGCTCTACGCCCACGCGATGGGAGCGGTCGAAGAGGCCGCGAAGGCACTCCTCGCGGGCGACCTCGCCTCGGCGACGACGGGCATGAACTTCGCCCGCGTCAACCAACTGCTGGCCCGCGGCAAGAACTAACCCGATCAGCACGAATCACTAACTCTTCATCGTCTCGTGATCACAAGACAAAGGCAGGATGACATGGATCTCGGCAAGCTCATGAACAAGCACCTCACCAGGTACTTCGACCCCAGCAAGACGATCCCCGAGGAGACACTCCAGCAACTGCTGGGATTCCTGCGCTCGACGCCGTCGTCGACGAACGTGCAGCCCAACCACTTCTACGTCCTCACCACGCCCGAAGGCAAGGAGCGGCTGGCGGCCAACCTCGGCGCACGATTCCAGGACAACAGCGAGAAGATCCTGAACGCCTCACACACCGTCATACTCACCACCAGGGCGGATCTTCCCGGAGGCCACCTCCAGGCCGTGTTCGACAAGGAGCGGGCCGACGGCCGGTTCCCCGACCCGGCAAAGCAGGCGCGGTGGGAGTCAATGACCCGCGACTTCCTCAACCTGCGCAACTACGGCTACAAGGACCTGAACCACTGGATGGAAAAGCAGACCTACCTCGCGATGGGTCTGACCATGATGGCGGCTGCTGAGCTCGGCGTCGAAGCCATGCCCCTCGAAGGGTTCGACCCGACCAGTGTCGACAAGGCGTTCAAGATCCGCGAAACCGGACACACCACGACCGTGCTGCTGGCCCTCGGCTACCCCGACCCCGCGAAGGTATACAACAGCCCGATTTCACGCTTCGAAACCGACCAGCTGTTCACGTTCGTCTGACCAACGACGGCACCGGGAACGACCGGGGCCGAAGTCCGCATGCTGCGGACGCCGCTGGTCCTCGAGGCCGAGCCACCCCGGAGAGCCAGACCGGCGGCCAGCGCCGCCCGGCACCGGTCGGCGCCCCCGGTCGTCGGTGATCCGAATGATCCAACGGCGTCGGCGGACCTCCGGCTTGCCCGGCAACGGCTTCTCCGACCCGCACCGTGAGGTCGTCGAACGGCGCAGCACGAAGCGGCGCGGAACCTGGCGCCGGCGGCAACGCTGCTGCCCGAAGCGCTGGGGACCTGGAACCAGTCGGTCGAACTGAGCGCGAGGACAAAGATCTACTGTGAAGGCGTGCGGAATGCCCCTATCCGGCACCGCTGCCGGATTTGGGTTCCCGGCCCGTACCTCCTGGTCGGCCGGACCGAGTGAGAGGACAAAGATCCACTATGAAGGCGTGCGGAGTGTCCAGGGCAGAGACGGAAGTCGCCCTGCTGGAACTGCCCGAACCGTCATCTCCCGAGCCGGGCCAGATCCTGGTCGCGGTTGAGGCCGCCGGGGTCGGACCGTGGGGCGAACTGGAAATCGACGCTCGTTGGGACGTGGGGCTGCGCCCCCCGGCGGCGCTGGGAGTGGAGGGCGCAGGCAAGGTGCTGGCCGTCGGTGCGGGTGTCACCCAGTTTGCCGTGGGCGACCGGGTGCTCGCGCACGAAGCCCCGCTGCCCGGAGGAAGCGGCTTCTGGGCCGAACGCGTTCTGATCAACGCGGATCACGCGGCGGCCTGCCCACCAGGCTTGGACGCGGCACACGCAGCGGCACTGCCTGTCAACGGGCTCACCGCGCTGCAGGCTTTGGAGAAGCTGGACCTCAGCCGAGGACAGCGGCTCCTGATCACCAACGGAGGCGGGGCCACCGGAGCCCTGGCCGTCCAACTCGCCGCGGCCCAGGGCATCGAGGTAACCGCGACCGCGTCTGCTACCGCCGCAGAGCGCCTGCTCGGTCTGGGAGCGATGGAGGTCGTCGACTACCACGACCCGAACTGGTCGACCGAGGTACGCGGCGGGTTCGACGCCGCCCTCATCATCGCCACCGGCACGGCGGCCGCAGCCCTGCCTTTGGTGCGTGACGGCGGCCGGCTGTGCTCCCTGACCTCGGACGCGCCTCCGGAGGAACGAGGCATCACGAGTTGGGACCTCTACATCGAGCCCAACGCCGCGCAGCTTGCCCAGCTGGCGGAGCAGGCCGCCGCGGGAACCTTGAAACTCGCACCAGAACCCCTGCCGCTCAGCGAAGGACCCTGCCGCATTCACCCGAGTGGTTGCCGGACGGGCCGGCGGTAAGAAGATCGTGCTCATGCCAGCATGATGCGCCCTGCCACCGACCGATCCCGATGGTGGGACACGGTGCGCGCGGGGCACGAGCCGCGAGACTGCGCATCGGCGTGGCCATGCAGTGACGGCACTTGGACGCGTCCCATCTACCGTCCGCGCCGACCGAAACGGAGCCGTCCCTGCACCCGCTGCCCACTAGCGCCGGGCAGCAGTGAGCAGCGGCGGGCCGGAGCAGCTACGCACGCGACTGAGTGGGTGGCGATACCGGCGAAACTCATCACGAGATCGGACCAGCGAGGCGAGCGGCCTCCCAACCACTGCCTGCAGTGGCAGCCGGGCTTTCCCATCGACGCGAACGTGACCCTGCAGGGTCTGCGCCACGGCCGCGGCGACCCTGCCCAACCGGCCGAACACGTTGTGGCGCCCGGCACGCACACCGTTCCTGTCCACCTCGCGACGGGAACGGACAGACCTTGTACAGAAGGAGGAAACACAAATGAAAGCGATCGTGGTCACTGACCCCGACGCCGGAACCGCCGGGATGACGCTGGCTGAACGACCCGATCCGGAGACGGCGCGCCTCGCCAGCCTTGACGGCGCGAACTACGGCGACGTCGTCGTCGAAGTTCATGCGTCGGGTTTCACCGGGGACGAGCTGGAGTGGCCCTCGACCTGGGTCGATCGCCTCGGCCGGAATCGGACGCCCTCGATCCCCGGACACGAGGTGGCCGGCGTGGTCACCTCTCTCACCTATGGAACGGCAGGGCTGTCGGTCGGGCAGCGCGTGTTCGGCATCACGGACTGGACCCGCGACGGCACCCTCGCGCAGTACGTCGTCGTCGAGGCGCGCAACCTCGCGCCGCTGCCCGCGACATCGACTTCACGGTCGGCGCGAGCGTCGCGATGACGGGCCTGACTGCCTGGCAGGGACTGTTCGAGCACGGGCACCTCTCGGTGGGGCAGAGCGTGCTCGTGCACGGCGCCGCCGGCGCGGTCGGATCGATGGTGGCTCAGCTCGCGCGAGAGGCCGGTGCGCACGTCATCGGCACCGGACGCGCCGCCCACCACCAGAGCGCACTCGACTTCGGCGCGCACGAGTTCGTCGACCTCGACAACGACATGCTGGAAGACGTCGGCGGAGTCGACTTCGTCTTCGACGTATTCGGCGGCGACATCGGCGCTCGATCGGCCCGGCTGGTGCGAGGTGGAGGAACATTCGTCACCGTCACCGGCCCGCCGGAGGTGCGGCCGGCCGACGGCCTGGCGGTCGACTTCGTTGTCGTCTCCGACCGCGCCCAGCTGGGCGAGATCGCCCTGCGGGTACGGGAGGGACGTCTGCGGACGCATATCGGCCAGGTCGCGAACCTCGACGACGCTGTCGCCGCCTTCAACCCGGCCCAGAAAGTCAACGGAAAGACGATCATCCGCATGCAGTGAAGCCGCGGACGACATCTCACGCAAGCCGAGGTGACGGGGTGTCGTCGCGGGACAGCCCCGGCGACAGCACCCCGAATTGCGTCAGGTTCGGACCGCGCTACCAGCTGTCGCGGGTGCTCTTCATCTCATCGATGCCGTGAGCTGAGGTGGCTGCCACTGCCCGGCGGCGATCAGGTGCCCGGCGCGATCGCCGAGGCTGACACGCAGACCCAGGTCCCCCCACGCTTCTGATACGTGTCCGTGTACAGGGCTTCTTGCTCAGATCCATCAGCGAGCACGGTGTACGTGCTGCGGCCGTGGATTAGCGCAACGTCACCGAGGATTCGGATCTTGACGTCATGTACCGAAAGATCCTTGAAAGGACGTGGCTTAGCTATGTACTCCAAGAACTCGGCACGGTTCCGCGTGGCCCGGAGTCTGCACCATAAAGTCCTCGGCGAGGAACTCACTGAAGCGCTTGACGTCGTTGTGCTGATCCGACTGGACGTAGTCATTGTTCATCTGCTCAACGATCGCCAGATCCTCGGAAGACGGGTTGACGTCATTCATCTTCCCTGGTCCCATCTGAATGGTTCGATTTCTTTGGTGAGGTGGATTCTCGTTCCGCGGAAATGCACGCTAAATCGTCGTAGCGGCTGGGGACTGCCGACGAGGTAATGATCCCCTCGCGCCAGCGGGTAAACGAGTCCGCCAAGGAGACCTTGGCAGCTGAGAAGCCAGCTGCAGCGTTCTCTATCTCCACGCGCATGGTCGGCCCCTACCGCCACACGTCATTCCGGGCGTCTCCGCCCGCAGACTCCGCCAGGAGTACCCCGACCACATCCGCAAGTACCTGTGGGGCGCGCACTTCTGGTCACCCTCGTACTTCGCGGCGAGCTGCGGCGGCGCCCCGCTGAGCATCATCAAGGAGTACACCGAGAACCAGAAGCGCCCGCAGTAGACAGCTGAGGCCAAAACAGTGCAGACCCACGCACGCGCGCGGGTCAGAGCAGTCCACACAAGCGCTTCCTCCCGGGCGTGAACACCCGGGGTTCCGCGCTAGATCATGCTGAAATTCCCCCGACGAGGCGACCGCATCTCATCGACCCCACTCAGCATTCTAACAATGCATACATGCCGTTATGCTGCGTTGCGCGCTGTACAGATGCTGCTCCGATGTGCGTAGGCCCACTGCCAACGTGCTGCCCTATAACAGTAGGAACCCTAGGTGGTTCGGGGAAAACGGGTACGGAGCCGACCAGCCGGGAGATGGCGACTTTGGGTGGGTAGTGCACGAGGAGGTGGACGTGATCCTTCTCGCCGTTGAACTCGACCAGTTCGGTTTCGAAGTCGGCGCAGAAGGCTCGCATGACTTCCTCGCAGCGTCGCAGGATCTCGTCGGTGAACGGCCCGCGCCGGTACTTCGGAGTGAAGACCAAGTGAGCATGGAGGGTGCAGACGACCGTGCGGCCCCTGCAGATATTGGGGTTTGGTTCCCATCGTGGTGACATAGACCACCTGAGTACGATGACCCACATGAAGATCGTCGTGCAGGTCAAACTGGCGCCGGATGCCGCGCAGGCTTCCGCTGTCGGCGCGACCTTGCACACGGTCAATGACCGGGCCAACTGGGTGTCCGGGGTGGCTTTCGCCCGTGGTGTGCCGCGCGAGTACGAGCTGCGCAAGCACACCTACGCCGAGTTGAAAGCGGCCGGTCTCGGAGCGCAGGCCGCGCAGCACACGATCAGGAAAGTCGTGGACGCCTACACCACGCTGCGGGCGAACCTGCGGGCGGAAAACCTCGGCAAGCCCGGCTCCAAGCGCCGGAAGAAGGCCGAGTACAAGCCGGTCGCCTTCCGCCCTGAGGCCGCGCACCCGTTTGACGACCGGTGCTTGTCCTGGCAGTACGACGCGCAGACCGTCTCCATCTGGACCACCGCCGGGCGCCTCAAGAACGTCCGCTTCGCCTGCTCACCGGACGCGCTGAAGACTTTACGGGAGTACCGCAAGGGCGAATCGGACCTGATCGAGCGTGACGGCGTGTTCTACCTGATCGCCGTGTGCGAGGTTCCCGAGGCCGAGACGTACGAACCGGACGGCTTCATCGGCGTGGACCTCGGCATCGCCAACATCGCCACCACGTCCACCGGCTACCAGGCCGCCGGGCGCGGTCTGGGCCGCTACCGCAATTGTCAGCTTGCCCTGCGGGCCAAGCTCCAGAAGAAGCGCACCCAGTCCGCCAAACGCCGGTTGAAGGAGCGCTCCCGCCGCGAACAGCGGCACGTCAAGAACACCAACCACATCATCGCCAAGACGATCGTGACCGAGGCTGAACGCACCTCGGCCGGGATCTCCCTGGAAGAACTCAAGGGAATCCGGCAGAGGGTACGGCTCCGCAAGCCCCAGCGGGTCACGCTCCACTCCTGGGCCTTTGCCCAGCTCGGAGACTTCATCGTCTACAAGGCCAAGCGGGCCGGCGTGCCCCTGGTCTTCGTTGATCCCGCGTACACGTCGCAGACATGCGCCGAGTGCGGCCACATCGACAAACGCAACCGTGTCGACCAGGGGCTTTTCATCTGCCGGAAGTGCGGGGTCGTTGCCCACGCCGACCGGAATGCTTCCCACAACATCGCCGCTCGCGGTGAGGCTGTGTGGATTGCGGGGCGTGAGTCACGCGTCCCAGCACCTTTCTAGGTGTCTGGACGGAGGAGGCCACACCACAGCCAGTGGTGCCCTACCTCCAAGCCCGGCCGTTCACGGCCGGGTCAAGTTGACCATTGGTCAGTCGGCAGGCAGCGCGGAGGTGTGATGCGGCAGGGCATGCGCTCGGCACGAGTGACGACGTTCACTTCCGAGCCAGGGCGCATCCTTTGGCCGACGTTGGCGCGGGTCCGGTCGGGGCAGGTGGTGCTGCTCTCATCGGGCGAAGGCCAGGAGATCCGCCGCTGGGACATGTTCACCGGCCGAATGCTGTGGTGTTCGGTTGATGCATGGTCTGCCAATGCGCTCGCGGTCGCCTCACCGCCGGGCGGCACCCCGGTGGTCGCGGTGGCCACGGAGGACGGCGTCCTGCGGCTCGACGCGCTGACCGGCGCGGAGCTGGATGGGTACGAGATGGCCGCCGATGACACCATCTGGGACGTGGCCACCGGGCTCCTGCCGGACGGCCGCGCGTTCATCGCCGGGGCCGGCCATTGCGGTTTTCGGGTGTACCGATGGGACGCGGCGACAGGCGAGCCCCTGGGCCCGCCGCTGGTCGGCCACACCACCTGCGTCAAGGCCATCACAGCCATCACACTGCCCGACGGCACTGCGCTGATCGCCTCGGAGGACGAGGGAGGCCGCATCCTCCGCTGGAACGCTGCATCCGGCCAACCGTACGGAAACCCCATCCACGGGCCCGGTGACTACAACATGCAGTTGGTCTCCCTCGCCCTGAACGACGGGCGCATCATGCTCGCCTCCCTCGACATGAACGGCACTCTGTCGCGCTGGGACGCGGTCACCGGCGAACCCATCGGCCCGCTCATGCGACCAGGCCCGGAAACCTTCCTGGCCTGCGCCACCGCAGCAGGCGGCGGCGTGCTGTTCATCGCTCCGCACGATGGTCCGATCCGCCTATGGGACGCCGTCAGCGGCGAGATACTGGGTGCTCCACTGCCGGGAACCGGTCCCGCCGCCCTGAGCTGTTTTGACGGATCGGTGTGGCTCGCGACTCGGGCAGGCGACGCGGAAATGACCGTCCGTCGCCTGGTCGATCCACCCCGCTGAGCGGGGGCCAGGCTTCATGGAGCGGGGCAAGGCGAGAGTCGACAGCCGTCGACGGCGATGGGCAAAGCCGCATCGACAACCGACATCGGGGCTGCGGTCTGGCTCACTGCTCAAATACGAGAGCCTGAGCCCTGCCACGAATGCTGGAGTACCGCGACACCACAGGTCGTGCTCCTCGACCTTTCCGGATCCCTACAGCGCCGGAACGGTCCAGGTTCAGACCGCGATTCTGAGCCGAAGATGCAGGGGAGGGGATCGAGGTCCGCGCACCCTACCCCCACCCCACATAGATGGTGGCCGCAGGCGCGTATGTCGCACAGGATCGGCTGGTCGGATTCTCTACGCTCGACGCGACGAACGCCCCTGCCTGCGGGCATCATTGACGCACTCGCAGCACCTCTTTCCTTCTCCTGGAAGGCGACCTCCGGTGGACGCGCTGCCACTTCCTGACGATGTGCCCGCCTCTCACTCTTCGCCCGTCCCTGCCGGGGAGGCGGTGGCCGTGCCGGGGTGGGGACGCCGGATCACGGTGCCTTGCCCGGAGTGTGGTCTGCCCACCCACCGGCACCGGACGCTGGATTTCGGCAGTGCCACCCAGTACGGAAAGTCTTGGCGTCCCGTGGTCACGGTCGGGGGCGATCCCGAAGAAGAAGGCGCCTGGGTGGCACTGATCCCCGGCGACTTCCCGGCACGTCTCTTCGCGCAGCCGGAACTCTTCCATCTCGTCAGCGGCATCGCCTGGCCGGGCGCGCATCACCGCGACTACGGCAGCGCCAAGGTCGCCCACAACTCGTGCTGTCCGGTCAGTCACACCGACCGCCCAGACAGCAGCCGCGGTGCCGGTGAACTGTGGCAAGCGATGCGGTTGCGGATCACCCGTGACGCGCGGCCGCCGCACCGCTGATTCCGCCGTGGGGCAACCGCCAGAGGACAACGGCGGCAATGGCTTCATGGCCGTCGCCGCGATTCACGCGGCGCTGCTGATGGCCCACGTCGCCTGCCGTCTCGTACGGGCCACGGGGGACCGGGGTGTGGCGGCCGTAATGGACCAGCGCCTGGAGACGGAGCGCTACCGCAGTTCCCCATCGCGTCCCTGCCCAACTTCTGCTACACCACGGACCGAAATCAGGTAAGCAGGCCCCTCACCGCGATCGACGCGGCGGCCCGGAAAACCGAGGAAACGGGGGAGGGAGAGGAGTCGGATGATGCCCGCGCATGATCCCGGTGCCTGCCTTTGCGCCTCGGGGGCTGTGGGTGATCTTGAACCGCTTCACCGTGGCCTCGCCGTCCAGCAGCGCGGCCACGATGTCACCGTTCTCCGCGACTGGCTGGCGCCGGACCGTCACCCAGTCCCCGTCGCAGATGGCGGCCTCGATCATCGAGTCACCGACGACCTCAAGCCGACGGGTTCGCGGATTCTCGGGGTGGAATCGCGGGGAACCGGAGGGGGACGTGGCGCCCGCTGGCAAAGTAGCCGACGGGTTGGGGTGTGAAACTGGCGACCTCGCGTAAGTGTTCTTCGGTTGGTGGTCAAGCGTGAGCTGCGGATGCGTCAGCCGTCCCGTCCTGCGCTGAGGTCGGTCAGGGCCTGGGCTGCCTCCACACAGATATCGCTGTCCGGGTCGTCGGCGAACGCGACGAGCAGCTCGACGGCCTCCTCCCGGTGCCCGTCCATGCCGGCGAGGGACGTGGCGGCTCCTACACGCTGGTAGCCGTCTAGGAACGGGTTCTTGACGAAAGCGGTGAGCAACCCTGCGGCGCGTCCGTCACCGAACCTGGCCAGGTTCCAGGCTGCCCTGACACGTTCGCGGTCGTCGAGGGCAGAATCGCTAGCGAGGGCGACGAGGAGTGCGACGGCCTCCTCTCGGTATCCCTCCAACTCGGTGAATTCGTGGGCGAGCACCCTGTCCGCGAGGCTCTGAGCGGCCGTCACACGGTCGCGGGTGTCAAGGATGGGGCCGTCGGCGAGGGCAACGAGCAGTTCGGCGCCTTCCGCCCGGTGCCCGTCCAGCCCGGCCAGGGCCTCGGCGGCCAGGACACGGTGGAAGCCTTCGTTGGTGTGCTTGTCAGCGAAGGAGGCGAGCAACCCTGCGGCGCGTTCTTCGCCCAGTTTGGCCAGGGCTTCGGCAGCCTGCACCCGGGCATAGCTGCCCAGACCAGGACCGTCGGCGAAGGCCGCGAGCAGCCCGGTGCCCTTCGCCCGATACCCGTCCAACCCGGCGAGAATCTCGGCGGCCGTCACGCGGTGGGCGTCGGCCAAGGTGGCGTCGGCTGCGGCAGCAGCGAGGGGTCCGGCGGCCTCTCCCTGATGTCCGGCCAGCTCGACCAACGTCCTGGCGGCCTGCATGCGGTGGTAGCTGTCGATGGTGGAGTCGTTGGCAATGGCGGCGAGCAGTTCGGCGCTCTCTCCCCGATGGCCGTCCAGCCAGGCCAGGGTCGCGGCCGCCTCCAAGCGGTCCCAGTAGTCGAGGGCGGGGTTGGTGGTAAGAGTGGCGAGTAGTCCAGCGGCCTCTTCACGGTACTCGTCCAGCTCGGCTAGGTCAGTTGCGGCGTATATGCGGTCGTGGCCGTAGAGGTTGGGATCGTTAGCGAAGGCGGCGAGCAGTCTGACGCCCCGCGCTCGGTGCCCGTCCAACCCGGCTAGGCTCCCGGCGGCATGGATGCGGTGGTGGGTTTCCAGCAGGGCGTCGTCGGCGAAGGCGGCGAGCATGCTGGTGCCCTCGTGCTGGTAGCCGTCCATCCGGGCCAGCGTTGCGGCTGCCTCCACGCGGGCGTAGTCGTCGATGAGGGTGGTGCTGATGAGGCTGGTGAGTTGGCCGGCAGCGGTGTGTGGAGGGAGGTTGGTGCTCAGGTTGAGCTGGGTGGTGAGGAACAGGTAGGCGGCGTGTCCTCCCGGCGCGAGCAGGTATTCAAGCGCCTGACCGGTGTCGGCCGCTGTGTCGTCCTGGGGGGTGAGGAGTCCATCGAGGAGGAAGCCGAGGTAGGACGGGTCCAGGTCGGGCGCTTGCCAGCGGCTGCGGGCGGGAGTGCGGCGGAGGGGGAACAGGGCGTCGAGAAGTTGGTCGCGGGCCTGTTTGTCGCGGGTGGCATGGCGGGCCGCGTGGTACTCGAGCAGGGTCTGGTGGAGGAACTCGAAGTCGCCAGCGCGTTCGACCAACAGGCCAGTGGGGCGCAGGAGGTTGCCCAGGAACGCCTTCCAGAGCGATTCCTTGATCTTGCGGGGGCGCTGGATGTGTAGGTGCGGGGCCAGGACCTCGACGGCTGGGGCAGTGTTCCCGCTGATCCTTGCGTACGCGAGTAGGTCGATCAGTTCCGGCAGGCGGTTGCGTACCTGTTCGGCGGCCTGTTCGGCGGCCTGGAGATCTTGAGGTATCTGGTGGCGATCCTTCAGGAGAGCGATCGCCCTGTCGTGGGTGCCACGGATGTTCTTGTGGGTGTTTTCCTCGTAGAGCAGTCTGACGAACGATTCGTAGGCGCCGGTGCGGCCTTCAGGCAGGGGCCTGGCTGGATTGGTCACATAGAGGCGGCACAGCATAGAGGCCATCAGCGGGGTGCAGGCCAAGCTGTGCAGGCCGGAGCGTGTGAGACCGACTACGAACTCCGTGACGTGGTGGCCTGCGTCGAGTAGGCCGCTGAAACATCCCTGGGCGTATGCGCGCAGTTCAGCCGAAGCGAACGGTTGGAGTTCGAACCGCACGGTGGTGGGACCCAGCCGGTCGAGTTCCTGGTCGGGCAGAGGTCGGGTCGCCACCACGAAGCGGTACACGAACGGCTTCGTCGTGGCCTCCCGGGCCAGCTGATCCAGCAGTGCGACGCGGGTCGCGTGGTCAGGGACCTCGTCGAGGCCATCGACCATCACCAACCAGGGCATCTGAGGGCGTGGATAGTGATCGAACAAGTCTTCGGAAAGTGCTTGGCGCAGCCCGAAGCGGCCGATTTCCGTCGTCGCGGCGGCTGCGAGCGCCTGGGCCAGGACAGGGACGCCGACCAGGTCGGTGGCGCGTACCAGGACCGGGACCGCCGCGTGGGCGCGGCTGCTCCTTCTGCTCCTCAGCAAGTGGTCGGCCGAGTCGGCGAGGTGGCGGCGCAGCAGGGTCGACTTGCCCATGCCCGCGCCGGCCAGAAGGACCCGAATGCGATCCTCGCCCGCGAAGACGTCCTGGGCGGGCACGAGTTGGCTGGTCTGGGCCGAGGTGCGTGCCGACTGGGCCTTGGCACGTTGGTGGACGTACATCTCGCCCAGCAGGGATGAGGCGGGATCATCGCTGAGGCCGGGGTAGGGGGAGAGGCCGGCAGCGCGCGAAGCGGCTTTGAGGTAGGCGCCCAGCTGCGGATCGGGCCCTGGTGCGGGATCGCTGCGGGCGACCTCCCACAGGGCCTTCCACCGCGCCTCGGCGACCCTCCACTCCACGTCGGCGTTCTGGAGGTTCCGCATCGCGGCTTGGGCTTCGGCCTTGTCGACAGCCGGGCCGGAGGCTTTGAGCGCAGCCCGATGCTCCTTGATCTTCCTGTCCAGATCTGCGCGGTCCAGGCGGTGTTCGCAGGCAACGAGGAACACCTCAACCAGCGCCCACAGCTGCTCGAATTTCGCGGCGGGGGTTCCCGCCAGCCAGTCGCTGACCGTTTGGGGCTTCAGAGCTTCGCCGGCGCGCAGGCGACGGTTGGCTTTCCTGATCGCGTCCGACTGCGACAGCCCGCATCTGTCCCACAGCGTTTTGAGCTCAGTCATCAGGAACCTTCGGCCAGCGCCGAGTTGCGTTTCCTCGGTCACAATCCCGTCTCTTCCAAGGCGATACGGCATCCGGATGCCTCCGCCGACGCGGCGACAGGCACGTTCGTGACCTGGCCGTCGCGAACGCGGGTCCGGTGCAGTCCGGTCAGGTACGCCCCATCGGTGCCGGCGGGCTGAACTTCCTCCGTACCTGGTCGTCCGACCGGGGGTGCACACAGAGCGGACGGAGGTTGCTCATGGGCAGCGCGGGGTGGGTCCTGGCGGCCGGTTTGACGGTCATGGCGGCCATGGTCGTACTGGTCGTCCACCAGGCATTGGAAGGTACGGCTGCGCGCGACCGCGAGCAGGTGCTGAAAGCCCTGGCGGTGGTGATCCGCGCCCTTGCGGAGCTGGTCCGCGCTCTGTGGGGCCGCAGGTGATCCCGCTCTCCGTTCCGGCTCCGTATCCGGTCCAGAGCTGACTGTCCGGTGGTCGGCCACCGGCTCGCCCATCCGCATCCACGGCCGCCTCATGGCGCAGATCATGCCGGGACGCCGCTGCTCATGCGGACCTCTTCATCAAAGATGCACGCCGTTTGCGGCTGGTGACTGACAGCGTTCTTCCCGGCAGCCCTATTGGCGGCTTCTGGGCTCACCTCGGCGACACCCCCTCACACGCTGAGGAATACGCGACTCCGCGAGGTCGCCAGTTCTGTACCCCGGGTTCGGGACTGCCGATCAGGCTTGGGTGGGCTCTGGCCCGAATCGGTGGGGGTGGGCTGCTCTGACGTACTTCAGTGCGGTCGTGTCGGAGATCCCGAAGACGCGCATCAGGTGCACGGGGTCGGCAGTTTCGTGTGCCTCATCGAGCAGCCGGTCGATGCGAAGCCTCCGGGGCTGGATTCCGAGCTTTCTGAACACCAACCGCAGCCCGTCCTTGGACATCGGAGGGCCGTTGGGGTCGACCGCGGTGACCTGCGTGACGATCAGGTGCGGATTGGTGCTGCGGGGCCAGCGCTCAGCCCGTGCGCGAAGATGACCAATGGGAAGACGTCCTGCGCATGGCCGTCGCCCACGCCCGCCCCCATGAACGCGTCACCCTGCTTCGCCGCCTCATCACCCGCGGCGACCGCGCTCTCAGGCACCGCGCCCGCTTGCATTTGCTCGCTGCCGCCTGCCTCGAACACGCCACGGAAATCGATCCCGGCGTACGCCAGGAAGTTGAGCAACGCGCCGCCGCGCTCGTGCCCCCACGAAGCGAAGAGGAAGCCTCGGCTCTTGCGGCGGTCGGCCCAGTCATCCTCGGGCTCCTTCCGGGCCCTGACCGCCTAGAAGACGACGAAGCGGAAGCCGTCATCCGTACAGCGGCAATCATCGGCGGCGACGCCGCCCTTACGGTGATCAAGAAGTTCCGCACCAACACCCAAGCGCGGTGGGCTCTAACGAACGCCTGGGACAACTTCGACTCCCACGACTACGCCCGCGAAGTGCTTGCCCACATCCCGTGTGATTTCCCCGTGACTGTCCGCTCGTCCGAACAGCTGGCTGAGCTGCACAGCTTGCATACTGGTCAAGTGGGCTTCCTCGGAAACTTCACTACTGAAGAGATGATGGCCCCGTTAGGTCCGCAGGATTTGCATTATTTGAATATCAATCGCAACTTTGAGCTGCGCGAGCTGGACTTCCTACGCCCCTACACGGCGCTGGTGCGGCTCGGCCTCTTCAAATGCCCGAACATCGTGGATTTGGCGCTTCTCGCCGATCTCTCATCGCTCGTCACGCTTGAGCTGGCCGACTGCGACGCCGTACGTATTGATGATCTCCAGGCGCTGAACCGACTCCAGTCCTTGAGTCTCGACATGGAGCTGCCGCACCCAAACGTCGGCGCCTTACCCGTCAGCGCAGACCTCACCACGCTGGACCTCGGGACAGCCACATGCAGAAGCCTCACACTGGACGGCATCGCCCGTTGGCCCAACCTCAGAAGACTGGACCTGTCTGGCCCCATCGGCGGGCTGTCCCATGCAGCCAAGCTGCTGGAGCTAGAAGACCTCATCCTGCTGGGGGACGCATGCCTCTCCATGCTGGAAGAACTTCCGCCCGCCCCTCAGGTCAACGAACTCTGGCGGGGGTCCTGGCGCGACGGTGACGACCTCTCACTCCTTCCCACCAAACTGCCCGGCCTCCGAAAACTGACCGTTTGGGCATTTTCCCCAGACAGACCCGTCGACCTCACTCCGCTCCGTGGCATGACCGACCTCGCTATCCGTATCCAGGGAACGGCCCCAGTCCTCGGCACCGAACACTTCCCGACCAACGCCGTGTCCGCGTACCTCGCCCGCGTGTCGGAACACGGGCCACGCTGCCGAACGGCGCAGCGGAGCTGCAATGAGACTCCAGTGCGTACTAGGGCCGAGCGCCGCAGGTCGACCGCCGCCGTGCCGTCATGGCGGTACGCCGTGCCCGTGCGGAACGCACCCAGCAGACCGCCACGACGGCCGCAGCTCCTCAACCTGCCTCACTGCGCCCAACGGCACGGGTCCGGCGGAGGCTTGAGCCGATCTGGAACGTGAACGCCGCTGGTGGCACGATGAGTTGGGGCGAAAGGTGGGGGTTGGTGCGGGGTGACAGGCGGCAGATTCAGACCGCGGTCCTGGGTAGTGCGGACTCGGAGGAGCCGTTGATTCTGCCGCTGGAGGCGATCGAGCTGGACGCCTTCCGCCGACGGCACGAGCACGACACGTTCTGGTGCGGGCTGCTGCTCGGAGGCTGCGGCGTCCAGCTGGCGACGAAGCTCTACACCGACCGGGTGTGTTCCCTGTCAAGTTCTGCGTGTTGAAGTGCCGTCGGCCTGCGTGAATGGCCCAGGGCTCAGGGGGAGGCTCCGTCGACGTACTCTTCGGTCAGGTCCACGCCGGTAACAACGGCGCCTGCGTGCTGGGCCAGATGCCGGGCCGGACCGCCCGGGCCGCTTCCCACGTCAAGGACGCGCAGGCCCGCGCTCAGCTCCAGATGCTCGGCCGGCTGTCGCGTCGCCGGGTGGCCACCGATGTGGAACTCGTCCACGCCGTGCAGGTCGTCGGTGGTGAGCGTGGTACGCCCCGGGTAGAGGCGGTCGAGCGCTCCGTCGATCTTCTGGCGCAGGTCGCCTTGCCGGTAATGCCTTGCTATGGCGGACGGTTGATGTGCGGTCACGGGAACGTTCTTCCAGTCATGGGCGGGTTCAACGGTGTCGTTCTAGTCGTGGTCGGTGGAGAGGGCGACGTGCCGCCAGGCGTCCATCTCCATGCGGAAGGTCTCCAGCTTGGCGTCGAAGGCTTGCAGGGTGTCGGCTCCGAGCGGGAGGCGCAGGGGCGGCTCGGGGGCGACGGTCATCTCGACGATGGCCCGCGCGGCCTTGACCGGGTCGCCGGGCTGGGCGTGGTTCAGGCTCGCGGCGGCTGTACGCATCGCGCCGACGGTGGGCGCGTAGTCGTCGATGGTGTCCGGGCCGGTGCGCAGGCTGGCCGGGTCGAGGAAGTCGGTGCGGAAGAAGCCCGGTTCCACGAGCGTGACGTGCACGCCCAGGGGTGCCAGTTCGGTGCGGAGGGTCTCGGTGAAGCCCTCGACGGCGAACTTCGTGGAGGCGTAGATGCCCCAGCCCGGCGCGGTGGCGAAACCCACGATGGAACTGATGTTGATCACGTGGCCGGAGCGCTGACGCCGCAGTACCGGCAGCACGGCGCGTTGGACGGCAAGTGGGCCGAACACGTTGGTCTCGTACACCGCGCGTACCGCGGCGTCGTCGGACTCTTCCACGGCGGCGAGCAGACCGGTGCCGGCGTTGTTGACCAGGACGTCGATCCTTCCGAACCGTTCGACCGCCGCGTCGACGGCGGCTTGGATGCTCTGCGGGTCGGTCACGTCGAGGGGCACCGTGAACAGTGTGTCGTCGGCGTCGGGAAACCGCTCGTGGACGAGGTCGGTCTTGCGTGCTGTCGCGACCACCTGGTGGCCGGCGGCGAGGGCAGCGCGGGTGATTTCGAGGCCGAAGCCCCGGGACGATCCGGTGATGAACCAGACGCTCATTGTTTTCTCCCGTGATCAGGCGGTGGGGAGGTCGAAGGCCGCGCGGTTCTGTGCGATGAAGCCCTCGACGTCGAGGGGGTCGTTCCCGCCGATCGTCCTGACCAGGTCGTTGGTACCGGCGAAGACACCGTTGCGGTAGTCGACGGCTACGGCGAGCAGGTGCTGGACGAGGTGGTCCGGTGCGCCGCGGCCGTGCAGGATGGCGGCGAACTCGTCGAGTTCGATGGGCACGTAGGTGACCTCGCGGCCCAGCGTCTTCGACATCTTCTCGGCGATCTCGTAGTGGTTGAGCTCCTCCGCTCCGTACAGCGGGTAGATCTGACCGGCGTGCGGGGCGGGGTCTTCCAGGATGGCTGCGATCACCTTGGCCTGGTCGCTCTCCGCGATGGGGGCGTGGCGTCCGTCGGCGAACGGCAGGCGCAGTTCGCCGGTTCCGTCGGCCCAGGTGTCGATCAGCCACTGGGCGAAGAAGGTCGGGCGGATGTGGGTGACGGCGACCGGGGAATGGTCCAGGACCCGTTCGGCGACCCAGTGCTGACGGGCCGCGTTGCTGGCGGTGTGGCGGCGGGCGGACACCTGCGACATGTTCACGATCGCCTGGACCCCGTTCTCCTCCGCCGCCTGGGCCACGTTCGCGGTGGCGTCCATCAGGCCGGGGGCGATCGGATAGGCGAAGTACAGGGCGTCGATCCCCTCGGTGGCCTGGGCCAGGGAGTCGAGGTCGAGAACGTCGCCTTCCGCGACCTCCGCCCCGAGGGCGGCGAGCCGCTCGGCGCGGCCGTCGAGGCGGCGGACGAGTGTCCGGACGTGGTGGCCGCGCCGGATCAGGAGTTCGGTGGTGTGCCCGCCGGTCTTGCCGGTGGCCCCGATCACGAGCAGGTTGCGTTCCATGGTGTTGATCTCCGTTTCTTTGGAAAGAGCTGGTTCTTGAGTGGGAGCTGGCGGGAACTCCAGCGTCAGTCCATTGAGCGGGTGTCGCACGAGATGGGTGAGGGGCGGTGCGATGCCCGTCCGGCAGGACGCCGTGGTTGCGGGCCTGGCCCGAGGGGCCCATGGCCCGGTGGTCAGGGTGTGCGGCGGGGCCGGAGGGCGAGCAGCGCGGTGGCCGCGGCGATTCCGGCTCCGGCCTGAACGGACCAGGCGTGGTCGAACCCGGTGGTCGTGGCCTGGGGGGTGAGGGCGACGAGCAGGGCCACGCCCACGGCGCTGCCGATCTGCCGGCTCATGTTGAGTACGGCGCTGCCGGTGGTGGCGCGTTCGGGTGCGAGGGTGCCGGCCGCGGCGAACAGCGGCGCCCAGGCGAGCCCGCCGGCCAGGCCGACCAGGATCAGGCCCGGGAACATGGCGCCCCAGTAGGCGGGGGTGGTGTGCACGGTTGTGAGCCAGTAGCCGGCGGCGAGTGCCATGGCCAGGGCGCCGGTCAGGGCGGGGGCGGTGCGTCCGAAGCGGCTCTGGATGGGTCCGGCGTTCATCGCGAAGGCGATCGAGGCCAGGGGGGCCGGGGCGATGGAGACGCCTGCGCGCAGCGGGCTGAAGTGCCAGACCTCCTGCATGAACAGCGCGGTGCTGAGCAGGACGATGGCGAAGCCGGCGGAGAACAGGAACAGGGCCACGGTGGCGGCGGTGAACGGCCTGCCGGTGAAGAGCTGCTTCTCGATCACCGGTGCCTTGGCGCGTAGGGTGCGTTCGATGGTCGAGGCGGCGGCCAGGGCGGCTGCGGCGAACAGGGCCACGGTGCGGATGTCCGTCCAGCCCCACCCCGGTCCCTGGACGGTGGCGAGCACCAGCAGGCTCACGGCCAGCAGCAGCGCGAGGGTGGAAGCCAGGTCCGGCACGGCGGCGCCCTTGGGCTGGCGCACCTCGGGCAGGAGCAGCGCGCCGGCGAGGAGGGTGGCGATGCCGACGGGGACGTTGATCAGGAAGATCCACCGCCAGTCGAGGGTGACGAGCAGACCGCCGACGGGCGGGCCCGCCGACGCCGCGATCGCGCCCACGCCCGCCCACAGGCCGACCACCAGGGTGTGCTGGCGCTTGGGGAAGCTCGGGTAGAGCAGGCCGAGCGAGGTCGGCACGATCATCGCCGAGCCGACGGCCTGGACAGCCCGGGCAGCGATCAGGACGCCGAGACTCGGTGCTGAGGCCGCGACGGCGGAGGTGAGGGTGAAGAGCGCCACTCCGGACAGCAGCATCTTCTTGCGGCCCCACTGGTCCGCGATCCGGCCCGCGGGCACGAGCACGGCGGCGAAGACGATCGCGTAGGCCGACAGCACCCACGACACGCCCGCGACGCTCGTGCCGGGGAAGGACTGCCCGATTCCGTCGAGGGCGACGTTGACGACGAAGAAGTCGAGCTGCGCCATGAAGGCGACGGCCCCCAGCACCGCCATGATGCTCCAGCGGCGCGGGTGACCCGCCTCGGCGACGAGCGGCGCGCGGCCGGTGCGCGGTGTCGTCACGGCCGCCTGCGCCGAAGTCGGTGTGGACATCCTGTCCGCCTCCCAAAGGAATGGGCTTGGCAGCCCTTTTTTGATTCACCTCCAGGGAACACCTCACAAAATGGGCTGTCAAGCCCTTTTTTGCGTTACGATGGGGACTATGACCAGCACCAGTGAAGCGCTGGGCCAGAAACTGACCGCCAAGGGCCTGGCCACACGCGAACGCATCGTCCGGGCGGCTGCCGAGCTGATCTACGAGCACGGCGCGCAGAACACCAACAATGAGCAGATCCGCGAGGCGGCCGGGGTCAGCGGTTCACAGCTGACGCGCCACTTTCCCACCAAGGAGTCCCTGGTGCGCGCGGTGTTGGCCTGGCAGGCCGACAGCATCGTCGCCCGCCACCAGGTGCCCGAGCTGGGCGAACTGGACAGCTTCGCCGCCCTGCGACGGTGGGCCGACTCCTACATCGCCTCGCAGGACATGGTGCGCGGCGGGTGCACGTTCGGCTCCCTGGCCGCCGAGGTCGTCAAGGCCGAGCCCTCCCACCGGGATGCGGTGGGCGACGGCTTCGAGCGGTGGCAGGAACTGTTCAGGCGCGGGCTGGGCATGATGCGCGAGCGCGGCGAACTGCGGCCGGAGGCCGACCCGGCCGCACTCGCCCACTTGCTCACCGCCGCGTTCCAGGGCGGAGCACTGCTGGACCAGGCGGCCGGCGACTCCACGCCGCTGCGCGACGCGCTGTACGGGGCCCTGGCGTACGTCGAGTCATTCGCCGCAGAGCGCTGAGCGGACTGCGGACCTTCGGGCAGGGGGGCTCAGGAAACGTCGGAGACGGCTGGGCGGGACGCCTGCCGGGACCGGGACCGCGCCTGTGCCGTCAGCGGGAGCCCTCCGAATGCCTGATCGGCGACGCGCTCCAGCGCGACCACGTCGAATCCGGCCCTGGCCAGTACTTCCATGCCCCGGTTCACCGCCATGAGCAGGTGACTGATCTCCCGGGTGTCCGCCTCGGGATCGAGGTCGCCATGACGCTGTGCGGCCTGCGCGCACCCGGTCAGCGAACTCTCGATCCTCCCGAGGGCCTGTCTGACGCGTGCACCGGCCTGCGGGTCGTGGTCGGTCCCCTCGACGACGAAGCCGGTCACCATGCAACCGAGCCCGTCGGGGTCGTCGTGCACAATGCGCGCCGACGTCACGAGGTAGGCGTGCAGCCGTTCCAGCGCGGCGTCGTCAGGGCCTTCGAGCACGGCAGCCCACGCGGCCTCGGTCCGGTCGCAGTACGCCTCCAGCGTCCGCAGATACAGCTGGCTCTTGTCGCCGAAGGCGGCGTAGAGACTGCCACGGCCCAGGCCGCCGACCTTGGCGATGTCGTCGACGCTGGTACCGGCGTATCCGGTACGGCGGAACTGTCGCTCGACGGCCTGTACGACCTTGTCCTTGTCGAATCCTGGTGGGCGCCCCATGGCGCTCAGCGTACAGGGCCGCATGACCATTCTTGACATTCCGTTCCAGTAGTTCCTACGGTTCCTGACAGGGCGGTCCAGAATCCTGGCGGCCGTTGCTCACGGCATCCCGCGAGTCCCGCAGAACGGATGAGACGCATGTCCTCGCACGGCGGAATCAACAACCTCGTTACCGGTGACGACAACCCCGTTGCCGCGCACAGTGGCCGGACGGCGGCCGACGTGGTCACCTCTGACCTGGTGTTTCGGCTCACGCGAGGGGTGGAGGGCAGCGGCCGTACCGTGAGTTGCACCCCCATGACGGGTGAGATCATCGTGGAGCTGCCCGAGGCGACGCCGCACGATGTGGAGGTGGCGTTCGGCAGGGCCCGCGAGGCCCAGCGCGCGTGGGCCTCGCTGTCGGTGCGCAGGCGTGCGGCGGTGCTGCTCAAATTTCACGACATCCTCTTGGACAAGCAGGCCGAGGCGATGGACCTGCGCGGACATCGACAAGGCGGCCGAGGGTGCGGTGCGCACGAGCTTCTCCTCGGCCGGCCAGTTGTGTCTGTCGACCGAGCGGATCTTCGTCCACTCGTCGGTCGCGCCCGCGTTCCTGGAGCGATTCGTCCAACGCACCAAAGCGCTCATCCTCGGCACATCGCTGGACTACGGGGTCGGCATGGGTTCGCTGGCGGGCCGGCGCCAGCTGGAGACGGTGTCCCGGCATGTCGACCAGGCCGTCGCCGAGGGGGCCACCGTCCTCACCGGCGGCAAGCAGCGTCCTGACATCGGCCCCTTCTTCTACGAGCCCACCGTCCTGGACGGCGTGGAGCCCACGATGGCCGTCCATGCCGAGGAGACGTTCGGGCCGGTCGTGTCGGTGTACCGCTTCACCGATGAGGACGAGGCGATCGAGCAGGTGAACGCCACGCCGTACGGCCTCAACTCCAGTGTGTGGACGAAGGACACACGGCGGGGCGAACGCATCGCGACCCGCCTGCAGAGCGGCACCGTGAACATCAACGAGGGCTACACGGCCGCCCATGGCAGCGTCCGGTCCCCGATGGGCGGCATGAAGGACTCCGGGCTCGGTCGCCGGCACGGCCTCGAAGGCATCCTCAACTACACGGAGCCACAGACCGTCGCCACGCAGCGGATCCTTCCGCTGGCTCCGGCGATGGGCATGGACGATCAGCAGTACGCGGCTTTCATCAGCCTGAGCCTGCGGGTCATGAAGGCGCTGAGGCTCCGCTGATGACCGCACCGAACGGCGCGGAGCCGCCCGCACGCCCTCGCCGGCACGCCTGGCTGCTCGCCACCCTCACCGAACTGATCGGGGAGTGCGCACAAGCGGCGGGTGAGGTGTACCGGCCGGTCGCCGAGGCCCGGCCGGAACGGCCCGACGTTGCTGTGAACCTCGGGCCGCTTGTCGGCCTCTGCCGGTCCGCCGGTACCCGGGTGGAGGCGGCACATGCCCGGGACGCCGCGCGATGCGCCTCGACCGAGAAGGAAGCGGACCCGGCCCAGACGGACGTCGGCGCCGACTTCCTCGCCGACCTGGCGGACTCCCCGGCACAGGCCGTCAGACGGGCCCAGGAGCTGGCGAGCACAGGTGAGTTCACCGTGGACCAGATCCTTGATGAGGCAGCCGATTCGGCCGTGCTCTGCGGACTGCTCGCGCTCCACGAAGTGCAGCGGCAGTCCGCCCCGGGCGCAGCGGCGGCGAAGTGCCTGGCCGCCACCGGGCACTTCGCCTTGGCCGTCTCCGTCATATCGCTCGACGTACCCGCTGCCATGCCCTGAGCGTCCGATTGCTACGCGGCCTCGGCGGGAACGTCGCGGACGAGTTCGGTCAGCTCGCCGGAATCGATGTCGTAGAAAAGGCCGTAGATCTCCACGTGCTTCGGGGTGCCCGGGCTGTTGCGGATCAGGCTCACGTCGTAGTTGAGCGACTTCTCGAAGTCGGTGATGGCGATGCCGTCCCAGTCGTACAACGACGAGATGTCGGAGTGCTGCTCTTCTTTCCACGCGGAGGTGATTCCCTCCGCGGTGAAGGAGGTGGCACCGCAGAAGGAGTGGTGGACGACGACAACGCGCTCGACTCCGAAGAGGTGTTGGGAGACCGTGATCGAGCGTAGGGCGTCCGCCGCGCGACCGCCCCCGACGATCAGAGGGAACACCGTAGCCGTGGAACCGATCTTCCTGCCGGTCTCACTGAGGAGAAGTTCACCGGGGTAGACCTCGTCGCCGAAGTGATCGGCCACCGCCTGTGCGGCCCCGGCCGCCCGGGGGTCGAAGCAGTACATGACGATCGTCCTGACGGGAATCGAACCGGTGACTATCTCCCGAGCTACGGCTTCGTCGAAACCCGGCTGCGCTCGGAACGTGAACTCCGCAAAATCAGACACTGCTTGACTCCGCTTCTCATTCTCATGGTTGGCTCCCCGGCTTTCCCGGGAAGCCGGGAACGTTTCAAGTACGGCTACTCGCCCCACGGCCCGCCGACCACGCCTCGTTCCATGGTGGTGACGCCGTCGGCCGCGCGTTCCTGCGCAAGGTGGAAGGCGAGCGCGTAGGGAGGCGCTGCCGTCTCGGAGCGGGCGCCGTGGGCGAGGACTTGCTCGGCCAGGTGGTGGGCCATCCGCAGCCGCGGATACGCGGCATGGATCTGCTTCTGCTCCTCGGCCACGAGGTCGGCGTTCTTGCCGAAGTCGACCCAGATGCCCTCGTAGGTCAGGTAGGTCAGCAGCCCCAGGCGTTCGGGGATCTGCGGAGTGGTGTGCAGGGCGATGGCCTCCCAGACCTTGTCGACGTCCCCGGCCGGGGCGCCGAGACCGGTCAGCAGGGCGGCGGCGAGATCGGCGCTCTCGATCTCGAACCGGAGCAGGCCCGGTGCGTCCGGCCCGGTGCCCAGGTCATGCAGCACGTTGGCGGCGAAGAGGAGTTCTTCGTCGTAGTCCGTGTCGTTCAGAACCCCCTTGTGGGCGGCGAACAGGCGGGACCAGTAGAAGCCGCGGATGCAGTGGTTCAGCACGGACGGATGCACGGCGGCTCGGGCGGCGGCGAAGCTCGCCTGGACCAGCGGTCCGGAAGGAACAGCGAGTACGCCGTCGTGCAGCCTGTTCGAGAGGGTGGGGGGAGTGTCGGTCATGGTGTGACGCTACGAAAGCGGATGTCGCACGAAAAGTGGCACTGATGCCAACCATCGCTACTGTCGTGCCACTATGACGAACAGACACCATGTCGCCGTGCTCGTACTGCCCGGTGTGCTCGCGCTCGAATTCGGCGCCGCGACGCAGATCTTCTCGACGGACCCGCATTACGAGCTGACCGTGTGCGCCGAGGACGGGCCCGGAACCGTGCCCGTGTCCGGCTTCGCGATCACGGTCGCGGCCGGCCTCGAAGCACTGGAGGACGCCGACACCGTGATCGTCCCGGGCTACGACGACATCGACATGCCCCATCCGCCGGAGCTCCTGGCAGCACTGCGGGCGGCTCACGCCCGGGGCGCCCGGCTCGTCTCCATCTGTACCGGAGTCTTCGCCCTCGCTGCGGCCGGACTGCTCGACGGTCGCCCCGCCACCACACACTGGCGGCACGCCGAGCAACTGCGCCGGTGCTACCCGCGCGTCGACGTCCTGCCGAACCAGCTCTACGTCGACGACGGCGACATCCTCACGTCCGCCGGCGTGACGGCGGGGATCGATCTGTGCCTGCATCTGATCCGTACCGACCTGGGCGCGGCGGCGGCGAACACCCGCGCGCGCGACCTCGTCGCGCCACCACGGCGACGGGGAGGCCAGGCCCAGTTCATCGAACAGTTCCGCCCCGAAGCCAGCGGGGACGAGCTCGCCCCGCTGAGGGAGTGGATGCTCGACAACCTCGCGGACCCCCTGACTGTCGACGACCTGGCGGAGTACGCCCACATGTCCCGGCGGACCTTGATCCGCCGCTTCCGCGAGGAGACCGGCACCACGCCGATGGCCTGGCTGACCGACGCGCGTATCGACCGGGCGCGGGAACTGTTGGAGGCGAGCGCCGTGCCCGTCGAGCAGGTCGGCCGTCTCTCCGGCTTCGGCGCTCCGGCGTCTCTGCGGGCCGCCTTCCACCGGCACCTCGGAACGTCTCCCCAGGAGTACCGGGCGGTCTTCCGTCACAAGGCGGAGGTGGCGCACGCCTGACAGCACGCCCGGGTGCGGGCCGTTCGAGCATTCTTGACATGTCGTTCCAGAAGTTCGTAGGGTTCTTGGCGAGTCAGTCCAGAACTGTGCCGTCAGTCATTCTCGGCACCCCTCGAAGCCCACGGAACGGACACGACGCATGTCTTCGCAAGATCAGATGGCTCCTCCACTGACGCAGAGAGGAAGTGAAGGCTCCTCGAACGCCCGTCCGGCTCTCATCCTCGCGGTGCTGGCCATGGCGAGTTTCCTCGGCCAGCTCGACGTATGGATCACCAACGTCGGCCTGCCGAACATCGGACAGGGCGTGGGCTCGACTTCTTTGTCGGACCTGAGCTGGGTACTCAACGGCTACGCGATCGTCTTCGCCGCCCTTCTCGTCCCTGCCGGGCGGCTCGCCGACCGCTTCGGACGCAAGAACGGCTTCCTTCTCGGCATGGCCGTCTTCGTGGCGGCGAGCCTCGGCGCGGCACTGTCCGGCGACGTGTGGGTGCTGGTCGTCTTCCGTGCCCTCCAGGCGGTGGGCGCCGCCCTGCTGACCCCCGCCAGCCTCGGCCTGGTCCTGACCAGCGCCCCCGCCGACAAGGTGGAGCGGTACGTCAAGATCTGGTTCACCGCGGGCTCGCTGTCCGGGGTGTGCGGACCGATCTTCGGCGGGCTGCTGGTCCAGGCTTCCTGGCGGTGGCTCTTCCTGGTGAACATTCCCTTCGGACTGCTCGCCATCGCGCTGGCCGCGCGGCTCATCACCAACGCCCGGCACGAACAGGACGCCCGCATCCCCGACCTGCTCGGCGGCGTCCTGCTGATCGTCGTGGTCGGCGCCCTCGCTCTCGGCGTGGTGAAGGCGCCCGACTGGGGCTGGTCGGACACCCGGGTCGTCACGTCCCTGGCCGTGACAGTGGTCGGAGTGGTGGCGTTCCTGTTCCGCTCGGCACGGCACCGGGTGCCCGTGGTCGACCTGTCGCTCTTCCGCGACCGGATCTTCGCCTCGGCGAACCTGGCCGGCATGCTGCAAGTGGCATCGTTCGGCAGCCTCCTGCTGTCGTCGATCCTCTGGATGCAGAACCACTGGCACTACTCCGCCATCAAGACCGGATGCGCCAGCCTTCCCGGCCCGATCGGCTTCGCGGTGGCCGCCACCATCAGCGAGACCCTCCAGCGCCGGTTCCGGATCCCGGCCGGTGTCGTCGCGGCGGTCGGCAGCGCGATCGCCTCCGTCGGCATCCTGCTCTTCGTCTTCCTGCTGCACGACGACCCGAACTACCTGTCCGGAGTCCTCCCGTGCTGGCTGCTCTTCGGGTTCGGCGCCGGCCTGGCGCTCCCGACCGTCGTCTCGTCCGCGACGGTCGGATTGCGCCCGGAGGAGGCCGCCACCGGCAGCGCCATCGTGACCATGTCGACGCAGATCGGCTCGGTCGTCGGCATCAGCATCCTGGTCGCCGTGCTCGGCACCGCCTCCGGTGGCGCCTCCCTGAACACGTACCGGCATGCATGGCTGGCCGCGGCGGCCCTCATGGCTGTCGCGGGCGTGGTGTCCCTGGGCGTGTCTCAGAAGAAGGCGGTGGCGGTCCGATGACGGCGTCCGTTCCCGCTCAGACCTCCCGCGCCGCCGGCCCCGGCAGCGGGCGCTCACCCTGGCTCGGCCTCCTGGTGGTCTGCCTCGGCGTCATGATGGCCTTCGTCGACGTCACCTCCACCATCTCGGCCCTGGGCGACATACAGGCCGACCTGCACGTCACCGCGAGCACCCTGGTGTGGATCACCAGCGCGTACAGCCTCGCCGTCGTGAGCTTCGTGATGTCCGCCGGAACCTTCGGCGACCTCGTGGGGCGGCGGCGAGTGTTCAGCGTCGGTGCCGCCGTCTTCCTGGCCGGCAGCGTGCTCGCCGTCTTCGCCGGCAGCGCCGGCATGCTCATCGCCGCACAGGCGATCGCGGGTCTCGGCGGGGCGGCCGTACTGCCGACCAGCCTAGCGATCGTCAGCGCCACGTTCACCGACCCGCACGAGCGCACCTCCGCGATCGGCATCTGGGCCGCGTGCTCCGGCATCGGCCTCGCCGTCGGCCCGATCCTCGCCGGAGCCCTCCTCGAACACTTCTCCTGGCACTCCGTCTACATCGCCAACATCGTCATCGCCGGCGCGGCCCTCCTTCTGGCCCCGGTCTTCGTGACCGAGTCCAAGCACCCCACCCGCAAGCCCGACCTTGCGGGTCTCGTCCTCGGCACCGTGATGACGGCCTCGGCCACCTACGCGATCATCCAGGGCGGCTCCACGGGATACACCGAGGCACCGATCATCACCATGTACGTGGTCTTCGCTCTGTCCCTGTTCCTGTTCGTACGCGTGGAACTCCGCAACCCCGACCCCATGCTGGACCTGAGGCTCTTCCGGAGCGCCTCCTTCTCGGCCGTGATGGGCGTGGCCGCCATCAGCGTCTTCGGACTGGTCGGTGTCGCCCTGCTCAGCGTCCTCTACATGGAACGCGTGGGACAGACCAGCCCTCTCGACGTCGGGGTGCGCCTGCTGCCGCTGTTCGGAACGTTCCTCCTGGTCACCGTGGTGGCCGCCCGGGTGCTGGTACGCCGGGTCGGCCTGACCTCCCTGATCACCGCGGGATTGGTCCTGATCGGCGCCGGGTCCCTCGCACTGCTCGCGACCGACGCCTCGGGAGGCTATGGGGCGATGTGGCCGGGACTGCTCATCGCGGGCGTCGGCGCGGGACTGCTGACAGCACCGTCAACGGCTGCCGCGGTCAACAGTGTCCCGCCACAGCAGGAGGGCATGGCGGCGGCAGCGGTCAACATGGCTCGCCAGCTGGGCACGGTGCTCGGCCCCAGCGTGCTCGGAACGATCGTCACCAGCCGCTTCCCCCGCAACCTGCACGACCGTCTCGTCGAGGCGAACATCCCCTCGCCGCAGGCGGACAAGATCGTGGAGGGCGTGTCCCATGGGAGTGGCGGAGCAGACCTCCCCGCTTCCCTGGCCCGCGCGGTGGGAACGACGGTACCCAGGGCGTTCACCGACGCCGTGCACCTGGGAAACCTCATCGGCGGAGTCGTACTGATTGCCATGGCCGTGCCCGCGGCCCTGTTCGTCCGCCAGAAGGTTCACAGTCCCCGGACATCCGCTGATGCGTGAGCCGTAGTACGCCGACGGGACGGTGTGAGGCCCCCGCAGGACTGCTGGCCGTACAACCGCCCCCCAACAGCCGGTGTTGATCGCTGACCAGCTCAAGCATCAACACCGGCACCGCCCACGAACCGAGCACCGGTCAAAATGACGGCCGGATTTCCAGACGCCCGGATCTCCGGACGATGCCGTGATCAGCCGCCGGCCCGTCCAAGCCAGACTGAAACCGCCCGCCTGGCGCCTAGCGTCAGCGTGCGCGCGAAGGCGCGAAAGAGAGACATCAGCATGGCCAAACTCCTGCTCAGCGTCCACGTGTTGGGGGCGATCCTGCTCATCGGACCGGTCACCATCGCAGCGAGCTTGTTCCCGCGCTTCGCGCGCCAGGCACTGGCCGACGGACCCGAGCAGCAGTCGGCCAACGGTGCCGTACGGCTGCTGCACCGGATCTGCCGGGTCTACGCCGTGGCCGGCGTCTCCGTCCCGGCCGTCGGTGTCGGCACCGCCCAGGTGATGGGCGTGATGGGCAGCGCCTGGCTCATCACTTCCATGGCTCTGACAGTGGTGGCTGCCGTCCTGCTGGGCATCGCGGTGCTCGGCACCCAGGACAACGTGATCACCCAACTCGACAGGCCCGACCCCACGCCGAACGCCACGGAGTCGCTGATCGCCCAGCTGCCCCGCCTGTCGATGATCACCGGCCTGTTCGCCCTCGCCTGGCTGATCGTGGTGGTCCTGATGATTGTCCGCCCCGGCTCGACGACAGGCGCATAGCGGCCCAGCCACCGCAGTGAACTCCGTGCTCTGCCGATGCTGTTGGCGTGGCCGTGCTGTGCAACAGCGTGCGGGTGCGCCCAGCGCAAAACGGAACTGATCCCAGAAGGGGCCTTCCACATGGGAGAGCCCCCGACACCGGACTCCATGACCTCGTTTCTCATCAGGGCGGCGACCGGCGCGCGTCCCTACATCTTCGGCCTTTGAGAGATCCAGCGGGCCCTCGCGCGCAATCACGAGATCCGGTCGGAGCGAGGCTGGAGCGGCAGTGCCCCGACGGTGGCTCCGGGTTGGGACAGCGCACCACGCAGTTGCCGGTTCTCCACGGTCAGCTGGTTGACAGCGCGCACGAGGTGGTCGACGTCGGTGCGCAGTCGGAGAGAGCCCCGTGCCCACGGCGGTGTTCCGGCGCCAGCGCCAGGTCGACCAGCGTCCGCACCGGCCCGTCCGTGCACAGCAACGCGTCGCACAACTCGAACAGCGCGTCGCCCCGCGCGGTCAGACACGCGTACAACTCCGTCCGGAAGCGTGACACTTCCGCGAACGCATCCCGAAGGACACCCTGATGCACCAGACTCACGACACGGCCTTCGCGCTGATCCACTCTGTGACGGAGCAAAGGATCAGACGAAGGCCGCCTTCGTGTCCGCTGAACTGCGAAAACGCTGATCAAGTTCGAGTCGCGTTCGACGCCGGACCATAAACGTCAAGATGAGTGCCTGTTCCTGAGGCCGACATGACATGACGGTGGTCGTGACGCTTAAACGAACGGCTCGTTGGATCTTCAGGGCTGTGAGGGCGACCGGGAGGGGCCAGGAACCGAACTGCTGCAGCACACGTCTCCCGCACCATGATCTCAAGCGAGCGCCAAGAGCACGAGATTTCCACCAGGCTGGTCTCGCCGTCCGCGGTGAGTGTGGATCCGTCGAAGGCCAACGACTACGACAGCTTCGCCGAGGCGTACGCGGCCGCAAACGAAACCAAACTGGTCAATGCCTACTACGAGCGGCCCGCGATGCTGGCCCTCGCTGGAGACGTGGCCGGCCGGCGGATCCTCGACGCCGGCTGCGGCTCGGGGTCCCTGTTTGCCGCGCTGCGCGACCGTGGCGCCATTGTGAGTGGCTTCGACGCGAGTGCCGGGATGCTGGAGCTGGCCCGGCAGCGGCTCGGCGACGGTGCGGATCTGCAGGTGACGGACCTGGGCAGCCCGCTTCCTTACCCTGATGACACGTTCGACGATGTGGTCGCGTCCCTGGTGCTGCATTACCTGGAGGACTGGGGGCCGGCGCTGGCCGAGCTGCGACGCATACTCAAGCCCGGCGGTCGGCTGATAGCTTCCGTCGACCATCCCTTTGCCATCAACCTCATACACCGTGAGGCCGGCCGCGAGGCTGAGTGCAACTACTTCGACACCACCAACTGGACCGTAGGGTGGACCATAGGCGGCCATACCGCCCTGGTGAGTCGCTGGAACAGGCCGCTGCACGCGATGGTCGAGGCTTTCACCGGGGCCGGTTTCCGGATCACGGTCATCAGCGAGCCGGAGCCTGATCCCGCCGCCCGCGAGATGTTCCCCGAGGCCATCGCGGCCGAGCCGCGCTTCCTGTGCTTCCTGTTCTTCGTCCTGCAGGCCGACTAGCAGGGCCTGTGTCAGGTCCTTGCGCGTCAAGTCGATTGGTCTGTTGATGCAGTTCAGGGGCTCGTCGCTTCGGGCGGCTCCACCCGAAGCGACGACTGGGCCGCAGGCACCGTACGACCGATCGAACACTCACCAGAGTCCTTCGGTAGATGAACGAAGGCTCAGCCGTCCGCAGTTCAGGCCAAGGTGATCGGGTTACTGAACGCTGCCATGTGCCCGTTCACGTCGCGAACCTCGGTGCGAATGAACGCCGACTCCTCGGCGCCCACGAGCCACTCCACGGTGCCCGACCCTGTGCCCGGCAACGACTCGGCGAACACCTTTCCCTTCTCGGTGTGGAGGCTGACCGTGCCGCCGGGCACACCGCATACGTCAACCCGCACCACAGCCGGCTCATCGCCGGTTTTCAACCGTTCACCGATCCCAGCACTGTGATCACCAGCAGAGACCGTGAATGACAACTCGACGGCATCCGAAGCGGCGATCCAGCTGCGGCCGGCGCGAATACCGGCGAGGACCGCATCAACACTCAGCTCGTCAGCCAGCACGACAGTGTGCGGTCTGCCGATCTGGTCCTCCAGGTGAGCATCACTGTTCCCCACCGCAGGCCGCCAAGGTCCCTGGCAGATGTCCGCAGCCAGACCGCGTCCCCACTCCGCCAAGGCCGCCTCATTGTCCGCCTGCCACGGCACATCCGAACTCCACTGCCCGTTCCACACCTCCACCACGTCGAAGCCCTGATACGGGTACATGAGCGTGCCCGAGGCGTAGGGCGCGTGCGGATGAGCCGCCACGCAGAGCCCACCGGCCCGGTGAACCTCCTCCAGATGCAGATCGACCACGTTGTCCCGCACGCCGTAGCGCCAGTCAACTACCTGACCTGGGCGCACCCCCAACGCGAGCCAGTGCCCAGTCCACGTGGCGACCTCCTGACCCAAGATCACCAGCAAGTCGTCACCGACGTGCTGGCTCCAGGAGCCGTGCGTCTCGGCAGTGTTGTGCTCGGTGGTCGCAAGGAAATCAAGCCCCGCCGCACGAGCCTCTGCCGCAAGCTGCGCCGCCGTCAGCTCGCCGCCGTTCGAGGACACCGAATGCACATGGCAGTCACCTCGGTACCAGCCACGCCCCCGACCGGCTACCCGCACCGGCGGGAACTGAGACACCGGAAGAACCCTCCCCGCTACACCACCCGCATCCATTCCAGAAGCCTAGTTCTCCCAGCGGGCACCATGCCGATGCGTCCACCACCAGCCGCTCTAACGCCGGGACCTGCGAGAAGAGGATGTGACACAGGCACCTACCTTACGGCGTAAAGAAGCTGTCCGCGGGCGGCCCAAGGAGCTGGTCGACTGACCGGCGATGCTGCGGCGGGTCAGGACATGACTCCGTCGCGGGCTCACCCGGGGGCTGCTGTGCCTCATGCCCGGAGGGGGCAGGTGAGCGGGAGGACGCGGTCGGTCAGCTGCCCGGTGAGGTGGGTGTCGGTGAGGTGGGCGTCGGTGAGCCAGTCCGCTGCGGTCAGCTGGTCGACCAGGTGCTTCAATTCGCCGGTATCGACCGGGACCCAGGCGATGAGGGCGTCCAGGGCGATGCCGTGGCCGTCGGGACCGAGGCGGCCGGAGGCGCTGGTCTGGGTGGCCAGCGTCAGGGCGAGCAGCCGGGTGCCGGCGGTGGCCTTGGCCTTGCGGAGCTTCTTGTCTGAGATGACCTTCTGAGCCCATCCGGAGAGTTTGGGCCGCATCTTCTTGCCGAACGTGAAGGGGCCCGTCCCGTCCTCGCGGGGTGCCAGGGAGGGGACGGTGATCGGGGTGGGGTTCTCCGGCCGGGAGTCGAGCAGGTCGCCCGCGGTGCCCGGAAGTTCCAGCCAGCCGCAGCCGGTCAGCTTCTTGACCAGGTCCTCCGGGTCGGTCAGGCCCAGTGCGGTGAGGTCCTGGCCAACGAGGTTGCCGGTGCCGGTGTGCGCGGTGCGCAGGGTCAGCATCAGCACCAGCAGCCGTGCCTGCGGTCCGGGCAGCGGCGCGTGGTCGGTCACGTGCGCGAGGACAGAGCGCGCGTGGTCCCCCTGTGTTGGTGCGGTAAGCAGGCGCGATACGGCCGGTCCGTCGCTATCCTTCATGCCGCCAGTGCGCTGTTGGTGCTGGAGACGGGCGGCGGCAGCGGCCTGCTCGGCGCGCCGGGCCTCCAGCCGCAGGCTCACGATGCCGCTGACGTCAGCCCAGGTGGTGAAGGCCCGAGCCTTGCGTTCCTGAAGGTCGGCGAGCAGCGCCAGGTCGGGCTCGTCGCGCTGCTGGTAGGCGCGGAAAAGGTCACCGAGTTCGATGAGTTCGTTCCGCAAGGCGGCGGGCCGCAGGCCGTGCGGGATGACCCGCTGGGCGATCTTCGCTTGTGGCGGGCGATGCCGCGCAGGTGCCGAGCGGGGAGCCGGGACCGGGCCGGCGGCGACCTGGTGGTCGGACTGCGGCACGTCCGTGCCCGTGGCGACGGGGGCCGGGCGGTCCGCGGCCTTGGGGGCCTGGGAGGTGGCCGCGGTCTTCGCTCCGGGGGTGGCGGCCGCGCACCGGGAGCAGCACTCCATGGCTTGCCACCAGCGGCCTTCCCGGTCGGTGATCACGGCCAGGACGACGGGGCCGCCGCACCGCCAGGGTTCTGCACGCGCGTGGCGGCCGGTGTCGGGCAGGTGGGTGTGGCAGCCCTCAGCCCTGCACGCGCAGTACGCCCCGGCTCTCGGGGCGGGGGCGGCGTGCAGATGGGCCTTGAGATGGGCGATGGCGGCCGCACGGCCGGCGGCCGCGGCGGCATGACGCTGGTCGGTGCAGGCGGGGCGGCTGCAGGAGATGCGTACCGCCGCACTGCCCCGGCCGGCTGCGTCCAGACGCACCGTCCAACGGCGCCCTGGCACCCGTTCGTCCAGCTCGCTCACTGCGGCCTGCGTCATCCCGGCTTTCCTCCCGTCCCGTGTCTTTCGATGCCCGCCGCTCCTTCCCGCCGTGCCGGGCAGGTGCTGGCGGCGAGGCCACCGTATTGGGCATACGGGCGAAGGCAGGTGAACTCGGTCCTTGTTTCGGAGCGTGCGGCTGGTGAAGCGGCCCGGTCAGGACGTGTGTGCCTGGGCAGGCGTGGGGTCCAGGGAGTCGAGGAGCTGGCCGAAGGTGATCTTCTCGTCGTTGTAGTCGAAGGTCATGGCGGCGGCGAGGGCCTCCCACCGTTCGGTGCTGCGCCCGCAGTGGTCCAGCAGGATTTTCAGGGCGACTTCGGGTTCGTGGCGGGCGAGGACCTCGTCGGCGGGGATCTGGCGCAGGTGCTCCAGGGTGCGGTAGCGGGACTTCACGACGGCGCGGTAGACCTCGGAGCGGGAGAGGATTTCACCGGTGGCGGGGGAGTCGAGCCAGGACTGCAGGACGGCCGCGGGGTCGGGGTGCTTGCCGAGTTCGTCGTCGTCCAGCAGCCGCACCACGCCGTTGTCCTCGTCTTCGGGTACCGGGACGGCGGCCGCCGCGGGCAGGAACCAGTCGGGGCCGGTGGCCTTCTCGGCAATCCAGGCCAGTTCGGCGGGGTGCAACCCGTTCAGGACGTCCGCGACGGCGGCGTGCGTGGCGTGCGGGTTAGCGGCGAGGGTGGCCAGGGCCTGGACCCGGCGGTGCTCGGAGTGGCGTTCCAGGAGCCGGGCGGGGCGGTCGTGGTCGGGATCGACGTTGTCGATGACGCGGATCAGGGTCCGGCTCGGCGTGGGGGAGACGACGGCCGGCTGATCCAGCCGGGCGAGCTGGGCACAGGCCCCGGCAAGGTGGTCCGGGTTGGCGCTCAGAAGGGCCAAGTCCTGGGCGAGGCGGAGGACACGACCGTCGAACTCGTGGTCACCCTCCTGCTTGTCGGACCAGCTCAGCAGCTGGCCGCGGGTGACGAGAGCGTCGGCGGCCGCGTGCAGCTGGCCGGCGGCGAGTTCGGCCAGGCGCGGGTTGTTGTGGACGCGGTTTGCGAGGTGGTGCAGGGTCCGGCGGGCGGTCACCTGCGGGTTGGGCAGGTCGGCCAGTTCGGGCAGGCACAAGGCCGGAAGGCAGGCGAGCAGCAGATCCTCGCTGAGAGCGGGAGCCGGGTCGGCGGGGAGTTCCTCGCCATCGGGGTCGGCGGCGCGGAGCCGGGCGTCCTCGAGGGCCTGCGTCTCGGCCTGGTCCAGCAGCAGGTGCTGGACAGCCGCCCCGAGCACGGGGTGCGCGGTGAGCTGGGCCCACCTCTGGGGGCACCGGGCCAGCATCGCCCAGCCGGCGCGGCCGCCCAGGTCCAGCGACCAGTCCTTCGAGAACGCGGACACGGCCTCCCATCCTTCTTCGGGCTCCGGGTGGAGCAGGTACGCGGCGAGTGGGGTGAGGCAGGCTTCCAGGACGGCGTCGAACAGTTCCTGCGGCACGGGTGGCGCCGGCGTGGCGCCCTTGGTGCGGGTGTAGCGGTCGGGGTCCCAGTCCCGGACGACCTGCTCCACTTCGTGGCTGGGGAGGTGGGGCAGGAGCGCGATGGCCGCCTCGACCTGGGCGGGGTGCCGTGCCAGCGCGGAGATCAGCCCGGCCCAGGCCCGGCGGTGCCGCAGGATGGCGGGCACGTCGGCGGCGGTCACGGTGCCGTCGGCCGCCAGGGCGGCCAGCGTCTTCTCGTCGGCGTGCACCAGGAGCTGGCCACGCAGGCGCTTGGCAGAGGTCCGGGCCAGCAGTGCGGGCAGCACGGCCATGAGGGCTTCTTCCCGCCACCGGTCGGCCTGGGCGTCGAAGCCGTGCGGCGTCGTCGCCGGGGCGCACAAGGCCCCGATCACCGTCTTGAGGGCTTCCTTGGGGAGGTCTTCGCTCATCGCGAGATCCCGCCACAGCGGGTACGTACGGGCATTGACCATCCTCGGATCCCCTCCCACACCTGACCTGGCGTCACTGCCTGGTCGCCATCCGTGGAACGACCGTACGGCGCACCTGGGCCCGAGCGGGCGCGATCCATGAAGTCGCTTGGCCTTCATGCGCTGGCCTGGGTCATGCGAGGGCGCGGCAGGTCAAGAGCGCGGGATCAGCTCTGGCATGGAGGACGCTTGGCTTTGTTGATGAGATAGAACACCGCATCTCGATGAGTCCTGGCAGCGGTTCCTGTTCACTGAGGGGGAGAATGTCGGTGAGTTTTGACACCGCTCGGGGGTACTCGGCTCCTTCGTCAGTGTCCTGATAGTGGCCGTCCTCTGGCTCGTGTCAAGGTCGTTCGTTCTCGACTGCTGATGAGTTCCGCAGACCGCTGAGTGCCAGGACCGTCATCGCCACCGCGGCCCCCGCCACCACGCCGAAGCCGCCGTGCGCACCACCCGCGTCCACCACCCGTCCCGAGACCGCGGCGGCGGCTGCTATTCCTGCCGCGCTTGCGGAGTTTCCCCAGGTGAACGCCTGGGTGAGGAAGCGGCGCGAGGGACCGAAGCCTCGGTGAGGACGGAGGTGAGGATCAGGAGGACTGGCACGGCGAGTCCGGTCAGGGCGAGGGTGGCGCCGATCGCGAGGGGTGCGTCGAGGATGGTCAGCGGGAGGCTCGCGAGGGCGAGGCCGGCTGCGGCCTGGTGACGTCGGAGTGAGCCGCCGCGGCGCCATGCTCCATAGACCCAACCACCCACCAGGTTGGTGCAGTTGGAGGCGAAGTAGAGCGGCGCTGCCGCGTCCGGTGTGCCGCGTCCGACGGCGTATGCGGTGACGGACACCTGCATTGCGCCGAAGAACACCCCGAGCGTGAGGCCGAGCGCGGCCTGCCGCAGGAATGCGGAGCGGAGCAGGGCGCGTCCGGCGTGCTTGCGTTCGGTGCGGCCGGTGAGGGGCGGCGTGGTGCGGCGCTGGGTGGCGAGGGCGAGCCCGCCGCCGACGACGAGCGCGGCGGCGAGCAGCACTCCGGCACCCGGACTACCCGCTGCACCGAGGACGCTCACCAGGGCCGGGCCGGCCAGGTAGGACACGCCGTTGGCGAGGGCCTCCAGGGCGAAGGCGGTGGGCAGTGAGGCAGCCTGTTGGCCAGAGAGCAGGGCGGACCAGCGAGCGGCGGACAGGCACCGAGCTGGGGCAGCGTTGCCCCGACGAGCACTCCGGCGACGAGGCCCGGAACGGCGCCGGCGAGCAGCAGTGCCACGGCCCCGGCATGTGCGCCCAGCGCCCAGGGGAGCACCCGCGCCTGCCCGAACCGGTCGACAAGGCGCCCGAGTTGGGGCCCCGCGACGGCGTCCGCGACAGCGAATCCGCCGGTCACGAGACCCGCGGCGGCATACGACCCGGTGCGTGCGTGCACCAGCCAGACGATGCTGATCCCCGTCATGGCGATGCCCAGACGTCCGACAGCGGCGGGAAGGAAGAAGGCTGCGGCACCCGAAGTGCGCAGCAGGGTACGGTAGTTCGCCGAAGCCGAAGGCACGGCGCATCCCTTTTCGCCGCCCGGCGGGACGCGCCAACGGGGTCGTCGGCGTCCGGATGTGCCGACCCGTGGCTGCGCCTGAAGCCGTCCAGTGGTGGCGTGGAGCGGGGACGCGCACCCCACGCCGACTTCATCACCGGGCAGATGTCATGTGGTAGTTGATGACCTCTTTGAGGATAGAGGCACGGCGCGCAGAAACGAACAGAGGAAGGGCCTGTTGTGATCGTCAGCCTGCGGCCTGTTCGGCCCTGGCTCGGGTCTGGGCCAGACGGAAGGAGTCTGTGCCGGTTTCGATGATGTTCCCGCCGAAGGTGAGACGGTCGACGATGGCCGCGCAGAGCCGGGGATCGGTAAACGTTTTGGTCCACCCGGAGGGACTCGGTGCCGGTCTCGATCAGGGGGTCGCCTCAGAACTCTGGTTGGCCGGCGAACTCACCGACGACGACTTCGAGGACCACTTCATCGACGACGTCATCATGGCGGACATCGGTGAGGGCACCGACGGATGGACCTTCGACGGAGGCAGCTACGCCGTCGAACTCCGATGGGTGCGGCTCTTTTGAAGTGAAGGTCGTGGATCAGGCGGTCAGTGTGTAACCGTCCTGGTCAGGGGTGGGATAGAGCCGCTGGTGTTCACGCTGGGTGTGGAAGGTCCAGTAGGCGTCGAGGTCGTTGTTGGCGGTGAGAGCGCGCAGGCGGAGGACGGCTTCGGCTCCTTCGAGGCCCCAGCGGGCGCCGGTGATGTCGAGACGGTCGCCGATGAGGTGGCGGCAGGTGCCTTCGACGGCGCCGGTGGCGATGGGCCAGCCGGCGGCGAGTGCGGTGTCGTAGCGGAGCTGGTCGAGGTGGCCGGTGAGGTAGCGGTGGCAGTTGACTATGGCTTCCCGGCGTGAGCCGGGCAGGCGTTCACGGTCGGTCTGGGGCAGCATTTCGTCGGCGGCGCGGGAGGCTTGGCCTGCGAGGATCGTGGTGAGATGGTCGGCGGCCCATGTCTCGGCCTCGCGGCTGCCGGGGGTGTGGAATGCGTGGGCGGCTGCCCATACGTATTCCGCGACGTGGATGAAGTCGAGCAGGACGTGGATGGTGATGTTGCGGCGTTCGGCTTCGGCGTGGATGAGGCCGAGCTGGTGGTGGGCGCCGTCGACGAGGACGATCCAGGGGCGGTGGTGGTGCGGGTCGTGGGCTTGGTCGAAGGCGTCGGCGATGACCTGTTCGGGCGGGCGGATCACGGAGGCGGTGCACCATTTGTTCACGGCTTTCGGGCCGGGCCGGGGTGTGCGGTCGCCGGTGCGCCCGCCGGGCGGGTGGATCACGTCGTGGGGACGGCGGGGAGCGGGGCGGGTGTCGAAGACGCAGGCGACAGTGGCCATGCGTTTCCGGTTGGGTTTCTCGCCGGGTGCGAGGCGTCCGCGGCGGCCGGCGGCGGCGCTTTGGGCGGCCTTGCGGCGGGTCGCTTCGCGCAGGGCCTCGGGCCTCATGACGATGCCTTTTCCGTCGGCCTGGATCACCAGCGGCATGTCGCGGGTGCAGGGGACGGCGATCTGGGCCCGGTAGAACGCGTCGACGTCACCGGCCGCTGACACCAGGAGCCGGGCGAGCTGCCGTTTGCCCAGCACATGGCCGCATCGGCGGCGGACCGCTTCGAGGGCCTGGTCGTAGGAGCCGCGGACGGCTTCGGTGACCGCCAGGCGCCCAAGGCCCAGCGAGTGACGCCCGGCCGGTAGTGACAGACACGCATCCGCGGGATGCACGTTGCACACTCCCGGCCCCCGATGAGCAACGCGGCGCACCCTCACGTGTCCGAACAGGCAGGCCAGCCACCGCTCATGACCCGTCTCGCGCCACGGACGCACCGTTCCTTCCGGCCCCACCGGCCTGGGGGCGGACGCGTCACGGGTCTGCTGTTCCTCGCGGATCGCCCGCAGGTCGAGATGGTCCTGCAGGAGCTGGCGGATCAGGGCGCGTCCGGCGTCGTCGAGGTGTTCTTCCAGCTCGGCGTGGGTCCACTCGCCGGCAGGCCGTCCTGACAGGGTGGCCGTCAGCGATTCGAAGGCACTGACCGAGCGGGCGAACGGGTCAGGCGTGCCCGCGGTGTCGTACTGTTCCATCCGGGCTCTTCTTTCTTCCGGTTCGTTTGGTTGGCACCTACGAATCTAGAAGGAAGAGCCCTTCTTTCAGGGCAAGTTGGGCGAACCGGTCGTCCTGGTGCGGGACGGGGTGAACAGGCCGGGCGAGTCCTCGTCCAGCCAGCCGCGTTCGACCAGACGCTTCAGCTTCGCGCGTGTCCCCTCGATCTTCGCGGTCTCGGCCGCAAGGCCGATCCTCGGCACGATCTGCTTGGCCCGCACGGGCCCCGGAGCGTCCCCCACGACCTCCAGGATGTCCTGGTAGACCCGTGGCAGCACCCCCGGCTCCAGGCCCGGCCGCCACTTCGGCACCGCCAGCACCCCCACGACCCGCCGCTCCGCCCCCGCGAACGGCGACGCCACTTCTTCCGTCGCCGCCGGCGGCGCATCCCGCACTGTCTCTCCCTGTTCACTGCCGGCCATCCTCGCGAGGAGTTCGCCAGCCGTCTCCCGGGTGATCACCAGTCGCGACAGCCGTTCACGCTCGGCCTCCAGCCGCACCATCAACTCGGCCACCCGGGACTCGAGTTCTTCCACGCGCTCCCGGACCACGGCCTCCTCGGCCTCGATCGCATCGAGTAACGACCCCACCGGCACCGCCCCCTCCCGTCAGGAGAGACCTGCCCACCCACACCCCAATCAACATCTCGTCCGTGGCTGTTCTGCGGCAAACAGCCTTGAGCCTCCGGTAACGGGAGACGCCAGGATGAGGGGCATGAACGACGCGACCCTCTACCCGGGGATGTTGCCCGGCGGACCGGTCTGTCCGCTGCGACTGCGTCGCAGTGTCCTGCGAGCCGTGGCCGCCCACGGCTCCAGTCCCGAGGAGGCCAATCTCATGCACAAGCTCACCCGGCTGACCACATCCGAACGACGACGCCTGATCGACGACTTCATCGACACCACCTTCGGTGCGGAGCACCACCTTGATCTGGCAGCCATGGTGCGCGCGGCCGCCCCCGACCTCCCCGATGACCCCTCTCCCGCGCAAGTCCGCGCATGGGTGGAGCTCAACGAACTCATCGGCGACGAGGACTTCCGCGACCGCATGCGAAAGTCCGCTGAGCGCCAGACCAACCAGACCGAATCCGGTATATACGACGAGGTACTGGAGTCCGAGTCCGTTCGTGAGCGGATCACCGCAGCGAAGGAAGCAGGCATCGACCCACTCAGTCCGGAAGCCGAACCGACCGTCAAGGGAATCGTCCAACTGTTCGCACAGGCGTACCCGCACATCTCTGACGCAGAGGTGACGACCCGGATGATCCAGCAACTCGAGGTGACCAACGACCCACGCATAGAGCGGTACTGGCGACTGGTATGGACCGTCAACGGCTGGCAGCTGCTACCCGCCCTGCTCCCAGACTTCTCCTGGCTGCTCCAGGCACTGCGCAAGGACCGCACCCCATAGCCGGCCCAGACACCTGCCCATCCACACACCAGTCAACGTCTCCCCTGCTCAGCCCATCCCTCGAAACGAGCCGCACCCAACTCCGATAGCAGTACACGAGAGTGAGCTGACCTCTATCAGGCTTATGTATCACGCGTCGCTCGAAGCCGCCCCTGAGCTGCATCTTTCCTTCCCCTGAGGCGATTCAGTTGCAGCAGGGTGGGGGCGCGAGAATCGCCCAGCTTGGCCAGCTCCCAAGCCGCATCGACACCGCACCAAGCATCGAGGGTTGGGTCGGTGGCGAGGGTATGGAGCAGTTCGGCTGCGCGCGAATCGTCCAAATCGGTCACTTTGGCGGCCGCTCTCACTCGTTCGTCACCGTGGAGGGTGGGGTCGGTGGCGAGGGTGTGGAGCAGTTCGGCGGCGCGCGAATCGCCCAACTCGGCCAGCTCGTCAGCCGCCCACAGCCGAGCGAAGGGGGTAACGGTGGAGTTGGTGGCGAGGGTGTGGAGCAGTTCGGCTGCGCGCGAATCGCTCAGCTCGGCCAGTTTCTTAACCGCCCATACCCGACGGTTGGCGTCGAGGGTGGGGTTGGTGGCGAGGGTGTGGAGCAGTTCGGCGGCGCGCGAATCGCTCAGCTCGGCCAGTTTGTCAGCCGCCCGTACCCGGCCGTCGGCGTTGAGGGTGGGGTTGGTGGCGAGGGTGTGGAGCAGTTCGGCGGCGCGCGAATCGCCCAACTTGGCCAGCTCCTCAGCCGCTTGCAGTCGGTACTCACGTGACACAGAGGTGTTGGTGGCGAGGCTGTGCAATGGACCTATGGCGCGTGAGTCGCCGAGCTCGGCCAGTCCCAGGGCTGCGCACCCGGGGCTCGAGGCGTCGACGGCGGGGTCGGAGGCCAAGAGATACAAGGGGTCAGCGGCGCGCGGATCGTGCAGATCAGCCAGCTTCCTGGCCGCCTTTACCCGGTCGTCGGCGGCGAGGGTGTGGTCGCTGGTGATGTTGTGGAGCAGGTCGGGGACGCGTAAGTCGCCCATTTCGGCTAGAGCCCAGGCCGCCGTCACCCGGTCGGACACGTCGAGAGTGGGATCCGTAGCGAGGTGATGCAAGGTTTCGGCCTGTGGCTCGCCCAACTCGGCGAGTTTCTCGACCGCCTGTACCCGATGGAAGGCATCGAGGGCGGGATCGGTAGCGAGGAGGTGCAAGGTCTCGGCGGCGCGCGGATCACATAGATCAGCCAGCTCCCTGGCCGCAATCATCCGGCTGTCGGTGCGGACGAGGGGGTCGGCAGCGAGCAGGAGATAAGTCTCGGCGGCGCGCGAGTCGCCCAACTTGGCGAGTCTGTCGGCCGCCCGTAGCCGGTAGGGGTCGTCGATGGTGGGGTTGGTGGCGAGGGTGTGGAGCAGGTCGGCGGCGCGCGGATCATCCAGGTAACCCAGGCTCCCGGCCGCGTCCGCTCGGACGTGGTCGTCGAGCGTGGGGTTGGTGGCGAGGGTGTGGAGCAGGTCGGCGGCGCGCGGATCATGCAGGTAACCCAGGCTCCCGGCCGCGTCCGCTCGGACGTGGTCGTCGAGCGTGGGGTCGATGGTGATGCTGTGGAGCAGGTCGGGGACGCGCGGATCGTGCAGATCAGCCAGCTTCCTGGCCGCCTTTACCCGGTCAGCGGCGTCGAGGGTGGGGTCGATGGTGATGCTGTGGAGCAGGCCGGAGACGCGTGAGTCGCCCAGTTCGGCCAGTCTTAGGGCCGCCCGCGCGCCAGCGTAGACATCGGGGGTGGGAATGGTGGCCAGGAGGTACAAAATTTCGATGGCGCGCGGGTCGTGCCTATAGGCCAGCTCGCCGGCCGCCGTCAGCCGATCGGCGGCGTTGATGTTGGGATCGGTAGCGAGAGGGTGCAAGATCTCGGTGGCGCGCGAGTCGCCCAGCTTGGCCAGAGCTACGGCCGCCTGCACCCGGCTGACGCCATTGAGGGTGGGGTCAGTAGCGAGGATGTGCCACGTTTCCGCGGCGCGCGGGTCACCCAGCTTGGCCAGCTCCGCGGCCGCACGCACCCGCTCGTGACTGGCGAGGGTGGGATCACTGGCATAGAGGTGCAGCAGGCGAGTGGTGGTGTTGACGATAGGTGGAGGGATGAGGGTGCCAAGCAAGATCTGCGAAGCGACGAACGCGCAGCCACGCAGTCCCGTTCGGTGGGAGGCCAGACGATTCAAGTGGAGGGAAAGGGCGTGCGGGTCAGCCTCGCATGCGGTGTCAAGGAGGAAACCGATGTAGGACTGCTCGTCACCGTGTGCTGGTGGGGCTTTCCAGTATCGGCGGAACCACACGCGGGGCCGCACACCCGGTGCATCACTGAATGGCCCGTATCGGGCGGGATGTTGGAGGGATTGGCGAAGAGCCTCGGCACGTGTGAGCGGATCACGGGTCGCGTGGCGGGCAGCGAGGTACTCCAAAAGGGTTTGGTGCAAGAAGACCAGCTCGCCTGCACGGTTCGTCAACAGGCCGCTGCGACGCAGGGTGAAGTCTAGGAACGCGCGCCACTCGTCTTGCGGTACGCGCGAGGGGCGCCGGGCCGTGGGGTGGGACTCCACGAGTTCTGCTGCCGGCAGCCTGTTCCCGACGTAACGAGCGGCTGCCAGATAAGCGATGAGGGCGTGTAGATGATCCAAAACGCGTTCGGCCTGCTGCCGGGCACCGGGCCCGTAGCGTTCCATCCCAGCGCAGGCGTGGGCGTGTTCCTGCGCCGAGCGAGGGGCGTGCTGGTGTTTGTGCAGCAGGCCGATGAAGTCTCGGTAGATCTGGCTTCGTCCCTGTGGGAGGGGTTGGCCGGGCTCAGCGGCACGCAGCTGGCACAGCATTGACGCCATCAGCGGGATGCGCGCCAGGCTGGCCACGCCGCTACCTTCCAGGTCCCGGACGAAACGCGCGGCCTCCCTACGGGGGTTGTCCAGACCCGCCGCCTGAAACCATCTGCTGGCGATGTTTGGCAGCTGGCGGTCGTTGAAGGGCAGCAACTCGTGGCGCCCCCAATGTAGGCCGAGCGTATTCAGTTCGCTGTCCGGGAGAGGGCGGGTGGCCACTACGAAGCGGTACAGCGCGGACTCCTCGCCCTCGGCGAGGGCGGCGACGGTGCCCAGCACCCGGTGCCTAGCAGACGGATCGGTAACTTCGTCGAGGCCATCGACCAGCACCAGCCACTCCGCGCCTGGACGAGGCGGGGTGCTGAAGAACTCCGCCGGCAGTTCCTCGTTCAACCCGTAGGAACCCAACTGCGCATTCACAGCCGCGGCCAGGGCAGGGGCGAGCGGCAGCCTGTCCAGGTCCGCGGCATTGACCAGCACTGCAACTGCTTTGTCCGCGTGGCCGGCTAGCCGGCGTTCGGCGCAATCGGTCAGGTAGGTACGCAACAGGCTGGATTTGCCGCCGCCTGGCCCGGCCAGGATCACAGATGCATGTTCCCCTTCCAAAACCTGTGCAGCGGCCAGCACCTGTACCTGTCTGCCCCCCTTGTTTCGACTACCGACCCCTTTGTCCGAAGCCTCCATGTTCGAAGCAGTGGCTTGCTGACGCAGATACACGGCGGCCAGGGGCGGTCTGGTGCCCGGCAACACACCCGGGTAGGGGTGTTCGCGTGCCGCGCGCACTGCGGCACGCAAATAGGCGTGCAGCCGCCGGTCACGGGGGCTACCACTGGGTGCGACGGGTGGTGAGGCCCCGACGGGCTGTGAACCCTTGGCCTGTTCCCACCGCGCCTTCCATAGTTCCCTGGTACTAGCCCATCGGGCTGTTGCTGTGGCACGGTCACGTCCGCTGAGGGTGCCGGGCTGAGGCTGCCCGGACCATTCCACAAGTACCTCGACCAAGATCCACAGTTCTTGGAACTCCTCCGCGGGGACGCCCTGGGTAAACCAGCCGCTGACCGTTTTGGCGTTCAGTCGCCCGGGCTCTTGCAGTCTGCGGCGGGCCTCGGTGAGGGCTTCTTGGCGCTTTCGCCCACGGAGGGCACGTGTCTCCAGTTCCTGTAGTCCGTCGCGCAGCACCTGGCGTTGTGGACTGAGATCGGTCCACTTGCTCACTGCGTGCCGCCCTGCTTGCTCGGTGTCCGGCCAGTCTGCCCGCCAAGGAACCGGGCGGGCTTATGAGCTGCTCTTTCTCCGCGACTGTCTGCCGTGTCCGGCAAGGCTCCGTCGGGTTCCAGCGATGGGCTGGAATGTGCACCGTGCGGCCCGGAGGCTGGCCGCGCGGACGGAGGGAACCCGATGAACGTCACCGCCTGGGCCCTTGTGCCCGTGGCCCTCGCTCTGGTCACCGCCGCAGCGGCCGTGCTGATCATCATCGTTGCCGTGAAGGGCACCGCCTCGGGTGACCGTGCGAGCGTATTGAACGCTGTCGCCGAGGTGATCCGTGCCGTGCGAGGCAGCCGCAGGTGACGGCTGATTAGCCGCGTCACCGTGCGTCCCCTGTGAGTGAGAGAACCGATGGCAGCGAAGACGACTTCCGCTTGTCCGTCACGAGCTCCCACTCAGCGTCGTGCACCGCCCAATGCTGGACCACCGCATCCAACCTCACCGGGAATCGTCTCACAAACATGCATATTGCCGGATGATCCAGGCCAGCACTCCTGAAAGTCAAAATTAATCGATGTCACCCACGGCGTTCAGGTGCCCAAGTCGGCTGACCGCTGCGCGGGCTAGAGGAAGATCAAGAGCAGGTACCGAAGAGTGAACCGCTGACGTAAGGGGTGCACGGCGAGGAAGACGGCTACCTGGATGAACCGCCAATACCGCGATGGAGAGCGGGGGATGTGTTCGTGGCGGGGATTCGGTTGGCGAAGTGCTCGGCTGCGAGGGGTTCGCTGGTTCCGACGGGAGGCGCCGACCCCGTCCGGAGGGTACTGCTGGCGGTCTGGTGGACTCGCCTAATCACTCGTCTCCGCCCCACCGTCGTCAACGCCGACCTCCTGCACGCCGCACGCGAGCTGACGCCCGCGAGCACACCGCTGCCCTCGCACTCCACCGCAACCTGCTCCCGCACCGCTTGAAGGGTGGCGCGGCGGTCGAACGTCGGTGAAGGGTGAGGCGGGCGGCCAGGGGACCGCCTCACCGCGCCCCCATCTCCCGCTCCCCACGATCACCCCCAGCGCGTGGCTCGGCGCGTCGGCGTCGCCGGGGCCGGAGTGGGATTGGTCGTCCAGGGTGATGGTGACAGGTTTGCGCGCCCCTGCACGCAGGCCGCTGCCCGGGCCTGGCGCGACAACGCTCCGGAGCCACTGGAGGCGCCCTGGCGCTGGATGACAGCCAGCGGCGATCAGTCGTCGACCTCCACGCTGGTGCACCCGCCGGCTTCGAGCTCATCCTTCGGCCGGTCGGCGCTGACCCTGTCGTAGCTGACGACGGAGGCGCGGGGGCGTGCCGTCGGGGTCGGTCCAGGTGAGGCCGTAGTTCGTCATCGCGACCGCCATGTCTGCATCATCGCTGCCGCCACTGACAGCGGGCCGGACCGGGCGTTATAGCGGGGCTCGTCACCTCGGTGGCGACCATGCTTCGGGGCCGCCGCCGTGCCACGCGATCAGGTGCGAGTCGGCTACATCGATCTCGTCGGCACCTTCCAGCCCGGCATGCCGGAGGAAGGCGGTCAGCTCGCCAAGTGAGCGTGCGGTGCCGAGGAGTTCTCCGTTGACGCGTACCCGCCGGCTGCCGTCGGTCGGGGATGGCGGGTACACGATGACGTCGAGCTCTCCGGGCATGGTTTCAGAATCGTTCGGCCTGCCCGGATGCGCATCCGGACCCCGGACTCAGGCCCCCGTGCAGCGCGCGCCGGACGGTGTGGACGCTCGTAGGCTGGCTTTCTCGGGGCACGTCGCGGAGGTCTGCCATGCCCCGAACCATCTGGTCAGGCGCCATCTCGTTCGGCCTGGTCACGGTGCCCATCCACGTTGTGAGCGCCACTGAGGATCACAGCGTCCGCTTCTACCAGGTCCACCTCGACGACATGGCCCGCGTCCGCGTCCGGAAGTACTGCTCGCTGGAGGACCGCGAGGTCGCACAGAGCGAAATCGGGAAGGGCTACGAGCTGTCCAAGGACACGATCGTCCCGGTGCTCGACGAGGAGCTGCAACAGATGCCGCTGCCGACGGCGAAGACTATCGAGCTGGTGGCGTTCATGCCGGCGGAGAGCATCGACCCGATCCGGGTGGGGGACGGGTACTACCTGCAGCCGGACGGGAAGGTCGCGGCGAAGCCGTACAAGCTCTTGGCGCAGGGGCTCGAGCGGTCGTCGAAGGTGGCGGTCGCCAAGTTCGCCTGGAGCGGACGCGAACGCCTGGGCCCGCTGCGGGTCCGTGACGGCGTGATCGTGGTGCATGCGATGCGGTGGGACGACGAGATCCGCGACCCGTCCGAGCTGACGCCCGGCGCGGTGGAGCTCACCGACGAGGAGATCGCCGAAGCGGAGCTCCTGATCGACCGCCTGACCCGCGAGGACCTCGAAGGCGAAGAGTTCACCGACCAGTACACCGAGGCCGTGGAACAGCTCATCGAGGCGAAGCGCGAAGGCCACGAACCCCCGGAGACGCCCGAGCGGGAGGCGCCGACCGGGGAGGTCGTGGACCTGACGGCCGCCCTCCAGGAGTCCGTTACCAAGGCCCGGACCGCACGCGGCAAGGACGCCACCGTCCACGACATGCCCAAGAAGCCCGCGGCCAAGAAGGCGGCGAAGAAGCAGCCCGCCAAGAAGACCGCTGCGAAGAAGACGCCCAAGAAGGCGACGGCCCGGAAACCGCGCAGCGCCTAGGGCGACAGATCACCCTGGCGCCGTCCATACCTCGGGCCCGCCACCGCGCCAGTCGATGAGTTCGGGGTCGTCGATCGTCGTATCCGCCTCAGGTAGGCCTGCGAGGCGCATGAGCTCGACCAGGTCCAGCAGGTGATACGCCGTGCCGACTGGCTCGCCGCGGATCATCACCTGCCGGCCGCCGTCCGGCTGCGGCGGGTGTACCACCACCGACACACTCTCGGGCACGGTCCCAGCCTCTCACTTGGACAGTCTGGATCACGGCGGACGGCATGTTCACGCGGGAGCGCCTGATCCCGCGGCGGCGGCCCGGCTCCCGTGCAGCAGGTCTTCGAGGCTCAGCAGGCCCCGGCCGGACGTCGTCCTGCCGGGGCCTGCTCGGTGTCAGCGGATTCAGTGCTGACGCGCCGCCTCGTGCAGTCGGTCACGCGCGGCCCTCAGCAGGCCCTGCGACCATTCCGAACGTGTGACTCCCTCGGGCGGTCCGAACGACTCGGCGTGGCTGGCGCCCAACGCGCGGGCGATCGCCTCCACCGCGATACGCCGCATCTGATCGTCGTCGTACTCACCGCGGCCTTCCTCAGCGAGCCGCAGCAAGGCACGGAGGAGTTCGGCGTCGAACCCGTCGTGCAGGATCTGCCCCGCCCCCGAGACCGCGGCCATGAACGCGTCGTCATCCAGGTCCCACTCGGGGGAGCCCAGCAACTCGAGGATCTGCTTCCGGTACTTCGCTCCCACTCTCCAGTGCCCCGTGAGCACCTGGGCGGCGAGCGCCGAGACCTCGGGGTCCTCGGGGTGGATGAGATAGCCGGCGACCAGCGACTCGTACGCCGGACCGCCCGCGCGGGCCACCGCATACAACAGCCGGTAGAGGTCCCGACCGGCCCGGCCCTCGGAAATGGTCCGGGCGATCTCCTTCACCTCTTGCTGAGGGATGGCGCCGTCCTTCGCTCGTGCGATCAACTGCCGCACGTAATCGTCGTGCATCACTGTCATGCTCCACTTCCCGGCCTGGGAACGAACTGCTCGGAGAAGTCCAGCATTCTGCTGGCCCGCCCCAGGTCTGCGACGAGAAGGTCCCGCTCAGCACCACCCGTATTGGGATGGGACAGCCTCTTGTTGATGCCACCGATCGCCTTGATCAGGCCCTCCTGGGCGTCCCGAACCTCGTGGACATGATCCCACGGAACACCGTTCGCCTTCCGCTTGACCACCTCTCCTTTCAGTTCCCGCGCGGCCGCAGTGAGGTCCTTCATCTGCAGATGCTCAGTGAGATTGTCCAGCTTGGCGGAGAACGCCGAGGTGGGGATCTTGTTCGCGAGCTTGATCGCGTCGGCTATGTTGTCGAGTTGCTTGGGCAGCTTGGCCGCGTCGCCCGCGAGCGGGATGAAGCCGGCCGCTCCGAGGCCGACCCCGAGCACGTCCTCGTCCACGGCGGAGCGACCCAGGTCCGCGGCGTCGCATCCGGCGCCGGCCACGGGAACCCAGCCGCAGGCCATCAGGGCGATCTCACCGGCCACGCCCCACGACGGTCCCGTGGCGGTCCCCTTGTAGTCGGGGTCCGGAGCCATCCCCGGGCTGGGGCTGGGCGTCGCGGTGGACGGTGCGCCGCTGCCGTACTTCACAGTCGGCAGTGGGCTCGGGCCGGTCTTGAAGTGGACCCTGTACGACACATGGCTGCGGGTGGTGTTGACCGTGAGGGCCAACGACGAGCCGTCGGGATAGTTGTAGTGGTAGGTCTTGGTGTAGCTCCAGTCCCAGCCGTTCCTGCTCTTGGTCCAGGTCTCGGTACCACCGTTGCAGGAGCTCGATGCACCGCCGCACATTCCGTCGGGGCGGAGTCCGGTGGGGTCGGCGAGGGTGACGGGGGTGTTGTTGGCGTAGGCGTAGCCGTTGAGGGACTCGTGGTCGTCGGGGGCGAGGACGGGGTCGACGGAGAGGAAGCGTCCGGTGGCCGGGTCGTACTCGCGGGCGCCGATGTGGGTGAGGCCGGTGTCGGCGTCGGTGGGTTTGCCGAGGAAGCCCTTGTCGTCGGGCCAGGCCGGCGGTGTCGCGCCGCGGGTTTCGCCGAAGGGCTTGGTGTAGCGGCGGGTGACGGCCTGTGTGGTGGGGTCCACAGTCATCGAGGCGGTGCCGTGGTGGTCGTCGACCATCCAGTTCAGGCCGGACTCGGTGCGGACGGCGGTGGCGCCGCCGGCCGCGTAGTAGCGCTGGGCGCTGAACTTCTTGGCGGTGGTGTCGTAGCGGAGTTCCTGGCCGGCCAGGTAGAGGACGGTCTGGTCGGGGCCGCGGCGGATCAGGAGATCGCCATTGGCGTCGTAGAGGTAGTCGGTGGTCTTGGCGCCTTCGGTGAGGCGGGTGAGTTCTCCTTCGATGTCCCAGGTGAGGCTCTGTGCGGTGCCGGTGGGGTCGTAGCGCTTGGTGGTGTTGCCCTGCTCGTCGTAGGTGTACGACTTCGCCGTGCCGCCGTTGACCGTGAGCGAGGTCATGGTGTGGGGCTGGCCGGCGCCGTTGGCGTTCACGGTGGGGTAGCCGTAGGCGGTGGTCGTGTTACCCGTGGTCTTGTGCTCGGTCTGGGTGTCGCGCAGGCCGCCGGGCTTGTAGGTCCAGCTGGTCCAGTACGCGGCCGGGCCTCCGAGCGCGGACGCCGAGCGGGCGGTGGCGCAGTCGTTGGAGGACGGGGTCCAGGCTTCGGTCAGGCGGCGGTAGCCGTCGTAGGCGAAGCACTGGGTGTCCTTGCCGCCCGCATTGTCCGTGACCGACTTGACGTTGCCAGAGGTGTCGTAGGCGTAGTCGACGTCGCTGGTGTAGCCGGCGTTGGTCTGGTCGACGGTGTGGGTGTTGGCCAGCCGGCGGGTGCCGTCCTCGTAGCGGTTGAAGATCTGGAGCTGCTTGGCACCGGTGGAGGTGCCCAGACGGGTCTCCTCGATCTCGCCGTACGGGGAGTAGCCGATGTTCTGGACGTAGCCGGTCATGCCTTGGGAGCCGGTGAGCATGCCGAGGTTGTTGTAGCTGTTGGCGACGGTCTCGGCGGGCAGGCCGGCCACCGCGGGCATCGACGTGGACTGGACGGTGCCGTCGATGTTGTAGACGGTGGAGGTGGTGAAGGTCTGCGGCGCGCCGGCGGTCACCAGGGGGTCGCTGGCGGCGATGACGGTCTTGATGCCCTTGGCGCGGCTGAGGCTGTCGTAGCCGGTGACGACCTGGGAGTAGATCTTGCCGGTGGTACCGCCGACGTAGCGGATGGCCGCGGTTGGCTGTCCCTTGGCGAGGGAGTCGTAGGTGTACTTGGTCAGCTGGTGGGCGTTGTCCTTCGCCCCGTCCCAGGTGCCGATCGTGCGGCCAAGCTCGTCGTAGTCGGTGATCAGCGTGCGGGTGGCCTTGTCGAGGGTTGTCGTGGTGGTCAGCGGCTGGTCGGCGTCGTTGTAGGTGGTGGTGACGGTGCCCTTGTCGGGGTCGGTGGAAGTGAACATGCGGCCGCGCAGGTCGTAGCCGTACGACCAGACGGCGTTGTCCGGGCCCGTCATCTTCGTCAGCCGGCCGGCGGGGTCGTACTCGAAGAGAGAGCGGGTGTAGTCGCTGCCGGTCGGGACGGGGCCGCCGTACTCACGGCGCTCGACGAGCCTGCCGCGGGCGTCGGCGATGCTCAGGGTGCCGGTGCCACCCGCGGCGGCGGTGACGGCGGTGCGGTCGCCCTGCTCGTCGGTCTTGGTGCGCCACTTCTCCTGGTCGTAGACCCGGAAGATCGAGTCCGTGGCCCGGCCGGCGCCGTCGTAGACCGTTTCGGTGGAGGCAGGGACTGAACCGGGGAAGGTGTTGGCCAGGGTGCCCGAAGGTGCGACGTTGTCGTGGACCTGCGTGTTGGTGATGTAGGGCAGGCCGCGGTCGTCGTAGAGGGTCTCGGAGATCACCCGGCCGCCGTTCGGCGCGGGGACCTGCTTCTGGCGCGACCGCAGCAAGCCGTCGAAGATCTCGTAGGAGCTGTTGTAGGTCTTGCCGTCGGCCTTGAGGGCGTCGGTACGGACCCAGGTCTCCTTGTCGTTGTTGATGCTGTAGGCGTAGACAATGCTGGCGGCGTCATCGAGCGTGCGGGAGCGGTCCGGCTTCCAGACCGACCGCAGGCGGCCGAGCGCGTCGAAGGACCACTCGGTGACGTTGCCGTTGGCGTCGGCGGTCTTGGTGGCCGCGCCCCAGGCCGGGTCCACCTCGGTGGTGAAGGTGTACAGCTTGGGGTCGACGGTGGTCATAGACGACAGGGGGCCGTAGCCGGTGTCGTCTGGGACGTAGGTGGTCTTGACCGTTTGGTTGACGGCGTTTGTCGCGGTGGATGGGCGGCCCAGCTTGTCGTAGGTGGAGGCGGATACCTGCTGGTAGACGGGGGTCTTGTCCACCGGGTTGTAGCTGGCCACACGGTGGGAGGCGGTGATGTCGCCCTTGGTGGGCGCCACGCCGACCGCTTGGCCGTCGTAGGCCGCGGTGACGTCGGAGACGACCTTGTCGGGAACCGCTGGCGTGGTCGCACAGGGGACGGAGTAGACCTCGACACGGCTGGCCTTGGCTACCAGCCAGTCCGTTGTGTTGCGGGCGTACGTGGTCCGCGTGCAGGTCTCGTCGCCGGTCTTGGCAGCGTCCCCGCTGTCCTCGACGGTCATCGGCATGCCGTACGTGGTGTCGTACGTGGTCGTCTGCTTGACCGTGCGGGTGCCGGTGGAGGTCTTGGTGCGAGTGGCGCTCTCGGCTGGCTGGACGATCCAGGACTCGGTGGTGCCCCAGCTGTAGGCGTGGCTGCCGGTCTTGTGGGACCAGGGGGTGTTGATCGTGCCGCTGACCTCTTCGGTGCCGTTGTATGCAATGGTCTCGCGGACGAAGCCGGCGTACTGGCGGGAGTCGTCGATGGCGGTGCCGGTGGAGTCCGTGACCGTCGCCACCCGGGCGGTGCCGTCGAGTTCCTTCTCGCCGTTCAGGCCGCGCATGTAGAGCGTGGACTTCTTGGAGCGCGGGCCCTCGGAGTCGCCGGAGGTCTCCACGACCTTGCCGTAGCCGCGCCACTGCCCCCAGGTGCGGTTGGAGGTCTTGGTCAGGCCCTCGTCGTCGGCGTAGGCCCAGCCAGCGCCACCCTGGTAGTCGTAGTACGTCTCGCCGGTGTCGCCGTGTCCGTAGGGGTCGTCCTGGAAGACGGAGGTGACCACGTACTTGTGGAACCAGTCAGTGACTGGGGTCGCCCCGGACTGGGACCACTTGACCGGGAAGCAGCGGCGGGTGTTCTTGTCGATGTCCGCCGGCATGCTCGAGCCCCAGATGCAGTCGGGGTCGGAGTAGTTGGCGGTGAGGGTCGAGCCGGTCTCGGACTTGATGGTGCGCACGCGCCACTTGATGTAGCGCAGGGTGTCCGGGCCGCTGCCCTCGACGTGGTTGGACAGCTGGATGCCGCCGAAGACGACCGGCGGTGTGGCTGCTGCGGTGGTGTTGGCCTTGCCTGTGTTCTGGATGGACTTCAGCCACAGGCTCGCCGAGGAGGCATCACCCGTGTCGGGGAAGTCCTGCTCCAGGTGCCAGGTGTCCACGTCCCGGCGGGTGGTGCCGGTGCCGGTCCACACCGACGTGCTGACGTCGGTCAGGCGCTTGCGGGTGAAGAAGGACGGGCCGATCTGGGTAGTGCACTTGGTGCTGGCCGCGCAGATCATGTCGAAGGGCACGTCGGGCCAGTTGGCCTTGGTGGCCGCGGTCAGGCTGGAGCAGCCGCCCGAGGTGACACAGCGCTCGGCGTAGGTGAAGCCGACCTGCTGGGCGGCGGGCTTGGAGTAGATCAGGTCGCTGCGCAGGCCGTAGTCGATGCGGTCGAGGTAGCCGCCCCGGGTGTAGGCGGTGCCGTTGACGGTGGTATCGGCGTTCTTGGAGTAGTAGTTCGTCTCCGGGGTGTACCAGTAGGTGGAGGCGTTGCCGTGGGTGTCCACGACGTAGTCAAGGTTCCAGCGCCATGCCTGGTTGCAGGAGGAGTCGGCGAAGCCGGTGGACTTGTAGCAGGGCTCGCCGGAGTCGTCGCCAAAGACGGGGGCGGTCCACACGGAGTTGGTGACCGGGTCGTCGTCGGTAGTGGCGGTGGTGCCCTTGTCGCTCCAGCCGGGCAGCCGTTGCTTGCCGAAAACGTACTGGATGCCGGAGGTGTCCGTGACCTTCCAGTACTCGGTGTTGTCGTCGCCGTTGCCGGTGGCGCCGGTCAAGTGCTCGACACGGGTACCGTCGTCGTTCTTCAGCTTCCAGGTGCCGCCGGACGCCTGGGACAGGGCGGCGGTGTCACAGGCCGCCTTGTCAGCACAGGTGTTGACCAGCTCGACGGCCTTGCCGTTGAGGACCAGGGTGGCGTTGGCGTACTTCCAGCACAGGTCGCCCTTGCCGGACTGGCCGTCGTCCTTGCAGGAGCCGTACTTCCGCTCGATGTAGGACTCGGTGAGCGAGAAGCCCTCGCCGATCACGGAGGTCTGGCTGTTCTCGCCGGCCGTGCGGCCGTCCACCGAGGCGGAGTTGTAGGAGATCGACAGGTTCGGGGACGGACCGGCCGTCGCCGGAGGAACCCGCAGCGGGTAGTTCCAGGTGAAGTCACCCGTGCTGCCGCCGGCCTCCCAGGTCGCGGTCGGGGACAGCGAGGTGGCACTGTAGTCGCCCCCGCCGCCCGAACTCGCGGCGGCCGCCGCCAACAGCACCGGGGTGCCGGTGGTGAGGGTGCGGGCGGAGACGGTACCCGTCAGGGTCTGGGACGCGGCGTCGTTGTCCGCGCCCGCCACTGGGCTCTGGGTGCGGCAGGACTTCTTCTCAGGGGTGGTCAGCGCACACGCCGGGAGTGTCACCAGATGCAGACGGGAGCCGAAGTTACCGCCGTAGACATCGTTGAAGGAGGAGTAGTCCAGCGAGAGACGGAGCCTGTCGGTGTCACCGGTGGCCTTCTTGGCGGCACCGGCCGGGTCGACGGTGAGCAGGACGCCGTTGACGCCTGCCTTCTTCGCGGCCGACTGGGCGTGGACGCTGAGCGCCACCTTCTCGGCCGGACCGGTGGCCTTCGCCGCCGTCTTGCTCTTCGCCGGCTTGGATGCCGGCGCAGCGGGCTGCTGAGCCAGCTCCACGCCGAGTCCGCCGACGGTGACAGCGGCCTCACCGGTCGCCGCGACCTCGGCGGTGGCCTTGCCAGCCTTCGGCCACGCGGCTCTCTTCAGCCGCTCAAGGGTCTCACGGGAGGCGGGAACGGCCTTGTCCTTCGGGGCCTTGGACGTGCCGGGCTTGAGCACGCCCACCTTGTCGATCTTCGCGTCGGGCCGGTCCTCCAACTTCTTGCGGGCTGCGACGGACTGGGCCTGGGCAGTGAAGTCGTAGCCCGACGGAACCACGACCTGTGGCAGGAGGGCGAGAGAGGCGACCAGTGCGCCACGGCCGAGCCAGCGGCGTATGACCGCCCCTGGCAAGCGTGGGCGGAAGGGGGATGAAGACACAGATGTCTCCCGGTTCTCGGATAGGGAAGGAGGCGTTCGGGCGGCGTAGGCGCCTGAGAACGCCGGATCTCGACGGCGCGTCAGCAAAAGCGCGCCGAGTGTTCCGAGCACACGGGACAGGGCGGGCAAGGAGGCCCGCCCTGTCCCGTTCCGCTGCTACTGCTGCTCGGTGTTGTACCGGTTGGCGATCGTGTCGGTGGAGGTGGCTCCGGCCCAGACACGAACGCTGTCGATCTTTCCGGGGAAGTAGCGCGCGGCAGCGCCATTGATCTTCGCCCGGCCGATCTCGAACGCTCCGCCGCCCTGCCAGGCGGCTGGGTACGGCACGCCGTCCTCATTGCCCATCAGCGCGCTGTTCACGTAGAGCTTGAGCGCGCCGAGCTTGGAGGTGTCATCGGGGTCGGCTGCCGCCTGGGCGTCGTAGACGACCGTCAGCATGACCGGTACGCCCAGCTGAGCCGTGGTGGAAGCGGTGGACTCGCTCTCCGTCCAGACCGCCCCGGTGCCGTCCTTGTCGGGACGGCCGAACGTCCACCGGCCCTGGGGGCTGCCCGCCGGCTGCTCATACCAGACACCCCAGGAGGACTGGCTCGTACCCGACTGGCCCAACACTTGCACCGAATACGACTTGCTGGTGTCGGCGAGCTTGGCGGGGTCCAGCGTCACCCAGGCGGTCGCGGTGAACGAACCGGAGTCGTCAACGACCGGGCCCGTGGCGCTGGCGTACGCGCTGGTGCCGTTCAGGGTCATCGTCTGCGTGGTCGTGACCTCTTCGCCGATGTCCGGGTCACCGACGGTGTACTGAGTGAGCGCGGCCCCGTTCAGCGTCAGGTTCCGGCCGAAGCCGCTGGTGTCCTGCACCGTGGTGCCGGTCGCGTTCGCCATGTCGGTCGCGTCCCACTTGGCGACGATCGCCGGGACCGGGACGCCGGCGGTGCCGTCGCTGAGGTCCTCGTCCTCCAGCCAGGCCTCGTGGGCGACCTCGGTGTCCGCAAGCGCGCGGGACCAGACCTTCACCTCGTCGATGGTTCCGGAGAAGTACTCCTTGCCGGTCGCGGTGTACCACAGCCGCCCGACCTGAAGGTTGCCGGACGCCTTCCACGGAGTGGTGAACGGCACCGGGTTGCCCTGAGGGACGCCGTTGACATAGAGCTGGAGGGTCTGCCCGGCAGCGTCGTAGACGCCCGCCAGGTGGGTCCAGACGTTCAGGACCGGCGGCTTGGTGCCGATCGAGCGGGTGATCGCCGGGTCGGTGACGTCCGTCTGGTGGCGGTTGAAGATCCAGGCGTTGTAGGCCGTGGAGTAGTACAGCTGGAACCCGGAGGCGTTCGTGCCCGCCTGGGACAGGACGGTGTAGTTGACGTCCTTCTTCGTCAGACGCGCCCAGGCCGAGACGGTGAAGGACTTGGTGGTGTCGAGGACCGCACCGGAGGTGGATAGGTAGGCGCTCGTGCCGTTGAGCTTCGCCGCACCGGAGCCGCTGCGGGACAGGGTGTCCCAGGTGGCCCCCGAGGAGGTCAGCGGGTGCTGGGTGGCGGTGGTGGCGTCGGTGAGGGCGTTGTCCAGGTGCCAGATCCCCGAGGGCTGCTCGGCACCCTTCACCAGGAAGCTGTAGTAGCCGGTGAGCGAGCTGTGTCCTGCCGCGTCAAAGCCCCAGACCTGGATCGTGTTCTCACCGGCCTGGTTCGGCGGGATCGTCTGGGTGGTGGCCGTGCCCTTGGCGACGGTGATCGGGGCGGAGAGCGCGCCGCTGTTCAGCTTCCACTTGTAGCTGACGACGTCCGACTGGATGCCGGGCGTGGTGAGGTTGGTGTCCGCGGGGGTGAAGGTGAACTTGCCCGGCGTGCCCACCCCGCCCGCGGCCGGGTCGGTCTCGGCCGGCTTGTAGACGCCGTCCGCACTGGTCACGATCGGAGGCGGCGGCGAATCGGTGTCGACCCGGAAGTAGCACCAGGACGACCAGTCCGAGTCCAGCACACCGGTGTCGCCCCGGTCCGTCTTGTAGTACGCCTGCGTCTTGACACGCATCCGGTAGTCCGTCTGCGCAGGCAGCACGCTGGTGGACGCGTCGCGGATGGCGTTGTCAGCCACCCAGGCGGCGTCTGGCGAGGCCGCGTACCAGGCGCGGCTGGAGCCGTCGGCCTTCCACACCTCGAACATAGCGCGCACTTGAGCGTTGGAGCCGTCCGCCGACTGCACCGTGGCCAGCATTTTCGGCGTGGTGTCGCTGGTGGCGAAGGGCAGCGTGGAGGCGTTGCAGGCCCGTCCGGTGGTGCCCTGCTGCACGCCGTACGAGGTCGGCTGGTCCGGGTAGGACACGTAGGTCACCGACAGCTTCGCGTCGTTGCGGAACCGCGCCCAGGCGGCCGCGTCGGACTCGTCGTGCGCGGTCAGCGAGAAGGTGATCTGCGCCGTCTTGTTCGCAGCGTGCGAGGCGAGGGTCGTCGTCAGGTTCTCGTTCGTCTCCTCACCCACGTTGTCGCTGAAACGCACCCAGTTCGCCGGCTGCGACGGGCTGCACAGGCTGCCCCGCCCGTAGGCCACGTTCCGGTCGCCCATCAGGTCGTCCGCCGTGGGACGGGATGACCAAGTGGTGCTGGAGGAAATGCCCTTGGTCACGTGGCTCAGGTCGTACCAATGCGGATCGCAGGTGAACGTCCAGAGCTGGTACACCTCCATCGTCGCGTCCAGAATCTTCTTGCCGTGGATCGACGAGAGGGGGTACTCGAAGTACATGCGCTGCGTGTACGGGCTGTTGGAGCAGAGGTAGCCGGCGTAGTTGGAGCAGCGGCCCACGCCCTTGTCCCCGTCGAACTTCCAGTACTTGGTGCCGTTGGAGGCCAGAGCCGTCCAGTCGCCCAGCGTGACGCCCTTGGTCGGCGGGTCAATGTAGACCGGGAAGACGGTGTCCGCGCCGTGGAGCAGGGCCGGATCGGGCGTGATCTCCAGCGCTGTACCGGTGACCTTGAGCGGAAGCTCGGCCGCCGCGTCACCGCTGCCGGGACCCTCCGAAGGGCCTGGCTCGCCAGCGGCGGCGGGCAGTGGGGCCGCCTCCGTCTCCTCCGCCTCGCCCTCCGCCTCTGCCGAAGAAGCAGTAGTGCGGGCGAGTTGCGTGGTGACGCCGGCCGTGGCGGAGCCAGTGGCCGGGGTGTCACCGGCCGAGTCCCACATCCGGCCCGCCGGGCTCTCGAAGACCGGAGTGCCGTCGCCGTCGCGCGCGATGAGACCGCCGTCGGCCGTCTGGCCGATGCTCAGGCCGCCGCCGGAGACGGTCATTCTGATCGACGTGAGCGCCGGGTTCTTCGCCGCTTCCGCAGTCTTGACCACGAGCACCGACGTGTAGCCGGAACTCAGCGCGGTCAGTTTCAGATCGACGTCCGGGAGCACACTGACGTAGGTGGCGGTGTCGCCGTCGAGCCGGGGCTCGGGAAGCGCGGTGGGCCAACCGAGCCGCAGCTTGTGCCTCCCGTCCGCCAGCGTGACCAGTCCGTCCTTGCTGCCGCCACCCGAGAAAGTGAGACCAGCCGTCGTGTTCTTCGCCCGCACAGAGCCGTCAGCCTCACGCACGAGCGTGGTGTCGATGGGGGCCCAGGTGCCGTCATCCTTCCGGGCACGGACCGGAGCCGCGTTCATCTCCTGCGTGAAGGTGCCGTCCGGATTGGCGAAAACCTGGGACGACTCGGTGGTCGCCGCCTCCACGGCCACCCGCGCACCGGTCTCCGCCGCACGAGCACTCGCCTCCGACTCCGCAGTCCTGTCAGCCGCTACCGAGGCCGTCCCGTCATCAGCGAGTGCCGGAGCCGCCCCCGCCCCGATCACCGGAACCACACCTCCCAGGAGCGTGGCGGCTATCACCCCACTTCGCACCGCATCACGCCAGCCGTGCCGCCGTTTTTGTGAAACCACACCCCACCCGTTCTCTTACCCTTTTCTTACAAGAAACTGTGAGGATCATGTGTTGGCTGATCATTTAGGTCAACGGTGTCGCATATCACCTTGACTTGATTCCATTTTGCCGGTATATCGCTACGCTTGGGCCAGTGCCCGGTAATGGCCCCGATGCTTGGGTTCTAAAGGTGGTTGCAACACCCGATCCTGCATGCGATAGCCAAGCCGCGTCGAACGGGGCCACTTCACATTGTCGAAGCCACCGGCACCTGGCCCGGGTGACCGCCTGGATGCGGTCCAGGCCCGCGCCGACCTCGCCGCTGCCCGGCGCGCTTACCGACTGGACCACCGCACTCAGCGCGCTCGGCCTCAGCTGAGGCGCGGCTCCCGCCTGCTTCATGCCGAGCCAGGCACGCCGCATTGCGGCTCCGGGGGGGGGCAGGGCAGTTGGCGGGGCCGTCCCAGGTGGCCCCTGGCAGCTGCCTGCCCCGACGTGAAGATCACAGTGGAACAGGCCGCGACGGGCGGGGGCACGCCGTTCGTGGTGCGCCGGTCTCCGCGGCGGCGGACGCTGGAGACATGGACGAGTCGGCGCAGGCAGTATGGACGGGCTGGATCTCTTTCGGCCTGGTCAGCATGCCGGTGCGTCTGTTCCCGGCGACCCGGGAGCACCTCGTGCAGCTGCACGAGGTGCATGCCGCAGACGGCTCCCGCATCCGGCACCGCCGGGTGTGCGAGGCTGAGGGCCGGGAGGTCGACTGGCAGGAAGTCGCCAAGGGATACCGGACGGCGGACGGGCGTACCGTGGTGCTGCGCGAGGAAGACCTCGAGGCACTGCCACTGCCCAGCAGGCATGTGATCGACGTCCTCGGGTTCGTGCCGGTCGACGGCCTGGATCCGATCCTGTTCTCCCGCGCCTACTACGCCGCCCCGCAGCAGGACGCGGCCCGGCGCCCGTACGCGCTGCTGGTGGCGGCGCTGACCCGGGCCGAGCGGGCCGCCGTGGCCAAGGTGACACTGCGCACCAGGGAGCGCCTGGCCGCGGTGTGGCCGCGGCGCGAGACGCTGGTGGTCCAGACGCTGCTGTGGCCCGAGGAAGTACGCGAACCCGGCGGTCCGGCCGTGACAGCGCCGCTGACCGGGCAGGAGCTGGAGCTCGCCTCCCTGCTGATGACCCAGCTCCCCGAGCCTGACTTCTCGTCTCTGCACGACGAATACGCTGCGGCACTCCAGCAGCTGGTGACGGCGAAAGAGACCGCAGGAGAGCTCGCGCGGTTCGCGGAACCGGAGCCGGCGGTGGACCTGGTGGCCGCCCTGGAGGCAAGCCTGCGGACAGCGGCAGACCGCAGGTCCACACGGTGAGCCCGGTACGGTTGGACCACTAATGTCCTGCGGCCGCGCCGGTGATCAGCGCGTGAAAAGCCCCGGCTGGACGGGGGAGACCAGCCGGGGCCGTAGGTGGTGGCGTGCGGAGGGCGGTCGCCTCTCGGCGAAAGGCTCCATGGGGCTTCAGCCGGACGATCGTCGCCATGGGCTATAGGTGAGGCCCGGGGACACTGTCCCCTCCGCTAGCCACGTACAGATGAACGGTCAACCGTCTCGGGTTGTTCCTCTGACGTCCCGGTTGCCGCTGTGAGTTGGCGCACGCCTCGCGTGGCACAGGTCAGTTGAGATGGTTGGCGCGACACGCCTGAGGGGCCAGCACTCGTGCTGGCCCCTCAGGTTTTAGTAGCGGGGACAGGATTTGAACCTGCGACCTCTGGGTTATGAGCCCAGCGAGCTACCGAGCTGCTCCACCCCGCGTCGGATTGCCCCACCCTACGCCACCTATCCCGGCCCCGAGACCATGATCGCCTGCCTGCTGTAGGTTCCAGGGCTGCGTTAGCACTGTCGGTCGGATCTCTAGCAGTCGGCTAGCAATCTTCCGACGCGCGTTAGCAACGCCTGTGGCCGGAAGTGATCAGTCCCGGGGACTTCGCGATCATCCGGTCCCTGGTCCTGGTCGGCTTTCGCCCAAAGCCATTCGACAGTCCATCGCCGCAGATGGCAGGCTCCCGCCACATGGAGCTACTCGACGTCCTGGCGGAACTTGCCCGGTCGGGGCAGCTGGGTCCGGTCACGAACGGCGCCGCCTGGGGCGCGGTCACCGAAGCGCTCGGCGAGCCCTTTGAAGTGGTCGTCGGGAAGCGTCGGTCATGGCCGCGTCTGTTCGCCTACGGCGACCTTGAGCTGAGCGTCTGCCGCTGCCAGAAGATCATCCTGATCTACCTCCAGACCTGGCGAGACACCATTGAACTCCCCCCGGGGCTGGTCGAGAAGCGGTCGTTCACCGGCCACCCGAAGTACGCCGAAGTGATCGAAGCTCTCGGCCGCGTCGGTTGCGCCTGGCAGCCATACACGCCCCTGACCTTCGACAACCAGTGCGCCATCCAGGCCACCCCCTCCGGCGTCGTCTTCGTCTTCGAAATCCCGGAAGGGGAAGGCCCCATCCTCAACGTCGCTGGCCCCCAGCCCCACCACCACGACTGTCCGGCCGCCACCCGCAACAGCGGGATGCCAGGATGTCCGGGTGGTCAGCGCTGAAGAGTGGATTCGAATCCGTCGCGGCCTGCGGTTCGGGCAAAGGTTCCGAGGGACGGTGACGGCAGTCCCGAGGCCGGGTGCGATCGGGATCTTCGTCGACATCGGTCTTCCGGTCGGAGGGTTCGTCGATGTTCTGCTTCTACCGACGGTGGCAGAACGCTGGCCAGGCAAAGGAACCGAGGCCGAATTCGAGGTCTGGTGGGCCGATCAGCGACAGGAAGTGCGACTCAAGCCAGTTGACCCGCAGTTCCTGCGTGACGACTTCGCCCACTGGCAGGCGGACTGGCGGCCCGGCTGGCCAGAAGACGTGCCGGTGGACAAGGCATGGGTCGATGCGGCGGCGACGTATCTACGGGGAACCGGCGTGATCGAGGAGACACGGCGCGCAGCAGGCTGGCGGCCGGGACGGCGCGTCGCGATCGACCACTGGCGCAAGACGCTCGAGAAGACCGGCCTGGTCCGCATGCACGATGCCGCTGAAGCCTTCTTGGCGGAGTTCGGTGGCCTGGACGTCCAGATCAGCGGACCCGGGATCACCTGCGCCAAGACCTGCTTCAACTTCGCCCCGGACAACCTGATCGGCGAGGAAGACCGCTTCGCCGACTGGAGTCACACCATCGGGCGCGCCATCTTCCCCCTCGGCGAACTCGATGAGGGCAGATTCTTCCTCGGCATCGACGAGAACAGCGAGATCTACCTGGTCGAGACCTGGCTGGCTACGTTCGGCTCTGCCCAGGACGCGCTGGAGAAGCTCGTCCTGGGCATCGCCCCGGAGCGGATCCAGACTGCCGACTGAACAGCCCCAGCCGGACCGGGCTCCAGTCCGACGATGCTTCCCGGCGGGCCACGCGATTGCTAAAGATCAGCCAATCGGCACATTGCTAACGCGCCGCGGAATCCGCAGTCTCAGCAGGACCTCCTGCTAACAAAGCGGCCGAACCTACACCGCGCGAGGTGTCGGCGGTCGAGGCTGCCACTTCCTCATCCGGTACTTGGCTGCTGGCTCACCCGTGCGGGCGGTAAGGCGCACAGCCCGCCTGTGGCTTCACGGATAAGTAGTGGCCCCGTTTGGGAACTTGGGTTCTAGAGGTGGTTGCAACACCTGACCCTGCGGGGTGTTGCGATGGCCAAGCCGCGTCGAACGGCGGATTCCAGACAGCGCTCCTGAAACCACGGCTTCGTAGGCGGCGGCCGCGCGGTCGATGTCGCCCTGAAGCCACCACACGTCGCCTTCGACGCGGTGGTGGCGGCCTTCCCAGCCGAGGGTGCGGGCGGTGTCGAGGGCGGTGGGGAAGCCGCCGGCGAGGCGGGCCAGGTGGGCGAGGCCGCGACGGGCGGCGAAGGAGAGGCGGCCGCCGCGGTCGGCGACCAGCTGCATGCCCTGGCGGGAGGCTTCGGAGCGGCCGAGGTCGCGTTCGGCCTTCGCCCAGCTTGTCTCCGCTGAAACCGTGTCCCTCGCAGGTCATGTCTCCTTGGGCGTGCGGGCGTCGGCCTGGCGGTGTCGCGTTTGTAGGCGGTTTTGTGCTGCCATACCTGGCCCTTGAATTTCACTCGGGGGGGGGACGGTGAGTCTGAGCACGACAACTGTCGTCATCCGGGTCCGGCCTCCTTGCGCAGGTGCTCTTGGTCCAGTTCCGCGAGTCGCCGGGAAGTGGCCTTGTCGGTGGGCTCTGCCAGGGTGTCCGTCGTGGACGAACTGGTGGAGCGTGTCGACGATCAAAATCGTGTGCTGGGGGTGGTAGTCAGCCGCCGGCAGGCCATCCGGGAGGGTTGGCTGCACCGGGTCGCCGTGACGGTGTGTCATGATGATCGTGGCCGGATCCTCGTCCACCGGCGGTCGGAGCAGCTGTCACGCTTCCCCGGGCTCTATGAGGTCGAGGTCGGTGGCGCCGTCAATGTCGGCGAGTCCTATGAACAGGCCGCCGCGCGGGAGCTGGCCGAAGAGCTGGGCATTCGTGTGCTGCCGCGCTTGCTGTTCACGTTCCTCAACCGCAGCGGTTTGAGCCCTCACTGGCTCGGCGTGCACGAAGCCGTGGTGCCGGACGCCGTGGTCCCCGATCCCGATGAGGTCGCCTGGCATGGCTGGCTGACCGAGGCGGAACTGCGGTCGGCCCTGCTGGAGTGGCGCTTCACCCCCGACAGCCACGAAGCATTCAGCCGGTATCTCGCGTTCCGCACCGCGCAGTCCTGACCTCTCGCGCCTCGTGGGCTGGGACGTCTGCTTGCGGTCAACGCGCCTTGTGAGAGCGGCTGATCGTGATAGGGAGTACGGATGCTTGGTCGCCTCCCGCTCGTTGAGCAACTCGATGGCTTGCGGTCCGTGCTCTCCCAGAACGAGGTCCTGACCGGCGTGCTGACCAGGGCAGCGACGATGGAACTGCCCGGCTGGTATGTGACGGCGGGCTGTCTGTTCCAGACGGTGTGGAACGTGGTCACCGACAGGCCCCCGAGCAGCGGCATCAAGGACTACGACATCTTCTACTTCGACGGCACCGACCTGTCCTGGGAGGCAGAGGACGCCGTGATCAAGGCAGGGCAGGGGGTGTTCGCCGGGCTGCCGGCCGAGGTGGAGATCCGCAACGAAGCCCGCGTGCACCTCTGGTACGAGCAAAAATTCGGCGTGCCCTGCCCGCCTCACGAGTCCACCGAGGCCGCGATCGACTCGTTCGCCTCGACGACGTGCTGTCTCGGGGTGCGGCTGGACCGCGGCGGTGGATGGCGCGTCTATGCGCCCCACGGGCTCTCCGACGTGTTCAACCTCGTGGCCCGGCCCAACCCGGTCCTTGCCACGCGGGAGGTCTATGAAGCCAAGGCAGCGCGCTGGAGAGACGAGTGGCCGGAGCTCACTGTGCTGCCGTGGCCGGGCTGACGCTCGGATGCGAGTGGTCATGCGGCGAGTCCCTCTCCGGCGGGCCAGTTGTCCTTGACGGCCGCCCTCAATGGCTGCGACATCCATGCGGGGCGTTCGCAGGTAGGTGCTGAGAGCGCGGTCGGCTGACAAACGGCACCCCGTTCCCGGGAGTCGGTGATCTTCGGAGTTGTCGACAACTAGCCCGCTTCGTCTCAGGCGGGTTCAGCTGCAGGTGCCGATGACATCAGTGCTCCGGGCTCGTGGCAGTGATCGGATGTTGGCTGGCCGGGCTTCGGTGCTGTCGGGGTCGCGCAGGTGCTTGATCTCGTCTTGCTGGGCCGCGAGTCGCGACAGAGCGAGCTTCTTGAACTGGTCGAGTTCCGCGATGACTTCGTTGGCCTCACCCAGGCGCGTCTTGAGCTTGGCGTTCTGGTCCTTCAGGCGGGCGATCTGGTCGTCGCGCGGGTCGGGGATGGTGCCGGCAGCTTTGAGTGCTGTCATCCGCCGCTCGAACTCCTCGGCCAGATGCTGGTAGGGGCCGGGCCGGAGAGTGCCGTGGCGGTCCTTCTTCGGGCAGAAGGCAGTAACGGTGGAGTCGGGTATTGGAACTGTCTGAATGCCTGGCTCATGATCTTCCTTCTGGCTCACGTCAGCGCGGTGGGCTGCCGGCCGCCCACAGACAGCCTCCGCTCCCTGGTCAAACCGCCGCCCCCCCTGCTCGATCTGCAGGGAGTCGCAGTCGTGCCTAAGGGCTGTCCCGCAAAGCACAGTAGGCAGCAGGCGGGGGTCGCTCCGGGAGTCGCTGGCGTGAGCTGCGATGATCCTGTCTCGGGGAGAGGAGCTGTCGTGACGGTGGATGTGCGGCCGGATCCGGTGCAGATCGTTGCCAAGGTGGGGTCAAGCTTCATGGCTGCGGATCCGGAGCGGGCATTCGAGGTCTGGGTATACCTCGCCAGCAAGGCAGGGTGGCAGGTCAGCCCGGTCGAGGACGTGTCCGTGGATCTCAGTGCCGGGGAGTGCGGGGTCGTGGAGATTGAGGGTCTGCGCTACCTGGTGCGCCAGAGCCGGAGAGTTCGGCGCACGCTTGTCGACGACGTCACCGGCGGACCTGCTGAGCGCCCCGTCTTTGGCTTCGCGGCGTGGGCAGAGCCGGTACTTTCCCCGGAGAGCGTGGATTCCTGATCAAGCTCGCCGCCATCGGCACACTCCTGCTCGGCCCCGGCACGCGCATCACCCACCAGGCGATGAGTGTGCTGGGGGAGACCGGGGCCGCCGTCGCCTGGGTCGGCGAGCACGGGGTGCGCTACTACGCCAGCGGCCGGGCCCTGACCCGGTCTTCCGCACTTGCCGAGGCCCAGGCAAGGCACCCGAGAGCTACCTTGCTGCTCGATGATCCGGCTCAACGATCTCTTGCCCACAACCGATTGATCACAACATCACTCGGGCGCTGGCTGTCGCGGGAACAAAGCCATGATCATGTGAACGTTGTGGATCGACTGGCTAGGAGGGTGAGCGCTCCTACCTTGCACCTGAAGGACGGACATAGGGAAGCATGATGAGACCGCCCCGGACCTGCTGGACGTCGGTGATGCGTACACCTTCGACTGTGGGCTAAAGCTGAGCTTCACCAGCTTCCAGGTTCCCGACATGGACAAGAAAGCCCTCATGGAGAGGGCTGAAGACGAGGGGATGCGCGGACCGAAGAATTCCCTCAACTTCTTTCAGGTCAATGCTGTTGTGGAGAATGTTGGATCCAAGAATCTCAAGTTCGACCTGCACTACCAATACCATTACGCGCGCGTCGGTGACCCTGCCCGTAAGGCAACGGGGTTGGATGATCATGACGGCGCCTTGTTTGACGTCGTCCTCCATCCGAGGCGCCGCCTAGCGGGGTACTTCCTCTTCGCTTCGAAGAAGGAATGGGGAGACCGCATCGAGCTTGACTCAATGATCTACCTCGACCCCAGTCTCACCACGCTTTCGAGCGTATGGGTAGGGCGCCTGCCTGACGCTCCCGATTCTGACGCGTCTCCAGTGGCGGAGGTGTCTCAGCCTGCGCCCATGACCCGCGTGGAGACCGCGTCTCAGGCTGTGAGCGCGTCTACCGCAACGGTCGCAGCGGTCCAAGCGGAGATGCGTAAACGGGATGAGGGCAAGCGGATTGCGCTGGAGAATCCGCGTCTCGCGCTTGAACTCGGCATCGGGGACCCGGATCGGCACGCTGGCTTTGATGATGGTGGACTCATCGAAATCAACGGCGTGGAGGCGGAGACACTGAGCCGGGCGTTCCGTCTGACGGCGGATACAGCCTCTCGGATCGTCGGTGTTCGGGCGCATATCGGGGGAGTTTTTGCCAGCGTAGAGGAGATCGTTCTGTACGCCGAACTCAGCCCGAGGGAGGAGCAACTCTTGCGGGAGCGGGCGGTCGTTCTTCCCTGGTAACTGCGTTGGTCGATGATGCCGTTCGGTTACCCCCTTAGAACGGCTAACACAATGAGGTGCATCGCCCCTGGTAGCCGTGCCTGACAGCGCAATTGAGCGTTGTCCGGGCCGTGGGGACTTCACCGTGGATCGTGCCGGACGAGCTCTGGGAGCGGATCGAACCGCTGCTGCCGAAGAAGGAACGCCGCTTCCGACACCCCGGCCGACTGCCGATTCCCGACCGTCGGGTGCTGTGCGGGATTCTGTACGTCCTGCACACTGACATCCAGTGGGAACACCTTCCCCAAGAGCTCGGGTTCGGCTCTGGGATGACGTGCTGGCGCCGGCTGCGGGACTGGAACGAGGCCGACGTCTGGCAACGCCTCCACGAGGTGCTGCTGGCCGAACTGAACGCGGCAGCACGGCTCGACTGGTCCCGCTGCGTGGTCGACTCCTCCCACGTCAGGGCCCTAAAAGGGGGCTCCATACCGGCCCTTCGCCCGTCGACCGGGGCAGGGCAGGCTCCAAGCACCACCTGATCACCGATGGTTACGGTACTCCGCTCGCCATCATCCTCACCGGCGGCAACCGCAATGACGTCACGCAGCTGATGCCGCTGCTGGACGCCATCCCGCCGGTCCGCGGCCGCGTCGGCCACCCGCGGCGCAAGCCTGACTCACTCTTCGCCGACCGCGGCTACGACCACGACATCTATCGCGACCAGGTCCGAGCCCGCGGCATCGTGCCGGCCATCGCCCGCCGAAACACCCGCCACGGCACCGGACTTGGCGTCTACCGGTGGGTCGTGGAGCGGACCTTCGCCTGGCTGCACGGCTTCCGGCGTCTCCGCGTCCGTTGGGAACGGCGAGCCGACATCCACGAAGCCTTCCTCAAGCTCGCCTGCTGCCTCATCACCCACCGACAACTCCATAGCCTCCGGTAGGCGCGCTCCCTGGAAGGTCCGTGCTATCGCGTGAGGCTCAGTGCCCAGTCACCAACGTGCGCCCACTCGATGGCCTGACGGATGTCGTCCTTGGTCAGCTTGAGTTCGTCGAGCACCGTGCGCGCGTAGCCCAGACCCGTCTCGCGATCGCCGAGCTCTGCAGCCTTGAGGGCACCACCCATGGCCTTGATCGCATCGACCGGGCCGCCGAGTCCTTGGTAGCACATCGCGGCGAAGTTCAGCGCGGACGCAGGCGGAAGATCATCACTCAACTGGATGTGCTTTTCCAGGACGCGCCTGGCCCCTGCGAAATCGTCGTGCGCCAGCCCTATGTCAGCAAGCTGTACCGCAGCCTCACTCACGCCTCCCCGCGCGGCCAAGTCGAGGTAGCGGAGGTACTCTTCGTCGGATTGCGGGACTCCGTCACCTCGGAAGTACATCCCCGCGAGGTTGAACTGCGCGAACGGATCGCCTTGGTGGGCAGCCTTGGTGAAGAGGGCAGCGGCCGCCGCGTAGTCCTTCCGGTCCCCTTCCATGAGCACGTAACCCAGGCCACGTTGAGCGGATGGGATGCCAGCGTCGGCGGCAATCTTCAGGTGTCCACAGGCCTTCGGGTAGTCACCCTCGATTTCAACGGCGAAGGCGCCGAGTGCTTCGTGACAGTAGGGGTCGCCTGAAGCTGCCCCTTCACGGACCTTCGGCAGCAGTACCGCCGTGGCCTCGGTGTCCTTGTCCGCGATCGCATCGAAGAAGTCCTGCAGCACGCTCGAACCTGCACCATCGCTCACCAAGACCACCCCGCCGCTCCACGTTCCCGCCCCGTCGCGCCGCTCATTCTCACCGCCTCTTGGCAGCACATGACACCCGGCCCCTCGCTTGAGGGGCCAAGGGCCGCAGGACCCCCACGTCATTGTGTTAGCCGTTCTTAGACACCTCGAACAGCGGAGCCAGCCGCGGCACCGCGAGGTTGGTCCTACAGCAGGTGTCGACCAGCAGGTCCCGGTCCACCAGTCACGACAAGCCATCCCAAGGGATCCTTCTGTGTAGGGGCCGAGGAGCCGCGCGAGTCGCGCAGCGCTCTTCGGCCCTATCCGACCGGTTCCACCCAAACGTTCCCTCCGCTCCCCTTCGCCAGGGCCGCAAGGGTCGGAGATGGCGCTGATGCCCTGCGGGTCCCGGCACAGCTGGCAGAGCCGTTGATGCTCGGGAGCTCGCGTAGGCCGAAGGCCCGTGCAGGACGGGGGAGTAGAGATGCGGCTGCGGGCAGCGCTGGCCCGGCGAAAGCTACGCCGGCCGACGCTCAGCTGGCGCTTCTCTCGCAGGTAGGCGCTGACGCGGCCGTAGCTGCCTCGATAGCCCATGGGAACGATCTCCTCCCAGAGCTTCCAGGCGTTGGTGCAGCCCTCGTCCCAGCGTTCGTCCAGGTAGACGATCTCGATCCCGGGTCGCTTCGCCAGCCATGCGGCCAGGCTGGACGCCTCCCGGTCAGGCATCAGGTCCACCGGTCGACGGGTCTCGACGTCGACGAGCACTGCGCCGTAGCCCCGTCCTTTGGGCGAAGGATCTTCAGGGCCAGGCCGGCTGGAGCGGAACGACCGCTGTGGTGAGGGTCAGGAGTAAAGCAGATCCCGGACGTGAGATGACCCTGGTCTCGAGTAACAAGCAATACATGCCCACGGGCTGGCGGAAAAGCAATTCACTTCTCCCCGGGGAGACGTACGTACAGCTTCCCGGACACGCGGAACAGGCGGTTCTCGAGGCGCTCTCGACCGGGGCTGGCTGGGATATTATCGAGGGCGGAACATCGACGGGTGCATGTTGGGGGTGCTGTTTTCCCAGCCTGACCGGTATGGGTGTGACTGTGGGCGGGTTCGTGAACGACAGTCAACCGCAGAATTCGCCGTGGAGGAGATTTTGGAACACGTACCCCTAGGCGTGTCGCATGAATCGCTGGCCCAGGCTTTGCGCGCGGCACAGGAGGATTCCCTCGTGCGCTTCGCCTCGATCTGCTTCTTCAAGGTCCTGCCGATCATCGAGGTCCGTTCCGGTTGCCCTGTCGATGAGCAGGTCACCGAGCGACTGCGTTCACTCGAGGTGGAGCGGGAAACCCTGGCCGAGGTGGTCGGGCCTCTGCGGGACATTGTCGAGCGATCGCCGAGCGAGAGCGTCTGTGGTGAATTGAGTGAAGCCTGTTCGATGGCCGCAGAAATGGTCTTGAGGGCTTTCGGGAATGGCTTCCGAATCAGAGAGTGGGCAGACTGGTGCTCGACCCTGGTTCTGGATATTCATCAGGAATTTGATGCCCTGCTGTATCCCGGAGACGACGGGGTGCCCATTTTCTATCCGGCACCTGAGCAACCCGAAGTGACACCCATGGAGGCATTGGAGTTGCGTGATCAAGTGGCCGCGCTGGACCTCCTCCGCCAGGGGGTGGGCAGTGACCAACTCCGCACCATCAATGAAGAGGGGAACTCGAGGGTGGCGTCCGCGCTTATTCGGATCGTGGGCTGATGTTGTCGTGTGGCGTACTCATCACCGCCAACCACGCGCGGGTCCGGGACTTCGGGTTCCGAGCAGCCGCAACACCGCGCAAGGGTGATGGACACCCCGAAGACCCTCGCCATCCGGGCGCCAGCCCGGCCGGCGAGGGCGAGTCCCACCGCGGCGAGAGTCGACCGCAAGGGTTCGACCCGGGCGAACCTGCCCGCGATGCGGTCCATCAGGTGCTCGAACGCTTCCTGCCAGCGGGCAGCGTCTACGCTGTGACCTGCGGCCACCGCGTGATCGTTTGTCTTCACACGCCGATGATCAACGGTGGCCGCACCAGTTTGTGCCACCAGGACGGAACGGCTCGTCGAAGGGAAAGCAGTGCTGGGGCTGCTGGGCTTTTACGACGAACTCGACAACCGCTCCGGCCAGCCGAACGGATCGATACGCGATGCTGTCCGGCCCGTCGGCGAGCCGGACGAGGCGGACCTGGTGACCTATCTGGACGCCGGCTACGTCCTGATCGATGTCATGGAAGGCGGACACGACGTCATCACCGGTAGCGCCCACCGGCACTCTCCGGGATGCTCCTCCCTGGTGACCGACGGGGCATGGCTGTGGCGCCAGGACTTCCCGCACTACCTGGAAACCCACCACGCCTCGCTGCCCGTAACGTTCCTCGAACACGTCCGCAGCCTGAACTACCAGATGCCCACCATCACCGTCGCGCGATTCGCTCCGCACTACGACGAGACCATGCCCATGGTCGGCTGGGCCTCGGCAGTCCCGTGGCGATCGACTGCGACCACGCTCGTACCTGAACCACGGACCGTGACCAGCAAAGCCCAGTTCGACGCGGCGATGTTGGCCCAGGACCGGAACCGGCCCCACGGCAGCTGGGGCAAGCGACGCAAACCGCGGAAAGCATAGCCATCAGCAGCCCAAGAGCGATCTACAGCTGGAGTACATAGTGCGTGTTTCTGATCTGTGGTGCTTCGTCAGTAGCTGATCGTCAATTAGGGTTGCTCGTGAGTCGAGAGCCTGTTCGGGGGATGGATGCGGCGGGAACGTTCATTGCGCATGGCGGTCTGCGCTGGCCTGGTTGGAGTAGCGGTCGCCGCGACGGGGTGCACGAGCCCGTTCGCACGATCCAGCGGCTACCGACATGTCGCCCAGTGCGCGGACCTACCTGTCGCGGGCGCTGAACATCATGGAGAAGCACTCTATTCTTCGTCACAAGGTTGACTGGTCAGACTTGCGGAGCAGGGCGTTCTCGCAGGCGCGCGGCGCGCAGAAGACGGCGGGCACGTACGGGGCGATCGACTCGGCTCTGTATGCGCTGGGCGACGGGCACAGTTTGTTCTGGGAGCCGGATGAGGCGAAGGAGCGTTTCGGGGCCTCCGCGGTCAACTTCGATGGCTTAGTGGTCGGCTCCGGAAGTCCTTCGGGGGTTGACGTTGGAGTCCAAGTAGTGCTGGGTATCTGGGGACTCAACGGGCTGCCGGTCGCAGGTCTGACGTCTCGGTGAGGTTGGACTTGGTGTAGGGGCCACGCGTCAGAATGAGGCAGGTACGCTCCGTTGGTGTCGAAGAAGCAGAGGAAGAAGTACCGCTCTGCGGCCCGCGCCGCTGGCGCGGGCATCGTTGTCGAGAAGGCGCGACGAGCGGCGGTTCCGGCCAAGACAGCCCGTCGTCGCCTGCACGTGGGTGCTGCAACCCTCGGCGGGGCTGTAGGGGGCACCATCGTTGTACCTGCCCTCTTGGAGCGATTCGGGGTGATGCGCTCCGGTGCGTGGGTGCCCGCCATGTTCGCGGGGTTGGCCTTGGCGCTGGGCTTTCCGCTCCTGTACGCGACGTTTCGCCCGGTACGTCACGGCCCTGGATGGCAGCTTCTCACTGCTCGGACTGTCACGGGCAAACGCACGGTCGATCTGAGCAATCTGACGCACATACGTCGAGTTCGCGTCCCCAGCAAGGCTGGCTGGTTGGACGAGTTCTGGGTCAAAGACTGCCGAGGCGTCGTCCTTCTTGTGGACAAGAAGGTACTCATGGGTCCCATAGGGCAGGCGGTGGTTCACAGTTCGGGGATCTCAGGCTCGCTGGGAACCGTGAAGATCTCTCGGCATGCGGCCGTCGGGATTGGCCTCAACGAGCCCTCAACTGCATACCGGGCAGCCCGCGCATGCGCAGATGTCCTTCTCGGGATTCTGGCCCCCGGGGCAGTTGCCGCTCTTGGAATCCTGGCCAGCTGGCTCACCAGATCAGCGTGAGGCACAGCCAAGGAGATCGGAGAGGATGTCGATCATTCCGAACGCTTCTCCCGAGATTGGCCGTTGCCTCCCATGCCCCTGGGCCGCGCCGTATGCCTTACTCTGACCGCCGCCGAGCGTCACCGGCTGAAGAAGATGGCCTACGGTCACAAGACTCAGTACCAGGCCCGGCAGCGCGCCACAGTCGTCCTGCTCGCGGCGCGCGGCCGGGGCAACGCCCGGATAGCTGCCGAGACCCGGCTGCACGTGGACACCGTGCGCACCTGGCGCGGTCGGTTCGCCGACGGCGGGCTGCCGGCCCTGGCCGACCGCAAACGCAGCGGGCGACCGGCCCCCCTCACCCCTGTACAGATCGCCGAGGCCAAGGCCCTGGCCTGCCAGCTTCCGGCCGAGACCGGGGTGCCATTGTCGCACTGGTCGTGCCGCGAACTGGCCGCCGAACTAACCGCGCGCGGCGTCACCGACAGCATCTCGGCGTCCACCGTGCGCCGTTGGTTGCGACAGGATGCCATCAAGCCCTGGCAGTACCGGTCCTGGATCTTCATCCGGGACCCGGACTTCCGCGCCAAGGCCCAGCGCGTCCTTGACCTGTACGCCCGAACATACGAAGCCGAACCCCTCGGCCCGGACGAGTACGTGCTCTCCAGCGACGAGAAGACCTCGATCCAGGCCCGCTGCCGCTGCCACCCGACCCTGGCCCCGGGCCAGGCCAGGGCGATGCGCGTCAACCACGAGTACGGCCGCGGCGGAGCCGTGGCCTACCTGGCCGCCTACGATGTCCACCGGGCGAAAGTCTTCGGACGCTGCGAGGCCACCACCGGCATCGTGCCGTTCATGGCCATGGTCGAACGGGTCATGACACAGAAGCCGTACGCCGACGCGAAGCGCGTCTTCTGGATCGTCGACAACGGCTCCTCGCACCGCGGCAAGAAGGCCATCGATCGCCTGGCCGCCAGGTTCCCGAACGCCGTGCTGGTCCACACCCCGGTCCGCGCCCCCTGGGTGAACCAGATCGAGGTCTTCTTCTCCATCGTGCAGCGCAAGGTCGTCTCGCCCAACGACTTCACCGACCTCGACCAGGTCAGGGACCGGCTCCGAGGGTTCGAAGACCGTTACAACGCCACGGCACAGCCGTTCCAGTGGAAGTTCACAACCTCCGACCTGGACGATCTGCTGGCCCGGCTCGACCGGCACGCTCTTACCGACCGACACCAAGAATCCTCCGTCGCCCTCGCGGCCTGATCAACCCCCGAAGGATTTTCAGCGTCGACCACTTACCCCTCCTCGACCATGTCTGCGGGCAGCCGAAGACGCACGGTGAGCCCTGCGGATGGGACATCACACGGGAACCTGTCGCGCCCATCCCACGCCTGAGGAACTGCAGCGCCAACAGCGGGAGCAGCAGGCCGCACAGGAACGAAAGCGCCAGGCCGAGGAGGAACGTCTTCTCGCGGCTGGTCGGACCAGCGCGCCCGCAGCCAGGACAAGGTGATCAGCTTGTCGTCCGACGCGGCGAGCTGCCGACGCTGAGACTGCACCAGCGAGGCGAGGGAGACGATGCCATCGGCGGTGGGGATCTTCACCCGGTCGGCGACCTTGTGGGCGAGCTGCGTCCCCAAGTCACGCTGGTCCATGGACATGGCGAGGTTCTTGTCCACCGTGATGCCCTTGACGTTCCGGTCATGGAACACCTGCCGCGCCTCCTCGACGCTCAAGTCAGTTCCACCGGGAGCCGCACGCCGCGGAGCTGATTGATCGTCAGCCCGTACGATCCCGGGTCGGAAACAATCTGGTGCAGCGCCGTGCACTGCGTCTCGCCGTCGATCGGCACCTCGTTCGCGCCAACCGGGATGAACACCTCGTACAGCGAGCCCGCCGCCTCCGCCACCTCTGTCGCCGTGGCGGTCGGCTTCCCATCCGCCTGCGACGGGATCCAGATGGTCACCGGCGGCGTCGACCAGCCGTTGAAGAGGTCACCACGCAGGCCCGTGGCGATGTAGTCGGCGTACTCGTTCGCGTTCTTGCCCTCGCATTCATGGGGTGCCGGGCCTGTAGTGATGGTGTGCTGCGCGCAGGGCGCGCAGCTGGTCCTCGAAGCTGAACGCGCCCACGGAGCCGGCGTACGGCACCGGAAGCCAGACGGCTTCGCCGCTGCGCAGCTTGGCCACGACACGGAGGTTGTGGGTGCTGAGGCGGCGGTCACCGGGTTGTACCCGCACGTCCTCGAAGCGGTCGATCTCGTCCCATTCCAGTCGGTGCCACCGCAGCACCGTGCGGTACCGCAGCCCGTCCTGGCCCGCCTCCAGGCGGCGCCCGAGGAACCCGAAAGCCGTCAGGGTCCCCACAGCGAGGACCGAGGAGCAGGCCACCCACTGGTTGTGCCCCGGAACACCGAGACCGGCCGCGACCCCTGCTCCGATCGCGGCCAGCGCGGCCAGCGCGGTCGTCCAGCGTGCGGACGCGCCCATGATGCGGAAGGACAGCTCAGCATTGCTTGCCATCCTCGTGATCCTTCCATCCGCCTGCCGCCGTGCGTAGATCCCGTCAGGCCGCAATTAAAATCAGTCACCTCTGCCGCTCTAGCTAGTGCTGTGACCGCGTAGGCGCGCCGGGCCGAAGCTTGGTGCAGGGAGGCGATGATGAGGATATGACCCCCAGTTCACGCGCCCTGTCGTTCGATGTAGCCGCTGCTCAGTACGCGGCGAGCCGGCCTTCTTACCCAGCCGCGCTCTTCGACTGCATCGAGGAGTTCGCCAGCTGTCGTCTGGCGGGTGCCCGGGTCGCCGACGTCGGCGCGGGCACCGGAATCGCCACCGTGCTGCTGCAAGAGCGGGGCGCCGATGTGATTGCTGTCGAGCCGGGTGAGGCCATGGCTGATGAGTTTGGCAGGCGGAGACAGCCCACCATCTGGAGAGGACCGCCATCCCCGACCGCCGGGAGGCGTTGCGCCGGATGACCGCCACGTACATGGACTACATGCATCTGAACGCGGCCGCGCACACCTGGCCGGTGGACTGAGCGCGGCGAGCGGCCGGAGTCAGGAGGAGGGTGTGTACTCCACGGCGCTGTTGGCGTCCGGCCGGTTGCCGGGACCGGGTTTCCCGAGGAATCCCCAGGCGGTCCGGTGGACGTTCCGGTCCTTGTCGACCTGGACGCGGGCGGCCCACTCGCCCAGCTCGATCGGCCCGGAACGGGAGAAGACGGGGTCGATGACCAGGACTCCGCTCGGGGTCGTCACCGAGGCCGCGACGTGGTGGTTCCACTGGTGATCCGCGTGCAGCCGGGCTCCCGCGGAGGTGGCCCAGTGCTTCGAGAGATGGTGGGCGGCGATCGCCGGGGCGTGCCGGGCGACGGCCAGGCAGACCGCGTGGGCCCGATCCTCGCAGCCGTCCTGGCCCACCTGCCTGCCGGCACTGCCGAAGGCGGGCACGAGCCGGGGCCACATCGCTTGGAGGGTCTCCGCGGTCGGCGGACCCGAGGACGGGAACTCCTCCGCGAGATAGGTGAGTTGCGCGTCGAGTCTGGCCAGGTACTTGGTCTTCGTCGCGCTGTCCGGTTTCTGGCCGACGAGCCGGATGGCCTCGCGCACGGTCTCCACCGACCGCAGGGGTGTCAGGTTCCGCAGCAGTGAGAGAACCGCCACCTTGTCCTCGGCGACCCGCTTGATGTGCTCGGGAGCGCCTTGTTCGTCCATCCGCTCCAGCAGTTCGGTCACCCGGGCCTGGTCGTTGGCGATCTGCCGCATGGCATGCGCCGAGAACGGCTCCTCCCGCTCCTCCTCGGAGGAGGTCTCCGATTCCTCCGAGGAGTACTCCTCCTCGGAGGAGGACGACCTGTCCGCTCTTGCCTGCTTCGACGGCTCCCGGTCCTCCGGTGATCCGGACCTCTTGCGTTTGACGCCGGGGGCCTGCATACGCTGGATTACTGCGGTGACCGCCGCATTGCCCGCGGCGCCCCGCAGCGCCAGCACGTCCGAGGGGTGTTCGGGCTGAGCGTGACTCCGTCGCGCGGCCGGGTCCTCGGTCCGGTCCGGGACATGCTTCGGCGCGGGGGCCGCCCGCTGTGAGTGTGCCTCGTCACGAGCCGACCGGCGCATCAGCCACTCACTTCCTCCGCTGTTCGGTGCGGTGACATCCCACCCACCCTTGCGGACGCGGGCGTGGCCTGTCGCCGTCCTCAGGGGCAGATCTTCGGGCACTTCACCCTGGCGCACAGGCTCCCCGGCCACGCGGCCGCCCCGGCTCCGGCCAGGCGAGCACCGCCGTGTCAGGATGCCGGTTGATTACCGTGTTTCCGGAGGCCTGCTGACATGAGCGAGACCGAGGTGGCCGTCGCGCCGCACCCCCTGCTACTGCCCGACGGCAGGCTCGCCACCGAGGCGTGGTCGCTGGACCCGGCGCTGCGGCACCTGAACCACGGATCGTTCGGTGCCGTCCCGCTGGTGGCACAGGAACGGCAGGCGGAACTGCGTGCCGAGATGGAGCGCGCGCCGGTCCTGTGGTTCCCGGAGCTGCCGGGCCGGCTCGCCGCCACCCGGGCCGACCTGGCCGGCTTCCTGTGCGTCGGCCCCGGCGACCTCGCGCTGGTGCCGAACGCCAGCGCGGGCGCCAGTGTGGTCTACGGCGCGCTCGAACGCCGCCACGGCGGGGAGATCGTCGTCACCGACCACGGTTACGGGGCCGTCACCATGGGAGCCGAACGGCTGGCACGCCGTTGGGGCGGTCGGGTGCGCATGGCGCGGGTGCCGCTCGGCGCCGACGAGAACGAGGCGTACGAGGCCGTCGTCGCCGAGGTGGGCAAGGCCACCGACCTTGTCGTGGTCGACCAGATCACCTCGGCGACCGCGCGCCGTCTGCCGGTCGAGCGGATCGGCGCGGAGGCACGCCGCCGGGGCGTACCGATGCTGGTCGACGGCGCACACGCGCCGGGTCTGCTCGCCGCACCGCTCACCGACGCGACCTACGACTTCTGGACCGGCAACCTCCACAAATGGGGCTGTGCCCCGCGCGGCACCGCGGCCCTGGTCGCCCGCGGGCCGCTGCGGAACCTGCTGCACCCGCTGATCGACTCCTGGGGCGCCGAAGAGCCGTACCCCGACCGCTTCGACCACCAGGGCACCCTCGACGCCACCTCCTACCTGGCCGCGCAGACGTCCCTCGCCTTCGTCGAGCGCGCCTGGGGCTGGGACACCGCCCGCAGCTACATGGACCGGCTGGCGGACTACGCCGCGCATGTCATCGGCGCCGCCTTCGAGCGACTGACCGGCGCGGACAGCCGGACCGACGTCGGGACACCCGTCCCCGGCATGCGCCTGGTGCGGCTGCCCGCCGGCCTCGGGCGCAGCCGCATCGAGGCCGACGCGCTGCGCGACCGTGTGGCCCGCGAACTCGCCGTCGAGGCGGCCTTCACCAGCTTCGACGGCATCGGCTATCTGCGCGTGTCCGCCCACGTCTACAACACCCCGGCCGACTACGAGCACTTCGCCGAGCGATGTGTCCCCGTGCTCGGGGACTGGGCCCGCGCGTCCCGCCGCTGAGTCCGCACGCCGGGCGCCCCCGGAGCGCTCCCGCCGGCGGAGCGACGTGGGCCGTGACGCCGGTGCGGCCGGACCGCCGGGTGACGGTCAGGAGCCCACGCGGACGCGCAGTCCCGGCTGGAGAAGGCTGCCATGGGCGGTGACCATGTCGTCGGACAGGCGCCAGATGTCCTCGACGGGCAGGGTCGCGGCGGTGGCCGGGTCGGTCATCGCTGCATGCCTGATGTGCCAGGGTTCGTCCTCGATCGCCGCCCGCGCCACCAGGTCGTTGGCGCTCAGGTAGGTGCGGTTGAGCGCCGCCAGTTGGGGCGGGAGGGAGGCCCCCGCGGGTGGGCTGGACGCCCAGCGAGTCCAGCAGGCACGGCACCTCGACGACGCCGTGCGCGGGGTGCCGGTGACCATGCTGTGGATGATCTGCGGCGCGTACTCCATCGTCCCCTCGACGGTGATCGGCGCCCCGGCGGTCAGCGCGGCGCGGGTCTTCTCGTAGGCGGCCACGTTCTCGTCGACGATCCTCAGGTATTCGCCGATCGGCAGCCGCAGCCGCTCGACCTCACTGCCGTGGTGCAGGTATCAGGGGACGTTGCCCCTGCCGAAAACCTCATCCGCCCTCGTGCGCGGGGGTGCGCGGGGTTTTGGGCGCGGGCGATCGAGGGGTGCTCTCGCGCAGCTGGTGATTGCCCCGACATGATGGTCGGTCGTGCTGCTGCGACTGGCTTACCTGACCGTGACCCAAGCGTTCGCCATGGTCCGCCTGTTACCGATGAGCGACCGTGCAAGGACGCGGAGATCCTCGCCCTGCGCCATCAGATCACGGTGCTTCAGCGTCAACTCGGCAAAGACAGGGTGCGGTTCGCCCCGGGCGATCGAGCGTTCTTGGCGGCGTTGCTGCACCGGCTGCCGTCGAAGGTGCTGCGCAGGGTGAGGTTGCTGGTGCGTCCAGATACGCCTTCGCAAGTCAGACGCATCCTGCTCGCCGACGTGTGCGCTGGCGCCGCCCTCGGTCCTGGATGCGATCGAAAGACCCGGACTTCGTCCCAAAAGGACAAGGATCATCGGCCTCTACACCCATCCGCCCGACGACGCGACGGTGATCTGCGCGACGGGCTGGGGCCGGTGATCCCTCGGACCTTCCCGCCCGCACCCGCCTGGTCACCCGACGGGCACCGGATCAAAGCGGAACTCGACTACAGCCGCGGACCAGAAAAGGCCTGGGCCTACGGCGGCCTGCGACCCGCCGGCGGCCAGGCCCTGACCACGACCGCGCCCTCCCGCAACAGCATCTTCCACCAACCGTTCCTGCAACAGATCGAGGACGCCAACCAGCACGGGGAGATCTGGATCGTCACCGACAACCTGTCCAGCCACAACAGCCTCTCCACTCGGACCTTCTGACGGTCGTCCAGGACGTCTCCGGACAAACAGGGCGTAAAGTTCATGTCCGGCTGTTAGTTGTGACGGTCGTTGTCCAGCTGGCGACGCAGTTTGAACTCGATCCATGTCAGCGCGGTTGCGCCTGCGAGCGTGCACACCACCAGGATCATCCAGGCCACGCGTCGATTCTCTGACGGACCTACGGGCATTCCTCGACGTATCGGGCTGTTTGGTCGGCTATGGGGCTGAGTATCCGCATTTCGCGCCGGCCCTGGACGCTCTGGAGACGACTATAGGAGAGCTTGCACGACCGGGCCGGTGTGACTAGTCAGCTGCATGCTGCTGTACTGCTTCGTGCGTTCAGCGTGGGAGGTACGCAAAACGCAGGTCAGCGGCCTGGTGCTGCACCAACCGAAGGCATCGCCGATGAAGAGGCGGACGCTTGTTGACGCCAGTGTGCGGCCGCGAGAACCCGCGCTGGTGGGGCTGCGTAAGCCGGCTCACGCCCCACGTGTACCGGATCGCCGGCGACCGACGAGGAAGACGAAGGATTGATGACGCTGAATGTGGGCCAACGGGTGCGACTGGCGGCGGATCTCCGGTTGGCCGGGTCGGTGACCCCAGCCGGGGAGCCCCCGGAGGAGACGGGTGCCTTCGCCGCCTCTCTGGCCCTGGCAGCAGGCATCGAGGGCACCGTCGAGCGTGTGGACGAGCATCACCGGCAGCAGAGCCACGAGGTCCGTGAGTACCTGCGCCTCAAGTCACTCCTCGACGACTTCGGCCACCAGATGCCGTCGGCGAGCAGAAAGCAACTGGATGAGCAGGTGGGGGCCTTGGAAGAGCAGTGGGTCGCCTACCAGCGACGGATGCTCCGCGTCACGGTCCGCGTCCGGCTCGACAACGGATTCGTCCTCGACGATGTCCCCGAGGAGGCTTTCGCCTCCGCCTGATCAGGCGTCGGGGCGCTCGCTTTCCGCGTGCCAGCCTGTCAGCCGGGCAGAACACCCGGGTTGGGGATGTGGTGCGGGTCCAGGCTGTTCTTGGTGGCCCGCAGCGCCAGCGCGAAAGGGTTCGGGGTGCTGGATGCTGTAGGCGGCCAGCACCACCCGCAGATGCGGCATGAGGGCCAGCAGCTCATCGACCACCGTGCCGAACCAGCCACCCACCCCGTACGGCCGCTCAGCCCGCTCTGACGCCGCATGGCCTCAGTGCTCTTCGGCGCCCCGGCCGTGCGGCCACTGCCTGTGCATCCGGTGCCGTGTCAGTGCCCGGGCGAGGCTGAGGGCCTTCGTGATCGGTCTGGAGGACGCCGGGAGCCGCGGGCGTCCGCGCACGAGAAGCGAAGTCAAGCGGACCAGGGACGGCCCGCCTTCTCCCCTCGTGGCGCACTCCGCCATGCCCGCCACGAGGAGGGGCAGCCGATCAGCTCGACGTGCGGCGCCGACCCGGTCCCCCTCGGATGCCAGGGATGTCATGCCTGGCGCCCACGGGGTTCGGCATCAGCCTTCGGTCTGCGCTGGCGGGATGTTTTGGCCGTTGCTGCGTCGTCGGCGGGACAGGAGGCGGAGCCAGGAGAAGCGGCTGCGCCTTTTAGCGGGGCGTTCGGGCGCCGCGGCGGCCCGACGCGGAAGCGATCCGGTCGGCGCCACGGCAAGTACCGCAGCGCGCGCGGTCGCGGGCTCCGGCATGACAACTTCGGTCGTCTCAGAGCGGGTGGTCGGTGTCACGGCCGTGTGCGGGGGTGCTGGTTCGCTTCGGGCTTCGTCGGCGGTGGGCAGCTGTAGTTGCTGGGGCGGACGGCTGCGGACGGTGGAGTGCTGTGTGTGGTTGCGGGCGAGGCGGCGACGGTGGCGTTCGCGTCCTTGTTCGGCGTGGGCGAGGTCGGCCATGACCTGGAGCGCGGCCGCCAGGCGCTGGCCGGCGGGGCGGCCGAGAGCGGAGAGCGGTAGGGGGACCAGGCCCCACCAGTCGGCTTCACCGGCTGGGCGGGGGCGGGAGATGCGCCAGTCGTGGCGCCAGGACGCCATGTCGCCGCTCCAGTCTTCCCCTTCTCGGGCGGCGTGCTGGTGGTTGTGGCCGCCGTAGGGGATGAGCAGGGTGTCCTCGGCGAGCCAGCACACCGCGCCGCGCAGGGCGTTGATCTGCCGTTGGGCGAGGGTGGGCTGCACTTTGCGGTGGGTGAGGGCTTGGCCGCGCGGCCGGACGGAGAGGCTGCCGGCGCTGGTGTAGTGGACGGGGTCTTCACGGTCGAAGATCCACCAGTGCTGGGTGCCGGCGCCGTACTGCGCGCGCACGGCTTTCATCTGCTGGTCCACGAGGGCGGGGGAGAGCAGCCGCCGGGGGCGTTCGATGACCGCGGTCTCGTCCCCTTGGCGCACGACCAGAGCCGGTGGAAGTTCCCAGCGCTGCCCTACCTGGCCCGGGTTGATCTGCAGCCATGCGGCGACACCGGGCAGGGCGGACAGCCGGTCGCGCAGGTCGAGGACGCGCGTGAGGTCGGCCTGGACGTCCGCCTGCTGCTGCGCCGGGGCGCCGCAGCGGTCGGATCCGGGCCGGCTGCCGTGGTGACGGAAACGCGGGGTGAAGTGGGAGCCGGCGCTGGCGGGTCCGGTGAGTATCAGCTGCGCCCCGCAGGCGCAGCACCGGTAGCGGCCGTGGGCCAGGCCGCGCGGCAGGCTGTGCGGGGCCTGCGGGTCGCGGCGTAGGTCGATGATGCGTCCGGCGGTGGACTGGTCGATGGCGAGTTCGCTCATGCGGGGCAGAGCGGTACGGCGCCGGCTGGTCCGTGTGGCGGGCAGCGGCGCGGGAGCGGCGGGCCCGGACAGGGCGCGGGGGCGGGAGAGGGAGGAGCGGGAAGCAGCGGGGCGGCTCATGGACGACTCCAGGCAACAGGTGTGGGGACGAGACGGGCGGGACTGTTCACAGCCTTGCTCCGCCTGCTTTGTCCGACACAATGTCCGCGCCTTTGGCCTGGTGAATTGCGGACATGGCGCGGCAGCGCCGGACCGTCCACCCGCCGCCGGGCTCGTAGTGATCCGGCCATCCGTGTCCTAGGGAGGCCGGTTGACGCCCTGCCGTCTCTGGCGTGATCTTCGTACGCTGGGCCGTCAGTGAACTGTGCACTGCGTCATCGGTGCGCCGCTGCCGTGGGGGAGGGGGGCTATGGCGGAGAAGAAGGCCGGCCGGGGATGGGGCGACCTGCAGGCCGACACGGTCGAGGGGCGGGCTCTGGCGATCTATCTGCGGCAGTTGCTGGACCGCTCCGGCAAGCAGCTGAGAGACCTCGAGCCGTCTGTCCGCTACGGTCGCAGCACGATCTCGGAGTTCTTCAGCGGCAAGAAGGTCCCATCACAGCAGTTCATCGTCAAGGCCGTCGACGCGCTCACAACGCCCCTGGAGCGGGAGATCCGCCGCCAGGAGGCCCTGGCGCTCTGGCACAAGGCGAAGAATCCCGCGCCGCCCTCCGCCCATCTGCCCGCCGCACGGCCCGCCGAGGAAGCCGCGGCGGCCGCGCTTGCCAGCGTCGCAGCCACCGCCCAGGACCAGGCGGCTCAGGCCCAGGAGCAACTCACCCAGGCGCACGAACGCAACGACCGCCTCACCCAGGAACGCAACCGCGCCCAGCAGATGGTCACAGCCCTCAGCATGCTCACCGTCGACCTCCAGCAGCGCATGAGCAGTCTCAAAAACCACCAGGGCCAGGAGACTCAGCAGGAGCTGGCCCGGCTGACCTACCAACTCGACACCGCACAGCAGGATCTGGGGCGCGCCCGCGCCAGCCGCGAGGAAGCCGAACAGCTCACCCGCCGCCTGCGCCGGCGCAGCGACGAACTTGAGGAACAACTCGCCCGTCTCCGCGCCACCGCACCCGCCCCGCGCAGCGACAGCGACCCCACCCTCCTGCCACCCATGCCCGAAGACCTTCAAGAGGCCTTCTTCCGAGCCGACTTCGACCAGATGCTCGACACCGTGCACGGCTTCCTCGACGAAGGCCAGGCCCTGCGGGACGAAGTCCGCGACGAATGGGACCTGACCCCGCCCCGCCGCACCGCCACCCAGATCATCCAGCGCTGGCAGACCGCCACCCACCTCCTGGGCCGCGCCCTGGGATGCCTGCTGCTCATGACCACAGCCGTCGCCCTGCTCGCCGTCACCGACGCCGGCGCTCCCGGATGGGCACCGCTCCTGGTCCTGCTCGCGGTGAGCGGGCTGTTCTTGACTGCTGATCCGTGGGAGCCGGCACGACGGCTGTGGCCCGCGCTGCGCAGCTCTCTGCGGGGCGAACCGCTCGCCCGGCAGATCCGCTTCAGCGCCAAAAGCCTGTCGGACCGCCTTGTGCGCTGCCTCACCGCCCTCGCGGCTGCCGCTACGGCAGCTTTCAGCCTGTTCACGGCCACCCGGTGGAGCTCCTGGTGGCTGCTGGCACTGCTCCCGGCTGCTGCCGCGTTGGCCGCCTACACGGTCGTAGGCAAAGACCGCCGCGTCCTGCCGATGCTGCAGGACGCCATCGGCAGCCTCGCCGCTGACCTGAAAGCCCCCCGCCGCCAGCAGCCCGATGCCGCACCGCGCCCTCGCCTTGTGCTCACCGACCGGGACTGGCTCGATGCGCGGCGCCAGGAAGTCGCCGACGCCATGACCGGCCCGTGGCGCCAGACACCGCTGTGGATCAAAACCGCGGTGGTCATCCCAGCTTTCCTAGTTTTGATGTCCGCGACGGGAGCACTTCTGAGTGCGCTCTCGAGCCATGTTGCGAAAGCCTGGGACGGCAGCGGGCTGACCGCCACCGTCGACCGGCCGGTCCGCGCCTAGCTGGCTTGTGTGCGCTCGGTCATTGACCGGGATGCCGTACGGTCCGCGGATGTTACGCCTTGGCACCTGGTCAGCCCACTTCACGTCGCGAGATCTGC
>NZ_JBVKBU010000023.1:0-131703 GCF_055638955.1 Streptomyces sp. NPDC111507 | reverse complement strand
TTTCCCTTTCCGGCGGTTCCGACTCTATCAGATCCTTTCGGGCCTGATTCCCAGTCAGCGGGGCTTGTCTTCCCAGCCCTTGGGCCGTTCCGACGAGTGAGACTTTAGCGGATTCCTGGCTCCCGAGCTAATCGGGGTGGCGCCCTTTCGAACGCGGATTCCTCATTTCGCAAACACGCATGAAAACGATCCGACGACGAGTCGTCGTTCGTTGAGTGCTTGTTGCGGAATGGCTGTCCGGGGACCGACCGGAGTCGGCGCTCACGTCGGACAACTCGGAGAACACTACGTACCGGGTAGAGGCGTGTCAACTCCGCTCCGGGATGCCCTCCGGAGGCGTACGCTCACAGCCATGACTACACATACGTGCACCCAGCAGTGGTGGGCCGCCTGACAGGCGGCCGTACTCACGTATGTACTCAACGGCCGCCGCCTCGGCGGCCGTTTTTGTGTCTCCCTCCTGGAGGAGCCGGCCGGCGGGTGCGGCGGCCTCGACCAGGAGGTGGAGAGATGACGCGGGTCTTCAGTGGGGTCAAGCCGACCGGGCATCTGACGCTGGGGAACTATCTCGGGGCCATGCGGCGGTGGGCCGATGTCGATCAGCACCAGGCCGACGCCCTGTTCTGTGTCGTCGACCTGCACGCGCTGACCGTGGACCACGATCCGGGACGGGTGCGCAGGCTCAGTAGGCAGGCGGCGACGTTGTTGCTGGCCTCGGGGCTCGATCCGGAGCTGTGCACCGTCTTCGTACAGAGTCATGTGGACGAGCACGCGCGGCTGTCGTATCTGCTGGAGTGCGTCGCGACCGACGGGGAGATGCGGCGGATGATCCAGTACAAGGAGAAGGCCGCGCGCGAGCGGGAGCGGGGCGGGAGTGTGCGGCTGTCCCTGCTGACGTATCCCGTGCTGATGGCGGCGGACATCCTGGCGTACGGGACCGACGAGGTGCCGGTCGGGGACGACCAGACGCAGCATGTGGAGCTGACCCGGGATCTCGCGGTGCGGTTCAACCAGCGCTACGGGCACACCTTCGTGGTGCCCCGGGCCACGCGGCCGCAGGTCGCGGCGCGGGTCATGAATCTGCAGGAGCCGACGTCGAAGATGGGCAAGAGCGATGACGTGGGGCCCGGCGTCGTCTATCTGCTCGATGAGCCGGATGCCGTACGGAAGAAGATCATGCGGGCCATGACCGACAGCGGGCAGGACGTCGTGTACGACCCCGAGGCGCGGCCGGGGGTCTCGAACCTGCTGGAGATCCTCGCCGCCTGTGAGGGTGCGGATCCGGAAACCCTGGGCGGCGCCTATGAGTCGTACGGCGCTTTGAAGAAGGACACCGCCGAGGCCGTGATCGAACTCCTCAGGCCCGTGCAGGAGAGGCATAAGCGGTTGTGCGCGGATCCCTCGTATGTGGAGGCGGTCCTGCGCGACGGCGCCGAGAAGGCCCGGGAGATGGCGCGTCCTCGGGTGGACGCGGCGTATCGGGCGATCGGGCTGCTGGCCGCCGGCTGAAGTCCCGGAGGAGAGGGGCCGAGTGAGCGACGGGGCCGGGGCGGTGGCCCCAGCCCCGGCCCCGTTGTCTTCAGTTGTTGCCGGAGGCGAGTTCGCGGCTGCGGTCGCGGGCTGCCTCCAGTGCGGCGATGAGGGCCGCGCGGACGCCGTGGTTCTCGAGTTCGCGGATCGCGTTGATCGTGGTGCCCGCGGGAGAGGTGACGGCCTCGCGGAGTTTCACGGGGTGCTCCCCGCTGTCGCGGAGCATCACGGCGGCGCCGATCGCGGACTGGACGATCAGGTCGTGGGCCTTGTCGCGGGGCAGGCCGAGCAGGATGCCCGCGTCCGTCATGGCCTCGACCAGGTAGAAGAAGTACGCCGGTCCCGAGCCGGAGAGCGCGGTGCAGGCGTCCTGCTGGGACTCGGGGACGCGGAGCGTCTTGCCGACGGCGCCGAAGATCTCCTCGGCGTGGGCGAGGTGCGCTTCGGTGGCGTGGCTGCCGGCGGAGATGACGGACATCGCCTCGTCGACGAGGGCGGGGGTGTTCGTCATGACCCGGACGACGGGGGTGCCCGTGGCCAGGCGCTCCTCGAAGAAGGAGGTGGGGATGCCGGCCGCGCCGCTGATCACCAGGCGGTCGGCGGGGACGTGGGGGGCGAGATCGTCGAGGAGGGTGCCCATGTCCTGCGGCTTGACCGTGAGGATCAGGGTGTCGGCGTTCTTGGCGGCCTCGGCGTTGGTGACGGCGGTGACGCCGTAGCGCTCCTGGAGTTCCCTGGCGCGCTCGGGGCGGCGGGCCGTGACCAGCAGATCGGTGGGGGCCCAGCCGGATCGGATCACTCCGCTGAGCAGGGCTTCGCCGATCTTGCCGGTGCCGAGGACTGCGACTTTCTGGGTCATGGTGCGGGTGCCCTCCGGGGGTGCGTCGTCCTGGGGTCATCCTCGCACTTGGGGGGTTGGGCGGGGTGGGGTGTCCGTTGGGCGGACGGGGTGGGTCTGTTGCCGTGGGGGCTTTCTCGCCCCCGCCGCCCCTACCCGTCCCATCCCGTTCCTGGAGGCTCCGCCCCCAGACCCCCCGGTGGGTTCTTTTGCCCGCGGGTGGGTGGGGGCTGGGCGCGCAGTTCCCCGCGCCTCTGGGGTGCGGGGCTACGCCCCGGCACCCGTCTGCGTGGAATCGTCATGCGGTGCGGCGCCTCAGGGTTGCCGCGCCCAGGGTCAGGACCAGGAGGGCGCAGCCCGCCACGATGAACGCGTCGCGGACGAAGTTGGTCGTCATGTCGGTGTGCTTGAGGACTTCGTTCATGCCGTCGACGGCATAGGACATGGGGAGGACGTCGGAGAGGGCTTCGAGGACGGGGTGCATGGCGGAGCGGGCCGTGAAGAGGCCGCAGAGGAGGAGCTGGGGGAAGATCACCGCCGGCATGAACTGCACCGCCTGGTATTCCGAGGCCGCGAAGGCCGAGACGAAGAGGCCGAGCGCCGTGCCCAGCAGGGCGTCGAGGAGGGCCACGAGCAGCAGGAGCCAGGGGGAGCCCGTGACGTCGAGGCCGAGGAACCAGACGGCGAGGCCCGTGGCCAGGGCCGACTGGACGACGGCGACGGCGCCGAAGGCCAGGGCGTAGCCGGCGATCAGGTCGCCCTTGCCGAGGGGCATGGCGAGGAGGCGTTCCAAGGTGCCCGAGGTGCGCTCGCGCAGGGTGGCGATGGACGTGACCAGGAACATCGTGATCAGCGGGAAGATCCCGAGGAGGGAGGCCCCGATGGAGTCGAAGGTGCGCGCGCTGCCGTCGAAGACGTAGCGGAGCAGGACGAGCATCAGGCACGGGATGAGGATCATCAGCGCGATGGTGCGCGGGTCGTGGCGGAGCTGGCGCAGGACGCGGGTCGCGGTGGCGGTCGTACGGGAGTAGTTGATCGCGCTCGGGCGGACGGGGGCCGTCGTGCCCGCGTGCAGGGTCGCGTTCGTGGGCGTGGTCATCGGACGGTCTCCTTGCGGGTGCCGGCGGTCGCGGTGGCCTCGTCGACCAGGTGGAGGAAGGCGGCCTCGACGGTGTCGCGGCCGGTGCGTTCGCGCAGGGCGTCGGGCGTGTCGTCGGCGAGGATCTCGCCCTCGCGCATCAGGAGCAGGCGGTGGCAGCGCTCGGCCTCGTCCATGACGTGGGAGGAGACCAGCAGCGTCGCCTTCCGTTCCGTGGCGATGGCGTGGAAGAGGTTCCACAGGTCGCGGCGCAGGACCGGGTCGAGGCCGACGGTGGGCTCGTCGAGGACCAGAAGCTCGGGGGTGCCGAGCAGCGCGACGGCGAGGGAGACGCGGTTGCGCTGGCCGCCGGAGAGGTTGCCGGCGAGGGAGTCGGCGTGGGTGGTGAGGTCGACGTCGGCGATGGCCTGGGTGACATGGGCGGCGCGGCGGTCGGCGGCGGCGCGGCCCGGGTCGAGGATCGCGGCGAAGTAGTCGAGGTTCTGACGGATGGTCAGGTCGTCGTAGACCGAGGGGGCCTGGGTGACGTATCCGATGCGGGAGCGGAGCGCGGCGTCGCCGGCGGGGCGGCCGAGGACTTCGAGGGTGCCGGTGACTTTGGCCTGGGTGCCGACGACGGTGCGCATGAGGGTGGACTTGCCGCAGCCGGAGGGCCCGAGGAGTCCGGTGATCTGGCCGCGGGGTACGGCGAAGTCGAGGCCGCGCAGGACGGTGCGGGGGCCTCGTACGACGGTGAGGCCTGCGGCGTGGATGGCGGTGGCCGGGGACTGAGAGGCCTGAGGGGACTGGGGGGACTGGGGGGTGGTGGTGGCCGTCGCCGGGGGTTGGCCGGGGGGCCGAGGAGCAATATTCATCATGTGATGAATATTGCTCGGGAGGCGTGGCGCCGTCAAGCCCGGTCGCATTCGACGGCGCAGGCGCGCGGCGGCGTGATCGGAAGGGGGCGCTCCGGCGTGCGGTGGGGTGGCGCGCTTCCGTGCTCACTCGGCGGTTGCGCGGAAGGGCTGCGCGATCAACTCCCGTTACCGACAATGGATTTCAGTGCGCGGTCATATGCCCACCGGCCTTGGTGCCGCGCCGTTGGATCCGCCGCGCCCTCCCCCGGCTCGGCACCCACGCATCTTCCGCTCTCAACCGGAGGTGCCGTTGCCATGCGTAAAGCCGATCTGCGTCGAGCCGATCTGTTCGCGTCTCTCGTCGTGTTTCTCGTTGCGTTGCCGTTGTGTGTAGGGGTCGCCATCGCCTCGGGCGTGCCGGCCGAGTTGGGGCTGGTGACCGGGATAGTCGGCGGGCTGGTCGCCGGGGTGCTGCCCGGGAGCAGCCTTCAGGTGAGCGGGCCCGCGGCCGGGCTGACCGTGCTGGTGTACGAGGCGGTGCAGACGTACGGACTGCGGGCCCTGGGTGTGCTGGTGCTCGGCGCCGGGCTGGTGCAGCTCACGCTCGGGGCGCTGCGGCTCGGGCGGTGGTTCCGGGCCGTGTCCGTGGCGGTGGTGCAGGGGATGCTCGCCGGAATCGGCCTCGTGCTCATCGCGGGCCAGGTCTACGCCATGGGTGACGCGTCCGCGCCAGCGAGCGGGCTCGGGAAGATCGCCGGGCTGGTGTCGCTGCCCGGGGACGCGGACTCGGTGGCCCTCGCGGTCGGGGGCGCCACCGTGGTCGTACTGCTGCTGTGGCCGCGTTGGCGGCGCGGGGCGCGGGTGGTGCCGGCGCCGTTGCTGGCGGTGGCGCTCGCGGCGGGTGCGACCGGGGTGTTCGATCTGTCCGTGCGGCGGGTCGAGGTGCGCGGGCTGCTCGATGCCGTACAGCCGCCGTCCTTGGCGGACCTGGGACGGCTTACGGAAGTGGGCATGCTCGGGACGGTGGTCGCCTTCGCGCTGATCGCCTCCGCCGAGTCGCTGTTCAGCGCGGCGGCGGTGGACCGGCTGCACCGGGGGCCGCGGACCGACTACGACCGTGAACTCATCGCGCAGGGTGCCGGGAACGCCGTGTGCGGGGCGCTCGGGGCGCTGCCGATGACCGCGGTGATCGTGCGGAGCGCGGCGAATGTCCAGGCCGGGGCCCAGACCAAGGTTTCGCGCGTACTGCACGGGGTGTGGCTGCTGGTCTTCACGGTGGTGGTGCCCGGGGTCCTCGGGATCATTCCGGTGGCGGCGCTGGCGGGGTTGCTGGTGCACGCGGGCTGCAAGTTGGTGCCGGTGCGGGAGGTGCGGGTGCTGTGGCGCGGGCATCGCGGGGAGGTGGTCGTGCTGGGTGTGACGGCGGTGGCGATCGTGGTGGGGAATCTGTTTGAAGGGGTGCTGGTCGGGCTTGCGCTCGCCGTCGCCAAGACCGCGTGGGACATCAGCCATGTGCATGTGGAGACGGAGGACCGGGGGGCGGCGGGGATGGTCGTACGGGTGATGGGGAACGCCACGTTCCTACGGCTGCCGAAGCTGCTGGACGCCTTGGAGGCGTTGCCGCACGACCGTGACGTACGGCTGGAGCTGGGCGGGTTGCGGCATGTGGACCACGCGTGTGCGGCGGCCCTGGAGCGGTGGGCCGCCGCGCGGGATCACGAGCGGGTGGCCACGATCACCAGTACGTCGTAGACCTCCTCGACCCTGCCGTCCGGGAAGGTCTCCAGGAGGCGGGTGCGCTCCTCGGCGAGGAAGGCGTCGGTGTCTTCCTTGCCGAGGACCAGGAAGGCCGAGTGGCTGCCGATGTTGGCGAGGTGGGTGTCCATGGGGACGTGGCGGCTCCAGCGGACGACGCGGTGGGTGTGGGGCGGGGATTCGGGGGCGCCCTTGAAGGCGCGTTCGGTGAGGAAGCCCGGGGTTCGCTGGTGGGATTCGGTGTCTTTTTGGGTCTTGGTGGCGGTGCCTTCCGCGTTTTTGGTGGCGGTGCCTTCCTCGGCTTTCGTGGCGGTGCCTTCTTCGGTGGGGTGGGCGTCCTCGAAGTACTGATCGATGCGCTGGGCCTGGGCGGCGATCCAGGGGACGTCGAGGGCGGACGTGTTCCACCAGAGCGCGAGGGCGCCGCCGGGGCGCAGGACGCGGAAGGCCTCCGGGAGGGAGTGGGCCGGGTTCGTCCAGTGCCAGGACTGGGCGTACGTGAGGAAGTCGGCGGAGGCGGTGGCGAGAGGGAGGGCGTCACCGGTGCCCCGGACCAGGGGGATGTCGGGGTGGGCGCGGCGGAACTCGGCGGCCATGCCCTCCCCGGGTTCCACGGCGATGACGTCCGCGCCTCGGGCGTGCAGGAGGGTGGTGGAGATGCCGGTGCCCGCGCCCACGTCGATGACCTGCGCGCCCTTGAGGGGGCGGGCGGCCAGCTCTTCGAGGGTGGTGAAGAGGGCGGGTGGGTAGGAGGGGCGGTTCGCGGCGTACTGGGCTGCGGCCGTGTTGAAGGAGTGTGCTCGGGTGGTGTGGGAGAAGCGCGGGTGGGTCGTCATAAGGGAATGGTGGTGCGAGTCGGGGGTGGGGAAACAGCGGTTTTCGCCCCCGCCGCCCCTACCCGTCCCATCCTTGGGGGCTCCGCCCCCGGACCCCCGGGTGGGTTCTTCGGCTGCGGGTGGGTGGGGGCTGCGCGCGCAGTTCCCCGCGCCCCTGGGAGGTGTGTCAGGGGCGGCGGCGTTTTTTGGAGGGGTTGTGGGAGCGGCGCTCGTACTGGCGGCGTGCCTCCTCGTACTCCTCGCGGGCCAGCTTCTCGCCCGGGGCCTCGGCGAGGGCGCGGAGGGCGTAGGCGAGGAGGGAGCCGATGAAGCCGATGGCCAGAAGGCCGCGGAGGGAGGCCTGGCGGTCGGGGTCGGGGCGCTTGGAGAAGGCGTCCCAGGTGTGGCGGAACGCGAGCGCGCTGCACACCGCGAACATCACCACGACCAGGAGGGTCACCGGTTTGCCGACGTCCGCGATCGCCAGGCCCTGGTAGGCGAAGCGGAGCACGAAGCAGGCGGCGACCGCGGCGGCGAGCGAGCCGACGGCCACGGCGATGCGGCGGACCGTATAGCCGCCGTCCTGGGCCACCCAGGTCGTCCCGAAGAAGCGGAGGGGTTCGGGCTGGGGTCCCGCGGGGGTACCGGACTGGTTCTCGTCACTCACTCGACGATTATCGCTCCGGCCGGCCGCGGGGCCCCGGGCCCGGTTCGAGTCCCTGGCCTCGTTCGGTCAGGCGCAGCGCGGTGCCACGTAACCGTCGCTGCCCGTCTTCACGTACACGTCGGCCACGTACTCGCCGTTGGCGATGTTGTCCCAGATGTTCGACGTCCCGTAGGGACCGCTGACCGTCTCACCGGGGCGCTGGCAGAAGATCGGGGCCTTGGAGCCCGTCGGCAGAACCCTGACGATGGAATATCCCGTGCCGGGGCCGCTGCGGACGTTCACGCTGTAGCCGGGTGCGATCGGGTAGTACGTCACCGCGTCCGCGGATGCGGCCACAGGCGACCCCATCACCATCAGAAACGCTCCGACGGCAGCACCGGCGAACGTGGCGGATCTGCGTCCCTTGATTTTCATCCCTCTGTCCTGTCGGTAGGGGTGCGGGTGACCCTCGCTCGGTCGCCGGCGGCGTCGTGGGCGGGTTCAGGCGCAGCGCGGTGCCACGTAACCGTCGCTGCCCGTCTTCACGTAGGCGTCCGACACGAACTGGCCGTTGGCGATGTTGTCCCAGACGTTCGTCGTCCCGTAGTAGCCGCTGACGGACTCCCCCGGGCACTGACAGTAGATCGGGACGCTCGAGCCCGCCGGCAGGGTGCGGACGATGCTGTAATGCGTGCCCGGGCCGCTGCGGACGTTGACGCTGTATCCCGGTGCGAGAGGATACGTGCGGGTTGACTCCGCGCTCAGCGGCTCGGCCGCCGCCGTCTCTTCCGCGCCTGCGATCCCTATGTCTTCCGTGGCCATCCTGGCCTCCCCCGTTGAATGCTTGTCTGAAACGCTTGCCGTGAACGGTTCACGCCAAAATCGCGCTGCGCGTCGAGGCTAGCAAGCCGCCGATGGTTCGCACGAAGCATCGACTAGGCTCTGCGCGTCGCGCATGCGGACGGACCCACGGGGGGTGAGTGATGCCGCCAGAGCGCAGCGCCGGTACAGACCCGGAAGCGGAACTTCCGCGATTTGCCGGGCAGTACCAGCTGGAGGCGCAGCTCGGCTCCGGTGGCATGGGCATCGTGCATCTGGCGCGGTCCGCCTCCGGGTTGCGGCTCGCCGTCAAGGTCGTACATGCCGGATTCGCACAAGACCCCGAGTTCCGGGGGCGGTTCAGGCAGGAGGTCGCGGCGGCTCGACGGGTGAGCGGTGCCTTCACCGCGCCCGTGGTGGACGCCGATCCGGAGGCCGAACACCCGTGGATGGCCACGCTGTTCATTCCCGGGCCGACCCTCGCCGAGCATGTGAAGCGGAATGGGGCACTGCCTCCGGCCCGGCTGCGCCACCTGATGGCCGGCCTCGCCGAGGCGCTGCGCGACATTCACCGGGCCGGTGTCGTGCACCGCGATCTCAAGCCCAGCAATGTCCTCCTGGCCGACGACGGCCCCAAAGTCATCGACTTCGGCATTTCGCGGCCTTCCGACAGCGAACTGCGGACAGAGACAGGCAAATTGATCGGCACGCCGCCGTTCATGGCGCCGGAGCAATTCCGCAGGCCGCGGGAGGTCGGACCGGCCGCCGATGTCTTCGCGCTGGGCTCGGTGATCGTGCACGCGGCCACCGGGAGCGGCCCCTTCGACTCCGACAGCCCGTATCTCGTGGCCTATCAAGTCGTCCATGACGAGCCGGACTTGACAGGTGTCCCGGAGGAGCTGGCCGGCCTTGTCGCGCGCTGCCTCGCCAAGGAGCCCGAGGACCGGCCCACACCGGACGAGCTGATGACGGCGCTGAAGTCGGTGTCGGCCTCGTACGACACGCAGGCGTTCATTCCCGAGCAGCGCGGATCAGGCATTGCCGAGCAGCGTAGCTCGGGCATCCCTGAACAGCGTGGACCGAGCGGGCAGTCGGCGACGTCCGCGCGGGTCAAACCCTCCATGCCGAAGAGGCCCGAGGACTCCAGGAAACTCAAGAGGGTCCTCGCAAGGCGTTGGCGGCTCGCGGCCGCCGTTACCGCGGCCGTGATCGCCGCCGTGGTCGTCGGCGCCTTCGCCCTCCTCGACAGCCCCGACGCCAAGACGCCGAAGAAGAGCGCGGGACAGCGGTCGCAGAGCGGCTTCCAGCCATGGGACATCTCCCTGGGCACCCACGGCGCCAAGGCCAAGGGCCTGCCCCGATGCACGTACGCACCGCACGAGTTGTACTGCGTCCGTCCCGGCGTCCTGGCCGCCGCGCTCGACCCGGCGGACGGACACGTCCTGTGGTCGCGCGGCGACACGGACCAGGGAAGCCGCTACTCGACGGCGCCGCCCGTGCTGTCCGGCGGGCTTCTGCAGGTCGCCAGCGGAGACGGACGGCGGCTGACGGCGCTGGACCCCGCCACCGGCACAACCCGGTGGAGCCGTGACACCTCGCGCTACCGGGGTCACATCGCCCACGTCGGCGGCGTCGTCCTGCTCACCGGGCCGGACGGCAAGGTCACCGCACTCGATGCCGCGACGGGCGAGGAGAAGTGGCACCGCTCGATCCCCGGCCAGCCATCGCCGAGCTTCTACTCGTACGGGGACGCCATCGCCTACGCCGTGACGGGGACCGGGAACGGGACACGGGTGACAGCCGTGGACCCGCAGACCGGCGCCACGCGCTGGCAGCGGAGTCTGGACGGGACGCTGACCATCGTGGGATCCCATGACGGAGTGGTCTGGTTCACCTCGAGCGCGACCGACCAGTACACGGATGCCGTCGTGCGGTACGACACGGCCGATCGCTCGGTCCGCCGCATCCCGCTGACCATTCCGCTGCCGTCGTCACAGGCCGCCGTACAGGGCGACACGGTGTACCTGCTGGCCGGCGGAGGGGCGTTGGTCGCCGTGGACACCGGGACGTCGGCCCAGCTCTGGCGCGTGGAGACCTCCGTCAGCACGGCCTCGGCTCCGGTCGTGTCCGGGCGACGGCTCTATCTGACCGCGGTGGACGGACGACTCCTGGCCGTGGACACCGCACGCGGCACCCTGCTCGGTCAGACGAAGTCGCGGCTCGGCGACGACCGGGGCTCGCTCGTCGGCGCGATCCCGGCGCCGCTGGCGGCCGACGGGAAGGTCTACTCGGCCGCTCCGGACGGATCGCTCTTCGCGGTCGACGGGCGCGATCCCTCCGCCTGGTGAAGCGCGGAAGGGGCCGCTCCCCACGGAGCGGCCCCTTCCGATGAGCTTCTGGCGTCGGGTCAGCCCAGCTTGGAGACGTCTCGTACCGCGCCCTTGTCGGCGCTCGTTGCCATCGCGGCGTAGGCGCGGAGGGCGGCGGAGACCTTGCGGTCGCGGTTCGCGGGGGCGTAGACGCCGTTCAGGGCGTCGCGGCGGGTGGTGAGTTCCTCGTCGGAGACCAGGAGTTCGACCGAGCGGTTCGGGATGTCGATGCGGATGCGGTCGCCGTCCTGGACCAGGGCGATGGTGCCGCCCGAGGCCGCCTCGGGGGAGGCGTGGCCGATGGACAGGCCCGAGGTGCCGCCGGAGAAGCGGCCGTCGGTGATCAGGGCGCAGGTCTTGCCGAGGCCGCGGCCCTTGAGGAAGGACGTCGGGTAGAGCATCTCCTGCATGCCGGGGCCGCCCTTGGGGCCCTCGTAGCGGATGACGACGACGTCGCCGTGGGTGATCTCCTTGCGGAGGATCTTGTCGACGGCCTCGTCCTGCGACTCGCAGACGACCGCGGGGCCCTCGAAGGTCCAGATGGACTCGTCGACGCCCGCCGTCTTCACCACGCAGCCGTCGACCGCCAGGTTGCCCTTGAGGACCGCCAGGCCGCCGTCCTTGGAGTAGGCGTGCTCGGCGGAGCGGATGCAGCCGCCCTCGGCGTCCTCGTCCAGGGCCTCCCAGCGCTCGGACTGGGAGAAGGCCTCGGAGGAGCGGACGCAGCCGGGGGCCGCGTGCCACAGTTCGATCGCCTCGGGGGACGGGGATCCGGCGCGCACGTCCCAGGTCTTCAGCCAGTCGGAGAGGGACGGGCTGTGGACCGAGTGGACGTCCTCGTTCAGGAGGCCCGCGCGGTGCAGTTCGCCCAGCAGGGCGGGGATGCCGCCGGCGCGGTGCACGTCCTCCATGTAGTACGTGCGGTCCTTGGCGACGTTCGGGGCGACCTTGGCGAGGCACGGCACACGGCGCGAGACCTCGTTGATCTCGTCCAGGCCGAAGGGGACGCCCGCCTCCTGGGCAGCGGCCAGCAGGTGCAGGATCGTGTTGGTGGAGCCGCCCATGGCGATGTCGAGGGCCATGGCGTTCTCGAACGCGGCGTGCGTGGCGATGTTGCGGGGCAGGACCGACTCGTCGTCCTGGTCGTAGTAGCGGCGCGTGATGTCGACCACCGTGCGGGCCGCGTCCTCGTACAGGCCCTTGCGGGCCGTGTGGGTGGCGAGCACCGAGCCGTTGCCAGGGAGGGACAGGCCGATGGCCTCGGTCAGGCAGTTCATCGAGTTGGCCGTGAACATGCCGGAGCAGGAGCCGCAGGTCGGACAGGCGTTCTCCTCGATACGGAGGATGTCCTCGTCCGAGATCTTGTCGTTCACGGCGTCGGAGATCGCGTCGACCAGGTCGAGCGTACGGACCGTGCCGTCGACCAGGGTGGCGCGGCCGGACTCCATGGGGCCGCCGGAGACGAAGACCGTCGGGATGTTCAGGCGCAGGGCCGCCATGAGCATGCCGGGGGTGATCTTGTCGCAGTTCGAGATGCAGATCAGCGCGTCGGCGCAGTGCGCCTCGACCATGTACTCGACCGAGTCCGCGATCAGGTCGCGGGAGGGCAGCGAGTACAGCATGCCGCCGTGGCCCATCGCGATGCCGTCGTCGACCGCGATGGTGTTGAACTCGCGCGCGATGCCCCCGGCCGCGGTGATCGCCTCGCTGACGATGCGGCCGACGGGCTGGAGGTGGGTGTGGCCCGGCACGAACTCCGTGAAGGAGTTGGCGACCGCGATGATCGGCTTCCGTCCGATGTCCGCGCCCGGTACACCGGAGGCGCGCATAAGGGCGCGTGCGCCCGCCATATTGCGGCCGTGGGTGACTGTGCGGGACCTCAGCTCGGGCATCGTCGCTCGCTCCTTCGGAGAGTAATGACTGAGGTCGAGCCTACGCCGGTGACCCAGGATTCGGACGGGGTGTCCGGAATGCGGGATGCCTGTCTCGGCGAGCGAGTGGCGGGGGCTGTTCTCGGTGGTGGGGCGGGGCTGTTCTCGGTGGTGGGGCGGGGCTGTTCTCGGTGGTGGGGCGGGGCCGTGGCGGTACGTCGAGCCCGTCGCCGCTGGATCAGACGTGGGCCGGGCAAGGGAGCCGCTGCTCGATCCGGACGTAAGCGACGGGCTTGCGACGTACCGCCACGGCCCCTCGCGTCGCAGGGCGGCCTCGCGTCGCGTGGTGGCCCTGCATCGCGTGGCGGTCTCGGGTCGTGTCGCGGCCTCGGGTGGTTGGTGGCTGTGGGGGTCAGTGTGTTGGGGGGGGTTGCCGAGCGGGGTGGGGTCGTGCGCCCACGCGGCGGAGCCGCACCATGTCACAGCCCCGCGCCCCTGTGGGGGCGCTCAGCTCACGGGGCCGTCAAGTGGCCCTGTACCACCGGAGCCACCCGCTCGACGATGCGTTCCACGTCCGCCGATGCCAGCGGCTCGATCTTGATGACGTAGCGGAGCATCGCCACCCCCACCAGCTGGGCCGCCGCCAGTTCGGCGCGCAGTTCCGCGTCGGGCAGGTCGAGGCGGCCCGAGATGCGGCGCAGCAGCTGGGCGGCGACGAGGCGGCGGAAGACGGCGGCCGCGGTCTCGTTGTTCACGGCGGAACGGACGATGGCGAGCAGCGGGGTCCGAGTGGTGGGGTTCTCCCAGATACCGAGGAGGAAGCGGGTCAGGCGCTCGCCGACCGTGTCGAGCGGGCCGTCCTCGACCGCGGCCGGCGCGGCCAGGGCGGGCGCGAACGCGCCCTCGATGGCCGCCTCGAAGACCTGCTCCTTGGTGCCGAAGTAATGGTGCACGAGGGCGGAGTCGACCCCGGCGGCCTTGGCGATGCCACGCACCGACGTCTTCTCGTAGCCGCGCTCGGAGAACTCCTCGCGGGCCGCGTCCAGGATGCGGTCGCGGGTGGCGGGGGCCGCCTCCGTCTCCGTACGGGTGGGCCGTCCCCTACGACGGGGGGTGGTGGCGTCCGTCACCGGCGGGGCACCTTCACCGCGGAGGCCAGGTGCAGTCGGGTGAAGGCCAGCGCCTCCGCCAGGTCCGCCTCGCGTTCGGCGCTGGACATGGCACGGCGGGTGTTGACCTCGATGACGACGTGGCCGTCGAAGCCGGAGAGGGCGAGGCGCTCCAGCAGTTCGGCGCAGGGCTGGGTGCCACGGCCCGGAACGAGGTGCTCGTCCTTGTTGGAGCCGTTGCCGTCGGCGAGGTGGACGTGGCCGAGGCGGTCGCCCATGCGGTCGATCATCTGCAGGGCGTCGCTGCGGGCCGTCGAGGTGTGGCTGAGGTCGATCGTGAAGTGGCGGTAGTCGTCCTTCGTCACGTCCCAGTCGGGGGCGTACGCGAGCATCTCGCGGTCGCGGTAGCGCCAGGGGTACATGTTTTCGACGGCGAACCGTACGTCCGTCTCGTTCGCCATGCGCCACATGCCCGTGACGAAGTCGCGCGCGTACTGGCGCTGCCAGCGGAAGGGGGGGTGTACGACGACCGTCGACGCGCCCAGCTTCTCCGCCGCCGCCTGGGCGCGCTGGAGCTTGACCCAGGGGTCGGTGGACCAGACGCGCTGGGTGATCAGCAGGCAGGGGGCGTGCACGGCGAGGATCGGGATCTGGTGGTAGTCGCTGAGGCGGCGGAGGGCTTCGATGTCCTGGCTGACCGGGTCGGTCCAGACCATCACCTCTACACCGTCGTAACCGAGGCGCGCGGCGATCTCGAAGGCCGTCGCCGTCGACTCCGGATACACGGACGCCGTGGACAGCGCGACCTTCGCATCCGGGATGCGCACGACTGGTTCTGCCACGAGGGACAGCGTAAGCCTCCGGCGGCGGGGCGGGGGGTGGTGGGGGTTGGCCGGGGGTCGGCGTCGGATGGGGGTCGGGTGGGCATGGGTGGCCGTGGGGCGGGGTGCCCCGTCGCCGTTGTGGCGGTTGTCGTGGGTGAGTGCGGGTGGGGTGTGACTGGGCACACAGTTTCCCGCGCCCCTGGTGAGGGGCGTGCGTCGGTGGGTGGGTGGGGTGTGGCTGATCGCGCCGTTCCCCGCGCCCCTGGTGGGGCGCGGGCCTCTGGGTGGGTGCGCGCTGTGTGGGGGGCTGGGCGCGCCGTTGCCCGCGTTCCTGGTGGCTGGCGCGCCGTGTCCCGCGTTCCTGGTGGGGCGCGGGGCACGTGGCGGCGGGTTACTCGGTCACTCTGATGCCATCTGGTCCAGGCGGCGGAGGATGACGCCCTCTCGTAGGGCCCAGGGGCAGATTTCCAGGGTTTCCACGGCGAAGAGGTCCATGGCGCCCTCGGCGACGAGAGCGCCGGCGAGGAGTTGGCTGGAGCGGCCTGGGGAGACGCCGGGGAGTTCGGCACGTTCGTCGGCGGTCATGGAGGCCAGGCGGGGGACCCAGTCCTCCAGGGAGCGGCGCTTGAGTTCGCGCTGGACGTAGAGGCCGTCCGTGGAGCGGGCGGCGCCGGCCAGGCGGGCGAGCTGCTTGAAGGTCTTGGAGGTGGCGACCACGTGGTCGGGGGCGCCGAAGCGGCTGAATTCGCCGACGGTACGCGCGATCTCGGCCCGGACGTGGCGGCGCAGGGCCCTGATGGCCGCCGGGTCGGCGGGATCGGTGGGCAGCCAGCCCGCGGTCAGCCGTCCGGCACCGAGTGGCAGCGACGCCGCCGCGTCCGGCTCCTCGTCCATGCCGTACGCGATCTCCAGCGAACCGCCGCCGATGTCGAGGACCAGCAGCTTCCCCGCCGACCAGCCGAACCAGCGGCGGGCCGCCAGGAAGGTCAGCCGGGCCTCTTCCGCACCCGTCAGGACCTGGAGCTCGACGCCGGTCTCGGCCTTCACCCGGGCCAGTACGTCGTCGGCGTTGCTGGCCTCGCGCACGGCGGAGGTCGCGAACGGCAGCAGGGCCTGGACGCCCTTGTCCTCGGCGGCCTCCAGCGCGTCCCGGACGGTCGCGATCAGTTTTTCGACACCGTCGAGGCCGATCGCCCCGCTCTCGTCGAGCAGTTGGGCGAGCCGCAAGTCGGCCTTGTGCGAGTGCGCGGGCAGCGGGCGCGCGCCGGGGTGTGCATCCACCACCAGCAGGTGCACCGTGTTCGAACCCACGTCGAGGACACCGAGTCTCATATACGGAACGCTACTGCGCGTACGGCGATCGACCGTCCCCGGAGCGGGCTGAAGCGACTTACCCTGGACGGGTGCCAAAGACGAAAAAGGCGAAGCCCGACAAATCGACCAAGGGTTCTTCGCAGGCGAAGCCCTCCGCGTCCAAGAAGTCCCCGACGAAGCCCCCGAAGAAGGCCACCGTGTCCGACGAGAAGGGGCTCGACTTCGCTCGGGCATGGGTGGAGTTTCCGGATCCCGCCGACGCCGAGCAGGTCTTCCGGTGCGATCTGACATGGCTGACCTCTCGCTGGAACTGCATCTTCGGAAGCGGCTGTCAGGGCATCCAGGCCGGTCGCGCCGACGACGGCTGCTGCACCCTCGGGGCCCACTTCTCCGACGAGGACGACGAGAAGCGGGTGGCCGGGCACGTGGCACGGCTCACGCCGGACATCTGGCAGCACCATGACGTGGGGCTGAAGACCGGCTGGGTCTCCGAGGACGAGGACGGCGACCGCCAGACCCGCCCCTACCAGGGCTCGTGCATCTTCCAGAACCGGCCCGGCTTCGCCGGCGGCGCGGGCTGCTCGTTGCACATCCTGGCGATCAAGGAGGGGCGCGAGCCCCTGGAGACCAAGCCGGACGTCTGCTGGCAGCTGCCCGTGCGCCGGACGTACGAGTGGATCGACCGGCCCGACGACACGCGCGTGCTCCAGGTCTCCATCGGCGAGTACGACCGCCGGGGCTGGGGTCCGGGCGGCCACGACCTGCACTGGTGGTGCACGTCGGCGACCTCGGCACACGGCGCGGGCGACCCGGTGTACGTCTCGTACCGCCCGGAACTGATCGAGCTGATGGGCAAGGCGGGCTACGACCGGCTGGTCGAGCTCTGCGAGGAGCGGCTGGCCTCGCAGCTGCCCTTGCTGGCGCCGCATCCCGCGGATCCGGTCGCCTGAGACCCCCCGGTCCATCGTCTTCCCGCCCCTTCCCGCCCCGCGGGCGTCACGAGGACGGGTTCGGGGCGGAGCTGTCGCCGGGCGGCGGCGTCGAACCGCCCGGGTCCGACGGATCGGACGGGCCCGACGGGTCCGACGAAGGGGGCGGGGACGACGGGTCCGTGGGCGTCGGCTGGGGGTCGCTGGGCGTCGGTGGCGGGTCCGAGGCGGGCGGGGTCGGACCGGGGGCGGACGGGATGGGACGGCCGGGCGTCGGGCCGGAGCCGGCCGGGGTGGACGGACCCGCTGTTCCGTACCCCCCGATCGTGACCACCGCTCCCGCCGGTGCGATCGCCACCCGCGCGCCCCAGGGGCCCACCGGCTCGCGAAGATGATCGACGTACACCTTGATCGTGAACGTTTCTCCTGGGGCCAGCGTTCCCGACGACTGACTGAAGTAGAGCCAGGACGCTCCCGTCCCGGCGGACCAGTGGACCGGCGAGTTCCCGGAGGCGGCGAGCGTGACAAGGGTCGTGTCGCCGCTGCCCGAGGCCCGGACCGAGAGGTGTCCGGCGCCGCTTCCCGCACTGGGGGCGCTGATGACCTCCACGGAGACGTCGGGCGAGCGGTTCCCCTTGGCGAAACGGGCGTCGGGTCTGGCGCTGGCGTTGCCGGCGTTCTCGTAGCCGCCCGCCTCGTCGCCGGTGATGCCGTCGGGGCCGTGCGCCTCGCTCGCGGTGATCGAGCGGCCGTCGGCGCCCTCGCCGGTGAGGGGCGCGCCACGATAGGCCGCCCAGAGGGCCAGGACGGGTGCGGCGACGACGGTGGCGACGACGGTCGTCGTGACGGCACGCGCGCGAAGACGGTCCCGGCGGGCGGCGTGGTCCTTGGGGTCCACGGGGAAACCGCGCCGGTCGAAGCGTGGAGCGGCACCCCGCGCGCGCGGGACGTGTGCCATCGCGATGTGCAGGGCCGCGCGCGGGGCCTCGAGGACGGGAAGCGCGGCGGGCGTGACGGTGGTGCCGGGCCAGGCGCCGGGCGCGGCGCGCTCGGCGGTGCGGCGGCAGCGCGGACAGTCGTCGACGTGCCGGACCAGTTCCCGGCGCAGGGTGGTACTCAGGACGAGCTGGTTGTCGCCGGTGAGGCGGCCGACGCTCGGACAGGTGCCGGTCTCCACGACGGCGAGGGCGGCGCGGGTGCGTTCGACCTCGCAGGCGGCGGTGGCGAGCAGTTCGCGCGCCTTGACGAGGTCCAGGCCGAGGACGGCGGCGACCTCGGCGGCGGCGAGCTGGTGGCGCACGGCGAGTTCGAGCGCCTCGCGCTGCTCGGGGCTGGTGCCCGCCGCCTCCGGCCACGCCAGCAGGGCGAGTTCGTGCCGGCGCCGCTCCTGCGCCTCCTCGGAGACCGGGGCGCTCAGCGCCTCGGCCGCATGCCGGCCGGCGGCTTCCTTGTGCCCCTTGAAGAGGGCCTTGTGGCCCTTGGCGGGCGTACGCCGACCGGAGGCGTGGGCCGCCTGGCGCCTGTGCCGGGCCTCGGTGAGCTTGCGCAGACAGGACCAGCGGGCGAGGGCGTACAGCCAGGCCCGGCGGTCGTCCGCGGACACCGGGCCACGCTGGCCACGGCGCTCGGCCAACGCGAGGGCGTCCCCGAGGGCGGCGGTGGCCTCGTCGTGGTCGCACAGCACGGACAGGCAGTAGGTGAAAAGGCCGTCCAAGTAGGGCTCGTAGCGCGCGGGAGGGCGCTGAGCCAGGGTGCGGGTGTGCGCGCCGCGGGGCGCGGTCACCCGCTTGCGCGCATCTCCGTGCGCCCGGTGTGTACCGGTGGTGTGCGTGGAGGTCTCCGGACTGCTGCTCATCACCCGTGCGACCGTAGGTGCCCCGGGGTGGCCCCTTCTTCCCCCTTGAGCACATTTAATCCGTACGGGTGAAACGATCCCTCAAAAGGGGACAGGACCCTCCGATTGCGTGGCCCACACCGTCACAGGCGGCAACGGCAGGGCATGGCGGATGCCTCACCGAGCGGGCCCGCCCGTGCTGTCAGTCCTCTCGGCTACGGTTCCGTCATGGCTGCCCGTACGAAAACCGCGAAGGACCGGCCGTCCTACCGCTGCACCGAGTGCGGATGGCAGACGGCCAAATGGCTGGGCCGCTGCCCCGAGTGCCAGGCGTGGGGCACGGTCGAGGAGTACGGCGCTCCCGCGGTCCGTACGACGACACCGGGCCGCGTCACCACCTCCGCGGTGCCGATCGGGCAGGTCGACGGCCGTCAGGCCACGGCCCGCTCCACCGGCGTACCCGAGCTGGACCGCGTCCTCGGCGGCGGTCTCGTCCCCGGCGCGGTCGTCCTGATCGCGGGCGAGCCCGGTGTGGGCAAGTCCACGCTCCTCCTGGACGTGGCGGCGAAGGCGGCGAGCGATGAGCACCGCACGCTGTACGTGACGGGTGAGGAGTCGGCCAGCCAGGTCCGTCTGCGCGCCGACCGCATCAAGGCGATCGACGACCACCTCTACCTGGCGGCGGAGACCGACCTGGCCGCCGTGCTCGGCCACTTGGACGCCGTGAAGCCCTCGCTCCTCATCCTGGACTCGGTCCAGACCGTCGCCTCTCCGGAGATCGACGGGGCGCCCGGCGGTATGGCCCAGGTCCGGGAGGTCGCCGGGGCGCTCATCCGTGCCTCCAAGGAGCGCGGCATGTCCACACTCCTTGTGGGCCATGTCACCAAGGACGGCGCGATCGCGGGCCCCCGTCTGCTCGAACACCTCGTGGACGTCGTCCTGAGCTTCGAGGGCGACCGCCACGCGCGCCTGCGTCTCGTCCGGGGGGTCAAGAACCGGTACGGGACGACCGACGAGGTCGGCTGCTTCGAGCTGCACGACGAGGGCATCACGGGCCTCGCGGACCCCTCCGGCCTCTTCCTCACCCGCCGTGCCGAGCCCGTCCCCGGCACCTGCCTGACCGTCACCCTGGAGGGCCGCCGCCCGCTGGTGGCCGAGGTACAGGCCCTCACCGTCGACTCCCAGATCCCCTCCCCCCGTCGTACGACGTCCGGCCTGGAGACCTCCCGGGTCTCGATGATGCTGGCGGTCCTGGAGCAGCGAGGCCGGATCAGCGCCCTCGGCAAGCGGGACATCTACTCGGCGACGGTGGGCGGCGTGAAGCTCTCCGAGCCCGCCGCGGACCTCGCGATCGCCCTCGCGCTCGCGTCGGCGGCGAGTGACACCCCGCTCCCCAAGAACCTCGTGGCGATCGGCGAAGTAGGGCTCGCGGGCGAGGTCAGACGGGTCACGGGAGTGCAGCGCAGGCTCGCCGAAGCCCACCGTCTGGGCTTCACGCACGCCCTCGTTCCCGGCGATCCGGGCAAGATCCCCGCCGGTATGAAGGTCCTGGAAGTCGCGGACATGGGCGAGGCACTGCGAGTCCTTCCACGCTCCCGTCACAGAGAGGCCCCACGGGACGAGGAGCAGCGCCGGTAGACTTTGCCCTGGTCTCGCCCGTCCGTACGAACCCTGGACGAATCTTGGGCGACCGGAAACCCGCGACCGGAGGAGTGCAGTGGCAGCCAACGACCGGGCAGCAGCTCCCGGAAAGTCCGGTGGGAGCTCCGGTGCCGATGGCCTGATGCGCGCCTCATTGAGCGCCGTGGCACCTGGCACGGCCCTGCGCGACGGGCTCGAGCGGATCCTCCGCGGGAACACCGGCGGACTCATCGTGCTCGGCTGGGACAAAACCGTCGAGTCCATGTGCACGGGCGGCTTCGTCCTGGACGTCGACTTCACGGCGACCCGGTTGCGCGAGCTGTGCAAGCTCGACGGCGGCATCGTCGTCGACAAGGACATCACCAAGATCCTGCGGGCGGGCGTCCAGCTCGTGCCCGACCCGACGATCCCGACGGAGGAGACCGGCACCCGGCACCGCACGGCGGACCGGGTGAGCAAGCAGGTCGGCTTCCCTGTCGTCTCGGTCTCCCAGTCGATGCGTCTGATCGCGCTGTACGTCGACGGTCAGCGCCGCGTCCTGGAGGACTCCGCCGCGATCCTCTCCCGCGCCAACCAGGCCCTCGCGACCCTGGAGCGCTACAAGCTCCGCCTCGACGAGGTCGCGGGCACGCTCTCCGCGCTGGAGATCGAGGACCTGGTCACCGTCCGGGACGTGTCGGCGGTGGCGCAGCGCCTGGAGATGGTGCGGCGCATCGCCACGGAGATCGCCGAGTACGTGGTGGAGTTGGGCACGGACGGGCGTCTGCTCGCCCTCCAGCTGGACGAGTTGATCGCGGGCGTGGAGCCCGAGCGGGAGCTGGTGGTCCGGGACTACGTGCCGGAGCCGACCGCGAAGCGTTCCCGCACGGTCGACGAGGCCCTCTCCGACCTGAACGCCCTGCCCCACTCCGAGCTGCTCGAACTGCCCACGGTGGCGAGAGCCTTGGGCTACACCGGCTCCCCCGAGGCGCTCGACTCCGCGGTCTCCCCGCGCGGCTTCCGCCTCCTCGCCAAGGTCCCGCGTCTGCCCGGCGCCATCATCGACCGCCTCGTGGAGCACTTCGGCGGTCTGCAGAAGCTGCTCGCCGCGAGCGTCGACGAGCTCCAGGCGGTCGACGGGGTGGGCGAGGCGCGGGCGCGCAGCGTCCGTGAGGGGCTGTCGCGACTGGCGGAGTCGTCGATCCTGGAGCGCTACGTCTGACGCGCCGTACCTAGCCCGTGACGCGCTGTGCCTGATGCACTCCGTCTGACGCGCTATGCCTTACGGGCTGTGTCCTACGCGCTCCGTCTCGCGAGGCCGGGCGCGTTTCAAAGGCGCGTGCGAGCCGTGCGGGCGCGATCGCCCGCCTCCGTGCTCACTCCTGGGACAGTCAGCCCTGGCACAGTCAGTCCTGGGGCAGTCAGTCCTGGGACAGCACGAACGACGTCGTCGCCTTGGCCAGGCCCGGCGCCTTCGCCTCCACCAGGTAGGTGCCCGGGGTCGCCGAACCCGCCGGAGGTGTGGCGCACTCGGCGGCACTGGCCGTGCGGTCCCAGTCGACCGTGTAGGTCACCTGGTCGCCGGCCGGAACGCGGAAGTAGAGGCTGGCCACGTCCTTGGGACAGTCGCTCGAGGACCAGAAGCTCTTGTCGCCACCGGCCTGAGTGATCGTCAGGACCGCGCTCTTCGGGCCGAGATCGACCTTGCAGTCAGTGGCGGAGGAGTTCTTCGCGATCAGCTCGATCGAGGGCTTGTCGCCGGGGGCGTACGTGTTGTGCACGCTGCGCAGGGTCAACTTGACGGCGCCCGCGGTGCAGTTGGGGAGGGTGGAGCCGGCCGGTACCTGATCCCCAGAGCTGGTGCCGGCGCTGGAACCGCCCTGCGAGCCACCACCGCCCGCGCTGCCGGTCCCACCGGAACCGTCCCCACCGCCGCTGCTGCCGCCGCTCGCCGTGCCGGCGGTCGTGCCGGGGCTGGACTCGTCGCGGCCGCCCGGGTGTTGGCTGATCGCGGGTCCGGAACCGGAGGGGCCCGGGGTGATCGTCTGCACGGGGTTCTTCCCGTTGGACCCGTCCGCGTTCTTCTTGCCGCCTCCGCCGCCGCTGCTGACGACCCAGGCGATCAGCAGCGCCAACAGCGCTACCAGGGACAGCAGAACGGCCCTCCGACGCCAGTAGATGGTGGAGGGAAGTGGCCCGACCGGATTGCGCATAGATCCCACGGCGCAAACTGTACGAGAGATCCACGCCGGCGCTCGCCCCACCCGCCGCCCTGAGCGTCATCTTTTCCGGATCATCATTCCGGCACACCGGCCGAGTTGCCCCCACACCGCCCCTTCCCGTCCTCCGGAGGTTGCCGGGCGCGGCCCTCCGGCCGACCGGAGCGCCCCCTCAGGCGAAGGAGCCCGTGCGGGGCCGGTGCGAAAAGCCACTCCTCCGCGCCTCGGAGGAAACCGCGTAGCCCCCTCCCCGCATGGCAGGATCGGAACCGCCATGACTGCACCCACCATGCCCACACCCAGCCCCCAGCCCGACGCCCTCGGCAAGACCCTGCACGAGCCGGTGATCACCTGGTTCGACGAGCACGCCCGCGACCTTCCCTGGCGCCGCCCCGACGCCGGCCCCTGGGGCGTGATGGTCAGTGAGTTCATGTTGCAGCAGACTCCGGTGAGCCGTGTCCTGCCCGTGTACGAGCAGTGGGTCGCCCGCTGGCCCCGCCCCGCCGACCTGGCCAAGGAGGCTCCGGGCGAAGCCGTCCGAGCCTGGGGCCGGCTCGGCTACCCCCGCCGTGCGCTCCGGCTGCACGGCGCCGCGGTCGCCATAACGGAACGGCACGGCGGCGACGTACCCACGGAGCACGCTCAGCTGCTCGCGCTGCCCGGTATCGGGGAGTACACGGCCGCCGCCGTCGCCTCGTTCGCGTACGGGCAGCGGCATGCCGTGCTGGACACGAATGTCCGAAGGGTGTTCGCACGGGCCGTCAGCGGCGTGCAGTACCCGCCGAACGCCACCACCGCCGCCGAGCGCAAGCTCGCCCGTGCCCTGCTGCCCGAGAACGAGGGCACCGCCTCGCACTGGGCCGCCGCCTCCATGGAGCTCGGCGCACTGATCTGCACGGCGAAGAACGAGGCCTGCCACCGCTGCCCGATCGCCGCGCAGTGCGCCTGGCGGCTGGCGGGCAAGCCGGCGCACGACGGCCCGCCGCGGCGCGGCCAGACGTACGCGGGCACGGACCGCCAGGTGCGCGGCAAACTCCTCGCCGTACTGAGGGAGTCCGTCGAGAGCCCGGTCCCGCAGTCCGTACTCGATCGCGTGTGGGACGAGCCCGTGCAGCGGGCCCGCGCCCTCGACGGACTCGTCGCCGACGGACTCGTGGAGCCGCTCCCGGGTGGTTTGTATCGGCTGCCCTTGACCTAGTCACCGCCCCCAGGACACCGGTCACACGCGCAAAACCACCCCAACCGGGACATGTAACCACGCCGCCCTACCCACCTCATCCATCCGTTACACAACCGACGTACAGCCGAGCGCTCACCGAAGGCTGCCTCGGACAACCCCGTGACAACGCCTCCGTAGCTTCATTCCCGTACCGCACGCACAGCAGAACGACAGCGGGACACAGGAAACGGACAACCGGCAGCAGGCGCGAGCCAGGCACGTCGGAAACGGGGATGGAGGCGGTTGATCATGGCGCACGGCGAGGTGCTCGAATTCGAGGAGTACGTCCGCACTCGGCAGGACGCGCTGCTGCGCAGTGCCCGTCGCCTGGTCCCCGACCCCGTCGACGCCCAGGACCTCCTGCAGACCGCGCTCGTACGGACGTACGGCCGCTGGGACGGCATCGCGGACAAGCGGCTCGCGGACGCCTATCTGCGCCGCGTGATGATCAATACGCGGACCGAGTGGTGGCGGGCGCGGAAACTCGAAGAGGTGCCCACCGAGCAGCTCCCGGACGCCTGCGTCGACGACTCGACCGAGCAGCACGCGGACCGGGCGCTCCTTATGGACATCATGAAGGTTCTCGCTCCCAAGCAACGCAGCGTCGTGGTGCTGCGACACTGGGAGCAGATGTCCACGGAGGAGACGGCCGCCGCCCTCGGCATGTCGGCCGGAACGGTCAAGAGCACGCTGCACCGGGCGCTCGCCCGGCTCCGCGAGGAGCTGGAGAGCCGCGACCTGGACGCACGCGCGCTCGAACGTGAGGAGCGGGAGCGTTGCGCGGCCTAGGAACTCGGGCCAGGCAGGTCCTGAAGGCGGGGAGCGCGGTAACGGCCGCGCTCGCCGCCCTCGGCCTTTTCCTGACCGCCTGCGCCACGGGTGGCACGGGCGCCCGCGACGAGGGCCCGGCGAGCAGTGAGGCGGTGGCGAAGGGGGCGGCCCCGAGCCCCGCGGCACCCGCCTCCCCGTCCAAGACGCCCCAGCGCGTGGACGCGGTCAAGCTCGTCAAGGACGACCCGGAGGTCAGCGACTCGGTCAAGAACGCGCTGACGAAACCGTGCGTCGCCGACGAGTACCCGGTCGACGTGTCGTACGGGGATCTGACCGGAGGAACCACCGACGACGTCGTGGTCAACGTCATGACCTGCGGGGATGCCGTGGGGATCGGCTCGTACGTCTACCGCGAGGAAAGCGGCAGGTACGAGAATGTCTTCAAGACCGAGGAGCCGCCGGTCTACGCGGAGATCGACCGGGGCGACCTGGTGATCACCCAGCAGTTGTACAAGAAGGGCGATCCGGTGGAATACCCCTCCAGCGAAGAAGTGATCACCTACGGGTGGACCGCGACCCGCTTCACCGAGAGGTCCCGGACGCACAACGACTACAGCAACGCGGTGGGCGGCGCCGACACGCCCGCTCCCGCGAACTGAGCGCAGACGGAGCAGCCGGATGGCAGAGCAGACCCACGTCCTGTTCGTCGAGGACGACGACGTCATCCGCGAGGCCACGCAGCTCGCTCTCGAGCGCGACGGCTTCGCGGTGACGGCCATGCCCGACGGGCTGTCGGGCCTGGAGGCGTTCCGCGCCGACCGTCCCGACATCGCCCTGCTGGACGTAATGGTCCCCGGACTCGACGGTGTCTCGCTGTGCCGCCGCATCCGTGACGAGTCCACCGTCCCCGTGATCATGCTGTCCGCGCGCGCCGACTCGATCGATGTCGTGCTGGGCCTGGAGGCGGGCGCCGACGACTACGTGACCAAGCCCTTCGACGGGGCCGTGCTGGTCGCCCGGATCCGCGCCGTGCTGCGCCGTTTCGGACACGCGAGCGGTCCGAACGGAACCCCCGAAGAGACCTCGTCCGTCGACGGCGGAGTGCTCGCCTTCGGTGACCTGGAGATCGACACCGAGGGCATGGAAGTCCACAGGGGCGGTACGCCGGTGGCTCTGACGCCGACCGAGATGCGGCTGCTGCTGGAGTTCTCCTCCGCGCCGGGAACGGTGCTGAGCCGCGACAAGCTGCTCGAACGCGTGTGGGACTACGGCTGGGGCGGGGACACCCGTGTCGTCGACGTCCACGTACAGCGGCTGCGGACGAAGATCGGCCAGGACCGGATCGAGACGGTCCGTGGCTTCGGCTACAAGTTGAAGGCCTGAGCAGGGGTATGCGGGGGATATTTCGGCGCCGGACTCCGGCGGACGGCGACGGCCCGACCGGCCGCAACAGACCGGCCGACGCGGGTGGCGGGCGCGGGCCGGTCAATGGGTACGGCCCGGCCGACGGGCCCGGACCTGTCAACGGGTACGGCCCGGTGACGGGGAGCAGTCCAGTGGCCGGGAGGGGTCCGGTGACCGGGAGCGGTCGGAGCGGCTGGAACACACCTGCCGACGGCCGGGGCACACCCGTCGACCGGGGCACATCCGTTCGTCGCGGCACGCCCGTCGGCCGGGGCCCGTCGGCCGGCCGCGGCGCGCCTGTGGGCATGCGCATGGCGGCCGCCGCAGGGAACTCCGGCATTCGCACGGGTATCCGGTGGAAGCTCAGCGCGGCGATCGCCATGGTCGGCGCGCTGGTCGCGATCGCGCTCAGCCTCGTCGTGCACAACGCGGCGCGCGTCTCGATGCTCGACAACTCGCGCGACCTGGCGGACGAACGCATCACGGTCGCCGAGCGCATGTACGAGTCCGGGCGGACCCAGGCCTTCGGGGTCAAGGTCGACGACCCGGCCATCCCCAAGGACCTGCTGGCGAAGGTCATGCAGGGCCGGCGGGCCACCTTTGTCGCCGACCGTCCGAACGGGGTCCCTGACATTTGGGCGGCCGTACCCCTCAAGGACGGCCGCGTCCTCTCGCTCCACACCGGTTTCACGGACCGCAACACCGACGTCATGAAGGACCTCGACCAGGCGCTGATCATCGGCTCGATCGCGGTCGTCTTCGGCGGCAGCGCGCTCGGCGTGCTGATCGGCGGCCAGCTCTCGCGCCGGCTGCGCAAGGCCGCCGCCGCGGCGAACCAGGTCGCCAAGGGTGAGACCGACGTACGGGTACGGGAAGCGATCGGCGGGGTCGTACGGGACGAGACCGACGACCTCGCGCGCGCGGTGGACGCCATGGCGGACGCGCTCCAGCAGCGCATCGAGGCCGAGCGCCGGGTGACCGCCGACATCGCCCACGAACTGCGCACGCCGGTGACCGGCCTGCTGACGGCGGCGGAACTCCTTCCCCCTGGCCGCCCCACGGAACTCGTCCGCGACCGGGCCCAGGCGATGCGGACCCTCGTCGAGGACGTCCTCGAGGTGGCGCGGCTGGACGGCGCCTCCGAGCGGGCCGAACTCCAGGACATCCTGCTCGGCGAGTTCGTGTCGCGGCGCGTGGCCGCCAAGGACGCCGACGTCGACGTACGCGTGATCCACGAGTCGGAGGTCACGACGGATCCGCGTCGCCTGGAGCGCGTGCTGTTCAACCTGCTGGCCAACGCGACACGGCACGGCAAGCCGCCGATCGAGGTCTCGGTCGAGGGCCGGGTCATCCGGGTCCGCGACCACGGTCCCGGCTTCCCCGAGGAGCTTCTCGCCGAGGGTCCCAGCCGTTTCCGCACCGGCAGCAGCGACCGCTCGGGCCACGGTCACGGCCTCGGCCTCACCATCGCGGCCGGTCAGGCCCGGGTGCTCGGTGCCCGGCTGACCTTCCGCAACGTCCGGCCCGCGGGAGCCCCGGAGCATGTGCCTGCGGAGGGTGCGGTCGCGGTGCTGTGGCTGCCGGAACACGCGCCGACGAACACCGGCAGCTATCCGATGCTGCCGACCTGAGGCCGGTGAGCGAGGTCCGGTTGCCGTAGACCGGGCCCGGCTCGGCCGGTTCCCCCGCCCCCCGCCCAGCCGATTCGTTCGGCTGCGGGCCGGTGGGGGCTGGGCGCGCAGTTCCCCGCGCCCCTGAAAACCCCGGCTCGACCGGCATTTCAAGAACAAGGCCGGAGGCCAACCCCCACCCACCCCGGCCGACGCCATTCAGCCCTTCGGGCGTTCGAGGACGAGGGCGTTCAGGCCGAAGTGGGGGTCCGGGGGTGGCAACCCCGGGGGATGGGACGGGTAGGGGCGGCGGGGGCGAGGAGACTCGGGGCGCACCAAGCGCGTACAGGAGAAGACCCCCGGGGCGGACACTCCGGGGGTCTTCGGATCAAGCGGGGTGGGATCGGGCGAGGTCGGGTCGGACGAGGTCAGACGGTCTCGACGACGGTCGACTTCGGCGCCGAGTCGCTCGCCGCGTCCTCGCTCGAACCCTCCGGCGCGGGCGCCCCCGCTCCCGCCCCCCGAAGCGGAACCTCCTTCACGAACACCGCGGCCACCAGCGCCGCCAGCGACACCACCGCACCCAGCAGGAACGCGGAGTGCGTTCCGGAGGACACCGCGTACTGGTACGCCTCCCGCGCCGCCGCCGGCAGCTTGGCCAGGCTCGCCGCGTCCAGCTGCGCCGACTGCTCGGTGACCTTGGACCCCAGCGCCCCGGCCCGCTCGGTCATCACGTCCTGGACCCGCTGGTTGAACAGCGCACCCATGATCGCGACGCCGAAGGACGAGCCGAGCGTACGGAAGAGAGTGGTGGACGAGGACGCGACGCCCATGTCCTTCATCTCGACGCTGTTCTGCGCGACCAGCATGGTGATCTGCATCAGGCAGCCCATGCCGAGGCCGAGTACGGCCATGTACAGCCCGGAGGTGAACCGGGTCGTACCGGTGTCCATCTGAGAAAGCAGGAACAGGCCGACCGCCATGAGAACGCCGCCGACGATCGGGAAGGCCTTGTAGCGCCCGGTGCCGGTGGTGACCCGACCGGCGACCATCGAGGTCACCAGCATCGCGCCCAGCATCGGCAGCAGGAGCAGCCCGGAGTTGGTCGCGGACGCGCCCTGCACGGACTGCTGGTACAGCGGCAGGAAGAGCGTGGCGCCGAACATCACGAAGCCGGTGATGAAGCCGATGATCGACATCAGCGTGAAGTTGCGGCTGCGGAAGATGTGCAGCGGCATGATCGGCGCGGCGGCCTTGGTCTGCACGAAGACGAAGCCGACCAGCGCGGCGACACCGATGCCGATGAGCTCCATGATCCTGGCCGAGCCCCAGGCGTACTCGCTGCCGCCCCAGGTGGTGACCAGCACGATGGACGAGATACCGAGGGCCAGCAGTCCGGCACCGAGGTAGTCGATCTTCGCCTGGACGCGCTTCTTCGGCAGGTGCAGGACGGCACTGATGGCGAGGAGCGCGACGATGCCGAGCGGCAGGTTGATGTAGAAGGACCAGCGCCAGCCCCAGTGGTCGGTGATGGTGCCGCCGATGAGCGGTCCGCCGATCATGGCGAGCGCCATGATGCCGGCCATCATGCCCTGGTACTTGCCGCGCTCACGCGGCGGAATCAGGTCACCGATGATCGCCATGACGCCGACCATCAGACCACCGGCGCCCAGGCCCTGAACGGCACGGAAGCCGATGAGCTGACCCATGTCCTGGGCCATACCGCTCAGCGCGGAGCCGACCAGGAAGATCACGATCGAGGTCATGAAGGCGCCCTTGCGCCCGTACATGTCGCCGAGCTTGCCCCAGATGGGGGTGGAGGCGGCGGTCGCGAGGGTGTACGCGGTGACGACCCATGACAGGTGCTGGAGGCCACCCAGCTCACCCACGATCGTCGGCATCGCCGTGCCCACGATCATGTTGTCCAGCATGGCCAGCATCATGGTGATCATGAGCGCGAGCAGCACGACGCGTACGCTGCGCGGTTGTTTCTCGGTCTCTATGACCGCTTCCTTGTTGTCCGCCATGGTTCCACTCCCCTGGGTACTTACTTGCCGCCCGGCAAGTTGACTACACTGAGGGAAGTTAGACCGGTAACTAGCCGGGCGTCAAGTAAGTTTTCCTGGATTTGCCAGTCGGACGACGCGTACGTTTCAAGGAGTGCGAGGAGCGCAGGGATGGGCGGCGACACCATGGACGGCACCAAGCGACAGCGCCGCGGGGACACCCGCCAGCGAATCCAGGACGTCGCCCTCGAACTCTTCTCCGAGCACGGCTACGAGAAGACCTCGCTGCGCGAGATCGCCGAGCACCTCGACGTCACGAAGGCGGCGCTCTACTACCACTTCAAGACCAAGGAAGACATCCTCATCAGCCTCTTCCAGGACCTGTCCAGGCCCATGGACGAGCTGATCGAGTGGGCACGGCAGCAGCCTCGCACCCTGGAGACGAAGCAGGAGATCCTGCGCCGCTACAGCAACGCGCTCGCGGACGCGGCCCCGCTCTTCCGCTTCATGCAGGAGAACCAGGCGGCCGTCCGCGAGCTGCGCACGGGCGAGGACTTCAAGGACCGCATGATCCGGATGGTCGGCCTGCTCAAGGAGCCGGACGCCGATCTGACGGACCAAGTGCGCTGCATCAGCGCGCTGTTCTCGATGCACGCCGGGATGTTCTTGCTCAAGGACGTCGAAGGCGACCCCGAGGAGAAGCGCAAGGCTGTCCTGGAGGTCGCGATCGACTTGGTGACGCAGGCGCACGGCGGCGCCGGCATCACCCCTGAAGCGTCTTAGACGGTCACGCCCTGGCCGCGCAGGAAGGCCACCGGGTTGACCGCGGAACCGTAGTTCGGGGTCGTACGGATCTCGAAGTGCAGGTGCGGCCCGGTGGAGTTGCCGGTGCTGCCGGAGAGCGCGATGTGCTGGCCGGTCGCGACGACCTGGCCGATCCGCACGTCTATCCGGGACAGGTGGGCGTACTGCGAGTAGGTCCCGTTGCCGTGCTTGATGACGATGGCGTTGCCGTACGCGGGACCGTCACCGGCGCCGTTGCCGCCGGCCTTGACGACGGTGCCGCCGTGCGCGGCGAGGACCTCGGTGCCGGTGGGCACGGCGAAGTCCTGCCCGGAGTGGTTGTGCTGCCACAGGTTGCCGGCCTGGTTGAAGCCCGCGGAGAGCGTGTACTTCTTCACCGGGTCGATCCAGGAGCCGGTCGCGTTGGTGGCGGCCGTCTTCACGGCGGCCTGCGGGGCCGCCTCGGTGGCGGCGGCCGCGACCCCGGCGCCCAGTACGGCCGTGGCACCCACGCCGACGGCCAGGACGGCCGCCCTGGAGCGGAGCAGGGACATACGGGAGTGGCGGGACGTGACGCGCTTCGACATGCGGAACCTCATGGGAACGGAGACGGGGGTCAGGTCCACCCGACGGACACGTTGTCGCCGAGTGGGCCATCCCTTGGTAACCCGAGTCCTGGCCGTCCCACAAAGTCCCCATCTACGACGCCAGGTCGTAGTTCACCCTAAAATTTCCAGCTTCTTGACAGACGCCCCACTCCGTATCGAATACGCCCGATTTTTCAGGGTAGAGACGTTTAACCCCACATACGGGCGTTGCGTTCCGGCACGTACGGCCCTCGCCGGACCACCGGCCATGGCGCCATGCACCCCGCAGGCGTTGTGCACCTTTACGTCCGATTTGCCCACTCGCAGTTGTCTACTACCCGCCCTAGTAAGGGAAAAATCGCCTGTGCGTCATGTCACCGCGAGGGGGTGTCACAAGGCCGTGCGGGACCCTCGGCCCCGACCGCACTCCCCAACCTGCGACAGGCCCTAATGTGGTCTGCGCAGCCGTCACCGTGCCGTCCGGGGGAGCGTCATGGAACCAGCAGCCATAGGTGCCAAACTGGCCTCGAGTGTGGTCGCGCCGCTCGTCAGGAAACTGTTCGTGACGGACGGGCCGGGCGCCGGGCTGGTCGAGAAGCCACTGCGGATCTCCGGGTTCGTCTCCTTCAGGGGAGAGAAGCGAACCCTCGGGGAGAAGGAGCTGACCACGCTGGCGGCGGAGCTGGTCGCACGAGCCCTGCGCACCGGGGAGCGTCCGACGGCCCCCGACGAGGAGCAGGCCGTCGTCCACGCCCTCGCCGACACCCTGCACGCCCTCGGCGACCTCACCATGACTGACATACAGGCCGTGGAACTCGGTCACGAGGGGCTCGCCCTGCAGCTGCGCGCCGCGAGCGGCAACCCCGAGCGGGACCTTTCCTTCGACGCGACCCTGTTCTACGAGCGGATCCTGAGCGCGGCCTGCCTGCACATCCTGCACTTCTTCACCCAGCGCTCGGCCTTCGTGGCCCGCACGCTGGTGGAGCAGAGCCGCAGGCAGAGCGAACTCATCGGCAAGGTGGACGAGCTGATCGCGCGGACTCCGCCGCCCGGCGGCACGGATCCCGCCTTCGAACAGCGGTACCTCGCGTACGTCGCGACCAAGCACAGCCGGCTCACCATCTACGGCATCGATCTCGTCAACTCCCCCGAGCGCTGGCCCCTCGACGCCGCCTACCTCAGCCTGCGGGCCGTACGGGCCACCGAGGACGCGGAGGCGACCGGCCCGAGCGGGACGCACATCGCAGCCGCCGGCAGCACCCTCCCCGCCGAACAGGCCCTCGCCGAACAGGACCTGGTGCTGCTGCGCGGAGTGGCCGGCTCCGGCAAGACCACCCTCGTGCAGTGGCTGGCCGTGACCACGGCCCGGGGCGAGCGCGGCGACCGGATCCCGTTCGTCCTGCCCCTGCGCACCCTCGTACGCCGCCCCGACGGACTCCCGGCACCCGACGGTTTCCTCGCCGCCGCCCGCGTGCCCTTCCACGCCACCCAGCCGGACGGCTGGAGCGACCGCGTTCTCGCCGCCGGGCGCGGGCTGCTCCTCGTCGACGGCATCGACGAGATCCCCGAACGCGACCGCGAGCGGACCCGCCGCTGGCTGCGCGAGCTGCTGGACGTCTATCCCGGCAACCAGTGGCTGGTCACCTCCCGCCCCTCGGCCGTCCGCGAGGACTGGCTCACCCCCGACGGCTTCACCGAGCTCGCCCTCACCCCCATGGGCCGCGACGACGTCACCGCCTTCATCCGCCGCTGGCACACGGCGGCCCGGCTCGACGCCCCGGACACCGACCGCCTCGACGGCTACGAACACTCCCTCCTCACCGCTGTCGGCACCAAGCCCGACCTCGGCAGGCTCGCCACCAACCCGCTGATGTGCGGGCTGATCTGCGCGCTGCACCGCGACCGGCGGGGCTATCTGCCGCACGGCCGGCAGGAGCTGTACGACGCCGCCCTGTCCATGCTGCTGTCGCGCCGTGACGAGGAGCGCGACATGTTCGCGCCCGAACGCACCGGCGGCATCCATCTCACGGAACTCCCGCAGGTCCAGCTCCTCCAGCGCCTGGCCTACTGGCTCATCCGCAACAACCAGTCCGAGATGGACCGCGACCGTGCCGAACGCATCGTCGCCGACGTCCTGCCGTCCCTCCCGTCCGCCGCCGCGCAGGGCGACGCCCCGGCGATCCTGCGCCACCTTCTCGTCCGCAGCGGCCTGCTCCGCGAACCCACCCTCGGCACCGTCGAGTTCGTCCACCGCACCTTCCAGGACTACCTGGGCGCGCGGGCGGCGGTGGAGGACGGGGACTTCGGGCTGCTGGTGCGAGGCGCCTTCGACTCCCAGTGGTCGGACGTCATCCGGATGGCGGTCGCCCACGCCCGTCCCCGCGAACGGGCCACCCTCCTGGCCGACTTGACCAAGTCCGCCGAGGAGACGTCCGGAACGGCGGGTACACGTATACGACTTCTCGCCCTGGCCGCGCTGGAACACGCCACGGAACTCGACCCCCACGTCCGCGCGGCCGTGGAACGGAACGCCGCCTCGCTCATCCCGCCCCGTACGACCGAGGAGGCCCGCACCCTCGCCGACGCGGGCCCGCTCGTCCTGGAGCTGCTGCCCGGCCCCGAAGGGCTCACCGACGATCAGGCCAGGGCCGTGGTCATCACCGCGTCACTCATCGGCACGGACGCGGCGCTCCCGGTCCTCGCCCGCTTCCGGTCGCATCCGGCGCTGCGCGTACGGGCCCAACTCACCTGGACCGCCCACCGGTTCGACACCCGGCGCTACACGTCCGACGTCATCGCCCATCTGCCACCGGACGACCTGTACTTCTGCGCGCACTCCACCGACCAGCTGCGGGCCCTGCGCGACCTCGGCGGCCGCTCCATGGTCCAGGTCGTCGGGGACATCGGCGCGGACGACATACGCGAGGGCCTGCTGCCGGATCAGCTGTCCAAACTCGTCGTACGCGACAACCGCGTCCTGCGTGATCTGAGCTTCCTGTCGGATCAGGCGCGGCTCGTACACCTGGACGTCAGCGGCGGCAGCCCGTACGTCGACGACCTCACCCCGCTCGCCGCGCTGCCCCTGAAATGGCTTTTGCTCGCCGGCCTGCCCGGACTCGAGAATCCGGAAGCGTTGGCACCGCTCTCGGCATCCCGCACTCTGCGCCTGCTCGACATCGGCATCCCGTTGCACGGGGACTCCCTCGATGAGGTGCTCCCCCGGAATCTGCCGCTGACGTATCTGCGGTTCACCAGGAACGCTCTGCAGCACACGGGATTGCGCGGCCTGAGTCATATGCACGCACTGAAGCAGCTGAGTCTGGCCACTCTCCCCGAAAACCTCACCCCCGAGGACTTCGAAGAGATCACCCGGCTTCCCGCTCTACAAGAACTTCGTGTGAACTGGAATGCCGTCGGGTGGAGCGCGGGTCCGGTACTGCCGAACGTGACGAGACTGCGGCTCAACAAGTTCACAGGAAACGAGGACCTCTCAAATGTCCCGGCCCTCTTTCCCGGCCTGCGCAGGGTCACGTTCCATCTCGCCCCGGACGTGACCGACGTACCGGAGCATCTCCTGGCGTTCCTCCCGGACACCGCGGCCGTCACGATCGAGAAAACGGACAGCGTGGTGTGAAAGGCGGTGTGAAAAAAGGGGCTTCCCCAGGACCGAGGTCCCGGGGCAGCCCCTTCGTTCAGGCGAGCGCCGAGCGCTACGCCTCCTTGCTCAGGTTGGGTCCTGCCCCACCCGCGGCCTGCTCGATCGGCGGGACGTCGGGCAGCGCCGACTTCTCCTCACCGCGGAAGGTGAAGGTCTTGGTGTCGCCCTCGCCCTCCGTGTCGACGACCACGATGTGACCGGGGCGCAGCTCGCCGAAGAGGATCTTCTCCGAGAGCGTGTCCTCGATCTCGCGCTGGATCGTGCGACGCAGCGGCCGCGCGCCCAGGACGGGGTCGTAACCCTTCTTGGACAGCAGTTCCTTGGCGGACTGGGAGAGCTCGATGCCCATGTCCCGGTCCTTGAGGCGCTCGTCCACCTTGCCGACCATCAGGTCGACGATCTTGAGGATGTCCTCCTGCGTCAGCTGCGGGAAGACGACCACGTCGTCGACGCGGTTGAGGAACTCGGGACGGAAGTGCTGCTTGAGCTCGTCCGACACCTTGTTCTTCATGCGCTCGTAGTTCGACTTCGTGTCACCCGTGGCCGCGAAGCCCAGGTTGAAGCCCTTCGAGATGTCCCGCGTGCCGAGGTTGGTCGTCATGATGATGACCGTGTTCTTGAAGTCCACGACCCGGCCCTGGGAGTCGGTCAGACGACCGTCCTCCAGGATCTGCAGCAGCGAGTTGAAGATGTCCGGGTGAGCCTTCTCGACCTCGTCGAAGAGGACCACCGAGAACGGCTTGCGCCGCACCTTCTCCGTCAGCTGACCGCCCTCTTCGTAGCCCACGTATCCGGGGGGCGAACCGAAGAGACGCGACACCGTGTGCTTCTCGCTGAACTCCGACATGTCGAGGGAGATCAGCGCGTCCTCGTCACCGAAGAGGAACTCGGCGAGGGCCTTGGACAGCTCGGTCTTACCGACACCGGACGGGCCCGCGAAGATGAACGAACCACCCGGACGCTTCGGGTCCTTCAGACCGGCCCGCGTACGACGGATCGCCTTCGAGAGCGCCTTGACGGCGTCCTTCTGGCCGATGACCCGCTTGTGGAGCTCGTCCTCCATGCGCAGCAGACGCGAGGACTCCTCCTCGGTCAGCTTGAAGACGGGGATGCCGGTCGCGGTCGCGAGGACCTCGGCGATCAGCTCGCCGTCGACCTCGGCGACGACGTCCATGTCGCCGGCCTTCCACTCCTTCTCGCGCTTGGCCTTCGCCGCCAGCAGCTGCTTCTCCTTGTCGCGGAGAGAGGCCGCCTTCTCGAAGTCCTGGGAGTCGATGGCCGACTCCTTGTCGCGGCGGACGCCCGCGATCTTCTCGTCGAACTCGCGGAGGTCCGGCGGCGCGGTCATCCGGCGGATGCGCATCCGGGAACCGGCCTCGTCGATGAGGTCGATCGCCTTGTCCGGCAGGAAGCGGTCCGAGATGTACCGGTCGGCCAGGGTGGCGGCCTGGACCAGCGCCTCGTCCGTGATGGAGACCCGGTGGTGCGCCTCGTAGCGGTCGCGCAGGCCCTTGAGGATCTCGATCGTGTGGGGGAGGGAAGGCTCCGCCACCTGGATCGGCTGGAAGCGGCGCTCGAGGGCCGCGTCCTTCTCGAGGTGCTTGCGGTACTCGTCGAGGGTCGTCGCACCGATGGTCTGGAGCTCACCGCGCGCCAGCATCGGCTTCAGGATCGACGCCGCGTCGATGGCGCCCTCGGCGGCACCCGCACCCACGAGCGTGTGCAGCTCGTCGATGAACAGGATGATGTCGCCGCGGGTGCGGATCTCCTTGAGGACCTTCTTCAGCCGCTCCTCGAAGTCACCGCGGTAGCGGGAACCGGCGACCAGCGCGCCGAGGTCCAGGGTGTAGAGGTGCTTGTCCTTGAGGGTCTCGGGCACCTCGCCCTTGACGATGGCCTGCGCCAGGCCCTCGACGACGGCGGTCTTGCCGACGCCGGGCTCGCCGATGAGGACCGGGTTGTTCTTGGTCCGGCGGGACAGCACCTGCATGACCCGCTCGATCTCCTTCTCGCGCCCGATGACCGGGTCGAGCTTGGACTCACGAGCGGCCTGGGTGAGGTTCCGGCCGAACTGATCGAGGACCAGGGACGTGGAGGGGGTGCCCTCGGCAGGACCGCCGGCGGTGGCGGTCTCCTTGCCCTGGTAGCCGGAGAGCAGCTGGATGACCTGCTGCCGCACCCGGTTGAGGTCTGCGCCCAGCTTGACCAGGACCTGGGCGGCGACGCCCTCGCCCTCTCGGATCAGGCCGAGCAGGATGTGCTCCGTGCCGATGTAGTTGTGGCCCAGCTGAAGGGCCTCGCGGAGCGAGAGCTCCAGGACCTTCTTGGCACGGGGGGTGAAGGGGATGTGCCCGGACGGGGCCTGCTGCCCCTGCCCGATGATCTCCTCCACCTGCTGGCGGACCGCCTCGAGCGAAATCCCGAGGCTCTCCAGGGCCTTAGCGGCGACACCCTCACCCTCGTGGATCAGGCCCAGGAGGATGTGCTCGGTGCCGATGTAGTTGTGGTTGAGCATCCGGGCTTCTTCCTGAGCCAGGACGACAACCCGCCGCGCGCGGTCGGTGAACCTCTCGAACATCGTTAATCGCTCCTCAGAGCGGTCAGGCAGTAAGGGGACGCTCCCCTCGCTGTCCTTCCGCAGCTTAGTCCCGCAAGCGGGGACCGCTCATTCCAACTGCCGACACCGTCCTTGGCCTCCTGACCCCGAACGCCGACATCTGCTCCAACCTGATGGTGCGAGACGATGTTCCCGCAGGCCAGGCAGATACCCTCACCAGCTGTACGCCGATGGCGAACGTGAGATGCCCGAGCCATGCGTGTCGCCCTTCCCACTAGGGATGTCTTACCCGTACGCACTGACACTCCATGCCGCGCGCACCGGTTCCCTCCGCTATGGGCGAACATCCTTGCGCCACCGGTCGCCCCCGCAAGCCTCTTCTTTCGATACTCAGCGCACATGATGAAACACCCAGCGTAACTCTGGAGCCCTTCTGACGGTTGCTCCTGACATGCTTCCCACTGTCCCCCTCCCCCGCCGCCCGCTCCACCCGAGCGACCCGGTGCGGCAGTGGTACGAGAACGAACTCGGCTGGGCGACAGTGCCCGGTTCGCCGCTACGACTGGCCGCCGGCCTGCGCTTCGACGTCCTGGACGTCCCTGCGGAAGCGGGTGTCAGGGCCCTGCGACACCTGGGACCGGCCTCTCCGGTGGCACTGCACGCAAGCCGATCGGCACCGTGCGAGGAGCCGGCGGCTCGGCGCGAGAAGGGGCCGGCTCGGCACGGCAAGCGGATGTGGCTACTGGTGGCCGCGGGAAGCGCGGAGGAACTGCCGGGGCTGCTCGACTGGCTGGAGTGGGGCGCTCTGGCGCTCGATCTCACGGCGATCGGCGCGGGCGGGAGCATCGAGGCTCCGCTGCCGCCGGGGGTGCCCGAGGGGCCACTCACCGCGGACGGGGCCGGGACCGACTGGCCCGGCGGGTCCGGTCCACAGGGGGCCGCCGTGTGGCTGCGGCCCCCCGAGCCGGGGTGCGAGGTGGAACCCTCGTTGCCGACTCTGTCGGCCGTGGGGGGCGGTGGGGGCGCCCCCGATCTCGTACGACTCGTGGACACGGTGGCGACACAGTGCCACCGGGTCCGGCTGCGACGCGCATGCGCCCAGCCGCCGGCCTACTCGTAGACCTTGGCTGGGCAACTGGGCCATGGGCCTCGACTCAGCCGTTGGCCTTCTCGTAGGCCTCGCGAATGGACGCCGGAACGCGGCCACGGTCGTTGACCTCGTAACCGTTCTCCTTCGCCCACGCGCGGATCTGTGCGGTGTCCTGGCTGCCACCGGAAGCGACACGCGCCTTTCCACGCCCTCCGGCAGCGCGGCCTCCGGTACGACGACCACCCTTCACGTAGGCCTCGAGAAGGCCACGGAGCTTGTCCGCATTGGCGGTCGTGAGATCGATTTCGTACGTCTTGCCGTCCAGCGCGAACGTCACGGTCTCGTCCGCCTCGCCACCGTCGAGGTCGTCGACAAGAAGGACCTGAACCTTCTGTGCCACCGGATTTCCTTTCATCGATAACTTGAGGGTCGAGGACCTGCGGCGTGTGCCGCTGTTTCACGTCCCCTGTTATATGCAGTACTGCAGTACGTCGGAAAGCAAACCGCTTTTGCTGGAAAAACACAAACCCCTGGGTGAGACTCGGGGGCCGCTGGAAGACCGGAAACATGCGCGTTTCGGACATAGGGAACGCGGGCAAGGCGGTCGGACGGAATAGTCGTCGGCGATCACAGATGCAGAAGCATGCGACTGTTGCCCAAGGTGTTCGGTTTCACTCGTTCGAGACCGAGGAACTCCGCGACGCCCTCGTCATAGGAACGCAGCAGCTCGGCGTAGACATCCCTGTCGACGGGCGTCTCGCCGATCTCCACGAAGCCGTGCTTCGCGAAGAAGTCGACTTCGAAGGTCAGACAGAAAACCCGGCGAACGCCGAGCCAGCGGGCGGTCTGGAGCAACTTCTCCAGCAACTGATGACCGACGCCGACGCCCTTGACCGTGGGGTTCACCGCGAGAGTGCGGACTTCCGCGAGGTCTTCCCACATGACGTGCAGCGCACCACAGCCGACCACCTCGGCGTTGTCGTCGCGTTCCGCGACCCAGAACTCCTGGATGTCCTCGTAAAGCGTCACCGTCGCTTTGTCGAGCAGGATGCTACGGCGGACGTTCGCGTCGAGGAGGCGGCGCACGGCCGGGACATCACTGGTCCTGGCCCGCCGGACGGTGACGGCTTTTGCGGTGTCTTCGGGACGCGGTGCTGGATGCTCTGCTGGCATGGGCGGACGCTATCGCCCGGTGCCGCCCGGGCCGGAGTCGGGGTTCTCGCCCGGCTTCTCACCCTGCTTCTCACCGGACGCCTCGACGGGCTTCTCCTCGGCCGCGTCAGGGGTTACACGTGTTTCGCCGCCGCCCTGGCCTTGTTCGGGGCCTTCTTCAGGCCCTTGCACGATGTGTACGGCATCCCGCAGCGCGCGCCGCTGTTCCTCACTCATCATCCCGAAGAAGGCGACGAGAGCGGCGGCGGGGTTGTCGCTCTGGGACCACGCGTCGTTCATCAGTGCGGCCGAGTAGGCGGCACGCGTGGAGACCGCCTCATATCGATAGGCCCGGCCTTCCGCCTCCCTGCGCACCCAGCCCTTCTGATGGAGATTGTCCAAAACGGTCATCACCGTGGTGTACGCGATGGACCGTTCCTGCTGAAGGTCTTCCAGGACTTCTCGAACGGTCACCGGGCGGTTCCACTTCCACACCCGCGTCATGACCGCGTCTTCGAGTTCTCCCAATGGGCGAGGCACAGCTCAGAACAATAGTGGGAGATCACCAACAAAAAGGGCGTACGACTCGAAAAACGTATGAGAACGTATGAGTCGTACGCCGATGAGTGCCCCGGCGGGGACGCGCGGGCCGCGTCGGCCGGGGCATGTGACCTTGGTGTCGCCTCAGGCCTTGATGTCGGGGGAGGCCTGGCGGGCGCTCTCCGCGCGCGCGAGGACGGCGTCGACGACCGCGTCCTCCTTGGACTTGTTGGCCCCGCCCTGGGTCTTCACGATCGTCACGATCAACCCGATGAAGAACACGGCCATCACTACGGGGGGCACCAGCGCGGAGACATAGTCCATGCCCCCAGAGTAGCTATCCCGCGGCGAGCTGCTGCGGCGGGTTCGCCGGTGGCGGCGCGGGCTTGCGCTTCGGCGGGAAGACCTCGCCCGGGGTCGGGATCGGACGGTCCGGGCGCGGGCTCCTGGCCGGGGACTGCGGCCGCGGCTCGGCGGCGGGGCTGCCCGCGGGCTTCTTCACGGGTTCCTCCGAGGCCGAGACCGCGGCCAGGCCGCCGGGCAGGGCCGTCAGGCGGGTACGGGAGGCGGGGACCGTGGGTGTGGTGCCGCGATCCGCGAGGCGGGTACGGACGTCCTGCTCGGCGAGGGTGTCGCAGCGGTCCAGGAGGGCGGCGGCGGTGGGGCTGCCGCGCAGCGCCCGGAGCGCGGCGAGGTCGTCCGGGCCGGGACGGTAGCCCGAGCCGAGTGCTTCCTCCAGGAGGACGAGATAGCCCGCGGCGGTGCCGGGCAGGGCGGCCCGGTAGCGGGCGAGGTCGGCCAGCAGGAAGGCCCTGAGCCTGGCTCCCTCGCGGGCCGCCTCGTCGACGGACTCGGCGAGACGGAGGCAGTCCTGGACGTCTTCGGCCGAGGCGGGGGTGGGGTGGAGGGCGAGGGCGAGAGCGCGACGGAGCACACGCAGCTCCTGTGCTCCGAACGCCATGCCGCCGCGGGATCCGTAGGGCGTGGGCATGCGGTGACGATACGCGCTAATCAGACAAAATCCGCATAGCGCCTGCGCGTGTCCCTCCCGGGGTCGGCGGGGGGTTCGACCGCGGGTGAGTGTCCCCTGCGCCCCCTGCCGGGGCTCCGCCCCGAACCCCCGTCCACCCGATCCCCTCGCCTGCGGGGCGGCGGGGGTTGCCCGCGCCCCTAGGGCGGGGGCTTCGCCCCGCATTCACCGCCTGCCCGAGTTCGTTCGGCTGACGGCCGGTGGGGGCTGGGCGCGCAGTTCCTCGCGCCCCTGGTGGGGGCTGGGGCGGAGCCCCTGGTAGGGGCGGCGGGGGCGAGGGTGGTCAGGTGCGGGACACGTTGCGTTCGTAGACCAGGCGCAGGCCGATCAGCGTGAGCCACGGCTCGTGCTCGTCGATGACGGAGGACTCGCCGAGAACCATCGGCGCCAGCCCACCCGTAGCGATGACGGTGACGTCGTCGGGATCCTCCGCCAGCTCGCGCACCATCCGGTTGACGACCCCGTCGACCTGCCCCGCGAACCCGTAGATGATCCCGGACTGCATCGCCTCGACGGTGTTCTTGCCGATGACCGCCCGCGGCCGAGCCACCTCGATCTTGCGCAGCTGGGCCCCCTTGACCCCGAGCGCGTCCACGGAGATCTCGATCCCGGGCGCGATGACACCGCCGACGTACTCACCCCGCGCACTCACCGCGTCGAAAGTGGTCGCCGTACCGAAGTCGACGACGATCGCCGGCCCCCCGTAGAGCTCCACGGCGGCGACCGAGTTGATGATGCGGTCCGCGCCGACCTCCTTGGGGTTGTCCGTGAGGATCGGCACGCCGGTCTTCACGCCGGGCTCGACCAGCACGGCGGGCACGTCGCCGTAGTAGCGGCGGGTCACCTCGCGCAGTTCGTGCAGCACGGACGGGACGGTGGCGCAGATCGCGATGCCGTCGATGCCGTCGCCCAGTTCCTCGCCGAGCAGCGGATGCATGCCCATCAGGCCCTGGAGGAGCACGGCGAGCTCGTCGGCGGTGCGGCGGGCGTCCGTGGAGATGCGCCAGTGCTCGACGATCTCCTCGCCGTCGAAGAGACCGAGGACGGTGTGCGTGTTGCCGACATCGATGGTGAGCAGCATGGGTCCTACTCCGCCTCGTCCGTCGAGGCCTGGCCCGTCGACGCCTCGCGCAGGTCGAGGCCGATGTCCAGGATCGGCGAGGAGTGGGTCAGCGCGCCCACGGCCAGGAAGTCGACGCCGGTCTTCGCGTACACCCCGGCGTTGGCGAGCGTGAGCCGCCCCGAGGCTTCGAGGAGCGCCCGGCCCTCCACGATGGCCACCGCCTCCTCGCACTCGACGGGCGTGAAGTTGTCGAGAAGGATCAGGTCGGCGCCCGCGTCCACGACCTCGCGCAGCTGGTGCAGCGTGTCGACCTCGACCTCGATCGGCACCTCCGGGAAGGCTTCGCGAACGGCCTCGAAGGCCTGGGCGACGCCGCCGGCGGCGACCACGTGGTTGTCCTTGACCAGCGCCGCGTCCGACAACGACATGCGGTGGTTGACGCCACCGCCCATGCGCACCGCGAACTTCTCCAGGGCGCGCAGGCCCGGCGTCGTCTTGCGGGTGTCGCGCACGCGGGTGCTGGTGCCCTCCAGGGCGTCCGCCCACGCGCGTGTGGTGGTCGCGATGCCGGACAGCCGGCACAGCAGGTTCAGCGCGCTGCGCTCGGCGGTGAGGAGGTCGCGGGTGCGGGTGGTGACGCTGAGGAGCTTCTGGCCCTCCTCGACCCGGTCGCCGTCCTCGACGTGCCGCTCCACCTCGAACTCGTCGGTGCAGACCACGGAGATGACCGCCTCGGCCACCCGCAGGCCGGCGACGACGCCCGCGTCACGGGCGACGAAGTCGGCGGTGGAGACGGCGTCCTCGGGGATGGTCGCGACGGTCGTCACGTCCACGCCGTGGTCGAGGTCCTCCTGGATGGCGACGTTCGCGATGTCCTCGACCTCCAGCGGGTCGAGTCCGGCGTCGGCGAGGAGCTGGGCGAGCGCGGGGTCGAGACCGCACTCCATGTACGCGTCGTCGTCCGCTTCGGCGCCGCAGCCGCAGCCGTCGCCGCAGCCGCCGCTCTGGGCGAGGGGAAGGTCGGGGGTGCTCACTGCTGTCACTGCTCCTGAAGGCGCTGGGGCACGGAGGTCCCCCCTGGTCGGGGGGAGCCGGGGGTCTGCTGGAGGGTCGGGGGGAAGTCTGCGGTGTCCGTGGTGTGTACGGCCAGCGTGCGGTCGGGATTCAGCCGTACGACGATGTGGCGGCGCCAGTCGGCGTCGTCGCGGTCGGCGTGGTCCTCGCGCCAGTGGCAGCCACGAGTCTCCTCGCGCAGGCGCGCGGCCGCGACCAGGACCCGGGCCACGCACAGGAGGTTGGTGGCCTCCCAGGTGTCGACGCCTGGCTCGGAGGTCTTGCCGTTCTCGTCGAGGGCGTCGCGGGCGTCGGTGTGGAGCTGCTGGAGCCGGCCGGTGGCGGTCGCGAGGGATTCGGCGGAGCGCAGGACACCGGCGCCGTCCGTCATGATCCGCTGGATCGTGAACCGGGCCTCGGGGGCGAGCAGGGGGTGGGCGGGCTTCTCGGGGTGCGGGACCGGTACGGGCACGCGCGCGTGGAGGCCGTTCTCCGAGCGGCTCCGCGCGATGTCCGCGGCGATGCGCTCGGCGTAGACGAGGCCCTCCAGGAGGGAGTTGGAGGCGAGCCGGTTGGCGCCGTGGACGCCGGTGCAGGCGACCTCGCCGCACGCGTAGAGGCCGGGCACCGTGGTGCGGCCGCGGGCGTCCGTACGAACGCCTCCGGAGGCGTAATGGGCGGCCGGGGCGACCGGGACGGGCTCGGTGACCGGGTCGATGCCGTGGGCACGGCAGGCGGCGAGGATGGTCGGGAAGCGGTGCTCCCACATGTCGGCGCCGAAGTGCCGGGCGTCGAGGTACATGTGCTCGGCGTCCTGCTCCAGCATGCGCCGCATGATGCCCTTGGCGACGATGTCCCGGGGCGCCAGTTCGGCCAGCTCGTGCTGGCCGACCATGAAGCGCACGCCGTCCGCGTCGACCAGGTGGGCGCCCTCGCCGCGTACCGCCTCCGACACCAGCGGCTGCTGGCCCTCGGCGTCCGGGCCGAGGAAGAGCACGGTCGGGTGGAACTGGACGAATTCGAGGTCGGAGACCTCGGCGCCCGCGCGCAGGGCGAGTGCCACGCCGTCGCCCGTGGAGACCGACGGGTTGGTGGTCGCGGAGAAGACCTGGCCCATGCCGCCGGTGGCGAGGACCACGTTGGGGGCGTGGACGGCTCCCACGCCGTCGTGCTGGCCCTCTCCCATGACGTGGAGGGTCACACCCGCGGTGCGCCCGTCGGAGTCCGTGAGGAGGTCCAGGACGAGCGCGTTCTCGACCGTGCGCAGGCCACGCGCGCGTACCGCCTCGACGAGGGCCCGGGAGATCTCGGCGCCCGTCGCGTCGCCGCCCGCGTGCGCGATGCGGCGGCGGTGGTGGCCGCCCTCACGGGTGAGTTCCAGGCCGCCTTCGGAGGACTCGTCGAAGTGGGCGCCGGTCTCGATCAGGCGGCGTACGGCGTCGGGCCCCTCGGTGACGAGGATGCGCACCGCGTCCTCGTCGCACAGGCCCGCCCCCGCGACGAGGGTGTCCTCGAGGTGCTGCTCCGGGGTGTCGCCCTCACCGAGGGCCGCGGCGATGCCGCCCTGCGCCCAGCGTGTGGAGCCGTCGTCGAGGCGGGCTTTGGTGACGACGACGGTCTTCAGGCCCGCGGCCTCGCAGCGCAGCGCCGCGGTGAGGCCCGCGACGCCGGAGCCGACGACCACCACGTCCGCGGTGAGGGCCCAGCCGGGGGCGGGTGCGTGCAGTCGTATGCCAGTACCCGTAGGTGTACCTGTGCCTGTGGCGGTCACGAGGCGGCTCCGAAGGTGAGGGGGAGGTTGTCGATCAGGCGGGTCGTGCCGACCCGGGCGGCGACGGCGAGGACCGCCTCGCCGGTGAACTCGTCCTCGATCTCGGTGAAGTCGGACGGATCGACCAGCGCCAGGTAGTCCAGGACCAGCGGCGGCTGGAGGCGGGCGGCCTCGTCCAGGACGAGGCGGGCGGCGGCGCGGACGGCGGCGGGGGCGCCGGGTACGGCCTTGGCGACGGCGTGCGCGTCGGCGGCGGCGCGGGATTCGCCGATCGCGCTCAGCGCCTCGGCACGCGCGCGTGTGGCGGGCACTTCGCGGGCCCGGGCGCGCAGGGCCTCCTGGGCGGCGTGCCGGTCGCGGCCCGCGAACAGGGCCTGCGAGAGGGCGAGCGCGGTGCGCCGCTCCACGGGTGAGAGGTAGCGGTTGCGGCTGGAGAGGGCGAGCCCGTCCTCCTCGCGCGCGGTGGGCACGCCGACGATCTCCACGCCGAAGTTCAGGTCGCGCACCATGCGGCGGATCAGGGCGAGCTGCTGGGCGTCCTTCTGCCCGAACAGCGCCGCGTCGGGCCGGGTGAGGTGCAGCAGCTTGGCGACGACGGTGAGCATGCCGTCGAAGTGACCGGGGCGCACGGCGCCCTCCAGGCGCTCACCCATGGGGCCCGCGGAGAGACGGACCTGGGGGGCGCCGCCGGGGTAGACCTCGTCCACGGAGGGGGCGAACACGGCGTCCGCGCCCGCCTCCTCGGCGATCTTGAGGTCGGCGTCGAGGGTGCGCGGGTAGCGGTCGAGGTCCTCGCCCGCGCCGAACTGGAGCGGGTTCACGAAGACCGTCACGACGACCTCGCCCTCGGGCCCGGCGATCTCGCGGGCTGCGCGGATCAGTGTGGCGTGGCCCTCGTGCAGGGCGCCCATGGTCATCACGACGGCCCGGCCGCCGCGCCGTACGCGCGCGTGCAGCTCGTCGGCGGTGCGCAGCAGGGTGGTGGTCATCGGTCGCTCCCGTCGTCGGGCAGGGCCGCGCCGTCGGCGAGTACCCCGAGGAGGTCCTCGGCGAGTTCCGGCTTCAGCAGGCCGTGGGCCAGCGCCCGGTCGGCGGTCGCGCGGGCCATCGCGAGATAGCCGGCGACGGTCCCCGGGGCGTGCTTGCGCAGTTCGGCGACGTGCGCGGCGACCGTGCCGGCGTCTCCGCGCGCGACGGGCCCGGTGAGGGCGGCGTCGCCCGACCTGAGGGCGTTGTCGAGGGCGGCGCCGAGCAGCGGGCCGAGCATCCGGTCCGGGGCCTCCACGCCGGCGGTGCGCAGCAGCTCCATGGACTCGGCGACCAGGGTCACCAGGTGGTTGGCGCCGAGCGCGAGGGCCGCGTGGTAGAGCGGGCGGGACTCCTCGGCGATCCACTCGGGCTCGCCGCCCATCTCGATCACCAGGGCCTCGGCGGCCAGGCGCAGCTGTTCGGGCGCGGTGACCCCGAAGGAGCATCCGGCGAGCCGCTGCACGTCCACGGGGGTGCCGGTGAACGTCATGGCGGGGTGCAGCGCGAGCGGCAGGGCGCCCGCTCTGAGCGCCGGGTCGAGCACCCGCGCGCCGTACCGCCCGGAGGTGTGCACGAGCAGCTGTCCGGGCCGGATGGCGCCCGTCTCGGCGAGCCCCTCGACGAGGCCGGGCAAGGCGTCGTCCGGGACGGTCAGCAGGACCAGGTCGGAGCGCTCCAGGACCTGCGCCGGGGAGAGCAGCGGCACGTCGGGCAGGAGCAGGGCGGCCCGCCGCCTGGAGGCGTCGGAGACCCCGGAGACGGCCACCGGGCGGTGCCCGGCGAGCTGGAGCGCCGCGGCGAGGGCGGGGCCGACCCGGCCCGCGCCGACAACGCCGACGGTGAGCCGCGCGGGGCGGTCCTTGGGGTCTGGCTGGGGGAATGTACTCACTCGACGGCGGCCTTCCGTTCCAGTCCGCTCGGGGTACCGGACGATTTCTCGTCATGTTAACGCGATTGGTTCGAGCGTCGTTTTCGTTGTCCACAGCCTGTGGGTTTCCGCAGGTCGCGGAGGGTGCGGAAAACGAGGATGCCGGGGCGGGGCCGCGCGCGACATCATCCGGGGATGAGCGATACGGCGGAAGCGACGGCGGGACAGGACCCGATGACGGTGGGACAGGACCCGGAGAGCGCGGGCCAGGATCCGGAAGAGGCGGCCGAGCGGCTGCTGGAGCGGCGGCGTGCCGCGCTGCGGGCGGCCCGGCGCGTGCTGTGGCGGCCCATCCACCAGCCCACGGTCCGGGAGCGGCTGGCCTGGCTGAACGACGGCGCCGAGGGCGTGTACGACCTCGACCGGCCCGTCGACATGTACGGCGGCCAGATCGTCGAGACCCTGGAGGAGCGGGTCGCGGGCCTGCTCGGCAAGGAGGCGGCCGCCTTCTTCCCCACCGGCACCATGGCCCAGCAGGTCGCCCTGCGCTGCTGGGCCGGCCGTACCGGGAACCCGACCGTCGCGCTCCATGCGCTCGGCCACCCCGAGGTCCATGAACGGCAGGCGTTCAGCCAGGTCAGCGGCTTGCGACCGGTGCGGGTGACCGACGAACCCCGGCTGCCCACGGCCCAGGAGGTACGGGACTTCGAGGAGCCCTTCGGGGCGCTGCTGCTCGAACTGCCGCTCAGGGACGCCGGTTTCGTGCTGCCCTCCTGGGAGGAACTCTCCGAGGTCGTGGAAGCCGCCCGGGACCGTGACGCGGTGGTCCACTTCGACGGGGCCCGCCTGTGGGAGTGCACCTCGCACTTCGGCCGCCCGCTGGACGAGATCGCGGGCCTCGCGGACAGCGTCTACGTGTCGTTCTACAAGTCGCTCGGAGGCTTCGGCGGGGCGGTGATCGCGGGCCCGAGGACACTGATCGACGAGGCGAAGACCTGGCGGCACCGATACGGCGGCATGATCCTCCAGCAGTTCCCCACGGTGCTCGCCGCGCTCATCGGCCTGGACCAGGAGCTGCCCCGGCTGCCGGAGTACGTGGCCCACGCGCGCGTGGTCGCCGCCGCCCTGCGCGAGGGCTTCACGGAGGCCAAGGTCCCCTGGGTGCGCGTCCACCCGGAAGAGCCGCACACCCACCAGTTCCAGGTCTGGCTGCCGTACGACCCGGACGTCCTCACGGACGCGGCGCTGCGGCAGACCGAGGCGACGAAGATCTCGCTCTTCTCCCAGAGCTGGATGCGGGGCGGTCCGGGGCTCGCGCTCACCGAGGTCACGGTGGCGGCGCCCGCTCTGGAGTGGACGGCGCAGGACGTACGGGCGGCCGTCCGGGAGTTCGTCGAGCGGTTGCCCGGCTGACCGCACACGGCGACCGGCGGCCGGCCGGCCCCGCACGGAAACCTGCGCGCCCCGCACAGAGGTCAGCGGCCCGGGTGCGGCCGCCGTCCGCACAGCCACCGGCCCAGGGCCTGGCGTATCCGCCCGCGGGCCGGGCGGCCCGCCACGACCGCCCGGAACCGGCGGAGGTCGCGCAGCTCGCGAGCGACCTGCCAGTCGTGCGCGCCGGGCGCCGGAGGGGCCGGCTCGCCGTGCCGACGGGCCCGGTGGGTGTCGAGAAAGTACTGCTGGGTGATGCTCATGGCTGATTGCCTCTCGGGACGGAAAACGCGCGACGGGAGGGAAATCCGAAGGCCCGCGGTTGCCCCGGTCGTCCCAGATTGCGCCCGCCCGCTGCGGCTGTCGCCCCGATTGACGGTCGCCGTCAATCGGGGACGGCGTTGTCAGTGGCGGGGTGCACCATGAGGTCATGAGCGTGCACATCGACGTCACCGGGCTGCGGCAGGAGCGGATCTCCGTCGTGCCGTCGCCCCTGGCCGAGCTCTGCATGGCGCTGCACGCGCTGTCCGAGCCGGGTCACCACCCCGGGCTGCAGGGCTGGGCGACCGGTGTGACCGCCCGGCTCGACTCGCATCTCGCGGACCGGATGTGCGAGGCCGACTTCCTGTGGCGGACGACGTTCTCGGACCTGTTCCTGCCGTACGCGGGGATTCCCGGCAGGACCACGCTCCCGGGCGCGACACTCGCCGAGGAGCTGGACCTGCTGGACAAGCTGACCGACGAGCAGTTCGTGGACGCCGCTCTGGAGTTCACCTGCGCGCTTCCGTACGCGGCGCCGGGCCGGGACACGCTCTCCGACCCCGAGCTGCAGCAGCGCGCGCTGGAGCTGGCCGCCGCGCGCGGACCCCAGCAGGTGCGGTTCAGCAAGCGGCTGCTGGACGATCCGCCGCAGATCCGGGCATGGCTGCGGCAGTTCCTGGAGGACTGCGACGAGGCCTTCTTCGCCGAGACCTGGTCCCGGCTGCGCCACCAGCTCGCGGCGGACGCCCGCCACAAGACGGACCTCCTGCGGCACAAGGGCCTGGCCGAGGCCATGGCCTCGGTGTCCCCGGCGGTGACGCTCGACGAGACCGGCCGGACGATCACGGTCGACAAGCTGGGCGAGGGCCAGACGGCCACCGGGGAGGGCGGGCTCCTCCTGGTGCCGACCAGTCTCGGCTGGCCGCACCTGATGGTGCTGCATCGCTACGGCTGGCAGCCGGTGCTGCACTACCCGGTCGGTTCCCCGGAGCTCGCGGCACCGTTCTCGCTGGAGCAGCTGACCCTGCGGATGACCGCGCTGTCCCATCCGGTCCGGATGCGGATCTGCCGCAGTCTGGCCCGCAGCGCGTTCACCACGGGCGAGCTGGCGCAGGTGAACGGGATGACGGCCCCGGAGATATCCCGGCACCTGGGCGTGCTCAAGAAGGCGGGCCTGATCACCACGAGACGCCGCGGGCGGTACGTGCTGCACCAGCTGGACGTCAGCGTCGTGGCCCGGCTGGGCAGCGACTTCCTGGAGGGCATCCTGCGCTGAGCCCAGCGGCCCCATGCCGAACCCGCCGGACCGACGTCGAACCCGGCGGGACCCACGTCGAGCTCGGCGGACCCATGTCCGGTGCTCCGGAGGCTCAGTCGAACCGGATGTGCTTGGCGCCGGTCCACGCCCGCCGCAGCCGTCCCCGCACCGCCCCGTCCTTGTTCGGCGTCAGCGTGAGTCCCGCGAGCACGGCGATCCGGTCGGCCGTCTTGGCGACCGTCGCGTGATCGGTCCACAGGTGCTCCGCGAACTCCGGCTCGCGCAGCCGCTCCAGGCAGTCGTCGAGCTGCCGCACGGCCCAACTCTCGTGCCGCAGCGGGGCGTCCTTCCCGGCGACGTACTGAAGGAGGTGTCCGAAGCCGCGTTCGCGCAGCCGCTTCAGTACGGTCTCGCGCTCGGCGAGGAGCGCGAAGTGCCGTACGTCGTGACCCAGTTCGGTCAGTCGCCCGACCGTCTCCTCGAAATAGCGGGCGTTGGTGACCGTCATGGGGACGATGACCACGCCGTCGTGCTTGCCGAGGGCCAGGTCGAGCACCTCGACCACACCCTGCCGCCAGGACGCCAAGTCCTGGAAGTCCCCGCGCAGTTCGGGCGGCAGCATGCGGCGCAGACCGAAGCCGGCGTGTTCCGGGTCGCAGACGACACTGCCGGGCAGCCGTCGCTGGATCTCGTGTGCGGTCTGTGTCTTGCCGCCCCCGAAGGGGCCGTTGATCCACAGGAGCATGCGCAGACCCTAGTGGTCCCCGGTCACGCCCCGGTCACGCACCCACGACCGCCCCGTCGGCCCCGTCGGCCCGGATCAACGCTGCCCGCCCGCCCGTACGAGCCCCGTCTCATACGCGAGGACCACCACCTGCACCCGGTCCCGCAGCCCCAGCTTGGTCAGGATGCGTCCCACATGCGTCTTCACGGTGGCCTCGGACAGCACGAGACGGGCCGCGATCTCGCCGTTCGACAGACCCTGCGCGACCAGCACCATCACCTCGCGCTCACGGTCGGTGAGCCGCTCCAGCTCCTTGTGCTGGGGCTCCTTGCCGGCGTGGGGCAGCATCGGCGCGAACCGGTCGAGCAGGCGCCGGGTGGTGGAGGGCGCGACCACCGCGTCACCGCTGTGCACGGAGCGGATGGCGGTGAGCAGCTCGCCGGGCGGCACGTCCTTGAGCATGAACCCGGAGGCGCCCGCCTTCAGCCCGGAGAAGGCGTACTCGTCGAGGTCGAAGGTGGTGAGGATCAGCACCTTCGGAGGGTTGGGGTCCAAGCAGATGCGACGGGTGGTCTCCACACCGTCCAGCTTCGGCATGCGTACGTCCATCAGCACCACGTCGACCGCGGTCGACCGCAGGACCTGGAGGGCCTCGACGCCGTCGCCCGCCTCGGCCACGACCTCCATGTCCGGCTGGGCGGCGAGCACCATCCGGAAGCCGGTGCGCAGCAGCACCTGGTCGTCGACGAGCATCACGCGGATCGCCATCGGGGTCTCTTCCCTCTCCATCAACGGTCAGAAAGCTTTTGGAACTGTTCAAAAGGTGTCGTTACAGGTGTCAGTGAGCCGACTTGAGCGGCAACAGGGCGCTGATGCGGAAGCCTCCACCGGGGCGCGGCCCCGCGTCCAGAGTGCCTCCGACCATACCGACGCGCTCGCGCATCCCGATCAGGCCGTGCCCCTGGCCGTCGGCGCCGCCCTCCTCGTACAGCTCGTGGGGCGCACCCTTGCCGTCGTCCTCGACGAGCAGCCCGAGCCCGTCGTCGAAGTAGACCAGCCGCACGCTCGCGCCCGCGTTCGGGCCACCGTGCTTGCGCGTGTTGGTGAGCGCCTCCTGGACGATGCGGTACGCCGTGAGCTCCACCCCGCTGGGCAGCGGACGCGGGGTGCCCTCGACCTTGAAGTCCACGGGCAGGCCCGAGGTGCGGCACTGCTCGATGAGGTCGTCGAGCTGCTCGACGTCGGGCTGCGGCACGTACTCACCGCTCTCCTGGTGCTCGCCGGTGCGCAGCACGCCGAGCAGGCGGCGCATCTCGGCGAGGGCCTGGCGGCCGGTCCCGGAGATGGTCTCGAGGGCCTTCCTGGCCTGCTCGGGGGCGGTGTCCATGACGTAGGCGGCGCCGTCTGCCTGGACCACCATCACCGAGACGTTGTGCGCGACCACGTCGTGCAGTTCGCGGGCGATCCGGGCGCGCTCGGCCGCGACGGCCACCTTGGCCTGCGCCTCGCGCTCCTTCTCCAGACGGGCGGCGCGCTCCTCCAACTGGGCGAGGTAGGCGCGGCGGGTGCGGATGGAGTCGCCGAGCACCCAGGCGAGCACGAACGGAACCGTCTGGAAGACCGCTATCAGCACGTTGCTCACCGAGCCCGAGTCCACCTGGGGCCAGCGGATCTGCGCGAGGGGGGCCGCGCACAGACCGCCGATCAGCGCGAAGCGGGAGGCCCAGCGGGCGCCGTCCGCGGCGACGGTGTAGATGATCACCAGCATCGCGAAGTCCGCGGGCACCACTTCGACGTCCAGGGCGAGCTGGGCGAAGCCCATGGCCGCGGCCACGACCAGCATCTTCTCGGGCATACGACGGCGCAGCGCGACGACCAGACTCAGTACGACGGCGATCGGGAGCGCCGAGGCGAGCGGCCCGTGCCGGTCGGCGGCGCCGTTGACATTGGTCAGGCTCACGCCGGAGATCCCGAGCAGGACGACGGCCCAGAAGCTGTCGACCCACGTCGGGTGCCTGCGGAGAAAGTCATAGAGGCGCTGCACGTAACCCAGCGTAGGGAAGCATGCAGCGTGCAGGGGTCAACCGGAGGGTCGATCCGCGAGGGGCGCTCGTACTCCCCAAGGTGGATGCTCCCCCGCCCGAGACGGCTAGGGCCCCGTCTTTCAGGGGGGCCTAGGCTGGTTCGGTGAGGCGTGTGGGGACGGGTGAGTGGCGAGGTTGGCGCGAGGCGACGGAGGAGGCCCTGTACGGGCCCTCCGGCTTCTATCGCGGGCCCGAGGGGCCGGCCGGCCACTTCCGTACGTCGGTGCACGCGTCCCCGCTGTTCGCCGCGGCCGTGGCCCGGCTGCTGTGCCGGGTCGACGAGGCCCTCGGCCGCCCTGCCGAGCTCGCCTTCGTCGACATGGCGGCGGGCCGCGGTGAGCTGGTGACCGGTGTCCTCGCCGCGCTCCCCGCCGAAGTGGCCTCCCGCGCGCGCGGGTACGCCGTCGAACGCGCCGACCGCCCCGCTGTTCTCGATCACCGGATCGAGTGGCTCGCCCAGCCACCGAAGGGGATCACCGGGCTGCTGTTCGCCAACGAGTGGCTGGACAACGTGCCGGTGGAGGTGGCGGAGGTGGACGCGACGGGCGTGCCCCGGCTGGTACTCGTACGGGACGACGACGGGGCCGAGCGCCTGGGTGAGCCCGTGGCCGGGGCGGAGGCGCAGTGGCTGCGGAGGTGGTGGCCACTGGCCTCCGAAGTGATGCCTTTCCCAGGGGCGCCCTCCGCAGAGGTGCCTTCCGATGAGGTGCCTTCCGATGAGGTGCCTTCCGATGAGGTGCCCTTCGAGGGGACCCGCGCCGAGATCGGTCTCCCTAGGGACACCGCTTGGACCGGTGCGGTCGCCTCCCTGGACCGGGGCCTCGCCGTCGCCGTCGACTACGCGCACTTCGCCGCCGCGCGACCGCCTTTCGGGACACTCACCGGCTTCCGCGAGGGCAGGGAGACGGCGCCCGTGCCGGACGGTTCGTGCGACATCACGGCGCATGTGGCACTGGACGCGTGCGCGCTGCCCGGAGGGCGCGTGATGACCCAGCGGGCGGCCCTGCGCGCGCTCGGCGTGAGCGGCGCCCGGCCGGCGCTCTCACTCGCCGCCACGGACCCCACCGCCTACGTACGCGCTCTGGCGGGCGCGGGGGAAGCCGCCGAACTCACCGCGACCGGCGGCCTGGGCGACTTCGGCTGGCTGCTCCAGCCGGTTGGAATTCCAAACCCAATGATCGACGGCCTCCTTGCCGACGATCCACCGACCGAAGATCCACCGGCCGAAGATCCACCGGCCGACGGGCTACTTGTCGATGTCGCCGACCACGAAGAACAGTGACCCCAGGATCGCCACCATGTCCGCGACCAGCGTCCCGGGCAGCAGCTCCACCAGCGCCTGGATGTTGTTGAACGAGGCCGAGCGCAGCTTCAGCCGGTACGGGGTCTTCTCGCCCTTGCTGACCAGGTAGTAGCCGTTGATCCCGAGGGGGTTCTCGGTCCAGGCGTAGGTGTGTCCCTCGGGCGCCTTCAGGACCTTCGGGAGGCGCTGGTTGATCGGCCCGGGCGGAAGGTCCGCGAGCCGGTCGAGACAGGCGTCCGCGAGGTCGAGCGCGTTGTGCGTCTGCCCCAGGAGGCACTCGAAGCGGGCCAGGCAGTCGCCCTCCTGGCGGGTGACGACCTTCAGGGTGTCCTGGAGCTCCCCGTAGGCGAGGTACGGCTCGTCCCGGCGCAGGTCGAAGTCGACGCCCGAGGCACGCGCGATCGGCCCGCTCACTCCGTAGGCGTGCACGGTCTCCGGCGCGAGGGCGCCCACGCCCCGCGTACGCCCCCGGAAGATCTCGTTGCCGAGCACCAGGTCGTCGTACACGCCCATCCGCGAGCGCAGGGCCGTGACGGCACCGCGCGCGCGGGTGGTCCAGCCGGCCGGGAGGTCCTCCTTGAGACCGCCGACGCGGTTGAACATGTAGTGCATGCGCCCGCCGGAGATCTCCTCCATGACGTGCTGGAGTTCCTCGCGCTCCGTGAAGGAGTAGAAGATCGGGGTGATCCCGCCCAGCTCCAGGGGGTACGAGCCCAGGAACATCAAGTGGTTCAGGACCCGGTTGAGCTCCGCGAGGAGGGTCCGCATCCACACCGCGCGCTCGGGGACCTCCATGCCGAGCATCCGCTCCACGGCGAGGACCACGCCCAGCTCGTTCGAGAAGGCGGAGAGCCAGTCGTGACGGTTGGCGAGCATGACGATCTGGCGGTAGTCGCGCGCCTCGAAGAGTTTCTCCGCGCCGCGGTGCATATAGCCGATCACCGGCTCCGCGTGCTGGATCCGCTCACCGTCCAGGACCAGCTTCAGCCGCAGCACCCCGTGCGTGGACGGGTGCTGGGGCCCGATGTTGAGCACCATGTCGGTGCTCTCCGCGGCGCCGCCGATACCGACCATGGTCTCCGTCGTAGGAGTCATGGGGACAGTCTGTCGTACGTACCCTTGCGGCATGGATACGGGGAGCGCGGAGACCGCGGGAAACACCGTGGGAAGCACGGCGGCCGAGCCGGTCTGGACCGGACTGCCGCCGGGACTGCTGCGGATGCGCCGGCTGCTGCTGGTGGTGTGGCTGGGCCTGCTGACGATCGTCCTGGGGGTGCTTCTCGCGGTGTTCGCGGGCGCCGTCTGGGCGGCCTTCGCGCTGCTGCCGTTCGCCCTGCTGGTGTGGGGCTGGGGGATGCTGGGGCGCAACTGGCGCTCCTGGCGGTACGCCGAGCGCGCGGACGACCTGCTGATCAGCCGCGGTGTGCTGTTCCGCGAGGAGACCGTGGTGCCGTACGGGCGGATGCAGCTGGTCGAGGTGACCTCCGGGCCCGTGGAGCGGCACTTCGGGCTGGCGAGCGTGCAGCTGCACACGGCGGCCGCCGCGACGGACGCGTGCATCCCGGGCCTGGACCCGACCGAGGCCGAGCGACTGCGCGACCGGCTGACCGAGCTGGGCGAGGCCCGATCGGCGGGGCTGTGAACACGCCGGCGCCCGACGCCAAGGACGCGATACGGGAGCAGAAGCCGCTGGTCGAGCGGCGGCTGCACCCGGTGACACCGTTCCGGCGCGCCTGGGCGCCGGTCGCCGTGGTCGCCGGTTGGGCCGTGCACGACCCCAACCAGGCGCAGGAGCAGCTGACCAGGCTGACGACGACCGCGCTGCTCATCGGGCTCGCCGTCATCGTCCCGGCGGCCGCCCTCTACGGCTTTCTGAGCTGGTGGTTCACGCACTTCGCGGTGACCGAGACCGAACTGCGCATCCGTACCGGCCTGTTGTTCCGGCGCACCGCGCACATCCGGCTCGACCGGCTGCAGGCCGTCGACGTCACCCAGCCGCTGCTGGCCCGCGTCGCGGGCGTCACCAAGCTCAAACTCGACGTCATAGGAACGGACAAGAAGGACGAACTCGCCTACCTCGGCGAGGACGAGGCCCGCGCCCTGCGCGCCGAACTCCTCGCCCGCGCCGCCGGTTTCGCCCCCGAGACGGCTCACGAGGTCGGCGAGGCGCCGGTACGGCAGCTGCTGCACGTGCCGGCGGGCTTCCTCGCCGTCTCCCTCGTCCTCACCGGCGCCACCTGGGGTTCCCTGGCCGCCGCGCTCGTCGTGCCCCCGTTCCTGTGGTTCGCCACCCACAGTGTGTGGACGGTCCTCGCCACCGGGGTGCCGCTGCTCGGCGCCGCGGGCGCGAGCAGCGTGGGGCGGTTCGTCGGCGAGTACGACTGGACGGTGGGCGAGTCGCCGGACGGGCTCCGCATCGACCACGGCCTCCTCGACCGTACGCACGAGACGGTGCCGCCCGGACGCGTGCAGACCGTACGGATCGTCGAACCGCTGCTGTGGCGGCGACGCGGCTGGGTACGGGTGGAACTCGACGTGGCGGGGTCCTCGAACTCCGTCCTGGTGCCCGTCGCTCCGCGCGAGGTCGCCGAGTCGGTGATCGCGAGGGTGCTGCCCGGGGTGACGGTGCCGTCCGCCCTGTCCCGGCCGCCGCGCCGGGCCTGGTGGTGCGTGCCGCTGTGGTGGCGGGGGTACGGGCTCGCCGTCACCGACACCGTCTTCGCGGCGCGTCACGGACTGCTGCGCCGCCGCCTGTCGCTCGTGCCGCACGCGAAGGTGCAGAGCGTACGGCTGACCCAGGGGCCCTGGGAGCGCTTCAGAGGCGTCGCCGACGTCCATGTGGACACGGGGGCCAACCAGACGGTGACGGCGCGGCTGCGGGACGCCGCGGAGGCCGCGGAGCTCCTTCAGGCACAGGCGGACCGGTCACGGACGGGGCGGCGCGAGGCCCGGCCGGACCGCTGGATGGCGTGAGACGACGAGAGGGCAGTGGCCGAGCCACTGCCCTCATCCGCGTGAGCCCCGTGCCCACGTACAGGCGCCTCAGGAAGCCGCGGTCCGCAGCTCCGTCAGGTCGATGTGCTCGGTCTCGTCGTGCGCGGTCAGGTCGATGACCTGGCCGACACCGCGGGACCCCTCGTCGACGGGCTTGAAACCGGACTCGGCCTCGGCCTTGTGCAGGGCGAGCGCCTCCTGTCCGACCACGTCCGCGAGGTCCTCGTTCTGCATGGCGTCCATGGCGGTCGAGGATGCCCCCTTCTGCGTACCGAAGAAGTCGAACCCGCCCTCGACCGAGGGGCGCCGCACGGGCGCGGCCGGGGCGACGGCCACCGCGGTCGGCACGGTGAAGTGCCCGGAGGCACGGGCGGGCTTCGCCGGCTGCACGGGAGGGGCCGCCGGGCCGGCCGGCTCCGCCTCGACGGACACCGCGCGTGCGGCGGGGACGGGCAGCGCCGCCGTCTTGGCGTCGGTCAGGGGGCGGTTGCCCTTCGGAGGACCGTCCGTCGGGGGTTCCCCTTTGTCGGACTCTCCTTTGGCGGACTCCCCTTCGGCTTCGGCGGGCTCGCGCTCGTCGGAACCGGAGGCGGCGGCATCGGCATCGGAATTCGAGGCGGGCGCGGTTTCGACCTCGCCCTCGACCTCGGCTTCGGAATCGGCTTCGGTGTCGACTTCGGCTTCGGCGCCGGGCTTCACATCGTCGTCCGGATCGGTGTCCGGGTCGGTGCCCGGTTCAGTGTCCGCGTCGGAGACGTCGGTCGCCGCGTCGCCGTGCGTGATCCGGCTCAGCGCGGCGTCGGCGCGCAGGAAGAGCGACGACCCGGCCGGGGAGAAGACCTGGGGAGACGCGGTCGTGTCCGTCGGCTCCTCGGCGGCGTTCTCCGCCTCTACGGTGGTCACGTCGTCGGCGGTGACACCGTCGTCGGCGCCCTCGTCCGCGTCCTCGTCCGTGCCTTCGCCCGCGCCCTCGTTCCTGTCCTCGTCCGTGGCAGCCACGCCCTCGGGAGCCTCCGGCTCCGCCGAGTCCACGGCGTCGGCGGCCTCCACGGTCTCCGTCGCGGCGGTCAGCGCGCGAGCGGGGGCCACCGTCTCTATCTCGAGCAGCCGGCGACCCTCCAGGGCGCTCGCCCGCTCGGTCTCCGCCGTGGCGTACCGCCGAAGCAGTGCGGCGTGTTCGTTGCGCAGGCCCGCCAGCTCCGCCCGCTTCGCGCGCAGCTTGTGCTCGAGCTTGGTGCGCAGCTCGCGCGACTCGTCGAGGTCGGTCTCGAGCTCGGCGACGCGCTCCTCGTGACGCCACTCGTCACTCGCCCGCGCGCGCGTGAGGTCCGCGACGCGCTTGCCCGCCGCCGTGTCCCAGCGGCGCATGACGATGCCGCCCACGACGGCCGTCCCTGCGGCGGCCGCGGCCAAGGCGCGGAGCACCGTTGGTTCCGTGAACAGCCAGGGCCCCACGGCGCAGACGAGCGAGACGCCTGCGATCGCCGAAGGAGGCAGCAGCCGGTGCAGAGGTGGGGAATGGCGGTGACGTCCACGTGGCATGGCCAGAAACTTACCGCGCGTAGGCGAATCTTGGAGCCCCGCCCGGTAAAAACACGGCTACCCCAGGGGCTGCACACCGCCTCAGCCGCCTATAGGGGCTACTCCTTGTCCCACAAGGGCTCCCGCTTGCCCCGCAAAGCGGCTACTTGTTGATCAATTCCCTTGAGTTCGCGTGATTCCAGAGATTCGAGGGACTCCATGAATTCCAGGAGGCCCGGCGCCGATCACAGGGGCGCCGCCACGTATTCGGGGACGACGGTCAGCGGTCGCTCAGCCGCCCGCTGAGCCACTGAAGCGTCGGCGGGATCTCCCGCCGCCACGTGTTGAAGTTGTGGCCGCCGCTGTCGAGGATGATCGACGCGATCCGGGTGCGGTTCTTGGACTGCACGAGGCTGATGAACTTGAGGGTCTCCTTGTAGTTGTGCTCGCCCACCTTGCTGCTGGTGACCAGCAGCGATGTGTCGGGTGCGGGCTTGTGCTGCATGAACCAGCGCAGGTCCGCGCTGTTGCGCAGCTCCTTGTTCCCGTGGAAGAGGTCGCCCGTCGTGGGGTCGATCGGCGCCTTGTAGTACGGCGACAGTCCCGCCCCGGCGGCGTACGCCTCGGGGTGGTGAAGGGCCAGCTTCAGCGCGCAGTAGCCGCCCGTGGAGTCACCGACGATGCCCCAGCTTCCGGGCTTTTTGCCCACCCTGTAGTGAGCCGACACTGCATCGGGGAGGTCCTTGGCGAAGAACTTCTCGGTCTGCGGACCGCCCGGGATGTCCACACACTCCGTGTCCCGCGGCGGTGCGACCGTCGGCCTCATCATGACGAGGATCATCGGCTGCATCTGCCCGTTCTTGGACAACTCGTGGGCCGTCTGCGGATAGTGCAGGCCCTTGATGAGCGCCGCGGCGGTGCCGGGGTAGCCGGTGAGGATCGTGACCGCCGGGAAAGTGCGCGTGCGGTAGCGCGACTGGAAGTACTCGGGGGGAAGGTAGACGTACGCGGGCGTGGCGATGTGCGTCGTACGGCCGACGATGTCGACCTTCTGGATCTGGCCGCCGATCTGCGGCCGGGTCCCGCCCGACACGCTCACCGGCTGGGTGCCGACCACTTGGAGAGGCCCGCCGCCGGAGCCGCCCCGGCCGCCGTGGTCGACGACCACACCCTGGCCGTTCTCCTGACCGAAGAGGTCCGCCCAGCTCGCGTAGAACCCGAACGCCTGGTTGGCGAACAGGCCGATCGAAGCGAAGATCGCCACCTGCGTGACCAGAAGCAGCCCGATCCGTCCGCTGACGGCCCGCCAGTTCTGCCGCGCCAGCCGTGGCCACCACCACACCGTGCCGACGAACAGCAGCACGGCGGACAGAACCGCCAACACCAGCACCTTGTTGCTCGTGAGACCCATGAGCTGCCCTGCCTGCGCTTTCCGCCCCTGGCCGCCCTGCTGCTTCGCGAGGCCTTGCCCTGGACTTTCCTTGCCTTTTGAACCGGCTTTCCGCTGGGGAGTGAACCTGAGCCCCCAAGACACCGTCCTAGAGGGCGCAATGTCGCCGGATGCCGGAATGGCGCCGGATTCAAGGTCTCTCGCAGAACTACGGGATGCGATGTCTGTCAGGATAGATGGGGAAATGTCGGGCGAGGTTCCAGACCGAACGGGCAGGACGCGACGCATACTCCGTGGTCCACGCCCAGATGCCGTTCCCGCCCTCGTCGCCAGGGCCTGCACACTCGTAGGGGTCCTGGACATCGCCGCGGGGGTCTTCCCCCGTTTCCGGCGCAGCCGTATGCACGCCATGGCCGAGGTGCTGCCCGGCTCGTTCGGCCCCTTCGCCGCCGCGCTGTCGCTCAGCGCGGGCGTACTCCTGCTCCTGCTCGCTCATGGGCTGCGCCGCCGCAAGCGCCGAGCGTGGCGGGCCGCCGTGGCCCTGCTGCCGGCGGGTGCCGTCGCCCAGTTCGCGTACCGCCATTCGATCATCGGCGTCGTCATCTCCCTCGCGCTGCTCGCACCACTGCTGCGCCACCGGAGCGAGTTCGCCGCCCTGCCCGATCCGCGCAGCCGCTGGCGCGCGCTCGCCAACTTCGTCCTCATGGGCGCAGGTTCCCTCGCCCTCGGACTGGTCATCGTCAGCGCCCACCAGGGCCGGATGGTCGGCGACCCGAGCCTGGCCGACCGCATCACGCACGTCCTGTACGGCCTGGTCGGCTTCGAAGGCCCCGTCGACTACGCCGGATCCACGTCCTGGACGGTTGCCTTCTCGCTCGGCGCGCTCGGCTGGCTGACCGCCGTCACCACGATCTATCTGGCCTTCCGGCCCGAACACCCCGCCGCCCGCCTCACGGAGGACGACGAGACCCGGCTGCGGGCCCTGCTGGACAAGCACGGCGGCCGTGACTCGCTCGGCCACTTCGCGCTCCGCCGCGACAAGGCCGTCGTCTTCTCCCCCAGCGGCAAGGCGGCCGTCACCTACCGCGTCGTCTCCGGCGTGATGCTCGCCAGCGGCGACCCCATCGGCGACGTCGAGGCCTGGCCCGGCGCCATCGAACGCTTCATGGACGAGGCGAAGGCCCACTCCTGGACCCCCGCCGTCATGGGCTGCTCGGAGACGGGCGGCGAGGTGTGGACCCGCGAGACCGGCCTCGACGCCCTCGAACTGGGCGACGAGGCGGTGGTGGACGTCGCGGATTTCTCCCTGTCCGGACGCGCGATGCGCAACGTGCGTCAAATGGTGAAGCGCATCGAACGGGCTGGCTACGAGACCCGGGTGCGGCGCATCCGTGACCTCAGCGAGGGCGAGCTGGAGCGGATACGACGGGCGGCGGAGGCCTGGCGCGGCACGGACACCGAACGCGGCTTCTCCATGGCGCTCGGCCGCATCGGCGACCCGTCCGACGGCGACTGTCTGATCGCCACCGCCCACAAGGCGGACGACGCGCTCGGCCCGTACGGCGATCTGAAGGCCGTCCTGCACTTCGTCCCCTGGGGCACGGACGGTGTCTCCCTCGACCTCATGCGCCGCGACCGCGCGGCCGACCCCGGCATGAACGAGCTCCTCATCGTGGCGGCGCTCGAGGCGTCCCCGCGTCTGGACATCAAGCGGATCTCGCTCAACTTCGCGATGTTCCGCTCGGCGCTGGCGCGTGGCGAGAAGATCGGCGCGGGGCCGGTGCTGCGGGCCTGGCGTGGCCTGCTCGTCTTCCTCTCGCGCTGGTTCCAGATCGAGTCCCTGTACAAGTTCAACGCGAAGTTCCGCCCCCGCTGGGAGCCCCGCTTCGTCGTCTACCGCTCCTCCCGCGACCTCCCGCGCATCGGCATCGCCGCCATGCAGGCCGAGGGCTTCGTGAACCTGGCCCTCCCGAGCCTGCTGCGCCGCCGCACACCGGCTCCGCGCCCGTGCGCCCACGGCGTGGCGGAACGCGGGGTCAGGGCGGCGTAGTCCCCCTGAACAGGCCCGAGCGAGGGCCCCTACCCCAGCCCTGGGGACCCTCGCTCGGGCCGCGGCCCGCCGCGAAGCGGCCAAAAGACCCCCGTCGGAGCCAACCCGCGGACGATTCGGCCCCCCGCCGGAGGCCTAGGCTGGACGTATGAACTCCGAGCGCCGCCGCGGCCACGTCGCGGGACTGCCGACCTGGGACCGCTGCGCGGTCATGGGGGTCGTCAACGTGACCCCCGATTCCTTCTCCGACGGCGGCCGCTGGTTCGACACGACGGCCGCCGTCAAACACGGCCTCCACCTGGTCACCGAGGGCGCCGACCTGGTGGACGTCGGCGGCGAGTCCACCCGCCCCGGCGCGACCCGCGTCGACGAGGCGGAAGAGCTCAAGCGCGTCATCCCGGTCGTCCGCGGCCTCGCCTCCGAGGGCGTCACCGTCTCCGTCGACACCATGCGCGCATCCGTCGCCGAGCAGTCGCTCGCCGCGGGCGCCGCCCTCGTCAACGACGTGAGCGGCGGGCTCGCCGACCCCGCGATGATCCCCGCCGTCGCCGCGGCCGGCGCACCCTTCGTGGTCATGCACTGGCGCGGCTTCCTCGAGGGCGGCAACGTGAGGGGGACGTACGCGGACGTCGTCTCCGAAGTCGTCGACGAGCTGCACGCACGTGTGGAGGCCGTTCTGGCGGGCGGCATCGCCTCCGACCGCATCGTCATCGACCCGGGACTCGGCTTCTCCAAGGACTCCGAGCACGACCTGTCGCTGCTCGCCCACCTCGCCCGGCTGAGCGAACTCGGCCACCCCCTGCTCGTCGCCGCCTCCCGCAAGCGGTTCCTGGGCCACGTGCTGGCGGGCCCTGAGGGCGCCCCGCCGCCGGCCCGCGAGCGGGACGCCGCCACCGCCGCCGTCTCCGCGCTCGCCGCCCACCATGGTGCCTGGGCGGTCCGGGTCCACGAGGTACGGGCCACCGCCGACGCCGTACGAGTCGCCCGGGCCGTAGAGGGAGCCCAGTGAGCGCACCCCGTACCGACATCGAGCAGGTCGAACGTGCCAACACCGCCTTCTACGAGGCACTCGAGCGGGGTGACTTCGAAGAACTGTCATCACTGTGGCTGGCCCCCCTGGACACCGCCGACGACGACATCGAGGGCGACGGCGCGGTGATCTCCTGCGTCCACCCCGGCTGGCCGGTCCTCAACGGCCGTGGTGAGGTCCTGCGCTCGTACGCGCTGATCATGGCGAACACGGAGTACATCCAGTTCTTCCTCACGGACGTGCACGTCTCCGTCACGGGCGACACCGCGCTGGTGACCTGCACCGAGAACATCCTCAGCGGCGGCCCCGCCCCCGAGGACAGCGACGAGCTCGGCCCGCTCGTCGGCCAGCTGGTCGTCGCCACGAACGTGTTCCGCCGCACGGCCGACGGCTGGAAGCTCTGGTCGCACCACGCCTCACCCGTACTCGCCGAATCGGGCGAGGAGGAGGACGAGGACACGCCCGGCTGAGGACGGGAACACCCCCGCTGAGCCCCTGGACACCCCCCGGTCGGATGGGCAGGCGGTCCAGCGGCACCAAGGAGTGGTTGGAATCACGAACCGCTGGGTAGGGGCGGCTACCAACCCGTGAGCCGCCGTGTTCCCCAGGGGAAACGCCCGATGAAGCCTCGTGCCCATGATGTGGGCGCGTGTCCCCGTGGGCGAGCTCTGTCAGTGCCCGCAGGTAGATTCGTTTGAAGCCGGTGCGCCGACCGCACTCGGTGGACATCGGCCGCTACCGACGATTGCAGGAGTGATTCGCGTGGATCGTGTCGCGCTGCGCGGCCTCAAGGCCCGCGGGCACCACGGTGTCTTCCAGAAGGAACGCGAGGAAGGCCAGACCTTCATCGTGGACCTGACACTGGGCCTGGACACCCGGCCGGCCGCGGCCGAGGACGACCTGTCGAAGACCGTGCACTACGGCATCGTGGCGGAGGAGGTCGTGGCCGTCGTCGAGGGCGAGCCCGTCAACCTCATCGAGACCCTCGCCGAGCGCATCGCCCAGACCTGCCTGAAGCACGACGGGGTCCAGGAAGTCGAGGTCTGCGTGCACAAACCGGACGCGCCGATCACGGTGCCCTTCGACGACGTGACCGTCACGATCACCCGGAGCCGAGTATGACCGCCTACTTCACCGAGGGTCAGAGCGACCCGACCGTACAGCCGGTGCCCGCCTCCGTGGTCGAGCGGGTGGACGCCGCCGACACGACCCTGCAGAACCCGAAACGGGCGGTGCTCTCCCTCGGCTCGAACCTGGGCAACCGCCTGGAGACCCTCCAGGGCGCCATCGACGCCCTGGAGGACACCCCTGGCGTCCGCGTCAAGGCGGTCTCCCCCGTCTATGAGACCGATCCCTGGGGCGTCGAACCGGGCAGCCAGCCGACGTATTTCAACGCGGTCGTGGTCCTCAAGACCACCCTCCCGCCGTCCTCGCTCCTGGAGCGGGCACACGCGATCGAGGAGGCCTTCCACCGCGTACGGGACGGGCGCTGGGGCCCGCGCACGATCGACGTGGACATCGTGGCGTACGCCGATGTCGTCTCCGGCGACCCGGTCCTGACCCTCCCTCACCCGCACGCCCACGAAAGGGCCTTCGTGCTGGCCCCCTGGCACGACGTGGAACCCGAGGCCCAGCTGCCCGGCCGCGGCCCCGTGAACCACCTGCTCACCGCCGTCACCCGGGAGGGTGTCCTGCCCCGGCCCGACCTGGAACTCCGGCTGCCCGAGTAGTCGTTAAGGTCAGGACGACCAAGACGGGCTTACAAGAGGGGCAAAGGGACAACAACGTGAAACAGCTGCGCATCAGGACGCTGGCAGCCGTGTTCGTGGTGGCCGGTGTGCTGTCCTGGGCGGGCGCGCGCCTGTGGAGCGCGGTGGGGACCCTCCCGCGGGTCCCGCTGGCCGCCCCCATCGTCCTGGCCCTGATCGCCGTCGTCCTGCTGTCCACGGCGCTCTCGCTGCGCGCCCGCCTCAAGGCCCAGCGTGAACGCCGCCCCGGCGCCAAGGGCGTCGACCCCCTGATGGCGGCCCGCGCGGTCGTCTTCGGCCAGGCGAGCGCCCTGGTCGCCGCCCTGGTGTCGGGCATGTACGGCGGTACGGGCGCGTTCCTGCTCGAGTCCCTGGACATCCCCGCCCGTCGCGACCAGGCCATCTATGCCGGTTTCTCGGTCCTCGCCGGCATCGCCGTGATAGCGGCCGCCTTCTTCCTGGAGCGCGTCTGCAAGCTCCCGGAGGACGACGACAACGAACGCGGCGGCGCGGCCCCCGTCGCCTGACGGACGGGGCGCGCGGCGGGGCGTACGGGCCGGGGCGCTAACGCGCCATGATCAGGCTCATCGCCTCGTTGCGGGTGGCGGGATCGCGCAGCTGGCCGCGCACGGCCGAGGTGATGGTCTTCGCGCCGGGCTTGCGCACCCCGCGCATCGACATGCACATGTGCTCGCACTCCACGACGACGATCACCCCGCGCGGCTCCAGGATCTCCATCAGGGAGTCGGCGATCTGCGTGGTGAGACGTTCCTGCACCTGTGGCCGCCGGGCGTAGACGTCCACGAGCCGGGCCAGCTTCGACAGGCCCGTGATCTTGCCGTCCGTGGACGGGATGTAGCCGACATGGGCCACGCCGACGAACGGCACCAGGTGGTGCTCACAGCTGCTGAGGACCTCGATGTCCTTCACGAGCACCATCTCGTCGTGTCCGAGGTCGAAGGTGGTCGTCAGCACGTCCTCGGGCTTCTGCCACAGCCCCGCGAATATCTCCCTGTACGCCCTGGCGACCCGCCCGGGCGTCTCGCGCAGTCCCTCGCGGTCCGGGTCCTCGCCGACCGCGATCAGAAGCTCCCGTACGGCGTTCTCGGCGCGCTTCTCGTCGAACTCGCCGATCACACCTTCGCCGTCCAGCGTCACGGGGTCGGTCATGTGGTCCTCGTTCCTGTGGATCTTCCGCGTGCTGGTCGACGCGTCCAAAACGTGCGGTCGTGCGAAAATGCCGCGCCCCCCAGGCTAGAACCTGGGGGGCGCGGCATCCATTCCGGGCCTGGTGGGGCCGCCGGGAGCCGGGTCAGCTCTCGGGTCGGTCCTCCGGAGCCACTTCCTTCGCCGGGACGGACTCCGTCACATTGGCGATGGACGGCGTCGATCCGTTCGCCCCGTTCGTCAGTGACAGCTCCTTGGGGGAGAGCACCGGCGGGCGGGTGGACGGGGTGCGCCGGGAGGAGCCGGTCCACGCGGGGCGGGCCGGGCGCTTGTGGATCGGAGCGAAGATCTCGGCGATCTGCTCCTTGCTCAGCGTCTCCTTCTCCAGCAGCTGGAGCACCAGCTGGTCGAGGACGTCGCGGTTCTCGACCAGGATCTCCCAGGCCTCGTTGTGCGCGTTCTCGATGAGCTTCTTGACTTCTTCGTCGACGAGCGCGGCGACCTCTTCCGAGTAGTCACGCGGGTGCGACATCTCCCGGCCCAGGAAGGGCTCGGTGTTGTCGCCGCCGAACTTGATCGCGCCAAGACGCTCGGTCATGCCGTACTGCGTGACCATCGCGCGGGCCGTTGCGGTGGCCTTCTCGATGTCGTTCGCAGCGCCCGTGGTGGGGTCGTGGAAGACGAGCTCCTCGGCCGCGCGGCCGCCCAGCATGTAGGCCAGCTGGTCCAGCATCTCGTTGCGCGTCGTGGAGTACTTGTCCTCGTCCGGCAGGACCATCGTGTAGCCGAGAGCACGGCCACGCGACAGGATCGTGATCTTGTGGACCGGGTCGGAGTTCGGAGACGCCGCCGCGACCAGGGCGTGGCCGCCCTCGTGGTACGCGGTGATCTTCTTCTCCTTGTCCGACATGATCCGGGTCCGCTTCTGCGGGCCCGCGACCACGCGGTCGATCGCCTCGTCCAGCATGGAGTTGTCGATCAGCTTCATGTCACTGCGGGCCGTCAGAAGCGCGGCCTCGTTCAGCACGTTGGCGAGATCGGCACCCGTGAAGCCGGGGGTGCGACGGGCGACGGCCGAGAGGTCGACGTCCTGCGCGACCGGCTTGCCCTTCTGGTGAACCTTGAGGATCTCCAGACGGCCCTGCATGTCCGGGCGGTCGACCGCGATCTGGCGGTCGAAGCGGCCGGGACGCAGCAGCGCCGGGTCGAGGATGTCGGGCCGGTTCGTGGCGGCGATGAGGATCACACCGCCCTTCACGTCGAAGCCGTCCATCTCGACGAGCAGCTGGTTCAGCGTCTGCTCGCGCTCGTCGTGACCACCGCCGAGGCCGGCGCCGCGGTGGCGGCCGACCGCGTCGATCTCGTCGACGAAGACGATCGCCGGAGCGTTCGCCTTGGCCTGCTCGAACAGGTCACGGACTCGGGAGGCACCGACACCGACGAACATCTCGACGAAGTCGGAACCCGAGATCGAGTAGAAGGGGACGCCCGCCTCGCCCGCGACAGCGCGTGCGAGCAGCGTCTTACCGGTTCCAGGAGGCCCGTACAGGAGCACACCCTTGGGGATCTTCGCCCCGACGGCCTGGAACTTCGCCGGCTCCTGGAGGAACTCCTTGATCTCCTGGAGCTCCTCGACCGCCTCGTCCGAGCCCGCGACGTCCGAGAACGTCGTCTTCGGGGTGTCCTTGGTGATGAGCTTCGCCTTGGACTTCCCGAAGTTCATGACCCGGGAGCCGCCGCCCTGCATCTGGTTCATCAGGAACAAGAAGACGACGACGATGAGGACGAAGGGAAGCAGAGACAGCAGGATGCCGAGGAACGGGTTCTGCTTGGACGGCGAGACCGTGTAGCCGTCCGGAATCTGCTTGTTCTGGAACTTGTCCTGGAGTGTGTTGGCGAGGTTGACGCCCTGGTCACCGATGTAGCTCGCCTGGATCTTGGAGCTGCCGGAGACCTTCTGGCCATCCTTGAGCTGCACCTTGATGACCTGCTCGTCACCGGTGGTCAGCTTGGCCTGTTGGACCTTGTTGTCATTGATCGCCTGGACGACCTGGCCGGTGTCCACTGTCTTGTAGCCGCCGGACGAGCCGACGACCTGCATCAACACGACCACGGCAAGGACGGCCAGCACGATCCACATGACCGGCCCACGGAAGTATCGCTTCACGTCCATCCATACGGAGCGGTGCCGCCCCGTCCCTCCTGCCATAGTGAGTTTGATAAAGACTTATAAAGACTGTTCTTCGGACGGTACCCCAGCATTGTCACCCGAAGCTGCAGGGGACGACTGGGAATCCCTCCCACGCATGCTCCAACGGCGCGAAACCCGCTGGGGTTCCCGATCGTCTTACGAGGACTGGGACCCGGAGGTTCAGCCGCCGTAGACGTGAGGCGCGAGCGTACCGACGAACGGGAGGTTGCGGTACTTCTCCGCGTAGTCGAGGCCGTAGCCGATCACGAACTCGTTCGGGATGTCGAAGCCGACCCACTCCACATCGATCGCGACCTTGGCCGCCTCCGGCTTGCGCAGCAGCGTGCACACCTTGAGGGAGGCCGGCTCGCGGGAGCCGAGGTTGGAGATCAGCCAGGACAGGGTCAGCCCGGAGTCGATGATGTCCTCGACGATCAGGACGTGCTTGCCCTTGATGTCGGTGTCGAGGTCCTTGAGGATCCGCACCACACCCGAGGACTGGGTGCCCGCGCCGTACGACGACACCGCCATCCAGTCCATCGTGACGGGGGTGGACAGCGCACGCGCGAGGTCCGCCATGACCATGACGGCGCCCTTGAGGACACCGACGATCAGCAGGTCCTTGCCCACGTACTCCGCGTCGATCTTCGCAGCCAGCTCAGCCAGCTTGGCGTCGATCTCTTCCTTGGTGATGAGCACCGACTTGAGGTCGGTGCCCATGTCTTTCGCGTCCACCCGCATCACTTTCGGTCGTCCGTCCCACTTTTCTCGGGCTCGTTCACCTACGGGGCGCCGATGTCGCTCCCCTTCGGCTCACTCGCTAGGCCGCCCGGACCGCCCGCGACCCGAGTCAGGGGTCCCGGAGAGCCGCGTGAGCGGTCCCGATGGAGGGTCCGGTTTCAGCCTTGCCGAATCACCAGTCTGCCACCCTGTCGCTGAGCGACGACTTTGCCCGGGAGATTGATGGCTCCCTGACCGCGCCAGCCGGTGATCAACCGGTCGACTTCTTCGATGTGGCGGGCGAACAGCGAACCGGCCGGGGCGCCCGCCTCGATGGCGGCGCGACGCAGGATACGGCGGCGTACGGCGGGCGGCAGGGCGTAGAGCTTCGCGCACTCCAGGAGGCCCGCCGTGTCGCGTACGGAGGCCTCGGCCTGGCGGGCCCAGGCGTCGAGGGCGTCGGCGTCGTCACGGGACAGCTGTGCCGTCCTGGCGAGGGCCTCGACGACTCCCTTGCCGAGCGCCTTCTCCAGGGCGGGCAGGCCCTCGTGGCGCAGCCGGGAGCGGGTGTAGGCCGGGTCGGCGTTGTGCGGGTCGTCCCAGACGGGCAACGACTGGACCATGCAGGCCTTGCGGGCGGTCTGCCGGTCCAGGTGCAGGAACGGCCGGCGGTAACGGCCGCCGGCCCCCGAGACCGCGGCCATGCCGGACAGGGAGCGGATGCCGGAGCCGCGGGCGAGGCCCAGCAGAACCGTCTCGGCCTGGTCGTCACGGGTGTGGCCGAGCAGGACGGCGGAGGCGCCGTGGCGCTCGGCGGCGGCGTCCAGGGCGGCGTACCGGGCGTCGCGGGCGGCGGCCTCGGGGCCGCCGTCGCGGCCCACGGTGACGGCGAGGGACTCGACGGGGGTCATGCCGAGCTCGACGAGGCGGGAGACGACGTCGTCGGCGCGCAGATCGGAGCCGGGCTGCAGACCGTGGTCCACGGTGATGCCACCGGCGCGGATGCCGAGTTTGGGGGCTTCGAAGGCGAGAGCCGAGGCGAGCGCCATGGAGTCGGCGCCGCCGGAGCAGGCGACGAGGACGAGCGGGGAGGACTCGCCTGGAGGACGGGTGTGGTCGGTGAGGACGTCGTGGAGTACGCGGCGGACCGCCAGGCGTATCGCCGCGACCGCAGGATGGGGACCCATGTCCGGTTCCCTTCATGAAGTTTTCGGGGGGTGAGCCCGAGTCTGGTCACACAGAGTGTGTAGATGGTGACAGAAACGGGCCGTTCCCCGAGCATTGCACGCCTACCGTTGGCTCACGGTCCCTCGGACGGGTGATTGGAGGGGCGTTCACCTGCCGTCGGCCGAATTCGTTTCACGACCTTGCCGTAGGGTTCACGACTCCGTCTTGCGGTGCACCCGCGCGACCCAGTCCGCCGGTTTGGCGATCTCCGTCTTGGTCGGGAGGGTGTTCGGGGAAGTCCACACCCGGTTGAAGCCGTCCATGCCCACCTGGTCGACGACCGCGCGCACGAACCGCTCACCGTCCCTGTACTGCTTCAGTTTGGCATCCAAACCGAGCAGCTTGCGCAGGGCGAGGTCGAGCCGCGAGGCCCCCTTGGCCCGGCGCTGCTGGAACTTCTCGCGAATCTCGCCCACGGACGGGACCACGTCCGGACCCACGCCGTCCATCACGAAGTCCGCGTGGCCTTCCAGGAGGGACATCACGGCGGTGAGGCGGCCGAGGATCTCCCGCTGGGCCGGCGTCTGCACGATCTCGACCAGGGACCGGCCCCCGTCGTCCTCCTCGCCCTCGGGACGGCCGCCCGCGAGCGACTGGGCCGCCTCCCTGATGCGCTCCAGGACCGTCATGGGGTCGACCTCGGTCTCGCCCAAGAAAGACTGGATTTCGCCCTCCAGGTGGTCACGCAGCCAGGGCACGGCCGTGAACTGCGTACGGTGCGTCTCCTCGTGCAGACACACCCACAGGCGGAAGTCGTGGGGCTCCACGTCGAGTTCGCGCTCCACGTGGACGATGTTCGGCGCGACGAGAAGGAGCCTGCCGCCGCCGTTCTCACCCGCCGGGAGTTCCCTCGTCGCCGGGGCGAAGGTCTCGTACTGTCCGAGGACGCGCGACGACAGGAACGACAGCAGCATGCCCAGCTCCACGCCGGTGACCTTGCCGCCGACGGCGCCGAGGACGGCCCCGCCCGGGGTGGTCCCCCGCCGTTCCTGCATCTTGTCCAGCAGGGGCTTCAGGAGCTCCCGGAACCCCGCGACGTTCGCCCGGACCCAGCCCGGGCGGTCCACCACCAGGATGGGGGTGTCGTGGAGGTCGTCCGTGCCCATACGAGTGAAGCCCCGGACGTGTTCCTCCGAGGCCTTCGCATGCCGGCGCAGCTCCGCGACGACCTCTCGGGCCTCGTCACGGCTCACCTCGGGGCCAGGCCGCACAAGCCGTGTCGCGGTCGCCACCGCGAGATTCCAGTCGACCATCTCGGCACCACCGATGCTCGTCATGCGTCAACCGTACGTGAGCGGGTCCAAGTGCGGTGAGGGGTAAGGCGCTGGATGCGCCCGTGCTCCGGGGCGTACGGGGCTCGTGGTACGAGTGGTGCCCAGGACCTGGCCGGGCAGGACCTAACGGCAGCCGCAGCCCGCCAGTGCCGAGGCCGTGCGGTCCAGGGCCGACTGGGCCGCCGACGGGTCGGTCGTGGCGGAGGCCAGGAAGGCGAAGGCCAGCAGGCGGCCGTCGGCGTCGACGACCGTGCCCGCCAGGGTGTTCACCCCGGTCAGCGTGCCGGTCTTGGCGCGTACGAGGCCGGTGCCGGACGCGTCGTCGGCGTAACGGTCGCTGAGGGTGCCCGTGAAGCCCGCGACCGGCAGACCGGTCAGGATGGGCCGGAGTTCGGGGTGGGCGGGGTCACCGGCCTTGACCAGGAGGGCCGTGAGCAGGTCCGCCGTCAGTCTGTCGTCCCGGTTCAGACCGCTGCCGTCCGTGAAGTGCGCTCCGGACAGCGGGAGTCCGAGCTTCTTCAGCTCGGCGTCGATCGCCGCCGCGCCGCCCTCGAAGTCGGCCGGCCGCCCGGTGGCGAGGGCGACTTGGCGGGCCATGGCCTCCGCGATGTCGTTGTCGCTGTTCGTCAGCATCCGCTCGATGAGGGCGGACAGTGGCGGCGAGGAGACCGAGGCGAGGGACTGGGAGGGGTTCGTCGCCCTGGAGGGGCCTGGGGTCGTCGTCTTGATGCCCTTGGCCTCCAGCAGCCCCGCGAACTTCCCGGCCGCGTCCGCCGCCGGGTCCGCGGCGCGGGTGACCGGGCCGCTGACCGAGTCGTCGGTGCGGGCCTCGTCGACCATCAGGGCGCTGACCGGCGCGAGGTTGGGGTTGGTGCCGATGGGGTGCAGGGCGGAACCGGTGTAGAGCGAGGTGTCGTACGAGAGCGTCACCTGGCTCAGATGACGGGCCTTCAGGGCGGTCGCCGTCTCGTCGGCCAGGGTGCGCAGGCTCGCCCAGCCCGCCGCCTCCTTGCGGACGGTCAGTGTGGGGTCGCCGCCGCCGACGAGCACGACCTCCTTGGTGCCGGGCTCCAGGACCGCGCGGGTCTCGATGCGGTGGTCGGCGCCCGCCGCGGAGAGCGCGGCGACCGCGGTGGCGATCTTCGTGGTGGAGGCCGGGGTCTGCGCGTCGTCGGCGCCCTTGCCGTACAGCCGCTCACCGGTCGCCACGTCGACGACCACGGCCGTACGCCGCCCGCCGAGCGCGGGGTCGCCCAGGAGCCGGTCCAGGGTGCTCGTGAGGGCCTTCCGGGTGGGTGCGGGCACCGAGACGGCGGAGCCGCCGAGACCGGTCAGCACGGAGGCGGCGCTGGGCGCGGGCTTCGGCGCCGTGGGGGACGTATCGGAACTACGTCCGTGATCTGCGCCACCCTCCCCTTCTCGCGATGCGGCCCAGTCACGCTCGGCCGTACGCTGACCGGAGGAGTCCCAGGGGCCGGCGAAGGCCACAGCCCCGGCCGCGAGTGCCAGGCCCGCGGTGGCGGCGACGGCTGTGAGCCGCGGGGTCGTGAACTTCACGGAACGCGGCCGCACGGCTTGAGCAGCCCGCACCACATGCGGTCGCACGGACTGCGCAGCCCTCGTCACACGCGGCTGCACGGCCTGCGCGACCCGCGTCACGTGCGGCTGCACGGTCCGCTTGATCCGCACCACATGCGGTCTCGCGGCCCGCCAAGCCCTCAGCTCTGGCACGACCACCAGCCCCTTTCGCGATCACACACCTGCGTGAGGGACACTTAACCACCAGAACTATGTGTTGATCATGGAGGAGCCACCGGTGGAGTTCGACGTCACGATCGAGATTCCGAAGGGTTCGCGGAACAAGTACGAGGTGGACCACGAGACCGGTCGGATCCGCTTGGACCGTCGACTCTTCACCTCGACCAGCTACCCGGCCGACTACGGCTTCGTCGAGAACACCCTCGGCGAGGACGGCGACCCGCTGGACGCGCTGGTCATCCTGGACGAGCCGACCTTCCCGGGCTGCCTCATCCAGTGCCGCGCGATCGGCATGTTCCGTATGACGGACGAGGCCGGCGGCGACGACAAGCTGCTGTGCGTCCCGGCGCACGACCCGCGTGTGGAGCACCTGCGGGACATCCACCACGTGTCGGAGTTCGACCGCCTGGAGATCCAGCACTTCTTCGAGGTCTACAAGGACCTCGAGCCCGGCAAGTCCGTCGAGGGCGCCAACTGGGTCGGCCGCGCGGAGGCCGAGGCCGAGATCGAGCGTTCCTACAAGCGCTTGAAGGAGCAGGGCGGTCACTGATCCCTCCTGAGCCCCGCGGGCCGCGTGACCCCTCCTGGGGTGGCGCGGCCCGTTCGCGTATCCGTGCGCATACTGGGGCGTACGGGAGGTGCACGGTCGGCAACAGCGGGAGTGGTGGGTGACGGAGGCGGAGGACCGGAAACCGCAGTCGGACGAGGCGAGGAGTGCCTTCGCACAGCCGGACGGCGTGGCATCGGCGGTCGAGGACGAATCGGGGACCACATCGGAGTTCGCGGTCCCCAAGGGGCTCGTGCCGCCCGAGACGGCCGGCACCGAGTCCGAGGGGTCGGCGTTCAGCACCCCGCGCACCTACAGCGCGAAGCACGCCCCGCCCGCCTTCACACCGGCGACCGGCATCCCCGTGGTCAGCCTGACCAAGGACGTGCCCTGGCAGGACCGGATGCGCACGATGCTGCGCATGCCGGTGGCCGAGCGTCCGGCACCCGAACTCCAGCACAAGGAGGACGAGGCCGGCCCGGCCGTCCCCCGCGTGCTCGACCTGACGTTGCGCATCGGCGAGTTGCTGCTCGCGGGCGGTGAGGGCGCCGAGGACGTGGAGACGGCGATGTTCGCCGTCTGCCGTTCGTTCGGCCTGGACCGCTGCGAGCCGAACGTCACCTTCACTCTGCTGTCCATCTCCCACCAGCCGTCCCTGGTGGACGATCCCGTGACGGCCTCCCGGACCGTACGCCGCCGGGGCACCGACTACACGCGGCTCGCGGCCGTCTACCGGCTCGTCGACGACCTGAGCGACCCGGAGACCGCGTTCTCCCTGGAGGAGGCCTACCGGCGCCTCGCGGAGATGCGGCGCAACCGGCACCCGTATCCCGGCTGGGTGCTGACCGGCTGCACCGGGCTGCTGGCGGGCGCGGCCTCGGTGCTCGTGGGCGGTGACGCGATCGTGTTCGTCGCCGCGGCGCTCGGCGCGATGCTGGGCGACCGGCTGGCCTGGCTCTGCGCGGGGCGCGGGCTGCCGGAGTTCTACCAGTTCACGGTGGCCGCGATGCCGCCGGCCGCGATAGGTGTCGCGCTCCAGCTCGCGCACGTCGACGCGAACTCGTCCGCGGTGATCACCGGTGGACTGTTCGCGCTGCTGCCCGGGCGGGCGCTCGTCGCGGGTGTCCAGGACGGACTGACCGGCTTCTACATCACCGCGTCCGCGCGCCTTCTGGAGGTCATGTACCTCTTCGTCGGCATCATCGTCGGCGTCCTCATCGTGCTCTATTTCGGCGTGAAGTTCGGCGCCGCGCTCAATCCGGACCAGGCGCTCAGCATCTCCGAGCGGCCCCTGGTGCAGATCGCCGCCGCCATGCTGCTGTCCCTGACCTTCGCCGTCCTGCTTCAGCAGGAACGATCCACCGTGCTCGCGGTGACCCTCAACGGAGGCGTCGCCTGGTCGGTGTACGGGGCGATGCACTACCCGGGTGGTATCTCGCCGGTCGCCTCCACCGCCGTCGCGGCGGGCCTGGTGGGCCTCTTCGGGCAGCTGCTGTCCCGCTACCGGTTCGCGTCCGCGCTGCCGTACACGACCGCCGCGATAGGGCCCCTGCTCCCAGGGTCGGCCACCTACTTCGGGCTGCTGTCGATCGCCCAGAGCAACGTCGACAAGGGCCTGGTGTCGCTCTCCAAGGCCGCGGCGCTCGCCATGGCCATCGCCATCGGTGTGAACCTGGGGTCGGAGATCTCCCGGCTGTTCCTGCGGGTGCCGGGAGGCTCCGCCGGGGAGCGCCGGGCCGCGAAGCGAACACGGGGGTTCTGAGCGCCGGGTGCCTACGGGGCCGACGCGTGGTGCCGGGTGGCGGCCGCGGGTTCGTTGTGGCTGATCGCGCGGTTCCCCGCGCCCCTTTCGGGGTGCTCAGTTGCCGTACGGGTATTGCTGGTAGCTCTGGTCCTGGTTGCCGTACGGCTGCTGCTGCGGGTAGCCCTGCGGGTGCTGCTGGGGCGGGTAGGTCTGGCCTTGGCCCTGGTCGTAGTTCGGGTCGTAGTTCGGGTCGTAGTGCTGACCGTAGTTCTGGTCCTGGTAGTAGCCCTGGTCCTGGTTGCCGTACGGCTGCTGGGGCTGCTGCTGCGGGTATCCCTGGGCGTACTGATCCTGCTGGTGCCGGTCCTGCTGGTACGGGTCATGGCTCTGCTGCGGCTGGTGCATGCGCAGCGGGCGCGTCGCGTCGTCCATGGCGGGGGGTATGGGCTGCTGCTGGTAGGCGGCCGGGCCCTGGGGGGCCTCCGGCGCCGGCGGGTTCTTCTTGGCCTTGGAACGCGCCCGCAGGAACTCGATGGCGATCGGGACCACCGAGACGAGGACGATCAGGATCAGGATCGCCTCGATGTTGTTCTTGACGAAGTCGATCTTGCCGAGCCAGGAGCCGAGCAGCGTGACGCCCGCGCCCCACAGGACACCACCGATGATGTTGAAGGTGATGAAGGAGCGGTACTTCATCCCGCTGACGCCCGCGATGATCGGGGTGAAGGTGCGCACGATGGGCACGAAGCGGGCGAGGACCAGGGACTTGGGCCCGTACTTCTCGAAGAACTCGTTGGCCTTGACCACGTTCTCCTGCTTGAAGAGGCGGGAGTCCGGGCGGCTGAAGAGCGACGGGCCGACCTTCTTGCCGAACAGGTAACCCGCTTGGTCGCCCAGGACCGCGGCGACGCAGATCAGGGCGACGGCCCCCCACAGCGGGAAGTCCAGCTGGTTCGACGTGATCAGCAGACCGCAGGTGAACAGCAGCGAGTCACCCGGCAGGAAGAAGCCGATCAGCAGGCCGGACTCGGCGAAGACGACGAGCAGCAGGCCCCAGATGCCGAAGTTGTCCAGGAGCGTGTTCGGATCCAGCCAGCTTGGACCAAGGGCAAGCGTCGTCACGGTTCCGGGCTCCTGAGGGGTGAAGGAAGAGTACGGCGGTCCTGGGACGGCAGTACGGCAGTACATCAGTACTGTCGGCCAAAGCTATCAACGCGCAGTGTCCGTGCCAGGTTCCACCAGTGCCCCCAGGATGCACTGTGCGCCCACTGGGACAAAGCTGTGGACCATGGGCATCGATGAATACGGAGGCGGCCAGGGACCCCAGTCGGACGTCCTGGTCGTGACGACGAACGACGCGCCCGGCTACCGCGTCCAGCAGGTCATCGGCGAGGTCTTCGGCCTCACCGTGCGGTCCCGGCACCTGGGCAGCCAGATCGGCGCGGGTCTGAAGTCGATGATCGGCGGCGAGCTCAAGGGGCTCACCAAGACCCTCGTGGAGACCCGCAACCAGGCCATGGAACGACTCGTCGAGCAGGCACGGGTGCGAGGGGCGAACGGCGTGCTGATGATGCGGTTCGACGTGACCGAGGCGGCGGACGTGGGTACGGAGGTGTGCGCGTACGGCACCGCGGTGGTCCTGGTGAAGGCGTAGGAAAGGGCCGCAGAACCGGAATCCGGTAAGGGGCACCCGCCGTTGCGGATGCCCCTTACCGTCCTACCGTCAGGCTTCCTGGGAGTGCCGGGCCGCGTTCGCCGTGATCGCGTCCCTGAGGTGCTCGGCGAGACCTGGGCGCATGGAGTCGTAGTACGCCTTGAAGCGCTCGTCGGACACGTACATCGCGCCGAGGCAGCCGTGGAGCTCGTACGAGCAGTCGTAGTACCACTTGCCGATGTGCTGCCGGTGTTCCTCGGCCATGTCCATGGCCCGCTCACCGGTCGCGAGTTCGCCCGCTTCCATGAGGGCGTCGTAGCGCTCGCCCCAGGAGGCGACCTCGGCCTGGATGCGCTGCCAGTCGTCCTTGGTGTAGCGGGCGGCGCGGCGCTGCGACTCGGCGTACTCCGCCGTGCCGCCCCACCGCCGTTCGGCCTCCTCCGCGTGCTCCTCGGGGTCCTTGTCCCCGAAGACCTCGAACTTCTCCTCGGGCGTGAGGTTGATGCCCATCGTGCGTGCCTCCATGGCGTGCTCCACGGCCGCGGCCATCTTCTGCAGCTTCTCGATCCGGGCGGTCAGCAGTTCGTGCTGGCGGCGCAGGTGCGCGCGCGGGTCCGCCTCCGGGTCGTCGAGCAGGGCCGCGACCTCGTCGAGCGGGAAGCCCAGCTCCCGGTAGAACAGGATCTGTTGCAGCCGGTCGAGGTCGGCGTCGCTGTAGCGCCGGTGCCCCGCGTGGTTGCGCTCGCTCGGGACGAGCAGGCCGATCTCGTCGTAGTGGTGCAGGGTGCGCACCGTGACCCCGGCGAAACCGGCGACCTGGCCCACTGAGTAGCCCACTTCCGCTCCTTCCTCGGTACGCGTCCCACCATCAGCCCTCACGCCACGTGAGGTGCAAGCCGGAATTCCCGGGCCGCCGGAGCGCACCCTTCGGGATGTTTCACGGCTTTTGCCCGCTTAGGGTGTGGCCGTGAGCACCGATGCGTCCACGTCGACCCCCTTACGGCGTCTGCTGCCGTTGATCGTGCCCTCCGTGGTGGTCGGTGTGGCCGCGGCGCTCGTCCTGCTGGGCGTCAGCCTGCTCGCCGACCGCTTCGAGGACGTCCTGTGGCAGACCCTTCCGGACGCACTGGGCGTGGGCCGCTACTCCGTGCTGTGGATGGTCGTGATGCTCACGGCGACCGGCATCGCGGTGGGTCTGGTGGTGTGGAAGGTGCCGGGGCACGCGGGGCCGGATCCTGCGACCACGGGCCTGGTCGACGCTCCCCTGCCGCCCCGCGTTCTGCCCGGGCTGCTCGTCGCCACCGTCCTGACGCTGGCGGGCGGCGTGAGCCTGGGCCCCGAGAATCCGATCACGGCCGTCAACGTGGCCCTCGCCTACTGGCTCGGCACCCGTGTGATCCCGGGCTCCGCCGTGGGGCTGTGGGTGGGCCTGGCGGTCGCGGGCACGATCGGCGCGCTGTTCGGTACGCCGGTGGCCGCCGCGCTGATCTTCTCCGAGGTACTGGCCGGGCAGCCGGGGACCGGCGCCCTCTGGGACCGGCTGCTGCCGCCGCTGCTCGCGGGCGGCACGGGCGCGCTGACCATGGCCCTGCTGGAGCACCCGAGCTTCGACCTCGCGCTGCCCGCCTACGCGGGCCCCCACTGGGGCGACCTGCTGAGCGCTCTGGTGGTCGCCTCGGCGGCCGCGGCGATCGGGATGACCGCGGTGTGCGCCCTCCCTTACGTCCATGGCGCCTTCTCGCGGCTCAGGCACCCCATGGTGGCGCTTCCCGCGGGCGGTCTCGTCCTGGGGCTGCTGGGGGCGCTGGGCGGGCCTCTGACGCTCTTCAAGGGCCTGGACGAGGTGAAGACCCTCGCGGCGAACCCGGAGGGCTGGTCGGCGGGACGGTTCGCGCTGATGTTCGCGGTGAAGCTGGCCGCGCTGCTGGTCGCCACCTCGTGCGGCTTCCGGGGCGGCCGGATCTTTCCCTCCGTGTTCGCCGGGGTAGCTCTCGGGCTGTGCGCGCACGCGTTGGTACCGCGGGTGAATCCCACGCTCGCCGTGGTGTGCGCGGTCCTGGGTGTGCTCCTGGCCGTCACCCGGCAGGGCTGGATCAGTCTGTTCACGGCGGCCGTCCTGGTGGCCCAGCCTGCCGTGCTGCCCGTGCTGGTGCTGGCCTCGGTACCGGCCTGGCTGATCGTCACCGGACGCCCGCAGATGCAGCTGCGCGCCGACGGGAGCTCGATCCGGTGAACCGACAGGCCCCTCCGATCCGATGAACCAGTAGGACCCCTCATCCGCTCAACCAGTAGGACACTCCGACCAACCAGCAGGACCGTCGGACCGCCGACTCGATGGGAGATCCCATGCCGCTCCACCTAGGTCCCGAGAAGCCCGACGAGCAACCGGTGTCCGTCAACCCCTTCTTCGGGGAGGCGAATCCGGTCGGGGGCATGACCGAGGCCCCGCCCAAGCACCGGCTTCCGGAGGGGCCGCTGCCACCCAACACCGCGTATCAGGTCGTCCACGACGATCTGATGCTGGACGGGAACGCGCGGCTGAACCTCGCCACCTTCGTCACCACCTGGATGGAACCGCAGGCCGGGGTGCTGATGGGCGAGTGCCGGGACAAGAACATGATCGACAAGGACGAGTACCCGCGCACCGCCGAGCTGGAGCGGCGCTGCGTGGCGATGCTCGCGGACTTGTGGAACGCGCCGGACCCGGCGGCCACCGTCGGCTGTTCGACGACCGGATCGAGCGAGGCGTGCATGCTCGCCGGCATGGCGCTGAAGCGGCGCTGGATGCAGCGGAACGCGGATCGCTACCCCGGAGCACGCCCCAATCTCGTGATGGGGGTGAACGTCCAGGTGTGCTGGGAGAAGTTCTGCAACTTCTGGGAGGTCGAGGCACGCCAGGTGCCCATGGAGGGCGACCGGTTCCATCTCGACCCACAGGCGGCGGCCGAGCTGTGCGACGAGAACACGATCGGGGTCGTCGGCATCCTCGGCTCCACCTTCGACGGGTCCTACGAGCCGATCGCCGAGCTGTGCGCGGCCCTCGACCAGCTCCAGGAGCGTACGGGCCTGGACATCCCCGTCCATGTCGACGGCGCGTCCGGCGCGATGATCGCGCCCTTCCTCGACCCGGACCTGGTCTGGGACTTCAGGTTGCCGCGGGTGTCCTCGATCAACACCTCGGGCCACAAGTACGGACTGGTCTACCCGGGCGTCGGCTGGGCGCTGTGGCGGACCGCCGCCGAGCTGCCCGAGGAGCTCGTCTTCCGGGTCAACTACTTGGGCGGCAACATGCCGACCTTCGCCCTCAACTTCTCCCGTCCGGGCGCGCAGGTCGTGGCGCAGTACTACACGTTCCTACGGCTGGGCCGGGAGGGCTTCCGGACCGTGCAGCAGACGACCAGGGACCTGGCCCGCGGGCTCGCCACGCGGATCGAGGCGCTGGAGGACTTCCGACTCCTCACCCGGGGCGACGAGTTGCCCGTCTTCGCTTTCACCACGGCACCCCATGTGACCGCGTACGACGTCTTCGACGTGTCCCGGCGCATGCGGGAGAGCGGCTGGCTGGTGCCCGCGTACACCTTCCCGGCCAACCGGGAGGACCTGTCCGTCCTGCGTGTGGTGTGCCGCAACGGCTTCTCGGTGGATCTCGCCGACCTGTTCATCGAGGACCTGACCCGGTTGGTGCCCCAACTGCGCAGGCTGCCGCACCCACTGACCCAGGACAAGGAGGCGGCGACGGGCTTCCATCACTAGGGGCTGTCCGGCGGAGGGCGTGGCTACTCCTGGTCGCCGGGGTGCGGGGTTCCCGTGGCGTACGGGTTCTCCTCGCCGTCGACCAGGACGCCGACGAAGGGTTCGCCCTCCCCGGCGAAGGTGTACGCGCCGCCCTGGATGCGCTCGATCAGGCCCCGGGTCCACTGTGCGCCGAAGTCGGCGGAGTGGACCCAGAAGTTCATGATCTCGCCGATGTGGCCGAGCTGCCCGGGGCCGTCCTCGGGGGTGTAGTACCCGGTGACGGACCCGCGCCACTCCTCGATGGCGCGCACCCGCTCCTGGAGGAGTGCGAGGGTCTCCGCACGACGGAGGTCGACCATGAAGCCGAGCGCGGCCGAGAGGATGTCCGGTTTCTGGTCGTACGCGGTCAGCGACCGGCGCAGCAGCGTGAAGTACTCGTCGGTGCCCTGGCCCGTGATCTCGTACTCGGTGCGCGGCGGGCCGCCCGCCGTGGACGGGGCGATCTCGTGGGCCAGCAGCAGTCCCTGTTTCGCCATCTGCTTGAGCGCGTGGTAGATCGAGCCGGGCTTGGCGTTGGACCACTCGTGCGCGCCCCAGTACTCGAGGTCGTTGCGCACCTGGTAGCCGTGGGCCCGCCCGTGCTGGCGGACGGCACCCAGCACCAGGAGACGGATCGCTGACATGGGGTCCAGGTTATGGGGCAGATGAGGGCGCGGAAGTCAACCTTCCTGTGCGCGGGCGACCAGCTCGAAGGCGGTGGCGCCGTCCAGGGACTCGCGGATGATGTCGGCGTGGCCGGCGTGCCGGGCCGTCTCGCGGATCAGGTGGAGTGCCACCCAGCGCATCGAGACCCGTTCCCGGGGGAACCAGGGGGCTTCGGGCAGTGCGAAGGTCTCGTCGAGGCTGGATGCCGAGCGGATGAACGCCTCCGTCTCGGCGGCGACCTTCTCCCAGTGCGCGAGCTGCGACTCGACGGTCTCGTCGCGGACGAGCGTGAAGCACTCGTGCCAGGTCGACTCGTCCCGCTCGACGGCCGGCGGCTCGCCCTTGGCGCGGGCGATCCAGCCCTGCTCGGTCTCGGCGACATGCTTGAGCAGTCCGGCCAGGGACAGTTCGCTCGCGCTCGGCCGGCTCGTGGCCTGTTCCGGCGTCAGACCGATCAGGGCTCGTCGGATCCCGCCGCGCTCGGCCTCCAGGAAGGAGAGCAGCGCTCCGCGCTCGTCGCCGGGAGCCCCTGCCGAAACGTGAGTAACCACGATCGCCGCCTTTCGTCGGTCCACCTGCCTGGCACCGACGAACGTACGGGCCCTTGCGGTCAACTTCTGTCCGCAAGGGCCCGGTGGCGACAAAGAGACTCAGAACGGGCGGAGTCTCAGAAGGGGCGGAGTCCTGGAAAGGAGTCCTAGAAAGGGAAGAAGCTTCGGCCGTGCTGGACCGAGATCCACTTCTGGGTGGTGAAGGCGTCGACGGTCGTCTCGCCGTTCAGGCGGCCGATGCCGGAGTGCTTCTCGCCGCCGAAGGGGACCAGCGGCTCGTCGTGGACGGTGCCGTCGTTGACGTGAAACATGCCGGTGTCGATCTGCTTGGCGAAGGCGACACCGCGCTCGATGTCGGCGGTGTGCACGGCGCCGCTGAGCCCGTACGGAGTGTCGTTGACGATGCGGACGGCCTCCTCCTCACCGTCGAAGGTGACGAGGAGCGCGACCGGGCCGAAGATCTCCTGCCGGAGGATGGCGGAGTCGGCGGGCAGGTCCGTCAGGACGGTCGGCTCGACGAGGTTGTCGGTGGTGGCGCCGCGCACCAGGGCCGTGGCGCCCTCGGCGATCGCCTGGTCGACCGCGCCGGTGAGCGAGTCCGCCTGGGAGGAGTTGATGACCGGGCCGATGATCGTCTGGGGGTCGCTCGGGTCGCCGACCTTCAGCGTCGTCACCTTGGCGACGAACTTCTCGGTGAACTCGTCCGCGATCGAGCGGTCCACGAGAACGCGGTTGGCGGCCATGCAGACCTGGCCCTGGTGGACGTAGCGGCTGAAGACCGCCGCGTCGACGGCGTAGTCGATGTCCGCGTCGTCGAGGACCACCAGGGCGCTGTTGCCGCCGAGCTCCAGCACCGCGCTCTTGAAGTGCGAGGCGCAGACGGTGGCGACGTGGCGGCCGACCTTGTCGGAGCCGGTGAAGGAGATGACCTTCGGAACGGGGTGCTCGATGAAGGCGTCGCCGATCTCGGCGATGTCGGTGATGACGACGTTGAGCAGACCGCCGGGCAGGCCCGCGTCCTCGAAGATCTTCGCCACCAGGGAGCCGCCGACGATCGGGGTGTTCTGGTGCGGCTTGAGGACCACGCCGTTGCCGAGCGCCAGGGCCGGCGCGACGGACTTCAGGGAGAGCAGGAAGGGGAAGTTGAAGGGGCTGATCACGCCGACGACACCGACGGGGACGCGGTAGAGGCGGTTCTCCTTGCCGTCGATCGGCGAGGGGAGGATCTTGCCCTCGGGGCGCAGCGCCAGCTGGATCGACTCGCGCAGGAACTCCTTGGCGAGGTGGAGCTCGAAGCCCGCCTTGAGGTGGGTGCCGCCGAGCTCGGCGATGATCACCTCGGTGATCTCGGCCTCGCGCTCCTCGATGAGGCGCAGGGCCCTCTCGAAGACGGCGCGACGGGCGTACGGGTTGGTCGCCGCCCATTCCTTCTGGGCGCGCCGGGCGGCGAGGTAGGCCTCGTCGACCTCGTCGGCCGTGGCTATCGTGATCGACGCCAGCTTCTCGCCGTTGTACGGGTTGAAATCGATGATGTCCCAGGAGCCGGTGCCCTGGCGCCACTCGCCGTCGATGTACTGCTGGGCCAAGTCGGTGAAGTAGGACGACATGTGCTCCCTCAATCCCCTTGCTGCCGAGGCAGACATCCGAGTCTGAGTCAGCAGACACATCCGATCAACGTCTGATCAGACGTCATCGTACTTGCGTCCAAAGGGAGTTGGAGAGCACCTCCGAAGAGTCCACGAAGACTCACAGGCGAACAGACTGTGAAGACTCACCGGAGGCGGTGGGGAGAAGGTCAGGAGAGCTGGAGCAGTCCCCGCAGCAGATCGCGGCTCTCGGAGGGCCCGGGGCTGTCCTGCTGCAACTGCTTGAGCGCGCCTTCGTACTGGGTGACGTCCTCGCGTTTGTCCAGGTAGAGCGCGCTGGTGAGCTGCTCCAGATAGACGACGTCCGACAGGTCGGACTCGGGGAAACTCAGGATGGTGAAGGAACCGCTCTCGCCCGAGTGGCCGCCGAAGCTGAACGGCATGACCTGAAGTCGTACGTTGGGGCGCTCCGACACCTCGATCAGATGCTGGAGTTGCCCGCGCATCACCTCACGGTCGCCGTAAGGGCGGCGCAGCGCGGCCTCGTCGAGGACGATGTGGAACTCCGGGGCCTTCTCGGAGACGAGGTACTTCTGCCGCTCCAGGCGCAGTGCGACGCGCCGCTCGATGTCGGCATGCGAGGCGCCCCGCATGCCGCGTGCGACGACCGCGTGGGCGTAGGCCTCCGTCTGCAACAGGCCGTGCACGAACTGGACTTCGTACGACCGGATCAGATGGGCCGCACCCTCCAGGCCGACGTAGGTCGGGAACCAGCTGGGCAGGACGTCCGAGTAACTGTGCCACCAGCCCGCGACGTTGGCCTCCTTGGCGAGGGAGACGAGCGACGTGCGCTCGGCCTCGTCGGTGATGCCGTACAGCGTCAGCAGGTCCTCGACGTCGCGCGTCTTGAAGCTCACCCGTCCCAACTCCATGCGGCTGATCTTCGATTCGGAGGCACGGATCGAGTAACCGGCCGCTTCCCGGGTGATTCCGCGCGACTCCCGCAGGCGCCGCAGATGTGATCCCAGCAGCATGCGCCGCACCACCGAGCCGCTCGACTCACCAGCGCTCACGTTCGTCCGCCTCCCCAACCGTCTTCAAGGGCCGAAGTCTGCCACTAAAACACTTCAAGCAGTACTCGTTCAGTTACAGAAACGGAAAGAGTCCAAAGGGGCCACACAGGAAAAGATCAGTAGAGGGTCAACAAGCGAGAAGAAGGTGACAGAAGAAATGGCCAAGAAAGGGTGGAGGAAGGTCTAATTCGGGCGCGTGCACGTGCATCTGCCCTTGCATCTGCTGTACGCATTCGGAACCATGGTCCTCGCGCCACCGCTGCATCGCAACGACCGCGAACACCCGGGAGTGCCTCGCATGGGGACGAATGGATCGACCATGCTCGAGCCCTTACGGCAGGGACTTCCGCCGCTCGACCCCGCGGCTGTGTCCAGCGCCGCTTCCTGCGCCCTGCCGGCGCGCTACGAAGCGGTGCGCGAAGCTCGGCAGTTCACGCGCAGAACACTGGACCAGTGGGACATCGGTGAGCGCTTCGACGATGTCTGCCTGGTGGTCTCCGAGCTCGTGACCAACGCCCTGCGGCACGCCCTGCCCTCGGACACACCCCGTTCGGACGACCAAGGCCCGCCCGTGCGGCTGCACTTGATGCGGTGGACCTCACGTCTGGTGTGCGCGGTGCGCGACCCCAGTCACGACAGTCCGGTCGCGGGCGACTCGGAGGACTTCTCGGCGGAGTCGGGCCGGGGCCTGTTCCTGGTCGACTCGTTCGCCGACAGCTGGGGCTGGCACCCGCTCGCGGGCACGCTCAGCGGCAAGGTCGTGTGGGCGCTCTTCAGGCTTCCGCAGCCGGCCGCCGGCGGGGTTTCGGCCGAATAGAGAACCGCGGCGCTTTTTGGCGCCGCGGTTCTACGCGCGTTACGCGCCGCGAGAAGGCCGTTGCCGTCAGTTATGCCGGTTGCCCCGCCCGAAGGCGCGCCCGGGTGTGCGGCGCCGACTCATGTCAGCCGACGATCAGGTGGTCGAACTCGCCGTCCTTGATGCCCAGGAGCATGGCTTCGATCTCGGCGCGGGTGTAGACGAGCGCGGGTCCTTCCGGGAACCGCGAGTTCCGCACCGCCACGTCACCTCCGGGCAGCCTCGCGAACTCCACGCAGGAGCCCTGCGAGTTGCTGTGCCTGCTTTTCTGCCAGGCCACCCCGGTCAGTTCGGTCGCAGCCATGCCGTTGTACACGTCGTCCAGGTCATCCACGTCGTACACGTCGTGGTCCACAAGTCGCTCCCCGGTCGTGCAGTGGCCGATGTGGCCATTGATGCAGTGGCCAACTGCCCCGGATCATAGCTCTGTTCATGTGCAGATGCATGGGCAGATGCACGTGCACGGGGGGTGGTCCCACGGTTACAGCTTTTACCGCCATTTGACTACCGAGTGTTGACCGCCCGACTACTGCCTGGTACTCGCCGGGCCGCATCTGGTTCAGCGTCTGCCCCGAGGAACGCATGACATGCGCTCCCCGGCCCCCGTGCATGATCTTCCACGCCATCATCCGCGCTGGGTCGTCCGGGTCGAATCCCTCATGCAATAAGAAGAGACGCGTACCGGGCCCTTCGAGTTTCAACGTTCACGTAATGGCCCAATCCGGAGGGGTCACCGGATGGATGTCGGCCCACCGGACGCGCGGCATCCGTTCCGGCGCGTACGCGAGAATCCGCACGTCGACGGTGCCGGAGATGCGGATCGTCCTCCGGAGCGGGGGGCGAGGCTCTGTCCGGACGGGATTCATGACGTGCCGCCACTGGGTTCAGTCTCGGCCTCGGGCCCGGCTTCGGCCCCGGCTTCGGCTTCGGTGCCCATGTGGTCGAGGAGTTCACCGAGGCCCTTGGGGCGGTCGCGCAGGAAGCGTTCGTACGGTGGAGCCCGTTCCGTTCGTGGGCAAGCGGGGCGCCTCCCCTCCACTTCTCCACGGAGTGGAGCGTGTCGGCCGGGTGGGATCGGCGGCCGGGGCCGGAGTACGGCAACAGCGCCATCTCGCGCGCGTTGCCCGTACAGAAGGGGCGGCTCACGTTCGAGATCTCGACGTCCACCACCGGACAGGGGTCTCCGTCCTGCCATTCGACGAAGCCGGTTCCGGCCGTGGACCGGAGCTTGATGACGGGACGGAGTTCGTTGTGTGCCATGGCCGACACGTTAATGAAAATGACTCCCATTTCTAAGGCGCTTCAGAGAGAGGTGCGTCACCCTCAAGACCGTCGACGCGATCGGCGTCGAGACGGCCGCGCGGCGGGCCGAACTGAAGGAGGTCCTCTGCCGGCCGTCCTCGACCGAGGCCGAACGGGCCGCCGCGCGGGAGGAACTGCGCCGCCTGCCGCGCGACGCGAGCGCCACCCGCGTCCGCGACAGCGACAGCGACAGCGACAGCGTGGACGGTCGCCCCCGCGGCTATCTGCGCGCCTTCGGGGTGTCCCGGGGGAATCTGCGGGAGCAGGCGCACGCCGGATTCCTGCCGGGTGTCCGCAAGTCGTCCTGGTGGACGACTCCCTCAGAAGATTCGTACGTTCTCCCGATGTCTCGCTCAGGGTGTTCGTGAGTGTGGCTGATAGCTTGCTGCGGTCGTTCCGGCGACCCCAGCCACACCATCACCCTTGGGGGCTTCAGTGACATCGGCGACTTCGGCGACTCTTCCGCGTCGGCGGACCCGGGGCGCGGCCATGGCCTTGGCCGCGGGTCTGGCGGGCACACTCGCGCTCACCGGGTGCAGCAGCGACTCGGGATCCGACTCCGGGGACGGGTCCGCGAGTCCCGGCGCGTCCGCCTCGGGGACGACCGGCACGGGCGGCGACTCGGGCACTCCGTCGGCCGCCACCAGCAAGCTGGAGGGCAGCTGGGTGGCCACGACCGGCGGCAAGGCCGTGGCTCTGGTGATCACCGGCAAGCAGGCCGGGCTCTTCACGACGGGCGGCACCGTGTGCACCGGGACCGCCGGTGACGAGGCGGGCATGCGGATGATCCACCTCAAGTGCACGGACGGGAACAAGGACCGCGCGACGGGCATGGTCGACTCCGTGAACAGCGCGACGCTGAAGGTCACCTGGTCGGGGAACCTCGGCAAGGAGTCGTACACAAAGGCCGAGGGCGGTCAGCTCCCGTCGGGACTGCCGACGGCGAGCCTGGGCTCCTGACCGGCCCGACCCCTCCCTGACCTGCCCTGACCTGCATCGATCCACCCCAGTCGGCTCTTGGCGGCGGGCCGCGGAATCCCCGGGACTCCGCGGCCCGTTCGTCTGTCCGTCGCTCATACCGGCGACGCGGGGCGGCCTTCGGGTCACATTCGGGATATATGCGGCACGGGAGAGACGCGTGACAGGGGGGCCGCGCAACGCGCGCCCACCGGTCTGCGTGATGATCCATGAGCACCTTCACGAACCCAGGGGGAAACCCATGCGCGCCCTTCCGATCGCCGTCGTCGCCGCCGCGGCGGCACTCACCCTCACCGCCTGCGACAGCGGCGGCAGCAGCAGCGACAGTGACGGCGGCAAGAAGGCCTCGACCGCCTCCTCCGCCGCCGCCTCCACGGCCTGCAAGATCGACCGGATCGGCATCCAGGTCGGCCCCGCCAACGCCGCCCCGGCCGCCGGAGACACCGGCAACGTGCCCGTCACGCTCACCAACAAGGGCGCCGAGTGCACCCTTCAGGGCTTCCCCGCCGTCAAGGTGCTGGACGGGGGCACGGGTACGGACGTGCCCGAGGAGAAGTCCGCGACTCCGCCGAAGCTGACGCTGGCGGCGAGCGGTACCGCCTCCTTCACGATCACCTACGTACGGGGCACGGCGGGCGACGGGAAGAGCCTCGCCGCGACCACGCTGAAGATCGGCCTGCCCGGCGCCGCCATCACCCAGAGCTTCAAGTGGTCGTACGGTCCCCTCGCGGGCAAGACCGGTCCGAGCGACCCGAACGCCACCGTGAGCTCGTTCCAGCCAGCGGGCGACTGAGCGGCTCCCGGCGCACGCCGGGCGTCAGCGAAGTGGCGGACGCGCTCTGACCTGGGCGCGGTCCGCCGCCGCGGCCCCTTCCTGCCACCCGGCCGCGTCGTTGACCCCGCGCAGCCGGGTGGTGACGGTGTCCGGGAACATCCGCTCCATGTGGTCGTCGACCGCCACGTCACGGGCCGCCAGGACGGGCAGCAGCTCCGCCACCGGGGCCTGCGACGCGGCCTCCCCCTCGGCCCCCTCGGCGGCGGTCGCCAGCCGGTCGCCGATCCGGTGCGCGTACGCGGCCAGGAACGACTGCCGGAAGCTCTTCGTACGCTTCCTTCCCCCGGCCCGCTGGGCCGCCTCCGCCTTCGTCATCGCGGCTGTCGCCTGTACGAGCAGCGAGGTGTAGAGGAGTTCGACGGCCTCCAGGTCGGGTTCGAAGCCGACGACGGTCGAGAATCCGAGCGACTCGTTCCACACGGCGCGACAGCGGTTCGTGCCGGCCACCGCGTCCAGCAGCACCGCCTTGGCCGTCTCGTACGGCGGCTCGACACCGATGCGGCAGGCGCCTGGCGCGTCCTTGGCGTGCGTACGGGCCGCGAGCAGCGCCTCGTCGATGCTGTGCCGGGCCATCAGCTCCTGGGCCTTGGCGCTCAGCGCCTCCGCCTCCTCCGGGAATCCGGTCGCCTCGGCCTTGGCGAGCAGCGCGCGGATACGGGTGAGCATGCGGGATTCCTGCGGGGCGGCCGGGTGGCGTGACGCGCCGTCAGACAGGTGCGTGTCGAGGGGTTCGAGGATGGGGAGGCGGAGCAGCAGCCGGTAGAGCTCCAGCGTGGCGGTCGCGAGCGAGAAGCGGTCGGTGCGCGGGGCGCGGGCGTCCAGCTCTTCGAGCTGCGCCGCCCAGCGCGGGCCCCGCGGTCGCCGGTCCCGGCCGGACTCCGCGCGCACCAGCTCCGACACCAACTGCAGGTGCACCTCGTCCAGTTCGCGCCGCACGATCCGTACGACGTCGGCGGGCTGCCAGCCGCGACGCCACGCCGAGGCGACGAACTCCTCGCCGCGGCGGGCGAGTTCGGCGTCGGAAGCGGGGTCGGCGGCGAGCAGCGAGGCGCCCGTGTCGAGGGCCGCGTCGCTGTCGGCGTAGAGCGCGGCCTCGAAGGCGCGCTCCACGATGCTGGGCGTACTGCTCATGCGTCGATCGTGTCACGCCCGCCGAACCGGACCGTCCACACCCTGTGGACAAGGAAGCGTGGACGGGAGTCCTGAGTATGTCAACTCCGGGTTGACACCCTCCGACTGTCAACCTACGGTTGACGCATGACGACGAACCCACCTGCCAAGGCATCCGTACGTCTCGACGACCTCATCGAGGCCATCAAGAAGGTCCACACCGACGCGCTCGACCAGCTCCAGGACGCGGTGATCGCGGCGGACCACCTCGGCGACGTGGCCGACCACCTGATCGGCCACTTCGTGGACCAGGCCCGGCGATCGGGCGCGTCCTGGACGGACATCGGCAAGAGCATGGGGGTCACCCGGCAGGCGGCGCAGAAGCGCTTCGTCCCCAAGGCCGAGTCGGACCTCGACCCCAGCCAGGGCTTCGGTCGCTACACGCCCCGCGCCCGGAACGCGGTCGTGGCCGCGCACAACGAGGCGAAGGCCGCGGGCAACGCGGAGGGACTCACCGCGCACCTCGTCCTCGGCCTCCTCTCCGAGCCCGAGGGACTCGCCGCGAAGGCGATCACCGCGCAGGGCGTGACGCTGGACGCCGTCCGCGAGGCCGCGACCGCGGCGCTCCCGCCGGCGGCCGACGAGGTCCCGGAGCTCATCCCGTACGGCCCCGCCGCCAAGAAGGCCCTGGAACTCACCTTCCGCGAGGCCCTGCGCCTCGGCCACAACTACATCGGCACCGAACACATCCTCCTGGCCCTCCTGGAGTACGAGAACGGCAACGGCGTCCTCAGTGGCCTCGGCATCGACAAGACAGCGGCGGAGACCTACCTCGCGCGCGTGCTGGAGATCGTCGCGGTGGGGGGACAGCAGAAGGACCAGCAGCAGGACCCGCAGAAGGACCAGCAAGAAGATCAGTAGGGCCGCGTCCGCGGCCGTTGTCAGACCCCCCTGCGAGACTCGGAACCATGAGCGACCGGTGGGCTCTCGGGCCGGCCGAGGACGGTGGTGCGGAGGTCGCCCCCCTCGGCTCCGACGGGCTGCCCGCGGGGCCGGTGCGCAGGGAGGCGGACCTGGTCGAGGCCGTGCGGGGGCGACCCGACGTGGTCCGGTGGGTCTGGCGGTCCACGGCCGAGGTCTATCCGCGTCTGCTCGCCGCGGGGGTGCGAGTGGAGCGGTGCTACGACATCGAGGCCGCCGAGACACTGCTGCTCGGCCACGAGGGCCGGCTCGGCGAACCCCGGTCGGCGGCCGCCGCGCTGGCGAGGCTGCGCGGCGGCCCCGTACCGCCGGATCCCCCGCAGCGCTCCGCCGAGCCCGGCTCGCAGTCGTCCCTCTTCGAGCCGCGCCCGGTCCGCGTACCCCTGGAGGACCTCCTGGCGGTGTACGCCGATCAGCGCCGCCGGCACGACATGACCGCGCACCCGCAGCGCATGCACCTGCTGACCACGGCCGAGTCCGCGGGCATGCTGGTGGCGGCCGAGATGAACCGCACCGGGCTGCCGTGGCGCGCGGACGTCCACCGCGAGGTTCTGCACGAGCTGCTCGGCGAGCGGTACGCGGGCGGCGGCGAGCCCAGACGCCTCGCCGAGCTCACGGACGAGGTGTCGGCCGCCTTCGGCAGGCGCGTCCGCCCCGATCTGCCCGCCGACGTCGTCAAGGCCTTCGCGCAGGCCGGGATCAAGATCAAGTCCACCCGGCGGTGGGAGATCGAGACCATCGAGCACCCGGCCGTGAAGCCGCTGCTCGAGTACAAGAAGCTGTACCGGATCTGGGTGGCGCACGGCTGGTCCTGGCTCCAGGACTGGGTGCGCGACGGACGCTTCCGGCCCGAGTACCTGCCCGGCGGGACCGTCACCGGCCGCTGGGTGACCAACGGCGGAGGCGCCCTGCAGATCCCCAAGGTGATCCGGCGTGCCGTCGTCGCCGACCCGGGCTGGCGGCTCGTGGTGGCCGACGCCGACCAGATGGAGCCGCGGGTGCTGGCCGCGATCTCGCGCGACGCCGGCCTGATGGAGGTCGCGGGCCGGGAGAGCGACCTGTACCAGTCGGTGTCGGACCGGGCGTTCGCCGGCGACCGGGCACAGGCCAAACTCGCCGTGCTCGGGGCGGTGTACGGGCAGACGTCCGGCGACGGCCTGAAGAACCTGGCCGCGCTGAGAAGACGCTTCCCCCGCGCCGTCGCCTACGTGGACGACGCGGCGCGGGAAGGCGAGGAGGGCCGACTCGTACGGACGTGGCTGGGGCGGACGAGTCCCCCGGCGGCCGGTGCGTCCGACGCCTCCTCGGAGGAGGCGGGCATCCCGCAGGACGAACCCGCCGAGCCCCTCGGAGACCAGGGCTGGGTGCCGGGCTACGCCTCCTCCAACTCCCGCGCCCGCGGCCGCTTCGCACGCAACTTCGTCGTCCAGGGCAGCGCCGCCGACTGGGCGCTGCTGCTGCTCGCCGCCCTCCGGCGCACCTGCGCGGACCTCGCCGCCGAGCTGGTCTTCTTCCAGCACGACGAGGTGATCGTGCACTGTCCGACCGAGGAGGCGGACGCGGTCGTGGCCGCGATCCGGGAGGCCGCGGAGCTGGCGGGACGGCTGACGTTCGGCGAGAGCCCGGTCCACTTCCCGTTCACGACGGCGGTGGTGGAGTGCTACGCGGACGCGAAGTGACCCGGACGGCGGCCCGCGTCTCGCTCCCCCCAGGTGACCGGCACCTCCAGGTGGCCTCCTCCAGGTGACCTACTCCTCCTCCAGGAGTTCCCTCAGCGCTCCCACCACCGAGGTGTCCGTCCCGTCCAGCGCCGCGAGCGCCGACTTCCACAGCTCGGACGCCCCTCCGGCATCCCCCTGCGCGTGCAGCAGCAGCCCCAGCTGATGCCGGGCGAGCCCGCCGGTGTACCGGTCGGCGCGCTGATCGGCGCGGAGGAGCAGCAGGTCGCACTCACGCGTGGCCCGTTCGGCATGCCCCACCCCACGCAGCGCGCGCACCAGCCCGAGCCGCGTCTGCGACTCCCCGTGCCAGTCCCCGTGACCGCCGAGGATACGCAGGCTCTCCTCGAAGTGCGGTACGGCGGCGGCCGGTTCGCCGAGCGTCAGGTGGGCGTAGCCGATGTTGCAGTGCGCGGAGTGCCGGATGATCACGTCGTCCATCGCGTCGCCGATCGCCAGACTGCGCTTGTGGTGGTCGATGGCGGCCCGGGCGTCCGTATGCTCGTACAGATTGCCGAGGTGGCTGTAGGTGATGGCCTCGGTGTGCGGGTCGCCCAGCTCCCGGGAGAGTTCGAGGCTCTGCAGCAGCGCCTCGCTGGACTCCGCGTGGCGGCCCAGCCCCTCCAGGAGCATGCCGCGGTTGTTCAGACCGCGCCGGATCCACGACAGCACCCCGAGCCGCCGCCAGATCGCCAGCGCCTCGTCGTTCAGCGTGAGCGCCTCGCTCGCGCGGCCCGTCATGAAGTGCAGCCCCGCGAGGTCCCCGAGCGCGTACGCCTGCGCGGCCTCGTCCCCGAGCCGCCGCGCCGCGCCCAGCGCGGCCCGCAGGAGCACCTCCGACTCCGGTACGCGCCCGCTGCGCTGGAGATAGGGGTTGAGCAGCCGCACCAGCACGGGAACGTACGCGGAGGTGTCCGCGTACCGCTCCACCAACGCCACCACGTTCTCCAGTTCCAGGTCGCCCCAGGTGAAGGCGTCCCTGGCGGTGCAGAACGGCGGCGTGGCCGCGGCGTCCACCGTGTGCGCGGCCGGTTGCGCGGCGGTCGGCCGGCTGCGGTCCTCGCGGTCGAGGCCCGGCTCGACGATCGCTTCGAGGGAGCGGGCGGCGACACCGGCGTACCAGCGCAACGCCCGCTCGGACGCACGGATGCCCGCGCCCCCGTCCCCGGGTTCCCCGTCCGTCTCGCCCGCGATCTCCCGGGCGAAGTCGCGGACGAGGTCGTGGGGTGCGTAGCGGCCGTACGCCGTCTCCTCCAGGAGCGCGACGTCGACGAGGCGGTCGAGGGCGGCCTCGGCACGGAACTCGGCGACGCCGCAGAGCCGGGCGAGCAGGGGCGCGCCGTACACGGGGAGGTCGAGCGCGCCGATGCCGCGCAGCACGAGCGCCGCGTCCTGGTCGGCCTCACGCTCCGAGGCACGCAGCGCGTCTAGCGCGACGGCCAGCGATCTGCGGACGCTCAGGTCGTCGTACTCCAGATGATGCAACCGCCCTTCGGTGGCAGTCAGTTGACTGGCGAGGACGTCCGGCGTGAGCGCGCGGCGCGCGGCGAGGCGGGCCGCCACCACACGCAGGGCGAGCGGCAACCGGCCGGTGAGCTCGACGAGGGGGTGCGCACTGTCGAGGCCGTCCACCCGCCCGGACACCGCGCGCAGCAGCGCCGCGCTGTCCTCCACCGAGAGCGGCGCGAGCGGGAAACGCCGCGCGCCGTCCAGCGCGGTGAGCGGTGAACGGCTCGTCACGATCACCGCGCACCCTGCGCCCGCGGGCAGCAGCGGCCGTACCTGAGCGGCGTGCGCGGCGTCGTCGAGCACCATCAGGGTGCGCGTCGGAGCCAGCATCGAGCGGAGCAACGCGGCGGCAGCGTCCGGGTGTTCGGGGATCCGGCGCGGCTCGGCACCGACATCGCGCAGCAGCGCGGCGAGCGCCTGGCCGGGGGTGAGGGGGGTCATTCCGGGCGTGGCGCCGTGCAGGTTGACGTACAGCTGGCCGTCGGGGAAACGTTCCCGCAGGCCGTGTGCCACATGCAGCGCCAGGGCGCTCTTGCCGACTCCGGCCATCCCGCTGATGACGGCGACGGCCGGAGCGGCGGAGCTGGGGCGCCGGGCCGTGTCGAGGGCCACGTTCAGTTCCCGGCGTACGTCGGCGCGGCCGGTGAAGTGCCCGGGCGTAGGCGGGAGCTGGGCGGGTCGGGGCGGGACCGGTTCCGCCGGGGCGGCCTGCTCCGCACGGTCTCCGTCCGCGTTCTCGTTCCCGTCCCGGTCGGGTGCGGACGCGTCGCTCTCCCCCGCCCGCTCACGCAGGATCTCCAGATGCGCCGCGCGCACCGCGGGCCCGGGCTCGACACCGAGTTCCTCCACCAGGCGGGCCCGTAGGTCGCGGTGGACGGCCAGGGCTTCGGCCTGACGTCCGGTGCGGTGCAGTACGAGCATCAGCAGCCGGTGGAAGGCCTCACGCAGGGGGTACTCGGCGACCAGGGCGGACAACTCGGGCGCGAGGGCGGCGAGTCGGGTGACGCCGGGGGTGCTGGAGGTGTTGGGAGCACTGGTGGTTTCCGTTGCTTTTGCGTCGGCGGAGACCCCGGCGTCCCCGATGTCACCGCCGTCCCCGGTGTCACCGAAAACCCAGCCGACCCCGGTACCGCCGGTGCCCCCAGCATGCGCCTTGTCACCGGCGCCCTCACCCGCATGGGTCCCCCCGGCCCCCGGCCCTGCAAGCCGCAACTCGGCCTCGTACCGGCACTCCAGGACGAGCAGCCGCGCCTCCTCCAGGCGCTGGACGAGCGCGTGTCCGCCGAGTTCGGGCGGGACCCCGCCGAGCGGTGTGCCGCGCCACAGCACGAGCGCCGCCAGCGCCTCGCGCAGCGCCCGCTCCCAGTCGCGCCCGGCGTGCGCGGCGCGCGCGGCCGTGACGTGGGACTCGAAGACGCGCACGTCCAACTCGCCCTCGCCGACCCGCAGGAGATACCCGGGCGGCATGGCCCGCAGCCGCTCCGGATCGTCGAGGAGCCGTCGCAGCCGGGTGACGTGGTTCTGCAACGAGGCCTGCGCGGACGCGGGCGGCGCCCCACCCCACAGCGCGTCCTTGAGCGTGTCCACCGAGACGACCCGGCCCGGCTCCAGAAGCAGCGCGACCAGCAGGGCGCGCATCTTGCCGCCGCCGATCGAACGGACCTCGCCGTCGGCGTCGTACAACACCGGAGGCCCCAGCAGCCCGAAGCGCAGCCCGTACCGCATAGCCCGCCCCACTGCCTTTCCGTGCGACCGACCCGACCGGTTCAGACCGGTACCGACCACACCCATGGCGACTTCGCGCCTTCTTGCGACGACTTCACGCCGACCGACTTCCGGTTTCCGGGTTTCCGGATGGAAACCCGTTGGCGACATGTTAGCGATCCGTTGGCGCGGGCTGATGGGATCACTGCATCGGATCTGGCCCGACGGTGCGCGCGTACAACGCGTAACTCGGGGGAGTGTCGCCGCCGTGGCCGGATCCGGGGACAGAGAGGGCCCCGGTCGTCGGAGGTGAGCGACCGGGGCCCTCGTCCGCTCCCGGCCGTCCTGCCGCTCGCCGTCAGATGACGGGCGGGCGTCCCAGCCGCGTGAGCCGCCACACCGTCCGCCACCGCATCGGCCGCCGCTCACCGCCCGACTGCCGCAGGCCCTCCGCGAAGCCGCCGAACCAGGCCCGCAGCCCGCCGAGCGACCGCGTCCGTGCGAGCGTCAGCAGCATCCAGATTCCCAGGTGCACGGGGATGAGCGGGAGGGGCAGCCTGCGACGGGTGAGCCAGACCCGGTTGCGGGCGGTGACCCGGTAGTAGATGGCGTGCCGGGCGGGCGAGGTCTTGGGGTGCTGGAGCAGCAGTTCGGGCTCGTAGAGCACGGTCCACCCGTCGTCGATGGCCCGCCAGGCCATGTCCGTCTCCTCGTGTGCGAAGAAGAACTCGGCGGGCCAGTCCCCGATCCGGGCGAGCATGGGCATGGACAGCGCGTGTCCGCCGCCGAGGAACCCGGTGACCGGACCGCCCCGCATCGGGTCCTTGGCCCCGACCCGGGGCACGTGCCGGCGCTGGGTCTCCCCGTGCTCGTCGGCGATGCGGAAGCCGACGATGCCCAGGCGCGGATCGGCGGTGTACAGGTCCCGCACCTTGCGCAGCACATCCGCGTCGACCAGCAGCCCGTCGTCGTCCAGCTCGACGACGACGTCCACGTCCGCGAACTCCCTGAGGCGGGCGAGGCCCACGTTGCGCCCGCCCGGGCAGCCGAGGTTCTCGTCGACCTCGATGCCGGTCACCTCACCGGGCAGTCCCAGCCGCTCGGCGAACTCGGGCAGTGGACACCCGTTTCCCACGATCACGATCCGCGCGGGCGCGACGTCCTGCTTGGCCACCGAGGTGAGCAGCGCGTCGACCTCGTCGGGCCGGTTCCCCATGGTCACGACGGCAACGGCGATCCGAGGACCCTCCGACACGACACCACTCCATCCCAGGCCGACAACTCTGCCCGCGATGCTAGCCGTTCACCCGGAGTCTCCCTCACGTACGCCGCGTTTCCCCGCGCCCTCCGCATTTACTCACGTCGTACGAAGCTCTTTGCGCCGTACGAACTTCAGTCCCGACCAGTCCTCCCCCAGCGCGGCCACCTTCACGTCGACCAATCCGAGCGGCAGGAAGATCTCGCGCAGGGCGTTCTCGGTGAGGTCGCTGCGGTGCCCGGCCGCCCTGCGTGGCCAGGCGATCCAGAGCATCGCGTGATCGGCGAGGCCGCCCACCAGCGCGGGAGCCTCGGCGACCAGTTCCCCCAGGGACCGGTGGAAGACGACGGTGACATCGGCCCCCGCGGCCCCGTCGCCCCCGGACACGGCACACCCCTCCGGCAGTCCGGGGATCTCCCACCCCTCGGGCCGGTGCACCAGTCGTACCCGCTGACCGGCCTTGACGCCGATCTTCTTGGTGAGCGGCGTACCGGAGTAGCCACCGCCGGCCGTACGGGACGTACTCACACCGGGCCCCTTCCCGCCCCTGCTTTCCGCGCGGTCAGGGGCGAACCTGCTCGGAACCTACTCGTCGCGGGGGCCACGACACGGGGTGCGCGCCCGGAGTCCCGGCAACTCTCACCGACTCTTACCGACTCGCGTCGGCTCTTACCGGACGCACACCCGCGCGGCCTCAGGCGGCGTACGCGCCCCGCACCTCGAAACGCTCGGCGGACGGCGGGGCGGCCAGCCAGTCCTTCAGGCCCGCCTGGAACTCACGGAACTCCTGGATCGCGGAGAGCGGATTCTCGATCCCGTCCGCGATCTCGAGTTCGGCGAGGTAGGTGACTCCGTCGGGGAGCCGGTACGAGGCGTAGCGCACGCCCTCGGGCCGCGCGGCCTCGATCGCGGCGAACATCTTCCGCAGCGCCGCTTCGAGCGCGTCTACGCACTCGGGCCTCACCGTGGCACGCACCATCAGAACGGCCATGTCGTCATCTCCTTCTCGTCCCCGTCACACCTGTCATGCCTGTCACACCGCTACCGGGCCACGTGGTGGCGCCATCTCCCTGACGCGCCCGGAGGCTGAGGTGTGACGGGGACGAAGAAGGAAATCCCCGACCGGTCAGGCGTTGGGGTCGAACGAGATGCCCGCCGGCATGGCCTTCGTGAGGTGGGCGGCGAAGTTGGCGTCCTTGAGTCCGAAGTTGGCGCTGCCGAAGTCGTAGGCGCTCAGCTTGTCGCGCAGACCCGCCGGGTAGCCGTTCCAGCCGACCAGGGCCGGGTACTGCCAGGTGTGGTAGCCGTTCTCCGGCGGCTCGTCGCCCGAGTTCGCGAGCCGGAAGTCGTGGGTGCTCAGACCGTCCTTGTGGTAGACGATCTTGGGGTGCGTGCCGTCCCACAGGACCTGGTCGGCGCTGTAGACGTTGAAGTCGCCGTGCGCGGACGTGGAGACGTACTTGGCCTGGTTGTTCTGCACCCAGACCGCCACGTGCTCCCAGTCGTGGCGGTGCCCGCCGATCGTGGCCTGGTCCTTCTCGAAGTAGAGGCCGTAGAGGATCACGCACCAGCCGTTGTTGCACTTCTCGCGCGAGTAGCCGTTGGTGTTGTCGAGGTCCGAGGTGTCGTGGCACTCGCCGCTGGGTGAACCCGAGGGCTTGAGGCCGCCGTTGATGGTCCCGTCGGGGCCGATGGCGGGCGTGGGGTAACAGCCGTCCGTGTCGTAGTCGTACGCCGGCTGCCAGGTCTTCTCCAAGTCGTCCGCGTTGGCGGGCAGGGCCTTGGGCGGGGCGGCGAGCGCGCTGCTGGGGAAGGCGACGACCAGCGCGACGGCGCTGCCGAGGATGAGAGAGGCCCTGCGTACGCGCGAGCTCTTCTGCACTGCGTCCTCCTGAGGGACCACGAGGGGGGTGGGGCAAGCGGTTTCATTGGCATGCCCGGATCACCCTCACTCGACTCGTTGAGCGCTCAAGCGGTGCGGGGTGTCCCGAGGGTGAAGGATCAACCAACAAAGGGGACGGGGGAGTTGACGCCGATCTCGACCGACGCCTCGGTCGACACGCCTAGAGGTGTCGACCCACCTCTCGGTCGGCATCCCTAGGGGGACACCCCGGTCGGCCAGGCAGACACCCCGGCCGGCGTCCCGGACACCTGGGGGTTCGGCCGCCGGTCCTTGGGGACGGCGCTCGCCGTCGCGGCTCTCATCGTGCCGTTCGGAACCACACCGGGGCGGGCCGGTTCTGCGGCCCGCCCCGAGTCCCCGCCCTCCCCTTCACCCGCTCAACCGCGCGGCCAGGGACGCCCGTCGAGACGCTCGATGTCGCGGTTGAAACGGCTGAGATAGGCGGCGAACTCGGCCACGTCCTCGGGATCCCAGTCGGTCATGATCTTCTCCAGACCGTCCAGGTTCTCGGCGCGGTGGGCCTCCAGCCGGCGCCTGCCCTCCGCGGTGATGGCGAACTTCCGGGCGATGCCCCCCTCGGGGTCGGGCATGCGCTCGACGACCCCGGCCCGCAGCATCGCGGCGGTCTGCCGGTTGAGGGTGGACGCGTCCAGACCGAAGGCCTCTCTGAGCTCACCGATGGACATCGGTCCTTGCACCTGAATACGGCTGAGCAGGACGTACGCGCTGCGGTCCAGCCGCTCCTCACTCACCCCGCGCCCCCGCGGGTTGAGCATGTGCATGTGGCGCCCGAGCAGCATGGTCTCGAATTCCAGCAGGTCAAGTGGCTTGTCCACGCGAGGCATCCTTCGGCTCCCGGCTCGCTTCCCCTACAGGAAAGCTACCTCCCGCCAGGTATACCACCGCGATGTGTATGATGCATGAGACGTGCATGATGCACATTGCGTGCAGCATGCAACTCGCGTGCGCCTTGCCCGCGACTCACCGCGATCCGGGTGATCCGGGTGATCCGGCGACGCGGCCGGCCCGTAGACGCGGCAGGCCCGGATCCCCCGCAGGCCCGGATCCGCAGCACAGCAACAAGCCCGGAATGAGCAACAGGGAGTACCCGTGGACAGTTCCCAGCCCGCAGCCCGCTCGGGCGGTGTTGTCGGCATCCTCGCCTTCGGCGGCATCGTGGCCGCGATCACCCAGACACTGGTGGTGCCACTGATCGGGGAACTCCCGACCCTCTTCGACACCACCGCCTCGAACGCCTCCTGGGTCGTCACCGCCACGCTGCTCGCGGCGGCAGTGATCACCCCCGTCTCCGGCCGCCTCGGTGACATGTACGGCAAGAAGCGCATGCTTCTGGCCTCCCTGGTCCCGCTGATCCTGGGCTCCGTGGTCTGCGCCCTGTCCTCCTCGATCGTCCCGATGATCGCCGGCCGCGGTCTGCAGGGCCTCGGCATGGGCGTGGTGCCCCTCGGCATCAGCCTGCTGCGGGACGTCGTACCGGCGGAGAAGCTCGGCTCGTCCATCGCGTTGATGAGCGCGTCCATGGGTGTGGGCGGCGCGCTCGGCCTGCCGTTCTCCGCGGCGATCGCCGAGAACGCCAGCTGGCGCGTGCTGTTCTGGGTCGTCGCCGCGCTGACCCTCGCGATCGCCACGCTGATCTGGTTCTTCGTGCCCGCGGGCCGCGAGAACACCGCCTCGGGCAGCTTCGACCTGCTCGGCGCCATCGGCCTGGGCATCGCCCTGGTCTGCCTGCTCCTCGGCGTCTCCAAGGGCGCGGACTGGGGCTGGGGCAGCGTCACCACGCTCGGCCTGCTCGCCGCCGCGATCGTCCTGCTGCTGGCCTGGGGCTGGTGGGAGCTGCGCAGCGCCGAGCCGCTGGTCGACCTGCGGGTGACCGCGCGTCCGCAGGTACTGATGACGAACGCCGCCTCGATCCTGGTCGGCTTCGCGATGTACTCCCAGTCCCTCGTGATCCCCCAGCTGCTGCAACTGCCCAAGGAGACCGGCTACGGCCTCGGCGAGTCGATGCTGGCCATGGGCCTGTGGATGGCCCCGGCCGGCCTCATGATGATGATCATTTCCCCGGTCGGCGCCAAGCTCTCCGCCGCCAAGGGCCCCCGGATCACCCTGACCGTCGGCGCCCTGGTCATCGCCGTCGGCTACGGCATCTCCCTGCCGCTCATCGGAAACGGCTCCGCCTTGGGCCTGCTCGCCGTGACCATCGTCTGCAGCACGGGCGTCGGTTTCGCCTACGGTGCGATGCCCGCGCTCATCATGGGCGCGGTGCCCCAGTCGGAGACCGCCTCGGCCAACAGCTTCAACACGCTGATGCGCTCGATCGGCAGCTCCGTCTCGGCCGCCGTGATGGCCGTGGTCCTGGCCCAGATGACCACGAAGTTCGGCCCGGTCTCCCTGCCGTCCGAAAGCGGCTTCCGTGTCGCCATGCTGATCGGCTCCTGCGTCGGCATCGCCGCCGCGATCGTCGCCTTCCTCATCCCGGTCCGCCCGGCGGCCGCCCAGCCGCAGGCCGAACCCACCCCGGCCGCGGCCCCCGAGGCGGTCGAGGCGAAGGCCTGACCCCACCCGCGCACCCGAGCCACACTCTCGCAGCATTGAAGAAACCGCAGGTCAGATCCCTGGCCTGCGGTTTTCTGGTGTTTTCTGGCTGTGGCGGTTCGCTGGCAATTCGGGCCGTGACCGAGCATCACCAACGGGCCCCGGCGCCGGCGGACGCGGGCACCGTGCTCACCAGCACGGCGACGCGGACGAGTTACGGACCGAGCGGAGAGACGAAGCGGAGCCGCCGGCACGGGGAATGGCGGACCTGGCCTGGCGGAAACAGGGGCAGAACTAAGCGGGTCGGGCGCAGTCCGCTGCGGTTCGACAGCGCGCTGAAGGGGCGCGGGGAACTGCGCGACCGGCCACGATGGAGCCGCAGACGATCGACGGCACCTCCCCGCACTTCCAGCGGAGCGCTTAGTGCCGGAGCGAGGCCGGGCGCATGTCCGTCCAGGTGGCGTCGACATGGGCCAGGCACTCCTGGCGGGTGGCGCCCGCCAGGGTCGGCTCCCAGCCCGCCGGGACCTCCGCGAAGGACGGCCAGAGCGAGTGCTGGCCCTCGGAGTTGACCAGGACGGAGAAGGTGCCGTCGGCATCCTCGAAGGGGTTCGTTGCCATGTCAGCTTCCTCTGCTCGGCGGTGCCTCGCCCCTGTGCGGCGGCGAGCGAACGTCACAATCCACTCTCCGCGAGGACCTATATTCCCTCTCCATCGGTCCTGCATATAGTGATTTGGATCAGAAAGGAGGCACATGATCACCCGGTCTGTGCGTGCCGTGTGAACGCTTTATGGATCTTGGTTGATTCTGCGACGCGGCAAGGCCCACAATGTCTCGGCGACTCCGGGTGGGGGACTCGGGGGAAGTGGAGGGCGTCTTGCACCGGATCGACTTCAGGCTGCTCGGACCGCTGGACGTACGGGTGGACGGGGAGCCCGTCAGACTTGGTGGTGGCCGTCAGCGCACCGTGCTGACGATGCTCCTCATCGCTCTGAACAGAGTGGTCTCCGTGGACGCCCTCATCGAGGCCGTCTGGGGCGAGGAGCCACCGGCCACCGCGCGGAACCAGATCGCCATCTGTGTCACCGCGCTGCGCAAGACCTTCCGCACCTCGGCCGGCGTCGACGACCTGATCGTCACCTCCCACCCCGGCTACATCCTCGACCTCGGCGAGCATCGGATCGACATCCACGAGGTCGAGACCCGGGTGCGCAAGGCGCGGGAGCTGGCCCGGGCCGGCGACACCGTCCAGGCGTGCGCCCTGTTCACCGAGGCGCTCTCGCTGTGGCGCGGATCCGCGCTCGACGGGGCTGCGGGCGGACCCATCGACCACGAGGCCTCCCGGCTCGCCGAGTTCCGGCTGGAGCTGCGCGAGGAGCAGGCGGGACTGCAACTGCAGCTCGGCCAGCACCGTTCACTCATCTCCGACTTGGCCGCGCTGGTCCGCGAGCACCCGCTGCGGGAACAGGCCCGGGCCCATCTGATGCTGGCCCAGTACCGTTCGGGGCGACGGGCCGAGGCGCTGGAGATCTTCCGCGAGGGACGCCAGGTGCTCGTGGAGGAGCTGGGCATCGAGCCCGGCGCCGAGCTGCAGGAGCTGCACGAACTGATCCTGCGGGACGACCCCGAGCTGACCCTGCCGCCGGAGCCCCAGGTCGCCCCGGAGCTGCGTACCGTGCCCGCGCAACTCCCCTCGTCGGCCGCCGCGTTCACCGGACGCAGCCGGGAACTCGCGCTGCTCGACCGGCTGCTCGACGGGGAGGGCCAGGAGTCGCCGCTCGCCGTGGCGGCCGTCTCCGGCATCGCCGGGGTCGGCAAGAGCGCGCTCACGGTGCACTGGGCCCACCAGGTCGCCGGGCGGTTCCCGGACGGCCAGCTCTTCGCCGACCTGCGCGGCTACGACGAGTCGGACTCGCCGCAGGCGCCGACCGCCGTGCTCGACCGGTTCCTGCGCGCGCTCGGCGTGCCGGGGCCCCAGATACCGGGCGACCAGCACGAGCGGGCCGCGCTGTACCGGTCGATCCTGGACGGCAAACGGATCCTGGTGGTGCTCGACAACGCCCGGTCGTTCGCGCAGATCCGGCCGCTGCTGCCGGGCGGCCGCCACTGCTGTGTACTGATCACCAGCCGGGACGCCATCGACGACCTCACCGGCGACTACGACGTACACCGCATCGAGCTGAACGTGCTCGGCCAGGCGGAGGCGACCGCCATGCTCGGTGCGGTGGCCGGACCGGAGCGGATCGCCGCCGACCCCGAGGCCGCCGCCCGGCTCGGCACGCTCTGCGACCGGCTGCCGCTGGCACTGCGGATCGCGGGCGCCCGGTTGGCCGCCAAGCCCCACTGGTCGGTCCGGCACCTGGTGCGACGCCTGGAGGACCAGCGACGCCGGCTCGACGAACTCAGCCCCAACGAGGGCGGCGTGCGAGCCGGTTTCCGGCTCAGCTACCGCGATCTGCCGCCCGCGGCGGCCCGCATGTACCGGCGGCTCGGGCTGCTGACCATGCCCGACTTCGCGGCATGGGTCGGCGCGACGGTGCTCGACACCGACCCGATCGAGGCCGAGGACCTCATCGAGGAACTGGTCGACGCCCAGCTCCTGGAGGTCGCCTCGGGCCGCCCCGGCGAGCCGCCCCGCTACCGCTTTCAGGCCCTGCTGCGCCTGTTCGCCTGGGAGTGCGCCCAGGAGGAGGACACCCCGGAGGAACGTGAGGGCGTCCTCGACCGGGCCCTGGACGGCTGGCTCTCGCTGTGCTGGGTCGCCTACCAGCGGTTGTACGGCGCCGAGTTCGCGTCCCTGGACGGGATCCCGGAGCCGAACCTTCCGCAGTCGCTGGTGGAGGAGCTGCTCACGGATCCGATGGAGTGGATGGAGGCGGAGCACAGCGCCCTGGTCGACGCGGTCCGGCAGGCCGCCGAGACCGGCCGGGCCGCCCATGCCTGGAAGTTGGCGCTGCTCAGCAACCCGCTGCAGGAGTCCCGCAACTATCTGGAGGAGTGGGAGATCTGCTCCGAGCGCGCGTTGGCGGCCGCTCAGCGGTGCTTCGACCGCCAGGGCGAGGCCAGCATGCAGCGGCTGCTCGGCGGGGTCGCGCTGCACACCCAGCGTTACGAGATCGCCGAGGGGCGGCTCAGGGCGGCCCTGCGGATCTTCGACGAGATCGGCGACGTGGCGGGCGCCGCCCTCACCCGGCGCATGCTCACCCACAACGCGCGGGTACGCGGCGACCTCGACCAGGCGCTGCGGGACGGCGAGGCCTCGCTGCTCGGCTTCCGGGAGATCGGGGACGCCCGCGGCGAGTCGCACGGGCTCGGCGCCCTGGCACAGATAGAGCTGGAGCGCGGAAACCTGGAGCGCAGCCTGCGGCTGTCCACCGAGGCCATCGCCCTGAGCCGGGCGACGGGGCTGGTGCGCGGCCTCGCACAGTCCATCCTCCGCCTGGCCGAGGCACTGATGCGGCACGGCCGGCTGGACGAGGCGGCGAGCGAGTGCGACGAAGCCCTGAGGATCGTCCGGGAGCACGGCGACCGGACCGGCGAGGCCCACATCCTGCGGCTCGCGGGCGAGATTCTCTGGCGGCAGGGGAATCTGACCGAGGCGGAGGTGACCCTGCAGGAGGCGTTCACGATCGCCGACGACATCAACGACCATCTGCTGCGGGCCCGGGCCGAGGCCAATCTGGGCTGCCTGGACCTGCTGGCCGGGCGGGACGGGGCGGTGGGCCGGCTGCGCCGGGCCAGGAACACCTTCGCCGAGTACGGCGCCAGACCACAGGGCGAACGGATCACCCTGGTGATGGACTCGTTGACCGCGGAGCATCCCCCGTACGGGCCGTCGCCCGAGGAGCTCCGGCAGTTACTCTCCGCGCACTGACTCTCTCGCCGAAACAGAGCGCCCAAACGGAGCGCCCAAACGGAGCGAGCCCCGCACCTGCGCCAGGTGCGGGGTTCCGTCACTCGGGTCAGCTCCAGGGGTTGTTCTCGTCGACGACCGCCGGGGTGTCGGCGATGACGACGAGCGCCGGGGCCTCGACGGCCCGGACGGACGGCATCTCCACCGCGCCTGTGCCACCGACCAGCAGGACACCGCCCAGAGCGGGCGCGCCGAGAACCGAGGCCAGGAAAGTGCGGGTGCTGCTGCGCATTACTTCTCCCCCATATAAAAACAGTCGTTCGTACGCCATGTGCGGGTGAACGTTTCGTTGACCGCCCCGACCGCTCGCCTTGTCTGCGGTGCGCCCGGTGCGACAGGAGAAACGTTATGGATCACACCTGTCGACCCGATGTCGTTTCGATTTCGCCCCTCACGAAATCGGGCCGAAAAGACGTCAAAAATGAGCCGTCCTATCCTCCAAGAGTGTTCATCACAGAACTCACAACGGGGGCCCACATGGAATTTCGACTGCTAGGACCGGTCGAAGCGAGCCGGCGCGGCACCGTCGCCGCACTGTCGGGATCGAAGATCCACACGGTGCTGGCGGCGCTGCTGCTGGCCCGCGGTCGGGTCGTGTCCGACGCCCGCCTCAGCCACCTGCTGTGGGGCTGGTCGCCTCCCGCGACGCTGAACTCGCAGATCTACACCTACGTCTCGCGGCTGCGCAAACAACTCGGACCCGATGTCGAGATCGCGCGGCAGCAGCCAGGATATGTACTGCGCCCCGGAAACAGCAGCATCGACTTTCTCGAATTCGAGCGGCTCGACCGGCTCGGCCGGGAGGCGTTGCGGCAGCGAGACTACGAAACGGCCGGTAACTTCCTGCGGGACGCACTCGAACTCTGGCGGGGGCCCGCGCTCGCGAACGTCACCGAATTCCTTTCGGAAGTCGAGATTCCGCAATTGGACGACGCCCGCGCGGCGACACTGGAAAACCGGATCGAGGCCGATCTCGCCCTCGGCCGGCACCAGGAGATCACCGCCGAGCTGACCGGTCTGGTAACCCGCCACCCCACGCGCGAGAAGCTCCGCTCGCAGCTGATGCTGGCCCTGCACCGCTCGGGCCGGCAGTCCGACGCTCTGCATGCCTACCACCACGGCCGCCGCATCCTCGCCGACGAGCTCGGTGTCGACCCCGGCGCCGAGCTCGAAGCGGCGTACCACATCGTGCTGCGCGGCGAGCGGACCCCGCCGCCCGCCACCGCGGCGCCCTCGACGCTGCCCGCCGACACCGTCGCCTTCACCGGCCGGGAGGACCAACTCGCCTCCCTCTGCGAGCTGGTGAGGCCCGCGCCGGGCCGCGACGCCTGGCGCCCCCGGCGCTTGTTGATCACCGGCATGCCCGGCATCGGCAAGACCGCGCTCGCCGTGCGGGCCGCGCACGCCAGCACCGAGCACTTCCCCGACGGGCAGCTCTACGCCGATCTGCGCGGCCCCGACGGCACCCCGAAGGACCCCTGCGACGTCCTGCTGCGGCTGCTGCGGGCGCTCGGCGAGACCGGTCTCGACCGGGAGAGCCACATCTCCGACGACCTCGACGAGCTGGTACGCCGCTACCGCACCCGCACCGCGGGCAAGCGCCTCCTGCTGGTGCTCGACAACGCCTCCGGCGACCTCCAGCTGGGCCCACTGCTGCCCGGCAGCCCCGACATCGCGGTCATCGTCACCGCGCGGACCCCTCTCACCGAGACGGTCGGCGCGCACACCACGGTGCTCGGCCCGCTGGACGACGCCGCCGCGCACGAGCTGCTGCGCACGGCGGCCGGTCCCGGCCGGATCGACGCCGCACCCCAAGCGGCCCGGGAGATAGTGGCGCACTGCGCGGGGCTCCCGCTGGCGCTGCGGATCGCGGGAGCCCGGCTCGCCGCCCGGCCGCACTGGTCGCCGGACCGGCTCGCCCAGCGGCTCGCCGACCCGCGCACCCGGCTGCTCGAACTCCGCCTCGGCGACCTCGATGTACAGCGTTCCCTGGGCCGGCCGCTGGAGGGGCTCGACCGGCCGAGCCGGGCGCTTCTCGGCCGGCTGCCGCTGCTTGGTCGGGAGCCCTTCCACGCAGCGGCGGCCGGGGTGGCGTTCGGCACCGGTGAGGCCGCGGCCGAGGAGCTCCTGGAGCAGCTGGTGGACCTCTCGATGCTCGACCTGTGCGGCATCGACCGCCGCGGCCTGCCGCTGTACCAACTGCACCCTCTGGTGCGACTGCTCTTCCTAGGGCCCCTGGAGGACGCCGTCGGGTCCGGATCCCTGCCCGGTTCCGCACCTCGCTCCACCCCGCTCCCCGCGCCCGGCTTCGGTCTCGTCAAGGCGGGCTGACACGGGACAGGAGCTCGGCGGGGCGGCTCAGGCCGGCATCGGGGCGGGGGTCGCGACGCGGGCGACGCGCGGGCGGGCGAGCGCCCGGTACGGCTCGACGCCGAGCGCCAGGGACAGGTCGAGGCGAGCCGCGTTGAAGAAGATCTCCTCCCCGGCGAGCAGGTCCGGGTCGACCACCAGCTCCAGCTCCGGGTGGAAGCTGAACGGCACGATCGAACCGCTGACGCAGCCCGAGAGCCTCTCGGCGATCTCGCGGGACGCGAAGGCGGTGTCGGTACCCCCGAACAGCTCCTGGACGCAGGCCATGTCGACGCGGCGGTCGCCGGGTACCACCGCCAGCACGTAGCGGCGTCTTCGGCGGCCCGTGCCCACCCTCACCACCAGGCACTTGGCAGCCTGTTCCAGGGGGTGGCCACGCAGCTTCGAGGCGCGGTCGGTGCGGCCCTCGGGGGCGTGCCGGATCAGCCGGTACGGGACGTGGGCGTCGTTCAGCAGGGAGAGCAGGCGACGCGAGGTGTCGGTGCGCGGGACCTCGGCGCGGGAGGCCCCGATACGCGGGACCTCGGCACGCAGGACTTCGGTGCTCATGCGCGGCCCGTCCGGCCGGTTCGGGCGGTGGCCGCCGGCACGGTCCAGCTCTGGTCGGCGCCGACGGAGGCGGCGGCGCGGCCGAGCGCGGTGGGCGGTACGGGCGAGTCCACGACGAGGCCGGCCAGGGCGGTGGTGCCTGCGGCGTCCCTGGCGACCTGCATGGCCGCGATGTTCACGCCCTCGTCGGCGAACTCGCAGCCGATCAGGCCGACCGCGCCCGGCCGGTCCGGGTAGCGCAGGAAGGCGAGGTCACCGGAGAGCGGCAGCTCCAGCTCGTGGCCGAGCACCTCGACGAGCTTCTCCTGGAGGCGGACACCGGCCAGGGTGCCGCTCACGGTGACGACCCGGCCGTCGGGAAAGATGCCGCGCAGGGTGACGGTGGAGCGGTGGCTCCCGCCCCCCTGGTGGGTGGTGAGCCGCGAGGTCAGGCCGCGCTCCAGGGCGACCAGCGGGGCGTTCACATGACTGACCGCGCCCCCGGCAACGGTCTCCAGCAGGCCCTTGAGCGCCCCGAGTTCGAGCACGCCGGCGTCCAGCTCGGCGATCTCGCCGTGCAGCTGGATCTCCAGCTGGGCGGGGACGCCGCCCACGGCCCGGGTGAAGACCTGGCCGAGCCGCTCGGTCAGCGGCAGCCACGGGCGTACCGCGTCGGGGACCGGGCCGCCCTGCACGTTCACCCCGTCCGGCACGTGATCGCCGGCCAGCGCGAGCCGCACCGAGTGGGCGGCGGCGATGCCCGCCTTCTCCTGCGCCTCGTCGGTGGAGGCACCCAGGTGCGGGGTCACGACGACGTTGTCGAGGTCGAACAGCGGCGATTCGGTGCACGGTTCGGCGGCGTACACGTCGAGTCCGGCGCCCGCGACGCGGCCCTCCTTGAGCGCGGCGTACAGCTCGTTCTCGTCGACGATGCCGCCGCGCGCGGCGTTGACGATGCGCACGGTGGGCTTGACCTTGCGCAACGCCTCGAAGCCGATCAGGCCGGTGGTCTCCGGGGTGCGCGGCAGGTGGACGGTGAGGAAGTCGGCCTGGGCAAGCAGCTCGTCGAGCGAGAGCAGCCGCACACCGACGGCGGCCGCGCCCGCGGCGGTCACGTAGGGGTCGTACGCCGCCACGTCCATCCCGAAGGCGGCCATCCGCTGAGCGACGAGGGTGCCGATGCGGCCGAGGCCGACGACGCCGAGGACCTTGCCGGCCAGCTCGACGCCGGACCACCGGCTGCGCTGCCAGGCGCCGGTCTTCAGGGCCGCGTCGGCCTGCGGGATGTTGCGGGCGACGGCCAGCAGCAGGCCGACGGCCATTTCCGCGGCGCTGGTGATGTTGGACGTCGGGGCGTTGGCGACGAGGACGCCGGCCTCGGTGGCGGCCGGGATGTCGACGTTGTCGAGACCGACGCCGGCCCGGGCGATGACCTTGAGGCGGGGCGCGGCGGCGATCGCCTCCCGGTCCATCCGGGTGGCGCTGCGCACGAGGACGGCGTCGGCCTCGGCGAGCGCGGGCAGCAGAGCCGCACGGTCGGCGCCGTCGACACGGCGGATGTCGACGTCCCGGCCGAGCGCCTCCACGGTGGCCGGGGAGAGCTCTTCGGCGAGCAGGACGACGGGGCGCGGGGAGCGCACGTTGGCACGGTGACGGATCACGGTCTGGCCTCTCGGTGAGTGCTGTCTGCTGACGTGCTCGGGCATAGGGGGCAGCCACCCCTCTGGGGGCCTGGCGGGCCCGGGATGATCTAGTAGCCGCCCCACTGGACGAGCAGTTGGGCGCGCTCCGCCTCGTCCATCAGGTCGATGCGGTGCAGGGGCGTCGCCGGGTCGTCGGCGAAGGCCCGCAGTACCTTCGTGGTGCGGCCGAGGAACTTCGCCGCCTCGTCGGCCCCATGGGTGTCGGGGCGGTGGCCGAGGCGCATGGTGAGTGCGCCGCCGGGCCCTGGGACGGCGACCAGGCGCAGCGGATAGTGCGTGGCGTCGTCGACCCCGATGCCGGTGAGCCTGGGGCTCGCGAGGCCGCCGGAGAGGGCGTCGAGGTCGAGCGGGTAGTTGACGAGCATGGTGGTGGTGTCGAACAGCTGGCCGGTGTGGGCGAGTTGCTGGATGCGGCCGAGCCCCAGGTGGTGGTGGTCGATGAGTTCGGCCTGTTCGCTCTGGAGGCGGGCGAACACGTCGAGGAGGCTCGCCCCGCCGGGCACCCGGAGCCGTACGGGCAGGGTGTTGACGAAGAGGCCCACCATGCGTTCCATGCCCGCGAGTTCGGAGGGACGCCCGGAGACGGTGGTGCCGAACACGACGTCGTCGCGTCCGGTGACGCGGGCCAGGACCAGCGCCCAGGCGCCCTGGAGCAGGGTGTTGAGGGTGAGCCCGTGCCGCCGCGCCTCGTCGGTGAGGCGGCCGAGCAACTCGGCGGGGAGCTCCTCGATGACGGTCTCCTGCGGGACGGGGTCGCGGTCGGCCGCCTCGGGGGCGACGAGCAGCGGGCCCTCGAGTCCGCCGAGGTGTGCCGCCCAGGCGGCCTCGGCGGCGGCGGTGTCCTGTCCGGCGAGCCATTCCAGGTGAGCCGCGTGCGGGACGGGCCGGGGCAGGGCTTCGGCGCTGCCGCGCGCCCACAGGGTGAACAGCTCCTCCACGAGGACCGGCGTCGACCAGCCGTCCCAGGCGATGTGGTGCCCGGTGATGATCAGCTGGTGCCGTTCGGCGCCGAGCCGCAGCAGTACGAGCCGGAACAGCGGTGGCCGGGTGAGGTCGAAGCGACGGGCCCGCTCACGGGCGGCCACCGACGCGGCCTCGGCGGCCCGGTCCCGCTCGGGGAGCGCGCCGAGGTCCACCTCGGCCCAGGGCAAGGCCACTTCGCGGTGGACCACCTGGGCCGGAACGGTCAGGCCCTCGTGGTGGAAGCCGGCCCGCAGTGCGGTGTGCCGGGCGACCAGGCGCTCCCCGGCCCGCAGCAGCGCGGCCGCGTCGAGCGGGCCTTCCAGGTCGAGGCGTACCTGCGTGGTGTAGACGTCGAGCCCCTCCCCCGCCTCGGCGGCGTGGAAGAGGAAGCCCTCCTGGAGCGGGGTGAGGGGCAGGATGTCGGCGGGGCTCGGGGCGGTGGCCTCCAACTGCTCGATGTCGTCCTGAGTGAGCCTGACCAGCGGCAGGTCGGACGGGGTGCGCCCGCCCGCGCCCGGCCGGCCGGCGAGGAGGGCGAGGGCGTCCAGTTCGGCGAGCCACAGGTGGGTGAGTTCGGCGGTCTCCTCGGGGGTGAAGAGCTCCCCGGGAGTGGTCCACACGGCGTGCAGTTCGGGGCCGGAGGGGGTCTCCTGGGCCAACACGTGCACTTCGAGGGCGTACGGCGTGGGCATGCCGGGGTCGGCTCCGTGCGGCAGCGCCGCGGACGGCAAGATCCGCCAGCCGCCGCCGGTGGTCGCGGGGTCGTCGCCGATCCTGCCGAGGTAGTTGAACAGGATCTGGGCTCGCGGCGGTCGGGCGTCCGCAGGGTGTGCGCGCAGTTGTTCCTTGACCCGCTTGACCGCGCCGGGCAGGTCGGCGCCCGCGGGGGTGAGCAGGGCCGGGCGGACCTCGGTGAACCAGCCGACCGTGCGGGACAGGTCGCGGGCGTCACCGGAGTCCCGGCCGTGCCCCTCGATGTCGACGGCCACGGACCCCGAGGGGCCGCCCCGCTTGACCCGCCAGGCGTCGACGGCCCGGGCGAGCGCGGTGACCAGGAGATCGTCGGGGCGGCCGTGGAAGGCGGCCGGCACCGCGCCGAGCAGGTCATCGGCGAGGTCGGCCGGGACGACGAGCCGGGTGTGCCGGGCGGCGGCGAAGGTGTCCCGCCCGGGGTCCACGGCGCGCGCGCCGAGCGGCGCCTCGTGGGGGCTCTCCACGGTCCAGGCGTCCTCGGCCGCCCGGGCGCGGGCCCATGTCCGGTAGGAGACCGGGACCGGGGCGAGGGCAACCGGGCGGCCCTCGGTGAGGGCGGCCGCGGCGGCGGCCAGATCCGGCAGGACGATCCGCCAGGACACCCCGTCGATCACCAGGTGGTGTGCGCAGAGCAGGAGTTGGTCCGCTTCGCCGTCGGGGGTGATCAGGCGTACGGCGCACAGCATCACGCCGCGCTCGGGGGCGAGCCCGGCACGGGCCGCCTCGGCGGCGGCGGTGACGGCGGCCGTACGCTCCGGCGCGCCCTGGTCCGGAAGCTCGGCGCGGGCCAGGCGGATCGGAGTGGCGCCCGGGGCGCCCGGGGCGGGGATCGCGAAGTGCGGCTCACCGTCGCCGCGCACCAGAGTGGCGCGCAACAGGTCGTGCCGGTCGGCCACGGCCTGCAGGGCAGCGGTGAGGGTACGGTCGTCGAGTCCGGCGGGCAGCTCCACCAGGACGGCCTGATGGAATCCGTCGATCTCGCCGTCCCCGGCGAGGAGTTCTTGGCCGAGGGGGCTCAGCGGGGCCGAGCCGAGGCCGGCGTCCGGGGCTTCGGCTGCCGGCTCCGCGGCGGCGTCCCGCGCGGCTTCGGCGAGCGCGGCGGCGGTGCGCAGCCGGAAGACCTCGCGGGCCGTGACGACCAGTCCGGCCTCGCGGGCCCGGGAAACGACCTGCATCGCCATGATGGAGTCGCCGCCCAGGTCGAAGAACGAGTCGTCGGCGCCGATCTCGGCGAGGCCGAGCAGCTCGGCGAAGGCGGCGGTGAAGACCCTCTCGCGGTCGCCCGCGGCGCTGCGCCCTCCGCCGGTCGGCGTCTCGGGGGCGGGCAGTGCCTTGCGGTCAGCCTTCCCGTTCGGCGTCAGCGGCAGCTCGTCGAGCACGACGATCGCCGAGGGCACCATGAACTCCGGGAGGACCGCGGCCAGTTCGCCGCGTACTGCTTCCTCGTCGAAGCCGGTGGCCACGACGTACGCGACGATGCGCCGCGCGCCGGGCCGGTCCTCGCGGACGACCACGACCGCCTGGGCGACGTGCTCGCAGGCGGTCAGGGCGTTCTCGATCTCGCCGAGCTCGATGCGCAGGCCGCGCACCTTCACCTGGTGGTCGGTGCGGCCCACGTAGTCCAGTACTCCGTCGGCGCGCCAGCGCACCAGGTCACCTGTGCGGTACATGCGTGAGCCGGGCGCCCCGAACGGGTTGGCCACGAATCGCTCGGCGGTCAGGCCCGGGCGGCCCGCGTAGCCGCGCGCGAGGCCGGTGCCCGCCAGATACAGCTCGCCTGCGACCCCGGCCGGGACCGGGCGCAGGCCGCCGTCCAGGACGTACACCTGGGTGTTGGTGATCGGCGCGCCGATCGGCACCGAGCGGGCGTCCGGCTCGGGGCGGCACTCCCAGGAGGTGACGTCGACGGAGGCCTCGGTCGGCCCGTACAGGTTGTGCAGCCCGACGTCCGGCAGCACCTCGTGGAAGCGGAGCTGCTGGTCGAGCGGGAGCGCCTCGCCGCTGCACACCACGCGCAGCAGGCCGGTGCAGCGCGCGGCGGCGGGTTCGCGCAGGAACGCGGCGAGCATCGACGGCACGAAGTGCACGGTGGTGACCCGCTGCCGGACGATCAGCTCGGCGAGCTGCTCGGCGTCCTGGTGGGCGTCCGGTGGCGCGACGACGAGGGTGGCGCCTTCGAGCAGCGGCCAGAAGAACTCCCACACGGAGACGTCGAAGCCCGCCGGGGTCTTCTGGAGCACCCGGTCCCGGGCGGTGAGCCGGTAGCGCTCCTGCATCCAGCTGAGCCGGTTGACGATGCCCCGGTGCGGCACCGCGACGCCCTTGGGGCGGCCGGTCGAGCCCGAGGTGAAGATCGTGTACGCCGTGTCGTCGAGGGACGCGGCCGGGTGGCCGTGTGCGGCGGGCCGGGTCCGGGGCAGCCCCGACAGGTCGAGGGTGTCGAGGTGGCGGACCGGGACGTCGGTGGCGGGCAGCCGGACGGCCGTGCCGGTGGTGCTGAGCACGGCGACCGGGGCGCCGTCCTCGAGGAGCTGGGCGATGCGGCCCGCCGGGTAGTCCGGATCGACGGGCAGATAGGCGGCGCCCGCCTTCAGCACGGCGTACAGGGCGACGACCAGTTCGAGGGAGCGCCGCACGGCGACCGCGACGAGCCGGTCGGGGCCCGCCCCGTCGGCGATCAGCAGCCGGGCCAGCCGGTTGGCCCGGACGTCGAGTTCGCGGTAGGTGAGCGAGGTGTCGCCGAAGACGACGGCGGTGGCGTCGGGCGTGCGGTCGGCCTGCGCCTCGAAGCGCTCGATGAGCGTGGCGGTGGGCCGCGGACCCTCGGTGGCGTTCCAGGTGGTGAGCAGCCGGTGCCGCTCCTCCTCGGACAGTACGTCGATGGCGCCGACCGGGCGGGTGGGCTCGGCGGCGATGGCCTCCAGGACACGGATGAGCCGGTCGAGCAGGGTCGTCGCCTCGGCGGCGCCGACGACGTCGGTGCGGTGGCCGAGGCGGAGGTCGAGCCCGTCGCCGGGGGTGACGGCGAGCCGCAGCGGGTAGTGCGTGGCGTCAGCGATGCCGTAACCGGTGAGGCGGAGCCCGCCGCGCGAGAGCAGACCGTCGAGGGCCGTGTGGTCGAGCGGGAAGTTCTGGAAGACGGTGGTGGTGTCGAAGAGGGTGCCGTGCCCGGCGGCCCGCTGGACGCTCACGAGGCCGAGGTGGTGGTGGTCGAGCAGTTCGGCCTGTTCGGCCTGGAGCCGGGCGAGTGCGGTCAGGGCGGGCTCGTCCTCATGGAGCCGGATCCGGACCGGGACGGTGTTGAGGAGCATCCCCACCATCCGTTCCGCTCCCGCGAGCTGCGCCGGACGGCCGGAGACCGTGCCGCCGAGGACGATGTCGTCGCGGCCGGTGAGCCGGCCGAGCAGCAGGCCCCAGGCGAACTGGACCACCGTGTTGGCGGTGACGCCGTGCGGGCGGCCGTGCTCGGCGAGCCGGTCGGCGACCGCGGCGGGGAGCCGCGCCCTGACCTCGTCCTGCGGGGCGGGCGGCAGGTCGGCCGCGTGCGGGGCGTACAGGGTGGGTTCGGCGAGCCCGTCGAGCGCGGCCGCCCAGGCCTTCTCGGCGCCCGGCCGGTCCTGGGCACGCTGCCAGGCGAGGAAGGAGCGGTACGGGACGGCCGGGGGCAGTGCCGCGTCCGGGCCGTCGGCGTACAGCGTGAACAGCTCGGTCAGCAGCAGCGGCACCGACCAGCCGTCCCACAGGATGTGGTGGGCGGTCAGCACCAGCCGGTGCCGCCCGGCGTCGAGCCCGAGCAGCGCGAACCGCAGCAGCGGCGGACGCGACAGGTCGAAGCCCCGGGTGCGCTGGGCCGCGGCGAGCCGGGCGGCCTCGTCCTCGCGCTCGTCCTCGCCGAGTCCGTCGAGGTCGAACTCCTCCCAAGCGAGGGGCACATGCCGGTGCACCAGTTGGACCGGACGCTTGAGCCCCGCGTGCCGGAAGGCGGCGCGCAGCGCGGTGTGCCGGGCGATCAGCCGCTCGGCGGCCGAGCGGAGCGCGGCCCGGTCGAGCGCACCCTGCAGGTCGATCCGGATCTGAGTGGCGTACGCGTCCACGGCGCCCGCGGCCCGCGCGTCGGCGGCGTGGAGCAGGAAACCCTCCTGGAGCGGGGAGAGCGGCAGCAGCTCCTCGATGCCCTCGGGAAGGGTGCGGGTGGGGCGCGCGGCGGGCGCGGATCTTGATGCCTCGACGGCCGGGACCGGCCCGCGTGGCGTCTCCCGTGTCGTGTCCGGTGCCGTGTTCGGTGCCGTGTTCGGTGCCGTGTTCGGTGCCGTGTTCTGTGTCGTCGGTGTCATGTCAGTGCCCCGCTTCCACGACCAGGTCGGCGTCAGCCAGGCCGAGCTCGTCGGCGAACCCGGCTTCCAGTACGGCCAGTTCGTCGTCGTCCAGCTCGATGAGCGGCTCGTCGGAGAGGACCGGGGCAGCCGGCGCCGGCTGTGCGGACTCGGCGATCGCGGCGGCCGTGCGCAGCCGGAAAACGTCGCGGGCGCTGATCACCAAGCCGGCCTCGCGGACCCGGGCCACCACCTGCATCGCCATGATGGAGTCGCCGCCCAGGTCGAAGAAGGAGTCCTCGACGCCGGCCCCGGCGACGCCGAGGACCTGCTGGAAGGCGGCCGCGAGGACCTCCTCACGGGCGTCGGCCGGGCCCCGGCCGCCTCCTGCGGTGGGGGCCTCGGGGGCGGGCAGCGCCGCGCGGTCGACCTTGCCGTTCGGCGTCAGCGGCAGCTCGTCGAGCGCCACGATCGCCGCGGGCACCATGAACTCAGGTAGCTCGCCCGAGAGTTCGGCGGTCAGCCGCTCCGGCCGGAGGTCCTCGCCGACGACGTACGCCACCAGGCGGCGGGCGCCGGGGCGGTCCTCGCGGACGAGGACGATCGTCTGGGCCACGCCGTCGAGCGCCATCAGGGCGGCCTCGATCTCGCCGAGCTCGATGCGGAAGCCGCGCACCTTCACCTGGTGGTCGGTGCGGCCCACGTACACGAGTACGCCGTCGGCGCGCCAGCGCACCAGGTCACCGGTGCGGTACATGCGCGAGCCGGGCGCCCCGAACGGGTCGGCGACGAACCGCTCGGCGGTCAGACCCGGGCGGCGCACATAGCCGCGCGCCAGGCCCGCGCCCGCCAGGTACAGCTCGCCCGCGACCCCGGCCGGGACCGGGCGCAGGCCGCCGTCCAGGACGTACGCCCGCATGTTGTCGAGGGCGGCACCGATCGGCGGCACGTCGTCGACGGTGTCGAGCGGGAAGTGGGTGGCGTAGGTGGTGGTCTCGGTCGGCCCGTAGACATGGGCGAGCGCGAGCTCGGGGCACGCCTCGCGGACCCGGCGCATGGCGGCGGGGGTGGCGGCCTCGCCACCGGTCAGGACGGTGCGCAGGGGCGCGAAGGCGGCCGGGTCCTCCCCCGCGATCAGGTTGAACAGGGCGGTGGTCAGGAAGACCCCGGTGAGGCCGTGGCGGGCGGCGAGCTCTCGCAGCCCCGGCGCGTCGAGCCCGGCCGGCGGAGCGACGACGATCCGGCCGCCGGAGAGCAGCGGCACCCAGATCTCGTAGGTGGAGGCGTCGAAGGCGTGCGGGGAGTGCATGAGCAGGCGCTCGTGGGCGCCGCCCCGCCAGCGCCGGTCGGCGGCGAACGCGGCCACGTCGCGGTGCGCGACGGCGACACCCTTGGGCACGCCCGTCGAGCCGGAGGTGTAGATGACGTACGCCAACTGGGCGCTGTCGACGGGGATTTCCAGATTGCCGGGATCGGCGTCGGCATCGGCGGCGTGGGCGGGGGTGCCGGCGACCCGCAGGACGGTGACGCCGGCGGCGAAGCCGAGGGCCGCGTCGTCCCGGTCGGTGATCAGGACCGGGGCACCGGTGTCCTGGAGCACCCAGCCCATCCGCTCCGGCGGGTACCCGGCGTGCAGCGGCACGTACGCGGCGCCGGACTTGACGACGGCGAGGGTCGCCACGACGACGTCCGGCGAGCGTTCCAGGAGCATCGCGACGGGGGTCTCCGCGCCGGCGCCCAGCGCGGTGAGGCGGCGGGCGAGGGCGTTGGCACGGGAGTTGAGCTCCCGGTAGGTGATCTCCCGCTCGCCCGCGGCGATCGCGACCGCGTCGGGGGTGCGGGCGGCCTGCCGCTCGAAGAGGGCGGCGAGACTGTCGTCCGGCACCGGGTACGCGGTGTCGTTCCAGCCGTCGAGGAGCTGGGCCAGGGAGTCGGCCGGCAGCAGGTCGACCGTGGCGAAGGAGCGGTCGGGTGTCTCGGTGACCTCCTCCAGGAAGTGCAGGAACCACTCCTGGCAGGCGGCGAGGTCGGCGTCGGTGTAGCGCTCGGGGTTGCCGTCGAAGTCGATGCGCAGGCCGGTGCCGTCGCCCCGGTCGTAGAGGGCGACGGACAGGTCGTCGACCGGGCCGAGGCCCAGGTTGTGGATGTCGGCGCGACAGCCCGCGAACCTCAGCTCGTAGTCGAACGCCATGATGTTGACGACCGGGCCCATCAGGCTGTGGTCGCTGCCGGTCAGGCCCAGGTCGCGGCGGAGGTCCTCGTAGCGGGCCCGCTGGTGCTTGAGCGCGCCGCGCGCCTCCCGGGTGACCCGGGGCATCAGCTCACGCATGGAGTCGCCCGGGGCGACCTCGATGCGCAGCGGCAGCACGTTGGAGGCGAGCAGCGGAGTGCGGCGGATCGCGGGGGTGGCGCGGCCCGTGACCGGGAGGCCGACGACGACCTCGCGCTGTCCGGTGACGCGGTGCAGGAACGCGGCGGTGGCGGCGACGGCGAACAGCGGCCAGCGGGTACGGCAGCCGCGCGCGGCCACGGCGAGGCGGTCGGCGTACTCCTGCGGCAGCCTGCTGGTGCGGCGGATCCGCACGGCGGGCGGGGCCGCCGCGGCGCCGGGGCCGCCGGAGAGGTGGTCGCTGAGCAGCGCGGGTGAGGGCATCCCGACGAGCCGCCCGGTCCAGTACTCCCGGTCGGCACCGGCCTGTTCGCCCGCGCGGTACGCGGCGTCCTCGGCGAGGGTCTCGGCGAGCGGGGCGAACGGTTCGAGGCCGCCCTCGACGGCGGTGGTGCCCGCCAGCTCCGTGTAGGCGTCGGCGACCTTGCGGGAGATCAGCGAGCCCCCGAAGCCGTCGATGAGGATGTGGTGGACGCGCTGGTAGTAGAGGAAGCGGTCGTCGGCGACGCGGAACAGCGCGAACGTGCTGAGGTGGCCCTCGGCCAGGTCGATCGGGCGCTCCATGTCGTCGTCGATCCACGCCCGGGCGGCGTCGAACGCCTCCGGTTCGGTGCGCAGGTCGAAGTACGGGAGCCCGGGCAGCGGCCCGTCGTCGACGAGCTGCCAGAGGCTCCCGTCGGGGTCCTCGACGACGCGGCGGACCCGCAGCGTCTCGGCGTCCGTGAGGAGCCGGTGCCAGGCGGTCTCCATCAGCTTCGGGTCGAGCGCGCCCGCGATGTCGAAGTACTCGGCGATGTTGTAGGCGAAGCCGGTGCGGTCGAGGCCGTGCGCGAACCAGACTCCGGTCTGCGGCACCGACAGCGGCAGCCGCCGCAGGGCGGGAGCGGGCGGGTCGGACGGGTGGCGGTTCACGGGCGGGTCCCCCTGTCGGCGGGTGCGGTCACGGTCGTCGCGCGGACGGTCCCGGGCAGTTGGGCGGCGAGCCGGTCGGTGAGCAGCCGCATCAGTTGCTCACCCGCCGTCTCCAGGTAGAAGTGGCCGCCGGGCAGGGTGTGCACCTCGTGTCCGGCCACGGTGTGCCGCGCCCACTGGGCGGCGTCGTCCGGTGTGCAGGAGCGGTCGCTGTCGCCGGTGACGACGGTGACCGGGCAGGTCAGCGGGGCGCCCGCGGTGAAGCGGTACTTCTCGATGAGACGGAAGTCACCGCGCAGCACGGGCAGCGTCAGCTCGCGCAGCTCGGGGTTGTCGAGCAGGGCGGCCCCGGCGCCGCCGAGGGCGCGTACGTACTCCATGGCATCGGCGTCGCCGCTGAAGCTCACGGCGCGGCTGATGTCGACGTGCGGGGCCTTGCGGGCGGAGACGAACAGCCGGGTGGGGGCACCCGGGTGGGTGGCGCGCAGCCGGCGCGCGGTCTCGAACGCGACGGTGCCGCCCATGCTGTGGCCGAAGAACGCGGCGGGCTTGTCCAGGCGCGGTCTGATGGCCTCGGTGACACCTGCGGCGAGCTCTTCGAGGGTCTCGGCGAGCGGTTCGCCGTAGCGGTCCTGGCGGCCCGGGTACTGAACGGCCACCAGCTCGATGTCCGGCGGAGCGAGCCGGGCCAGCTCGCGAAAGGTGCTGGCCGCGCCGCCCGCGTGCGGGAAACAGAACAGCCGCAGCCTGGCGGCCGGCCGGACGGCGAACACCCGCAACCAGTCGGTGCCGGTGGCGGCCTGGACAACAGTCATGAGCGCGGCAACTCCCTGCTCGTCAGCGGTGGTTCGGTGGAGGCGGCGAGATGCACCGCGCCAACGGTGAAGCCCCGGACGGCTATCCGTCCGGGGCTTCACTCTGCCGGGAGTGCCTATATTTTTCCGTTACGCGACCATGACGGGGGACGTGAAGGCCCCGTACGGAGACGGCCCTCCAGGAGTCTCGTGAACTGCCGGTTCCCGGCAGGACCTGGCTAGGCGGACTGGACGGTGACGTCGCCGCCCGCGCTGTGCGCCTTGACCTTGTTGGCCGAGCCGTCGTTGACCGGCACGTCGACCTTCTTGTTGCCGCCGTCGGTGGAGGCGTCGACGGCGTACGAGCCCTTGGGGAGTTTGACCGTCACGTTGCCGCCCTCGCTGTCGGCGTTGACGCTGGCGGGTGCCGTGCCGAAGGCCACGTCGACGTTGCCGCCGCCGGTCTTGGCGACGACGGTGCCGCCGAGGCCGGTGCCGGTGATGTCGCCGCCGCCGGTGCTGGCGTCGACCTGGACGCCGGCCGGCACCTCGATGCGGTAGTCCACGGAGCACTTGGAGGCGGAGCCGCCGCAGTCGCCGCCCTTGAGGGCCAGTGCGCCACCGGAGACGGAGTGCTCGGTCTTCGGCTTGCTGTCGCTGTACTCCAACCGCTCGGTCACCTTGATCGCGCTGCCGGTGCCGGCCACGATCTCGATGTTCCCACCGTTGTTGTCGACGCTCACCCCGGTGACCTTGTCGGTCACGTCGTACGACTGGCTGGAGCTGGAGGCGGACTTGCCGAGGCCGTCCGACTCCTGGCAGCCGGTGGTGACGACCGCCGCGGCCGCCACGGTCACCGCGCACACGACGAACTTCTTGAGGCTCCTGCTGTCAATGCTCACGAGGATCTACCTTCTCATCTTCCGTGCGGGTGGTCGGCTTATCGGCGGGACGTGGCGAGGTCGGCGGACTCCGCCTCGGGCGCGGCGAGTTCGCCGGTGGCGGAGACGGGCGCCGGGGTGGCGGCCTGCGGGCGCTTGCCCCAGGCACGGTCGCCGAGGAGGGTCAGCGCGGCAGGGAGGAGCAGGCCGCGGACGATGGTCGCGTCGATGGCGATCGCGGCGGCCATGCCGACGCCGAGCATCTTGTACTCGATGCCGGACATCGTGGCGAAGAGCGCGAAGACGGAGATCATCACGACCGCGGCGCTGGTGACGACGCCGGCGCTGGAGCCGACCCCGCTGACCACCGCGTCCTTGGCGCTGTCGCCGCGCTGCCACAGCTCGCGGACCCGGCTGAGGATGAAGACGTGGTAGTCCATGCTCAGGCCGAACAGGATCACGAACATGAAGAGCGGGAGCCAGCTGACGATTCCGCCGTAGGAGTCGAAGCCGAGCAGACCGCCCAGGCCGCCGTTCTGGAAGCCGAGGACGACCAGGCCGTAGGCCGCCCCGATGGAGAGCAGGTTGAGCGCGATGGAGACGAGGGCGACGACCGGCGCGCGGAAGGCGAGGGTCAGCACGACCAGCGCGAGGACCAGGACGAAGGCGAAGACCCAGGGGGCGCGGCCGCTGAGCGCGGAGGCGAAGTCGTGCTGTCCGGCGATGGAGCCGGTGACGGCGTACTCCAGGCCCTTGGTGTCCTTGAAGGCCTTCGGCAGGGCGTCGTCGCGGAGCGTCCTGAGCGCGTCGGTGGAGACCTTGTCGGTGCCGGAACCGGCCAGCGGAACCTTGATGACCAGGGCCTCGCCGACCTTGTGGGTGGAGATCTGCTCGCCGAGGGCCGGACTGTCGGCGGCCTCGCGGCGCAGTTCGGCGACGGCCGCGTCGGCCTTGCCGGTGGTGGCGCCCTCGCCCCAGACGACGACCGAGGCCGGGGCGGGACCGCCGGGGAAGGCCTCCTGAATGCGGACGCCTGCGTCGACGGCCTCGATGGAGCGCGGCAGCGAGCGGGTCTGGCCCGGGTCGGAGAGCTTCATGTGGAGCGCCGGCGCGGCCAGGGCGAGCAGCAGGGCCACGGCGGCGGCGCCCATCAGCAGCGGCCTGCGCACCACGCCGCGGGCGATGGCGGTCCAGGTACGGGACTCGGTGGCGGCGGTACGGCGGCGGCCCAGGAGGGGGATGCGCAGCGCGTCGACGCGGCGGCCGAGGAGGGAGAGGGTGGCGGGCAGTACGGTGACCGAGCCGAGGACGGCGAGGCCGACCACGAGAACGGTGCCGACGGCCATGCCGTTGAAGACGTCGATGCCGGTGATGAAGAGCCCGGCGACGGAGAGCATCACGGTGATACCGGAGACGACGACCGCGTGGCCGGAGGTGCGGGCGCTGGCCTCCAGGGCCTCGATGGCGGACCTGCCCGCCGCGCGCTCCTCGCGTTCGCGGCGCAGGTAGAAGAGCGAGTAGTCGACGCCGACCGCCATGCCGATCAGCAGGACCACGGAGGAGACCGTGCTGTTGGCGGGGATGAAGTTGCCCACGACGCCGAGCAGGCCGAGGGCGGCGAGCACCGAGGTGACGGCGAGCAGCACCGGGATGCCGGCGGCGACCAGGGCGCCGAAGACCACCAGCAGGATGATCAGGGTGAGCGGCAGCGAGGTCAGCTCCGCCTTGGCGAGGTCCTTGTCGGCGGCATCGTTGACGGCCGTCTGCAGGGACAGGTCGCCGGCCTCGGCGATGCGCACGTCCGGGTGGGCGGCCTTGGTCTTCTGCACGGCGGCGAGCACCGATTCGAAGTGCGCGTCGACCTGCTCCTCGGGGCCCGCGACGGTGAAGCCGACCAGGCCGGAGTGGCCGTCCTTGGAGATCTGCTCCGCGCCCTCGGCGCCGAGGGGGGACGCCACGTCGGTGGCGGCGGCGCCGGTCGCCTTCAGGTTGGCGACCAGGTCCCGGGCGGCCCGCTGCAGCTTGACGTCGTCGGCGAACCTCGCGGAGGTCCGGTTCTTGGCCTCGACCAGCACGGACTCCTGGTAGGGCTCCTCGACGTCCTGGTCGCGGATGATTTTCTGGGCCCGGCCGGACTCACCGGGGTCGGAGGTCTGCGCGCCGGACCCGGCCGCACCGCCGATCAGCACGGCGAGCACCACCAGCAGGAGCCAGCCCCCGATCGTCTTCTTGGCATTGCGGGCGGACCAGCCGGCGACCCGTACGGTCAGCGGCCTGCGCCCTTCCCCCAGCGGTGACGTGGGGGGTGTCATGCTCGGCATGAGATGGTCTCCTATGCAGGGGAGTGCAGTGCGGTAGCGGACGCACGCCGGCCGGGGTCACGGCCTTCGGTTCCTAGGCCTTGCCGTGACACCAAGATCGGCTGTGCGGGACTTTCGTGTATTCCCTTGCCCGGGCCGCGCCACCGAGCGCCAACTCGGTGGTGCGGCCCACGGCACGCAGGGGGATGGGACCAGGCCTCTCGGCCCTATTCGATCTCGCGCATCATCTTCTCCATCGAGACGATGGCCTGACGCGCCTGCGTGAGCTCTTCGGACGTACGGCGGTGAAGCTCCACGTTGTCCTCGAGCAGTTGGGCGTACTTGGCGGTGAGCCGGCGGTACTCGTCCTCCCGGGCGGCCAGCATGCGGGCCCGCCAGGTGGCGGCGATCTGCCAGACGATCACGATCAGCAGCAGGAAGACGCCGCCCGACGCCACGAGGCCCGTCGAGTCGTCGCTCCACGGATCACTGGCCAGCTTCACCGTCTCGTACCCGTTCACTTCGCTCCCTTTGTGGTGCTCGCGGTCTCGTTCTTGCTCTCGTCCTGATCGGTCAGGGTCCGGGCCGCGGCGGCCACGGTCTCGGGGGTCAGATGCAGGACGAAGGGGGTGACTTCGAAGTACTTCATCGCCTTACCGCCCTCCGACAGTTCGAGTACTCCGGTCACGAGCCCTGCCGCCTCGAGGCGCTGCAGATGCATATGGAGCAGCGGGCGGCTCATACCGATCTCGCGGGCGAGCCGACTGACGTAGTTACGCCCCTCCGACAGCGCCGCGACGATCCGCATCCGGTGCGGATTCCCGAGCGCTGCCAGCATCTGCAACACCTCATCACCGGTCGGGGTCAGGAATGTTTCCATCGCGACCTCTTTCATGTGTAAGAAAACCATGACAGGTGCCAGAGGTACCTGTCAACAGTTTCTTACACGTGAAAGACAGACGCTGTGGAGTTGTCCCGCTGCGCCGCATGGCGGAGCACCGGACCCATGGGGGCGTCCGGTGCTCCGAGCCTTCCGTGCGGCTCTATATCCCTTCGATATCCGGGTACGCCGACGACGGGCACCCGGAGTCGGCCCACGCCGCCAGGTGCCCGCCGACCGGGCCGGATCAGCCCTGCCGCTCCTCCGCGCCCATGCTGCGCACCGCGGGCGTGGCCAGGGCCACGAGGGCGAGGACGGCCATCGCGGCGGCCACGCCCAGAACGCTCCGGTACGTGCCCGCCGCAGCCAGCAGCAGCCCGCCGGCAAGGGCTCCCAGGGAGTTCATGCCGGAGCCGACGAGACCGAACACGCTCATCGCGCGGCCCTGCATCTCGTCCGGGGTCACCCGGACCTGGTGCACCCCGGCGGCCACGTTGAGCAGCGCCCCGGCCCAGCTGGTGCCCGCGCACAGCACGCCGAGTACCACCGGCTGCCCGGTCAGCGCGATCCCGGCGATCAGGCCCGCCCAGCCGAGCAGCGCGCCGATCAGGATCGCGGGCAGCGGCAGCCGCTTCATGAACCAGGAGGCGGTCAGCGCGCCCAGGACGCCGCCAACGCCCTCGACGATCCCGATGACGGCCATGTACGAAGGCGGGTACCCGCCCTCCTTGACGATCAGCACCAGGGCCAGATTGAGGATCTGGAACAGCAGGTTGCTGCCGCCGACGATGACGATCGCGGCCCGCATGAAGCGCTGTCGCCACACCCAGGCGATGCCCTCGCCGATCTCGGCCCGCACCGACCGTCCGGCCTCCTCGTCCCGCTCGTCCTGGAACGACTTGGGGATGAGCAGCAGCGTGACCAGCGCGAAGAAGTGGGTGAACGCTGCCACCCCGAACGGCAGCCAGCGGAACGCCTGGAAGAGGACCGCCGCGCTCGGCTGCCCGAGCAGCCCGGCGGCCTGGCCGCGCGCCTCGTTCTGCGACAGCGCGGCCGACAGATGGTCGGGGTGCACGACGTGGCGTACGGCGGCCCGCTCGGCGAGCTTGTAGAAGATCACCGCGCCGCCCTCCAGGAACGCCGCGGCCATCACGTGCGGCACGGACAGCGCCCCGAACCACAGCGCGGCGGCCAAACTGCCCATCGAGACGAGCCCGACCGCGTCGCACACCACCATCAGCCGCCGCCGGTCCCAGCGGTCCACCAGCGCGCCGGCCGGCAGCAGCAGGAGCAGCTGTGGCAACAGTGCCGCCGAGCCGACCAGGCCGGCGTCGGCGGGCGAGCCCGTGTACCAGAGCATCAGCAGCGGGTACGCGGAGACCGCGGCCCGGACGCCGAACTGGGACAGTCCCGCACCGGACCACAGCAGCAGGAAGTTCTTGTTGCGGCGCAGCGGGGGCGGCTTCTCGGCCTCCTCGGGGACCTCGGCCTGGTCGAGCAGGGTCACCGGCCCGCCCCCACGGCCACCGGCTCGGAACACGGGACGCCGCCGACGGTGCCGAGGCGGCACCACTCCAGGACCGCCATCGCGCTGTGCATCTTGTTCTCCGCCTGGTCGAAGGCGATGCTGTGGCGCCCGTCCAGGACGTCGGCGGCCACCTCCTCGCCGCGGTGCGCGGGCAGGTCGTGCATGAAGACCGCGCGCGGGCTGGTCTTCCACAGGTCGGCGGTGACCCGGAACGGCACGAAGCCGGCGCGCCAGTCCGGGTCGGCCTTGGCGGTGCCGGTGGTCTGCCAGCGCGTGGTGTAGATGACGTCGAAGTCGTCCGGGAGGGCGTCCATGTGGTGGTGCTCGACAACCGACGAGCCGGTCCGCGCGGCCTGTTCGTCCGCCCGGCGCCGTACCTGCCCGGCCAGCCCGTACCCCTGCGGCGTCCGCAGCTCCAGCGTGGTGCCGTTGAAGCGGCTCAGGCCGAGGGCGAGCGCGGCGGCGGTGTTGTTGCCCTCGCCGAGGTACAGCACCCGCAGCCCGTCGACCCGGCCGAACCGCCGCAGCAGCGTGGTGAGATCGGTGAGGCCCTGCGTGGGGTGCTCGTCCGCGCTCATCGCGTTGACCACCGACATCCGCCGCTGTGCGGCCCAGCCGCGCAGCTCGGCGGGGTCGCCCGCGGTCCGTGCGACCAGCACGTCCAGCATCCGGGAGAAGACCCGGCCGGTGTCCTCGGTGGTCTCGCCGGTGTTCAGCTGCAGGTCGTCCGGCCCGTACGAGAGGATCTGGCCGCCGAGCCGCAGCGCCCCGGCCGAGAAGGCGGTACGGGTCCGGGTGGAGGTCTTGCGGAAGTAGACGCCGGTGACGGTGCCGGCCAGCGGGGCTCCGTGGGCGGCGGTGCCGGCGGAGAAGTCGGCGCCGCGGGCCACGATCGCGCGGAGTTCAGCGTCGGAGAGGTCGTCGAGGGAGATGAGGTGCCGAGGGGTCACGGTGTGCTCCTGGGGTGCGTCGATGGCGGCCGGTCCGACGGGTCGGACCAACGAGGCCCTGCCGGACCGGCCACCGGAAAGGGGCGGGGTCAGACGGTGTCCATGGCGGCGGCGATTGCCTTGACCACGTGCTCGCCCGCGTCCCCGTTGGTCAGCACGACCAGTCCGGAGCCCGCGGTGAGCCGGGTGACGGACACCCCGTGGTACCCCGTCGGGGTGCCGCCGTGACCGAACTGGGTGTCGGCGCCGGTGGCGTCGACCACGGTGCCCAGACCGTAGAAGGTGTCCCGGTGGGGCGTGAGCAGCTCGGCCGCCGTCTCCTCACGCAGCAGCGCGAGCGGCCTGCCGAGCGCCGAACGGCGGATCTCCAGGGCCAGCTTGGCGAGGTCGGGCGCGGTGGACCAGAGGCCGGCGGCAGCCGCGTCGGGGCGGATCCGGCGGCCGCCCTCGATCTGCCGGCCCTCGGCGTCGTGACCGAGCGCGACCTTGCCCACGCGCCCCGGCATGACAGGGAAGCCCTGGTCGAAGCTGCTGTCCCGCATGCCGAGCGGGTCGAGCACCAGGGTCCGCATCAGCTGGTGGAACGGCTCGCCGGTGGCGTCCGTCATGGCCTGCTGGAGCACCGAGTAATGGACGTTGGCCTTGCGGAAGACCGTGCCGGGTTCGAGGTCCCGGCCGACCGGGGCGGTCGTCGCGGGCCCGCTGCCGTGCAGCAGGTCGAGCAGGGTCGGTACCGCGTCGCCGGGCTGGAAGCCCTTGCCCGGGGTCGGCGTGAGACCGGCCAGGTGGCCGAGCAACTGCCGTACCGTGACCGGGACCTCACCGTCCGGCACGCGCCATCCGCGCAGATAGGTGTTGACGTCCTCGTCGAGGGCGAGCACCCCGTCCCCGACCAGCCGCAGCGCGCCGAAGGCGGTGACGTGCTTGCTGAGCGAACCGACCTGGAACGTCGTGACCGGCGTGACCGGGACCCCACCCGCGGCGAGGCCGTGCGCCTCGGCGGCGACCAGTTCGCCGCCGATGATGACGGCGACGCTGACCCCGGGCACCCGGTACCGCTCCAACACCTCGGCCGGCACCGGCAGCAGGCTCGCCGGGGCGGGCACGGGGGCGGGCTTGGGCGCGGCGGCCGCGACCGCCTCGTCGACGGCCGCCGCCAGCTCCGCCAGCGTCTCGTGCTGGTAGAGCATGAACAGCGAGAGCGGCAGCTGGGCCTCGCGTGCGGCGGCGACCACCTGGATGACCAGAATGGAGTGGCCGCCACGGGCGAAGAAGCTGTCGGTGGCGCCCACCCGCTCCACCCCGAGCACCCTCGACCAGATGGCCGCGAGGGCGGTCTCGGTCGGGGTGGCGGGCTCCACGAACTCGCCCTCGCTGTCGGCCTCTTCGGGGTCGGGCAGCGCCTTGCGGTCGACCTTCCCGTTGGCGTTCAGCGGCATCGAGTCGAGGACCGTGAACGTCGCCGGGACCATGTAGTCGGGCAGCTTCCCGGTGCAGTGCCGGGCGAGCGCGCCCGCCTCGACGGCCTCGTCGAGCACCACGTACGCGGCGAGCCGCACATCGCCCGGGGCGTGCTCGCGACCAGTGACGAAAGCCGCGCGGACCGCCGGGTGGCCGAGCAGGACGGCCTGGATCTCGCCGGTCTCCACCCGGTAGCCGCGGATCTTGACCTGGTCGTCGGCGCGGCCGAGGAACTCGACCGTGCCGTCGGCCAGCCAGCGCGCCAGGTCGCCGGTGCGGTAGATCCGAGCGCCCGGGGGGCCGTATGGGTCGGGCAGGAACGTCTCGGCGGTCAGGGCGGCGCGGCCGATGTAGCCGCGGGCGACTCCGGTGCCGCCGACGTACAGCTCGCCGACGGCCCCGGCCGGCACCCGGCGCATCCCGCCGTCCAGGACGCGCATCACCATGCCGGGAAGCGGGCGCCCGATCGGCACCACCTCGGCGGCGAGAGGCCACGTCAGCGGAAGGACACTGGTGCCGACGGAGGCCTCGGTCGGCCCGTACTCGTTGATGAGCCGTCCCGCTCCCAGCACCTCGGTCCAGCGGGAGGCGAGTTCGCCCTGGAGCGCCTCGCCCGCGACCACGATCACTCCGGCGAGGTCCCGGGCCTGCTCGTCGCTCACCTGGTGCGAGAGCACCTCCAGGTGGCCGGGGGTGAGCTTGAGGAAGGCGTACGGGCCATGGGCGAGCAGCCGCTCCCCCAGCTCGGACAGGTCGAGGTCCTGCGGCAGCAGCACCACGGGCCGGCCGGTGAGCAGCGGCGCCCACAGGTTGGGGACGACCAGGTCGAAGGCGACCGAGGAGAAGACCGCGCCGCCGCCGGTGCCCGCGCCGACGAGTTCGCGGACCGCCCAGCCCAGATGGTTGGCGAGCCCCCGGTGGGAGACCGCGACCCCCTTGGGGCGGCCGGTGGAGCCCGAGGTGTAGATGACGTAGGCGAGCCGGTCCGGTTCGCTGGGGACGCCGGCGGGGGCCGCCGGCCGGGCCGCGATCGCGGCGGCGTCGGCCGCCAGGTCGACGACCGTGACCCCGGCGGCGAACCGGTCGGTGTACCCGGTGCCGGTCAGCGCGAGGGTGGCGCCCGCGTCGTCGAGCATCGTCTCGATACGGGCGGCCGGGAACGCCGGGTCGAGCGGGATGTAGGCCGCTCCGGCCTTCCACACGCCGAGCAGCGCGGCGTGCAGGTCCGGGCCCCGGTCGAGGAGCACACCGACGAGCGACTCGGTGCCGACTCCCTGGGCGAGCAGGTGGTGCGCGATCTGATTGCTGCGCGCCTCCAACTCGGCGTAGGTCAGGGAGAATCCGTCCCCGGCGACCGCGACGGCGTCCGGGGTGCGGGCGGCCCGCTCGGCGAACACCTCGTACACCGGGCGGTCGGCGGTCGCCCCCTCGGGAGCCGCCTCCCAGCCCGCGATCCGGCCGGTCTCGGCGGGCGGCAGGCAGCCGGAGCGGGCGTCGCCGTCCGCACCGCCCGCCATCTCCACCAGGACCTGGCGGTAGAGGGCGGCGATCCGCTCGCCATGGGCCCGGCCGACCGCGCGGGGCGCGCAGCGCAGCTGGAGCCGGCCGGGGGCGGTGCCGACGGAGAAGCCGAACTCGTTGGAGCTGGCGCCGGTGCTGGCATCCGCGTCGACCCGGGCGCCCAGGTCCTGCTGCCCGGCGACGACCGAGGTGAAGTCCTGATAGCTGAAGTACACCTCGACCAGCCGGGAGCCGTCGCCGAACTCCCGCTGGATGGCGGGCATCGGGAAGTGCCGGTGCCGCCAGCCGACGAGCTCCGCGGCGAGGGTCCGCTCGACGAGGTCGCGCCAGGTGCGGGCGCCGTCGGTGTACCCGATGGGCTGGATGTTCAGGAACATGCCGTGCACCCGGTCGGCGCCGGCCGCCTCGGGCCGCACGTGCGAGGTGAGACCGGTCAGGAAGGCGGCCTCGGGAGTGAGCAGGCTGAGCGCCTTGAGATGGGCCGCGAGCAGCACGCTCTTCATCGGCGCCTGGGCCTGCGCGGCGAGCCGCTCCAGGCCCTCGGTCAGGTCGGCGTAGCCGACGTCGAGGAGGTACATCTCCTCGGACGCGTCCGGGTCGGTCTCGCCCCAGCCGGCCGGCAGCGCGAACCGCTCGTGCCCGGCGACGACGGCCTGCCAGTGGGCCCGGTCCTCCTCCGACTCCAGGGCCCGCGCCTCGGCGGCGACGGTGTCGGCGAACCGCACGGCGGGCGCCTCGTGGGCGGGCAGCTTCCCGGCCAAGGCCCCGTCGTACAGCGCGAGCAGTTCGGTGAGCAGCCCGCCCAGGCTCCAGCCGTCCAGGATCACATGGGAGTTGACGGCGGTGAGCTGGCGGCTCCCGTCGGCGCACAGGTGGACGGTGACGTCCAGCAGGGGCGCGGCGGCCGGATCGAGCGCGGTCCGGCCACGCTCGTCGACGTAGGCCTCGATGGCGGCCCTGGCACCGGCCTCGCCGAGCCCGGTCAGGTCGACAACCTTCAGCCGGAGTTCCGCGGTGCCGTGCACCAGTTGCAGCGGGACGCTGTAGGTGTCGAGGTCGACGCTGGTGCGCAGCACGTCGTGCCGGGCCACCAAGGCGTCCAGGGCACGCTGGAACGCGGCGGCGTCGAAGGGCCGTGCGTCGCGCAGCCGCAGGCTGGTCACCAGGTGGTAGTCGGGCCGCTCGGGCGCCGACAGCATCTCGATCTGCATGCCGAGCTGGTTCTGCGTCAGCGGATAGGCGTCCACCACACCGGCGGGCAGCAGCTCACGGTCTGCGGTGGATATCTGGGCGTACGGCGCGACCCGGGCCGGGACGGCGGCGGGCGCGGCACCGGTGCGCCCCGCGAGCAGCTCGGCGAGCGGGCCGAGGACCGGCCGCTCCATGAGCTCGCGCACGCTCAGCTCGTACCCGGCGTCCCGCAGTGTGCCCACGAGCAGTACGGCCCGGATGGAGTCGCCGCCGAGGTCGAAGAAGCTGTCGTGGACGCCGGCCCTATCGACGCCGAGCACCGACTGGAACACCGCGGCGACCTGGGCCTCGATGGCCGTGCGGGGAGCGACGTACCCGGCGGCCGTGCGGAGCTGACCGCCCTCCTCCGGGGCGGGCAGGGCGCGCTTGTCGAGCTTGCCGTTGGTGGTGAGCGGGAGGGTGTCGAGCGCCACGAAGGCGGCCGGAACCATGTACTCGGGCAGGGTCCGCGCCAAGTGTGCGCGCAGGGCGCCCGCGTCGGGGAGGAACTGCCCGGCCGCGACGAGGTAGCCGACGAGTCGCTTGTCGCCGGGGGTGTCCTCGCGGACGACCACGACGGCCTGGGCGATGTCCTCGTGCGCCGTCAACGCGGCCGAGATCTCGCCCAGTTCGATGCGGTAGCCGCGGATCTTGACCTGGTCGTCGATACGGCCCAGGAACTCGAGGCTGCCGTCCTCACGGCGGCGGGCGAGGTCACCACTGCGGTACATCCGGCCGCCGGCCGGCCCGAACGGGTTCGGCACGAACCGCTCCGCGGTCAGGTCCGGACGTCCGAGGTAACCCCGCGCCACACCCGGACCCGCCACATGGATCTCGCCCTCGGTGCCGACGGGCACCTCGGCGCCCTGGGCGTCGAGCAGGTGCACGGTCAGGTCGGCCAGCGGACGGCCGACCGGGTTGCCCGCGCCCGGTGCGAAGTCCCTCTTGGTGAGCCGGTGGTAGGTGGTGTGGACGGTGGTCTCGGTGATGCCGTACATGTTGACGAGCGAGGTGCGACCGAGGCCCAGTCTGTCCGTCCATGGCTGGAGTTCGGAGACCTCCAGCTTCTCCCCCGCGAAAATCACCGCGCGCAGGCTCAGCCGCTTGACCCGGCGGTCACCGGAGGCGGCGGCCGCGACCAGGGACCGGAAAGCAGTCGGCGTCTGAGAAAGAACCGACACCTCCTCCCCGACCAGCAGATCCAAGAACTCCTCCGGCGCACGCGTCACCGCCTGCGGCACCACCACCAGCCGCCCACCATG